>NZ_JACB01000049.1 GCF_000520975.1 Aquimarina megaterium XH134
GATGGGTTTTAACTTAATATTGCCAAGCTTTTTATGAAAATATGATAAATACAATATCGATATAGTCATTTTATTGTTTTACTCTCTTAATTAGACAGTTGTTAAAAGGTGAAGTATAAGTTGTCTAAAATGCTTTTAAGATATATCTTTGCACCACTTTTAAAAAAGCTATTTAGAAAACGTGCAAGATTTGAGCGTGACCCAAACGGATACAATAAAAATCTCTGTTGTTCAGGATTTTAAGGAAATTACAAAAATGCGTCTTGCATTAAGTGTGGTTTTTTCGTCTGTTGCAGGATATTTATTAGGAGTAGAAACAGTTTCATGGAGTACCTTGATTCTTTTAGCAGTAGGAGGTTATTTTATGGTAGGAGCCTCAAATGCGTATAATCAGATTATAGAAAGAGATTTAGATAAGTTGATGGATCGTACTAAGAATAGACCGATTCCATCAGGAAGAATGTCTGTTAATACAGCTTTTGCAATTGCTACACTTTTTACAATTGCAGGGATTTCTGTGTTGTATACGATTAACCCTCAGACAGCAATGTTTGGAGCGATATCTATATTTATATATGTAAGTTTATATACACCTTTAAAAACAAAAACACCATTATCTGTTTTTGTTGGTGCTATTCCCGGTGCTATCCCCTTTATGTTAGGCTGGGTAGCGGCGACGAATAATTTTGGGATAGAGCCAGGAACATTATTTATGGTTCAATTCTTTTGGCAATTCCCTCATTTTTGGGCAATCGGATGGTTTTTGTTTGATGACTATAAAAAAGGAGGATTTTTTATGCTTCCAACGGGTAAAAGAGATCAAGGCACAGCAGTACAAGTCATCATTTATACAGTATGGACCGTGGTAACCTCTTTAATACCTGTTTTTGGAGTTACTGGTAAACTTTATCTTACTCCGGTATCAGGGATAATTATTCTACTGTTAGGAATAATTTTGATTAGATCTGCAATTCGATTATATAAGGTTAGAGATGCTAAAACAGCAAAACAATTAATGCTAATGAGTGTTTTGTATATAACATTATTACAAATCGTTTATGTAGTAGATAAATTTGTTAGAATATGGATTTAACACAAGGGACAACACAAGAAAAAGTTAATAGGTCTAAAAAAACCATGATGTGGTTTGCTATGATTAGTATGGCTATGGTATTTGCAGGACTTACTAGTGCCTATGTTGTGAGTAAAAGTAGAAAAGACTGGGGAATAGATCTTGTTTTTCCAAATGCATTTATATATAGTATATTAATAATAGTAGCAAGTAGTGTTACATTCTACTTTGTGAAAAAAGCAATCGAGAATAATAATAGAAGCTTAGCTACATTATTATTGCTCTCTACACTTGCATTAGGAATTATATTTATATTCTTGCAATTTGAAGGGTTTAGCGATATTATTAGACAAGGATATCATTTTACAGGTCCGACATCTAATATCGTTACTACATTTATGTTTATAATTGTAGTAACACATCTGGCACATATCATCGGAGGGATATTAGTGCTTTTAGTTGTAATTTATAATCATTTTAAACAAAAATATAAAACAGGTCAAACTCTTGGTTTAGAATTAGGTGCTATGTACTGGCATTTTGTTGATTTTCTGTGGGTTTATCTCTTTTTGTTTTTGTATTTCGTGAAATGATCTTAGATCATTGATTTAATACTATAAAAGAGATTGTTTTAAAGAAAAGCATCTGTGACAATTAAAAAATAAATTTGAGCAGGTGAAATGATAAAATTGATTATTTTTGTGGAAAATTTAACAATACCAAATTCTTTATATGGAAACAGCTGTTACTAAAACAGGTACTGAAGATAAAATCTGGGGAGGTGGCAATAAGCCACTCAAGGTAAGTTATGGTAAGATGATGATGTGGTTTTTTATCCTTTCAGATGCGCTTACATTCTCTGGTTTTTTAGCCTCTTATGGTTTTTCAAGATTTAAGTTTATAGATTCATGGCCTATAGCTGATGAAGTATTTAATCACTTCCCGTTCTTGCATGGAGTAGATGCTCCCATGTATTATGTAGCTTTGATGACTTTTATTCTGATTTTTTCTTCAGTAACTATGGTGTTAGCCGTAGATGCTGGACACCATATGAAAAAGAAAAAGGTGATTTTTTATATGTTCTTAACTATAATTGGTGGAGCAATCTTCGTAGGGTCACAAGCCTGGGAGTGGAAAAACTTTATCAAAGGAGAATATGGTGCGGTAGAAACCAAAGGAGGACAAATTTTACAATTTGTAGATGGAGAAGGACATAGAGTAGGTCTAAAAGATATTGCAGTTGTCAATACACATAAAGATAGGGCCCAACATGAGCGAAAAAATGGAATCTGGTTCAAAAAAGAAGCAGCTCTTCCTACCTATACTATTGAAGAAATAAGAAAAGGTTTTGAGAAAAGAAAAGATCTTTTAATAAGAACTCAGACCTTAACCGAAAAAGGACAGAAAACAATTTTATCAAGGACAGAATCCTTAAAAAGAATGCAGGCAGATGCTATTGGTATAGTAGAAGGAGCAAATCTTGTGCATAATGAGTATGGTACTCCGTTATTTGCCAACTTCTTTTTCTTTATTACTGGTTTTCACGGTTTTCACGTATTTTCTGGAGTAGTGATTAATATCATCATCTTTATCAATGTAATTCTGGGAACTTATGAGAGAAGAAAGAATTATGAAATGGTAGAAAAGGTTGGTTTATACTGGCACTTTGTAGATTTGGTATGGGTATTTGTATTTACATTCTTTTACCTGGTTTAATAAAAATTTAGTAGTTATATAGCATGGCACACGATACAGCACATCACGAATCGAATATAGGAAGAATCTGGAAAGTATTTATTCTATTATCTGTGGTTACAATAGTAGAAGTAATACTTGGGATTATAAAACCAGCATTTTTAGTAGAAACTACTTTAATTAGTATGAAACTATTAAACTGGATTTTTATTATTCTTACAATTTATAAAGCATATTATATTACATGGTCGTTTATGCATATGGAAGGTGAAACCAAAGGCTTAAGAAGATCGGTAGTTTGGACCGGAGTTTTCTTAATATGCTACTTGGTATTTATATTGCTTACCGAAGGAGATTATATATACGAGGTCTTTAGAAATGGATATGTAGCTTGGGATTTTTAATCCTATAAATGTATAAGTTAAAAGCATTGTAAAAAGACGGTTTGTTAAGCCGTCTTTTTTTATTTTTGCACAATTATTCTGAACTTATTTCAGAACTTTATACCATTCTGCTGTTTGATTTTTTTTGGAAAAGAAAATTGTATTACGGTAAATTAGAAGAATGAATGGTATTGGATATCGATTTTATAAATATCTAAGTAGAAAATAAAACTACTTATCAAATGAAAAAATTTCTTGTCTTAGGAGTCTTATTTGTATTACCCTTAGTGGCTTATTTATTTTTTGCTTCTGGAGTACATAATTTTGCCAAACTTCCTGTACTTAATGAATCTATAGGAGACCTTAAAAATTTTGAACCATTAACCGAAAAAGAAGTTAGTTTTTCTAATAAGATTACTGTACTTGGTTTCTTAGGTAAAGATATTCATAATAAACAGGGGAATGCCTTCAATTTAAATCAAAAGATTTATAAAAAAAACTATGGGTTTCGGGATTTTCAATTTGTAATGGTTTTGCCTTATGGTAGTGAGAATCCGGCAAAAGAACTGTTAGAAGAATTAGATAATATTACCGATGTTTCTGAGTGGAACTTTGTTTTTGGTACACCAGAAAGCATAAAGACCCTATTTAAGAGTTTAAAGACGCCACATCAATTAGATGATAATTTAGCTACGCAGTATGTGTATATAGTCGACAAAAATAGAGGACTAAGAGGTAGGGATGGTAGTATAAAAGAAAACGAATCAAAAGTATATGGCTATGATGCAAGCTCTGTTGCTGATTTGTCAAATGTTATGAGTGATGATGTAAAAGTGATTCTAGCAGAATATCGTTTGGCTTTAAAAAAATATAAAGCAGATCGTAAAGAGAAATAAAGAGCAAGCACATGAAAAAAAATTCATATATCGGGATATCGTTTATCATATTGATTTTTGGAATCATTTTTATTCCAAAGATTGTAAATAGAATTAAAAGCACTTCGATTGTTAAAAATGATAGGATGAGTGCCAGTAACCCTGTTGCTAATGAAAAACTTAGTTATATAAAACTTAATGGGACACCAAAAAAAGTTCCTGAGTTTGCATTCTTAGATCAGGATAGTATCCTAATTACGAATCATGACTATAAAGGTAAAGTATATATAGCAGAGTTTTTCTTTACCAGCTGCCCAACCATTTGTCCTAAGATGAATAAAAACTTAGTATATCTGCAAGATAAGTTAAAAGATTATGAAAATTTTGGAGTAGCTTCTTTTACGATCAACCCTAAGTTTGATACACCAAAAAGACTTAAGAAATATGCAGAGAATTATAAGGTTACAGATCCAGATTGGCATTTTTTAACTGGTGATAGAGAAGATATCTATGAACTGGCCAATGCTGGATTTAATATTTATGCTGCAGAGAACCCCGATGTGCCAGGTGGATTCGAACATAATGGCTACTTTGCTTTAATTGATCAGGAAGGATATATAAGATCGAGATATGATGCGTCGGGTAATCCAATTATTTATTATAGAGGAACAATTGGTGTGAAGGAAAAAGTAGATGAAAACGGGGAAGAAGAGCAAATAACAATTTTACTAGAAGATATAAAGAAACTATTAGATAAGAATGAGTAACAACAGCCAATCAGATGTAGAAAAAAAATACAATAAATGGATTGTAATTTTATCGATTCTTATCCCTCTTGCAGTGGCAGCATTGTTTGGAGTTAATCTTAGAAAGCTTGGGTTTGATGTACAACCTCTTACTTTTTTGCCACCAATATATGCAACAATTAATGGTTTAACCGCTGTGATTTTAGTAGCTGCTTTATGGGCAATAAAAAATAAGAATATTGCATTGCATGAGAAGCTCATGAAAACAGCTATTTTATGTTCGGTATTGTTTTTACTTATGTATATCGCATATCATATGACTAGTGATTCTACCCAATTTGGAGGAGAAGGAATGATACGATACATATATTATTTTATTTTGATTACTCATATAATCCTCTCAGTTGTAGTTATTCCTTTTGTATTGATTACTTATGTAAAAGCACTGGCAAAACGATTTGATAAGCATAAAAAAATTGCGAGAATTACATTTCCGATTTGGTTATATGTGGCTGTTACAGGAGTGATTGTATATTTTATGATATCACCATATTATGTTTAGTTTGAATATATGCGAATAAAAACCTTTTACATATTAATTCTTTTTTTGGTATTTACTATCTCGGTAGAAGCGCAATGCGCAATGTGTAGAGCAGTTCTAGAGAATGAAGAAGGACAGGAGGCAGCAAAAGGAATCAATAATGGGATTGTGTATCTAATGATTATACCATATGTTTTAATAGGGGTTGTAGGGTATATTATATATAGAAATAAAAGAAAATCGGCAACTACAAAAAACCTTAATTAAAGAGTTCTTAATTTTTTAACATTTTCCTAACAAGAAAAGATGTAACAAAAATACCATGTAGTTAGTCTTATGTAACAAGACGATGCTAACCAATCAATAAATCTTCAGGGGAAAACTGTAAGATTGATCTAAATACTGTACGGTATTTTTAGGCTAGTGGGTCTCAGTTTTATCAAGGTATTTTGCCTTACAAATCTTAATCCAGTATTATGATTGAAATAAAAGACTTACATAAATCTTACCAAATGGGAAGCAATTCGCTTCATGTACTTAAAGGAATAGATTTTAGTGTAAAAGAAGGCGAGTTGGTCGCTATAATGGGATCTTCGGGTTCTGGAAAATCTACATTGTTAAACATCTTAGGAATGCTGGATGAAGCAGATAGCGGAAGTTATTTTCTAGATGAAGTTCCTATCAAAGGGTTAAACGAAACCAAAGCAGCGCAGTATCGCAACAAATTTTTAGGATTTGTTTTTCAATCTTTTAATTTGATTAATTACAAGACAGCTCTAGAAAATGTTGCCCTTCCATTATATTATCAACGTAAAAAACGAAAAGAAAGAATTGATAAAGCAATGGAATATCTTGGCAAAGTTGGATTGGCAGAATGGGCGACACACTTACCAAGTGAGCTTTCTGGAGGACAAAAACAACGTGTGGCAATTGCCAGAGCATTAGCTGCAGATCCTAAAGTATTACTGGCCGATGAACCCACGGGAGCTTTAGATAGTAAAACTTCTTATGAAGTAATGGATATCATCCAAAGTATTAATGATGAAGGTAAAACCATATTAGTAGTAACTCATGAACCAGATATTGCTGATATGTGTAAACGTATAGTGCACCTTAAAGATGGTGTTATTGTAGAAGATAAAGAAGTAGAACAAGTTAGAGCATCTCAATATGTTTGATAGAGATAGATGGGGTGAAATATTTGAAGCTATAGGAAAAAATAAGCTGCGTACATTTCTTTCGGGATTTACTGTAGCTTTAGGAATCCTGATCTTTACAATTCTATTAGGACTGGGTAATGGCCTTCTCAATAGCTTTTTAAGCAGTTTTGTGGATGACGCTCAAAATATTATATTCATTCGTGGCGGAAACACATCAAAAGCATACAAAGGCTTTCAGGAGAATAGAAGAATTCAGTTTAAAAATGAAGATTTCGAATTTATAAAAAGCAATTATATAGGCAAAGTTGAGTTCGCTACCCCAAGAATATATAGAAATGGTTCTGCAAAATATAAGAAAGAATCTGGTAGCTATAGCATAAGAGCTGTACATCCCGATCATCAATATCTTGAGAAAACCATAATGATGAATGGGAGATATCTTAATGAATCAGATATTAACGAGCGTACCAAGAATATTGTTATTGGAAGATTAGTAGAGAAAGATCTTTTTAAAAATGAAAAGGCCTTAGGTAAAATGCTAAATGTAGATGGGATTGCTTATAAAATAATTGGAGTTTTTCAGGATAGTGGTGGTGATAATGAAGAGCGAATAATCTATATGCCATATAAAACCGTTCAGTTGCTTTATGGAAATAATGATCATATTAATCAGATAAACTTATCTTATAATATGGCAATGAGTACCGAGCAGGCTATTGCATTTTCTAAAAAAATAGAAGAAGATTTTAAAGAAAAATTTAAAGTAGCACCAGATGACCAAAGTGCAATCAGGGTACGAAGTTTTGCAGAAGATATTAAAGAGACCATGGTAATTCTTGGCGGTATTTATATGATCATATTTGTTGTAGGTATAGGAACCTTAATCTCTGGAGTTATTGGTATAGGTAATATCATGACGTTTAGTGTTAAAGAACGCACCAAAGAATTAGGAATTAGAAAAGCATTGGGAGCATCACCAAGATCAATCATAGCTATGGTGCTTCAAGAATCAGTTCTAATAACATCTGTCGCAGGATATCTCGGTTTGATTTTAGGGATTCTTGCGTTAAAACTTATAGGTAATAATCTAGAGAAGTTCTTTATTCTTAATCCTAAGGTTGATACAGGTATTATTATGACTGCCACAATGGTATTGATATTTTTTGGACTTTTAGCAGGATATATTCCGGCAAGAAGAGCAGCAAAAATAAAGCCTATAATTGCATTGAGAGATGAATAACTAAAAATCGATTGGTATGAAATTTATATTTGAAAGAGATACCTGGCAAGAAATTTATGGAGCTATTCGTAAGAATAAAGTAAGAACTATAATTACAGTTATCGGGGTAACCTGGGGAGTGTTTTTATTTGTGTTTCTTTTGGGAATGGCTAAGGGGCTAGATAATAGTTTTAGAAGTCAATTTAATGATTTTGCAACTAACACGATGTTTGTTTGGGGGCAACAAACCAGTATACCTAACGAAGGTTTTAAGAGGGGAAGACGAATGCAACTTACATTGAATGATGTCGAAACATTAGAATCTCAGGTTGATGATATTGAATATATCGCTCCTCGTAATGTTACTGGTCAATGGGGAACTCCACCAGGGCAATTTGTAAAAGGCTCTAAGTCGGGTGCATTTAAAGTATTTGGTGATTATCCAACGATCGACAAAGTATCAAAGAAAAAGATATTTAAAGGAGGAAGATTTATTAATGAAGAAGATATAAAATATGAACGTAAAGTCTGTGTTATTGGTGAAGATATTTATAAGCAATTCTATGATAAAGATGAAGAAGCAATAGGAGATTTTGTGAGAATAAATGGAATTTATTTCAAAGTAATAGGAGTATATAAGCCTACTCAATCTGGATTCGAAGGAGATGATTCTATTTTTCTGCCATTCACAACGTTTCAAACCATTTTTAACCAGGGTGAAAATATATCCTGGATGGTGATCACAGCCAAACCAGATAAGAATATTGTAAATACAGAAGCTACGATAAAAACTACACTTAAAAGAATACATAATGTGCACCCAGATGATACGCAGGCGTTTGGAAGTTTTAATCTAGGTGAAGAAGTAGCAAAAATTAATGGATTTCTAGCTGGTATGCGTTTGATTACTTATATCGTAGGAATAGCTACCCTTATTGCAGGAGTGATAGCAATAGGTAATGTTCTTTTAATTACTGTTAAAGAACGTACCAGAGAGATTGGAGTGCGTAGAGCATTGGGAGCAACACCAGCAGAAGTAAGAGGGCAAATCATGCTAGAATCTGTATTGCTTACCTTTTTGGCAGGATTATTAGGTTTTATTTTTGGCACGCTGTTACTTTGGGGTATCAATACCGCAATTGGTAATAATGACGATGTGCCCATTTTAAATCCTACAGTCGATTTCTTTGCGGTAACAGGAGCATTATTGTCAATAGTCTTATTAGGAACAATAATAGGACTTATCCCAGCGCAAAAAGCCGTAAGCATAAAACCAATTGAAGCATTAAGAGAAGAATAAAATAAATAACCAGAATAATCATCAATCCAAATGAAAAAGTTTTTTAAAATTTTATTAGTTGTAATTTTTGTGGCCTTACTAGGGTTTTCAGGTAAGTACCTTATAGATTCTAACAGTAAATCCCCGATTGTATTTACTACAGAAAAAGCGTTTAAAACCTCTATTGAAGAAAAAACAGTAGCTACAGGAAAAGTAGTTCCAGAGGATGAAGTAGCAATCAAACCTCAGATTTCAGGAATTATAGAAAAGATTTATGTTGAAGAAGGAGCGGCAATAAAAACAGGAGATTTAATCGCTAAAGTAAAAGTAGTACCTAATGAACAATCCTTAAACAGTGCAAGAGGACGTGTTAAAAATGCACAAATTGTTTTAAATAACTCTAAGGTAGAATATGATAGAAATAAAGCACTTTTTGATAAAGGAGTAATCTCTAGCCAGGATTTTAATAATATAGACCTAAGATATAATCAGGCAAGACAAGATCTTTCGAATGCACAAAGTGATCTTCAAATCATACGTTTAGGTTCTGCAGGAGGTTCTTCTACAGCTAATACTAATATACGAGCAACCGTATCAGGAACGATTCTCGAAATTCCTGTTAAAGAAGGAGATCAGGTGATCGAAAGTAATAACTTTAACGATGGAACCACAATTGCTACAATTGCAGATTTGAACAAAATGATTTTTGAAGGGAAAGTAGATGAAGCGGAGGTAAATAAACTAAAAATTGATATGCCTTTAAAAGTTAGCCTTGGAGCTATACGAGATAAAGAATTTGATGCAAAACTAAAATTTATTGCGCCAAAAGGAGATGAAGAACAAGGTGCAGTTCAGTTTAAAATTGAAGGTGAAGTTTTTCTTGATAAATCATATTTTATAAGAGCAGGATATAGTGCAAATGCTTCAATTGTTTTAGAAACAAAGAATGATATTCTTGCTGTAAAAGAAGCACTTTTACAATTTGATAAAGAAACAGAAGATCCTTATGTAGAAGTACGAACAGGAGATCAAAAGTTTGAAAGAAAAGATGTTGAAATTGGTATTTCTGATGGTATTAATGTTGAAATTCTATCAGGAATTACAGAAGAAGATGATATTAAAGTTTGGAATAAAACAGAGCCCATTAAAAAAGAAGATGAAAAAGGTTAAAGCCAGCATGTTTTAAAACAATATTTTTGATAGTGGTTAGATAATTAAAAATATTTTTTAAATAATCTGTAACAACATCAATCAAATATATACCTATACCATAGTATGAAAATAATAGTAAAAGATTTAGGCAAGTTCTCATCACAAAAGGACACTATAGATTTTAAACTTATGAGAATTAGAATTTTAATTTTATGTATTGCTTTCTTTGGAGTGCTAGAAACTCAGGCACAAGAAAAGAAATGGACATTACGCGAGTGTGTAGAATATGCTTTAGAAAATAATATTGCAATAAAACAATCGGCATTAGATGTAGAGGCAACAGAAATTGATAGGATTGATGCCATAGGAAATTTTCTACCATCATTAAATGCATCAGCTTCTAATTTTTGGAGTTCTGGTTTATCTACAGACCCTATTACCAACGAAAATAAAACACAGACATTTAGAAGTTCTAATTATGGTGTTAGTGCAGGAGTAACTATATTTAGTGGTTTAAGAAATATAAAAAGATTTCAAAGAGCTAAACTTAATAAGCTACTTAGTCAATATAATCTAGGTAAGTCTAAAGATGATATTGCATTGTTTGTCGCAAATAGTTATCTGCAAGTACTTTTAAACAAGGAATCTTTAAAAGTGGTAGAGAAACAACACGAGATCACATTAGAACAATTACAACGTACTAAAGATCTGGTAGAAGCAGGAGTATTACCTCAAGGAGATCTTCTCGAAATTGAAGCAACTTCTGCAGATGAATTAACAAGAATTGTACAGGCAGAAAATGCAGTACAGATTGCATTAATTGGATTAGCACAGCGATTACTGATTAAAAATTATGAAGATTTTGACATTGCAGAACAAGAGTATTTAGTTCCAGGATCAGAAATGTTAGAAAAACCTATTGATCAAGTAATTGCACAAGCTAGAGAATCAAGATATGAAGTACAGATCGCAGAGCAGAATAAACTTATAGCAGAAAAAGATCTTGAAATTGCAAGAGGAGCATATTATCCTACATTAAGCGGTTCTTTTAATTATAATACAAGAGAATCAGGAGCTAAGTCTTTTGCACGTGTTTTGGATGCGAATAATCCTGTCTTAACTCAGAGTATCGGTGTTGTAGAAGCAACAGGGCAGAATGTTATTACTCAAACTCCTAATCTACTTCTTGTAGAACAGGATGCTGCACCATTTATCGATCAGTTATATACCAATGATGGTATTTCTTATGGGTTATCTCTTCAGGTACCAATTTTTAATGGGTTTTCTGCAAGGAATGCTGTAAAAAGAAATAAGGTTAATGTAAAGCGTACAGAATTTCAATTAGAGCAAGCAGAATTAGATTTGGATAGTAATGTATACCAGGCATATCTAGATGCAAGAGGAGCTGCAGAGGCATATGAAGCTGCTCAAGTTTCTGTAAAAGCTCAAGAAAGAGCGTATGAATATGCAAAAGATCGTTATGATGTAGGACTAACTAACGCGTTTGATTTTAGCCAATCAAAATTTAGATTAGAAAATGCACAGAGCCAGGAAGTACAAAATAAGTTTGATTTCATTTTTAAATTAAAAGTGTTAGAACTGTATTTCGGAATAAAGATCGCTGATATAAAATTATAGAATAGTAGCATTCGGTTTTTTTGACTGCTATATAGAAAAAGATTGTATTTTATAGAATAGAATTAACGTTAAAGTAGGTCATGAATAAAAAAAAATTACTCTTCATTTTAGGTATAATTGTCATTGTAATTGTACTACTTGTTTATGGTAAGAAAGCCGGATGGTTTGGTGAAAGTGGAAACTTTAAAGAAGTATCGGTTACCAAAATAGACAAAATTGATATTGTAGAAACTGTTTCGGCTACGGGTAAAATACAACCCGAAGTAGAGGTTAAACTTTCTTCAGAAGTATCAGGAGAGATTATCGACTTACCAATCAAAGAAGGGCAACAGGTTCAAAAGGGAGATCTTTTGGTTCGTATAAACCCCGATATTATTCAATCAGGATTAAATAGATCCCAGGCGTCATTAGAAAATGTAAGGGCTGGATTGCGACAAGCCGAAGCTAGTTTAAAAGAATCAAAACTAAGCTATGATCGTAATAAGGCATTATTTGATAAAGGAGTGATTTCTAAAGCAGAGTGGGATAGAGCAATCTCTGCATATGAAGGAGCAGAAGCAGCTAAGCAATCAGCATATTATAATGTAAGAAGTGCTCAGGCAACTGTTAATGAAGCCAAAGATAACCTAAGCAGAACTACGATTTATGCTCCTATGACAGGTACAATTTCTAAGTTATCTGTAGAATTGGGAGAAAGAGTAGTAGGTACCCAACAAATGGCAGGTACAGAGATCGTACGTGTTGCCGATCTTAGTAATATGGAAGTAGAGGTAGATGTAAATGAAAATGATATCGTTAAAGTTTCAATTGCAGATTCTACAATTGTTGAAGTAGATGCTTACCTAAAGAAACAATTTAAAGGAATAGTTACAGAAATTGCTAATTCTGCAGAAAATGCTGTAAGTGCAGATCAAGTAACTAATTTTAGAGTGAAAGTTAGAATTTTGGAGGAGTCATATGCCGATTTACTAGAAGGTAAGCCCGAAAACTACTCTCCGTTTAGACCAGGTATGACTGCTACTGTCGACATTATTACAGATAAGAGAAAAGATGTGATAGGCGTTCCTATAAGTTCTATAGTAATTAAAAATGATACTTCTGATGTAAAAGAACCCTCTTCTAAAGATGAGATATTATCAGACACCAATAAAAAATTCGAATGTGTATTTGTTAAGAATGGTGAAACAGCCAAGTTAAGAGTGATAAAAACAGGTATTCAGGATGATAGTAATATTGAAATAACCAGTGGGTTGAAGCAAGGAGATGAGGTTATAACGGGGCCTTATAATGTGGTTACCAAAATACTTAAGACAGGAGATAAAGTAACTACCGAGAAAGAGAAAAAATCTACCAAATAGAAACCAGTAGTATTTTTAGGTACTCGTCAAAATTCTATCGGTTAAAACTTCGATAAAACATTTAGTAATGGACATGTTTAATTAGATCATTTTTTTTTGACTAATTAGAGTATATTTGCCTAAATTTTTGATAGATGGCTTATATCCTTTGTATAGAAACTTCAACAACTAATTGTTCTGTAGCTTTAGCTAATGATAAAGAGGTAATTGGATTAATAGAGGATTATGATAGCACATATTCTCATGCAGAACGGTTACATAATTTTATAGATCAAGTTATTAAAGAAGCAGGGTTAACCCCAAAAGATCTTTCAGCGGTTTCGGTTAGTAAAGGTCCCGGTTCATATACAGGATTAAGAATAGGTGTATCTGCAGCAAAAGGGCTATGCTATGCATTAGATATCCCATTAATAGCTGTGCCTACTCTACACTCATTAGCACTGCAGGTATCACAAGAAAAAGATAGCTATATTGTTCCTATGCTAGATGCCCGAAGAATGGAAGTATATTCTGCCGTTTTTACTAATAGGTATAAAGAAATAAGAAAAACAGAGGCAGAAATTCTTACAGATACTTCTTTTAGAGCACATTTACAGGAGAAAAAAGTATATTTCATAGGAAATGGTGTAGAAAAATTTTCAGCTATTTGTAACGATACTAATGCTGTATTTATAGAAAACAAATTGCCATCTGCAAATGAGATGGCAATGTTAAGTTATCCTAAATTTTTGAAAAAAGATTTTGAAGATGTTAGTTACCTCGACCCGTATTACTTAAAAGACTTCGTGACGGGCTAGAATCAGAGCTTTTTAATGCATTGTATCTAGCTACAAGTCGAATTAAATCTTCTTCTTTTCTCAAACGAATTCTTTCCTTTTTTAAATAATCTTTTAATTCGTTTTCTTTATCATTAAATGCTGCGAGCATTTCTTTTTTGTTCATTGGTAATTCCATGATAACACCAGACTCTTCAAGGTAATATGAGGTAATCATTCTAAGTGTTCCTGGATCAGAAGGGCCACTGATTATCGGACCTGTTTTTTCGGGATCTTTTACTCTGAGTGTAAATTTTTTATAAATACGATACCTGTCGGTTAATTCTACTAATACATAATAGCCATCTCTATTGCTTCCTCGTTGATTTTTGAATTCACAGTAATAGAAATAATCACCATCGATTCGAGCATGAATAGTTGGGCTTTTAACCACTTCGTATAATTTGGATTGCGAGCTATATTCTAGGGCATCAGAATAAATGTTATACTTAAGTTTAGCATCAAAAGTTCCTGATTTCTCATCGATAACACTAGATTCTTTATAACGACTCTTCATATAAATACTACCATCATAATCATCATATAAAGAAACTCTGGTAGTAGATGTAAGTAAATTTCGGGGTAATTGTGCAAGTAATGCAGACGATGCTGTTAAGCATAAAAAAAGTAATATTCTTCTCATAGTTTTTCGATTTAGGTATGATAAACTTAAAGAAATAACATTTTAAATACAATTAATATGCTTTTTTGATCAAATTTTTACGAATTTCATAATTCAAACATGTGAAGCATTAAATTATTAGGAATAAAATTGCGTTTTTAACAAATAATTCACATAGGTGTTTTACGGCAAAACCGTAATAATTGTAGGATTTAGACTACAATAAAAATATTTAATTACGGTTTAACGGTTTTAAAAAACCTATAAAAAACGCTTTTTTAACACTTTTTGGATAGCTTAAAATAAAAAATGATTAAGCGTTTTTTGCTACATTACTTAAAAAAAGTACTACAATGTGCTATAGAAGTTTACTAGTTTAAGCAGGTCCTTTTCTTTTTTTAGACTTAAATTTTCTTTACCAATAAAATCTTTTACTTCTTTTTGATGATCAGGAAAGATACTTACCGTTTTCTTTTTACTTGAATTAACTGGGACTAGTTTTTCACCTATTTCTAAATAATAGATATGTTGATCTGTAAACTTTGCAGGAGTATTTTTGTGGTATGAAGTATTCGCAATTTTAGCTTTAGTATATTTTTTTACAAGCAACTTGTATAAACTAATTTTGGTATTGTCTCTTAGTTTGATTAAATATCCCTTTTTGGTTTGATTGTTTAAATCTTTGTACTTCTTATAATGATATTCTTTATTATTAACACGGGCATATATATGGTCACTCTTAAGAAGGCCATGTAATTCAGAAGCTTCTAATGTTTTGCTTACTTCTATCTGATCGTCATATACATTATATCTCAAAAATAATTTTTGAATTTTTTGTTTAGAATTTGTATGTACTATTTCTCCTAATTCAAACTTTTCATTTTCATATGGAGAGCCTTTTGTTTTAGTTGTTTGGGTATTATTTGGATTTTTAAAGACTTTAACATTATTGTGCGTTTGAAATAAAGGGGTTAAATATTCTGCATGAGCAGTTCCAATTTGTGCATTAACGGCAAATACAAACATCGAAACTATAAAAAATAAGACTATTTTTTTCATAATAAGTGAATTTTGGATTAGTGTTGAAATAGTATGTTATATAAATCTGGCTCAAAAACCACGCCAGTTTAAATTAAAATTCAATATAGGTTTTTAGTTGAATATCTTATAGGTTTTCCTCAAGGGTATTTATTCTAAAGGTAAAATGTCTTTAAATTCTTCAACCGGATATTTACATGAATTATTTACACATAAATAAAACAAAGTTTTGTCTTTAACAAATCTATTTTTTAATAAGGCAGTATCAGAATCTGATGTACCTCCTGCTATTAGTTTATTTGGAATATAAGTTTGGCTTACTTCTTTTAATTTAATTTTTGCCTCTGTACCTATAATAACCAATTCATAAAAGTTAAAAGAAAAATTGAGCATAAGATCTAACCAATTAGAGTACCCTGATGCATAAGACTTGATTTGCGGTTTAATATTATGTAGCATTTGTTCACTTATTTCTTTGTAATTAGAGCGATCAAAATAATGAGATAGTAGAAATAGATTCTTAGCCATTATCGAATTAGATGCAGGGATTACATTATCACTGTATTCTATAGTACGTGTAATAAGTTTTGGGTCTTGATCAGAAGTAAAATAGAATATATTCCTGTTCTCATTAAAAAAGTGGTTTAAAGTGTATTGTGTAAGTTGTTCTGATATCTCTAACCATTCTGGATCAAATGTGTTTTGATATAAGGTTATAAAGGCTTCAATAACTAGTGCATAATCTTCTAAATACCCATTAATGGTACTTTTACCATTTTTATAGTTATGAAATAAAGATGTATCATTTTTTAACTGAGTGGTTTTGATAAAATTTGCATTTTTTATGGCAGCATCCAAAAACTTTTTCTCTCCAAATGCTCTATATGCATCCAGATAACCTTTTAGCATTAATGCATTCCAGGAAGTTAAGGTTTTGTCATCTAATCGTGGTCGAGAGCGTTTTTCTCGCTCATGAAGTAAAATTTGTTTCCATTGAGAGATTTTTTTAATCAAGACTTCACTGTCAATATTATTTTCAGTACAAAACTTTTGATGAGCATCCTTTCTAATTAAAACATAGTTTCCTTTTTCCCAGAAACCATATGAATTTATATTATAATAATTAGCAAAGAGGGTGTAGTCATTATCAGGTACTATTTTTTTTAATTCTTCTTTGGTCCATACATAAAAAGCACCTTCTTCTAGTTCTCCGTCCAAAGTTTTGCTATCTGCATCTAAAGACGAATAAAAAGCACCCTCTTTATTAGTAAGCTCTCTTGCTACAAAATCTAAAGTTTCATAAACCACATCTTTAAACCAGGGATCTTTGGTAACTAAAAAAGCATCAGAATACAGACTTACTAATTGTGCGTTATCATATAACATTTTCTCGAAGTGAGGAACATGCCATTTTCCATCTGTAGAGTATCGTGCAAATCCTCCTCCAACATGATCATACACTCCACCATATGATATTTTTATCAAAGTGTTTTTTACAAATTTTAATAGTGTTTCGTCTTTGGTTTGATAAGCATATCGAAGAAGGAAATGATAATTATTGGGCATCATAAATTTAGGAACTCGTTTTGTACCTCCTTTTTGATGATCAAAATGAGAACTCCATTCTTTTACAGAAGCCGCGACAAATTCTTTATCAAAATTAATGGCATTAGTGTTTACTTCAATAAGATCAATAGCCTTAATTCCTTGTTCTAGTTTTTCGGCATATTCTATTAGCTTATCGGGTTGTTTTTCATATAAATTTGCAATTTGTTTTAAGGCATCAACCCAATTTCCTTTAGGAAAATAGGTGCCTCCCCAAACAGGTCTTCCATCGGGCAATACAACCATATTAAGAGGCCAACCACCACTACCAGTCATTAATTGTACTGCACTCATATATACCTGATCTATATCAGGGCGTTCTTCACGATCTACTTTAATATTCACATAATTAGCATTCATGATTTCTGCTACCTTAGGGTCTTCAAAGCTTTCATGCTCCATAACATGGCACCAATGGCAAGCTGCGTATCCTATACTTACAATAATAAGCTTGTTTTCTTTTTTAGCTTGTTGTAGTGCTTCTTCTCCCCAGGGTTTCCAATTTACAGGATTGTGAGCATGTTGTAGGAGATATGGACTGGTTTCATGAATAAGATCATTAGTATAAGCGTGTTGTTCCATAGGTGGTTTATTTTGACTTGTGCACGTTGTGAATAATAGCGATAATGTAATGATACATAAATATTTCACCAGAGTCGATTTTAGTAATGTATAAAAATATAAAAAGCATCCCGAATACATCAGGATGCTTTTTATAAAGAAGTAATAAAACTTTTTATTTTACTTCAAAAGAGATTTTTAGGTTTACTCTGAATTCTGTTACATCATTGTCTTTAACCACAACACTTTGATCTGCAACATAAGCAGATCTAATGTTTTTTACAGATTTACTAGCTTGTTTTACAGCATTTCTAGTAGCATCTTCCCAGCTTTTTTCAGAATTTGCTAATACTTCGATAACTTTAATAATCGCCATGTTGTGAGTTTTTTAAATTAAAAAATATAAGAATATCTAAGATACAACAAACTGTTGCTTTTTAGAAAAAATAGCATGTATTCTTTTCCTGGATTTTTCGATATAACTATAAATTTATCGTTAAAAAGCATGTTGACATAAAATCATCTTATTTTTTTGATGAGTAACCGTTATTCTGCTCCTATTAATTTTTTATATGCATTAGCATCTAATAGATCGTTAATCTCATCTGGATTAGAGATTTCTATTTTAGCAAGCCAACCATCAGTATAGGGATCAGAATTTACCATTTCTGGATTTGACTCCAGCTCTTCATTAATTTCAACAACAGTACCCGAAACTGGCATAAAAATATCAGAAACGGTTTTAACTGCTTCAATAGACCCCATTACTTCTCCTTCATTAAGTTCTTCATCCAAAGATTCGAGTTCTACATAGACGATATCACCTAACTCACTTTGCGCAAAATCTGTAATACCGATATGAGCAATATTGTTCTCTATTCTGATCCATTCGTGATCTTTACTATACTTTAATTCTTCTGGGATATTCATAGTTTTATTTTTTTATGAAAGGTGTTTTTTTAACTATTGCTTTGATGCGCTTATTTCGAATTTCGATAAAAATGGTACTATCTGCTTTAGCGTAGGGAATAGTTACATAGCCAAGTCCTATTCCTTTTTCTAATATAGGTGATTGACTTCCTGAAGTTACTTTTCCGATACACTCATCATTTTCATTATATATTGTATACCCAGCCCTAGGAATACCTTTTTCTATCATTTCAAAACCAACTAATCTTCGAGTGACCCCCTCTGCTTTTTGTTTTTGTAAAGCTTCAGAATTAATAAATGGTTTAGTGAATTTTGTAATCCAGCCTAATCCTGCTTCTAATGGAGAAGTGGTGTCATCAATATCATTTCCATACAAACAGAATCCCATTTCTAATCGTAATGTATCTCTTGCTCCAAGTCCGATAGGCTGAATGTTATCTTCTTTTCCAATTTCGAGAATTGCATCCCAAAGTTGTTCTGCTCCAGAATTAGGAACATAAAGCTCAAAACCTCCTGCGCCTGTATATCCTGTAGCAGAAATGATTACATCTTGTATTCCTGCTATTTCACCCATAACAAAAGTGTAATATGGGATATCAGCAAGTGTTACTTTTGTGAGTTTTTGTAATACCCGGCTTGCAAGTGGTCCTTGTACGGCAAAAAGTGATATTTCATTAGAACGATCAATCATTTCTACATTGTCTGTATTATGACTTTTTATCCAGTTCCAGTCCTTGTCAATATTAGAGGCATTAACTACCAAAAGATATTCTTCATCACCTAGTTTATAGATAATAAGATCATCTACAACACCACCTTTATCATTAGGCATACAAGAATACTGAGCACTCCCAATATTTAATTTAGTGGCATCATTACTACTTATTTTCTGAATTAAATCTAACGCTTTAGGTCCTCTAAGGATAAATTCACCCATATGTGATACATCAAATATGCCAACACCTTCTCTTACAGTTTTATGTTCCTGTACTACAGAGGTGTATTGAAGTGGCATTAAATATCCTGCAAATGGGACCATTTTTGCTCCCAATTCCTGGTGTTTAGCTTCGAGAGCTATACTTATTAGTTCTGTTTCCATATTAATTTATAGTTATTTCTGTATTCTTTGTATCTTCTTCAAAAACCGAAACAGGTAGGCAACTACACATTAAATTTCGATCTCCATGGGCATCATTTACACGACCTACACTAGGCCAGAATTTATTGCCTTTTATATGAGGTAGCGGAAAAGCTGCTTTGGTTCTGGAATATGGCATATCCCAATTGTCTCGAGCGATAAACTCCATAGTGTGAGGAGCATTTTTTAATACATTTTGCTCTCTAGAGGCAGTTCCGTTTGCTATTTCTTTTATTTCATTTCTTATACTTATCATAGCATCAATAAAGCGATCAAGTTCTTCTATAGTTTCACTTTCTGTAGGTTCTATCATAATAGTTCCTGCAACAGGAAATGATACTGTTGGTGCATGAAATCCGTAATCCATAAGTCTTTTTGCAATATCGGTTACAGTAATATCTTCTTCTTTAAATGCTCTACAATCGATAATAAGCTCATGGGCATTGCGACCTTTTTCTCCTGTAAATAAGATAGGATAATGATCGACGAGTTTTTCTTTTATATAGTTAGCATTTAGAATTGCCATTTTTGTAGCAGAGGTCAATCCTTCGCCACCCATTAATGCGATATATGCATAAGAAATAGAAAGAATACTTGCACTACCCCAGGGAGCTGCAGAGATAGCCGCGATAGCCTTTTCTCCTCCTGCATTTTTTACTACAGCATTACCCGGTATAAATGGAGCAAGTTCTTTACTTACAGCAATTGGTCCCATTCCTGGTCCACCACCACCATGTGGGATACAAAAGGTTTTATGAAGATTAAGATGACATACGTCTCCACCAATAATTCCAGGGCTGGTTAACCCTAATTGAGCATTTAGGTTTGCTCCATCCAGATATACTTTTCCTCCATTATCATGAATAATCTCACAGGCTTCTTTAATATTTTCTTCAAAAACACCATGAGTAGATGGGTAGGTAACCATTAATGCCATTAAATTATCCTTATGTTTTTCGGCTTTAGCCCGCAAGTCATCGATATCGATATCTCCATTTTCTTTACAAGACACAATAACTACTTGTTGTCCTGCCATAGTTGCTGTTGCTGGGTTGGTACCATGTGCAGAGGAAGGGATAAGAGTTATGTTTCTATGAGTTTGGTTTTTATCTGCATAATATGCTTTTATAACCATTAAACCAGCAAGTTCTCCCTGGGCTCCACTGTTTGGTTGTAGAGAGGTAGTATATAAACCGGTAATTTCTGCCAGCCATGAGGCCAAATGTTCAAACATTTGATGGTATCCTTTTGCTTGATTTGTGGGAACAAAAGGATGAATATTGGCAAGCTCACCCCAAGATAAAGGCATCATCTCTGTAGTTGCGTTAAGTTTCATGGTACATGAACCTAAAGCAATCATAGAATGCACTAATGAAAGATCTTTATTTTCTAATCTTTTTAGATATCTAAGCATTTCATGTTCTGCCTGGTAAGAATTAAATACAGGGTGTTCTAGATAAGAAGATTTTCTTTGTAAAGAAGCAGGGATCGCAGTTGCATCAATTTTCCAATCTGTTACCTTTATCGTTTTACCCTTTGCAGTAGCAAAGATTTCGATAATATCTTGTAGATCGGTCAATGTAGTTTTTTCGTGAAGTGATATCCCTACATGATTATCATCAAAATACCTAAAATTGATTTCTTTATCGAGCGCTATTTTTTTGATACCTTCTTTATCTTCTACTTCTATTTTTAAAGTGTCAAAGAAATGAGTATTGGTTTGTGTATATCCGAGTTTCTCTAATTCCTGATTAAGCTTAGAGGTCGATAAATGAATTTTGTTGGCGATCTGAGATACACCATCTTTACCATGATACACTGCATACATCCCGGCCATTACCGCAAGTAATACTTGTGCAGTGCAGATATTAGAAGTAGCTTTTTCTCGTTTAATGTGCTGCTCTCTGGTTTGTAGTGCCATTCGGTATGCAGGACGACCATGACTATCTTCTGTTACCCCAATAATTCTACCAGGAATATGGCGTTTATACCCTTCCTTTGTAGCAAAATAAGCTGCATGTGGCCCCCCATATCCCAGAGGGACTCCAAATCTTTGTGAAGTACCAACAACTACATCTACTCCCATTTCACCTGGTGCAGCAATATGTGTTAATGCCATTAGATCTGATGCTACTGCAATTTTTACTTCATGCTTTTGTGCTTCAGTAATATATTGCGTTGGATCAGTAATTGCTCCATCACTATCTGGATATTGTATAAGAAGCCCAAAAAGATCAGGGTTTGACATATCAAGTTCGGCGATATCTCCAACAACTACATTAATGCCAATAGGTTCTGCACGGCCTATAATAAGTTCTATAGTGTGCGGAAATGTTTTTTTATCTATAAAAAATGTACTAGCTTGTTTTTTTGCTCTACTTTTTACACGGTATAAAAGTGTCATGGCTTCTGCTGCTGCTGTAGCTTCATCCAAAAGAGAAGCATTGGCAAGCTCCATCCCAGTAAGATCGGTTATCATGGTTTGATAGTTGATCAAGGCTTCTAGTCTACCTTGTGCTATCTCTGCCTGATATGGTGTGTAAGCTGTATACCAAGCAGGATTCTCAAGAATATTTCGTTGAATAACTGGCGGTACAATACAATCGTGATATCCCATTCCTATAAATGAACGGAATACTTTATTGTTTTCCATCATGGATTTGAAGCTGGTAAGAAACTCCAATTCTGTTTGTGCTGCTGGTAATGTTAATGGTTTTGCAGAACGAATGTTTTGTGGAATCGTTTCATCAATTAACTGTGTTAATGACGAAACACCAATCACGTTTAGCATTTGATCAATTTCCTTTTTGCCAGGACCTATATGTCTTGGTAGGAATTCTTGTTTAAGTGTACTTAGATCTTTCATCTGTTCTTTTTATTGTTCTTTAACGGTCAGATGGAATTCACCATTCAAAATTTTCGATAAATACAAACTTGGTTTATATGGCTCATTTCATAATATAACTATCCGCTAGACTGTTTTTTATTTATATAATGGAAAATTTTTCATCCAGTTATTTACTTCTGTCTTGATAGATGAAATCTTAGTGTCATTATCGTGATTTGCTAATACTTCATCTATAAAACCAACCATAGTATACATGTCATCTTCTTTCATTCCTCTGGTAGTAATAGCTGATGTTCCTAATCGCATACCAGATGTTACAAATGGTGATTTATCATCAAAAGGTACCATGTTCTTATTAATGGTAATATCTGCTTTTATCAATGTGTTTTCTGCTAATTTTCCTGTGATGTCTTTTGATCGCAGGTCAATAAGTGCCATATGATTATCGGTTCCGTTAGAGATAATATCATACCCTCTTTCTATTAAGGCAGCACACATCGCTTTGGCATTTTTTGCTACTTGTTCTACATACACTTTATAATCATCAGTAAGTGCTTCGCCAAATGCTACTGCTTTTGCAGCGATTACGTGTTCTAATGGCCCTCCTTGAGTTCCAGGAAAAACAGCCATATCCAAAATATTAGACATCATTTTGATTACTCCTTTTTTGGTTGCATGCCCCCATGGGTTTTCAAAATCCTGCCCCATCATAATCATACCACCTCTAGGTCCTCTCAATGTTTTGTGTGTTGTGGTGGTTACAATATGACAATGTTTTATCGGATCGTTTAATAAACCTTTGGCAATTAATCCTGCCGGATGAGAGATATCTGCCAATAATAAGGCACCTACCTGATCTGCAATAGCTCTTAGTCTTTTGTAATCCCAATCACGACTATAAGCAGATGCTCCACAAACAATTAGTTTAGGTTTTTCTCTTTCTGCTGTTTCTGCTACGGTATCCCAATTGATGAGACCTGTTTCTTTTTCTACTCCATAGAAACTAGGCTGATAAAGTTTACCAGAAAAGTTAACCGGTGATCCATGGGTAAGATGACCTCCGTGTGACAGATCAAAACCTAATATTTTGTCACCAGGATTAAGGCAACCTAGCATTACAGCTGCATTTGCTTGTGCTCCAGAATGTGGTTGTACATTTACCCATTCTGCTCCGAAGAGTTTTGCAGCTCTATCAATAGCAAGTGTTTCTACTTTGTCAACTACTTCACAGCCACCATAATATCGTTTTCCGGGAAGGCCTTCTGCATATTTATTGGTTAGAGAAGAGCCCATAGCAGCCATAACCTGTTTAGATGTAAAGTTTTCCGAAGCGATTAACTCTATTCCATGTTCCTGACGTTCTGTTTCTTCTGCGATAAGATTTTTTATCTCATTGTCCTGAATATCTTGTGCCATAATTTTCTTTTTTAACGTATTACATCCAATATTGTGCATCGGATTTTGGTTACTGTATTTTTTACAATGTTGGTTTTTGTTTTTTTTGATATATAGAATCTTTACGAATCAAAAATTAACCGATGCAAATTGTGAAGAATAAAATTGAAAAAATAGTACAAAATTGCAACCTAATATTTGTATTGGTTTTATGAAGTAAAATGGAGATAGAGTGCTGTATTGCGGTCTTTGAGAAGGTGAGTTAAATAATTACCTTGTTGGCGAATTGTTTTGGAGTAATGCCTATTATTTTTTTAAAATGCCGGGTGAAATGACTTTGGTCAAAAAAACCAGATTGGTATGCAACTTCTGTTGCAGATAATCTTTCGGTGAGTAGTTTTTTAGCTTTTTCTATTCTGAGATTCACTAGGTATTGATGTGGAGGAAGTTGATAATGTTGTTTAAAAGATTTGATCAATCCATATTCTGAAATACCTGTTAAGTTAGAAAGATCGTGAATAGAAACTTCTTCGAGGTAATGATTGTGTAAATATTCTTTGATTTGTTTTGCTACAATAAATTTTTCTGAAATTGGCTCATTATTTATTTCAGTATGTGCATACCTTTGGATTAGCTCTTTTAGAAAATCCATAAGTAAATATTCAGACTTTGGATTATGTTGATTGTATATCAGATTCGGAAATACAGTTTTTCCTTTTTTAAATAATACTTTGTTAGTTATAATGTTTTCTTTGAAAACTGGTAATTCTATAGACGAATTTAAGGTGCCCATAGCCTTTTTCATGATCCCAATGGGAACATACATAGTAAGAAAATTCCATGGTGAATTTTTTACAGGCTTTCCTGTATGTACTTCATAGGGGTTAAAAACAAGAATTGAACCAGTAGATAAAATGAAATTAGAAGAATCGTTAGAATAGTCGCCAATACCATAATCCATAAAAATTATAGTATAACTTTCATGAAAATGAGGCTTAAATTGATGCGATGTAAATGACCCTTTAAATAACTCTAAATTATCGAGAGCGTTATTTATAAAATGCTGGACATTATTATGTTTATTCTTGTCATACATTATCTCAATAATTTACTTTTGAACAATTTTTTTATCATTCAAAGCCCAAAAAAACCTTGGGGTGATTCTTAACTTATGATATAAGTAAAAGTATTTCTATACTTTTTTTAAGTAGCTAATATATGTTGGTTTTATAAATTATCTATAATCAATAGTTTGAAATGTATTAAAAATTGTATGTTTTGATGTTTTAGTACTATTTACGGATAATTTAGTATGATAGTGAATAGATAAAAACTATGTTTTTTGGTTCTTTATATATAAAAATTAACCATTTATAGCTTCTACATATTCTACTTTGTCTTTTAACATCTCTTTTAGCATGTTTTCGATTCCGTTTTTTAATGTAAAAGTAGAAGAAGGGCACCCACTGCAAGCTCCTTGTAAAATTACTTTTACTCCTTTACTCTTCGGATCATAAGAATCAAATAATATGTTACCTCCATCACTAGCTACAGCAGGTTTGATATATTCATCAATAATATTTACAATATCTTTTGAGACATCATCCAGGCTTTCAAAATCTAAATCAGACTGTTTTTTTACTTCTTCTTTTGTCACAACAGCATTTGCAGTTAAAACTTCTTTACCTTGCTCTAGATAATTACGTATAAAATCTCTAATCTCTGTGGTAATATCATTCCAATCTGCCATGTCATATTTCCCTATAGAAATATAATTTTCATCAATGTATACTTCCTTAACAAACGGAAAATGAAATAACTCTTGTACCAAAGGTGCTTCACTAGCATCATCAATGTTTTTAAATTCATGACCCACAGTAACTAATTTTTTATTAGCAACAAACTTTAATACAGCAGGGTTAGGTGTACTCTCTGCATAAATAGTAATAGGAACTTTTTTTGTGGTTTCAGCCTCAGTTTCAATAATAATAGGTTGACCACTATTGAGATAATTTTTGATTTGTTGTGCAACTTCTTCTTGCACATCTGGCCATTCTACAATATCATACTTATCTATAGCAACAAAATTTTGTGCAATAAATACCCTTTTTACAAATGGTAGATAAAACAATTGTTGTGCAAGAGGAGCGTTTTTGGCTTGATCTATATTCTCAAATTCATAACTGGTATGCTGGGTTAGAAAATAATTGGCTTCAAACTTAACAATACCCGGATTTGAAGTAGGCTCTATTTTTATTTCAAAACTCTTTTCCATGCGCTATTTTTTTGCAAATCTACTAAAAAGCAAGACGATATTAGTAATGTATGCGTAATGCTAACAATTTTTAACTAATCTTGAATATATGTAAATAAATAAAGTATATAATTTTAGCTTTTGTTGTTGAATTAGATAATAATATAAGCATAAAGATGAATAAGATTATTGATCAAAAATTTCGTCACTAATAATAAGTGATTTATCACAAAATCTTAATTAAACGTTGACTTATAGTGGGAATGTAGTTGTGTTAGCACAAAAATTAATGATCAAGGACTGATTTCTAATGTCTATAATTGGTTAAAAATAATAACCAGAAGAGGGGGTACATCCTTTGACTTGTTATGACTTCAAAAAGTATAGATCTTGTATTCTGACAAAAATTTATATCTTTGGAGCGATTGAAATACAATGATTTATTTAAAAAAATAAGGTGAAGCCTCACAATATAAACTGTTTTTAATAGTTTAGATTGAATTCACAAATTCTATTTAGCCCCTAAATAATAGTGCTCAAATGAACTTAAAAACATTCTATGTAGTAGTATTAGTACTGGTATCTCCGTTTGTCTTCTCGCAAGAAGGTATTCCTGTATACTCTGATTATCTATCTGATAATTTGTACTTGATACATCCTGCAATGGCTGGTGCATCAAATGCTAATAAAATTAGACTTACTGCCAGAAAGCAATGGTTTGATGTGAATAATGCACCTAATCTACAGACATTAAATATTAATTTTAGAACTGGCGAGAAATCTGGTTTAGGAGGAATTGTATATAGAGATGAAAACGGTAGGTTTTCCCAGACAGGACTGTATTTAACATATGCTTATCATCTTTTGTTTTCGAGAGATAGAACAGATCTAAACATGTTATCTTTTGGCCTTAGTGCCGGTTTGATACAATCTAATGTAGATTTAAGAGGGCTTGATGATCCTTTTGATCCAGATCCTGTAATTCTTGATAGAGTACAAAAAGATGTATATTACAATGTTGATGTAGGGTTATCTTATAACTATTTAGAATGGTATGCACATATTACTGTTAAAAACATATTGCCAACTGTTCGTGATATTTTTGATAATAATACCCCGATACGAGAATCTAATAATCAACGTAGATATATCTTTTCTTTAGGGTATTTGTTTGGTATTGGTGCTACTCCCTGGAGTTTAGAGCCATCTATTATGTATCAAGCTACAGATGAAACTCAAGAAAGCACCATTGATGCTAATTTAAAAGTATACAGAGATTTTAGTTCGAGCACTTTATGGGGAGGAATATCTTACAGACGTAGCCTAGATGGAGCAGAATTTTCTCAAGATGGCACTTCTGTAGAAAGCCAGCAATTGCAATACATAACTCCGTTTTTGGGAATTAATTATAAAAAATGGATGGCTGGGTATACCTACAGTTATCAATTAAATTCGGTAGTGCTTAGTAATGGTGGTTTTCATCAAATTACTCTAGGGTACGATTTTGGAAAACGTAAGGAAAGATGGGATTGTAATTGCCCTGCGGTTAATTCTAAAAACTAATCACAGTATAAAAATATTACATAAAAAATATAAATGGTTGCAAATTTGCAACCATTTATATTTTTATTTGGTAAAAGTACCATCAAATTGTAGCCTTTGATCTTTTATAGGGACCAAAGAAGATAATTCATATACATTTTTATAACCATATCCATAGAGATTTATAAATGTTGGGATATTTAACGCCAGAGGAGCCATTTTGGAAGCAAAATTAATAGAGTCTCCATCGATATTGTTATTACAATAAATCAAAATACGAGTCTTTTTGGAAGGTATTTTTTTTGCCAGTTTCCCTTCTGTGAAATCAGAAAAATTGATATGAGTTGCTCCTTTAAGGTGCTTTTGTTTGTAAGCACTTTCAGAACGAGTGTCTAATAAAATAGTGTTCTCATCTGTCATATACTTTAGAAAAGTCTCCAAAGGAATTAATCGTTCTTTTCTATATTCTAAAATTTCTTCAGATATTTCTAGAAAAGAATCATAATCAACATTCGATTTTGATAACTTCTTTTGTTGCTGTGCCTGCATTGACATAGGTATTAGAATTAGTATAATTACTTTAATAACTGTTTTCATCTTGACTGTTTATTTTTCTTGAAGTACCCTGTTTTTTTATGATTTATTCTTCCCAGGAGAAAGATTTTTTTCTTCCTTGCTTTTTGATAGCATTTAGTAAAGCAGCTTCTAGGTTTGTATCATCTTTTTTACTGTTTTCTTTGATATACGATACACGCTTTTTATTTAACTCTTTAATTTTTTGTTGTATCTCTTTACGCGTTTTGCTTTTTTCTGCGATATATTGCTTTAACTCAGCTTTAGATTTTCCTTTAAGCTCTTTTGGTAATTCGTCTTTTGCTACTTTTTCGACTTCAAAAGCTTCGTCTTCTGCAGCATCGATTAGATCCCAGCTTTTGTTTTTATAGAAACCAGAACTCTTACTAACGGTTCGACTTACAGCATTAGCAGAACTGTAGGATCTTGCATTACTATCCTGTTCAGCTTGTAATTGTCTTTTTTGAGCGCCTTGGTGACCATAATAGATATATGTACCATTTAATTTATGATTGAGCTTAAGAATAATATCATCATATGGTGTTGCAATATGTACGGTTTCACGATTATGATCAATTGCACTATATTCTCCAGTTGTAATATCGGCTCCGTGTTTCCACATTGTCTCAATACCTTGTCTATAATTACCACAAAAAATGGTGTTAATCGTAATATCTTTTTCTAATGCATCTGTTGCTGCATCTTTATAATCAACCGGCCCTTGGGTAAAGGGTTCGTTGCCAGCTATGAAGATTAGTTTTAAATGATCATTATTTTTTTTCCAACCTAATTGATTAATTGAAGTATTGATCACTTTACCACAATATTCATTTCCTCCATTAGTTGTAAGTGCAAAAAGTTCTTTGGATATTTCATCTAAATCATCAGAGAACGGTAAGACTTGTCTAATAAATCCTTCTTGAGATGGTAAACCATCATTACCATATTCATATAATGCTATTTCCAGCTTTATTTTGTTATGACCGCATTTTGCATAAGAAAGTTCATTTACGATTTCCCATAGTTGAGCCTTAGCCTGGTCAATAAGCCCATCCATACTATTACTGGTGTCTAATAGTAAAGCTACTTGTATGTTACGTGTATTAGGATCGGTTTTGGTAGTTTGTATTAGGTGGTTTTTTTCTTTTTGAAATGCGAGATCGGAGTTCGGTTTATTATTTGCGTTACAAGAAATAGTAACAAGTAAACATAACATGCTCCATGTAAAAAATGTCTTCATAGTTTCCTTTTTTAATTTTGGATAAAACTATAGTTAACTTTTTTGATTAAAAATCTATAATGAGGGACTAGTTAATATAAATGAGGGAACTTACTCTTTTGATTAGGGAAGTTTCTTTTTTGTCCTAAAAAGCTACTGTAAAACAGTATAATCAAGTGATTCTAATTTTATTATCCCACTTAAATGGGTTAAGTTTACCTTGTTTTAATAGTATATAATGAAGAAGATTGGTTTGATAATAGTATTTCTTTGGTTCCTTCCTGTATTGGTTTTGGGGCAAGAAAACGCTAGAATGAAACGACCAGAATCGATGAGTATTAAAGGTTCTGTGAAGGAGAAGAGCACCCGAAAAGCAATTAGAGATGTTGATGTGACTGTTCTGGGAAAAGGGACCGTTACAACTGATGTTTTTGGTGATTTTAGGATTGAAGCCCGTGTTGGAGATGAACTTGTAATTACTCATGATAGTTTTAATACTATACGATATACAATTAAGGATGGCCAAAGAATTGATATTGAAGTACAGGATAATCCGCAAGAGGCTAAATCACCTTCGATTTCAAAACAAAAAAGAGAGTCGAGATATCAGGAAAACCTTAGAGCAGCAAAAAGTTCTTTGAAAAAGGATGCCGCTACGAGTATAGAATATATCACTAATGCATTAGAAACAATACGAGATGATGATCCTTCATCAGACGATAAAAAAGCCGAATTATTTGAATCGTTAGCAGATATTTATGAGTACTGGAAACAGCCAGATCTTGCAGAGAGTAACTACCTTCTTAGTCTTAAAAATAAATATAACGCAGATGTAAAAATTAAATTAGCTAATGCTCAACTAGAAGGAAAAAATTACCAGGCAGCTCTAAATACTTTTGATGAATTACGGCGATCCAGGTTGAGTAATACTCAAAAGGCTATTGTTTATGAAGGTCTGGGAGATAGTTATAAAGGGTTGCAAAATTATCCTGATGCCATTACTAATTACAATAAAGCTCTTTCTATAAGCCAGAGAAAAAAGCTGGATGATAAGGTGATTTTGTTAAACTCTAAGCTAGCCGAAGTATTACAACAAGAGGGGAATATTAGAGATGCAGAGGAGTATTTGGATAATTCGGTGCAACTGGCACAACAAAAGGATAAAAAAACATCTGCGAGACAACGATCTGTTGCAGCAGATTTTTATAACAAGAGTAATAGCTATGGTAAAGAGATACAATTAAGAAAAGAAGCACTCGAGGATATCGAAGAGATTGAAGAAAGCAATGATAATGATGGTCCACAGGCAGAGAAAGACAATTCTTTAACTACTCAAGTGCAAAATTATAAAATTGCCAGTGCTTTTGCAGCACAAGAAGCATATGATGAAGCCATACCATATTTAGAAGAAAGTATTAAAGAGGCAGAATCAAAAAATGATCTTATTGTTCAAAAAGATGCTACCCGAAAACTAGGAGAAGTATATCGAGAAAAAGGAGAGTTAGAAAAAGCATCAGATGCCTTCAAAGAATATGAGGTAATCATAGATAAGTTATATATTCAAAAAGATCAGGAGATATCACAGGCAACTCGTTTTAGCAGAGAACTAGCGCAGAGAGCAAATAGAATTACTACATTAGAGAAAGATAGGGAGTTAAATGAAGCAAGATATGAATTGGCATTTGCTTCGCAAGAAATAGCAAATCAACAAAGTATACGACAACAAATTGTAATCTATTTTTTAATTGGGTTAATGGTTTTATTACTTCTTGCTGGGTATTTGATGTATCGTAATATGAAGCAACAACGATATGCAAATAATATTTTAGCTTTAAAATCACTACGCTCCCAAATGAATCCACATTTTATTTTTAATGCTTTAAATTCTGTGAATACATTTATAGCAACAAGTGATGAAAGAACAGCAAATAGATATCTTACTGATTTTTCGTTATTGATGAGAGCTGTTTTAGAGAATAGTGAAGAAGATTTTATTCCTCTAGAAAAAGAGATAGAACTCTTAAGATTATATGTGCAATTAGAGCATTTTAGGTTTCAGGATAAATTTGAATATACAGTTGAGGTTGATCCAGAAATCGATATTAATGAATATATGATTCCTCCTATGTTATTGCAGCCATATGTAGAAAATGCGGTATGGCATGGACTACGATATAAAATTGAAAAGGGGCTGTTATCCATACGTTTTCAAAAAGCAACATCAGAAAGTATAGAAATTACAATTACTGATGATGGAATTGGACGTAAAAAATCTAAAGAACTGAAAACGCATAATCAAAAACTTCAAAAATCCAGAGGAATGGGTAATATCAAAAAGAGAATTGCCATCCTTAATGAAATGTATAAAGATAAGGTTGATGTGTTTATATCGGATCTCGAAGATAATACAGAAGGAACGCAGGTAAAATTAATTCTTAAGAAAGACAAGTAAATGAACTTAACCGCAATCATAGTAGATGATGAAGCTAATAGCCGAGCGATACTTAGAAATTATTTAGGTAAGTATTGCCCATCGGTTACCATTTTGGGAGAGGCAGCCAGTGTAAAAGAAACATTGGTATTGCTAGAATCTTACACTCCTGATATGTTGTTTTTGGATGTAGAAATGCCATATGGCAATGCATTTGATTTATTAGAACAAGTACCTGATCGCACATTCGAAATTGTCTTTGTAACCGCCTATGATCATTATGCGGTAGATGCTCTAAACGCTCAGGCAACCTATTACTTGTTAAAACCTATTGCAATTGATAATCTTATCAAAGCTGTTGATCATGTAAGTTATATCAAGCAAAGGGAAACCGCTCTATTGGATACTGTTTTAGTTCCTAAGGTGACAACTGTTGAAGGTAAAATCACTATTCCGCAACAAGATGGTTTCGAGGTTCTACAAATTTCTGATATTATGTATTGCGAAGCTGATGATAACTATACAAAAATTTACCTGGATAAAGGCCAAAAGTTAGTAAGTAAAACGCTAAAATATTTTGAAGAATCCCTAAATCCACACGGGTTTGTAAGAACTCATAAAAGTTATTTGGTGAATGTTAGTAAAATAACACGATATCGGAAGGGGAAGGGGGGGAGTATTGTACTTTCTTCAGGAAAAGAGTTAGCGGTGTCTTCTTCTAAAAAAGGAACATTATTGAATTATTTTAAATAATCCTAATCGATAATTATGAAGTTTTTATTTTTTCTGTTAAAACACTTTAAAAAAACAAGTGTTAGTTATTGTAATTTGTAATATCCACTATTATTAACTACAAAAACTTAAAATAATGAAAAAAAGAGAATCGTTAAAAAAGCTATCTCTAGAAAAAATCAAAATTTCTAATCTGGCCTCTAAAGCTATCAAAGGAGGAACAGCTAACCCATCATTACACAGTTGTGCCGGACAGGGTAATAACCCAGGTCAAACTTGTTATACTAATAATTGTGGAGGTACTGGTGGAGGAACGGGTACTGGTGGCGGAATTAGTGGTCCTATTTATTGTTAATCTATCTTTTGTAAGATATGAAGATTGTCTAGAAGTAATCTGTTTGTTGTCTTTTTTGAAAATTAATTTGTTGCTTTTTCTTGTAAAAACTAAGAACATGATTTTTTAGACAATCTTTTTTAAGTTTATATAGTATAAAAACTAAAAATCTAAAGTTTTTACAGTATATGTAATAGTGTTTTTGTGTAAAATATTCTTTAGTATATCTGCATTACCATTAGTATATAAAGTGTGTTCACCTATTTTAGAGTCTAGGTTTAAAAGTTGATTTGCGATCAATACAGCTTTGGTTTGTCGTGCAACAGCTTCTCCCGAATCGATAATTGTAATCTGATCGGAAAGGATTTTTTTTAGAAGAGGGATTAGATAAGGGTAATGTGTACATCCAAGAACTAAATGGTCTATGTTTTTGTCAAGCATAGGAGTGATATAAGAATGAAGTAAAGTATGCATTTCATCTGTGTTTATCTTTCCATTTTCGATAAGTTCTACCAATCCAGTACCAACAACTTCAATAACTTCAATATTTTGAGTATACAGATCCGACGTTTTGACAAATAATTCACTAGATAAAGTACCTTTTGTGGCGAGTATACCTACTTTTTTTGTTCTGGTATGAATAGCAGCAGGTTTTATAGCAGGCTCGATACCTATAATGGGTACGTCATACTTAGATCGTAGTGTTTTTATGGCATTTGTAGTTGCGGTATTACATGCAACCACAATGATCTTGCAATTTAGCTCAAGGAGCTTCTCGGTGTTTTTAATGCTTAATGCTGTAATCTCTTCTTTGCTACGCTTACCATAAGGAGCATATTTGCTATCAGCTAGAAAGATAGTATCCTCATGTGGTAATAGAGAGGTGATTTCTTTCCAGATAGTTGTTCCACCAACACCTGAGTCAAATATACCAATAGGTTGATTTTGCATAATTACATGATAGTTTATCTCAAAAATAAAAAAACAGTGAGATGTCATCTCACTGTTTTTTTATTTTTATTAAAAGTTTAAAGTAAAACTGTTAAATACCTAAATCTTTTTTTACATCTGCCATTAGGTTTTTACCATCAGCCATAATTACTCCGGTACCTGTAGTAGAATCTAATACATATTGAAAACCTTGCGCTCTTGCTACCTTTTGGATAGATGTACGTGCTTGTTCATAGATAGGCTTCATTAATTCGATCTCTTTTTTCTGAAGATCTTGAAGCGCATTTGTTCTATAATCGTTAATGCTTTTTTCTGTAGCCTGTACTTCTTGTTGTCTTTTTAAATTCTCTTCATCCGTCTTAGTTTCAGCTTCCTGAGAATATTTTTTAATAGTGTTTTGTAACTCTAACACCATATTTCTGATTTCTGCATCATAAGTCTTATTTAATTTTTCGATCTCACTTTTTGCAGCTTTAAAAGCAGGCATTGCTTCTACAAGCTCCTGTGATGCTATATGTGCTACTTTAGATTGAGCATTCACAAAACTTGAGCTTCCTATGGTAATTGCAATAGCTACTAATAACGTTCTAAATTGTTTCATTTGTAAGTATTATTAAAGGGTGTTATAAATTTATAAAATTAATTATTTAATCATTGTCTTTTCTACTATCAGCATCAGACGATGAGTCATTATTTTTTAGATTTTCTCTTTGAGTTTTTAAAGCTTTAATAGAATCTTTCTTTCTTTTTTGTAATTCTAATAATCGGGCTCTTCTTTCTTCGAACTCTTTCTTTTTTGCAGCTCTTATAGAATCTCTTTGAGCTTTACGCTCTGCAAGAAGTTGTTCTCTTTCTGATAATCTTTTTTGAGCTTCACGTTCTCTGTCAGATACTTCAGCTTCTTGTTCTGCATTTCTTTTTTCAGCTCTTTCCAGGGCTTTCTTATCTTTCTTACTATTGAGCTGTTTTCTTTTTGAAGCTCTATTTATTCTAAGTAACACCTGATCACTTATATCGAATCGATCTGCAGAATATAACATTACTAAATCTGCTGATTTATCAAAAACGAAATCGTATTTTTTGTTTTTAGCAATTTCTTGAACTGCTACAAAAACTTGATCCTGTACTGGTTGAACTAATCTCTTTTTTTGAATAAAAAGATCTCCATTAGGGCCAAATCGTTTTTGTTGATATTCTAATATTTCTTTTTCTTTAAAAAAGATATCTTCTTCTCTTTCTTCGATTAGCTCTTTGGTTAGTAAGACTCTTTCATTATTAAGGTCTTTACGCATTTCTTCAACTTCTTTAAGTTCTGCTTCTATTTCAACTTTCCATTTTTGTACTTTGGTTTCGAGTTCAGAAGAAGCTTCGTTGTATTCTGGAACGTTTTCCAGAATATAGCTCATATCGATATAGCCAATCCTAATACCTTTCTGTGCATGTACTGCGTTTGTGAAAAATAGCCAACTGACTGCTGCAACTAGTAAAAGACCCTTTGTTTTCATAACTTTGTGTGTATATAGAAATAATCGTGCCAAAACTAAAATTGTTGTCCTATAATAAAATGGGTTTCCCATCCATTAGCCTGATTTGTTCCCGGAATAGGATCAAAACCATACCCAAAATCTATACCTAATAACCCAAATGCTGGCATAAAGATACGCAAACCTGCTCCAGTAGAACGACTTAATTGGAAAGGATTAAAACTTTTAAAGCTATCATAAGAAGCTCCACCTTCCAAAAATCCTAACACATATATCGATGCAGCGGGTTTTAGTGTTATAGGATAACGAAGCTCTAACGAATATTTATTATAAATTGTTGCCCCATCAGCATCAAAATCTTGATTATTAGTTCTACTTTGTGGTGTAATAGATTGATTTGGGTATCCTCTTAATGAAATAACTTCACGACCATCAAGACTTGTAGCCCCTAATCCATCTCCTCCTAGGAAAAAACGTTCAAAAGGAATATTACCTCTATTGCTATTATATGCACCTAAAAAACCGTACTCTGCTTTTGTTTTTAGAACCAAAGGCTTTTTTCCAATATTTACTAAACTTGTGTACCAAGTACCATCAAATTTTAGCTTATAGTATTCTAGCCACTTAAAACGCTCCTGATCGATTTCTCCAATCTCTGTGCCTATTTCAGCACTTCTTACAAGATCTCTCGAATTACTATTGTCTAGATTACTTCTTTCTTCTTCTAAAGCATCTCTACGATCTTTTAAGTCACTGTAGTCTACGCCATCAAAAAGAGAGTAGGGTACAGAAAGTTTAGCAACAAGATTAAATTCTGATCCACCTGTTGGGAAAATAGGGTTTACTGTAGTGTTGTTTCTATTGATTCCTATAGTGTAGGATAAATCATTAGAAGATCCATTACCAAAAGTAAATAATCGAGTGTTATAGTTTTTAAGATTATAATGTCTTACACTAATAGCTTGAGATAATGTAAAGTAGTTATCTGGCCAATTTAATCTTTTAGCTATACCTATTGACCCACCAGTAATAAGAAATTTACTATCTCTGTCTACTCTACGTGTTCTGTTATTAAGCAAGAACTGGATCGTATGAGAAAATGAGGTAGAGAGTTGATATGGTCTTTTTCCTCCTAACCATGGTTCTACAAAAGAAAGACTATAGGTTTGAAAGAATCTACTAGCTTGGGCCCTTATTCTAAGCGTTTGCCCATCTCCCATGGGTAGAGGGCTATAAGATTCTTTGTTAAAAATGTTACGTATTGAGAAATTGCTAAAAGCTAATCCCAGAGTCCCTACAAAACCACCTCCGCCAAAACCTCCCTGAAGCTCAATTTGGCTGGATCCTTTTTCTACTACAGGGTAATTAATATCAATAGTTCCTGCCTGAGGATTTGCATTTTTAAATTGTGGTTCAAGTTGTTCTGGATCAAAAAATCCTAACTGACCCAATTCACGAACAGTTCGTACCACAAGATCTTTACTATAGCGTTGACCCGGTCTGGTTCTAAGTGTTCTGTAAATTACATGATCATTTGTTTTATCATTTCCGGTAACGGTAATGTGGTCAAAATAAGTCAGCTTTCCTTCACGAACTCTGATTTCAAAATCAAGAGTATCATTATATACTTTTGTTTCTACAGCATCAATAGAAGAAAATAAATATCCGTTATTTTGATATAAATTAGTAAGATCATCTGCATCGGGCTTACTATTATCAGCAATTTGTTTTTCTAAAAGAACACCATTGTACACATCTCCTTTTTTGATAACAAGTTGTCGGGCTAATTCTCGGTCGGTATATACACTATTACCTAGAAATGTGATATTACCAAAATAATATTTATTACCTTCTTCAAGATTAAGATTAAGCGATACGCTATTATCATCTTCTACAATCAAGCTGTCAGAGGTAATACGAGCGTCTCGATATCCTTTTTCTTTATATTTTGTAATAATATTATCTTTATCCTCCTCGTAATCTGCTCGGATATATTTTGATCGTTTCCAGAATCTTAAAAATTTCTTACGCTTGGTGTTTTTCATTGCTCTGCGCACCTTGGCATCAGAAAGTTGCTCGTTTCCTTCTATGTTGATTTTATCAACTTTAACCCGATCTCCTTTGTCGATCAAAACTACCATGTTTACCTTGTTGCTTACAACGGTATCTTTAACAGGAATGGTGTTGATAACAACTTTAGTATTCAGAAATCCGTCTTTTTTATACTTATTAGCAATAAAATTACGAGTTGTAGTTATTAGATTTTCTGTAACCTTTGCTCCTTTGGTTAATCCATTATCTTTAATTAACTCTTCAGATTTACGCTTTTTAATTCCTTGAATACGGGCTTCGTTTAACTCAGGTACTTCTTGTATGTTAATTTCGAGATCAGCAACATCTCCTTCTACATTACTAATGTAAAAGTTAATATCACTAAATAATTCGAGATCCCATAATTTCTTAATGACTTTACTTATTTTATCTCCAGGAAGAAAAATACGTTCTCCTTTTCTAAGGCCGGTAAAAGTAATTACTGTATTTTCATTGTAACTGGTAATCCCGGTAACTTTAATATCCCCAATAATATATTCTTTCCCGTTAGCACCAGGTAAATTTTGTGCAGAAAGTGATGTTGATATTAATAAGGCGAGTAACGTAAAATACGTAATAGGTAGTTTTTTTGTCATTTCTTTAACTGAGCTGCTCACTAGTTTTTCCAAATCTTCTTTCTCTTTTTTGATAATTGTATATGGCCTCAAATAAATCGGCTTTTTTAAAGTCCGGCCATAAAATTTCTGTAAAATATAATTCTGCATACGCAATTTGCCATAATAAAAAATTACTGATACGTTGTTCCCCACTGGTACGTATCAATAAGTCTACATCGGGCAGGTCTTTTGTATACAAATGCTCATTAATGACTGATTCATTTATAAGATGTGGCGAAATTACACCATTTTTAACTTTAATACTTATTTCTTTGATAGTTTTTATAAGCTCTTCTCTGCTTCCATAGCTTAGCGCTAGAGTAAGTGTCATATGTGTATTGGATTTGGTCTTTTCGATAACTTCTAAAAGTTCTACTCTTGCTTTTTCGGGAAGCGACTGCAAGTTTCCAATAGCATTAAGTTTAATATTATTATCCTGAAGTGTTTTGATTTCCTTTTTTAAGGAATTCACCAAAAGTTTCATTAAGGTGTCTACTTCAAGTTTTGGTCTGTTCCAGTTTTCTGTAGAGAAAGCATATAATGTAAGATATTTAACGCCTATTTCGGCACTGCTTTCTACAGCTTCTTTAACAGCTTTAGTTCCGTTTTCGTGACCAACGGCTCTAAATAGACCTTTCTTTTTGGCCCATCGCCCATTACCATCCATAATAATGGCAACGTGCTGTGGGATATTAGAGTTTAATTGTTTTTTATCAATCATTTTTAGAAAGCACAAAAACATGGTATTCTACCCCAGGTATACGATATTGTTATACCTGTAAATACATACCAGTCATTGTTATTTAAATTACCAAATCCTGTTCCATATCTATCATCAGGATTACTGCCGTCAAGGTTATCAGTAAATGTGTATCTGGCACCTATTTCTGCACCAAAAACAAAATTTCTACCTAATGTTTTTTTAATCCCTAAAACCATAGGGATCGCGAAACTCCATTTATCTGCATATGCGTCGATTTGATTATTCGCATCTACAGCTAATGCACCATAATTAAATGTCGTAATTCCTGTATATAGATAAGGGGTAAATTGGGATTCGCCGTCGTAAAGATACCAATCCCAGAAATTAAATTCCATTCCTAGCGATATTTCTTTTACAGAATTGCTAAAACTTAGTCCTCTTTGTTTTCTTCTATCATCTCCTTTATCGTCATTAGCATTGAGTTTGGCATATAAAAATGAAGCTCTAAAAGCATGTCGTTTACTTCGATTCCATTTTCCGATAGCTCCAAAAGCGACATTATTAGGTAAAATATAGTATGTAGATCCTACATCTCCTATATAGTTAGCTCCTCCAGCCATCAAACCTACTTCGTAAGTTTGTGATGCGATTGGTTGTACAAAAAATACAACAATTATAAGTGATGCTAAGTATCTCATAGATTTTCAAAAGTTTGCAAATATAACAATTAAGTTTAGTACACAAGAATTTGAGTAAAATAGTATGAATAAAAAACACTTTTTAGCACATTTTATTGTTCAATTGCGTTTATCTTCCCCCCAAAGCATCTTTTTACGCAATGTTTTTAGAAAGCTTTCGTCTTGCAGAACTACCATATTAATTTTGAATGGAGCTTTTTTGATAACTACTGTGGCTTCATTTGGTAGTGTGTGTATTCTTGAGTCTAAAGAAATTAAGTAGGTATCTTCTCTTCCCGAAACCTGTAATTTAATTTCTTGATTATCTGGTATAACAAGGGGTCTTACATTAAGATTATGAGGAGCGATAGGAGTTAGTACCATGCTTTCTGCGTCAGGCATCATTACTGGGCCGCCACAACTTAATGAGTATCCTGTAGAGCCGGTAGGAGTAGAAACAATTAGGCCATCTGCCCAATATGAAGTAAGAAATTCATTATTAAGAGTGGTGTGAACAGTAATCATAGAAGTTGTATTTCTTCGACTTACTGCAATCTCATTCATTGCAAAGTTTAATACTCCAAATTCTTCTGTTGCAGGTAAAGTTTCTACCGTTACGAGGCTTCTTGAAGAAATATAAAACTTTTTGTCAAGGATGAGCGCTATAGTGTCCTTAATTTCTTCTTTTTGAATGGTTGCTAAAAAGCCTAATCTTCCGGTATTGATCCCTGCAATTGGGATCCCTAAATCTCGAACATAGGTGATCGTTTTGAGAATAGTACCGTCTCCTCCAATACTAAAAAAAAGATCATACGATGTGTCCAGTTCTTCAAAAGTGCTAAAATGAGAATATGTTTTATCTATTTCATCATGAAGATTTATTAATTCAAGAAAATTTTTCTCAATTACAACTTCTACACCATTTTTGTCAAGAGTCTCTAATAACTGTTGAATATAGATTCCCGAATTTTTATGATAGAACTGCCCGTATATACCGATCTTCATTATGATTTGATTTGTGTTATTAGTATTATAGATTAGGTAAACTGTCCTATATATTAAGGTATTTTGCTAAATATTGAGATCTTTCTTTAAGATTTGTTAAAAATGTATCTTCCTGATGTCTTGAAACGATGTTATAGCTATATCTTCTAAATGTTTGTACAATATTATTAATATCACTATCACTAATCTTTAATGTTATTTGGGCGACATCATTTTTCATATTTGATATAAATAAACCTAATACTTTGGCATTATTTGATTCTACAATTTGTGAAATTTCACTAAAAGAATAATCCAGAACTCCTTTTTCTACTATTAAAATATTACCAGGTTCACTAAGAAACGGAGTTTCGTTAAAAAGGTTCATGATATCACCAAGTTCAAAAAAGCCTAAATAACTATTATCATCATCAAGTACAGGCATAATGTTAGAGTTACTCTGTGCAAAAGCTTCTAGAATATCCAACCAGTTATCACCTTTTCTTACATAAAACCCTTCGAGGGCATATTGATATGCATCCAAAGTTTTGTCAGTTTCAAAACATCGGATATCTGCTTCAGAAATGCATCCTAAATATATATTCTGTTTTATTACAGGAAAATGGGTATAGGTAAGTTCATTAAATAGTAGTTGTGCCTCTGTTACTTTGACAGTCACATCAAGAGGTTCTATTTCATTAACTATGTACAAATTCGTTTTCATAACTTTTAGGGGCTATATTATGCAAAATAATCAAAAAATATACAATCAAGGCGTTCTCAACTTTGTATTTTTGCTTTTTTAGTAAAAGACATCAAAAACCATGACAAAGTTAAGTGTTAACGTTAATAAAATTGCAACTTTACGTAATTCAAGAGGGGGGAATACTCCTAATTTAATACAAGTAGCCACCGATATTCAGCATTTTGGAGGAGAAGGAATTACAATACACCCAAGACCAGATGAAAGGCATATACGATATCAAGATGCATATGATTTAAAGCCAATTGTACATACAGAGTATAATATAGAGGGAAATCCTATTCCTAAGTTTATAGAGTTGGTATTAGCTGTTAAGCCAACACAGGTTACTTTGGTGCCTGATGCAGAGGATGCTATAACGAGTAATGCAGGTTGGAATACAAAAAAACATGAAAGTTTTTTGAAAGAAGTGATATCAGAGTTTAAGCGTAATGATATTAGAACCTCAATATTTGTAGATCCCGTTTCTGAGATGATAGAAGGTGCTGTAAGTACAGGGGCAGATAGAATTGAATTGTATACCGAAGAATTTGCTTCAGAATACGCAAAAGGAAATTTGAAAGCAATACAGCCTTATTCGGATTGTGCTCAACAGGCAATTGACCTTGGGATCGGAGTAAATGCAGGTCATGATCTCTCTTTGGATAATATTAAGTTTTTCAAAGAAAATATCCCTGGTCTTCTCGAGGTTTCTATTGGGCATGCTTTGATAAGCGAATCGATATATCTGGGGTTAGAGAATGTAGTTAATATGTATTTACATCGACTAAAATAAAACTGTAGATATGAAGTTACATGCAAACGTTTTTGGCGAAGGGCAACCTTTTATAATTCTTCATGGGTTTTTAGGAATGGGAGATAACTGGAAGACACTTGGGAAGAAAATCTCTGAACAAGGATTTCAGGTTCATTTGGTAGATCAACGAAATCATGGTAGAAGCCCTCATAGCGATGAGTTTAGTTATGATATACTTGCAGATGATTTAGCGACGTATTGCGAAGAGTACCATTTGCAGAACTGTAATATTTTGGGACACTCTATGGGAGGGAAGACAGTAATGCTTTTTGCTTCAAAATATTCTGATTTGATTGATCGTTTGATTGTAGCCGATATAGGACCAAAATATTATCCATTACATCACCAGGATATTTTAGACGGGTTAAGTGCTTTGGATTTTGAAATTTTAAAATCCAGAGGAGAGGTGGATCATGAGTTAAGTATGTATGTGCCTGATACAGGTGTAAGAATGTTTCTTCTTAAAAATCTGTACTGGAAAGATAAGGGAGTTCTCGGATTGCGAATGAATTTGGAGGCCTTGATGAAAAATGCTCACGAAATAGGAGTAGAACTACCAGAAAAATATAGTTATTCTGGACATACTCTCTTTCTAAAAGGAGAACGATCTAATTATATTTTGGATGAAGATGAACCCAGAATAAAAAAACAATTCCCTAATTCAATAATCGCAGAAATTTCAAACGCGGGTCATTGGTTGCATGCCGAAAACCCGGCGAATTTTTTGGAAGAAGTGTTAGAATTCGTCAAAAAATAAAGAAAAAATGCTATGTATGCATAATATTTTGATGATTTCGTTGGATAATTGGTATTTTCTATTAAATTTGGAAAATCAAATTTTAATATAGAACTTATCTAAACTTTTTGTTTACCTACGAATTTTACATTTTGGCCTCTAAATTCTTGTGTCTTTACCATAATATGGCGTGGTGATGCCTTCATGAAACCTTTTATTCTAGATTAACTGCCAAAATTTTTTACTCACAAACAAAAAAGTAGACAAGTTCATTCTAACATAACAAACAATACTAAATTAATTATGAGAAAACTTTTATTATTTATTCTGTTCGTCTCGGTAACTTTGGTTACGTATGCAGGCGGATATAGAGTTAGTGTGCAAGGACAAAGAGCTGTTGCCATGGGGCATACTGGAGTAGCGGTGGTGAATAGTGCTGAGTTGGTATTCTTTAACCCTGCGGGTCTTGTGTACTTAGAAAATAAATTAAACGTAAGTGTTGGTGTAAGTGGGATTTTTACAGATGTAATATATCAAAATCGAGAATTAGGTACTTCTTCAGAAACAGATAGTTCTGTGGGAACTCCTCTTAATTTATATGGCTCTTATAAAGTAAATGACTGGATGTCTATTGGTTTAGGAGTATATACTCCTTTTGGTAGTGAAGTAGAGTGGCCAACAAACTGGGCTGGTTCTCATTTGGTAAATAATATTGAATTGGCAGCAATTTATATACAGCCAGTGGTGTCGTTTAAGATTTCTGATCAATTTAGTATCGGGGGAGGACCTATTTATGTTACCGGCTCTGTGAATTTTAATCGTAATGCTAGTAGAACAACAACCGATCTAGAAGGTAACCGTTCTAATATTACGGTCGACGATTCTGGAGTTACCAATTGGGGATGGAGTATAGGTGCAATGTTTAATCCTACCGAAGATTTGCATATAGGATTTAGTTATCGTAGTGAGATTATTATGGAAGTTGAAGGAGGAGAAGCTACGTTTTCGAATTTTCCAAATTCTCCTGCAACACCTGCTAATGGAACTACGACTTTTAATGCAGAGTTACCGTTGCCAGCAGAACTTACTCTAGGGCTTTCATACGAATATAAGAAATGGGTATTTGCATTTGATTATAATAGACAATTCTGGGATGTATATAAGTCGCTGGATCTTACCTTTGGTAATGGCTCTAGTTCGGTGAACCCTCGTAATTATAAGAATTCTTCGGTATACCGACTTGGATTGCAGTATCAGGCAACAGATAAAATCACTCTAAGAGCTGGATATTACCGTGATGAAACTCCGGTGCAACCAGGTTATTTTGCTCCAGAAACTCCTCGTAACGACTCTGATGGATTTACTGGTGGTTTAAGTTTTGCCGTAACACCTAAGCTAGCTATTGATGCTTCGTTCTTTTACTTGAGATTTGAAGAGGTAGATGCTTCTTATGATTTTGGTACAAACTCGACTGGCGGTAGAGAATCTTTTGGAGGAACATATAAATCCAGCGCATTTGCTCCTGGACTTGGTTTAACTTATAAAATGTAATAAAGATGATGAGGAAAAATATAAAATACTTAGCGATTCTTGCATTAGGAATAATAGCATGTGAACCAGAATTTGATAACCCGATTGATGAGGCAGGAACGTATACAAGTGGAGAAGCTGATTTTAGTAACTATGTAGCATTGGGGAACTCGCTTACAGCAGGTTTTGCTGATGGAGCGTTATATATAACAGGACAGGAAAATTCGTATCCTAATATACTATCTAAGCAATTTGTATTTGCGGGTGGTGGAGATTTTACGCAACCTTTAATGTCGGATAATACAGGAGGGTTTAGTAATGATCCGGTTACCTTCCCTCCGAGATTTGTGTTGGTATTTGATGCAGATGGTAAGCCGGTTGGTCCAGCAACATATACAGGAGCAGTACCTTCAACTGACTTCACGAATAATCTAGCCAGTTCTTTCAATAATATGGGAGTTCCCGGAGCAAAAAGTTTTCATTTGGCTGCACCAGGATATGGTAATGTAGCAGGAGTGTCAAGTGGTTCTGCGAATCCTTATTTTGCAAGATTTGCTTCTTCTGCAACAGCAACGGTTGTAGGAGATGCTGTAGCTCAAAACCCTACGTTTTTTAGCTTATGGATAGGAAATAATGATATACTTAGCTATGCTACTTCTGGAGGTGTAGGCGCAGATAATAATGAAGTGCCTAACACTGATCCGTCTACTTATGGTCCAAATGATATTACAAATACTACTGTGTTTGCAGGAGTTTATAGTCAATTAATTGATGCACTTACTGCAAAAGGAGCTAAGGGAGTGTTGTTAAACTTACCAAGTGTAACTTCTATACCATTTTTTACAACGGTTCCTTATGCGCCATTAAGTCCTTTGAATCCAGATTTTGGACCACAAATACCTACGCTTAATGCAACCTATGCGGGATTAAATCTTGCGTTTGCAGGTATTGGTGTTCCAGAAAGAGCGATAGAATTTTCTACTACCGGAGCAAGTGCTGTGGTAATTAAAGATGAGTCGCTTGATAATAAAACGGCACAATTGACTGCGGCTTTAACGCCTACATTTGGAGCGGCAAAAGCAGCCCTTTTTGGTGCGCAATACGGTCAGGCAAGACAAGCTACAGCAGAAGATTTGTTAGTACTTACAAGTTCTAGTATTATCGGAAAACTTAATGAGGCTAGGTTTGCAGAATTAGTTGGTTTAGGTTTGTCTCAGGAAGAAGCAGGACAATTAGCAGTTAATGGTGTTAGTTTTCCTTTAGAGGATAAGTATGTGTTAATACCTGCAGAACAAACAGCTATAGAAAATGCTCGTACAGGATTTAATGCTACTATTGCGGGCCTTGCTACGGCTAAAGGATTAGCGTTTTATGACGCTGCAGCCGATTTGGCACAAGCTGCAAACGGAGGTATTCCTATTGATGGAGGAATGATTACATCAGAATTTGTTAGAGGTGGAGGATTCTCATTAGATGGGGTGCACCCAACACCAAGAGCTCATGCTTTGATAACCAATGGAGTATTAGATGCTATTAAAGCTACTTATGGAGCTAACTTGCCAAGGGTTAATCCTGCAGATTATGGTACAGTTACCTTAAGTAATGATGTTAATTAAGATACTAATTGTATCAGATATATCTAAATATGCCAGGATAAATTATTTATCCTGGCATATTTTATACTTTTTTAATTTAGTTTATATATTTTGTAGGTATTATTTTTGTCTTTCACAATATATTTACCTTTAGGTAATTGATTAATAATATTAATTTCATCTAGCTTGTTTTGGGTTTTGCTTTCCTGAATTAAGAGGCCTTCAAATGAAAAAACTTTGAAATTATTTTGATTTAATTGATATGTTAAATTATTCATTGATGAAATTAGATTCATATTTGTGTTGGAATAACTTCCTATAGTTTGTTTTTGAATTGTTTTTATTGTCTCTCCTGCTAACTTAGAATTGGAACTATATTTGAAAGAGAAAACAATAATATTATCAGAATCAGTTTCATTAGATTCTTGTACCTGATTGTTGTAGTCTATATGGCCATAAACATAGTAGGTTCCATTGTTGACTAGATTTAGACCTCCAATAAATGATCCTACATTATATGTAACTGATACTGTTTCCGGAGTATTGGGATTAACGGATCCGACATCTGTAGTAAACATTCCATAAACTGGATGCTGATTTGCAATTGGATATGCATCTGAGTTAATGGATGCTAAAAATTGGGTATTGGATGAATTCGCAAGACCTGCGTCATTATTGTTGATGGTTATTTCAAATACTGCATTCTTATCTTTTTTCAGAATGGGTACCTGTCCATTAAAAACATTGTAAGTGGTATTGTCAACCTTGATTTTGAGACCACTAATTTTTAGATTTGGTTTAGCATTATTGTCAATGTCGTCACAAACATCTCCAATACCATCGTTATCTGAATCTGACTGATCAGAATTACTGTTTAAAGGGCAATTGTCTGAGGAATCATTAACTCCATCATTGTCATCATCTGCATCGCAGGCATCTCCTGTACCATCATTATCTGTATCTATTTGTGAAGGATTGGAGGTGCTAGGGCAATTGTCACATAAATTTCCTTTTCCATCGTTATCTGAATCCAGTTGATTGGGATTTGCAGTGTTTTTGCAATTGTCAATTGAGTTATCTACACCATCATTATCGTTATCAGTTGTATATCCATTTAAATCTTCGGGACCTATTGTTTTGAAAAAACAGCTTGTTGCTAATGGGTTGAATACATGAAAGCGATAAAGACGAAATTCAAATTGTATTTTAGGTCTAGATTTTGGAGATAAATACAAAACTTTTGATCTGTAATTAAAAATTGCATTATTTCCACTAAAGAATTCATCGTTACCTCCGATGATTTCTGTTTCCCAGTTACTTGTAGGAACTGAGTTATTGTCTAACGTTCTATATTTTATTACAAATGCTCCGAGTCTGTTATTAGCTACGTCACTATTAAAAAATCCATTGTTGTTAAATGTAATGTTAAAAACTTGACCGCCATCTGTTCTTGGTCCGGCATATTCAAATTTTAGATTGTTATAGGCAGATGAACATTGGGAGGAAACTGTTTGTTGAAACAATAATAAAAAAAAGTAAATTTTAAGATTATTTTCATGATGTATTTGGTTTTAAGATTTATATAAAATTACTATATTTCACATGTTTTATTATTGTGGGCGACTCTCAAACTTTTTACGGGTTTTAGTGAAAAAAAATGGTAAAAAAAGAAGTATGAATTTTATTCTTAAACTTATTTTAAATGCATTAGCAGTACTCCTATTAGCTAAAATCCTGCCGGGAGTCGGAGTCGATAATTATGTTAGCGCATTAATAGTTGCAGCTGTTTTGGCAATTTTGAATACAATTGTAAAACCTTTACTGATTATTTTAACACTCCCAGCTACAATACTTACTTTGGGGTTGTTTCTTTTAGTTATTAATGCAGCAATTATTTTATTGGCAGATTATTTTATAGCTGGTTTTAGTGTAAATGGATGGTTGTGGGCGCTGATCTTTAGTGTCTTGTTATCTGTGTTTCAATCAATACTACATTCTATTTTAAAGAAAGACGAAAATTAATGTAACGCTTACTGTTTTTCAAGGAGTTAAAAATTTGTTGTGATCTAAAAAAGTATTACTTTTGCAAGCCAATTTTTAGAGTAAACGTAGAGATAATGAATATTTCAAAAGAGCAATTAGACGAATTAAATGCAGTGGTAACCGTAGATATCGCTAAAGAAGACTATAGTGATAAGGTCGAAAAAATCCTTAGTGATTATCGTAAAAATGCTAACATTCCTGGTTTTAGAAAAGGTCACGTTCCTATGGGACTTGTTAAAAAACAATACGGAAAAGCAGTTTTGGTAGATGAAGTAAATAAACTGTTACAAGATGCATTAAATAAGTATCTTACAGAGGAAAAACTTGATGTATTAGGAAATCCATTACCAAAGGAACAGGAGAACTTTGACTGGGATACCGATGATTACTCTTTCGAATTCGAACTTGGATTAGCTCCAAAATTTGAAGTAAAGCTTAATGGTAAAAAAGCGATCACTCACTACAAAATTGTAGCGAATGATGAGATGATCGATAATCAAATCAAAACCATCCAGAAACAATATGGAAAGCTTATATCTAAAGATGTTGTAGAGAAAGATGATTTGGTAGCTGGTTCTTTTGTAAATGAAGAAAAAGAAATTGATAATGCATTTACTGTTTCTTTAGATAAAATTAAAGGTAAAAAGAATCTTGATAAATTTATAGGAGCAAAAGTAGGTGATGTTATCAAGTTAAAAACAAAAGGATTGTTTGCCGATGATCACGATTTGATAAGTGCTTTAAAAATAAACCATGATGAAGCACACGACCTTAATATAGAAGTAGCTTTTACAGTTTCAGAAATAAATACTCAGGAACTTGCAGATTTAGATCAGGAATTATTCGATAAACTATATGGTGCAGGTGTTATAAAATCGGTTACTGATCTGAAAGAAAAAATAAAAGAAGATGCCGAACGTCAATTCGAGCAACAGTCAGAACAACAACTGCTTAATGATATTACTGAAAACGTTTTAGAGAATACTAAATTTGATCTCCCTAATGAGTTTTTGAAGAAATGGATTAGAGCAACTGGTGAGAAACCTTTGACAGAAGATGAAGCAAAGGACGAATTTGAAAAAAGTGAAAAAGGATTACGTTATCAATTGATCGAAGGTAAAATAATTAATGACAATAACCTTCAGGTAACTTTTGAAGAATTGAAAGATTTTGCAAAAGAGTTAATTAAAGGTCAGATGGCTCAATTTGGGCAAAATTCTCCAGAAGATAAAGAGCTAGAGGATATTGCAGCAAGAATATTATCCAATCAAGAAGAGGTTAAAAGAATCTCTGAACAATTGATGAGTAAAAAGCTACTTAATTATTATAAAGAAAATGCAAAGCTAAAGATAAAAGAGGTTAGTTTTGATGAATTCATAAAAGAAGTTTACAAATAATTAATGTTGTAATTTACTAAGGAATTATACTTATATTTAGGGCGTTAAACTATCTTTGGGTTAACGCCTTTTTTATCAATAAAAATTTCAGAAAAAGAAATATGGATTACGGAAAAGAATTCGAAAAATACGCTACTAAGCATCATGGTATTAATAGCAACTATTATAACCAGATCGTTAGTAGTATGTATCCAACCGGGATGACTCCTAATATCATAGAAGAGCGTCAAATGAATATTGCTATTTTTGATGTTTTTTCGAGGTTAATGATGGATCGTATTATATTTTTAGGAACCGGGATTAATGATCAGGTTGCTAATATTGTTCAGGCCCAATTGTTATTTCTCGAAAGTGTAGATTCTTCTAAAGATATTCAGATTTATATCAATTCTCCAGGAGGAAGTGTCTATGCAGGCCTTGGTATTTATGATACAATGCAATTTATCAAACCAGATGTAGCTACTATATGTACAGGTATGGCCGCATCTATGGGAGCTGTATTATTATGCGCAGGACAAAAAGGAAAACGTTCTGGATTGCCACATAGTCGCGTTATGATTCATCAACCATTAGGAGGTGCTCAGGGACAAGCAAGTGATATAGAAATTACTGCACGTGAGATTTTGATATTAAAAGAAGAATTATATAAAATTATTGCCAAACACTCCGGACAAACCTACGATAAAGTATACGAGGATAGTGATAGAGATTATTGGATGAAAGCAGATAAAGCTCTAGAGTATGGAATGATTGATGAGATTTTGACTAGAGAATGATGTGATTTTTCTTGTTAGTTAGGGGATTTTTCCCTTATACTTGTATGTATATACGAAAACAAGAGAAGTTTTTATGAAAATGAAAATAAATAACTATGGCTAAGGAAGATTTAGAATGCTCTTTTTGTGGAAGAAAGAAGCCTGAAACCAATTTACTTATTGCAGGGTTAGATGCCCATATTTGTGATCGATGTATTGTTCAGGCGCATGGAATTGTGGTGGAAGAAGCTAAAGATGAAGAAACGGGTGAGCTTAGTAGCGAATTAATGTTACGAAAGCCTATGGCTATCAAGAAGTTTTTGGATGAGTATATAATAGGGCAGGAGTTTACAAAAAAAGTAATGTCTGTAGCAGTATATAATCATTATAAACGCTTATTGCAACCACAAACAGAAGATGATATTGAGATTCAAAAGAGTAATATCATTATGGTAGGGCAAACGGGTACCGGAAAAACATTAATGGCTAAGACCATTGCCAAAATGCTTAACGTTCCATTAGCTATTGTAGATGCAACTGTACTTACCGAAGCAGGTTATGTGGGCGAAGATGTAGAAAGTATTCTTACACGACTACTTCAGGCTGCAGATTATAATCTTGAGAAGGCACAACGTGGTATTGTATTTATTGATGAGATAGATAAAATAGCTCGTAAAAGTGATAATCCTAGTATTACCAGAGATGTTTCTGGAGAAGGAGTGCAACAAGCTTTACTTAAGTTACTAGAAGGAACTGTAGTAAATGTTCCGCCAAAAGGTGGGCGTAAGCATCCAGATCAAAAATTTATCGAAGTAAATACCGAAAATATTCTTTTTATAGCAGGTGGTGCTTTTGATGGGATCGAAAAAATGATTCAGAAACGATTAAATATGCAGGCTGTTGGATATAGTGCCTCTAAAAGTGAAGACGCTATAGAGAAAGATAATCTGTTACAGTATATCATTCCTAGAGATTTAAAAGATTTTGGATTGATTCCTGAGATTATTGGTAGACTTCCTGTGCTTTCCTATATGAATCCTTTGGATGAGCAAACCCTTAGGTCTATTTTAACAGTTCCTAAAAATGCCATAATAAAGCAATATAAGAAGTTGTTTGAAATGGATAATATTGGCTTCTCAATTACTGATGGTGCATTAGAATATATTGTAGAAAAGGCTCTTGAGTATAGATTGGGCGCAAGGGGTCTTAGATCACTTTGCGAAGCAATTTTAACAGATGCAATGTACGAACTGCCAGAAAGCGAAGAAACAGAGTTTAGAGTAACTAAGGATTATGCCGAAAAGAAGCTTAATAAGTCTACGATTAAAAAGCTTAAGGCGGTCTCTTAAAGTAAAAGAAAAAAGCTTTACATAAAAAAAACACCTTTATAAATTTATAAAGGTGTTTTTTGTTGGTTGATTAGTTGATAATATATTTATTCTGTATATGATATTCGATCCTTATTGTTGGTAATGATATCTTCTGTATTTTTTAATACAAGATCACTGTTGTTAAGGTATATTTCTAAACCATTTTGTCGAATTAAAGCTTCATAAAATGTTGCTTTAGAAATTTCACTATAACAAGTGTCTTCTTCTAATGTATTTTCTGTTTTTAAAGCCCTTGTAGAAGAAGAAACATCAGTAGTAGTCTCTTTTGAAGTTACATCAGCCGTTTCATTGGCATTAGTAATATGATTTTCGGTTTTGATTTCTTGTGCGTTAATTCCTATGGTTAGCAGTAATAAAGTAATGCAAGATATCGTAGTTTTCATATTTTGGGGCTTTGATATATTTAATAACTATCTGAGGACAAATTTAATATGAAAATGAGAGCCTAAAAAATGATTTGATATTTTTTAGATCAAACGCTTTTTTTGAACGATGAAATACTAATTTTTTTGTTAAAAACGACAATTCTTACATAGTTTTTTTACGGTTAAACCGTAAAAATTTATATTTTAATTTATGTTTTTTATAGAAAAAAGATCGATTTAGAAACACTTAACTATTTCTTAATCAAGGAGAATAAGAACTCACATTATTTAGGGCAATTAGTTCGTTAATATACGTTCGTTTATTAGAAAGTCTTGGGACTTTATGTTGCCCACCCAGCTTATTATTCTTTTTCAACCAATCATAGAATAGATTTTGTCTTGCAATACGTATATGAAGGATGTTAAGAGTTGTATTGTTATATCTTTTGGCCTCATAATCACTATTTACCTGTTGCAGATTTTGATCGAGAATATAAGTAAATTCTTTAATGTCTTCGGGATGCTTTTTAAATTCAATGATCCACTCATGTGCGCCTTTTTCTCGTTCTTTCATAAAAATTGGCGCCACAGTATAATCTACAATCTCACTATTAGTGATTTTGGTTGTTTTTCTAAGTGCTTCTTCTGCATTTTCGATAATAAGCTCTTCTCCAAAGACATTAATATGATGTTTGGTTCTTCCTGATACCTTGATTCTATATGGGTCTGTAGAGGTAAATCGAATAGTATCTCCAATTTTATAGCGCCATAATCCAGCATTAGTTGTAATGATAATAGCATAGTTTTTCCCAACCTCTACTTCGCTTAGCGGGATCACTTTTTCAGTTTTGGTGCCATAGGTATCCATTGGTATAAACTCATAAAAGATCCCGTAATCTAGCATCAATAGTAACTCAGAAGAATTGTTATGATCTTGGATAGCAAAGAAACCTTCAGAAGCATTATATATTTCGTAATATTTAAAAGAGTTTCTGGGTAAAATTTTGCTGTATTGGTCTTTATAGGGTTCAAAACTTACTCCACCATGAAAATATACTTCGAGATTATTCCAGATATCGAAAATATTCTCATTTCCTGTCATTTCCAGCACTTGATTAAGTAAAACCAACATCCAAGAAGGAACGCCTGCTAAACTGGTTACATTTTCCTGAATGGTTTCATTAACAATAGCCTTCATTTTATACTCCCAATCACTCATTAATGATACTTCGTTACTGGGAGTAGAGCTAAACTCTGCCCAAAAAGGCATATTGTCTATAATTATTGCAGATAAATCTCCAAAAGAAGTTCCGTTTTCTTTGTACAATTCTTTACTACCACCTAACCTAAGACTTTTTCCTGTAAAGAGTTTTGATTCCTCATTATTGTTAAGGTACATACATAAGAGGTCTTTACCAGCGGCAAAATGACAATCTTCTAGTGATTCTTCACTAACAGGGATGAATTTACTTTTAGAACTGGTAGTACCACTAGATTTTGCAAACCACTTAATAGGAGTGGGCCAAAAAATGTTGTGTTCACCCAAGCGACTTCTTTCGATTATCGATTCATAATCTTCATAAGACCTTATAGGTACTCTTTCTTTAAAAGTTTCATAATTACTTATAGTCGCAAAATCATAGCTTTTCCCAAATTCTGTATTCTTAGCTGTTTCTAATAGCACATGCAGCAACTCAAGCTGAACCTCGTTAGGATACTTAAGAAAAAGCTCCATTTGATGAAAGCGTTTTTTTAAGAACCAGCTGGCTATAGAATTAACTAATGGGATTGGCATTTTTTAATGTATATTTAGGCAGAAATAATGTACACCAATTCTTAATATAAGATCGGGATATATTATTTTTGTTGTTATCAATTAGAAACTAAAATAATAAAAATAATCACATTCTTCTTATTTGATTATTATATAACGAAATTTTATGCAATATCAGGGGGTGCTAACAAAAATGCAAACAGAAATTAATGATCCTATTCAGTATTATCTGGTTTTCGAATCAGATTTTATTCACATGAATCAGTTATTGGATAAAAAAGTACGAATAGAATTTGTAGGATATCAGTGTCTTGCCTGTGGTGAAAATAAAAAAATATTTAGACAAGGGTATTGTTATGATGATTTTTACAATCAACCTCAAGTCGGAGATTGGGTAATGCGTCCAGAATTAAGTACTGCACATTTAGATATTGAGGATAGGGATTTAGAATTTGAAAAAAAGGCACAGCTTCAACCACATATAGTATACCTGGCTAATTCTAGTAATGTTAAGGTAGGAGTAACCAGAAAATCCCAGGTGCCTACAAGGTGGATAGATCAAGGAGCTCATGAGGCTATAGAAATTGTTGAGGTTCCTAATCGATATTTGGCAGGTATTACCGAAGTGGCTTTAAAAGAAAAGGTGGCTGATAAAACAAATTGGCGTACTATGCTTAAAAATGAAATAACAGATGAAGACCTGATCTCTTTTAAAGACAAACTAAAAGATTTTATACCAGATGAGGTAAAAGAGTATTTTGTCGAAAATGGAAAAGAGACTCAACTTCGTTTTCCTGTACTTCAATATCCTAATACTGTAAAAAGCCTTAATCTGGAGAAAACACAAGAGTATTCTGGTGTGTTAAAAGGAATTAAAGGACAATATCTTATTTTTGAAGATAATACAGTCTTTAATGTGAGAAATAACGAAGGGTACGTGGTTAGTTTAACAATAACCTAATATGGTTCTTTTGTAATTATAGCCAATTCTTCTTTTCCGTAAATTTCACATTGTTGTAACGTACTTTTAATGTCATCAATGGTTGTTCTGGGATTTATAAGGCACATCCTAAGTACGATCTGACCTTGTAAAACTGTAGTTACCAATATTGCCTCTCTAGAATCGACTATTTTTTTAGAAATATTCTGATTGATACGATCTAATTCTTCTTCAGAAAGTTGATAACCAATAGGGTGATATCTAAAGTTAATTATAGCTAATGTAGCTGGTGATGTAATTTCCCAATATGTACTTTTTCGTAAGATATTTTCTGTTTGTTCGGCAAGATCTATATTGTATTGTATGGCTTTTCTAAAAGATTCGAGACCAAACGTTTTTAATGACATATAAAACTTTAAAGCACGAAAACGTCGGGTTAATTGAATACCATGATCATAAAAATTAATTTCAGATTCATTGCCTTCTATATCTCTTAGGTATTCTGGTTTCTCGCTAAATGTACCACTTAACCAATTATGATCTTTGACCAATAAACAACCTATCTCATAAGGCTGAAAAAACCACTTGTGTGGATCTACAGTTAGTGAATCTGCTCGCTCGATACCTTTTAAAAGCTTTTTTCCTTTATTTGCCAAAATTGCTGCACCTCCATATGCTCCATCAACGTGCATCCACAAATTTTCTTCCTGGCAGATATTTGCAATTTCATCCAGAGGATCTACAGTTCCTGTATTGGTAGTTCCTGCAGATGCTATTATGCAAAACGGTTGAAACCCTTCAAGACGATCTTTGGCAATTACATTTTTTAATTTATTTAAAGAAACTTTAAATTCTAGATCGGTAGGAATAAGTCTGATCTGCTCTTTTTTAAAGCCAATTACTTTGATTGCTTTTATGTTTGAAGAGTGAGCCTGGTCTGATAAGTAGATTATTGCTTTAGAAAAATCTTCACCACATTTTACCCTTCTGGCTGTTACCAATGCGGTAAGATTTGCCATCGAACCACCACTGGTAAATATTCCTCCTCCCATTTTTGTCGGAAACTCAAAAATCTTAAGTAACCAGTTCATAACTACTATTTCTAATTCTGCTGCTGCCGGAGATGCGGCCCAACCGCCAGAAAAAATATTAAAACCTGTAGCGATAGTATCGGCCATAGCACTTATGTAGTTACTTGGGCCAGGTACAAAAGAGTATGATTTTGGATGTGATACAATACTACTGTTCGGAATGACTTGATCCATTACAAAATCCAGAACTTCGTTTGCAGGAGTAGGGTGATCAGGAAGGTCTTCTGTTAATAAAGAATCCATTTCTTCTCTTGAAGCAATAGTTACAGGCTTTTTTGAGTTCTGAGTCTCAAAATGATCCACAATATGATCTATAATCTTATATCCATAGCTTTGCATTTCTTCTTTTGGCAAGCTTAACTTAGAGTTGAAATCGTCTTTATTCACAGCAATATAATTTTATCAGAATTGCTGACAAATATAAAAACACTTAACAGATAATTACTTGTACAAATGGTTTAAAAAATGGTATTTTGGTATAGTTTCTTTCATTCGGCTAAAAAATTGATGCCTTGAAAAATAGAAATAACAACCAGAATTATTCCTATAGTCCTAGAAAGTTTAGCTTTTGAATCGCCTGGTTGTTGTGCAATTTTATTTCCCCATCGACTATAAAAATATAATGTTCCTATTTTTCCTAAGTAAACTCCAAGAAAGAAAAGAAAAAGAGAGATGAGTGGGTTTTGAACTGTGAGTTTAAAAATATATTTGTTTACCAGTGAAATTGCTAAAACCCAGTAAATAATTACAGGAGGGTTTAATATGGCTAGAGAAAAACCAGTAAGGAATTTAGATTTGGATAGTTTTAATTTTTTGGATTTATGTTTAGTATTTATTTTATTCTTAAAAAGTAAGAAATACACGCCAATAGAAAAGAAGAGTATAATGAACGCAATTTGAATCCATTGATTTTCTCGAAAAAAATCAGATAACTCCATACTGCTGTGCAATGCAAAAAGAGCTAATAATACTTCGCCAATCCCTGCTGCTAGTGCTATGTAGGATGCGTTTTTAATATTTTCTTTGACAGAGGTATGAATAACAGCCAGATTGACTGCTCCCAGAGGTAGCGCCCCTATTACGGCGGTAACAATTCCCAAAAAGAGATATAGTACAGATAGTGTCATAAATCCTTAGTAGTTATAAACAAAGTAATCTTACAGCTAAATAAAACAATAGAAGCGGCAATTGCCGCTTCTAACCCTAAGTAAATATGATAATTTAAACACATTACTAATTTAATTTTTAAAAATTTCCGTTAACTCCTATCCTCATTTTTTTAATGACTTCTTCATAGTAGAGGATTGTCCAGATAATTTTTTCTGTATCAGCATAAGGAACTAATTCTTCGATAGTTTCTTTGGTAACTTCTAAATTTTTTTGCGTAGACTCTTTATTATTTCTAAGGATTTTTAGATGTCGTGAATCTTCTTTAATGCCAATATCACTTAGTCGTACACCAGGTTCATTAGTAAGTGATAGAAACGGGAGTATGGTCATGATCTCCTCGACTCGATCTTGGTATAGTTTTACGAGTTGGCCTTTCTTTAAGGCTTGCAGATCATTAATTGTGTGAAATTTATTGGTCTGACTCCTTTGCGTAAAGAATATGGCTTCATTTGCTTGTTGCGCATAAATCGTACTTATTGAAAGAAAGAAGATTAAGCTTGTTAATAATTTTGACATAGTGTTTGTAATATACATTTGATTTTGATTGATTTTGTACAGTAAAATCAGAGCAAACTATTTTATTATTGCATCACCATATAATTGTTTAATGATTTTTTTAACTGAAACTTTGGTACAATAGAGCTTTTGGGGTCACTAAATAAATCATTTACGCCAACAAAGCTTTCTGTAAATCTATTGTATTTTAAAATATCTAAGGCTCCGTTAATTGCTGCATTACTTGTGGTTATACCTTTACCATGAATATTAAAAAAACTATTATCCATCATAAATGCTTTTTGTATTACAGCTAAAGATGTGTATGATTTATCAAACTTAACAACATCAGAGAAACCAGATATTTTAGAGTTGTGTATGTATGTTATTGCCGAATTAGATGTAGAAATAGCTGCAGTGGTATGCTGGTAATTGGTTTTATCAGACAAGTTAACAAGAGTTGCATTAGCAATAGTAACATCTGTTATAGCATCTGGTTTGATGTAACCAAGTTCTGTATTGTATCCATCTATTTCGATAGCATATGATCCCTGGGGACTGTTGATGTATGGATGCCTTATAGCAAGAACATTCTTAATTGTCCCTCTAAAACCTTCAGAAATGTGATAATCATCATCTTGTGCTTTAAGAGAAACCAGATTCTGAATGTTATTTTTTCCTCCGTGAATATTATAAGAATCCTGACCCGAATAACTTACCATAATATCTTTTACGATAGAAGAAGTCCCTAAACCATATAGAGATAATCCATTAGATCCATTGTTTCCAGAAAATTCGATTCTTACAAATCGTAGTATTGTTGTTTCTTCATTTACGTTATTTCCACCATAAACAGAATACTGAGGGTTGAAATCACCTTCAAGTATACCACTACCCGAAACTGTATTTACTTTTCCAGATCCGGCAATAATTATACCTCCCCAATCTCCACTGTTTCGAGATTTGGGAGCTTTGCTGGATGTAAAAACGATAGGATAAGCTTTGGATCCTGCTGCAATCAATTTTGAGCCTTTAGAGATAATAAGGTTTGCAGGGTTTTCATGATCACATCGTATAATTGTTCCTTCTTGAATAGTTAAAGATGCACCATTCGTTACATATACATCACCAGACATCGAATACACAATATCATTTCTTAAATAAGTATGATCCATTATAATATTAGGTAGTTTCTCTTCAGCTTCTGGATAGTCAGTTTTATTAGGTGTAAAATTTGTCCATCCTTTGACCCATCTGTCATTATTTTCATTAAAATCTTGTGCAATAGCTAGATTAGAAATTAGTAGTAGGATAAAAGCTGTTAATAGAGAACATCTTTTTTTCATAATAGTTTATTTTGGGGTTAAACTTTATTTGGAAGAAATTTCTCTCTCCCAATTTTGGGACTACTAAGATATAAGAGTTTTAACAAAAGTGGTTACGTGTTTACCGTAGACTTTGTACGTTGGTCGTTATTTTAACTTAAATTAATAAAATATTATGAGTAAAATTCCTACATAATTATTTTATATTTTATTGATAATCAAAAAATTAACGAATGTTTATTGGATCTTCGTAAACATTAAACAACTTTATTTGGTAAATTCGTTTTTTGTTAAAAAAGGGGTGTTTCCCCCCTGTTTTAGCGCACTATTTATAAGTGATTTTTCTATTAAAAAGTGTAATTAAGAACAAAAAAAGACGATATATTACATACAATGAATATGGTTTGTAGGTAAAAAGTATTTTGAAAACCTATTTATAAAAAAAATCAGCTTATTAATTGATTATAAGCTGATTTGGTTTATGTGGATAGAAATATCTACTAATATACTGGGTTAAAAATTTCCATTAGCGCCTATTCTAACTTTTTTAATTACTTCTTCAAAATATAAAATACCCCAAATAATCTTTTCTGTATCTGCATAAGGAATAAATTCTGAAATTAAGTTTTTATTACTTTCAGTCATATCTGTAGTCATTGTATGGTGCTTGTTCAGGGATTTTAAATGATCAGAACTTTCTTTAATACCAATGTCAGACAGTTTAACACCTGCTTCATTGGTAAGAGCTAAATAAGGTAGGACAGTTATTATTTCATTAATACGATCTGTATACAGTTTAACAAGTTCCCCTTTTTTTAAATCTTCTAATTCATCTATTGTGTGAAACTTTTTGGTTAATGCCTTTTGCTCAAAAAAAACATTCTTTTTTGTTTGAGAATAATTAAGGTTGATGATAAAAAACACAAGGAAAGCGGTACTAAATAATTTCATTATTGTGATGATTTTAAGTGCATATATTCAAATTTACTGCATTACGGTATAATTTTCCGAATCCTTTAGCGTAAATATTGGTTTTTTTTCATCAAATGGATCAGTAAATAGATCGGCAGCACTTTTAAAATGATTTGTATACATATTATATTTCAACAATTGATCAGTATTTATGGTAGCACTATATTGTGTCAGAATTGATTTACTGTGTACATTAAAAATACTGTTTTCTAAGGAGAAATACTTTTGAAGATCAGAATATGATTTGTAGGTTTTATCAAATTTTACAACATTAGCAAAACCAGATATACGCATGTTGGTAAGATTGAGTTTAGCTAAATTCTTAGACGAAATTGCAGCAGTAGTATGTTGGTAATTGTTTTGATCGGATAGGTTTACCAAAGTTGCATTTTTGATACGTATGTTTGATAATGCTTCTAGATCGATAAATCCTTCTTTTTTATCATACCCATCTGCTTCAATAACATAAGAACCACTAATATCACTAATGTATGGATGTCTAATTGCAAGAATATTGTTTAATTCTCCATTATATCCTAATGTAAAATCATAATCATCATCTTTTGCTTTGTAAGAGATTAGATTAGACATGTTTACCTTACCTCCAAAACATTCGAAAGAATCATCTGCCGAATAACTGATCATAACATTGTTTATGATCGAATTACTTCCTAGTGCATAAAGAGACAATCCATTTAACTCTTTGGATTGATTAATTTTTTTTCCTGCATATTCAATTCGAACATACGACATCATGGTTGTTAATTCATTTTCTTGTGTTCCTCCGTACGAAGAATATTGAGGTAGAAAATTTCCTTCTATAGTTTTAGATACGGCTGGTGAATTTATTGTGCCAGATCCGGCAATTATGATACCGCCCCAATCTCCAGCTTTTCTGGATTTTTGGGCCTTATTTGATGTAAATACAATTGGAAACCCTTTTGTGCCTCTTGCAATTAATTTAGAACCTTTGGTTATTACCAAGCTTGCAGCATTTTCGACGTCACATCTAATTGTGGTTCCTTCTTGTATTGTTAGAGTGGCATTATTAATTACATAAACATTTCCAGACATTAGATATGTCACATCATTTTTTAAATAAGAGTTACTATCAATAATATTAGGAAGTACTTCTTCGGGCTCTGGATACTCTCTTTGATTAGGGGCAAAATTTGTCCATCCTCTAATCCAGCTCATTTGATTGTCATTAATTTCTGTTTGCGAGAATGATAAAAAGGAAAGGGAATAAAAAAGAATTATGTAAATATTCTTCAATTTCATAGCTAGGGGGATTTAGTTTTGTGGTAAAATTATAACTATATGTATACTTATATTGTAGGTATAAGATTACTAAATTGTTAACGTATCTTTAACCGGTGTATTGCTCCCGTAGCTATGTTTTTATCAGTGAAACTCTATTTTGAGAAGTTGCGTAGCAATGTATTCAAAATAAATAATTGAACTAGTCCTGGTTTTTCAGCAGGACCTTAGGTTTAATACCCTGTTTAAGGTAATAATTTCATCTTTGAGAATATCCGGATCTTGTTTTTCTGGTACATCTAATTCATATTGATGCTCATATACGGTATTGTTTCTAATATCGCCTATATCAACGGACAATTTTGCTATTTCTCGGAATGTAAACTTGGTAATAACACAGGGGACACTTGTTGTGAAACCGTTACAAGGTTGTCCTGTTTTTTTGATTATTCAAGGAATCAGGACAATATAGTGTCAATAGTATTATAGTTTTACAAAAATACTAGAAAAGGGGTGTGCGACAATTTTCCTTTTTAAAGGAAAATTTACAATGTTGCGCATACAATTGTTTATCTATCCCACCTCAATCCTCCCAAATGGAGGAGAATAAGCTTTCCTTCGGATCTGGGAGATAGATAAATAAGGTAGGTTTTTTGTTCACTCTAGTATCTGTGCTTGCTTTATAATAGAAAACTATTTAAAAATCAACGAATTGTATTAATGAATTGAATCCTATTGAATAATCCGAGGTATAAATAATTTTTTAAAACAAACTTAATTTCACACAATCATGAACACAAAAAAAATCAGGTCATTTAAAACTCTCGTACTGGGCACAGTTTTACTTTTCGCTTCTTGCCAAAAAGAGAGCGTAGAAGAAAATGTAACTGATGACGTAACAACATCTAACGGAAAATTGATTGAAAAATATTTTGATGGAGATTTAGTTACTGTCAAAGACATGGGTAACGGAGAATACCTTTACCATGATGACATCATTCTTTCTGAAGAACATGTATCGGACACTCCTCAAATTGCTAATCAAAAATTAACATTACTAGATCCTGTTAGAAAATGGCCAAACAACACTGTTGTTTTTGCCCTAAGTAGTAACTTAAGTCTTAAGTTACGTGTTAATATACTATTGGCGATGAAAAGATGGAGTAGAAAAACGAATATAAAGTTTAAAAAAAGAACCAATGAGTTCAGTTATGTAACTATTATGCAATCTGAGGATGTATGTTCAACCTGTGGTTTGGCATCTATTGGGTTCAATTTTGGTGGAGGAGTTATTAAATTAGGTCATAATGTCGATGCCAACCTTGTTACTCATGAACTAGGTCATACGCTTGGTTTTCTTCATGAACAAGCAAGACCAGAAAGAGACAACTATATTATTATAAAATGGGAAAACATTCGAAGTGGTCAAGAAGATCAATTCAAGATTAAGAATTCAAGAAGATTAACTAGGGCATTTGACATCAATAGTATAATGATGTATCATCAATATGCTTTTTCTAAAAATGGTAAACCAACAATTACGTTACTTAATGGTGAAGGCTATACCGGAGCTCAGGAAACGATATCTCCATTAGACATTATAGGTACTAATGCAGCATATCCTAAGAGATAATTCTAAATCTTGATGGAAAATCCCTATACACATATAAATCTGTGATGTAAAAATCAATTGGATCATTGTCCAATAAAATATTATTTTTGAGTATAAGAGGGTGCTTGAGAAATCAGGTACACTCTTTTCTATTACATTTATTAATTCTTTGTTTTTGTAGAATCTTTTTTCTTTTTCTTACCTAAAAACCCTCCTAAGATATTTTTTGCAGTATTTTTTAAAGTTTCTTCTGTATTGTTAGAATTTGTTTTAGAAGAATCAGTTGGTTTTTTAGAATTTCCTAATAGATCTGTTAATACTTTCTCGCCTTTACCGATAAGCTCTCCTTTTACTTTTTCTTTCTGTTTGTCTACTATTTGTTGTGTGAGTTGCTTTATCGCCAGATCTGTATTTAAGCTAACCTTTGGGTTTTTAAAATTACCAGAAAGCCCAATTGGTAGTCCAACAGTCATAGTATTTGCTTCCTTTTGATCAAGTTGAGAGATCAGGTTTCCAACCTCACTACCTAGATATTTAGCAGGTACATCTAGTTTGATATTATAATTCATATTTTGCTCAAAACTATGACTTCCACCAGCAGTAACCTTTATCCCCTGAACATCAAACTCAAAAGGTTTTACATTAATTTTTCCATCATCAAAACTTAGGTTAGTTTTAATGTCTTTTAAGTTTAATTGATCAATTTCTACAAAATTAAGTTGGTTATCTAATGTAGATAAAAACGGAGTTTTAGTTGTTGATACTTGGGCATTAAGAATCTCTGCAAGTGCCTTACCTTTTAATGAGGTTAAAACAGGAATAAGGTTTTCGTTAAGATTACCATTCAGGTTAATTTTGGTCGTCAGGTTACCTGTAAGTGCTTTTGCAATAGGAGCTAAACCTTTTATTAATTCTAAATTATTAAAAGACTTTACGATATCGATTTTACTTAAATCCAGAGCCATGTCAAAGGTAGGAACTTTAGCCTTAGTAGATACGTTACCATTTAGAGCCATCCCTCCGTCAAAAATATTAGAAGTTACGTTTTCTAAATAAGCAGTTTCATCTTTTATTTTTACCGTTCCTTTTGTATTTTGTAATTCTAGATTATCATAGAAAACTTTTTTGGTATCAAAGTTTAGTGTAGCATCCAGAAAAGAAGGGATTCTCATAGTTTCATCTTCTGTTGTACTTGCGACCTCTTCTTCGGTTTCTTGCTCACTTACCATAAAATCATCTACGGCAAACACATTAGAATTTACATTAAAATCTCCTTTTAGATCTTGTTTTGCAAATAAGAACCCCATTAGATTTTGTATGGTACCTGTGGCAGCAAGATCTGATCTTCCTGTAGTGGCCTGCATTTTGTCTAATGAAATGGTTTCTGGTGTAAAACTTACATCAGCATTTTCAACTTTTATTTCATTTGGTGTATCAGTAGATGCATATGTAAATTGAGAAATACTGGCAGTACCAGAGCTTTTTATATTTTGATATTGTTCTTTTTCTAAAGATTGCATATCAAAATGAGTTTTGACATCTGCATTAACAATCCCATTTATTTTTTCTTCCAGTTGTAAAGGATATGCCTGATTCAGGTTAGCCAGGTTTAATGTACCTTTTAGCATCATATCTACAATCATATTCTTCGTTAGATTTCGAAGACTACCTTTGGCAGCAAAAGAATCCTGATCTATTTTGAAAGTTAAATTGTCAATATTGATATAAGTATCATCTACCAATCCGGTTTCATTCTTAATCTTAGTGTCGATATTTATATTTTTAACGCCTTTTGGTAAATCGGGGTATTTAAAAGAAGCATTACTTGATGCAATCTTGATATCCATTTTTGGGATATAGGTATCATCAGATTTTCCTTTAATGATTCCGTTAATAGAAAAGTCTCCACTAGTTTGCACTCCATCCAGGTTTTTGACATAAGTTTCGGGAATAACGGCAAGGAAATTCTTAAAATCAGACGAAGGGGTTTTAAAACTGAGATCTACATCGGTATATTTTTCGAATAACTGAACATACCCTGCGAATTCGAGAGGTAGTCGATTAATTTGAGCTTTATTTTCTTTGAAAGAATAACGCTGATTCTCAAGATCTAATTCTATTTGGGCATCAAGTTGTAATTTATTTTTGTTTAGATATTTAGTGCCATCGAGATTTAATGAAGCTTCAGTATTCGTTTTAGTATCTAAGATTATTTTTTCTCCAGAGATCGATCCGTCACCGCTATGATTAAGATCGGTCATTGCCAATAGGGTTTTACTTATATCATCTCTAAATAGAATTTTACTATCATTTATTTCATAATGATCCAAAGCAAAGGTGAAAGCACCACTTTCTTCTTCTGGATTAGTTTCTGTAGCATCTTCTTGTTTTCTAACAATATCAACATTAGAATTTCCTAATGAATCAGTCTTGATTGCAATATTGGCTTCATCGATTACTATTTTTTGAACACTAATAGGTTCTGAAGCGTTTTTAAATAATTCTTTGATAGACATGTCCAAAGCTATTTTTTTAGAATAAGCCAAGGTGTCTCCTTCAAAAGGAGCAAAGTTAATAATAGAAAACTCATCAATAACCACAGATGCCTGTGGGAAACTTCTGATAAGGCTAATATCCAAATTTGCAAAGTCTACTTTTGCATGCACATGCTCATTCACCAGGTAGCGCACTTTGTCCTGGATAGTTCCCTTAAACAAAAAAGGAATCGAGATAATACCTATGATAAATAGTAGTAAAAAAATACCAAGAATTTTGAGGACTTTTTTCATGATAAAATAGCTTTGAGATAAAGAAACGATTTACAAAGATACAATGTTACTTTTTTTAAGTTAACTATTTGTTAGATTTTAAATTTCTAGAGCCAATTCACCACCTTGTTTTAGTTTAAATCGCTTTCTTATAACATGCACACATAGGTATAAAATAGGAGTGTCTAGTGCAGCGACCAATATTTTAAACAAAAAACCATTAAGTAATAATACTCCAAAACGATCCCAATCTATAATACCTGCAGAACATAATAACAAAAGAACAGTTAGGGTGTCTATAAATTGAGAAGAAAAAGTAGAAAAATTATTTCGCAACCAAAGATGTTTTCCTTTTGTAACACGTTTCCAGAAATGAAAAATCTGAATATCAATATATTGTGCAAAAAGATAAGCCATCATTGATGCAAATACGGCGATTACTGTAGCGCCAAAAACCTGATTGAATATATCATCATCTATAGGAGACCAGGTTGTAGCTGGCACCGAAGCTGAAGCATATACAATGAGTAACGAAAAAAAAGATGCAAAAATACCGGCCGTAACAATTTGATTCGCTTTTCTCTTGCCAAATATTTCACTAATAATATCGGTGATCAAAAAAGTAATAGGATATGGTAGGATTCCTACAGAAATTTCAAAAGTATATACTCCGAAAAAATCCCAATAAAAGAATTTTTGAAAAATAAGATTAGATACTACTAATGATGAAATGAAAAGTGCGCCAAGTATCAGGTATATTCGATAGGCAACACGTTTGTTTTTTAAATTCAGAGGAGTTTCTGTCAAAATAAAATAATAGTTTACTTAAAAATAAGGCGAAGTGATTTTGTTTTGTTTAATTTGTTCTAAAAATAAGGAGTTCTGGTCAGAATATAAAAAATCCAATCTTGAAAACATCCCGTCTGTTACATATTTCATTAGGAAGTAATATAGGAAATCGTATGGATTTTCTACAGAATGCTATTAAAAAAATATATGAATCGATAGGAGATTTGGTTTCGATTTCTGGAGTGTATCAGACTCCGGCCTGGGGATTTAATAGTGATGATTTTTATAATGCTTGTATTGCAGTACGTACCTTTCTTTCTGAAAACGAAGTGTTAACAATGCTATTAGAAATTGAAAATTCTCTGGGTAGAAATAGAACAGATGGTAAAGGATATGAGGCAAGAACGATTGATTTGGATATTATTTTTTCTTCTGAAGGAAGTATAGAAACCAAAAACTTGATCGTTCCTCATCCTGCAATGCAGGATCGAAAATTTGTATTAGAACCACTAGCAGAGATTGCAGGAGGTATGGTACATCCAAAATTGAAGCAAACCGTAAAGCGATTGTTAGATAGTACTTCAGATGCTTCAAAAGTGACTTTGCTTGATGAGAAAATAGTTAATCCAAAAGAAAAGTATGCTTTGTCCCGATTTCAATTCCTAACTGTCGAAGGAAATATTGGGGCTGGTAAGACAAGTTTGGCACAACTGATAGCTCAGGAGTTTAATGCAAAACTTATTCTGGAACGTTTCGCAGATAATCCGTTTTTACCAAAGTTTTATGAGGATATGGAGCGTTATGCTTTTCCTCTCGAGATGTCTTTTTTGGCAGATCGTTATCAGCGTTTGCAGGATGATATTGCTCAGTTTGATCTGTTTAAAGATTTTGTGGTGAGTGATTATGATGTATTTAAATCATTGATTTTTGCTAAGGTTACTTTACAATCAGAAGAATTTATGCTGTACAAAAAAGTATTTGACTTGATGTATAGAAATTTGACTAAACCCGGACTATATGTGTATTTATATCAAGATACAGAACGTCTTTTAGAAAATATCAAAAAAAGAGGAAGGGACTATGAGCAAAAAATCCCTGCAGATTATCTGAATAAGATCAATAAAGGGTATTTGCAATTTATAAAATCACAACCAGAATTTAGTATAAGGATAATAGATGTGTCTAAACGGGATTTTATAGCAAATCGATCTGATTATATTTCGATTATCGAAGAGATCTCAAAATAATATTATCCTGCTTGATTTAGCTCTTTTGCTACTTTTTGCACTTCATCAAGAACACGTAGCAGATTTCCACTCCATAACTTTTCGATTTGTTCTTCGGTATACCCTCGTTTTACCAGTTCTAGAGTCACATTAAATGTTTCAGAAGCATCACTCCAACCTTCAATTCCACCACCACCATCAAAATCAGAGCTAATCCCTACATGATCAATGCCAATTTTATTAACCATATAATCAATATGATTTACAAAATCTACAACATCTACAGCAGGAGGAAGATCATCTATTTTCTTTACTTTTTCTCTTCGAATCGTTAGCATTTTCATGTAAAAATCATAGTACTTTTCTTTTTCTTCTGTACCGAGCTTAGTTATTTCTTTTCGATCTATCCAGGTTACTCCCATAGAATCAGCAATCTGCTTGGCTATTTCGACTTCTTTCTCATTTCGTTTTTCAAACTTCTCTGTATTTAAGTATGAGGTAAAAGCTACGGTTTGAACCACACCACCATTTTCTTTTAACCATTGCAATTGTTCATCGTCCAGATTTCTACTATGATCACATAATGCTCTTGCAGAAGAGTGAGAAGCAATGATCGGAGCTTTGGTAAGTTTGATCATTTGTCGCATAGATTCTTTAGAAGGGTGGGAAACATCTATCATAATCCCTGTTTTATTCATTTCTGTAATAACTTCTTTCCCTAGATCGCTTAAGCCATTATGCAACCAAATGCCATCTGCTTCACCAGTATTAGAATCACAAAGCTGGCTATGCCCATTATGAGAAAGTGACATATATCTGGCACCAAGGTCATGAAACTTCTTTACATTACTAATATCGGTTCCTACGGGATATCCATTTTCGATACCAATCATAGCTACTTTTTTTCCTTTTTTATGAATACGACGAACATCATTAGATGTTAAGGCTAGTTCAATTTGATCTGGTGCAATTTCTTCTGCTAGTTTATGAATAGCCTTAAATTTTGACATTGCAATTTCGTACGCTTTTTCATAGCCTTTAGTTGTTAGAGAGTCTTGTCCCGTATAAACAATAAACCAGGCAACATCTAATCCACCCTTTTTCATTTTTGGTAAAGTGATTTGTGAACTAAGATCCTGAGTGTAATTTATAGAATCTGTAAAGTTTTTTACATTAATATCACAGTGAGTATCTAGAGTAATGACTTTATTATGAATTTCTTTTGCTTTGGCGATAAGTTGATCCTCTGTAATGGTTGATTGATCTTCTGTAGAAGTATCTTTTTTCATATTCTCTTGTTTGCATGAAATAAGTAAGAGTACAATAGCAGCAAAAATTGAAAAGTTTTTCATAATTAGATGTGATTATGTGTTTTATAACGTTATAAACTTACAAAACAAATTCCAGATGATATTTTTAATAATAGAAACTGCCCGAAAATTTTTTCGGGCAGTTAGGGTACATTCAAAAAAAACTAAACAAATCTTATCTTTTGATAAATTTTTGAGTTACTTGTCCTTCTTTATTATTAATGATTATAAAATAAACACCGTTACTTAGATTACTAACATCGTAAGCCGTAGTTTCGTTATTAGAATCTACTATGTCAATTGTTTTTCCTAAAAAATCTGTAATGGTGATTTGTGTTTTTCCTCCATTTTTCGAGAATCCAGGATGTTGGATAGATAAAGAACCAGATGCAATAGGGTTGGGATAGATACTTATCTTTGGATTCGCTGTACGGATTTCATTATCAGTGAGATCACTATCTGCAGAACCAGAAGTAATTTTTAAATTATCGATAGCCATATCACTTCTGTAACTAGATCCTGTAGTTCCTTTAAGTTGTAATTTTATTGTAGATCCGCTATAAGCAGATAAGTTTACGGTTTGAGAACTCCAACTATTTCCCTGGTTTCCATTTTTGCTCCAGGCAGTGGTCCAGTTTACACCATCATTGGTAGATACACGTATTTCTAAAGTACCCATATTTGATCCATACATGTGATAATCAAAGCTAAGTTCTGCATTTGATTCACTGGTTAAATCTACACAAGGACTTGTTAATAAAGCTACTTTATTAGGAAATCCATTTCCGCTACCAGAAGCTTCGGTAAAGATGTAATTACTACCATTAGTTGCAGAAGAAGGCCCTGTGCTAGATGATGGCGTGCTATTGCTATCAACTGTCCAGTTTATATTATCACTAGTTTCTTGTGTCCATTCACCAATCCCGGATTCAAAACTTTCGTTATAAGGAAAACTGGTAATCCCGTTACAAGAAGAAGGATTGGTTACAGTTTCCTTGATTTTGATATTATCAATTGCTATATCACTTCTCCAACTCGTTCCTGTTGTTCCTTTAAACTGCAATCTAATTACAGAACCAGAATATCCAGAAAGATCAACAGTTGCTTGATTCCAGGTGTCTCCTTTGGCTCCATTTTGTGACCATATAGAAGTATAAGATGTTCCATCATTAGTACTTACCAAAACTTCTATAGTTCCTATATCTCTACCTAGCATGTGATATCCAAATTCTAGAGACATATTACCAGCCTGAGGTAAATCTATACATGGGCTGTTTAATATTGCTGTTTTATTAGGACTCCCGGCTGGGGTTACATTTGTAGATGCTTCTGTGTAAAGGTAGAAAGAGCCGTTTTGTGCTGTAGAAGGTCCTGTTCCCGACGAGGGAGTTCCGTTAGAGTCTCTTGTCCATTCGATATCATCTCCTGTGGCATTAGTCCAATCTCCTAATCCAGATTCAAAACTTTCACTATACGGAAAATTACTGATAGTGGAGCATACGGGTGGATTTGTTGGACTGGTTAAATAAGCTCTGTCTGATTCTAATGATGCTACAATAGCATTTTGTTGTTGACTAGAGAATCCCCCTGTACGACAACTTTTACGAGTGTAAGACATTACATTGTTTACATCGGGTTGATATTGGTCTCCATTGGCATCTGTTGCTGTTCCGGTATAATTACAGCTAGAATTAACAAGGCTACTAAGTCTTGGATCTGCTGGGGTATCGCAGAAAAAATCTCCTGCAGAAGAGCAGTTTGTTCGTTGTACAAGTTCTCTTCCATTAGACGTAGAGTGCGTATGCAGGATAGAAAAATAATGCCCTAATTCGTGAGAAGAAGTAGAGCCATTTTGTGAGCAAGAAGCATCTAATATTGCTCGGTTTCCGGTTCCCGGAAATTTAGCAAATCCACAGATGGTAGAACTGCCCGAAGTTACTTCAGAAAAGTAAAAAATATTGATAGCCTCGGCAACTTCATATTGTACTAGTTGACTGTCATTGCTTTTATTAAAAGAATTATTCCAACTGGTCTTGTCAATGTATTTGGTAGGTGCATATTCGTGAAATGAAATATTCATCGGAGCATACGTTGCATTTAGTTCATCCATTACATTTTGAATCTGTGCGCTGGATACTGCAGGAGAACCTCCGCTCGAGTTACGCGAGACATGATGTTGTATTGGTAATGATACAGGTGTTGCCAGAGCCTTACTGCCGTTATCGGTAATAGATTTAAGGCGTTTGAGCATAAAAGTATCGTAGTTTTTAGGCGGTTCTGCACCACAATCTTTTTCCTGAGCAAATCCGAATTGTGTTGTTGTTAGCATTGCGAGCGCGAGAAAAACAACTGCTTGTTTTCTTAATTTCATAAGTTTGAGTTTGTTAATGTTTTTTAATAGTTCTTATTAATAAAGACGTAAAAAAGATAAATAACCCTTATAAAATTATTTTTTGTGTTAAAATAGTATAGATCAGGACTGGGATTCTATATCAGAAAAGAGAAGGATAAGTATAGTAGAAACCTCCTATAGCTTATTAAAAATATCCCAGATCACAACTCCTGCACTAACCGAAATATTAAGAGAATGCTTACTACCATACTGAGGAATCTCGATAACAGTATCACTTTCTGAGACAACTTGCTGCTGGACACCTTTAACTTCATTACCAAAAATGATTGCGTATTTTTGATTATGCTCTGGAATAAAGTCGTTTAGCATCGTTGCATTTTCTGCCTGCTCGATAGATAAAATGTTTACATGCTGTGATTTAAGATCCTGTATAAGCGCTAAAGTGTCTTTTTGATATTCCCAATCTACAGTATCAGTAGCTCCTAATGCAGTTTTTTGAATATCTTTATGAGGAGGGGTAGCTGTTATACCGCAGAGGTATATTTTTTCTATCAAAAATGCATCTGCAGTTCTAAATACAGATCCAATATTGTTTAAACTTCTAATATTATCCAGGATGATAATTAAAGGAGTCTTTTCTGATGCCTTAAATTCTTGTACAGTTTTGCGATCGAGTTCGCTATTTTTGAGTTTTCTGCTTCCTTCCATTATCGCAAAAATAATATTTATCACATATTCTACGATTGATACTCGATAAAACTTTGAGAATTCTTTGTGTTTTTTGAAACAGGTTGTAGTATGGATTGATTATAACTTATAACAAATATGTAGTTACTTATTTAATGCATTATATGCTTCTTTTTGTGTTGAAGTAAAATTGTGAATAAAATTGAATAACTCCTAACAGCTATATTTCAAAAAAAATAGAAGAATAGCTACTTTAGCATGATTCATAAAATTATACTTCATTGGCAGCAAAAAACGGAAAAAAAGTAACTCCATTAATGAAACAATACAATGCTATTAAGGCTAAGTACCCTGATGCATTGTTGTTATTTAGAGTAGGGGATTTTTATGAAACTTTCGGAACAGATGCAATTAAAGCTGCAGCTATTTTGAATATTGTTTTAACCAAAAGAGGTAATGGAAGTGAGCAGGAAACAGCATTAGCTGGATTTCCGCATCATTCTTTAAATACGTATTTGCCAAAATTGGTTAAAGCAGGTGAGCGAGTTGCTATCTGTGATCAGTTAGAAGACCCTAAACAGACCAAAACTATTGTTAAGCGAGGGGTGACAGAGCTTGTAACTCCAGGAGTTGCCCTTAATGACGAGGTGTTACAAAGCAAAACCAATAACTTTTTATGTGCGTTGCACTATGGAAAAAAAGAATTGGGAGTAGCATTTCTGGATGTTTCTACAGGAGAATTTCTTACCGCTCAAGGCGATGTAGCGCATATGGATAAGTTAATGCAAAACTTTAATCCTAGCGAAGTTCTGATCAGTAAGCCAAAAAAGAAAGATTTTGAACAAGATTTTGGACATGACTTTCATACATTTTTTATAGAAGATTGGGTATTTAAACCTGATTATGCAGATGAGACTGTAAACAAACATTTTGGTACAAAGACATTAAAAGGGTTTGGGATAGATCACTTGCAAGAAGGTATCATAGCGGCAGGTGTAATTCTTCATTACCTTGGTGAGACCCAACATCATAAATTAAAACATATTACAGGGATCCACCGTATTGCAGAAGATCAGTATATCTGGATGGATCGCTTTACAATACGTAATCTTGAGTTGTATCACGCCAATGCAGCAAATGCAGTCACTTTACTTGATGTTATAGATAAAACGATCTCACCAATGGGAGGTCGTACATTAAAACGTTGGTTGGCATTACCACTTAAGAATATTACTGCGATCCAAAAACGTCATGAGGTAGTGCAGTTTTTTTTGAGTAATACAACATTACATCAAAAAATTCAGCATCAGATTAAGCAGATAGGAGATATTGAACGATTGATTTCTAAAGTAGCTACCGGAAAAGTAAATCCTCGTGAGGTTATTCAGCTTAAAAACTCTTTGGAAGCAATTGTGCCTATAAAATCACAAGCATCAAATAGTGATAACGAAGCGCTAAAAGTAATAGGAGAAACTCTTAGTGACTGTGAACTATTACGCAATAAAATCAAAGAGACTTTAAATGAAGAAGCTCCTGTAAATGTGTTGAAAGGAAATACAATTGCTAATGGATATTTAGAAGAATTAGATGAGTTAAGGTCTATTGCTTTTTCAGGTAAAGATTATTTGGATAAAATGCTGGAGCGCGAAACTGAAACTACTGGCATTACTTCTTTAAAAATAGCTTCGAATAATGTATTTGGGTATTATATCGAGGTTCGAAATACGCATAAAGATAAAGTTCCTGATACCTGGATTCGTAAACAAACCTTGGTAAATGCAGAGCGTTATATCACAGAAGAACTTAAGGAATACGAGGCCAAAATTCTTGGAGCCGAAGAAAAAATTCTAGCGTTAGAACAACAATTATTTGGCGATCTTGTACTCTGGATGAGTGAATATATCAAACCTGTACAGCTAAATGCTACTTTAATAGGGCAATTAGATTGTTTATGCTCTTTTGCTCAGCTTGCTACAGAAAATCAATATGTACGCCCTTTAATCGATGAATCATATGATTTGGAAATTAAAAATGGTAGACACCCTGTGATCGAAAAACAATTGCCACCTGGTGAGCAATACATTGCTAATGACGTTCTGTTGGACCGAGATAATCAACAGATCATTATGATCACTGGCCCCAATATGAGTGGTAAATCTGCAATATTAAGACAGACTGCACTAATTGTGTTATTGGCGCAGATGGGATGCTTTGTCCCTGCAGAAGAAGCAAAAATAGGAGTGATTGATAAAATATTTACCAGAGTAGGAGCGAGTGATAATATCTCTATGGGAGAATCTACATTTATGGTAGAGATGAATGAGACTGCGAGTATCTTAAATAATATATCTGATCGTAGTTTGGTATTATTAGATGAGATTGGCCGAGGAACCAGTACCTATGATGGGATATCTATTGCCTGGGCAATTAGTGAATTTTTACATGAGTATCCTGCAAGGCCTAAGACCTTATTTGCTACACATTATCACGAGTTAAATGAGATGTGTGAGACCTTTGGCCGCATTAAAAATTATAATGTATCGGTAAAAGAGTTAAAAGACACTGTTCTTTTCTTACGTAAATTAGTTCCTGGTGGTAGTGAGCATAGCTTCGGAATTCATGTAGCTAAAATGGCAGGAATGCCTCAACAAGTGTTGCATAGAGCAAATAAGATGCTTAAGAAGCTTGAAAAATCGCATAGTAGCGAAGAGCTTACCGATAAGATTAAAGGGATGCAGGAAGAAGATAAAGTGCAATTGAGTTTCTTTAATTTGGATGACCCCTTATTAGAAGAAATTAAAGAAGAAATTCTGGATATCGATATTGATACGCTTACTCCCGTAGAAGCATTAATGAAACTTAATGAGATTAAACGTATGTTAACCAGGAAGAAAGCGTCACAGGTGTAAAAAAAATTATTCTTTTTTGTAAAAAGACTTTGGTATTACTAGAATTGTTTTAAATTTGCATCCGCAATAACAAGTTGCGAAGTTCTTAACATACTGCGAAAGTAGCTCAGGGGTAGAGCATCACCTTGCCAAGGTGAGGGTCGCGGGTTCAAATCCCGTCTTTCGCTCTGAGATAAAATATATACCAAGCTGAAGTGGTGGAATTGGTAGACACGTTGGACTTAAAATCCAATGGCCTGTAAGGCCGTGCGGGTTCAAGTCCCGCCTTCAGTACTTAAGATAACCCTTTGATTTTTCAAAGGGTTTCTTTGTTTTTAGACATTTCTTGTTTTTTTCTTCTTTTAGATTTAAAATAGCTAAATCAATTTATAGGAATATATAAACTGCAACATATTTCAAAGGAGATTGATCTTATTTTTAATGTAATCACATCTCTTTTTCTAAGCATTATATTCTTTAAGTTGTTTTTTGTGTTTATGAAAGATTATAGAAATGCAGGATTAAATATAATCGCTGTTTCTGGGTAATATGGAGTGTGAAAAAACGATACTTTTATGAATAATTTTGACAAAAATATTTTTGTTAATAAAATGTTATTTGTTTGTTAAATTATATTAGAATGAGAATGTTTAAGCGCACTCAAATTACTGCATATCAGTATTTTGTAAATATTGGCTATTTGCGTTTTTTTTAAATACGGTTTTACCATAAACATCCTGTTGATTAAGATTTGTACATTTGAAATGGCATTTAGAAAAAGACTTACTCTTATAAGCTAAGTGACAAACTACCCCATTGCTTTTTATTATAAAAAGGTTGATTAAATGAAATGATTTTCTACTTAATTGATCTATTTTCAAAATTATTTTTCAATAATCTTGATTCATAAAAATTCTTACTAAAAAGGAGTTGTGAGTCATGTGGCGAAGCTATATCCTTAATTAAATAAATCTATATACTCTTAAAACCAAGAATATGTGTATTAGTAAACCTAACCAATGGTGTATGTTTTATATAAAAGCACGCCATAAAAGAAAAATAGAAAGCCTGTTGAAGGAAAATCAAATAATGTATTTTTAGACAGGTAGTGTTTCTTAATCTTGTGCTTAGAAGCTATTCCTCTCCCTCCTTAATATCTATTATTTTCTCTTAATTTCTCATTGAGAGGTTAATTCCCTATGGCTTAGCTCGAAAGCATGATGTGTTTTCGGAAGTATACTTCGCAAGTTTGTCTCAAGATTATTGATTGACGCCAAATCACAACTTTTTTAATAGTAAAAGAGAAGTTTCAAATAAAAAATATGATCAAATTTTAAGAACGCATACATCCTGTTATGCGCTTTAGACAGGTCATTTCCAGATTTTAAATAACTAAAAAATAAAATATGTTCGAAGAGTTTCACTTATCACAAGAAGCCAAAATAGTATCATCAGAACTCCCTGGTAAACGATCAAAAGTGCTGTTGGATATCCAACAAGAGCATGAAGGAAGTATTGTTTCTTATCCAAGAAAAATGCCAATCGCCATTAAAAGAGCAAAAGGAAGCATCATTGAAGATGTAGATGGAAATCTTTTTATCGATTTTTTTAGTGGATGTGGAGTACTTAATGTGGGGCATTGTAATGATTTTGTTTTAGAATATGTAAAAAATCAGCAATCAGAACTGATTCATGCACTTGATTTTCCTACAGAGAATAAAATGTTGTTAATTCAAAAAATACTGGATCATTTACCCAAAGATATAAGACGTGATTATAAGGTGAGTTTTGGTGGGCCTACAGGCTCAGATGCAGTAGAAGCTGCAATCAAATTGGCTAAAATAAAAACTGGAAGAGATGGCATCATAGCCTTTACCGGGGGGTATCACGGAATGACTTCTGGGGCTTTAGCTGTGACTTCGGATACATATTTTAGAAATAATATAACCTCTTTGATGCCGAATGTACACTTTGCTCCCTTTAGTTATCCATACAGAAGTGTATCAGATAAAGATAATGAGATAGATTACTTTAAAAATATATTAACGAATTCGCATTCAGGAATATCTAAACCAGCGGCAATTCTTGTAGAACCTATTCAAGGTGAAGGAGGAAATATAGTACCCGAAGATGGTTATCTGGAAGAACTGGTTAGGATTGCCAGGGACAATGATGTATTGGTCATATTTGATGAAATTCAAAGTGGCTTTTTTAGAACAGGAAGCTTTTTAGAATTTATGAACACAAAGGCGGTACCTGATATAGTTACTTTTTCTAAAGGATTCGGAGGAATAGGTTTTCCTATTTCAGGATTAATCTATAGAAAAGAAATAGAAGCCTGGGGGCCAGCTGCACATATAGGAACTTTTAGAGCCAATCAGGTGAGTATTGCTGCATCCCGGGGGGCGTTGGAGTTTATAGAAAAATATAACGTACAAGAGTATACCAAAAAGATAGGAGAATATTTTATTAAAAAGCTGTACAAGTTACAAGAAGACTTCGATTTTATTGGAGATGTAAGAGGAAGAGGAATGATGATCGGAGTAGAAATAGTTAAAGATGTTTTAACCAAAGAACCATTTCCAGAGTTTGTAACAATATTCCGAGATGAATGCTTTAAAAGAGGACTTCTGTTTGAAGTTGGCGGGCACTACAATAACGTAATACGATTCGTTCCTCCATTGATTACTACCACCAAAATTGTAGATGCTGCAATAGAAATTTTGGAAGAAGCAATTACAATCTGTACTAATAAAAACATGGAACACTCTATAGGATAATCAAACATTGAATCTCTCAAAAAACCAAAAATCAAAAACTAATGCTATCTAAAAGCCAGTCGGTCGAAAAAGGAAATGTAAATAATCAAACGATAATAGACCTATTCAAAACACATGTAAAAACAAAAGAAAACAAAGTCGTTTATAGATTTCTTGAAAATGGCGAGGAAGAAACAGATATAAGAACTTTTGGGCAATTGCATAGCAATGCTATGATAATAGCTTCTAGAATCCTTACACTGGTTTCACCTGGAGAGAGAGTACTCCTTCTTTATCCATCTGGATTAAATTTTACAGATGCTTTTTTTGGTTGTTTAATGGCCGGAGTTATTGCAGTTCCGGCATTTCCTCCTACCGGGAAAAGGCGAATAGGGAGATTAGAAAATATAGCCACAGATTGCGACATAAAATTAATTCTTACCGAAGAAAAAGTACATGCTAAATGTAAAAGTTGGTTTGAGCATGAGATTTTTTCTGAGGTTTTATGGTGTGTAACCGATGAACCACAAGTAACTCATAGATCTGTAGAATTACCTTCTGTAGATTCTGAAGATGTTGCTTTTTTACAATATACTTCGGGTTCTACAGGGAATCCTAAAGGGGTTATGGTTTCTCATAAAAATATTATACATAATACCGAATTGATTCGTCAATGTCTTAACCTTAAAAAAGATTTTATTGGGGTAAGTTGGTTACCGATTTATCATGATATGGGGTTGATCGGAAATATTTTAGAGGCCGTAGCAATGGGAATAGAAATGATTATTCTTCCTCCACAGGCATTTATACAAAAACCAATTAGGTGGTTTCAGATTATCTCGAAATACAAAGCAAATTATAGCGGAGGTCCCAATTTTGCTTTTGATTTATGTGTTCATCAAATTAAAGATGATGATCTAAATAACATAGATTTAAGCTCTTTATCTATAATGTATAATGGGGCTGAACCTATACGTGCTCAAACTATTAAAGATTTTTTAATCACTTTTGAAAAAATAGGAATTACCAAAGAAGCTATTTGTCCTTGCTATGGTATGGCAGAAACAACTCTTGCCGTAACCTTCAGTAAATTGAATAAAGAAACTTCCTTTTTAGAACTTGATATAAATGAATTCGAAAAAGGTAAAATCTCTTCAGGTTCCCAACAGAAATCAAGCTCGCATGAGGTAAAAGCATTAGTTGGAAATGGTCCAATGTTACAGGATATGCGAATTGTTATTGTAAATCCAAATACCAAAAGAAAATGCTTAGAAGAAGAAATAGGAGAAATATGGGTTAAAGGACCTAGTGTAGCTAAGGGATATTGGGGGAAACCAGACCTTTCTGAGGAGATGTTTCAGGCCGAAATACTAGATGAAAAAGGAGAACCTCTAGAAGGAAGTAGTCAATATCTTAGAACAGGGGATATGGGATTTATCAATAATAGTGAACTCTACGTTTCTGGAAGATTAAAAGAAATGATGATCATCAATGGAGTGAATCATTACCCCCAGGATATCGAAAAAACAGTGCAGGAATCTCATACCGATCTACAAGTTAATGCGGGCGCTGCTTTTTCAATCACAATAGAAGGTGAAAACAAATTGGTTGTCGCACAAGAAATAAAAAGAACAAGCCTAAGAAGTTATGATGTTGATTCAATTAGAAAAACCATTGCAAAGTCTATTTTAGAAACTCACGATCTTTCAGTATTTGCTATATTATTATTAACTCCCGGCGGTGTTTCAAAAACTACTAGCGGAAAAATCCAACGATTGATTATAAAAAAAGCATATGAGTCTGATACTTTGGAAAAAGTAAAAGAAACATGGATTGCTTCAGGAATCAAAGGAGATATTAAAGAAGCTAAAAGCGATAGTACTGTTTCAGAAAACTTAGAAGCTAAAAAATCTTTAGATCCGAAGATAATTAATAGGATTATGATGATTTTGGGCGAAGAAACTGAATTTCCTTTGTATCAAATTCAACCCAACACTTCTTTCTTTGAATTAGGAATATCCTCGATACAATCAATTCGAATAGCTGGAAAAATATCTGAGTATTTTCAGATAGATACACCTTCTTCATTGCTACTAGAATACCCTTCGATTGAAGAGTGTGCAGGCTTTTTATCGTCTGAGTTAGAAAATGCAAAAAATAAGAACCAGGCCAAAGATACCATCGCAAAAATTAAAGATAAGTTAATTAGAATCCCATTGACCTATGCACAAGAAAGTTTATGGTTGATAGACCAAACATATGGTAGTATTGATTATCATCTGCATCGGGCAATTAATTTATCTGATCTTCCAGATATTTCTTGTATAGAAGAAGCTTTACGAATCTTAATTGTTAGGCATGAGGCATTTCGATCTGTAGTTAATATAGATGAAAACGGAACTTTATATCAAGAGGTTTTAGAGGATTTTTCATTTAGAGTTACCCATAAAATATTAGAGAAACATCAAAATTTAGAACAAGAGATTGAAGCAAATATCAATATTCCTTTTGATTTATCTTCAGACCTTAAGATTCGTGTTACACTATTCCAAACCGAAAAGAAAGAATATGTATTAGTATTTGTATTGCATCATATAGCTGCAGACGGATTATCTGAACCTATATTTTTCTCAGAATTCATCTCTTGTTATCAAACACTTCTGAAGGGCCAGCATCCCAATTTGGAAAAGTTACCTGTACGCTATGTGGATTATGCAGTTTGGCAACGAAACACAAATCAAGAGAAAGCATTAGAAGAGAAACTTAACTATTGGACAAAACATTTACAGAATGTTACTCAGGTTAATATTCCGTATGATTTTTCTGTAGTAGGGCAACCCAATAGAAAAGGGGCCAAAGTATCATTTGTTATAGATCATGAATTGAAAAATGATTTACTTCAATTCTCTAAATCGGAAGGCGTAACATTATATATGACCATGCTTGCTGCTTTCAAAGTTTTGCTTTATAAGTATAGCGGTCAGCCTGATATTTGTATAGGAACACCTATTGCAAATCGTACACAAGCTGAAGTTTTTAATTTGGTTGGAATATTTGTCAATACGTTGGCATTACGAAGTGATTTAGGAGGTAACCCAGATTTTAGAGAGTTTTTACTAGAAATAAAAAATACTACCTTAAGTGCTTATTCACATCAATCTGTTCCTTTCGAAAAGATTGTAGAACGATTATCTCCTAATAGAGAATTAGGCAAAAATCCATTATTTCAGATTATGTTTGATTTTCAGGATCATTTTGATCTTGATGGGTTTCAATTGGGAGAAATAACTCTTTCTGAGCATCTGATAAAACATACCATATCTCAATTTGATTTCACACTAGAAGTACGGGATATTCCCGAAGCACTTAATTTATCAATAGAATATTCAACCTCTTTATTCAAGGAATCTACGGTAATACGTATGTTATCTCATTATGAGGAATTGTTAAAGAGTATTGTAAATAATAGTACTTCTTCTATAGATTCTTTATCGATGCTGCCAAAGCAGGAAGAGGAATTAATTTTGGGTCGA
>NZ_JACB01000050.1 GCF_000520975.1 Aquimarina megaterium XH134
AAAATCATTGAGATTACCATTGGTAGGGAGGCCAGCATCGATTTCGATATTTGTTTCGTTTTGACATAAGAAATACTCAGAATCAGGTTCGATATTGGGTAACGGGACTACAAATAAACGTACACTGCTTATTCCAAAACATTCCCCTCCATTTTCTTCAGCTTTTGCATAAACAATATCATCCCCTTGAGTGTTTTGTGTACGATTGGTAGTGGTTGTAATAGGGTTTCTGTTTAATAATGCATCTTCTGTATTTTCATAATATGTAATCGTTAATCCAGGGTTGGTAATTCCTGATAATACCTGTTGATTTGCTTCAGTTAGATCAAAAACGGTAAACCCATCTTCGGTACCATCATCATCGCAAACTCGTAACTCGGCATCGTTTACATCGGTAGAACTCACCTCTAAAGTAACAGTTGTAATGTCAAAACAATTTGTATTGTTGGTATTAATTACCCGCGCATATACCTGTTGATTATTTTGAGTATTTTGAAAAGCATTTTCATTACTGATTCTTGGTGTTCCTGCCTGTGCAGAAGGTTGATCTATAAAGAATTGGGTTGTGTATTGATTATTTCCACCAGTAAGCTGATCGTTTGCAAGATGTAAATCAAACAGGGTAATATTATCTCCAATAGTTTGATACGCATCACACTGTACTAGTGTAGAAGCAATAGCAGTCGGGACTTCGAAAAAAGTAGCATTAGCAACGCCAATGAGAGGGCAGCTACCATCATTAAGATCAACTTCTAATCTGTAGTTGGCTGTTATTGTAATATCTAAAAAATGAACAGCATTTGCAATCTGATTGTTATCTACAAACCAGGTATAGCTGGCACCTGGGATATTTTGATAAGACAATCGGTATGTACCTCCCTCACATAAAGCAAGATTAACGTTATTAGGATCTCCATTATTAATGATATCAATATTTTGTGCAAAAATAGATTGAATAAAGGGAGGAAGTCCAAGAAGAGCACTTCTAGAACCATCTGTATTAACAAGTACCCCTTGCTCGTTATAAATTATATTGGCTGCTGCTGCTTCGGGGTTTTGGATAACTCCAAGATAATCGCCTATTTGGGTGTTGAAATCATATAATGTTCGATAAATCTTACCATCTGGACCGAGTTGTATAGCTCCTGCACCAAAAGAAAAAGTGCTTTGATTATTTTGGTTAAGAATCCTTGTTCCGCTTGCTGCAATTTGATTATCCGGCAATGAGAGATCATATTGCATTAAAAAACTTTGTCCGTTTCCTTCGTCACCAATATCGAAAGTAGCGTATAGTCTTTGTCCGGTTTGAGAAAACTCTATTCCATAGGGAGAATTGCTATTGCTTAACTCGACCTCATTACTAATAGCTCCGGTGGTATTATCAAAATTGTAAAGTAAAACTTTTCCTGGCCCATTACCTGCCGTGACAGTTGCAAAACCAAAATGTGCTACAGCTATTTTATCACCATCTGGTGAAGCTTTAATATACCCTAAAGCATTACGCCGATACCCAGAAAGAGGAACAGTAACTCCAATGCGAGAAGTAACCGGTGTAGTATTAACTCCTGTTTGATCAACTTTAAAAGCATAGAATGTATCTACAAAATGTGTAATTACCCAAAATGAATCACAATCATCACTTTTTACAGCTGTAATTTTTTCTGAACATTTGTATCGACTCTCTAAGCCATTTGAAGTATTGTAAGTAATTAAAGGTATGTTTTTTTGGCCTGTAACTACAGCTCCATTTCCTCCATTCAAAGACATATCTACAATAGAATACATAAATCCATCGTTTACCCCATCTCCATCAAAAGTAGTAGGGTCATTATCAGCATTGTCATGATGAGGCTCATCTACAGTAAAAACGATGTACAGATTTGGAGAGTTTGGTTGAGGAACAATTAGTGCAGAAGAAGTACTGGAGGGATCACCTTTTAACCCTGTACCATTTTGCATAATAGAATGCGATCGATCCCAAACGGTAATGCCATCGGTATAAAATAATAAATTTCCTGTTGCATCAGATATTGTAGTACACCCTTCAAGTGTATTCACTCTACCATTAGTAAGTGCTGTAGGAGGAGTTGTATTGAAACTTATACCTGCATTCTGACCAAAATACCAACTATTAGCTTCTCCCTGACTATACAGCAATGAATAGTGAAAGAATAAAGCAAAAAAAACTACATAGATGTATCGCATAGTTGAGCTCTGAAGCCCAAATATATTACAAATCTCTCTTTTTAAGCAAGTAATAAGATAGATATATAAAAACAACTGTCCAAACCAATACGATTAAGATTTCATACCAATGTACAGTATAATCTCTTTGAAAAGTTTCTCCTAATTGACTTGCAGCCGATTGAATAAAATTTAACCGTGTAAAAGGTTCATTAATCAAAGTTGCCATAGATTCTAAAGGGAAAAACTGTACGATGTTATCTGCGATTTCGGTTCCTCTAAATAGCCTAAACTTTAGCAATGCATATATAATATTTTCTACAACCCACCAGATAAATAGAAACCCAAGGGCGAAGGCAGAACGCTTTACAAAAATCCCAAGGAACATACAAAAAGCAAAAAAACCAATTAGTTTTATGAAATACGCCAGAACATATTCTAGATCAGAGAATATAATAGAAAACTCATTATAATCAGAGAAGCTTAATCCCAAAATCATAGATACTACGAATAAAAATAGGGTAGAGATCAGGGCAAAGACACCAACGGTTAGAAACTTAGAACTAATGAATTCTTTTTTACTTAGTCCGTCGATTAGATTTTGTTTTAAGGTCCGATGACTGTATTCATTGGCCATCATAGAAACAATAACAATAGCCAAAAATAGCTTGGACCACGCAGCGATATACGTATTAAAATGCCATATATATGGAAAATTGAAAATCCCCTGATCGGCTATTCTAAATTTTACACCAGCAAAATTAAATTCTATCGAGGCGATTAAAGCGATAAAGGTTATTAATATAAAGTAGGTTATCGTAATTACCTTTGCGGCTTTGTTATATTTTAGTTTTTGAAATTCTATATTTAGTAGTCGTAACATGGCTTTAGTTTAAATTGTTGGTTAATTGTAAGAATTGTTCTTCGAGACTTTCTTTTCGTTTCACAAGGTGTGTAAGAACTATTCCTTCTTTAAATAGTTGCCTGTTAAGACTTTCTGCATCCAGCTCGTGTGCCAAAAATGCAATTATTTTACCGTCTTCTTCTTTGAAATTTTTAAAATCATTATGCTTAGATAACCACTCTGTTAATGCAGATTTTTGATCGCTCTTCAGTTCGAAAAATCCATAACTAGCATTCATTTCATCTACAGGTCCAGAATATAGTTTTACGCCCTTTCTTATAATCACTACATGGCTACAAACTTTTTCTACTTCATCGAGTAGATGAGATGCCAAAAGAATAGTAGTTCCTTTAGAGGCAATTTTTTTGATGATTTCACGAATTTGATGTATCCCTTGTGGATCTAATCCATTAGTAGGTTCATCAAGGATTAATATTTCGGGATCATTTAGCAGGGCAGAAGCAATAGCTAATCGCTGTTTCATTCCCAGAGAGAACGTTCTAAACTTACTGTCTTTTCTATCTAATAACCCTACAACTTCAAGTTTTTCGTCAATTTTATTGCTGTCCACCCCTTTAATTTGGCATACCAATTTAAGGTTTTGGGCCGCAGTCATATATGGGTAAAAGTTTGGGCGTTCTATAATTGCTCCAACTTTTTTTAGTGCATCATGAGTTGATGTATTACCATCAAACCAGATAAACTCACCAGAGGTACTGTTAACAACATTAAGTACGATACCCAAAGTAGTAGATTTACCACTTCCGTTTGGACCAAGAATGCCATACACATTTCCCTTCTTTATAGTAAAAGAGAGGTCTTTGACAGCCGTTAGTGCTCCAAACTTTTTGGTGAGATTGTTTAAGGTGAGGATATTTTCCAATTGTAATTGTTTTTGGTGGTTATATAAAACAAGACGACAAGTATAGGGTTTTGTTACAAGAAAGTTGATAGTTGTTGATTGTAAGTGCGTGTTTTCTGATGTAGATGGTTATTTGTTGAATGTAAGTATATGTTTTTTATTGTGGATTATTGTTTGTTAAACGGTATTCAGCAATTTTTTTTAAAAGTGATTTGTACATCTGAAATTTGTAAATTGCTTTTTTACAAAAAGTGCTGCTATGGACGAAAAATTAATGTCGAAGAAAAAACCAACGTATCCTATCAACGATAAACTGGATACGTATTTAAAAGAATGTAATCGTAAAATTAAGATTCCGGTATTTTATGATGATTTACTTAGGTTTTCGGGTTCTATAGTTGTTTATGATAGCAAGGATGAGGATACGCTATGGGTACGGGTGTATTATGAAGAACATGAGCGACCAGAAATAGAATCCAGCCTTAAAAAAGTATATACAATCCTACATTCTGATGGTAATGAAGATGCTATTGAGTTTCTTAATATTGATGCTATAGACTATTGTACTTTTGGAAACTCAAAGCCTTTTAGAATAAAAGTTAGAAATATTCTTAATGATAACTATACATATATCTATGTAAAAAAAGCTGATGCGTCGCGTATTTATGGACTAGAATTAGAGCATATGTTTTCACCAAATAGAATTAACTTTTTGGTGTATAAAAATACACTTATTGAAGAACATATTGCCGGGATTCCTGGGGATGTATTTATCAAAGATTTTTTACCTGATTTAAGCGATCAGGCCAAGTCACAGATAGCTAAAGAATTTGTGAAATTTAATGAGCGTTGCCAAATGCGATTGCTAGGAGATATGAGATCTTATAACTATGTGATTATTCCTATTCACGATTTTGATCATGTAGAATACAAGATAAGAGCTATTGATTTTGATCAGCAATGTTATGAAGGAAAACTAAAAGTATATCAACCCCAGTTTTTTAAAGAGAATTTTGATATGGTAGATATTGTGATGAATAAGTTACAGCTAAGTTCTATCGAACAATATAAAAAAGAAGAGCGTTCTATTTTGGCAAAACGCGTATTAACATCGAGATCCCGTTATGAAAATTTGGTTGAATGTATGTGTGCAGATCGTATCTCTACCCAAGAAAACTTGAAAGAACTTAGAGAACACCTCTATAATTTTACTTTAGATTTAAAATTTCGTCGTAGTAAATCTATGGGTGAAGTTCTTAAAACGGCGATGGATTTTGTACGACGTAATTATGAAAATGTGAATATGAGACGATTATTAGAGTGATGTTATACTTATAAACTGCATATTTAAATTAGATTGATCTTTATCTAATTATTTTGATAACTCTCTACGGAATTATTCTGCTTAAAGAAACAAAAAAGGTTCCCGATATTCTATCAGAAACCTTTTAGTTGTTTTTTTAGAAAAAAGAGTACACTACTTTTTTTCTAATTCTATATTCTTTTGTTTGAGTAACTCTATCTCTTTTTGTAACTGTTCTGTCTTCTTATTTTGTGCAATCATATACAACGTAAGTTCCTCGATTTTTTGAAGTAGTTTAGCATTCATTTCTCCAAGTTGAATACCGTTTTTTTCTACTTCTGAAGCAGATGGGATATTAGGTAAATGTCCTTCTTCTACAATATGATTTTCTACTTCTTGTAAAGTAGGTAAGTTGTAATTATTTTCGAATACGTAATCTGGCCAACCGGTTAAATCAACTTTTACTTCTTTGGCGTGTATTTTACCATTTACTGCAAGTTTTGAATCTGGAGTTGAGGTGCCAATTCCTACGTTGCCACCATTAGTGGATAAATATAAATTAGTTGGGTTTTCATACCCACCTATATATAATTCTGAAGTACCTCCGTTTTCTTTAATAGGTTCAATAACGGCTCCAGAGCTTCCATGCCAGACGTTTAAGTACTTGTCAGAGACACCTTCTTTATATACCCTAAATGCATTCTTTTCAGTAGAATTTACATGCAATTTTGAAGATGGAGTTGTTGTTCCTATTCCTACTTTTCCGTCATTTGTTAAAGACATAATAGAACCAAGTGAACCGGTAAATTCATGAATTACTGCTGTTCCACCGGTTATTATATTGTAGTATTCGGTTTTAGGACCAATAAGTCGAAAACCATTATAGGATTTTGTGTCACCATAATCAAATGAAATACTTCCTTTAACCACAAGAGCCTGGTCTGGAGTGGTTGTTCCAATTCCTACATTACCAGTAGTTGGAAACGTGTTGTTTTGAGCGGTACTGATGAATGATATCAATACAAGAGATACTGATAGAAATATACTTTTCTTCATAGTTTAAAAATTAAATAAATATTGATTTTGTAATAGGGTAGGAATTCAAGGACAAATATACATAAATGTAATTTGTAATTGCAAGATATTAATGAATTTATAGAGTTGAGAGAAACCAGTAGATTAATTAAACAATCTTAAAACTTCTATCCAAGTAACTGCAGTAACCTCACTCTAGAGCCTTATAAAATTTTACAAAACTGTCCTTATTTCTTGAAAATTCAAAGAATCAGGACAATATAATATCGATAGCGCCCTAGGTTTGGCAAATATTAGAAAGCTAGATGTTACTTTAAAAGAAATAGTAAAATTATAAAGACATATCCCTGAGTGTCTATAAAAGTTTAGGAGATTTTAATTTTAAAAAATTAATCATGTTGTCAAACATTTTAAACTTTACCAATGGTAAAACTATGAGAAAATTATTAATTAAAAATACCTTGCCCCTAAGTGTGTGTTTATTCCTGTTAAGCTGTACAGATCACGATGAGATTATGCATGAACCTGAAACTGAAGAATTAGGATGGAAAACCTTGGCAACATTACAGCTGCCCAATAACAATACGGTGACATTCGAATTTAACGGCGAGGGTTTTTATTACGAAGAAAGAGGTTCGATGGACAATGAAATAATTGATTTTGACGAGAACGATGGCTGTCTTAAGCGATTTTTATTACTTACAGAAGACCATGTTGCAGTACCAAAAGCATTTATGGATTCACCTGATTTTAAGGATGTACAAAAATTGATCTCTACTAGAAAAATAATAGAGAATCATAAAAGTCCCATAAAAATATCAGTATCAACGATGTCAAAATTAAAAAATCGAGCTGCTTCACCTGTTCCTGTTCAGTTATCGCAATGTAATAGCTTCCTTACAGGAGGGAAAAGAGTATGGGTTAATAGTTCAACCAATTCAGGTACAGCGTATTATTTTAATTATACACCTTTTAATTGGAATGCTGGTCCAGATACACATAATAATTGGACTGTAAGGAAGTCTTGCAGAGGACTTCGCTTTAAGGTTGGAAACTGTGATTATGACAGACAGGTTAAGTTTAGTGTAACTGAAGGTGAAGGAAATCATTTCAAAGAGATTAGACAAATAACTCTTTCACCTCGAACTCAGGTGTCGTCTGGTTATATTTCAAATAAGTGGTTTAAACAAAGAGTAAGGGGGATAGAATTTCATTGTGATTGGGATGTATGGAATGATAATAGAAAAGTAGGAGGAGAAGTACTCTTCTATCAGAAAGGACCAGATACTTTTGATAACCCATTTGATTAACATCGATTGAAACAAAAATGAAATCACACTTTTTTTAAATGTGTACTCTGAACAGGAGTAAGAAACGAAAAAAGCGTAAGACCTATGCCGTTTGATCTAAGATCAGATTTACAAACCTGAGTTTGACGTAAAAAGATTGTGTCGAGAATAGTGGTTTTCTATCCAAAAAAACTATTCTCGATACAGTTTTTCTCCACCTCACCTCGAGCGTAGTCGAGAGGTCATTCTGAAAAACCACTCGAATTGACACTTTTTATAATATTTTAGCTTTGGTCGAACTCAGATTACAAAATACCAATTCCCAGAAGTAGTGCAAAAACAATTAATAAAACTCCTACCACTATTTGAATCGTATGTATGGTGATTTTTTTAAGAAATTTATTCCCGATGTAAGCTCCAATAAAAGCCATTGATGTTGCGACTATAAGCATAGGATAATTAAGTTGATCACCTAATTGTAAAAGGTCTTTGGCATATATAGTAAGTCTCGAGATATCAATAAAGCAAGCAATAATAACTCCTGTAGCTATAAAAGCTTCTTTACTAAGTTTTGCCCGAATTAAAAAAGCTGTTCGTAATGCTCCTTGATGCCCCGATAATCCTCCAAAAAAGCCACTTAGTGCGCCACCCCAGGGTAAATATTTGATATCAAACTCTAATCGTTTCAATTTTGGAATGAGATCAAATAGAGAGAAAAAGATTAATACTATTGCGATACATATTTTTACTGCTGTGATTTCATATAGGGTATTGGCAATAGTATAACTAAATAAAGGATCTATATAGGTGAGTTTTCCTAATGTATATGCTCCAAAAAAGGCAAATACAATAGCAGGTAGCCCAAAACGCAGTACTGTTTGTAAATTAGCTTTTTTACCAACAAGAGTTAGTTTAAACAAATTGTTAAGTAGGTGCACTATTGCTGTAAGAGCGATTGCAATATCTATAGGAAAGAATATAGCAAATACAGGCATCAATAATGTACCTAACCCAAAACCAGAAAAAAATGTTAATCCCGATCCTAATAAAGCTATAATACCGACCAGAATAAAATCCATAATAGATGGTTATTAGCTTTTTGCTTTCTTAGGTCTTTTGTTCTTTATTGAAATATACCAAATAGTAATACATTTGCTTTTCTTCATCCCATCCTTTTTCTACAAATTTTTCTGCGGATTCTGGGTTGATGAAATCCATCTTTATCTGCACATTAGTATCTAGATTGATGACATTTTTTATCTTTTTGCGAGCAGCAGTTACTGCATTATTTGCGATAGGAAAGGTGGTAAGGTCCTCGATTTGATATTTTGGTGCTTTTTCTACTTTATAATGCTTAAATTCTGGAATCAAATCAGGATTATCAATCACATCATTTAAAAATGCAGATTCTTCAAATTCATCATTTTTGGCAAAGTGGTTTACAGCACGATTCATAAACATCACTTCTTCTTTTTTATCTTCGGCAGGGAGTACTACATCTTTTGCAAAATCCTGGCAGAATTTCATATACTTTTTAGTATAAAAATTCTCATCGGCAAAAGCTTCTACTCCTAAGAAATGCTCTAACCAATATTTGGTATCATAACGGTTAGAATCTATAGAAAGGATTTTATATCCTTCTTCTTTTTTATGGTTAAAAATTAAACAGCCTTTATCGAGCTTATTTAGGTTTACACCTTGTTGGATTAATAATTCGATATCAGTTTCTTTTTCTTCAAACTGAAGGAAATCATGTTTTAATTCTGATTTAAAGATACCTATAGCATCAACTTTTTCATTATCGATAGTCACATTGTCTAAATAAGTGACATATACCTCGCCACTTTTAATATGTGGATGTTGTGATTGTTCATACAATAATGAAGCAATTCTTTTAGATTTTTCATGAACTGAAGAAGGATGTTCAAAAATTTCGGTTACAATTTTAAACAGTGGATTAAATTCTATATCTACTTCATTAGCAAATTGAAAATAATTCTCTTCCTTTTCTCTAAAAGGTTTAAAAAAATATTCTTTTAGAAGTGCAGTTAATTCATCATTAAGGACATATGGTGATTCTGACAAGAATATATTTTCATTTTTATTCTTGTTTCCAACCCGGTGAACCGATAATGATTCGATTTGAGTGCTATATAAGTTGATCATGACATGTATGTCATCCCAGCGAAAGCCGGGATCTTTTTAATTAATAGTTAAATTTTAATTCCAATTCTCATCAAATCCCAAATCTTCATATTCATCAAGATCCATAAAATCTTTATTTTCACCTTCTTCATTAAAGTCGTCTAATTCGTCTGCTTTAAACTCTTTATCAGGTGCCTGATCAGGTATTTGACCATGAATATACATTACATTTGGATATTCTCTTCCGTTTTCATATTCAGCAATTTCAGCAAGTTCTACCAAAAACGTCCACATACTTAAGAAATCATAGATATAGATTAACTTGGGAGAAGCCTCATGAGCCACATCAATAAGAGTTGTCTCATTCATTAATCTAACAGGTTGATTACCATCACTCATATCAAATAATGATATTTCTTCTCCTTGATTCCATTGATCATCACTAATGTAAAAAGAAGCCATTTCTGTTCCATCAAAACCAAAAGATTGGGTTATTACATTATGAAACTGCTCTAAAGTAGCATCTTGTTCTATTTCAATATCTCTAAATACATCTTCTTCTGTATCCAGGATAATTCTGAAACGGTATATCATTATTTATTAATTTGAAAATGCAAAGATACTATAAATGCATTGTTATTTACTAAAACGGTGTAATGAAAAAGTCATTGCCCCTAATAAGAAAAAAGCAACAATTTGATGTAATATCCCTAATACTATGGGTACTCTAAAAATTAATGTAAATATTCCTAGCAAAAACTGGATACATACGATAATTACTAATATATTTAATGAATTAGATTGAATATTATTTTTTTTAATTCTTTTACTTCTATACCAGATAAAGGCAATAAGTCCTACAACGATATAAGCCAGATAGCGATGTATGAACTGAACTCCGCTTTTTCCCTCTACAAAATTCTTGATTAAAGGAGATTGTTCTATATAAACAGATTCATGAATTAAAGTTCCGTCATTCATTAATGGCCAATGATTGTGTAGCAAGCCAGCATCTAATCCTGCAACAAAAGCGCCATAGATAATTTGAAGTAAAAGAACTGCCAATCCCCATCGGATTAGATTTCTAAATTTAATGTCAATTTGCTTTTTGTTAGGATATATAAGATCTAGAGCTACCCAAAATGTATATGCAAAGGTTATGAATGCTGCAGTAAGATGCATTGCAAGACGATAATGGCTTACATCGGGCCTGTCGATTAACCCACTTTTTACCATAAACCAACCAAGAAACCCTTGAAAACCTCCTAATAACATAAGTATTATAGATTTTTTTATGGTGGGTCTCGTAAGTTGCTTTCTGATTAAGAAATATACGAATGGAATAATAAATACGATACCTATAAATCTTCCGATAACTCTATGCAGCCACTCCCAGAAATAGATGTCTTTAAAATCTTCGAGAGTAAATTGATGGTTTATCTTTTGATATTCGGGGTATTGTTTGTATAGGTCAAATGCAGCATTCCATTCTGTTTCACTCATAGGAGGAATAGTGCCTGAAATTAATTTATAATTAGAGATTGATAACCCAGAATGAGTAAGTCTGGTAATTCCACCAACAACAACCATAATAAAAATCAATAGGCAGCCTGTGAGCAACCAGTATATTACCTTTTTATTGTCTTTTTTCATTTTTTTGCTAATACAAATTTTTGATATAGAGAATCTTAGTTACTTTTTAGCCCTAATTCTTCACCTTTCTTTACCATATACTCGTAAGCTGCTTCATGCTCATTAGGAATTTCACCTTCTAGAATTGCTTCTTTTATAGCTTCTTTAATGATTCCTATTTCACGAGAGGGTTTGATATTAAAAGTATCCATAATCTCTTCTCCGGTAACAGGAGGTTGAAAATTGCGAATATGATCTCGCTCTTCAACTTCAATCATTTTTTGTCTTACAATCTTAAAATTATTGTGATACTTTTTAAAGCGTTTCGGGTTTTTGGTAGTAATATCGGCTTCACAAAGTGTCATTAACTCTTCAATATGTTCTCCTGCATCAAACACCAGTCTTCGAACTGCAGAATCTGTAACTTCTGTTGCAATCACTATAGGCCTGGAGCTCATTAATACCATTTTTTGAACAAACTTCATTTTTTCATTTAAGGGCATTTTTAAACGCTTAAAGAGTTTAAATACCATTTTTGAACCCACAAATTCATGACCATGAAAAGTCCATCCTATTTTTTTGCTAAATTTTTTGGTAGGAGCTTTACCAATATCATGAAGTAAAGCTGCCCAGCGTAACCAGAGATCATCTGTGTTTTGGGCAATATTATCTACCACCTCTAGGGTGTGATAAAAATTATCTTTATGTCGTTGTCCTTCGACTTCGTCTATACCTTTTAAATCAATAAGTTCGGGTAAAATATAATTCAAAAGACCGGTTTGTTCTAGTAATTTAAAACCAGTTGATGGTTTATCACTTAACATAATTTTATGTAACTCATCAACAATACGTTCTTTGGTAATGATCTTAATTCGGTCTTTGTTTTTTGCAATAGCCCCTAGCGAGGTGGATTCTATTTTGAAATTGAGTTGTGTAGCAAAACGAATAGCCCTCATCATTCGCAAAGGATCATCAGAATATGTAATATCAGGATCTAAAGGAGTACGGATTATTTTTGATTTAAGATCTTCTAAACCATTAAAAGGATCCAGTATTTCTCCGTAATTTTCTGGTGATAGGTGTAAAGCAAGAGTATTAATTGTAAAATCCCGTCTATTCTGGTCATCTTCTAAACTTCCGTTTTCTACGGTGGGATTGCGACTATTTTTAGAGTAAGATTCTTTTCGTGCTCCAACAAATTCTACCTCGATATCCTCAGTTTTTAGCATTGCTGTACCATAGGTTTTAAAAACCTGTACTTTAGGATTACCAGGTAAAAGTTTGGATACTTCTTTGGCTAATGCTATACCACTGCCAATAGCAACAATATCAATATCTTTGGCAGTTTTTCTTTGCAATATGTGATCTCTTACAAATCCGCCGATAACATAGCTGTCTAATTTTAGATGTGCTGATGCTTTGGCAATTGTATCAAAAATTGGATGTTGTAACGCTTCTTTATAATTTTTGATTTCCGACATGAATCAATTACTTCCTAATAATTTTTACGGTACTATCGCCTCCTATTTTAATAATCGAAGAAGGTTTAGCTCCTTTTTTTTGTAGGGGCAAATTTACGACATAGTCTACGCCTTCCAAAATTGCAGCAGGTATTTCTTTTAAGTTTTTTGGAGCAGGCATACCACTAATGTTAGCAGAAGTTGAAACGATGGGTCGTTTAAGCTTCCTAATTAGTTTTCCGCAAAAAGGATCTCTTATCACTCGAATACCTAATGTATTATCATCTGCAATAATATTTTCTGCCACACGCAGAGGTCTGTCATAGATAATAGTAGTAGGTTTTGTAGCATATTTTAGAATATCATAGGCTACTTCTGGGACTTCTTCTATGTATTGTTGTAGCATTTTAAAATCACTAACCAAACAGATCATAGATTTGCTTTCTTCCCTTTTTTTTAGGGCATATACCTTATCAACTGCTTCTGCATTAGTAGCATCACAACCAATACCCCAAATCGTATCGGTTGGATAGAGGATAATCCCTCCTTTTTTTAGTGTATTGATTGCATTTTGGGTTTCTATGATTTGATCAGACATTAGTTTTGAATTAATAGATGATTATGAAATGGTATTACTTTAAAACTTTTTTTGTAAGAAAAGTTAAAGTAGTTGTAATTATTGTTTTTGCCAGTAACATGCTTATTGTTGAAAACATTCATTTATGAATTGGCCAATTCCATTATACAAATTCTGAATGCATGACAGAAATTATTTTGTGCAAAAATAATCTTAAAACCTTAATATTATGAAAAAAATCATTTTTTTACTGTTCATAATGACAGTAATCATTTCTTGTGAAAAAAGAGATGTCAATTCTATTGAACAAGAGGCAAGTGTCGAATCGATTATTGAATCAAAAACGGATAGATTTTCTTTTAAAGATTGGAATGAATTTAATGATCTTTATTCTAAGTTTTCAAAATTGGGTATGGAAGAGTTAGAAATGAACTCTTTTTTCTCATTTGATAGAGACCTAGAGGTTTCACCTGCAATTCAAGGGATTTTAAATAATGATAATGAGTTTGAATTGGGTGGAAAAATCGTTTGGTTTAATGCTGGTAAATTTTATGAACTTGACGAAGGAGAAATTGCTATTCAAAAATCTAATATAGAAAACCTTAAAGAAGTTGGTTCTGTATCCTACACTCGAGTTAATCCGAAAGGAGTGCCTAGTAATGAGACAGGAGTAGATGGTGCAAAAACAGTTGTTGTGGATAATCAATATGAATTTAGAAAGCAAAGATATGTTGAGAATTGCGGTTCGGGTAACGTTCAAGGAACTTCTCCTCGAGCTTTTAAATATGTGCATGAAGTTTATGCAGAACATTTAAATACAGGAGGACCTTTCCGGGTAGATACCTATAGAATATTCTTACGAGTAAAGTTAGAATATAACCCTAAACGTAGAAGATGGAGACTTTCTGGGGAAAGAAGAGAAATTTCAATTAATTTAAGTAATAACTCTTTTTTAAGAAATCATAATGGTCCGGTTTCACCTCATCCAAGTGATGTTAATAATCGTTCTGTTGTATTTTCATCCTCTTGTGCTACCCATCAAACATTACTTCTTAATTCTGTCACTGCTCCGGGACCAATAGCTGGTGCTCATTGGGATATTAATGTAAGCGGAACCATAACAGAGAAGATGTATGGCGATGTAGAACGTAACCGATGGAGAGATCGAATTAATTGGTAGTTTGATAAACGCTAAAATTAGATAGAATTTAAAAAAAACAAAGGGTTCCAATATTGGAACCCTTTGTTAATTTGTATATAAAATGCCTTCTGTATTTTGGAGTAAGTGATATGTTAATTTAATATTCTTATTATCCAAAGAAAGCAGATTATTCATCTCTTTCTTAGATCTTACTTTTTAACAACAGTAGCATACTGCAGATATCTCATATCCATTGCTGTAAATAGAAAAGGAATATTATATAGAAATGGCTTAATAGATTTTGTTTTATTAATACCTTTATGAAGTACTATTTTATATCCTAATCTCGTATACATATTTGCAATACTCTTACCAGTAAAGAATCGCAAGTGTGTTTTATCCATTATACCGTGTTCTTCATATTCCCAATTCTTTTTAAGTACCAGATTTTTTAAAGCACTATGGTATCTCATATTAGGTATCGAGCTTATAATGACACCGTTTTGTGATAGTTTGTTTTTTATTTTTTCTAACACCCAATATGGATCTACAAGATGTTCTAAAACATCGTTAAAATAGATAGCGTCAAAATGATTATCTGGTAGTTCATCAATAAATTTTTCACATTCACCAATAAAAACTTTGTCGAGCACTTTTTCGGCCTTTTTTCCATGCTCTGGCATCAATTCAATACCCCAGGTTTCAGTATTGTGTTTTTCTTTAATAAAAGCAGCAAAAGTACCTTCTCCACAACCAACATCTAATACTGTTTTTGCTTCTTTTGGAAAAAAAGAAAACATTTCATTTCTGATATTATTGTAGTACCCCTCGGGTTTATTGTCATAATCCATTATTATAATGTTTTTTAGTTAATGATAATTTTTGCAATTACATTTTGAATAGAAATTATCACTTTATTTTTAGGATGCAATTACTAAATATCATGCAAATATATCGATCTATACTAAAATCACATTAATTAGTATAGGTAATTGAAGTGTAATAATTTTTTAAAACCTTATAAACAGGATTATTTTTTTACTAATAAAATTTGATATGCATTAATTAAAATCTCCCAATCTTTTTTTAGCATATACTCTACAACTGTTTTTCCTTTACCACCTCCGGGAAGTCTGCAATCATCTATTAAAACGATAGATTTATCATGTAATTTATCTTCGGCCAGGATAAATTCTTGTAAGTGATGTTCCTGACTTTTCTTTTGAATCTCTATATCGGTTTTTGAATAATCATAGCTGTCTAAGTATAAAAAGTCGATAGATTCGTTGAAATTCTTTAAGAAATCTAGAGAATCTCCTAGATATACTGTTGTACTATCTTGTAAGTTTTCTTCTTGTACTGCTTCCTGAGCCCCTTGTACAGAATCTTTGCTAATATCTACAGAATGCAATTTTGCATTATTTTCTTTTGCCCATTTACCAAAAACGATTGTTGCTCCGCCATCAGTTTTAGTCGCTTTAAGACCGTTTCTCGAAGTTCCTGTCTCTACCAATATTTTTGCATTTCGTTCATTTAAAAGCTGTAATGTTTTAGAAAAAGTTATGCGTCTTCTTCTAAAATTATATTTATAAGGCATAAAAGGATATAATGATTTATGCTTAATAAGTTTGAGGATTTTAGGAAATGCAATCCCTAATAGCACAATAAGTAAAATGATAAATAGATAATTCATTATAATAATTTTAATATAATGCTGACAAATGTATTGATTTTAAAAATTACTTTTTTAGCAATATGATTCTTTAGTTTTAGTAAGTTTGTCTCTATTATTATTTTAAACATGAAAATAACACTGATTAGTCTAGATGTTTTGGGGATTAACGATGAAATTGCCAAGAATCTAAAAAAGCAGGGATATGAAGTTAATCATATAAACTTTCACACTTTTAGGTATCAGTATCCTACAGTTTTTCATCGAATTTTTAATTTTATTGGGAAAACTTTTTTTAAGTATGATATAAAAAAGAATCACTTAAATAAAGAAATCCTTAAGCGATTAAATGAAATAGGGAAACAAGATAAAATCCTAATGCTTAACGCTAATTTTTTACTGCCTCAGATTATTAAAAATATAAGTTCATTTACAGAGGATTTGACAGCATTTTTTAATGATAATATAGAAAGAATACCAAAAATATTACTAGTAGCACCTTTTTTTAATGAGGTATATACTTTTGAGCCCAATGATTCAAAAAACCATAATTTTAAATTTGCAACAAATTATATTTTTAAAGAAAACAAAAATAACCTATCGATAGAACAAGAGGTTTTTAATATAAGTACGTTTAGTAAACGATCTAAAGTTATAGATAATATTGCATTACAATTAGATGAGTTAGGGGTTTCCTATAAAATTGTTAGTTTCGGTAAAAAGAAAATCGAATCTAAAAGTAGTGTAGAGTACGTTACAGAACGAATAAATATGAAAGAGGTTAATGAGTTAGTAGCTCATTCTAATGTATTGTTAGATATTCATAGAGAAGGACAAGATGGACTATCGTTTAGAGTTTTTGAAAGTTTAGGAAACAACAAAAAACTAATAACTACCAATGCAGCTATTGCTAGCTATGATTTTTATAACCCAAATAATATCTTAATCATAGATAAAAACGATATTCAAATTCCTAAATCTTTTTTTGAAAATAAATATGAAGAAATACCAGATGAAATCTATCAAAAGTACCTGATAGATAATTGGATAAAGAGAATTCTAAATTTATAATAAGGTGAAGAATAAAAGAGTATTTGTAGATTTTCATTACTTAAAAAACTTAAATAAAGGCTTTGGGCAATTTTCATATCATTTGTCTAAAGCTTTTTCATCTATTGATACCGATCTGAATTATGTTTTTTATACCCCCAAAAAAGGAGGTTATAAATCAATATTTAATCAGAAAAATATTTTTGTTAAATACTATTATTCAATACATCGCCAGTTGGGTGTTTTTGGTCGTAATTATATATTTCATTCTACTAACCAACTAAGTAAAATTGAACCTTCGAATAAGAAAATCCCATATGTTTTAACGATTCATGATATTAATTTTATGTATGAGGATACAGTAGATCAGAAAACGAAGGATTTTATTCAAAAAAAAATAGATAGAGCACAAGTACTTGTTTTTGTATCGCACTTTACCAAAGATGAGGTGAATAAGCATTTCAATGTTATTGCATCAAAAACACAAAAAGTAATCTATAATGGTAATTCTTTAAAAGAAACCTCATTAGTTGATCCTGAAAAGAGCACAGGTGATTATCTTTTTTGTATTACGGAAATGAGACCCTATAAAAACCTGGAGAAGCTTATTTTAATGATGAATCACATTCCAGAAAAATTTAAACTTATTCTTGCAGGAAAAGGTAGTAGTGATTATGTTTTACATTTAAAAAATGTAATTAAAGAAAATAAGCTTGAAGATAGAGTTTTTTTGAAAGGTATTGTATCCGAAGAAACAAAAGTTAAACTGTTTTCTAATTGTTTTGCTTTTGTGTTTCCTTCTTCAAGAGAAGGATTTGGATTACCAGTAGTTGAAGCATTAAACTTTAATAAACCTATTTTTCTTTATAATAAAACGTCACTACCCGAAATAGGAGGTGAAGCATGTTTTTATTGGGAAGAATTAGGACCTGAATATATGGCTGATGTATTTTTAACAAAAATCACCTATTTTGAGTCTAATAGACTTATAATGGAAGAAAAAATTAAAACCCAATTAGAAAAATTTAGTTGGCAAACAGCAGCATTAGAATACAATGAAATATACAAATCCTTAATGTAATTTATACTAAGTGTATAAGTTTTTCTTATCCCGAAATACTAATTACCGAGGAACCGTATCAAAAAGTTACTTTTGTTTAGATTATTATACATAAAGAATGCAACGTAAATTTATCATACACCCAAAATACAAATCAGTTGAAACCGAAGTGCAGAAGACAATAGTGCATTTTGATGATTATCATGAGATATTGGGAGATGCAGAACGCAATGTTATAAAAATTGTAGAGATTGAAGGTAAAAAATATACTATCAAATCATTCAAGGTTCCTAATTTTATAAATCAGGTTGTATATCGATTCTTTAGAAAATCAAAAGCAGAAAGGTCTTATAATTATGCAAATAGGTTGTTAGAACTGGGAATAAAAACTCCATTCCCATTAGCCTATGATTTGTATACTACCTTTTTTTTATTTAGAAAAAGCTATTATGTTAGTGAATTGCTCAATTATGACCTTACGTATCGCGAATTAGTACATGAGCCAGATTATCCAGATCATGAAGCTATTTTACGAGCTTTTACAAGATTTACGTATGATCTTCATGAAAAGGGAATCCTGTTTTTAGATCATTCTCCCGGGAATACATTGATTGTAAAAACAAGCTCTGGGTATGATTTTTATTTGGTAGATCTTAATAGGATGGAGTTTAGGGATTTAGATATAGAAACCAGGATCCGTAATTTTTCGAGATTAACGCCCAAAAAGGAAATGGTTGCAATTATGTCTAATGAATATGCCAAGTTAACTGGTGAGGATGAATCAATGCTATATCAAAACATGTGGGGACTTACTGAAGCATTTCAAAAGAAATATCATGATAAAATAGCGTTAAAAAGAAAAATCTTTTTCTGGAAGAAAAAATATCGGGAAGATTAAAAATGAACAGTTATGATTAAAGCGAAAGCCATTTTTTAAATTTCCCTAGTTTTTCAATAGCAACAAATATATTAGTTTCGTGCGATGCTGGTTTTAAAGCTATTTTTATCCTCGACTTAGAAGAGTAATACATTTCTCCAATAGATTTTAAATGAACAATGTATTTTCTGTTTATTCTGAAGTAATCTAAAGGATTTAACTCTTGTTCTAGTTTTTTTAATGAAAAATCAATTGGTATTTTCTTACCATCCCATAGTTTAATGAAAGTTAATTTTTCGTCTGTATAAAAATAGGCAACCTGATTGATGTCTATAGTTTTTAAACTGGTGTTCATCTTTACTAAAAACCTTTTTTTGTATTCTTGTCCGGTATGCAAAAACAAATCTTTATATGCCGGAAGCTGCTTTTTGTTAAGTGAAAAAAACTTATTTATACTACGTTGTAGTGTTTCTTTGGTAACTGGCTTTAAAAGATAATCAATGCTATTTTGTTCAAAAGCTTTGATAGCATATTCAGAGTATGCGGTTGTAAATATTATAGGAACATTAATATCTAGTATTTTAAAAATTTCGAAAGAATACCCGTCGGATAAATTAATATCTAAAAAAATGAGATCGGGATTTTCTGTAGATAGATATTGTATAGATTCGTTTACAGAAGAAAGTACTTTTGTGATTATAATTTGCTCATTAACTTCTTGAATTAAGTTCTGTAACCTAATGGCAGCAATACTTTCGTCTTCTATAATAATACTTTTTATCATAATTCAGGCTCTATTAGAGGAATATAAGCAATATAATTACCATTGATTATTTTAAAATGCGGAATTTCTGGATGCAGCATTTTATATTGATTGATTAGATTTTTTAACCCTATTCCTAATGACTTTTCGTAATGATGATTCTTAGGTTGAAAGTTGTTCATTACTTTAATACTATTCCCTTCACTTATGATAGATATTTTTAGCGGTTTATTACTTTCGATGATATTATGTTTTATGGCATTCTCCAATAACAACTCTAAAGTCATAGGAGGTAGTAAAAAATTAAGTTTAGCTTCTTCGATATGATCTTCAAGAGTTATGTGTTCTCCAAACCTTATTTTTTGTAAAGACATGTAGGAGTATATTAGTTTAAGCTCTTTCCTTAATGTTACTACAACTTCTTCACTTTGGGTTAAATTATACCTGTAGATATTAGATAGTTCTTGTAAAAAATATTCAGCCTTTTTGCTGTCAATACTAATTAAACCCAAAAGACTATTAAAACTATTAAAAAGAAAGTGGGGGTTTAATTGTTTCTTTAAGGCCAAATATTGAGCTATAGATTTTTCACTTTGGTACTGGGTTAGTTTTACTTTAATATCTTGTTTTTCTTTTTGAGACTCAAGAAAGATCTCTATAAAATATACAAATACGATTATAGAGAAACAGGCAAGTAATACTGCCCAAAAAGCTAAATCAAAGAAAGGTTCGGGGTCTTCATCATCATTAAAAAAGTAAGTGCTGAATCCTTTTAAAACGAAAGTTAATACTAGGGTTTTGATTGTAATAACTATAGCCCAGAAGCTTAAAAAGTGTATTTTGTTTTTACCTGTTATAATTTTGTTTGCAATAGTGTTTTTGATATACAATCTTGACCAAAAGACAAATAAAGTAAAAAGAAAACTAACTGGTAACAGAATTAAGGTTTCAATGATACCTTCTTCTAAACCATCGGTATAGATTTCACTAATAAGATGAAGAGCATTCAACAAAAGAATGATAAGTAGATAAAAATATATTCTGTTACTTTTCAATGTATACTATTTTATTTTAGTTTTCAGTAATGGTTACAGTATCTTCTTCTACATCTACTACATAAAAATACCCAAGGGCGCGATTGCTACTATTGTCTAAATTTATCAAATTTCCTCGTATTGATGCCGGAGGAGGATTACCAACTATTGGATTTCCTAAGTTTCCGGTTTGAGTAAATAATTCTTTAAGGTAATCAAAATAAGGCTCTGATATTGATAATTGCTGAGCGGTTGCAATATCTCCAATTTCAAAAAAGATATCTTCGTTAGGTTTAACCCCAATACGTTGTTTTCCATCAAAAAATTCATCAGATACGACTAATACTTGGCTATTCCCCGGGTCGGGAACGGTGACGAACTCATTATTTTTGAAGAGTCTGTAATGGTAAAAATTTTGAACATTAATAGGGTCGGTTGTATCAAACTTTATATAGTACCCTTCGTCTGCAAAAACGGTTTCTTCTTCAAACTCAAAATAAAACTTATCGAATTTGGGTACTTCTTCCTGTAGCGTATCTGTTCCTTGGTATGTTTCTCCTTTCCATAAGATTGTGATAGTATAGGTATTTCCGATTTCCAGGACTATGTCTGAGTTTTCATAAAATCCATTGTTTGTATGTTCAAAAATCCAGGAATTTGCACTGTTAGATATAGTAACCTGAGCATCACTAATAAAAGGAAAATCTTTATTAGATAAAAAGGGTGCTGTGGTTAGTAATCTTATTTGTTGTGTGGTAACGGAAGCCTTGATATTTCGTTCTAAACCTCCATCAATTACTAGTTGAGGTGGTGTTTCGACTAGAGAGATATCGTTGGTAACATCTGTTTCACAAGAAGAAACGATTATAATTAATAACGTAAACAGTATGGTGATTATATTTTTCATGCTAATAATTTTTAAAATTTGAATTCGTATGATATACTAGGTACGATCCCAAAGAATGATAATTTGGTTGCTTGTGTCATTCCCGTAGCTATCTCTACGTTGTTAGTTTCGCCAATTTCATTGAAATAGATCGAGGCTGCATTTTGCCTGTTATACACATTAACAATACTGAAAACCCATTTTCCTTTTTTACCTTTTTTTGGATTTAATGTTGCAGAAATATCTAATCTGTGATATGTAGGTAATCGATTGCCATTTCTATTGTTATAATCGGCTACCACTAGTCCACTTTGTGTATATCGTCCTGTAGGGTAAGTAACGGGCCTTCCTGAGCCAAAAATGAAGTTTACTCCAAAATCCCACCTATTATTAAGTTTATAAAAACCTACCAGGTTTAGTTCGTGTAATTGATCACTATTGCTGGGGTAATATTTGTTGTTATTAATACCCAGTACTTTGTTTTCAGAGCGAGCGAGGGTATAGCTCAACCATCCCGTAAGCTTGCCTTCGTTTTTATTAAGTTGTACTTCCAGTCCGTATGCTCTTCCTTTTCCTTGTACGACCTGAGTTTCTATTTCTTCAGTAAATAAAAGATCTGCTCCGTCAATAAAATCGGTTACATCTTTTAGTTTTTTATAATAAGTTTCAAGGCTTAGATCATATTTCCCTTTTTTAAAAGATTTAAAATACCCAAGTGCGAGCTGATCTGCTGATTGTGGCGATAAATACGGGCCACTGGGCGACCATACATCTAGAGGAGTAGGAGAAGTAGTATTAGAAATAAGATGTAAATATTGATACATTTTATTATAACTTAGTTTTAAAGAATTAGATTCGTTTAAAAGGTATCTAATAGAAATTCTAGGTTCAAAACCATTAAATGTTTTAATGCGTTTTCCAGAGCTATAATTTGTGATCTGTGTAACTTCATTTTCTTCATAAATATCTTGTTCTGCGTTATAGGTAAGAGGAGTTCCTGTATTATATTCACGAATGTCTCCCTTTCCTAACCTTGAGAAATTTGACCAACGTACTCCATATTGCAAACTTAAATCTTTAGAAAGTTTTTGTTTTAAATCGGCATAAATACCATTTTCTAAACCAAATTTCTGACTAAATTCTTCCTCATTAATAGTAGAGCCTTTAAAAGGAGATATTTTCCCTGGTTTGAAATTATAATATGTAATATCGATACCTGTTTTAAGAGTATTATTGTTATTAATAAACCAGGATAACCTTGGTTTGAAATTATAGTTAGTAATACTGGATTTCCATCTAAACTCAGATCCTGTTCTCAAATTATCAAGGTTGTAATCGTAATTGCTATAGATAGCAGAGGTTTGCAAAAAGAGTTTTTCGTTAAGAATACTAGTCCAGCGTAAGGATGCCGATGTGTTTCCCCATATGGTTCCTAAAAACTTATCTAGCTCGAATTTATCCCTGCCAAAATATCCTGATAAAAATAAACGGTTGTTAGCATTAATATTGTAATTCGATTTAAGGTTGAGGTCATAGAAAAAAAGCGAACTATTTTTAAAATCATCGGTAAGAAAAGTAAACAAGTCAATATAAGACCTTCTGCCTGCGAGCATATAGCTTCCAGAAGCTTCTTCTTTATTCCCTTTTAATATTGGCCCTTCTATAAGTGCTTTTGCCGAAATTAAACCAACTCCTATTTCTCCACCAAAATCTTTGGTATTACCCTCTCGTTGTTTAATATCTAGTACCGATGATAATCTACCTCCATATATTGATGGGATTCCTCCTTTGTATAGCTTTGCATTTTTAATAGCATTAGAATTAAAGACAGAGAAAAAACCAAACAGATGAGAGGCATTATAAATAGTAGCTTCGTCAAGAAGTATAAGGTTTTGATCAACAGAGCCACCTCTTACATTAAATCCAGAAGAAGCCTCATTAACACTGGATACGCCGGGTAATAATTGAAGTGATTTTAGTACATCTGGCTCACCAAGTATAGCGGGTAGTTTTTTGATGGTTTCTCCTTTTAAGGATATCACACTCATTTCAGTCGACTCGATATTCTTTCGGGTTGTATTAGAAGAAATTATAATCTCATCTAATTCTGCCAATTCTTCGGAGAGATCGAAGTCTATTTTCTGATTGCCAGTTATACTAATCTCTTTACTAATGGTTTTATATCCTAAATAGCTAATTTCAATTTGGTGAATGCCTTTTTTTAGATTTATAGAATAAAAACCATAGTCGTTTGTGGTAGTTCCGTAAGTATTATTAATAATAATATTAACTCCCAGTAGTTTTTCCCCAGAAAGATTGTCTTTTACATATCCACTTATTGAAAATTTTTCCTGAGCATAGCTTCCAAGGTAAAATAGACAAAATAGGTATACAAGTTGTTTCTTCATATTTGATATAGTTTTAAACAATTTTTATTCAAAACTATATCTGTTATATACTATGTATTCTAAAATAAAGAAGAACCTCGAAAAAACCTGATAAGCCTGGTTTTTTTTAAAGGAAGAATTTTTTTCTGAGAAAAAATAGAGAAACCTTTACATGTTATTTTCGATTTTTCCTAAATAACCAAAGCTTTACATATCTCATAAAAACTGCATATGCCTGAACATAACCTATGACTAAACCAGGAACACCATCTCTAAATCCGCTTTGTATAATGTAATGTTTAAAAAATGCCCAAAGTGGTTTTATAACAAAATGATATGGTGTTAATCGTTTTGTTTTTTTGTCATAATCTTCTGCTTGCCAAGAGGCATATCTGTTTAACTTATTGATATAAGCGTCAAAAGTAGTATATGTATTGTGGTAAAATTTGTTTTTTAATATTCCTATTTTACCCGGAGTAACAATTTCTTCATGTACATGCCTGTCATCATACTTACATTTATCTCTATGAAATAGTCGAATAACTTTATCATTTCGCCAGCCACTATAGTGTATTCTTTCTCCCATAAAATGATTCATTCGCTTTATCCAGTATGCTACATAATTATCTTTTCCGGGATCTTTTAATACCTCCAAGACTTCATTTTTAAGCTCAGGGGTTACTCTTTCGTCTGCATCAACTAATAATATCCATTGGTGCGTAGCTTGCGGAATAGCCCAATTTTTTTGAAATGAAGGATAATCAAATTTTCTTTGGATAATGAAATCTGTATATTCTCTTGCGATTTCGACCGTTTTATCTGTGCTAAAAGAATCAACAACCATAATTTCATCAGCAAATGAAACTGATTCTAATACATCTTTGATATTGTGTTCTTCATTATAGCATGGGACTATAGCTGTAATTTTTTCTCTATGTAAAACGTCTTTTTCTATGATAGTTTAGTTTTAAAAATGCAAATTACAAGTTTTTACTTAAAAAAATATATAATTGATTAATGAACAATTCTGTTTTGAAATAAGGGTAAAGTTCTAAGGACTTCTTTTTGAGTTCTTTAGTGTTTTTGTTTAAAAATAATTCAGGCATATAATCAGATAAGTGAACCGATGTTTGCCTTTCTCCATCCTCAAACATATTCCAATGTTTTTTATGAATCCAGGGAGAAAAAATAGTAAAAGTAGGTATGTCAAGTGCTTTGGCCATATTTACAGCTCCTCCTTCGTTGCCTATTAATGCATCACAATGAGAGAGAATTGCAAGGAATCCTCGTAAACTTTTGGCGAATACATCAAAATGAATATGCCTCTGTGTTTTAGGCATGGTATGGTTGTAGATTGTGCGGGCATCTTTTTCTTGATTTGGGATATAATTAAAAAGAATATTTGCCCCTGTATTCTTAACAACTGCATCTATAGTTTCAGCCATATATTCGAAAGGAAGTGTTTTTCTCATTTCACTACCCAAAACACTAATCATTATTAATGGCGTCTTGGTAACAATTCCATTAGATTCTAAAAACTCACGAGCTTTTTCTTTTTCTTCTTTAGTTAAAAATATTTTTGGTCTCGTAATCTCAGAAGTAATTCTGTTTTCAGGAAAAACCAAACGTAATCTGTTTTCAATGGCTATACTAGCATTTGTAATAGGAACAAGATTTCTTTTAATGGTTTTGGTATACAAAAACTGAGTGTACCATTTATAGAAAGATACTCTTTTTGAAGCACCAGAAAATAAAGTGATAAGATTGCTTTCTAATTTCCCATATACATCGATTACATGATCATATTTGGACTTTCGTATTTCTTTTAAAAAAGTGTAAAAAGCCCTTTTGTCATTTTGAAATTCATTTTTAAACTCTATGATATGATCAAAAAATGGATTTTCTGTTATGACAGATTTAGTATTAGAGTTCACCAAAAAATCAATAGTAGCATTAGGGTGTTCTTTTCGTAATGCTTCACAAATAATAGTACTTGTGAGCACATCACCAATCATCTTTTGTTGAATAACCAAAATCTTCATATGCTATTGATCAAAATAATTGAGCTTGTCTTAAAAAAGAGAAGACAAGCTCAAGTTTCTTTCTATATGCTTTACACTATACGGCTACATCATATTCACGAAGAGCATCATTAAGTGAAGTTTTCTTGTCTGTACTTTCCTTACGTTTTCCAATAATTAAAGCGCAAGGTACATTAAATTCTCCAGCAGCAAATTTCTTTGTATAACTTCCTGGGATTACAACAGATCCAGCAGGAACAATTCCTTTTCTTTCTACAGGAGTATTTCCTGTAACATCAATGATCTTGGTAGACGCTGTTAATACTACATTAGCACCTAACACAGCTTCTTTTTCTACTCGAACTCCTTCAACTACAATACATCTAGATCCTATAAATGCATTGTCCTCTATAATTACAGGAGCAGCCTGTAATGGCTCTAAAACACCACCAATGCCAACACCACCACTAAGATGAACATTTTTTCCTATTTGAGCACAGCTACCCACAGTTGCCCATGTATCTACCATAGTTCCTTGATCTACATAGGCTCCTATATTTACATAGCTAGGCATTAAGATAGTGCCAGGAGAGATGTAAGCACCGTGACGTGCAACAGCATTAGGAACTACGCGAATTCCTTTGGCTTCATATCCTTTTTTTAATGGAATTTTATCGTGATATTCAAAAATTCCGGCTTCTAGAGTTTCCATTTTTTGAATAGGAAAATATAGTACTACTCCTTTTTTTACCCATTCATTTACTTGCCAGCCACCTTCTACAGGTTCTGCAACTCTAAGTTTTCCAGAGTCCAATAAGTTAATTATTTCACGTATTGCACTTTGCGTATTTGATTCTTTTAAAAGCTCTCTGTTTTCCCAGGCTTTTTCTATGGTTTCTTTTAGTTGGTTCATCGAATAAAAAATTTTGGTAAAGATAACAGCTTCCTTTGAAAAAAGTATCTATTATAGATATTTTAGGAAACCATTAATAAATAAGTGTCGTTTTGTAATAATATTATATTTTTGCAAAAAAAAGGAATGCCACGGATTTTAGCGATTGATTATGGAGGAAAACGTTGCGGGATTGCAGTTACAGATGAATTGCAGATTATCGCTTCTGGGTTGACTACTGTCGATACTGGTGATTTATTGTTATGGTTAAAGGATTATGTGTCTAAGGAAGAGGTCGAGCTTTTTATAGTAGGAGAACCTAAAAGGTTGCATGGAGAAGCTTCAGAAAGCGAACAGTTAATTTTACCTTTTTTAGAGAAATTGAATAAATTACTTCCAGATATTCCTGTAAAAAGAATTGATGAACGCTTTACCTCTAAAATTGCTTTTGATACAATGATAGCTAGTGGTATTTCAAAAAAGAAAAGAAGAGATAAAGCATTAGTAGATCAGATTAGTGCGACGATTATACTGCAAGATTATTTGTATAATCGATAAATAATTAGAAATAAGAAATAAAATATGATACTTCCCATTGTAGCATACGGAGATCCGGTATTGAAGAAAAAAGGAAAAGAGATAACCAAAGATTATCCCAAATTATCAGAATTGCTGGATAATATGTTTAAGACCATGTATAATGCACATGGAGTAGGGTTAGCAGCTCCACAGATTGGACTTCCTATTCGATTATTTATTGTTGATGCAGAACCCTTTTCTGAAGATGAAGAATTATCTAAAGAAGAAGCAGATCGGTTAAAGAATTTTAAAAAAGTATTTATTAATGCTACTATTTTAGAAGAAACAGGTGAGGAGTGGGCTTTTGCCGAAGGATGTTTAAGCATTCCTGAAATACGAGAGGATGTATTTCGTAATGAAACTATAAAAATTCACTATTTTGATGAGAATTTTGTAGAGCATACCGAGACTTATGGCGGGCTGGCAGCAAGAGTAATTCAGCATGAATATGATCATATCGAAGGTGTTTTATTCACAGACAAACTATCGAGCCTTAAAAAGCGTTTAATAAAAGGGAAACTGGCAAATATTTCTAAAGGGAAAATTAATTCAGAATACAGAATGCGATTCCCTTTACTAAAAAAAGGTAGGTAATCACAGGCTACTTTTAATATTTATGTTGGTTAAATGTTTGATTTTTTAAAACGAACTACTGATATTTGCCAACTTTGTGAGGAAGATGAACAAGCTTTAAAAATTTTAATAGTAATTGAAATAATTGGCGTGTAAATTCCTTATCGATCTGCGTTAATACAGGTCTGATCTTTAAAAAGAAATATATCATAAATAGATAAAAATATATGAGCTTAGATAAAATATTAGCAATTTCGGGTAAACCTGGTTTATATGAGTTAAAAACTCAAACTCGAAGTGGATTTTTAGCAGAATCTTTATTAGATGGAAAAAGGTTATCGGTAAGTATAAGACACAATGTAAGTGTGCTTAGCGAAATTGCAATTTATACATTTACAGAAGAAGTTCCCTTACGAGAAATCTTTAAAAAGATTTTTGAAAAAGAAAATGGCGAAAAAGCTATAAGTCACAAAGAATCTAAAGACAAATTAGAAGCTTATTTTAGCGAAGTGCTACCAGATTATGATGAGGATAGAGTGTATGCTAGCGATATGAAAAAAGTAATTCAATGGTATAATATTTTACAATCCAAAGGATTAACAGATTTTGATGAAATAGAAGAAGAGAAAGTTACTGAAGAAGAAGAATAAGAACATAATTTTTTATAATAAAATCCTGTCGTGAGGCAGGATTTTATTTTTTTATATATGTTGTGAATTCATTTTCAAATTTTTAAGTTGTTGAAGGAATATGGATAAGTTACATAATATTGATCGATTTTCGATGTATGATTTGATGACTTCTTTGTATTTTTGCGCAAAATTTTAATACAATCTTACTAAATATTTAGTTTACATGGCTAATACCAAATATGTTTTTGTAACCGGAGGTGTGTCTTCTTCTTTAGGAAAGGGGATTATAGCAGCTTCTCTGGCAAAATTATTACAAGCAAGAGGATACAGGGTTACAATTCAGAAACTGGATCCATATATTAATGTTGATCCGGGAACCTTGAATCCATATGAACATGGTGAATGCTATGTAACCGACGATGGAGCAGAAACTGATCTTGATCTGGGGCATTATGAGCGTTTTCTGAACACGCCAACCTCTCAAGCCAATAATGTAACTACAGGAAGAATATATCAAAGTGTTATTCAAAAAGAAAGAAGAGGAGAATTTTTAGGAAAAACAGTTCAGGTTGTTCCGCACATTACAAACGAAATAAAGGAAAGAATACAGATTCTGGGTAAAAGCGGATCCTACGATATTGTAATTACCGAAATAGGAGGAACCGTTGGTGATATAGAGTCTTTACCGTATATAGAAGCTGTACGTCAATTAAAATGGGAACTTGGGGATACTAATGCTTTAGTGATTCATTTAACTTTAATTCCATATCTTTCTGCAGCTGGAGAGTTAAAAACAAAGCCTACTCAGCATAGTGTGAAAACATTGATGGAAAGTGGGATCAAAGCAGATATTTTGGTATGTAGAACCGAGCATGAACTCTCTGATGATTTACGTAAAAAACTAGCGCTTTTTTGTAATGTTAGACAAGAAGCAGTAATACAATCTATAGATGCATCTACAATTTATGATGTACCTAATCTAATGTTAGAAGAAGGTCTGGATAAAGTAGTTCTTAGACAACTGGTACTTCAAGATGATGATACTCCGGATTTAGAAAACTGGAATAAATTTTTGCAGAGGCATAAAAATCCAAAATGCCAGGTCACTATTGGACTTATAGGTAAATATGTAGAACTACAAGATTCTTATAAATCGATTTTAGAAGCTTTCATTCATGCAGGTGCAGAAAATGAAGTGAAAGTAAATGTGGTAAGTATACATTCTGAGTATATTACTAACGATACAATAGAAAATGAAATAGCTCACTTAGATGGTATTTTGGTAGCACCGGGATTTGGTGAACGTGGGACAGAAGGAAAAATAAAAGCAGTGCAATTTGCTAGAGAAAATAAACTCCCATTTTTTGGAATTTGTTTAGGAATGCAAATGGCAGTTATTGAGTATTCTCGTAATGTTATGGGAATTAAAGAAGCTTCTTCTGTAGAAGTAGATGAAAATACTCTACATCCAGTAATTGATATTATGGAAGAGCAAAAGAATATTACCGATATGGGAGGTACTATGCGATTAGGTTCTTGGGATTGTGAATTGAAAGAAAACAGTAAAGTGTTTGAAGCATACGGGAAATCTATGATAGCCGAACGCCATCGCCATAGGTATGAATATAATAATAATTATAAAGAACAATTAGAAAAAGCAGGACTTAGTACTACAGGGGTTAATCCAAAAACTGGATTGGTAGAAATTGTAGAGATCCCAGATCATCCTTGGTTTGTTGGGGTTCAATACCATCCAGAGTATAAGAGTACAGTTGCAAACCCACATCCTTTGTTTATTGCTTTTATAAGAGCCGCTGTAGAATATTCAAAAAGTGATAAGAGTGCCAAAGTGTCACAAGGATAGTAATTGGCTAGATAATTGACAACAAAATAACAATATATAATTCTAAAAGCCTTTCTGAGATATCAGATAAAGGCTTTTTATACATCAATACATGGAAGAAAAGAAATTTGATCTTAATTCGATAATTGGATTTGCACTTATTTTTGGAATCATCGTTTGGATGTTCTACCTAAATCAACCAACTCCAGAAGAAATTGAGGCAGAAAAAGCTAAAAAAGAACAGTTAGAGTCAGAGACAAAAACAGACAAGGAAAAAACTACAGATTTTGTAAAAGAAAGCGAAGCTATCATAGCAAATCCATTAGATTCGGTTGCATTATCTAATGCAAAATCGCAATTAGGAGCATTTTCGTATTCTGCTAGTTTACCTTCGGCCAAAGATGAATTCACCAAGATTGAGAATGAAGTTTTGAGCCTTAAAGTAAATAATAGAGGAGGGTATATCTCTGAAGCATTATTAAAAAACTTTAAAACCTATGATTCGGTTCCTGTTTATCTGATTAAGGACGGGAAAAATGCTTCTTTCAATATTAATTTTGGAACTACAGATAATAGAATCTTAAATACAAAAGATTTATTCTTTGAACCTACGGTAACCAAAAATGGAGAGAATACAATCTTATCTATGAAACTAAAGGTTTCGAACACCAAATTTCTAGAATATCGATATGAACTGAAACCAGATGAGTATATGGTTGATTTTACAGTTCGATCTCAAGGGTTACAACAAGTAATTAATAGTAGTCAAACAGTAAACCTGGATTGGAAACTTCAGGGGATAAGACATGCTAAAAGCGCAACATATGAAAATCGATATACCGAGGTTTTATATGAATATGATGGTGATAAAGATGACTATTTAGGGCAAGGAGAGTTTGCAGATGACGAAGAGCAAGATGTGAGTTGGATAGCTTTTAAACAACATTTCTTTACTTCTGTGCTGCTAACAGATACTCCATTCAAAAAAGCATCTTTTACTTCTAAAAATATAGCAAACTCAAGCGAGTTGGATGATAAAGATATAAAAGTAACCAAAGAATTTTCTGCCTCTATGCCTTTAGAGCTACAAGGAGGAGAACTTAATTATTCAATGGATTGGTATTATGGTCCTACTGATTATAGAATTTTAAATACTTATGAGCGTAATCTTGATGAGATAGTACCTCTAGGTTGGGGAATTTTTGGGATAATAAATAAGTATTTGTTTATACCGTTTTTTGCATTTTTAAGTGGTTTTCTGCCTTATGGGATCGCTATTATTGTGATGACCATTATTGTACGTATCATTTTATCTCCCGTTACGTACAAGTCATATTTATCACAGGCTAAAATGAAAGTTTTACGACCAGAGATTACAGAAATTAACGAAAAACATAAGGATAATGCGATGAAGAGGCAACAAGAAACAATGGCTCTTTATGGCAAAGCAGGGGTTAACCCGATGAGCGGTTGTTTACCTGCGGTAATGCAGATTCCTGTTTTTTATGCCTTATTCAATTTCTTCCCAAGTGCATTTCAATTACGACAAAAAAGTTTCTTGTGGGCAGATGATTTATCTAGTTATGATACTATAGCAGAGCTGCCATTTACTATACCTTTTTATGGAGATCATATCAGTTTGTTTCCTATACTGGCATCGGTAGCTATTTTTATCTACATGATGATGACTACAGGGCAAACAATGCAAACACAACAACCAGGGATGCCTAATATGAAATTTATTATGTATTTATCTCCATTAATGATGTTGTTTTTCTTTAATAACTATGCAAGTGGTTTATCATTGTACTATTTTATTTCTAACCTAATTACTATAGGGATTATGTTAGTCATTAAAAATGTAATTATTGATGAAGATAAGATTCATGCCAAGATTCAAGAAAATAAGAAGAAACCTAAGAAACAAGGTAAGTTTCAGAAAAAAATGAAGGAATTAATGGAACAGGCAGAACAACAACAAAAGACAAAAAAGAAATAACCTTAATGTTCATATATTTTAGAAAAGCTCCTGAATAAGGAGCTTTTTTTTAATTTAACCTTCGTTTTGTGAATTTGATTTTATATTATTGGTATACTTTTTGGAGATTAGATTTGTTGAAATAATGTCCCAAATTAAATTGTAGTTATGCGAAGTATATTTTTATTTTGTAGTTTATCTTTTCTTGTATGTTGCTCTGTTTTAGGTCAAAAATATAATGCATTTGATGCTAATGGTAAACGGCATGGTAAATGGCAAAAAAAATACAAAGATAGCGACCAGCTTCGCTATGAAGGAAAATTTGATCACGGAAAAGAAATAGGAGAATTTAAATTTTACAAACCTATTAATGGGGAGTTTCCTACTGCAATTAAAACGTTCTCAAAAGATAACGATACAGTTGGCGTTAAATACTTTACTCAAAAAGGGAAAGTAATAAGTGAGGGTCAGATGATTGGTAAAAACCGAATAGGAATATGGAAATATTACCATAAAGGATCTGATAAGATTATGATGACCGAACAATACCAATCTGGAAAATTAGAAGGAGAACAACTTACCTATTTTGAAAATGGCCAGTTAACCGAAAAAGCTCTGTATATCAATGGCAAGCAAAACGGAAAAAGAATTATGTATTCTGATACAGGTGTGATCATAAAAGAATTTACCTATGAAAATGACCAGTTACATGGGATTACTAAGTATTATGATACAAACGGAATATTGATTATCGAAGGAAATTATAAAAGAGGACGTAAAGATGGTATGTGGAACTACTATAAAGAAGGAAAACTCTCTGAACAAAAATTATTTCCGGTTCAAAAAAGAGGGTTTTAGGATTGATATATAAAATACCATTATAGATAAAACCATAAAGCATTGCACTAGCATTGCTTTTTTTATTTATTACTTTTGCATAAAAATTTTAAAGATTAAATACAGCATTTTTGATGAAGAGAGTAATCGTAGGATTATCGGGTGGAGTTGATTCTAGTGTAGCCGCATATTTACTTAAAGAACAGGGGTATGAAGTTATTGGCTTGTTTATGAAAAACTGGCATGATGACTCGGTTACAATATCTGATGAATGCCCTTGGTTAGATGATAGTAATGATGCATTATTGGTAGCAGAAAAATTAGGAATACCATTTCAGACTGTTGATCTTAGTGAAGAGTATAAGGAACGTATAGTTGATTATATGTTCAATGAATATGAGAAAGGACGTACACCAAATCCGGATGTATTATGTAATCGTGAAATCAAATTTGATGTTTTCCTAAAAATTGCATTATCGCTTGGAGCAGATTATGTAGCTACAGGACATTATTGTAGAAAAGATACTATTATAAAAGAAGGAAAAGAAGTATATCGTTTATTAGAAGGAAAAGACCCTAATAAAGATCAATCTTATTTTTTATGTCAACTATCTCAGGAACAACTGGCAAAAACACTTTTTCCTGTAGGTGAATTACTGAAACCCGAAGTTAGAGATATTGCCAAAGCGCAAGGCTTAGCAACTGCAAATAAAAAGGACTCTCAGGGATTATGCTTTATTGGGAAAGTTAGACTGCCAGAATTTCTTCAACAAAAATTACAACCAAAACAAGGAAATATTATTGAAATATCTCCTTCAGAAAAAAAATACCAACGAGAACGCCCTCAATTTGTATCCAAAAGAGACGAATTAGAGTTTTTATCTAACAAATATACGTATGATATTAATGATGGTAAGGTAGTAGGAAAACATCAGGGTGCACATTTTTATACTAAAGGACAACGTAAAGGTTTGGCGGTTGGAGGTACTCCAGAACCACTTTTCGTAATAGAAACCGATGTAGAAACGAATACTATTTATACAGGTCAGGGAAAAAAACATCCTGGATTATATAGAAAAGCTTTGTTTATAGCTATAGAAGAGCTGCATTGGGTGAGAGATGATCTTAAATTAATGATAGATGAAGAGCTAGAAGTAATGGCGAGAATTCGATATAGACAACCATTAGAGAAAGCTACATTGTATAGGGTTGATTCTGGAGTATATGTGGTTTTTGAAAATGATCAAAGCGCAATAACCGAAGGTCAATTTGTAGCATGGTATATCGAAGATGAATTAGTTGGGTCTGGAGTAATCTCATAAAAATTAAACTACACATATTTATATAGTATGAACAAAATTAAAGAGCTATTTGATATTCAATACCCAATAATACAAGGGGGGATGATATGGGCAAGTGGTTGGAGGTTAGCAAGTGCAGTGAGTAACTCAGGAGGCTTGGGGCTTATAGGATCGGGATCTATGTATCCAGATGTACTTAGAGAGCATATTCAGAAATGTAAAAAAGCAACCAGTAAACCTTTCGGAGTAAATATTCCGATGTTATATCCTAATTTGGAAGAGGCTATACAGATTATTATCGAAGAAGGTGTAAAAATAGTATTTACCTCTGCCGGGAATCCAAAAATATATACTTCTTACCTTAAAGAAAAAGGAATTACAGTAGTACATGTAGTAAGCAGCCTTAAATTTGCTTTAAAAGCACAAGAGGCTGGTGTTGATGCAGTGGTAGCAGAAGGATTTGAAGCAGGAGGGCATAATGGAAGAGATGAGACTACTACATTAGCATTGATTCCTATGGTCAAAGAAAGAATAAATGTTCCTTTAATCGCAGCCGGAGGTATTGCTACAGGTGCGGCTATGTATGCTGTTATGGCTCTGGGAGCAGATGGTGTTCAGATAGGAAGTCGTTTTGTGGCAAGTGAGGAAGCATCTTCACATATCAATTTTAAAAATATGGTGGTAGAGGCAAAAGAAGGAGATACGCAACTTACTCTAAAGGAGTTAGCCCCGGTAAGGCTACTTAAAAATAAATTTTATCAGGATGTAGAAGCATTATATGCTACGGCGCCTTCGGTAGATGAGTTAAAAACACTATTAGGGCGTGCCCGGGCGAAAAGAGGTATGTTTGAAGGAGATCTAATTGAAGGAGAATTAGAGATAGGACAAGTGTCAGGATTAATTCATGACATTAAACCAGTAGCTGCTATACTGGAAGATATGATAATTGAATTCAATACTATACAGCATAAAATGAACGGTGTTTCCTTATAAAAATCTTTTTTCATTCTGAAATAAGACAAGTAATATGTTGCTCGCAGATATTTAGGGTATCATAAGAATTCATACGTTGCTGTATGGTCAGTATCGTTTCTAGATATTTATCTGTTCCTAATATTTTTTCGGTAGCATTTTGTATTGTAATTACTCGAGGTTTTTCTGTTTTTAGATCGATACTAATCCCAGAATAATCCATTCTGGAACAGATCTCATTTTTACCTTCATTAACTCCTGCAGTTATCATTGGCACACCGTGTTTAATGCTAAGTAAGGCACTGCCGTATCCTCCATTCATAATAAAAACATCTATATGAGGCATTACAGAATCATAAGCTATAAAATCTTCGATATAATAATGTTGTTGAGGATATCGTTTTTGTAAATCTTTAGTATTGGTATAGCCCGTGGCTACCAGAACTATGTAATCTGAATCTTTAAAAGCTTCTAGAGATGGAATGATAAGTTTATCTAGATTTTTTTCTACAGTTCCCTGAGATACCAATATGACTTTTTTAGAGGTGTCTAGAATAGTGCTCCAATCTTTTTTTACCTTTTGATTTTTATTGTTAGTTTGTACTTGTAGTACACCAACATATTTTATAGAAGCCGGAAGACTATACCTTGGATAATCGATTTCAGGAATCCCGTTTTGCAAAAAAACATCCGATTGTAAAGGGGCGACATCAAAAATAGTTAGGTTTTCTTCTTCAGGTAAATCCAATGAACGCAATAACTGATTATATGCAACTCTTGTTTCGTTAAAAATAAGCTTGTCTGCCATTAGCTTTATAAAATTCTGTTTTCTCTTGCCGAAAAATGTTGTAGCAGGCTGATGACCAATGCCATATAAGGGAATGTCGGGCGCAGAAAGTGCTAAAGGTACAACCCCTATACTAGCAATAGGCACGTTAAGTTTTTTCTTAACAATAGATCCGGGAAAAGTGTTGTCACATACCAAAATGTCAAATGGAAAAATTTCATGTATTTCTGCTATATCTTCATAGTAACCTTTCATTCTATTAATAAACAGATTAATGATATCGAACTTAATGTGTGCAATTCCTTTTAGCATTTTTCGATCAGGATACATTTGATCTATTTCTTCTATTTTAAGCTCCTGTGCATTTCGAAATGGTAAATACGGTATTCCCATTTGGTGTAGCTTATTTTTATACCCCTCTCCAGTATACCATCTTACATCATATCCTTTTGCTTTGAGGTGAATAGCTATAGCTGTCATAGGATTAAAATGCCCATCCGCAGGTATACATGCGAAAAGGATTTTTTTTTGAGACATCAGTGTCATTAAGATATGTTTTTTTAGGAGGGTAAAATTATAATATATTAAAACTAAACCTAATTTTTGATAAAACATTACTTTTGAAATAAAAAGATAAATGAACTCAAGAGAAGATCAGCTTCAAGCTTTTGATAGATTATTAACTATCATGGATGAGCTTCGTGAGCAATGTCCGTGGGATAAAAAACAAACATTTCAGTCGTTAAGACATTTAACTATAGAAGAGACTTATGAGCTTGGTGATGCAATTTTAGATAATGATCTGGAAGAAATAAAAAAAGAGCTTGGAGATTTGTTATTACATATCGTGTTTTATGCTAAAATTGGGAGCGAAACAAAAGCTTTTGATATTGCAGATGTAGCCAACGAGATTTGCGAAAAATTAGTCCATAGGCATCCTCATATTTATGGAGATGTTACTGTTGATAATGAGGAAGATGTAAAGCGTAATTGGGAAAATTTAAAACTTAAAGAAGGAAAAAATAGTGTTCTCGAAGGAGTTCCTCAATCTTTACCAGCAATGGTAAAGGCAAGCAGAATTCAGGATAAAGTGGCTGGAGTAGGGTTTGACTGGGAAGAACCTTATCAGGTATTTGAAAAACTTAAAGAAGAACTTGATGAATTACAACACGAAATAGAAGTAGAGGACCAGGAAAAAATAGAATCAGAATTTGGAGATGTTCTTTTTTCTATGATTAATTATGCTCGTTTTCTTAAGGTAAACCCAGAAGATTCATTAGAACGTACGAACAAAAAATTTATAAAGAGGTTTCAGTATTTAGAGTCAAAAGCAAAAGAAAATAATAAAAGCCTTAGAGATATGACACTTGCCGAAATGGATGTTTTTTGGGAAGAAGCAAAAAAGCTATAATCATATTTATGCTTGTTACCTTATATACTATTATTGAAGAAAATATATAGTATGAGAAAGTTTACCAAAATTGAAATTTTTGTTGAAATTTTTAGAAAAATGTCATTTTTTAGAGGATAAAAACGTTCAATTGAGGATTTTGAAATTATCTAATCTTATATATTCTTTCTAAGTTTTTATTTGTATGCTAAAACATAGCAATAATCAGCTTTTTTTGATGATAAATAGATTTATGAATACTGTTTTTGCACTTTTTTTTTATGGTTTTCACTTATTTTATTACCCCGAAAAGCCTATAAACACTAGTTTTTTAGGTAAAATATTATCGGGATACTCTTCTATAACAATTTTTTAACAGAAAGAAATCGTAAATTAGTGGTTAAATTCATCATCAATCAATCAATCGTGAGGCTAACTCAAAGAAGAACAATATTAACATACTTGTTTTTCATCTTTATTTTGTTCATTCCTTTAAAAGGATATTGTTTCATTATTGAAACAAGTGAGAGAAATGAGGATGGAACCTCCTATAAACTGTTATTTTCTAAAGATCAGTTTTCTAATGGAGCAGATTTTGTATATATTACAGAAGCTGATCAAGCTATAGTAGGAGAAAAGATAGCAGACTCTACTGCTATATTTAAAGAACTGGCATTTTCTTATGCCAAAATTGATCAACCCAAATTAGCGTGTGAGTTTATCGAAAAGTATATTAAATCAACTCTTGATGTAACTTTTGTTGATCATAGTAATTTTGACCAAATAAGCACATCAGAATCCTATAAACAACTTGCAGAGAAGTATCTAAAACAATTTGGGTGGTTTGCCCTCTTTTGTTTTTATATTTCTTTTGTAGGGTTTTTTATAACTATAGTATTAAATTTTCGTAAAGGCACAGATAAAGCTGCTAGTTTACTAATGAGTATTTTTGTACTCCTGAATTCATGTTTTATGGCCCATTTGGGATTGTATTTTATGAATTATGAATATTATTGGCCGCATACGTTATTTATGTTCTCTACGTTTGGGCTGTTATATGGCCCCATTATATATTTTTATTTTAAAAGAGCATCACAAAACTATAAGTTCAAACGTTTGGACCTATTACACTTGATTCCTACCATTTTTCTAGTAATATTGTTATTGCCCGTTTATTTATTACCAGCAGAAGAAAAACTTAGAATGGTCATAAATTATGAACGACCATACCTTACTTTGATTTCAATTTCTAAGCTATTATCATTGTTAATTTATGGTGTTTTAATGGTTAATGTTTATGTCCGAAGGGATAAGAAGAGGTTGTATTTTTCGAAACAATTACTTAATTGGCAGCGAAACATAATGGTATTTTGTGCTGTATATGTATTGTCATATGCGATATATGCACTTTTAAATGTATTGCATTTAGGTAGTGGGTTTTTGTTTAATGTACAGGTAGTTTCGTTAGCAGTTATGGTTCTATATATTAGCTACTCTGCATTTGTTCAACCTTCACTATTCGGAAAATTGAGAATAGTAAAGTCGGAAGATGAAAAAGAAGAAAAAATACTAAAAAATAAAAATAATAAATACGAAAAATCAGGACTAACACCTAGTTTGTCACTAGAGCTTAAAGTAAAGCTGTTGTATTTGCTAAAAGAAGAGAAAATTTATAAACAAAATGATATTACTCTTCATAAAGTTTCGCTATTACTAGATACTACGAGGCACAATACTTCTCAGATTATAAATGAACATTTCGGACTTAATTTTTTTGAATTAATTAATAAATATAGAATAGAAGAAGCCAAAGAAATTTTAAAAGGAGAAAAGTATAAAGGTTTTAATATCATCGATGTAGCCTATGAAGTAGGCTTTAATAATAAAGTTACCTTTAATAAATCATTTAAAAAATATAACCAAATTACTCCCTCAGAATATTTAAAACGATTTGTAGCATAGCATAGCGCAAGAAATCTTAGATCAGAGGCGAGTTTTTTTCTTTTCAGAAACGCGTTTTATCTTTATTCGCACTCGTTTATTTGTTTGAAAACCAATAAGGTATGCTGTTGGGTATATCGATATTTAGAATAAAAGAAAGGAAAATAATAGCCCTGATTTTGCATATTAGTTTTCTTTAAAAGGCATAAATTTTGATATTTATTTTTTAGAATTTACTCTTTTCTACGTTTTTTTAGATCAAATGATTCATTTTTTTTAATCTTTTTTAAAATATTGATTTTTTACTTGTAAAAAAATATCTTTTTTGTGTTAAAAATGTAATCTACAAGTTGATTTTAGTATTCAAATCACTTTCAATATATGATGTATTTTTAAAAATTTAAGGATTGTTAATAAACAATGCTTATATTTATGATATCATAAATAAAAGAATAGATAAATTGAGTATATGTTGTTTTTTTATGAAATTTTATATCAATTCGTAAAAACGTAAGCGTAATTATACATGTAATTCTCTTCTTCCTTTTGTGATAAAACTAACTATTTAAGTTTAATCTTTTTTAAAAATTCTATTTATGAGGTTACATCATTACAAACTATTTGTGCTCGCTTTTTTAGTATCGGGCATGATGTCTGCCCAACAACAAATCTCTGGAACTGTCCAGGGAGAAGGAGGGCTACCATTACCTGGGGTTAACATTATAATACAAGGTAAATCTACAGGTACACAAACAGATTTTGACGGGCAATACACAATTAATGCCGATATAGGCGAAGTACTTGTGTATTCATATTTAGGTTTTGTTACCCAGCAGATTGCTGTATCGGGACAAAATGAAATTAATGTAGTGCTGAAAGAAGATGTAGGAGTATTAGAAGAAGTAGTTGTGGTTGGATTCGGTACCCAATCAAAACGGTTGCTAACTGGTAATGTGTCAAAAATTGAGGCAGGTCAAATAGGTGGTATTTCTACACCTAGTGTACAAAATGCATTAATAGCCAAGGCACCAGGTGTGCAAATTACACAAATTAATGGTAAGTTAGAAGGTGGTGTAAAGGTAATTATTAGAGGACTTTCTTCGATATCGGCTTCTCAAGAACCATTATATGTTATTGATGGAATTGAGATGAATAATAGAAATTCGTCCTCGATTGGTGCAAATTTGAATCCTTTATTAACGGTAAACCCAAATGATATAGCATCAATTGATATTTTGAAAGATGCATCGGCTACAGCTATTTATGGCGCAAAAGGAACGAATGGAGTTATATTGATTACAACCAAAAGAGGTAAAGAGGGAAAATCACAGGTTTCTGTAGATCTTTCTACCGCGTTTGGAAAACCAACAAATAAAAGAGATTGGCTAAATGCAAGTCAGTATGAAGAATTACTTCGAGAATCTGCATTCAACAGATTTGGAGATCAGGTTGTTGCCGATGATTGGGTAGACAATAGATTGCCAAGATATGAAGGAGATCAGGATTGGAGAACTCTCGATACAGATTGGCAAGAGGAAGCTTTTCAAGATAGCTATATTAATGATATTAATGTGTCTATTTCTGGTGGAAATGAAAAGACGGTGAGCTTTATATCAGGATCGGCCAATGATTCAGAAGGTATTATTAGAGGTAACGGTTTAAATCGTTATAGTATGAGAGCAAATATTGATCACAATGTTAGCAAAAGCCTTAGCGTTGGTGTGAATGCAAGTTATTCGAGTACTATAATTAATAGAATAGCAGGGGATAATGCATTTGTTACTCCTATGCAAGCTATTGCGCAAGTGCCTACATCACCAGCTTATCTTTTAAATGGTGAGCCAAATGGAACTAATGGTACAGGTACAAGAACACTATATAGTAATTTTTTATTGCAAGATAAACACTCTTTCCGTAAGACTTCGATTAGAAGGATTTTAGCGAAGGTATTTGGAGATATAGATATCTTACCATCATTAACCTTAAGATCAGAGTTTGGTTATGACTATTTATATCAGACAGTGGATAGAAATACAGGTAGATTAGCGCCATTTCAATCTACAAATGGTCAAAGTTTTGCTTCAGATGATGGTACAGAAATACTATCTACAAATAATTATTTTACTTATGACTATTCATCGGGTGGAGCATCTAGTCTAAATTTTGTTTTAGGGATGACGTATACTAGGCTAAAAAATAGATTTAATTCGGTAACTGGAGATGGTTTTCCTACCGATAGTTTTAGATCTATTTCTAGTGCAGCAACCATTTCGGCTGGTGCTGGTACTTTTACAAATTGGGCACAGCTGGCTTATTTTGCCAGAGCATCATATGATTTTAAAAAGAGATACCTTATAAATGCTACTCTTCGTCATGATTCATCCTCTCGATTTGGTAAAGATAAAAGAAATGCATTTTTCCCTGCAGTTTCGGTAGGTTGGATTGTGTCTGAAGAAAACTTTTTGCATGATTCTAGTATATTATCAAATTTAAAACTTAGAGCCAGTTGGGGGGTTAATGGTAATACTCCTACTGCTAATTTTGGTTCTTTGGCTCTTTACGGAGGTACTAATTATGGAGGTGTTTCGGGTATTGCTTTTACGCAAATAGATAACCCTGATTTAAAATGGGAAGAAACTGCACAGCAAAATTTTGGTCTTGATTTTGGATTTCTAAATAATAGAATAACTGGTGAGATCGATTATTATATTAAGAAAACAGATGACTTGATATTTAATCAGCGACTTCCATATGAAACAGGTGCTCCTAATAATGCTGGAATACTTAAGAATATTGGAAATCTAGAAAATAAAGGTTTTGAATTTGTGTTAAATACGATAAATGTTCAAACAGATAACCTTACATGGGAAACTAGTTTTAATATTGCTACAAATAAAAATGAAATTGTTAGTTTACCAAATGGTGATGATTTGATCACAGGCCAAAATATTCTTAGAGAAGGAGAGCCTATTAATTCTTTCTATATGGTAGAGTATGCAGGTGTGAATCCAGCTAATGGTGATGCAGAATATATTTTGAATACAACCAATGCTGATGGTACTATAAATAGAGGTAGAACTAACGATTTTTCACAGGCAGAACGAATTATCGTCGGAAACCCTAACCCAGATTTGTTTGGAGGTCTTACAAGTACACTGAATTATAAAACAGTTGACTTTTCTTTTACTTTTCAAGGACAATGGGGAGCTCAATTATATAATGGTGCTGGACAATACCAGGAAACAGGTTTCGGAAACGGTTTAGATAATCAAGATGTCTATATTTATGAAAATAGGTGGCAGAACCCTGGAGATATAACAGATGTACCTCAGGCAAGATTGTTTTTAAATAATGGACATTCTAATAGTACCAGATATTTGCAAGATGCAGATTTTATAAGATTGAGAAATATAACACTCGGATATTCCTTACCGCAAAGCGCATTGGATAAATTAGGAATGAATAAAATAAGACTCTATGTATCTGGATTAAATCTTCTAACTTTTACAGACTTTAGAGGGTATGACCCAGAATCAACTAATGATGATGCTAATACTAATACTAATGTAGGTAGTACTTTTTATTCTGCACCACCGGCAAAAGTATATACACTGGGTGTTAATTTAACATTTTAAAAAAAAGATAGATTATGAAATTTTTGAAATTTTTGATATTAATTGTGATATTCAGTAATATATCGTGCGAGAATGAACTGGATATAGAACCACAACAAAGTGTTTCTACTGAAGTAGCGACAGCAACAGCAGCAAATATTGAAGCAATTCTTACTGGTGCTTATGATTCTGCAAGAAGTGGAGATCCTACTTTTGGAGGTGGAAATTATGATGGAGATTTGGCAAATATTGCTGTCTTATACGGTAATACAGATCAAATAGAATGGAATGGGACATTTGCTAACTTAAGAGAGTTATTTAATAAAGAGCTGGATAATGTTAATACTAGTGCTAATGGAATGTGGCGTGATGCTTACTTGTTATTTGGTGCTGTTAATACAGTATTGGCAAACTTAGATAAGTTTGAAGATGAGGATCAAAAAAACAGAGTTGAAGGAGAGGCAATGTTTTTAAGAGGACTCGCATATTTTGATATAATACGTTTGTATGGTCAACAATATAATGCGGGTGGCGGAAATACTCAACTCGGGGTTCCTATTGTTTTGGATCCTCCAAGTCTTGAACGATTAGTTCCTAGAAATTCTGTAGAAGAGGTATATACTCAAATCATTCAGGATTTAACAAGTGCTTATAGTAAATTACCTGATACTAATGGAGACAGAGCCGATAAATATGCAGCTCAGGCAGTATTAGCTAGAGTATATTTACAACAAGGTAATTATGCCGCTGCAAGAGATGCCGCAGATGATGTGATACAAAATAGTGGGCATAGTTTGATGCCTGATTTTAATGCGGTTTTTGATTCTGATGATAACACAGCAGAAAGTATTTTTTCATTTGTCGTTAATACTCAAGAAGGAACCAATTGGCATGTAGTGCACTTTGCAAGCGAAGCTTTAGGAGGTAGAGGAGGAGATATATCGATTGCTCAAGCCTATATAGATAAGTTTGATTCTGCCGCAGATGAAAGAAGAAACTATACCTATACAGACGGAGGATTAACATTAAGCTCTAAGTTTGTAAGACAGTTTGCTAATACGCAGCAGATCAGATTGGCAGAAATGCATTTGATAAGAGCCGAATCTAACTTTAGAGAAGGTACATCTACTGGCCAGGCTCCATTGGCAGAAATAAACGCTTTAAGGGCAAGATCTTCTGCTCCTGCACTTGGTGCTTTAACCATTGATCTAATTTTAAATGAGAGAGAACTAGAACTAGGTTTTGAAGGGTTTGTTTTACATGATTACAAGAGAACACAGCGTAATATAGGAGGATTACCTTATAATGATAATAAATTGGTTTTTCCTGTGCCTCAACAAGCAAGAGATAGAAATGATTTGTTAGAGCAAAATCCAGGGTATTAAACTATTTTTAATATAGAATAATACACTTAATTTTATATAAGTAAAATTGCCCACCAATACTATTGGTGGGCAATTTAATTTTTACACTTCTTTGATGACTATTTCATGATCTGCTTATATTTCAAAATAAAATTGATGGTTTTTGCTATTATAGATGTTATTGATAGAGGTAGTCATAACCCTAAAAAATTGTTTTTAAATATACAGGGGATGTAATTTTTATGGATTTAGACCGACTATAGTTATTAATAAGGTTTTAAAACGTATAATACCATATTGATCATAATTATCTCGAGAATAATTATGCGGCTAACTCAGAAAATACAAACATCGGTTCTAGTATGGATTGTCCTTGTTTTACTTATTTCTTCAAACATGTATTGTTATACAGAAGAAATAAATATAAAACATAAGGATACTAGTGAGTACAGCCCTTTATTTTCTACTCCTAAATACGAACTAAAGTCATATAAATTAAACTCCCAACAAATATCAAAAGACAAAAATGTTGATTCGATAGCTTTATTTAAAGAATTAGCATTTTCTTACGCCAAAGCTAATAAAGCAAAATTAGCTTGCCGATATATAGAAAAGTACATACAAATAAGTCTGGATGTTTCTTTTGTAAAGCATAGTAATTTTGATCTAATTCATGATTCAGATTCTTATATTCGATTAGAGGATAAATACCATCAAAAATTTGACTTTTGGTGGCTGTTTTGCTTATATGTTGGATTTGTAGGTGTGTTTATTTCAATAGTATTAAATTTTAGAAGGTGCGCAGATAAAATAGCTAATCTCTTAATGAGTGTTTTTTTGTTTCAACACTCAATTTTTATTATTAATATTAGCTTATTGCCTACAAATTATGAATTTTATTTTCCGCATTCATTATATCTGTCAACGCTATTTTCATTTTTGTATGGGCCACTTATTTATTTTTACTTTAAAAGAGTAGTTCAAAAATATAGGTTTAAATCTATAGATTTGGCACATTTGATTCCTACACTATTCCTTCTTCTTTTATTACTGCCGGTATATAATTTATCAGGAGAAGAGAAGTTGTGGGTAATGTTAAATGATAAACGCCCGTATATAACCTTAATATCAGATTCTAAGCTTTTATCATTATTGATATATATGATTTTGGTGATAAGAATATATATGAAATCGGTTAAGAGTAATATGGCTATACCAAGAATACAATATCACTGGCATAGGAATATTATTATTTTATGTTCACTACATATAATATCATATGTTTTTTATGATATCCTGATGATAAGACGTGTAGCCAATGATTTTCCTATTAATTTTCAAATTCTGTCAATTGCATTATTGATCTTATACATTAGCTATACTGCATTTGTTGAGCCAGGTGTATTTAGTGGATTAAAAATGATTAAAAATGAAATGCAGAAAGGATTAAATAATGGATTGAAGAAATATAAAAAATCCGGTCTTACAGAACAACTTTCCCTAGAATTAAAAGAAAAGTTACTAGAATTATTAGAAAAGGATGAAATATATCGAAGAAATGATATGAGTCTTCAAAAGCTTTCAGAATTACTTAATACTTCAAGACATAATACTTCTCAAATTATAAACGAACACTTTAATCTTAACTTTTTTGAATTGATTAATAAGTATAGAATTGAAGAAGCAAAAAAAATATTAAAAAATAAGCAACATCAATATGAGGATTTCAATATTATAGATGTGGCTTATGAGGTCGGTTTTAATAACAAAGTGACTTTCAATAAGTCATTCAAGAAATACAATCGAATTACACCATCAGAATACGTTAAATCCTAAAGGTAAAGGGCTTTGTATACGGGTAAATTTTCTTCGGTAAAGGGTAAAGGCTTATAGGGGTTACCTTTTTTTATGCCTGTAAAATGTTTCTTTGGGCTATAATCATAAATAGGAGGGATGAATGTATTATTTCCATTTAAACTTTGTTCAAGTTTTGTGAAAGTAAATTTGAGTTAGCCATCAAAATATTCTAATCCTTCCTTTTATGGTTATATCTAATAACTATGTTAAGTATTAATTTTTTGAAAACTTTTTTATCTATGAAAGTACATTATTACAAGTTTCTAATGTTATTTTTCTTTGTGTGTAGTATTTCCTTTGCACAAGGAGAAAGCATATCAGGAACAGTTACAGATGATAAGGGATTACCGCTTCCAGGAGTGAATGTCCTTATCAAAAATACAAATAACGGAACTCAAACCGATTTTGATGGAAATTACACAATCTCTGCTAGTAGAGGTGCTGTAATTTCTTTTAGTTATGTTGGTTTTGAAACCAAAGACGTTGTAGTTGCTCAGAATACTACAATAAATATTCAGTTAGCTACTTCTGCTGCCGAGTTAGAAGAAGTTGTTGTTACTGCATATGGTGTTTCTAGAAGATCAAATGTAACTTCTGCGATATCAACAGTAGGTGCGCAGGATTTACAAGATTTTGTACCTTCTACAAGTATTGATAACATTCTTCAGGGGCAAGCTGCTGGTGTGCAGGTTACTGCTGCGAATGGACGACCAGGAAATACTGCATTTGTTCAAATACGTGGTGTTGGTTCGATTAATGCTAGTACAACTCCTCTTTATGTAATAGATGGAGTTCCTGTTCCTATTACAGATAATACCTTAAATAATAACTTTAACCCATTAGGAAACTTAAACCCTAATGATATAGAATCTTTGTCTATACTTAAAGATGCTGCTTCGGCTTCTAAATATGGATCCAGAGGGGCGAATGGTGTAGTTTTAATTACTACCAAGAAAGGTAAAAAAGGAGATGCTAAAATTAAATTTATCTCTTCTTATGGTTTCGGAGAGCGTATTCCAGATTCTTTTGATTTAATGAATGCAGCTCAGAAGCTAGAAATAGAGCGTCAATATGCTGCTTTAGGTGTTGGTGCTGCACAAAGTTTACCTGGTGCTACAGCTACTACTCCTGAGCAACGTCAGGCATTTATTGATTTAGATACAAATTGGGAAGATGAGCTTTTAAGAAAATCAGTAATCCAATCTAATTCTTTATCTATATCTGGTGCTGGTGATCGTTTGAGCTATTTTTTCTCTCTTGGATATAACAAGGATACTGGTATAATTGATAGAATTAAAGGTTTCGAGCGAATTACAGCTCGTTTAAACACTACATATCAGGCAAAAGACTGGCTTAGCATAGATGCTAATGTTTCTTTTGCAAGAAGTACTACAGATCTTCCTAGAGATAGAAACAATGTTCAGAATCCATTTAGAGCATTGTATGATTATAACCCTTATGATCCACTTTTTTCTAGAGATACAGATGGAAGTATTTTGTTAGATTCTCAAGGAAATCCTGTGTATAATCCAACAACTACATTTTTCCCGATTGCTTTAGCTTTACAAACAGAGCCAGAAAACAATCGTAACTTTTTAATTTTAGGTAATGTAGGCGCAGATCTTACGCTATCAGAGAAATTTTCAAATCGTTTCGCTGTTGGTTTAGTAAGTAACCGTTTTAACAGAACAAATAGATCGATTGCAGGTGGAGTATTACAAGGATTTATTGGTGATGCTAATTTCCCTGGAACTCAAACAGAAAATTTTGCCCTTGATTTTGAATATAATGTATCGAACCTACTAAGCTATAACGATACTTTTAATGACCTACATAATGTATCTGCTAGTTTCTTATTAGAATATAATGAAAATATCAGAACAGATTTATTTGCAACAGCTAGAGGGTTTCCTTCTCCAAATATTCCATATTTAGATGTTGCTGCCGAAGCTACAGCTGCTGGATCAGAAGAAGATAGAAGAATTTTATTTTCTCAGGCATTATTTGTTGATTATGATTTTGATGGTAGATATATCGCTTCTGCTTCGGTAAGACGTGATGGATCTTCAAGATTTGGACCAGACAATAAGTATGGTACTTTTGTAAGTGGAAGTTTAGCTTGGAACATAGCTAAAGAAAGTTTTATGGATGATTCATTTTTTAATGACTTGAGACTTCGTGCTTCTTACGGAACAGCAGGTAACCAGAATATTCCAAACTTCCAATTTTTACCCGTACTTGGGTTTAATAATACGTATAACGGTCAGACAACAGCTGTACCTTTAAGAGCACCAAATCCAGCTATCCAGTGGGAGTCTCAAGCTATCTTGGATATTGGATTAGAATTTGCGTTCTTAAATAATAGAATTAGTGGTGTTGTAGATTACTTTAAGAAGACTTCAAAAGATCTTCTTCTTAATAGACCTATTTCTTTTACTGTTGGAGATGAAGATAATGCGATTTTCCAGAATATTGGTGAGGTAGAAAACAGTGGTTTTGAAATCACTTTAAATGCTGATGTAATAAGAACTGAGAACTTCCTTTTATCTATGGGAGGAAATATTACACTGTTGGATACAAAAGTTAATAAACTAATCAATAGTCAGGATATTGTTACAGGTACTTTTGGAAATATTATTCTTAGAGAAGGGCAAGATATTAACTCTTACTATCTAGTAGAATATGCTGGAGTGAATCCTGCAAATGGTGCTCCACAATATATAGACCTTGATGGAAATGTTACAGAAACATATAATGATAGTTTCCAAAAGATTCAGGAAGGAAAATCTCCAATTGCTAAGTATGAAGGAGGATTCTATACTTCTGTAAAATATAAAGGATTTGGTTTAAGAGGTGATTTTGTATACAGAGGAGGAAATTATATATTAAACAACCAACGTCAGCAAGGTATCGCAATAGGAAATATTAACAGAAACCTAAGAACAGAAGCTTTTAACTACTGGAGACAACCAGGTGATACAAATGTATTACCAAGTCCATTATTTCAAGCTACTGCAGATCAAGGTGGAACAACAAGATTCTTAGAGAAAGGTGATTTTATTAGATTGAGAACATTAACTCTTGATTATAATATGCCTAGAAAGTTCTTGGATGTTATAAAATTAGAATCACTTAGGCTATTTGTTACTGGTCAGAATATTTGGACAATAACAGATTACAATGGCGATCCTGAAATTGGTTTAGGTTCTGCGGAATCAGGAGATCAAGGGAACGCAGGTTTTGTTCCTGGAGAGTTTAGTTTGTTTAGTTACCCACAAACGAGATCTTACACGTTTGGAGTTGAAGTAGGATTTTAATTAAAAAAAAAGAGAGATGAACAATAAAATTTATATAGTAGTTATTTTATTTCTATCGTTAGGGTTTTTTGCCTGCGACGATGAATTAGATAATGCGCAACCTTTTACAGAAGGTAATCCAGATACTTTCTTTAATAGCCCAGCCGCTTTTCAAAACGGTGTAGATGGTATTTATCGACAGTTATGGTTGTATTATTCTAACCCTAACTCTGGTTTGCAAGGAATTCCGGATATAGTTTCTGATAATGTAATACAGGCACAGACTGGTAGAAGATCTAATGATGATTACCATGATCTTAGATATGTAGCTAGTACTCTTGGTCCTATTCCGTTATACTGGAGTGAGGCGTATGAGGCAGTTAATGTTGCCAATTTGGTAATAGGTCAAATAAATAACCTTAACGATGGGCCCGAAAAGGATAATATTCTTGGACAGGCATTGGCTGCAAGAGCCTGGGCACATTTTGATTTGGCAAGAATCTTTGGTAAAATCCCAACACAAAGTGGTGATGCTAATGGTTCATTAGGTGCAGTATACCTTAAAGTAGAAGATGGCGATACAGGAGATCCGTTTGCACAACCTGCAAGAGAAACTGTAGGGTCAAATTATGCTGAAATTATCGGTGATTTAGAACGTGCAAAGACACTAATAGATGATGATAATGGTGAAGGCAGGTTAAATAAAAATGGTGTAAATGCATTATTATCCAGAGTATATTTATATAATGGAGAATATCAAAAAGTTATAGATGCGGCTGATGCAGTTTCTGCTACATTGGCAACAGCAGCACAACTTCCTGATGTATATATCGATAAAACTAATGCTGGTGTAGTGATAGAACTTTCTATTAATACTACTTCAGAATCTAACGGTAATAATGTTGGAGTTCTTTACAGCCAATCTTCTAGTACTGCAACTATTTCAGAATATGTACTAGATTTTGATTTCTTCAATAGTATAGATGCTAATGATGTAAGAAGAGATGTTTTACAATTTGTAGGAACAAACCAAGGTAATGACTATAATGCAATCAAAAAGTTTTTGGGTGAAGAAGGTCAGGTTAACGGTAGAGTAGATGTAAAAGTACTTCGTTATGCAGAGGTTCTTTTAAATAAGGCTGAAGCACAATTTGAACTAGGTCAGGGAGCTCAGGCATTAGCTACTTTAGATGAGTTAAGAAATGAGCGCTTTACTTCTTTTACCGGAGGTGAAACAGGTGCTGCTCTTGAAGATGCTATCCAATTTAACAGAAGAGTTGAATTAGCTTGTGAAGGTCATAGATTCTTTGATCTTAAGAGAAGAGGAGAAAGCATATCTAGAAATGCAACTAGAGGTGATATTATTGATGGTACAGGAACAGCTCCTGAAGCTCCAACTCTTGCAGCAGGAGATTTTAGATTCCAGTTCCCTATTCCAACAGCAGAGATTAATGCAAATCCAACTATAGCTGGACAACAGAATCCTGGTTATTAATTGGAAATACACTGTTTGTTATATAAACAAAATTACCCGTCAGCTCATGGTTGGCGGGTAATTTATTTTTTAACTTATCTGTTTATTCTTTTTAGAGTATTCTAACGATATTTTATATTATCTACAAAAAGTTAAGGTGCATCTACATGAGAAAATTCCTTTTATATCACCACAACTTAAAGTCGATAGAATATGTACAGCAGAATTATTGATGTTATTTAGAAACAATTGGTTACTGCTTTTGTCTATACTCAGAGAGAGAAAAGTTTAGCTATAATAAGAATGTATGTGTTCCTATGTCTTTAGAATAACTAGATTTCTAAATTACAGAAAATCATATATATGATTAAAGTTGCTTAATCTTGTTTAGTTTAGCTTTCCAAACATCTAGGTTTTCTTTATGTTTTTCGATATTCTTTCGTACATCTCTTACCATTGGATTATCATCTTTGGCATGTTTAAAGAACTGAAGATTGTTTTCTAATTGGCGGATTTCACCATTAACTTCATCAATTTTTTTACGAATAAAGCTCTGCTCGTTTCTAAGAGCTCGATCATCACTCTGACCGGATAAAGTATTTAGTTTGTTTTCGTATTTAATGAGCTCTGTTTCTTTACGACCCAAATTAAGTTGCTGAAAGAAACTATCCAGAATTTTATTATATTCTGCCTCTATGTTTTTCTTTTTATATGGCACTCTACCCAAAGTTTTCCAGGTAGCAATGTTGTCTTTTATAGTTTTAAGATCGGCTTCAGTATCCCCAGAAAGCTCTAGTTTTTTAAGAGCTTCGATATGTTCCTGTTTCTTTTCTAAAGAAATGAGCTCTTCTTTATTAGCTTCATTTCTCTCTGCATGAAGTCTATCAAAATAAGAATTACATGCGTCTTTAAACCTTTTCCAGATTCTATCACTATCTTTTCGAGGTACGTGACCAATCTTTTTCCAATCAGATTGAATTTTTTTCATAAGTGGAGTAATAGCAGTAAAGTCATCACTATCCTTATTATCTTCTGCAATCTGAATCAGTTCCATTTTTTTATTTAAATTATCAAACTGATCTTTTTTAAGGCCTTTATAAAATGCGTTTTTATTACGATTAAAATCTCTTACAGCAGTTTTAAACTCACTCCAAGTTTGTTCATTTAGATTAGAAGGTACTTTTCCTGCTTTAAAAAAATCATCTCTTAACGCCTCAATTTCTTTTATTTTTTGCTGCCAACCATTATGATTTTTAGGATGATCCTGGCTAACTTCAATAATTTTTGCAATGATCTCTCTTTTAACTTCTAGATTTTGTTCATAGATCTTATCCTGATCTTTAAAATACCTCTGGCGATTTTCATGAATTTTTTTGGTTAATGCACTAAATTTTTCCCAGATAGGTTCTCTATATTCTTTTCCAACAGGTCCCAAGTCTTCTTTCCACATTTTATGAAGCAGCTGTAATTCTCTAAATGCTCTATTAACATCGGTTTCTTGTGCTAATTCTGTGGCACGCTCAATAATCTTAAGTTTTTGCTCAAGATTATGTTTAAAATCAAGATCTCTAAATTCTCTGTTTAAATGCAGAAAATCATAAAAATTCTCAGTGTGATGATGATAGGTATTCCATACAGTATTGTATTTATCCCTTGGTATAGGGCCCGCATTGCGCCACCTTTCCTGAATACTTTTAAAATGATTGTATGTTGTATTTATGTTTTCGTCTACATTAAGTAAGCCTTTTAATTCATCAATCAATTCTAATCTTCTTTTTAGATTTTCCTGAAGATCTTTTTTAAGATTTTGATAATATGAATTTCGTTTTTCTTTATAATCAAAATAAACAGAATTAAATTCTTTTTTTATTGGTGTAGAATAATAGAAATCTATAATATCACCACCATCAGCCAAGAATTCTTCCTTTTTTTGTTCTACTTCTTCATTAAATTTTTCATTAAACTCACTTTTAATTTCCTCAACATGCTCTCTAATTGCCTGAATTTTTTCATTTTTGATCAACTCTCGTAATTCTTTGACCAATTCTTCTTTATTCATTGCATGATAATCCTTCTTCTCGATATTATGACGCTCTATGGTGCTCTCATCTTCGCTATGCTCAGCGACAGCTTCATCCATTTGATCTTGAATTTGATCCTCACCAGCTGGAGTTTTAGGTTTTGATTCTTCTTTTTGTGAAGTAGTTGTATTGCTACTCTCGTCTACAGATGGCGTTGTATTATTTTCTGAGGTAGCTTCATCTGCAGTGGGCGCGTTTTCTTGTACGGCATTATCAACATCTAGTGTTTCTTCTGTAGTTGCACTACTGTTTTCAGACTCAGAATCTTCTTCTATGGCATCGGTAATCTGTGGATTAACCGATGTTTTAGATTCTTCATTTACAGAATGTTCTGTGTTTTCAGTAGTTACTTCATCAGAATCTTCTGATTTAACGGCTTCTAGATTTTCAGTTTCTAAGTTTACATCTAAAATCTTAGTCTTATTTTCTTCATTTCCATCTGCCTGAGGCAGGTTATCACGTGTGGACATTGTGTGAGCGTTTTTGTTTGTCTGAGTTTAATGCCTGACTAAGATACTAACATATTAGAAAAACTCAAAGTTATTGAAAGGTTTTAAGACTACTTAAAAAGAGTTTTGGTAAGAATTTTATGACAAAATGAGCCAAAAATTACATATTCCAGATTTCCCAAGCCTTTTCTGCTTGCAGTATTAACATTTGTAATCCGTTAGAAACAGTAGCTCCTTTTTCTTTTCCTTTGCTCATAAAAGTAGTTTCATCTGGATTATAAATCAAATCATATAAAACATGATTTTTGGTAATGTATTCATAAGGAATATCTGGGTAATTATGAATATTCGGATGGGTTCCCAGGGGGGTACAGTTTATTATTAGTTTGTATGCTTGTATAATATCTTCATCGAGATCGCTATAACTTAGTTCATTAAAATCAGGATTACGTGATACAAATGTATAGTCGATATTTAAATGATTTAATGCATAAGCAATAGCTTTTGAAGCACCTCCTGTACCAAGAATTAATGCCTTTTTTATCGTTTTGTTAAGTAAAGGCTTTAAAGATTCTGTAAAACCATAATAATCGCTATTATATCCTTTTAATTTTTGACCCTTATCAAACTTTATGACATTTATTGCCCCAATTTCTTTGGCTATTGGGTCCAGATCATCCATATATTGAATTACTTCTTCTTTATAAGGTATGGTTACATTTAAACCTTGTACATCAGGATCTTTGGTAACTTCAATAAAATCTTTAATTTGGGTAAGATCAAAGTTGTTATATTCACAATCTAGATTTTCTTTTTCAAATTTTTCAGAAAAATAACCTTTAGAGAAGGAATAACTGATGTTTCTACCTAATAAACCGTAAATTTTTTTCATTTTGAAGTTTTTAGCGTTTTTTGGCCATACCATTCTAACCATAAAACGATGCCAATACCTACGAGAATATAAAAAATCCCAATATAAGTTTCGATAGTTGTAAAATCAGGAAAATAGCGATCATAATTATCGAGTATTGGATTACCCAATGCATCAATTTGTGTGTTTCCTAGAGTATCAACTTTATAAATTTTATTCTTCCAGGGCCAAACGACACCTAGAGAACCAGTTATGAATCCAATGATCGCTGCAAAAGTTGCATTTTTATAGTGTTTTAAAACATATCCTAAAAAATGGGATAAGGTAACTAAACCAGTTAATGAACCAAGACTAAATACAATAAGTACTTTTAGTAATCTAATTCTGTGAGTATCTTCTATAAATGAAAGGTCCCAGCGTATTAGATCGGCTATTGTATCATATAATGCATTTACAGAATCAACCAGTAAAAGAACGTAATTACCTAGTAAAATAAGAATAAAAGAACCAGATAATCCAGGTAATGTCATACCTGATACACCAATAATACCACAGATAAATACAAACCAAAGATTGTCATTTTCTTTTGCAGGAGCCAATAAACTAATACTAACCCCAACAACGATACCTATAATAATAAGACAAATGTTTCTTCTATTCCAATCGTTAAAATCTTTTACTATATAATAAATAGAGCCCATGATCATCCCAAAAAATGCTGCCCATACATATAGTTCATAATGAATAATAAGGTAATCCAGAATTTTAGAAACACTAAAATAGCTAATTAACATTCCTAAGATTAAAAGGCCAAGAAATCGTCCATTTATATATCGCCAGAAGCTTTTAAACCTAAAATTGATAAAAAGCTTAAATGCTTTAAAATTTATTTTCTGAAGAGAATAGATAAATTCTTCATAAAACCCGGCAACAAATGCAACTACACCGCCAGAAACACCAGGGACTTTATTTGCTGCACCCATTGCAAGACCTTTAATAACAAGGAAAAGTCTATCAGTAAAGGTTCGGGTACTTTGTTGCATTGGTTAGTCTGGTTTTTTTACAGAAAGGCGTTCTAAGATAAGGATTAATAGAAAACCTATAACTACAAAAAGTAAAACCCAAATCATTTTAACATCACCTTCAAATTGACTTGGTAGAATGCTCTTTTCTATGAAAGGAACTTCGGTTCCTTCAGAGTTTGTTCTCCAGGATTCTACTTTTTTCCAGGGCCATAACTTATTTAGTGAGCCTATCATAAAGCCGGTAAGTATAGCTAAAGTCATATTTTTATGATGTTTAAACATCCAATTAAGTGCTTTAGAAAACAATTTCAACCCTATAGCGGCACCAATAGCCATGATTAATATTTTATAAATAGCCTGCCACAAAATATCAAAATCCATTTGTACAATTCCATTACGTAATTGGTTCAGAATATCAATAGCTGTTTGGTAAACCCCAAGAATAAGTAGTATGAAAGCTCCTGATACTCCTGGTAATATCATGGCAATGATTGCAATGAATCCACAAAACATAAGATACCAGTTACTATCTGGTGAAGCCAGAGGTTCTGCTATAGTGATAAAATAAGAAAGTACTGCTGCCAGAATAATGCCAATGATTACTTTTGGTTTCCAGGCAGTGATTTGTTTTCCAATATAAACGATACTGGCAAGAACTAATCCAAAGAAAAATCCCCAAAGTAATAGAGGTTCATTATGAAGCAACCACTTTATAAGTTTTGCAAGAGAAAGAATACTGGTTACAATACCTAAAAAAAGGGCCGTTAAGAAAGATAGATTATATTTTTTCCAGGAAGTTTTAAATCCTTCTTTTCTCCAAACCGAGAAAAAACCAAGATCTAGTCCATTAATAGTTTCAATTAATTCTTCATATATGCCAGATATAAATGCAATAGTTCCTCCAGAAACTCCAGGAACTACATCTGCCGCTCCCATTGCTAATCCTTTTGCAGAGATGATAAGGTAATCCTTAAGATTTCTTTGCATTCTTATTGTTTTTGGTGTTTTAAGTTAAAACAAATGTATGGATTTTTGCAATGTAATCAATTAGAAAAAAAACAGTCTTTTTTAGAATTATTGGTATTCAGAAATAATGTTTCTAACAAGAGTTAGATTAAAAATCTTTTCAAAAAGTTCTTCCAAAACGATATGATATTCATAGTCAAGATCTAAGGCTTTTCTTATATGATACTCCCCTTTTTGATAATCTTGTAGTTCATAGTATAAACCAGCAAGTCTATATTGAATTTCTGCATTATCGGGATAAAATTCTATAGCTTGGTGTAAATTTTGTATTGCAGCATTTGATTCTCCTATAAACCTAAGGATGTCCGAACGATTTAACCAGGTTTCTAGTTCATAATTCCCTAATTCGATAGCTTTTCTATATCCTCGTTCTGCCTCTTCAAAAAATGCAAGTCTATTGTTTATTTTTGCGTAACGTTTCCAGTATAAAACATTTTCGCCATCGATGTTTATAGCTTTGTTTGTATAGTATAGTGCTTTTTGATAATCACGTTTACGCATGTAGAAATCAGTGATAGCTATCCATCCTTTATCTAATAATGGATCTTCATGCACAGTTTTGGAATAGTGTTGAATAGCAAGGTCATCTACACCTAGTTTTTCATAACACTTTCCTATTCTTAGTAAAGCAAAAGAAGTAGGGTCATCTAGTTCTAATGTTATTCTATAGTTTTCTATAGCTTCATTATGCCTTTTTAGTTTTTCTAATACTTTCCCTTTTTCTAAATAGGCACCAATAAAATATTCGTCACTTATAATTGCAAAATCATAAGCTGCTAGTGCTTTTTCATATTCTTCGAGATCAAAATATTGTTTACCAACCTGGTGCCAGGCGACTTCACAATATGGATTTTTATTTAGAAACATGTTTAGATATTCGATAGCTTCTTCATGTTGTTCAAGAAAATCAAAACAGTATATCACATTATATAAAGCAGAGTAATCCTGATCATCTGCTTCGAGACATTTCATGAAATTGATTTTTGCATTTTCAAAATCATCCATAAAAAGATACTCCATTCCTATAAGGGAATACACATCGGCAGCATCATTTGTGTAGCTAAGTGCCATCATTAATAACTCTATGGCTTTTATATGATCGTTTTGTTTAGAAAGAATATTAGCTTTTTGAATGTAGATTTCTTCATTTTCTGGTTCTATAGCATGTAGCTGAGCCAAAAGATTGTCTGCTTTATCTAAGCGATTTTCAAAAACGAGAACTTCGACTTGCAATAATTTAAGATTAACAGACGATGGATGTTGAGAAAGTCCCAAAGAAATTGCCTTTTTTGCCTTAGCAATTTTTCCATTTTCTAAATAGTGATGAATAATAGATTCAAATTCATCTGAATCAAAAAATTTAACATCATTAGATCTCAGCATAGACTCGTATCGAGTAATCGAGAAATTATTTTCTTCTTCTTCGTGGTTAAATCTCATACACGTTGATTAAAGATGCTCAATAAATCATAAAATTGATGTAAATACTTTTTTTGTTTTCCCCAACAAATAAAAGTATCTAATAAATCCATTACTTAATTTATTTTCGCATTATTGATTTCCTCAGTATTAAAATTACAAATGAAATTGAATAATAATACTTCAAAAACCAATTGTTTTTAACAAACTAATTAACAAAATACGTACCATTATATAGATAATGATATAGAGTTTTTCTTTTATAGAAGCCGAAATGTATTAATGAATTTGTGAAAATAATGGATGGTCTACTAAAGATACGGTTTTTTTAATAAAACTTCAATGATTACCGCTTAAATTTTGTTGTCTAATATTTGATCTAAAGCAGTAAGGATAATTTGACATCCTTCTCTGATTTCACTTTCGGATATAGTAAGTGGTGGCGTAATACGTACTGCAAGAGGCTCAAAAAGTAACCAAAATAAGATTAATCCATGGTCTTGACATTTTAATATAACTTGATTTGTTATTTCTGCAGAAGGAGTTATAAAAGCTAACATAAGACCCAGTCCTCTAATTTCTTTAATTAATGGATGAACTAATAGTGACCTGAATAGTTTTTCTTTTTCTAATGTAGCTGCCATTACGTCACTCTCTGTAATTTCCTGTAATGTTGCCAAAGCGGCAGCTGCAATGACAGGGTTTCCTCCAAATGTTGTGATATGGCCTAATTTGGGGTTGTCCTGTAATTGATCCATCATTGTTGTCGAAGCGGTAAAAGCCCCAATCGGAAGTCCGCCACCCATTCCTTTACCCATTACTACAATATCAGGAACGATACCATAATGTTGAAAGCCAAATAATGTACCAGTTCTTCCGAATCCAGGTTGTATCTCATCTAGAATTAACAGTGCTCCAACTTCTTGACACTTCTTTTTTACTTTTTTTAGATACTCGTATTTAGGTTCGATAAATCCCGCTCCTCCTTGTATGGTTTCTAAGATAACTGCTGCGGTTTTGTGTGTGATTTGTTGTATCTCTTTTTCATCATTAAATGTAATAAAAGAGGTATCAGGAATTAATGGCCTAAATGCTTGTTTGCGTTCTTCATATCCCATTACACTCATAGATCCCATAGTGTTGCCATGATATGCTAGTTTTGCCGCAATAATCTGACTTCGACCTGTAACTCTTCGGGCTAATTTTAAAGCCCCTTCAATAGCCTCGGTTCCTGAGTTGGTTAAGTAGGTTTTTTCTAATGGATGGGGTAGGTGAGAAGCCAATAATTTGGTGAGTTCTACAGCAGGTTGTTGTATGTATTCACCATACACCATGACGTGTAGATATTTGTCTAATTGATTCTTTACTGCACGTATAACCCTAGGGTGCTTATGTCCTAAACTACAGGCTGATACTCCAGCAACAAAATCCAAATACTTTTTGTTGTTAGTGTCATAAATATAGCTACCAGTAGCATACGAAACTTCTATAGCTAAGGGATGTGGAGTAGTTTGCGCTTGATATTTGAAAAAATCCTGTTTCAAGATTGTTTTTTTACTAGATTATCGGGTTTGAATGCGTTATCCGATATTTTTACACAAAAAGATATTAATGTTCGATATTGGTACTATCTTTTTGGCTTTTTTTCTTTTCGGTATTAAGATCTTCTTTTACTTTCTTTTTAAAAGGAATAGAATCTAGTTGTTCGTTGGTTTCTTTGAGCTCAGCATCTTTAAGTTCTTGCTCTAATAATCGAGAACCTTCTGACTTATTATCCTCTAAACGTTTAACTGTTTCTTCATCAAAGAAATCTGCTTCATCTTTTGGTAATGGGATTCCTGTTATTTTGGTAAGCTCTGGAGGCGATTCTCCTCTAAATAGGTCAGCCTTGCTATTAATGCGTTCATCACCACGCCAATTAAAACCAGAGAGCTCACGAGCATTTTCTGGTAGATCAATTTCACGATATAAAGTACCGTCAATATTCTGATAATAATAGACATCTTCAATCTCTCGATTATTTAATAATAATCTGATTGAGCTAGAGAGTACTTTATTAATACCAATAAGTTTTAACTCCCCTTCGCTTTCTCTCTGATAAAATATAGTTTCTGTGTTTTTGTCAATATCTACCTGGTAGAGTTCATTTTCTTTAAATAAACCATAAAGTATTTGGCCTTTTACTTGATTGAATCCGGCTTTAAGGGTGTCTTCTTGTGCTAAAAAAGCATTTTGGTATACGATAAGTGAATCTAACTTTTCTGTCTTTGTATTCGAGATAATTTTTATAGTATCACCTGTCATTTGATTTCTTTGCGACCAAATAATCGGTCGGCCAATCATTTTAGTATATCCTGTAGTCTGATCTACATTAATAGAATCACTTTTACCACTCATATTACTCTTATAAATTCTCACATCATAAAAACCATTCATTATTCTTCGTTCGGGTTTACCAGTGACCATAAGTGTATCACTGTGAATAAAAATCGAATCTTTTTCCTGCAAAGTAGCTGCAAGTGCTCTCTTTGTGATGAAAACAGAATCTTTTTCTTTAAAAACCTCTGCATAATGACCAGTAATTACAGAATTATTTGCAGTATCTAATACTCTAATATTATTAGTAGCCGAAGCAAATTGACTAGCACTATTGTAAAAAATACTATCTCCAAAAACAGTGCGTTTATCATAGTCGATTTTTGCATTTTTGATAGCATATCCAGTCTTAACTTTAGTGTCATAGAACCCTCGTTCACAATATAATGTACTTTCTTTACCTTTAACTGTTGAGGGGCCATATAGATATGCATGACCATTTTCTGTATAATAATCCAATCGATCAGAATCGACCGTATTTTCTGGATTTACAATTTTTACTGCGGTATTAAATGAATATTGTTTTCTATCCATAAAGTACCGTCCAATTTGACTGGTTAATGTATTCGAAGAATCTCTAACTGTTCCTCCACTACGATAATAGGCCTGTTGCCTAAGTCGATCAAAGAATAAAGTATCGGTACGTAATGTATTCGAAGGAGTTTCCATAAATACATCATCACTTGCATATGCAAATTTAGTATTACCATTATACTCAGCATATTTACTAGTCATAGTAATGGTATCTCCTTGCTTCATTTTTACATTCCCTAAGGCCTTAACAAACTTATCTTCACCATAGTGAATAGCTTGATCACACCATATCTCAATTCCTTCATGTTGCATATATACCTGTTTGTCTACTTTGGCCAGGATAGTTGCCCCAGGAAACCGATTTTGATCTTTTATGGTACGATCAGATTGAACTTTGATTTGTTTTCCTTCTTGTGCAAATGATGCTACCGAAAATATAAAAGCAAATAGTATATAGAAGAATTTGTTTTTCAAGTGTTTCAAATTTGTATGCAAAATAACGAAAATTGTATCTAATGATTGTGGCTATAGCAGTAAAATAAAAAGTAAGTTGTGTTCATTTAATAACTTTATGTCTAATCTTATGTTGCATTTTAACATGTTTTATCTCTGTAATAACTTAAAAGCAAGTAATTTCTACAATTAGTAGAGGGGTTTAGTTTTATAAAAAAAGGATAATGTGTAAGTTTTGTACGATCAAAGGACTAATACAGATAAAAAGAAGCGAATAAGAGAAATTTTCGAATTTTTTAACACTAGATCTACTTAAGCATCAGTAAATTGCGATAGGAAACAACAAAGGAAACGATCAATGCTATGGGGATAGCATCATCTTAACTTTTATTCTTTATCAAAAGCAAATTTGTTTATTCTGATCCATTATTAAGAATAGATATAGAGCTACTTTTTTTAAAAAAAAGAACAGTTGAGGTCGTTATACTATTAACAAAAAGATAATAGATGGTTTTGAAAAAAAACTTAGGGGCTCTATTTTTTTTGTTTTTTTGGGGTGCTGTGTTTTCTCAGGAAAAGCAGTTGGAAAAAGCAAATGAAGCTTTTGAAAAGTATGCCTATATCGAGGCAAGGGAAATGTACTTAAAAGCTATAAAAAAAGGAGGTAAATCAATAGAGTTATATGAAAGATTAGGGGATTCATATTACTTTAATGGTGAGTTAGAAAAAGCAGCACAATGGTATCGAGTGTTGTCTTCTTTGTATCCAGAAAAGATGAAATCAGAATACCGAACCAGGTATACACAATGCTTTAAAAGTACTGAAGAATATAAAAATGAAGATGATATAGCGCATTGGTTATATGCAAGTAATGATAAAGGAATTGAACAGATACATGATTCATTAGATAATACTTTATCGGAAAAAGATAAGCCAAAGGAATTTATAATTGATACCTTAAATATCAATTCTAAATATTCTGATTATGCTCCTAGTTTTTATAATGGGGAATTAGTATTCGCATCCTCGAGAAATACCAATAACTTTTCTAAAGTATTACACGAGTGGAATGATCAACCTTTCTTGGATTTGTATACAACTACACATGTTTCTGAACAGAAAAGTATTGAAAAATTAAAAGGGACTATTAATTCGAAGTTTCATGAATCCTCTGCAACTTTTAGTAAGGATAGAAAAACAGTCTATTTTACTAGAAATAATTATTCTAAAAGAAAATCTAAAACAAATACAGAAGGCGTTGTTTTATTAAAAATATATAGAGCACGTTATAATAACGGAAAATGGGGAGAAGTAGAAGAGTTGCCTTTTAATAGTGATGAGTACTCAATAGCGCACCCTGCATTATCTTCAGATGGCAAATACTTATATTTTGCAAGTGACATGCCAGGAACCCAGGGGAAATCAGATTTGTATGTGGTGAAAATAAATGAAGATGAAAGTTTTGGAACGCCTAGAAATCTGGGAGATTTAATTAATACTTCGGGCCGTGAAACTTTCCCTTATATTAGTGATAAAGGAAAGTTGTTTTTTGCCAGTGATGGTCATAAGGGGCTAGGAGGGTTAGATATTTTTATGGCTATTTTAAATAAAGAAGGAGTAGTAGAAGTTTATAATTTAGGAAAACCTATTAACAGCTCTAAAGATGATTTTACTTTTATTATTAATGAAGAAAGCAAAACTGGGTATTTTGCAAGTAATCGTAAAGGAGGAAAAGGTGATGATGATATCTACGGTTTCAAGCAGATAAAATCATTTCCTGATGGCTATTATCGTAAGCAGAAAATTATGCGAAAATTAGAAAGAGTAATAGAGCTAAAACCTAATAAGGAAGGGACTACTTCATTATGATATTATGAATTGATAGAAAATATATTTTAGATTTATTTTCTGATAAATGTTTTTGCTTTTATATATTTATGGTAAAACAAATAACTATATGAAAGTAAAACTATTTTTAATTTTCGTTTTTGTAAGTCATTTTTTTTATGCTCAGGTCGATAGGAATTCTATATTAGGATTGCCTAATGTTACTACTGTTCAAATGAATGGTATTGCAACTCCTAATGAAGGGTCGATAGTGTATAACACTACAGATGATAAGATATATTACTGGGATGGAACAAGATGGGTTGCTGCAAATGAATCAGCATCAGACGGAGATGTAAAGTTTAGCGTTGCTACTGCAGATCATAGCGGGTGGTATATTTTAGATGGTCGTAGTATTGCAACACTTTCGGCTACAGCTCAAGCAGTTGCTACTAGTTTAGGGTTTACCACAAACTTACCCAATGCAACAGATAGAGTCTTAAAACATCCCGCAGGAGGAGAGAATATAGGGGATACAGGAGGACAAGCAAATACAACCTTAGTCCAGGCAAATTTACCTAATGTTAATTTTACGGGTACAACAAATACTAGAGGGAATCATAGGCATGGTTTTGCTGGTTTCTTTTCTAATCAACGTGTGCAAAATGGTGTAGATGCAAATAGAAGAATTTTATTGGCCGGAGGAAATACAAATACTAGTAATGCCGGAAATCACAATCATAATGTAACACTAAATAGTGGAGGAGCAAATCAATCTTTTGATCGCTATCAACCTTATCTGGTAATTAATACTTTTATCTATTTAGGAAATTAATGCTATAGATATAAAAAATAAGAGCGGCTGTATATTTTTACAGCCGCTCTTATTTTTTATAATGTTTTTTTTACCTGTGTATGGTTTGCGTTCTATCTGGTCCTACAGAAACAATTGTAATAGGTGTTTCTAATTCTTTTTCTAAAAACGAGATATATTCATTTAACTCTTTAGGTAATTGAGAAGGATCGGTCATTCCTGTAAGATCTTCGGACCAACCTTTCATCTCGGTATAGATAGGAGTCACATTTTCAGGTTCTATATTGTATGGTAAATGAGTGATTGTTTTACCCTGGTATTTATAAGCTGTACATATTTTTAAGGTATTAAACCCACTTAGTACGTCGCCTTTCATCATCATTAATTTTGTAACACCATTTACATGTACTGCATATTTTAGTGCTACAAGGTCTAGCCATCCACATCTTCTTGGTCTACCTGTTGTAGCCCCAAATTCATGACCAACTTGTGCCATTGTCTCTCCATCTTTATCAAATAATTCGGTAGGAAATGGTCCACTACCAACTCGAGTTGTGTATGCTTTAAATATACCAAAAACATCTTTGATCTTATTTGGTGCAATACCCAAACCGGTACATGCTCCTGCTGCTGTAGTATTTGATGATGTTACAAAAGGGTATGTGCCAAAATCGATATCTAATAAAGACCCTTGTGCACCTTCTGCCAAAATTGTTTTTCCTTCTTTTTGGGCTTGATGAAGATATTCTTCGCTATCAATAAAAGTAAGTGTTTTTAAAACTTTAATCGCTTCAAAGAATTCATTCTCTAGCTCTTCCAGATTGTATTCTATTTTTGAATCATAAAAATCAATCATTGCTTCATGCTTATTGGCTAAAGCACGGTAGCGTTCTTTCCAGTCATTTAATTCTAAATCTCCAACTCGAATACCATTTCTACCGGTTTTGTCCATATATGTAGGGCCAATTCCTTTTAGAGTAGAACCAATTTTTGCTTTTCCTTTAGAAGCTTCAGAAGCAGCATCCAGAATCCTATGTGTAGGAAGAATTAGATGGGCTTTTCTAGAAATCAATAATTTGGATTTGTAATCTAAATTAAATTTATTAAGATTATCCAATTCTTTTTTGAAAATCACAGGGTCTATTACGACACCATTTCCAACTAGATTTATGGCTTTATCATGAAAAATTCCGCTAGGAATAGTATGTAACACATGTTTGATTCCATCAAATTCTAAAGTGTGACCGGCATTAGGACCACCTTGAAATCGTGCAATAATATTATAATCTTTTGTAAGAACGTCTACAATTTTTCCTTTCCCTTCGTCTCCCCACTGAAGACCAAGTAATAAGTTTACCGCCATTAGTTATCTTTATTAGTTGGGTTTTTTTTAGTTCCGTAGAAATACAAAGAATGATTTGTAATATCTACGTCAAAAATTTCTTCGATTGTTTTTTTTATAGATTGAATTCTAGGATCACAAAATTCTAATACATCCCCGGTATCAGTTAAAATTAAGTGATCATGTTGTCTGTCGAAATATGATTTTTCGTATTGAGCCTGATTTTGTCCGAATTGATGTTTTCTAACCAATTTACATTCTAATAAAAGCTCTATAGTATTATAAAGTGTGGCACGGCTTACCCTATAATTTTTGTTTTTCATTTTGATATATAATGATTCGATATCAAAATGCTCATCACTTTCGTAAATCTCTTGAAGTATAGCGTATCTTTCGGGTGTTTTTCTATGACCATTTTCTTCTAAGAAACTGGTGAAAACATTTTTAACGATAACTTGATCGTTTTGTGTAGTTGCTTTAGTACTCATACGTTTAAAAACGCAAAGTTACATTATTTTTTATTAGTGAGACTCTGATTTAAAAACGATTATTTAAGGTTTTTTAAAATTAGTTGATTTGAACCGATTTGACCATAAAAAAGAATCTTTGTAAAATAGTATGATTCTTAATTCATAATTCATTTTTGAGCAAAAAAACAAGTTTTTATTCTCTTACAACTTTATCAATACCACTTATTTTTGAAAGGTTTTTCATAACCGTTTTTAAAGTGTTTTTATTTTTGACACCTACAGTTATTTTACCAGTAAAAACGCCGTCATTAGTGTCAAAATTCATATTATATATTGCAAGACTCATATTGTTTGAGATAATTTGTGTTACCTCATTTACTACACCAATATTATCAATACCATTTAGTCTTATTACAGCTTTGAATTCTTCCTGGCTAGAATCAATCCATTTCGCAGGAATAATACGATACGCATAGTTGCTTTGTAGCTGTAGCGAATTTGGGCAATTGTTTTTATGTACTTTTATACCTTCATTAACTGTTATAAAACCAAAAACATCATCTCCAGGAATAGGATTACAACAATTAGATAATTTGTATTCTAGTTTTTCTGAATCTTTTCCAAAAACTAGCAGATCGTATTTCGATGTAATTTCCTCCTTATTAACATCTTTAATATTACCTCTTCGAATTCTATTTTTAATAAAATTCATAAAGACATTACTTCGAGTGGTAGCGAACTCTTTGATTTTTTGATTGTCAATAGTTCCTATACCTACTCTGTAGAATAGATCCAAACTTGTTTTAAGTTTAAAATAGAGTACAAGTTCATTAACTACTTTTTCACTCATTGTTATTTTCTGAGAGCGAAGTTTACGTTTTAAAACGACTTTTCCGTCTTCGGCAATTTGTTTTTTCTCGTCTCGTAAAGCAGATTTAATTTTGGATCTTGCTCTTGCTGTAGTAGCATAATCCAACCAGCTAGAAGAAGGTTTTGATTTGGTCGAGGTAATGATTTCTACCTGATCACCACTTTTAAGCTCATGGCTTAGAGGTACTAATTTACCATTTACTCGAGCTCCTCTTGTTCTTAATCCAACCTCGGTATGTACACTAAAACCAAAATCAAGTGCAGTTGCTCCTTTTGGTAATGATTTTAAATCCCCCTCTGGCGTAAAGACAAATATTTCTTTTGCATAAAGGTTTAATTTAAATTCTTCTACAAAATCTACAGCATTTGTTTCAGAATTTTCTAATGCCTCCTGCAATCGATTAAGCCATCCATCTAATCCTTGATCTTGTTTTTCTTCAGTATTCTTGTACTTATAATGTGCTGCATATCCTTTTTCTGCAATTTCATGCATACGCTCACTACGAATTTGTACTTCTACCCATTTGCTGTCTGGGCCAATAACAGTAATATGTAAGGCTTCGTAGCCAGTAGACTTGGGTTGAGAGATCCAATCTCTTAGGCGAATAGGGTTTGGTCTATAGTAATCGGTTACTACAGTATATATTTTCCAGGCAATAAACTTTTCATTCTCTATATTATCAGACTTGTATATTATTCGTATGGCAAATTTGTCATACACTTCGTCAAATGAGATGTTTTGCTTTACCATTTTTCTACGAATCGAAAAAATGGATTTAGGCCTTCCTTTTATTTCATAATTTAATCCTTCTCTATCAAGACCTTCTCTAATCTGATCAGAGAATTTTTTGATATACTCATCTTGCTCTTCCTTACTTTCTTTAATTTTTTCGAGAATATCTTTATATACTTCGGGTTCGGTATATTTCAATCCCAGATCTTCTAATTCTGTTTTGATATTATATAAGCCAATTCGATGAGCCAGAGGGGCGTATATATACAAAGTTTCGGATGCAATCTTTACCTGCTTATCTGGTCTCATAGCATCCATCGTTTGCATATTATGCAAGCGATCTGCAATTTTAATGATAATAACCCTTACATCATCATTAAGGGTAAGAAGCATTTTTCTGAAATTCTCGGCTTGTAGAGAAATATCTCTATCTTTTTTTAGAGAAGAAATTTTAGTAAGGCCATCTACAATACGAGCTACTGTTTCACCGAACATTTGCTCAATATCTACCAGAGTATATTCTGTGTCTTCTACAACATCATGAAGTAATGCTGCAGCAATTGATGTAGCATCCAGTCCAATTTCACTAGCTACAATTTTTGCTACCGCAATAGGATGAAAAATATAGGCTTCACCACTTTTACGACGTTGATCTTTATGGGCATCAACAGCAATATCAAACGCCTGTCGTATAAGTATCTTATCCTCTTTTGTAAGATCTCTATAACTAATACGAAGCAATTCTTTGTATTGCTTAGCAATCTGTTTATTTTCTTTATCTATAGCAGCTTCAGTCATAACATAAAGTTTTTTAAGAAAGCCCTATTAAGTATCGCGTGTGATATCCCCTACGTAATATTAACCGACAAAATTGTGCCTTGAGATTAATGATTATATTATATTTTTTGTCATTAATAATTAAAAATACAATTAAGAAATGTAACCACCAAGTCTTGAGTAAGGGATTTATTTTCTAAGATTTTTAATTCTTTGTAAAAGAGTAGGATGCGAGTAATGAATAAATACCATAGCAGGATGAGGAGTTAAATTGCTAAGGTTGTTTTTTGAAAGTTTTTTTAAACTATTAATTAAAGCTTCATTATCATAAGTTTCTTTTGCATAGTTATCTGCCTGATACTCGAAAGCTCTAGAAACTATATTCATTATTAATCCGGTTATTTCTGAAATCGGACTATATAAAATACCAAAAGCTATAAGTCCAATATGAAACGAAGGAGTTGCTACTCCCAATGCTTCAGATAGAAGCGGATTTGCAATAAAAAGCGATAAAAACCATAGTGTTAACCCAGTAAGTGCAATAGATAAGAACAAATTAACGATCACATGCCTTTTTTTATAATGCCCGACTTCGTGAGCTAATACAGCCACAATCTCTTCATTATCAAGATCATTAATCAATGTGTCATAAAGAGTGATCCTTTTTTCGCTGCCAAAACCAGAGAAGTAAGCATTTGCTTTGGTACTTCTTTTAGAACCATCAATAACAAAAATATCTTTTAACTGAAAACCAACTTTCTTAGAATAAGCTTCAATAGTATTTCTAAGTTCTCCTGGTTCTAAAGGGGTTTGTTTATTAAAGATAGGAACTATAAGCTTTGCATAGAACATATTCATAGCCAATGTAAATATAGATACTAATGTCCAGGCATACACCCAAAAAGAGTTTCCTGTAATTTGATAAAACCATATAATCAATGCCAAAAGTCCTCCTCCGACAATTATCATCATTATGATGCTCTTTATTTTATCAATAAAAAAGGTTTTTATAGTGGTTTTATTGAAACCAAATTTTTCTTCAATAACAAAAATTTTATAGTAAGTAGCAGGAGTAGAGAGAATATCACTACCAATCATTATAATTCCAAAAAAAATAAGACCAATTATAATTGAATTATTTGAAATACTCCTTGATATATTATCTACTATAGCAAATCCATCTAAAAAGAAAAATAGAAGCATGATACATAACGAGATAGTAGAGGATACCAATTTAAATTTGAAATTAGCCTTTTTATATGCTATGGATTTTTGATATTCTTCTTCGGGATAAACATCTATAAGTTCTTCGGGAATTTGATTGTTATAGTGTCTAGAGTTAAGGATGTCTAATAGAGAATCTATTAGAAATACAATAATGATAATAGCTATTAATAAATAAAAAAGGGAATTGGGGGTCATTGGTTTAGAGCAATTAGTAGTTTAAAGATTTGGGATATGTAGGAAACGGTAAGGTAATGATTTTTAATTGATTTTTAGTACTATTTTTAATCTTTTAGCCTGTAAACCCTCGTTGGCGTTTTGCTTCAAAAATGAGAATTCCAGCAGCAACCGAAACATTCATTGAGTCGATTACACCGCTCATTGGTATTTTAATATTTTGAGTTGCACTTTCTAAAAAAACATCACTTAATCCTGTAGCTTCGGTACCAACCACTATAGCAGTGGGTCTGGTATAATCTTGAGTGTGATAATCTACAGATTTTTGTAATGCAGCACCATAGGTATTGATATTGTGTTTTTTTAAGAAATCTATAATAGCTGCAGAAGATCCGGTTGCAATGTTGTTGGTAAATATACATCCAACGCTAGATCGTATGATGTTGGGATTATATATATCAGTTTTTGGATTTGCAATAAAAACTGCATCTAATTGTGCAGCATCTGCGGTACGTAATAAAGCACCTATATTACCAGGTTTTTCAGGAGATTCAGCCACAAGAATTAAGGAGTTTTTTGATGATAAAGTGAAATTTTTGATATCATTATCTTTTGAAATAGCCACAGCTAAGACTCCTTCGGTTGTGGTTCTATAGGCCAGTTTTTGATAAATTTCTAAAGTAATCTCAAACAGTTCAATTTGATGTTGAGAAGAAGTAAGTAGTGCCGAAATTTCTTTAAGCGGAATAATAGAAGAACAATAATAAAGTTGAGTAATTGTATACTTTCCTTGTATAGCTAATGTAATTTCACGTTTACCTTCGATAATAAAACGTTTTTCTCTTTTGCGAACTCTTGATTTTTCTTTAAGCTGGTTAAGAAATTTTATTTTATCATTCTGAAGACTTTTTATCTGGTTTTGCATAAACGCAAAGATAATAATAGCGAATAGAAAAGTGTTTTCTTTTTTGTGTATTTAAGAAGGAAAATCTTGTATGTACTGATTGATTTCTTTGATGATTTTGGAGTAGGATTGATTTAATTCTATAAAGTATTCTTTGAGTAGACTAAATTCTACCTTTTCTTTTGATGAATATTCTATTTTTTGTAGAATATCTGTTTCATTTTTTAAACCAATAGTTTTAAAACTGGATTTAAGTTTATGAGCAGTTTCTCGTGTAATATCCCAATTTTTTTCTTCGATAGCCTGTTTTAGTTTTTGGTAATCTTTTGGGGTTTCATCAATGAATATCTGCAAAACTCCTTGAATAATTTCGATGTCATTATCAAAAGTCTTTTTTAGAAAGGACAGGTCGCAAAATTTTTTAACTTCTAAAGGTGTTGGTTTATCTGTACTAGCAGAAGTAGTGGTGTCGTTTTGTATATTTTTTGATAAGATACTTAATAGTATCTCTTCAAGAGCCTGTTCGCTTAATGGTTTGGTAAGATAAAAATTCATTCCTGACTCTATTGCTTTCTTTTTTGATTCTGGGAACACATCTGCCGAGCAAGCTATTATAGGTATTTTGTTAATCTTATTATCATCAGAGTTTCTTATGATTTCTGTAGTTTCGGGACCATCCATTACTGGCATATGCATATCCATAAGTATTAGATCATAGGTAAAGTTTTTAAGCTTTTCTAATGCAATCATTCCATTATCTGCAATATGTGTATCTATATGCCAATTAGAGAATAATTGTTTTATAAAAAATTGGTTCATTTTGTTGTCTTCAACTACCAGTACTTTCACTCCAGACAGGTTATGGTTATTTTCAGACATAGTAGTATGTTTCCTATCTATTTCTGTAGACCTGAAATTGCTTTTGGCATATGTAATAGAGAAATCAAAAGTTGATCCAGCTCCTGGTTTACTTTCGGCTTTAAGCACTCCTCCTTGTAGCTCTATAAGTTGTTTAGAGATTGAGAGACCAAGCCCTGTTCCTTCGATCTTATTTTTTCCTGGCTTATGTACCTGATAAAAACTTTCGAAAATATTCTTAAGCTTATCTTCGGGGATACCAACTCCTGTGTCTTTTACAGAAAAATTAATAGTAATTCCTTTTTTGCTTGATTTTTCTGTTTTTACTTGTATTGTTATCTCGCCGGTTTGGGTAAATTTTATTGCATTACCTATTAGGTTGATTAGAATTTGATTTAACCTAAGTTGATCCCCAATAATAAATTTAGGTACAGAAGGGTCAATAAGCATTGTGTATTTTAAGCCTTTTTCGTCTGCTTTTATTTTAAAACCACGTGAGATGTTAGTAATTAATTCTTTAAGACTAAAATCTGTATTGTGTAATGTGAGTTTTCCTGCTTCAATTTTAGAGAAATCAAGAATGTCGTTGATTAATATCAAAAGATTTTCGGCAGAAAACTGAATGCCATCCAAGTTTTTTTTATCTATATCGAGATTACTAAAATCACTCTTTTGTAAAATACCTGTAAGTCCCAAAATAACATTAAGAGGAGTCCTGATTTCGTGACTCATATTAGACAAAAAAACGGTCTTTGCTTTAGCAGATTTTTCTGCGATAACTTTAGCTTCTCTAATTTCATTATCAATAATCTTTCGATTGGTGATATCTCTAAAAAAACCATTGAAAAGGTAATCATCTTTAGTTTCAATTGCAATAACAGTAAGTTCTATATATACAATAGAGCCATTTTTCCTGTTTACAGAGGTTTCTACTCTTTTATTGATCAGTTCATCATCTCCGGTTTGTATGTAATTACTAAAACTTCTTTTTAATTCTTGTCTAAGTTTATATGGGACTAATGAATAGATACTGTATCCAATCGTTTCCTCTCTTTTTAATTCTAGTATATTCTCTGCCTGTTTATTCCAATTCAATACAATTCCTTTGCTATTTACTAAGACCACACCATCCATTGCTGTTTCTAATATGGTTGTATTTAAATGTTCACTATATTTTAATTCTTCCTCTACTTTTTTTCTTTCTACAACTTCTTTGGTAAGTCTTTCGTTAATTTCTTCTAAACTATAAAGCTGTTTCTGCAGCATCTTATGCATTTGTTGTTTACTAGGGAAGTTGATCAGGTCTTTGGCAAGAATTTCTTCGGGAATTACATTTAACGTTGCGGTAAATGAGTCTAATAAATGATAAGATTGAAAATGTTTTTTATAAATAAGTAAATAGATATTGGTGATTGCATTTATACCTAAGCTATTTTTGATTTTAAGAAAAATCTGATTAGAAAAATCTAATAGATTTTTTCTCTCTTTGATTAGGTCAATAGTGCGAAAATTATATGGTGTATCCAGGTATTTTTTGATATAAATAATTTTAGAATCATTATAGCTGCCAATAAGTTCTGAAGATTTCTCTAATACATTAGAGAGAAAAACTTTACACAAGATTAATTCTTGTTCTTTTAATGGGTCAAATATTAACTTGAAGGATGTGTGCTTGAATAGTGAATTATATCGTTCTATAATTTGATTACGTACAAATTGTCTACTAGGTCGTCGTATTGCATTTTTTTCTGTAATATATTCTTCTAGGAATAAGTATAGTTCTGGTAAAAACTCAATTTTTTTTACATAAGAAAATTCTCTAAAAGCTTTTACTTTTATTTTTAGATTAGAAGTGTTTTTGGATATATCAATCTCTTTCCAAAGAAAATCAATTAGATCAATAATTTCTTGCTCTTCTTGGCTTTTTTTGGGATTGGTTTTCTTAGCGGTCGTTATTCTTTTAAACCATTTTAAGATCATCTAGGGTCATATTTTGCTGGCTTTATATATTTTATAAAAGCCTAATGCCGATAAACCCCATGTAAGAATTAGTGCGATAAACCAAATGTAGTTACCCAAAGTATCTCCAAATATATTCTTGAAAATATTATAGCCAAAGATATGAGCAATTTGCATATGAAGATGTCCAAGAGCCATAACTACAAACCCCCAAGCAAGTAGTGTCATTCCTGATCCAAATTTTCCTCCTTTTAACTTTGTGGCCGTAAGAAAACTAAATATAAGTGCAATGGCCAGAAAAGGCATTTCTAAAAGACCAAAAATTTGTTCTGCTCCTAAATCGCGAGAACTAGAATGCGCACTATGATCTTGCGCTAATAATCCCTGACTTACTAAAAGTAATACTGATATAATCAAAAAGTGTTTTTTTTTCATATCTATTCGGTTTTCTTAAAAGTAATGAAAAAATACCAATCCACATTCTTTTTGATGGATTAAATACTGTTTTTGACGATGAAATGCATTGCTTTGCAAATGTTAGAGATAAAAAAAATCCTGCTTCAAAAGCAGGATTTTTTATAAGTGAGATTGTATTGTTTTACTAAAAGAATTACTTTACTTTTTCTACAATTGCTTGAAAAGCTTCTGGGTTGTTCATCGCTAAATCGGCAAGAACCTTACGGTTTAATTCGATATTATTAGCTTTTACTTTTCCCATAAATTGAGAATAAGACATACCATGTAAACGGGCACCCGCATTAATACGAGTAATCCATAACGCACGGAAAGTTCTCTTTTTTGCTTTACGGTCTCTATATGAGTATTGCATCGCTTTATCAACCGCATTTTTTGCTACTGTCCAAACGTTTTTACGACGTCCGAAATAACCTTTTGCTTGCTTAAGAACCTTTTTTCTTCTAGCTCTTTTTGCAACAGAATTTACTGATCTTGGCATAATTTAAATTTTTTAGTAGTAGGCGGTCGGTAATCGACACTTGATCATTTAAATTTTATTTCTTAATTCGAAAATTAACAATCTAAAATTTTATAGGCCTAACTCCTGGGTTTATACTAATTCTAACCTGATTAAAAAAAATTACTTTAAACGTAATTGTTCTTTAATACTATTTTCATCGCTTTTATGCACTAATGTTGCGTGCGTTAAAGCAAGCTTACGTTTTTTAGATTTTTTTGTCAAAATATGACTCTTAAAAGCGTGCTTTCTTTTGATTTTACCAGTACCGGTAAGCTTAAAACGCTTTTTTGCACTGGATTTTGTTTTCATTTTAGGCATTGTATCCTTGTTTTTATAATCTCACTTATTATCTTAATAACTCCTTTTGACAAGAGTTTCTTATTTTTTTGGAGCGATAAACATAATCATTCGTTTACCTTCAAGTTTTGGCATTTGCTCTACTTTGCCATACTCTTCTAGTTCTTGTGCCAACCTAAGTAGTAGAATTTGACCTTGATCTTTGTATATGATTGAACGTCCTTTAAAAAAGACATAAGCTTTTAATTTGGCTCCTTCTGATAAAAACTTAATCGCATGCTTTTTCTTGAACTCATAATCATGCTCATCTGTGTTAGGACCAAATCTAATTTCTTTAATAACAACCTTAGTGGCCTTTGATTTTAAGGCTTTGTCTCTTTTCTTCTGTTCATAAAGGAATTTTTTATAATCCATTATCTTACAAACAGGAGGCACTGCTTTAGGCGAAATTTCTACAAGATCAAGTTCTTGCTCTTCAGCAAGTTGTAGCGCTTTTTTTGTTGGGTAAACACCAACTTCTACGTTGTCACCTACAAGACGCACTTCATCAACACGAATTTTATGATTGATTCTGTGTGCATCTTCTTTGATTACTCTTAGTGGTTTTTGAGACCTTCTTCTTCTTATTGCTATGACTTAAAATTTTAAATTAAACTTAATTTATCGTTATCCATTAAACGGCTTTAGCGTTTTATTAATTTCTTCTTTTATTATTTTAGAAAACTCTTCAATTGATATAGCTCCTAAATCTTCACCACCATGTTTTCGAACAGATATGGTGTTGTCTCTCTCTTCTTGTTCCCCTACAATGATAATATAAGGAAATTTATTCATTTCTGCCTCTCTAATCTTTTTACCTATTGTTTCATTTCTATGATCAGCAAGGGCGCGAATTTCGTCATTTTCTAACAAATTTAAAACTTTTTCAGAGTATTTTTCATATTTCTCACTGATAGAGAGTATAATAGCTTGCTCTGGCATTAGCCATAGAGGGAAATTACCTCCTGTGTGTTCTAGCAAGATAGCAATAAATCTCTCCATACTACCAAAAGGAGCTCTATGAATCATTACAGGTCTGTGTAATTCGTTATCACTACCTTTATATGTAAGATCAAAACGCTCTGGGAGGTTATAATCTACCTGTATAGTTCCTAATTGCCAGTTTCTTCCTAATGCATCTTTTACCATAAAATCGAGCTTAGGACCATAAAAAGCAGCTTCTCCGCTTTCGATTATGTAATTCAATCCTTTATCTTTTGCAGCATTTATAATGGCATTTTCTGCTTTTTCCCAATTTTCGACATCTCCAATATATTTATCTGGTTTTTCTAAATCTCTTACAGATACTTGTGCTGTAAAGTTTTCAAAACCTAAAGATCCAAAAACATATAAAACCAAATCAATTACTTTTTTAAACTCCAGATCTAATTGATCAGGAGTACAAAAAATATGAGCGTCATCCTGAGTAAAACCTCTTACGCGAGTAAGCCCATGAAGTTCTCCGCTTTGTTCATACCTATATACAGTGCCAAACTCGGCATATCGTTTAGGCAAGTCTCTATACGACCATGGTCCACTATTATATATCTCACAATGATGAGGGCAATTCATTGGTTTTAGTAAAAATTCCTCACCTTCGGCAGGAGTATTGATAGGCTGGAAGCTATCTTCTCCGTATTTTGCATAATGACCAGAAGTAACATACAATTCTTTTTGACCAATATGTGGTGTGACTACCATTTCATAACCAGCTTTCTTTTGTGCTTTTTTCAAAAACTGTTCCAAACGATCACGCAAAGCAGCTCCTTTGGGAAGCCAAAGCGGTAATCCCTGACCAACTTTTTGAGAAAAAGTAAAAAGCTCCAGTTCTTTACCTAGTTTTCTGTGATCACGCTTTTTTGCTTCTTCAAGTAATTCTAAATATTCTTTTAACTCTTTTTGCTTCGGAAAAGAAGTTCCGTAAACTCTTGTTAATTGTTTGTTGTTCTCATCACCACGCCAATATGCACCAGCAACACTCATGATTTTTACAGCTTTAATAAGCCCGGTATTAGGAATGTGCCCTCCTCGACATAAATCGGTAAAGGTGTCGTGGTCACAAAATGTTATTGTACCATCTTCTAGGTTCTCAATTAATTCTACCTTATACTCATTATCTTCTTCTTTGTATTTAGCAAGAGCATCAGCTTTAGAAATAGATCTCATTTTAAAATCGTGCTTTCCTCTTGCAATTTCAAGCATTTTGTCTTCGATTGCTTTAAAATCTTTTTCAGAAATAACTTGATCTCCCAGATCTACATCATAATAGAACCCGTTATCTATAGCTGGGCCAATGGATAGCTTAACTCCGGGATATAATTCTTCAAGAGCTTGAGCAAGGACATGAGATGTAGAATGTCTAAATGCTGTTTTACCTTCATCATCTCTCCATGTAAACAAAACTAGGTTACCATCTGTGGTTAATTTTGTGGAGGTTTCGATAGTAGTTCCGTTAAATTTTGCAGAAATTACATTTCTGGCAAAACCTTCACTAATATCTTTTGCAACATCCATAGCAGTAACTTCGCTATTGTATTCTCTAATCGAACCGTCTGGTAACGTAATCTTGATCATCTTTTTCTAATTAAAGGGGCAAAGATAATACGATAATAAAATCCATACAATATATATAAGATATAATTTAGTAGATTAATATTGTAGTATAGGTATAGGGTAGGGTATTGTTGATCTTTAATGGGCTTCTACGGTATTTATGTAATACCTCTTAAGATTAT
>NZ_JACB01000051.1 GCF_000520975.1 Aquimarina megaterium XH134
GGTTTTTTTTATGATTTAAAACTAACTTAAAATACTTCCAAAAGTATCATATCTATCCAATAACATAACACCAAATAAAAAATAAAAACTTATAGTCTGGAGAGATAGAGAAAAAGAAATGTATAGGTTTTTTTAACTATGCGCTTTTCTATTATATTTAAAGAATGTAATAGAAAAACTAAACATCATGAGTACACACAAATCTAGACGAAACTTTATTAAAAAAACAGCAATAGCAGGAGCTGGCATTTCTGTATTGCCTAACTTAACTTTTGGGAATAAGGGATATACTCAAAAAGATAAGCTTAAATTAGGGTTAATTGGTGTTGGTTTAAGAGGGACAAATCATTTAAGAAATGTTCTTTTAAGAGATGATGTGTTAGTAACAGCAATTTGTGATATTGATCAGGCTCGAATAGACCTTTCTTTAGAAGCAATCAATAAAGCAGGGAAAACTAAACCAAAAGTATTTAGCAAAAATGAATATGATTACAGAAATCTGCTAAACCTAGAGGATGTAGATGCAGTGATTATATCTACTCCCTGGTTGTGGCATACCAGGATGGCCAAAGATTCGATGGTGGCTGGTAAATATACTGGTCTTGAAGTTTCTGCTGCTAATACTCTCGAAGAATGCTGGGATTTGGTAAATACCCATGAAGCTACAGGTACACATCTTATGATTTTAGAAAATGTTAACTACAGACGAGATATTTTGGCAGTCTTAAATATGGTTAGACAAAATGTGTTTGGAGAGTTGGTACATTTTAGATGTGGGTATCAACATGATCTGAGATTTGTAAAACTAAATGATGGGAAAACTGCATATGGAAAAGGAGTAGAGTTTGGCGAAAAAGGTATTTCTGAATCAAAATGGAGAACACAGCACTCGGTAGTAAGAAATGCAGATGTATATCCAACCCATGGTGTAGGTCCTATGGCTACAATGTGTAATATTAATAGAGGTAATCGTTTTTCATCAATTACTTCTAATGCAACAAAAAGCATAGGTTTACACAATTATATTGTAAAACATGGAGGAGAAAATCATCCAAATGCAAAAGTTAAGTTTAAACAAGGGGATGTTATTACTTCAACCATTGAGACTACAATGGGAGAAACCATCATAGTTACTCATGATTGTAACTTGCCTCGCCCTTATTCATTAGGGTTTAGAGTTCAAGGAGCTAATGGATTATGGGAGGTCGATGGAAATAGAATATATATAGAAGGAAAATCAGAATCACATAAATGGGATCAGGCAGATGAATGGCTGGCAAAATATGACCACCCTTTATGGAAAAAATATGGAGAACATGCAATGGGTGCTGGTCATGGTGGGATGGATTTTTTTGTGATTAATGCTTTTGTAGAATCTGCAAAACAAAATATAGCACCACCATTAGATGTGTATGATGCTGCTGCATGGAGTGCAATTACACCTCTGTCAGAAGTCTCTATAGAGAATAATGGAGAACCACAGGATTTTCCGGATTTTACAAGAGGATTGTGGGTCAAAAGAAAACCGTACAACTGGATTAAGGATACCTATTAGTTTTAATAGAGATTATTGAGATGGATTATTATAAAACATACATTATTTAAAAGCAATTTTGAAAAAAATAAATATAGTATCTCCGGGAAGAACTTGCTTATTTGGAGATCATCAGGATTATCTTGGATTACCTGTTATTGCATGCGCGATAGATAAATATATCACACTAAATGCTATTGAAAATGCAGCCGCTCTTTTCAAGATAAAATTACCAGATATTGGAGAAGAGAGAGAGATTCTTATAGGTGAAAAATTTGAGCAGATCGAGCACAGGGATTATTTTGCTTCGTCTCTTAGAGTGCTAAGACGATATGGCTGCATCCCAGATCAAGGTTATGATATAGAGATAAAAGGAGATTTACCACTTAATGCAGGAGTTTCCAGTTCTTCTGCACTAATAGTAGCATGGGTAAGATTTCTGTTGGAAGCATTTGGTGCAAACCAGGAAGTAACCCCAATACTGGTTTCTAGAATAGCTTATGAAGCCGAAGTTCTGGAACATAATGAACCAGGAGGATTGATGGATCAATATTCAATTGGCTTGGGAGGAGTTTTGTTTATCGATACCAGTGAGAAAACATCTTATGAAAGGATACAGAATACGGTACCGGGATTAATTGTGGGCGAATCCGGAGTGAAAAAAGAAACCATAGGTACGTTGGGAGATCGAAAAGAAAAAGCACTTAAAGCTATAGAATACGTGACACTAAAAAAACCTGATTTCAATATAAAATCTACTTTACTGGAAGAGTATGACGAATATGAAAAATATATTCCATCTGATTTGAAACCTTATTTCTTTGCGGCCCTAAAAAATCATTCTATAACACTTGAAGCTTTACAAGAATTTAAAAAGGAAGTTCCTAATATGAAGTATTTAGGAGATTTAATGAATCAACACCACCATATTCTAAAAGATATCCTTAAAATAACGGTTCCTGTAATAGATAAAATGGTAGATAGTGCAATCGAAGCAGGGGCTTATGGGGTTAAGATTGTTGGATCAGGGGGGGGAGGTAGTATTGTAGCTATAGCTCCAAAAGATAAGGAGCAACAAGTTGTAGAAGCTATTAAACGGGAAGGTAAAACAGCCTATGTTGTAAATGTAGACTCTGGAGCAAGAGTTGTTTAAAGCGAAGAGAAATTATGCATGAAAATTTAATCATTTTGGCAGGAGGTGCATCCTCGCGAATGAAGAAAGCAATAAACACTGGATTGAGTACTGATCTAACAGCGCAAGCTAATACGCGATCAAAATCTCTTATTAGTATAGATACAAGCGGGAGACCTGTGATGGATTACCTTTTGTATAATGCTAAACAGGCAGGGTATAAACATGTATTCATTGTTATCGGAGAAAAAGAAAACCTGATAAAAGAGTTCTACGGAGATAATCTTAAGGGAAATAGCTTTCATGGCCTCACTATTAATTATGCAATACAGTATATCCCAAAAAATAGAGAAAAACCTTTTGGGACTGCAGATGCTTTACATCAGGCGATTACACAATATCCAGAATTGAATACCGAAACCTATACTGTTTGTAACAGTGATAATCTGTATTCTGAGGTTGCCTTAAAGGCTTTACGCTGTACAGATCATGCAAATGCTTTTGTGAGTTATGATAGAGATGCATTACAGTTTAGTTTACAACGTATAGCTCGGTTTGCTCTGGTATCTTTGGATGAAGAAGGGTTTTTGAAGGATATTATTGAAAAACCATCAGTCCAGGACAGTGAACTCTATAAAGATGAATCTGGTAAACTGAGGGTAAGTATGAATATTTTTAAGTTTGATGGAGCAATGTTTCAGGAGTATGTAGTGAATTGCCCGGTTAATGAAAAAAGGAATGAAAAAGAACTTCCCACAGCGCTATTAAATATGGTAAAAGAGCACTCTGCATCGGTAATCGGGATACCAATATCAGAACATGTCCCGGATCTAACATCAAAAGAGGATATTGCTATCCTTAAAGAATATATAGAGAAACACTATGTTGATATGGATTGGAATAGATAAAGCGTTTTATATGATCTTCAAAAAAAGGTTCATCTACATAAGATGAACCTTTTGATATTTATATGTGCTTGTGCTAATTAAACTTCTACAGCACATAATCCAACACGGCCTCCAACACAGGATAAACCAGGTCCACAGGATAAATGTGGTAATGATGATCCTTGCAGGCATAATTCGCCTACTTGTTTATCGCCGTCACCTGCAAGCTGAAGTGCAGTAGCAGCTCCTCCGTTTATTAACTTTTGTTCTTCTCTGCTAAGTGTGTTGCTTAAAGCTAAGATATTTTTTAACATAATATAAAGTTTGGTTTATTAACGCCATAATTTTTTTTGAGTCGTTCATGGCTTTACGACTTATTCTTAGAACAAAAACAGTATAAAGTTAACTGTGCATCGTTATTTGTTTATTTTTTGATTGAGTTTGATTGAAACAAATATATAGACAGAGCTAGTAGTTTTTCAAGGTGCTCTGGTTAGCATTTATAAATTTTACCTTATCGATTTATAAATTTTAACCTACGTTTTTATACTTAGGTTCTTTTTTTGTAATTGCCAGGATAACTACTTTTTTGAAGTTTTTTATTCTTTGTAAGTTTGTTTATTAAACATACATGCCCTTTTTAATCTACTTATATATGAAATGGATCGGTTTATTGGTAATATTAATATCTTATATCCCTTCATTACACACAACATCACCATTACAAACTGAACAGAAAATTGTTGATGCAGATTCATTAAAGAATAAAACATTAAGAGAATTAACAATTGAGTTTTGGAAAGGGAAAGACCTCGATTCTGTTTATAAACGAAAACTTGCAGATACTTATATTTTTAAAGCGAAAAAACAGATTAATAATGAGAGGGTAGCAGATGGATATCAAATGTTTCTTTCTATCTACAAAAAACAACCTGAAATATCATTACAGTATGCAGATTCTATAATTGAAATAACAAAAAAGTTACGAAATAACCATTATCCTTCTACAGGATATATGATAAAGGGAAATATATTAAGTACCATAGAACAGCACGATGAAGCATTAGAAGCATATTTAATTGCTAAAGAATATGCAGAAAAGAATAACAATAAACGACAATTGATTGGTTTAAAACATAATATTGCATTGTTAAAAACCATCCTGGGAAAAGAGAAAGAAGCACTATTGGTGTATAAAGAGAATTATAATTATTTAATGAAACAGGAGAATAGTGTTTTAAGACGCAGTCAGATTTATATAGCTACGTTGTATAAATTGTCTGATAGTTATAATCGACTTAAGCACTATGATTCGGCATACTTTTATCTTAAAAAAGGAATAAAAGCTAGCCTGTCTAATGCTTATAAGCATCATTACCCGAATCTTTTATTTGCTTACGGAATCAATAGTTATTATAGAGAAGAATACCAATCGGCTATCGATAGTTTAGATAAAGCATTAATTTTATCTGAAGAAGATGTCAATGATGTAAATGTAAGAAAAGGATATCTGTATTTGGGGAAAACCTATTTGCAACTAAAAGAAGAGCGAAAAGCATTACAATATTTAAAGAAAGTAGATGAAATTACTAATGAGTCAAATTATAGATTAGAAATAAGAGAAGCGTTTACATTATTGCTTGATCACTATAAAAAGAATAAAGATCAAAGGAATCAGTTAGAAATAATGAAAAAACTGTTACGGTATGAAAACGCCTCTAGTATAAAATATAGCCGATTAAATCATTCTATTGTAAAAAAGTACGATATACCACAGTTGATAAAAGATAAAGATCACTTGATAAGTGAAATTAGAAATAACAATAAAGTTTTAACTTATAAGTCAATAGCGTTTAGTGTCTTTTTGATCATAATTGTAAGTTCTTTATATATCTATTTTTCTAAGAAAAGAAAAAATAATTATAAAATTCAATTAAATAGAGAGTTAGAGAAGGTTAAAGTTTTAGAGAATAAAGAGAGGAAGATTGTGAAGTCAAGTAAGGATTTTTCAACTAAATTGAAAAAAGAAATACTTGAGAAGTTGAACGATTTTGAAGATAATAAAGGATATTTAAAAAATGATCTTACTTTAAATAAGGTTTCGAAAAACTTAAAAACAAATTCTACCTATTTATCTAAGGTGATCAACATGGAGAAGCAAAAAAACTTCGCAAATTATATTAATGATTTAAGAATTGAATATTGCATACAACAGATAGAACAAAATAAAAATTTTAAACACTACTCGATCAGATCAATGGCAAAAGAAGTTGGTTTTAATAATCTACAATCTTTTGTCACAGCTTTTTCTAAACAAAAAGGATGTAATCCCGCAGAGTTTATGAAAAAGTATGGAAATTAGTTTAGGGAGGCTTGTATTTGTAATGAAATAAGGTAAAGATTTATAAATTTTGACCTGTAATGATTTTTAATAGACACTACAAGATTGTTTCTTCATTACTTTTGATGCATCCATTAATACAAGAGAAACCATGAAAAGAAAGAACAAAATTAAAATCAATCTTCAAAAAATTAAAATAACAAAATTAGATAACCCGATGAAATATAATGTGAGAGGTGGTGGTTTTCAAGATACCTATGATTCCATAATTAATCTTTGTAATAGTAATGGTTGTGATTCTAATCCTCCTTGTAATATTGAGAAGACAGATAGTTAGATTAGAAAATAGTAATGATATAACTAATCTAAGCTAAAATAAATAACACAAAAGCCCAGTTCGTAATTTTACAAACTGGGCTTTTTTATTAGAGAGTTTTAACTAATTAATCTCTAAGAATACTTCTTGAAATTACAATCTTCTGTATTTCACTGGTACCTTCATAAATCTGAGTGATTTTTGCATCTCTCATTAATCGTTCTACGTGATATTCTTTAACAAAACCATTACCTCCATGAATTTGTACTGCTTCTATACTAACATCCATTGCAGCTTGCGACGCAGCTAGTTTTGCCATAGCACCAGATAAATCGTAGTTTTCATGGTTATCTTTGTCCATTGCAGCTTTATAAACTAACATACGAGCAGCTTCAATCTGTACATGCATGTCGGCAAGCTTAAAAGCAATTGCCTGATGATTCATGATTTCTGTTCCAAAAGCTTTACGAACCTTAGCATATTCTTTTGCCAATTCATACGCTCCCGAAGCGATTCCTAATGCTTGTGCAGCGATTCCTATACGACCTCCAGCCAATGTTTTCATAGCAAACTTAAATCCAAAACCATCTTCTCCAATTCGATTTTCCTTAGGAACTTTTACATCATTAAATATAAGAGAATGTGTGTCACTTCCTCTGATTCCTAGTTTATCTTCTTTTGGTCCAACTTCAAATCCTTCCCATCCTTTTTCAACAATAAAAGCATTGATACCTTTATGCCTTTTTTCTCTATCTGTTTGAGCAATAACCAAATAATAATCAGCAGAATTACCATTAGTAATCCAGTTTTTTGTTCCGTTTAGTACATAGTGATCCCCTTTGTCAATAGCCGTTGTTTTTTGAGAAGTAGCATCACTACCAGCTTCGGGTTCAGATAGACAAAAAGCTCCTATAGATTCGCCTGTAGCAAGCTTAGTTAGATATTTTTCTTTTTGCTCAGCATTTCCATAAGTATCAAGACCCCAACATACCAAAGAATTGTTTACCGATACAATTACAGAACAAGAAGCATCTACTTTAGATAACTCTTCCATTGCCAAAACATAAGAAATTGTATCCATTCCACCACCACCATACTCTGGAGAGGCCATCATCCCTAAAAACCCAAGTTCTCCCATTCTTTTTACCTGTTCTTTAGGAAATTCTTGTTTGTTATCACGTTCGATTACACCTGGTAATAGTTCTGTTTTAGCAAAATCACGAGCTGCGTCGCGTATCATTAACTGCTCTTCGGATAATTTGAAGTCCATAATTTTCTTTATAATTTACTGTGCGTGCATAACACGAAATTTTCACTTTCAATGAAAATAAATCGAGATAATCACGATTTTGTTATTAATTCTACAAATATAAGCTATAATATGATAGTTTTACTGTTTTTTTGATTTTTTGAGATAATCATTTTTTAAGATAAAGTTTAGAAGATTTTTATAAGGGATATAAAAATACCGTAGATTATTTTTTTTGAAGTAAAAAAACTACTACTTAATTACCATAATTTTATTTTTATTTAAGCTTTTGCCATGTTTAGTTTTTTATATTTGTGAAGTCGAATTTTGACTATAGTTCGATTTATTGTAATATCTGGTAATATGACTCAACTCTAACCTCCGTAATGGAGGATTATTTTTAATTAAAAAGATAGGATAAAATAAGTATGTTGTTTTTTGAAATGTTTTTTAAAAACACAATTGGTTATTCAATAAATTGAAATTTTAAGAATGAAAGAGTTATTAAATAAATACGAAAATAAAACACCCGAAATAGTTTTTAATTGGAAAGATGCTGAAACTGAAGCAGAAGGGTGGACAGTTATAAATTCATTGAGAGGTGGTGCTGCAGGCGGAGGAACCAGAATGCGTAAAGGATTAGATATGAATGAGGTCCTTTCTTTAGCAAAAACAATGGAAGTCAAATTTACAGTATCTGGCCCGGCAATAGGAGGAGCAAAGTCGGGTATTAATTTTGATCCCGATGATCCCCGCAAAAAAGGAGTTCTTAAACGATGGTATAAAGCTGTATCTCCTTTGCTAAAAAGTTATTATGGTACAGGAGGAGATCTTAATGTAGATGAGATCCATGAAGTTATACCTATAACCGAAGAATGTGGAGTTTGGCACCCTCAAGAAGGAGTATTTAATGGTCATTTTCAACCTACCGAAGCCGATAAAATAAATAGAATAGGGCAACTGCGCCAGGGTGTTATTAAGGTATTAGAAAATACTATGTTTTCTCCCGATGTTACCAAAAAATATACTGTGGCAGATATGATTACAGGATATGGAGTAGCAGAGGCTGTACGGCACTATTATACTATTTACGGGGGCGAAGTAAAAGGAAAAAAAGCAGTAGTACAAGGTTTTGGTAATGTAGGATCTGCAGCAGCATACTATCTTTCTGAGATGGGAGCAAAGATTGTAGGGATAATTGATCATGCCGGAGGACTCATAAACGAAGATGGCTTTTCGTTTGAAGAAATAAAAGAATTGTACTTAAATAAGAGAGGCAATAAGTTGTATAGTGAACAACGCATTCCTTTTGATGAAATGAATGAAAGAATATGGTCTTTACAAACCGAAATCTTTGCTCCTTGCGCAGCATCCAGATTGATTACCAAAGATCAAATTACCAAAATGATTGATTCTGGTTTAGAAGTTATTTCATGTGGAGCCAATGTGCCTTTTGCAGATAGCGAAATATTTTTTGGACCAATAATGGAATATACCGATGAGCGAGTAAGTTTGATCCCGGATTTTATTTCTAACTGTGGAATGGCAAGAGTTTTTGCTTATTTTATGGAGCGAAAAGTGCAAATGACTGATGAAGCTATTTTTAAGGACACTTCAGAAACTATTAAGAAAGCGATTCAGGATACATATAATGAAAAACAAACAGAAACCAATATCAGTAAAACAGCGTTTGAGATAGCTCTCAGACAGCTGATATAATATTAATTGTATTAACCAAGTAAAATTATGTTCAAGTATTTTTTAGGAAGCAGTCCGAAATGGTTTAAAACCATAATGATCGGATTTTTGATTTTTAATGTATTTTCTTATTTCCTTTTAGGACCCACGGTAACCGCGTGGTTGTTTATAGCAGAGTTTATTTTTACCCTTGCCATGGCGCTTAAATGCTATCCGTTACAATCAGGAGGGTTATTAGCGATAGAAATTCTGGCATTAAATCTCACAACGCCAAAAAAAGCGTATCATGAAGTAGATCAGAACTTAGAGGTAGTTTTACTATTGGTTTTTATGGTTGCAGGGATTTATTTTATGAAGCCCTTACTGATGTACATTTTTAGTAAAGTATTTACCAAAATAAAATCCAAGATGGTATTGTCGCTATTATTTGTATTTCTAGCGGCAGTACTTTCAGCATTTCTGGATGCTCTAACAGTAACGGCTGTTTTAATAAGTGTTGCTGTAGGGTTTTATGGAGTATATCATAAAATTCATTCTGGATCTGGAGATTTTGACGAGAGTGGAGTTCTGGATAGAAAAGAGTTGAGTGGAGAAACCTTAGAACAGTTTAGAAGTTTCTTAAGAAGTTTGGTAATGCACGGGGTAGTAGGAACAGCATTAGGAGGCGTATGTACCTTGGTAGGAGAACCACAAAACTTACTTATTGGAGAACGAATGGGGTGGGATTTTATACAATTCTTTTTAAAAATGGCACCAATTTCAATACCTGTTCTGGGAGCAGGATTGGTTACAACAATGGTTTTAGAAAGTACAAAATCATTTGGTTTTGGAGAAAAATTACCAGAAGTAGCCAGAAAAATTATAGAAAGCTATACCGAAGACGAAGATGCAAACAGATCTGATAAATCTAAATATGGACTAATTGTACAAGCAGTATCTGCAATACTTTTGATTATCGGTTTAGCATTGCACCTGGCACCTGTTGGTTTTATAGGCTTGGCATTAATTATTGTTCAGACTGCCTTTATGGGAATTACAGAAGAGCATCAGTTAGGAAAAGCTTTTGAAGAAGCACTTCCGTTTACAGGTTTGATTGTGGTTTTCTTTGTTATAGTAGCCATGATACATGACCAACATCTTTTTAAACCAATTATTGATTGGGCATTATCCTTAGATCCAGGTCAACAACCTTCTATGTTTTATATTGCTAATGGAGTTTTATCGATGATTAGTGATAACGTTTTTGTAGCAACAGTATACATAGGAGAAGTGAAACAAGCTTTTGACAATGGTGCAATATCACGAGAACAATTTGAGAAATTAGCAATTGCAATTAATACAGGAACAAATTTACCTAGTGTTGCAACACCTAATGGTCAAGCTGCGTTTTTATTTTTACTAACCTCTTCCTTGGCACCGTTAATTGGATTGTCATATACCAAAATGGTAAAGATGGCTTTTCCGTATACAATAGTACTGGGAGGTATTGGTTTATTAGGAATTATATATGTATTATAAGAATAAAGAATATACTTAACCTACAGAAATAACGTTAGTATACTAACACTAAATTAACAAAATCAAAATGACGTATTTATCAATGCTTGGTGCTTTAGCCCAAAATACCCCAGAAATTGATCCGCAAGTAGAAGAAAATACATTATCCATTATGGACCTTTTACTTAGTGGTGGAACAGGAGCAATCGTAATCATATCGATTCTTTTTGTATTACTATTTGTCGCTGTTTATATTTATTTTGAAAGAATTTTTGCTATTAAAGCAGCTTCAAAATATGATGAAAGTTTTATGGATAAAATTAGAGATAGCGTGGTGAATGGTAAAATTGAAGCCGCAAAAATTTTATGTGCGCAGACAAATAATCCTATTGCAAGGTTAACCGAAAAAGGAATTTCGAGAATAGGTCATTCGTTAGAAGATATTAATAAAGCGATCGAAAATGCTGGTAGACTTGAAGTATATAAATTAGAAAAAAATGTTAGTATTCTAGCTACAGTAGCAGGAGCTGCTCCTATGATTGGTTTCCTGGGAACAGTAATTGGTATGATTTTGGCATTTCATAATCTGGCATCGAGTTCAGGAACAGCAGATATGGGTGTTTTGGCCGAAGGTATTTATACGGCAATGACAACAACTGTTGGTGGACTAGTAGTTGGGATTGTAGCCTATATAGGGTATAATCATTTGGTGGTTCGAACAGATAAAGTGATTCACAGTATGGAAGCTAATGCTGTAGATTTCTTAGACTTGTTAAACGAACCTGCGTAATATGAATTTAAGAGGAAGAAATAAAGTTAGCCCAGAGTTTAGTATGTCTTCTATGACAGATATTGTATTTCTGTTATTAGTTTTCTTTTTACTAACATCTCCTGCAATTACTCCAGAAGCCTTGGATTTAATATTACCAAAAGCCAAAGGAAAGAGTTCTAATGCACAAAATATATCGGTAAGTATTACTAATAAATTACAATACTATATCGATGAAGAGCGTATAAGCCAAAGTAGTTTAGAATCTACTTTATTATCACGATTACAAGGAAAAAATGAACCTACCATTATTCTAAGAGCCGAAGAAGGAGTTCCTATAGAAAAGGCAGTTGGTGTAATGGATATTGCCAATAGAAATAAATTTAAAGTAATATTAGCCGTTAGGCCCGAATAAAAATGATAAAGCTGGATACAAAACATAAAAAGAAATCCTTTGTGCTTACGATACTAGTACACGTAGCGATTATCTTTTTATTGTTTTATCTGAGCTTAAATTATATGGAGCCTGAAGAGGAAGGTGGTATTGCTGTAAATTTTGGGACCACAGCAACCGGTTCGGGTAAAATCCAGCCTAATAAACCTATTAAATCCTCACCCAGGCAAACTACTCCAGAAACAACATCGTCGACTCCAGAGCCACAAGAAGAATCTCCTCAAATAAAAGATAAAGTGGTTACTCAAGAGCTCGAAGATGCACCTGTGATAGAAAAAAAACCAAAAAAGAAGCCTAAAAAAAAGACAGAGAAGCCTAAAGAAAAACCGAAACCTTCGGACCAGAAGCCTTCAAAAAATACAACAAAAGAAAAGCCCGTTAAAAAGGTAGAAGAAAAAAAACCAGATCCAAAACCAGATAAATCTACTTTAGATATTCTAAATAGTTTTTCTAACGGCCCAAAGAATGATGGTAAAGCAAAGGGAGGAGAAGGCGATGATAAATCACCAGGAGATAAAGGAAGCCCGGATGGAGATCCTAATGCCAGATCATACTACGGAACTGGTAAAGGATTAGATGGAGACGGTAATTATCGATTAGGCGGTAGAAAAGCTCTTAATAAAGAAAAATTTGTTCAGGATTGTAATGAATCAGGCATTGTGGTGGTAAAAATAGAAGTTAACCAAAGCGGAAAAGTGATTAGAGCCACCCCAGGAGTTAAAGGAACGACCAATAGTGCTTCGTGCTTAATGGGGCCAGCAAAAAGAGCAGCCTTGGCTACACGGTTTAATAGCGATTCTAAAGCTCCGGCAAAACAAGTAGGAACAATTATTTATCAGTTTAAACTTTCTGAATAATATAAAGAATGAACTATAGGGAGACCCTCGATTGGATGTTTACCCAATTACCAATGTATCAGCGCCAGGGTGCCAGTGCATACAAAGTAGATCTTCATAATACAATACAATTAGCAGCATATTTAGGAAATCCCGAAACCAAATTTAAGAGTATACACGTAGCAGGAACAAATGGTAAAGGCTCTACTAGTCATATGCTAGCTTCAATACTGCAGGAAGCAGGTTATAAAGTAGGATTGTATACTTCACCACATCTCAAAGATTTTAGAGAACGCATTCGAATTAACGGAGTTACTATATCTGAAGAATATGTGATTGATTTTATTTCAAAACATCAACCTTATCTCGAATCGAATCAACTTTCTTTTTTTGAAATGACCGTAGGAATGGCATTTCAGTATTTTGCAGAATCTAAGGTAGATATAGCAGTTGTAGAAGTTGGGTTAGGGGGAAGGTTGGATTCTACTAATATTATTACTCCAGAAATTTCTGTAATTACTAATATAGGATTAGATCATACTCGTTTTTTGGGAAATACTTTAGCTGCGATAGCTTCAGAAAAAGCAGGGATCATTAAAGAAGGTGTGCCAGTTGTTATAGGAAGGAATGTAGAAGAGACCTCAAAAGTTTTTATAGAGGCCGCTAACGCATCCCAAAGTCCTCTGTATTTTGCCGAAGACTGTAATGGTACAATATATTCGTCTGATCTAAAAGGAAGTTATCAAAAAGAAAATATAAAGACTGTTTTACAAACTGTAGATTTAATTAAATCAAATGGGTGGAGTATATCTGAAAATGATATTAAGAAAGGACTTCAGAATGTAGTAAAAAATACTCATTTGTTAGGAAGATGGCAGATATTACAAGAAAAACCTAAAGTAATATGTGATACTGCTCATAATGAAGATGGATTGAAGGTAGTGATGAAACAATTGATTGAAGAAGAATATGATCATCTTCATATAGTATTAGGAGTGGTTGACGATAAAGATTTAGATACTATTTTGCCATTATTTCCTGAGCAAGCCCGATATTATTTTTCTCAACCTGATATTTTAAGAGGGCTTGATGAGAAAAAATTAAAAAAAGAAGCTTTAAAATTTAACTTAATAGGAGAAGGGTATAGCTCGGTTGCAGAAGCGTATAAAGCTGCGTTACAGCAGGCTACAGAGAAAGATGTTGTTTATGTGGGAGGAAGTACATTTGTTGTTGCAGAAATAATTTAATTTTTCTTTAAAATTCTTTTGGTAGACTATAAAACTGTCTTATATTTGCATCCGCAATCGCAAGATAGCGGGCGCGTAGCTCAGTTGGTTCAGAGCACTTGGTTTACACCCAAGGGGTCAGGGGTTCGAATCCCTTCGCGCCCACCAAAAAGGAATCTTCATTTTTATAATGTTGATTCCTTTTTTTATTTCTTATAAATCATCTATTATTATTTAGGATAACAATATATGGGAAATGGTAATAAGGAGTGATGAAAGAAAAGAATTTGCACTTCGTTAGAAATACCTCTTTTTAGTCCAAATATTTTAATGAACGTTTTTTTAACATTGAAATAAATAAAATGATTTTCTCATTTTTAAAACTATCTCTAATTTTTTGAAAAGCTATTCGCATTTGAGATTCAACAGTTTTTACAGATACATCCAATTTTTCAGCAATTTCTTTATACTTTACCCCATCTCTTTTATTTAGCAATAAAATCTGTTTGCAGCGTGGGGGAAGTTCTTCAATAACTGCTAGAATCTTTTTTACCCTTAATTGCCGTTCTGTAGAATCATTGTATTCGATTTGATTTTTTAAAACACTTAGTTTTAATTCATCGATTACCTTGTTTCTTATTTGATCTTTACGGTATTGATCAATATACAATCTGTAGCAAACTGTGAAAAGGTAATTTTTTAGAGAAGACTCTTCAGATAAAATTTCTCGTTTATTCCATAAAATAATAAAAGAATTCTGAACAATATCCTTAGCTTTTTCTGTGTCGTATGTTAAAGTGGTTACGTAAGCTAATAAAGGCTTATACAATTCATTGAAAATTAATTTAAATGCATCTTCATCATTTTTCTTAATTTTTAAAACCAAACTACTGTCATTCATGCTAAATTCAACGTTATTCCTGAAATGTGAATTACAAATATGCAAAAAAAAAAAAGAATTTTCTTTTAAGGGTTTTTGATAGACCATACGTTTAATTAATAAAGAATAGGTAGTTAGTGTTGAAAAAAAAGAAGAAACTTGAAAAAATTAATTGAAAAATATTTGACCAATACAATTAGCTCATCAGAAATGATGGATTTATCTAATTGGTTAAGAAAAGATGAAAATAAAGAAATTTTTAAAGCATATATACTACAATATTATGATCTAAATTATGCGTTACAAGATGTAGATGTTGAACACGAATATACGACATTGATGAAATCTATTAGTAAACAAAAAAATCGTTATAAAAAGTGGTATAAATGGGCTGCTATTTTTGTGGGCGTGGTTGGACTTAGTAGTTTATTTCTTTTAAACACTTCTAATGAAGTAGTTACCGAAGATAATGAGATTACTTTAAAGTTAGAAAATGGAGATATAAAAATTATTCGAGAGAATAACAATGAAAAAATAGTAAATAAAGAAGGAACAGTAGTAAGTGTATATCAGGATGATAAACTCGAATATAAGAATACTAAAGTAAATGATAAGAAACTTGTATATAATGAGGTGTCTATTCCTTATGGTAAAAAACTTCAACTTGTTTTATCCGATGGGAGTATGGTTCATTTAAATGCTGGCAGTACATTAAAATATCCAGTGAAGTTTTTAAAAGGTAAAGATCGAAAAGTATTTTTAAGTGGTGAAGCATATTTTGTAATAGCAAAAGATAAACAACATCCCTTTATTGTAAATACCCAAGATGTAAATGTTCAAGCTTTGGGGACTAAATTTAATGTTAATTCTTACAGAGAAGATAATGAAATGAATACTGTTTTGGTAGAAGGATCAGTTGGAGTTTATAAAGTAGATGAGAAATTTGATACAAATACTTCTACTGTATTACAGCCAGGTTATAAATTTACTTTGAATAAATCTCAACAGAGTATTGATGTAAAAGAAGTTGATGTTAGTGAGTACACTGCTTGGACTAAAGGAGAGTTGTTATTTAAAATGAAACCATTTTCTGAAATTATTAAAATATTAGAAAGAAATTATGATGTCGTTATTACAAATAATTATAGTTCACTAAATGAAAAACGTTTTTTAGCAAAATTTGATACAGAAACTATAGAACAAATACTAATATCTTTTCAGAGTAGTGAAGAATTTTCTTTTACAATAGAAGAAAATAGAATAACAATAAACAAATGATAATTTTATTAACCACCAAACCATTAAATCAAAGTAATGCCTATGATATAAATTTTTAATATAAAATTATTAATTGAATAAAAACGTATTGCAAAAAAAATCGAGAAATAGTGACGTATTTCCCGATTATAGAATACGATTTAATCAATACGAATCATTTCGACATGAGTCTTATTATTAACTAAATCATCACAAAAATATGAAAAAATTCTTTACCTCAGGGGCATGTTTATATACCCCCCCTAAATTGAATTTAAAAATGAAACTAACACTGTTATTAACATTCATTTCTCTCTTTAAAATTCAAGCTGAATCATATTCTCAAAATACTAGGATTACTATTAATTTAGAATCTGTAAAAGTTATAAAAGTATTAGAGACTATAGAGTCGTTATCTGAGTTTAAATTTTTGGCAAATGAAAATGTAATAGATCAAAACCGTTTGGTTTCGATTAAAATGAAAAATAAAAAGATCTATAAAATATTAAATCAACTATTTAGTAATCAAGGGGTAACGTATAAGGTTATAGATCGTCAAATTATTTTAGTCAAAAATAAACTAAACAATGAAGCTGTTAAAAAGTTAATTCCAGAACCAGTTAAAAAGACAAAACAGGAAAAAGAAATCAATGGTACTGTAAAAGACCAACAAGGGGTTCCATTGACAGGTGTAAATATAATCATATCAGGTACGACTAGAGGAGTACAAACAGATTTTGATGGGAGATATACTATAAAAGCTTCAATAGGGGATGTATTAGATTTTTCATTTATAGGAATGAAAACAGTTTCAATTGCAGTAGGAGATTCGTCAACTATTGATGTCGTTATGGAAGATGACACTGCAAGTTTAGAAGAAGTAGTAGTAACTGCTTTAGGAATTAAAAGGGAGGCCAAAAAATTAGGATACTCAATACAAACCGTAGAAGGCGAAGAATTAACAAAAGTAAGAAATGTTAATGTAGTTAATAATCTTGCAGGTAGAGTAACCGGAGTCCAGGTTAATCAAAATGGGACAGGTATAGGAGGATCTGCTTCGGTTACCGTTAGAGGTGTTACTTCATTAGTGCCAGGGCAAAACTCGGCGTTGATTGTTGTAGATGGTGTTGTTTTAGATGGAGGTAGTTTAGGAGAAGGAAGTTTTTCTGGAGGCTTAGATTATGGAAATGCATTATCCGATATAAATTCTGATGATGTAGAAAGTATCAACATTTTAAAAGGAGGGAATGCCACCGCACTTTATGGTTACAGAGGTTCTGCAGGGGTTATTGTAATTACGACAAAGAAAGGTAAAGCAGGTAGAGTTAAAGTTGATCTATCTTCTTCGGTGACTTTTGATAATGTATTAATTGCCCCTAAACTACAGAATAGTTATGGACAAGGTCGTTTTGATGCAGCTACAGGACAGTTGGTTTATGATATTACCAGACCTGGTAGTTGGGGACCTGCATTAGACGGTAGTCAGCAAACACGATTTGACGGTGTAGGTACAGCTCCTTACAGTGGTAATCCTGGTGATTTTAAAGATTTTTACGGAACAGGTTTAACCATGATAAATTCTGTAGGCTTATCTGGAGGATCTGATATTATAGATTATAGATTGTCTTATTCTAATTTATTTAATAAGCCTGTTTTATCGGGTAGTGATTATAAACGTCAATCTTTGTCGTTAAATACAAATACCAATGTGACAGATAAATTAAAAGTACAAGCCAAAATTGCGTATGTAAAAAATACAGCAATTAATAGAGCCGATATAACAGATGGACAGGCAAATACAGTTCGAAGCTTGATCTTAAAACCTAGAAACATTTCTAATGCAGATTTAGAAGCCAATTATATTAATCCCGATGGTACGCCAAATAATTTTGGAGGATCTTCATTTACAATGAACCCATATTATGCAATTAATACTAAGTTGAATGAAGATACCAAAAACAGGTATACAGGATTAATAAGTGCAACATATAAACTTACAGATGGTTTATCTGCCACTGCTAGATATTCTCAGGATCAAAGTAATTATGCGGCTTCTATATTTAAAGGTCGAGGAGTTTTTGATAATGCACCTTCAGGGCAATTAGTAGAAATCACACAGCAAACTACCACATCAAATTATGATTTCTTATTATCATATAATGGTTATTTAACAGAAAAAATATCTGTAAACTCAACCGTAGGATATAGTGGTTTTGAGAACAAAGCAAAATCTACAACTGTGCAAGCATCGGATTTATTAGACCCTTCGCTTTTTTCAGTAAATAATTTTGGAACTAAAGGAGCTAGTACGAGATTAAGTAATCTTAAATCTCAATCTTTATTTGGTTCGGTACAATTTGGATTTAATGATTTTGCATTTGTTGAAGTAACAGGGAGAAATGATTGGAGTTCTACATTACCAGTAGATAGTTTTTCATTTTTTTACCCTTCTGTAGGAACGAGTTTTCTATTGCACGATATTTTTGGTATAGATAGCGATAAGGTTAATCTTATAAAACTTAGAGCAAGTTGGGCAAAAACAGGAAATGCAACACTGCCTTACAGATTGGCTCCAGTATATAATGTATCTTCTGCTCCGTATAATGGACTTACATTATTTTATTTTGGTGACCCTAATTTAACACAAGGACAAGCAGAAGAAGGAGCAGCTCCAGGAACTGTAATCCCTAATAAAGATCTAAAAGCCGAATTGTCATCAGAATATGAGTTGGGTATGGATGTTAAACTATTCAATAATCGATTAGGGTTAGATGTTACATACTATAATAAGGAGACAAAAAACCAAATATTATCAATCTCTTTGCCTTCTACAACGGGAGCGCAGAGCAAAATAATTAATGCAGGTTTGGTTTCTAATAAAGGAGTAGAGATTGCTTTAACAGCAACCCCTATAAAATCGACAAATTTCGAATGGAATACTGCTTTTAATTTTAGTAAGAATGAAAATAGAATAGAAAAACTTGTACCAGAGTTACCAACTGCTATTATAGCAAGACAATTTAATGATGTTATACAATTAACTGCCACCGAAGGGAATGTATATGGGGATTTGGTTGGGCCATCATTTTCTCGGGATGATCAGGGACGTGTGATTTATGATAGTAACGGTTTACCAGTTGTAGGAGAAAATAAAATAATAGGAAATGTTACTCCGGATTTCTTACTGGGAATTAATAATTCATTTTCATATAAAAACATAGAACTTGGATTTTTGATTGATATTAAATCAGGAGGGGATGTGTTCTCATTTACTGATTTTGTAGCCAGTACAAATGGTAACGATATTAGAACCTTAGAAGGAAGAGAATTTTATTCAGGAGGTAATGGTATTATGGTACCAAGTGACGCCGTTGTAGACGGTACATTATCTCCAAGTGTTGCCGCTAGAGGAGTTGATCCAGCAACATATTATCAAAGATTAGGTAATATCTCTGAAAACTGGATTTCTGATGGTAGTTATGTTAAACTAAGACAAGTATCGTTAACGTATAACTTTCCATCTAGTATTTTAGATAGATTTTCGATTGCAAATATGTCTATAAGCTATATCGGGAGAAACTTAGCAATTCTTCATAAGAATACACAGAATTTTGATCCAGAAGTTGGTTTTAATACCTCTATCCAAGGAATTGAAATTTATGATTTCCCTTCTACCTCTAGCCATGGTGTAAAGTTAAACTTGTCATTTTAATACTAAATAATTTAAAATATTATGAAAAACATTAGTCATAAAAATTATTCAAACATTAAAAGACAATTTTTCGCTATTGTGTTAATGTTTGGTTTCTTAACGTCTTCATGTACTAAAGACTTTGAAGAAATAAATACCAACCCTAATTTACCCGAAGAAAGTGGAGCAGATAACATTATGGGAGGGGTGCAATATTTTACCTTTGCAGAGCCTAGATTTGTGGCATGGAGAGGTAACTTATTATATTCATCACAATTTTCTCATCAATTCTCAACAAGTGTTGCAGGAAGCTGGTGGGCTGGTGGCGATATATACGATAATGATCAAGGTTGGACCAATGCCGTATTTGATAAATCTTTTACAAAGAGTAGTTTAAATCTGCGTAATTTATTAATCAAATTTGGCGAATTAGAGGATACCAATGGTCAAGCCGCGACTAAAATTATGATGTCTCTTTTTTATCAAAAAATGACTGATATCTTTGGGGATGTCCCTTATACCGAAGTTATACTACCTGAGTTTGAAGTAAATCCTCCAAAATATGACACTCAAAAAGTTATTTATAGAAGCATTTTAGAAGATCTAAAAGCGCAAATGGATGTCATAGGAAACTCAACAACAACTATTAGTGGTGATAACGGGGATTTTATATATGAAGGAGATCCTCAAAAGTGGAAAACTTTGGCAAATACATTACGATTGCGCATGGCTTTACGAAGTAGAGATGCATTTACTGCAGACGGTGATGGCGCTTTTATTGATGGTGTCATAGCAGATTGTTTATTAAATCCATTAATAGACGAAACTAATGAGGCTACACTAATTAGATCTCGTGATCCTCTGGTTAATGGTAATCTAGATGGTGGTTTTGAAGATGTTTATTGGGGATTTGGAACTGGTGCCGGAGGTAATGGAGTTACAGGTTCTAAATGGATTTTAACAGATAGACTGGTAAATCTTATGCAAGATAATAATGATCCAAGATTGCCAGAAATTGCAATTGAGGCAGAAAATGGAGGGTACGTTGGAGGTATGCCTAATGTAAGAGTTTCCCCAGCCTGGGATGATATGTCTAAGCCTGGACCAAAAATAGTAGGAACGTCTTTTTCTGATATTAAAGATCAAGTACCCGTAATGGTATTAACAGCAGCCGAATCCTATTTTTTACAAGCAGAAGCTGCATTGTTAGGATATGGAGGAGATGCTAATAGCTTATATCAGAGCGGTATACTAGCTAGTATTAATTTTTGGGGAGGTCAAGATGCTGGTGATTTTATAACAAATGAAGCTATTGCTACATTAAGTGGCGCTACTCAGGATCAGCTTAATCAGGTGTATAACCAAAGATGGTTAGCATCTTTAACAAACGGATATGAGAGTTGGGCATTGGTAAGAAGGGTAGATATGATACCACAAATAACAGATAATGTTAATTTTTGGGTAAGCCAACCTAATAATGGTAACGTTCCTAAAAGATTACAATATTCTAGTACAGAATTAATCTCTAATAGTGTTAATGTACAAGAAGCAATTAATGCTCAAGGCCCAGATATAATGTCTACAGCTCTTTGGTGGGATGTAAATTAATTTACCATTTATAATAGAAGTATAAATGAATGCCAGATTAAGTTTTTAAGAATGGCTATTTTTCAGTATTAATTTCAGAAAATAGAAAAGTGTTTTTTGTAGTCATGATTATTGCAAATTTTGTATAAGAATAATGATATAAAAAAATTACGATATACATTGCAACAAACTTAGTCTGGTAATTTATGCTTTAATTCAAGCTTTTAACACATATAGAAGACATCATCGTTTTCACTATTTAATCATCAAACCACAGAAATTTGAAGTAAAATGCAATACTAGTTATGAAAAATATTAAAAAAATTATATTAATTTTTGTTTTTATAGCATCATGTTTTCACATTAACGCGCAGGTTGAGTTGTCAGAGAAATATGATTTAATGCCCTGGCCAAAAGAAATAACAGAGAACGGTCAAAAATTTATCATTAAAGAAGATTTTACGATTGCAGTAAATAAAGACAATATTAATCCCAAAATAGGTAACGCAACAACCAAATTTCTAAGGCGACTGTCTGGTAGAACAGGAGTATTTATTGACGAAGGGTTTGCAACAATTGCTTCTAAAAGTAAAGAGCCATCTTTAGTTATAAATTATACCAGAGAAGGTAAACTAGAGTTAAATGAAGATGAGTCTTATGAACTTTCAGTATTAAACAACCAAATAAGCTTAACAGCTATAACAGATATAGGTATAATAAGAGGATTAGAAACTTTATTGCAGCTTAATACTCATACTAAAACCGAATATTTTTTTCATGGAGTTAATATTAAAGACGCACCCAGATTTCCCTGGAGAGGTTTAATGATAGATGTGGCTAGGCATTATGAACCACTAGAAGTGCTAAAAAATAACTTAGATGCCATGGCTGCTGTAAAAATGAATGTTTTTCATTGGCATTTAACCGAAGATCAAGGCTTCAGGGTGGAGATAAAATCAAGACCTAAATTTCATCAATTAGCATCGGATGGACAATACTATACTCATGAGCAGATAAAAGAGTTAGTAGCGTATGCATCTAATTTAGGAATTAGAGTTGTCCCCGAATTTGATATACCAGGCCATGCTACTTCTTGGTTAGTAGCATACCCAGAAATGGCAAGTAAGGATACTATCTATAAAATAGAAAGATATGCAGGTATTTTTAATCCTACTTTGGATCCTACAAAAGAAGTTACTTACGAGATTATTACTGATGTGTTTTCAGAAATTGCCCCACTTTTTCCTGATAAATATTTTCATATTGGAGGCGACGAAAATGAAGGCAAGCATTGGGATGAAAACGATAAAATCCAAGAATTTAAGAAGAAAAATAATATAAAAGATAACCATGAATTGCAGGCATATTTTAATATTAAAATTCAAAAAATATTAAAAGAGCAAGGAAAAATCATGATGGGATGGGACGAAATTTTGCAACCTACTTTACCCAAAGATGTTGTTATACATTCGTGGAGAGGTAAAGAAGCAATGTTAAAGGCAGCTAAACAAGGCTATAAAACAGTGTTGTCCAAAGGGTATTATATAGATTTACTTAAATCTATTAGACATCATTATGCAAATGAACCTATTTCAAAAGATCATGGCTTAACAGAAGAACAACTAAAAAACATCTTGGGAGGAGAAGCAACAATGTGGGGAGAATTAGTTACTCCGGTATCTATAGATTCTAGAATTTGGCCTAGAACAGCTGCAATTGCAGAAAAACTGTGGTCATCTAGTGTAGTTAATGATGCAGATAATATGCTTAAAAGATTAGAGAGTGTTAATTACAGACTAGAAGAATTAGGTATTTCTCATATAAGAAATAGAAATGTAATTTTAAGAAACATTAGTAATAATCAAGAATTAAAATCATTGATTAATCTTACAAAAATTTGTGAACCATTAAAAGCATACCAAAGAAATAAAGGAGGAGTTGAGTATAAATCGTATTCGCCATTTACGCAATTTGTAGATGCGTGTAATACAGATGCTATTGATGCTATACTATTTGATAAAAGTGTAAAAAAATATTTAGAATCTAATAGGGGTGCTGATAAACAAGGGATTATAGTTTTGCTTAACAAGTGGATGACAAACCATACTGATTTCAGCAAAATAAATAATAATCCAACACTGGCAAAATTAGAACCTCTATCTTCAAAATTAGCAGAACTATCATCCATTCTGAAAAAAGGATTAACTAGAGGAAGCATAAACAAAGCCGAACATCAAAAATCAATAGTTATTATTGATTTTCTTAGCAAACCAATTGCCGACACAGAACTCGTAATAATACCAGCAATTAAAAAGCTAATCTCAGATATAGAAATTAAAAACGTAAAACCCTAATATATTGAAAAATACTATAATTTTCGTGGTAATGCTTTTTGGAGCAATGATTTTTAATTCGTGTAATAAAAAAGAAAAATCTATAGATCGTAGTACAGATTTTACTAAAGAACACGAGTTTACCAAAGGTATCGAAGGTCCGGCAGTAGATAGTAAAGGAAACCTATATGCGGTTAATTTTAAAGAAGAAGGTACAATAGGTATGGTTAATCGTAAAGGAGAAAGCTCTTTATTTGTAAAATTACCTACAGGTAGCATTGGTAACGGAATTCGTTTTGATGCATCTGATAATATGTATATAGCAGATTATACAAATCATAACATATTGTATATAAAAAAAGGATCAAAAGAAGTTACTGTTTTTGCTCATGACTCTACAATGAACCAACCAAATGATGTTGCTATTTCTTCTAATAGAACCTTGTATGCAAGTGATCCTAACTGGAAAAATGGAACAGGTAATTTATGGATGACTTCTAATCGAAAACTTGTTTTGGTAGAAAAAAATATGGGAACAACCAATGGTATAGAAGTTAGCCCTGATGGAAAGAGATTGTATGTTAATGAATCTATACAACGAAACATTTGGGTATATGATATAACAGATAACGGTAAACCTATTAATAAAAGAATATTCAAGACATTCAAAGATTTTGGCTTAGATGGTATGAGATGTGATGCTAAAGGGAATTTGTATGTGTGTAGATATGATAAAGGAACTGTATTAGTATTATCTCCTGAAGGTAAAGAATTAAGAGAAGTACAACTAAAAGGAAAAAAACCAACTAATATCGCTTTTGGAGGAAAAAATAATACTCAATGTTTTGTAACAATGGCAGATAGAGGGTGTTTTGAGACATTCTTTTCTCAAGAATGATATGCGTTTTTTATAATATAGATCAGTATGGTACATGCTATTATTAAAAAAAAGAGTTACTTGTTTTTATTAACTATTCAATTACTTGTCAATTGTAGCTCAAGTGATAGCGCTATAGATACGAATACAAATGATCTTGTTGAGTTAAATACAATCCCATCAGGTGTGCAGAAGGCATATCCAAAAGGGTCTACAAAGTCCCAATATGGATTCTATGCATATGTTCCTTCTGAATATAATATCACCAATACCGAAAAATATCCTTTATTGATCCACTTACATGGAGGTGGAGCAAGAGGAGATAGTTCTGTAAACTCAAATGATTTAAATTCTATTTTATTTGATGGCCCTTCGTCATTAATACATAAAAATCAATGGAACCCCAAACATCCTATGATTGTTGTATCACCACAATCCCCATCTATTTGGAATACAGAAAACTTGCACAGTTTTATTACTTTTTTGATTGAAAACTTAAAGATAGATACGCAACGAATATACATGACAGGATTTAGTATGGGAGGGAAAGGTTGCTATGATTATGTTTCTTCAAAAGGCAGTAATTCATATGTAGCAGCCATAGTGCCTATAGCAGGGTGGGGAGATACATCTACAGGAAATCAGTTTACTAATATTCCTGTTTGGGCATTTCATGGGGATGCAGATAGGATTATTTCATATGATAAATCGATTTCAATGGTTAATGCAATTAATGCAGAAAACCCAACAACAAAAGCTAAGATAACTATATACTCTGGTATCGGTCATGACTCTTGGTCCAGAACTTATGATAATACAGGGATAGGTAGCGGAAACAGTGCTTATGACCCTTTTGATATCAGTATTTATGAGTGGATGTATTTATACAAGAAGACTGATTTATAAATGACAATTCTAATAAAGAATTATAATCTATATAGGGTTAGTTATTTATGGCTTGCTTTTTTTGGCCCCAAGAAGAATTTTTTAGTGAATAAGCTAATATATAAGTTGTAATTCTCTCGAAAGGATTTAATCAATGAATGTATTTATATAATGATAATTAAATGAATAGAACGGTATTTAAAATAATAACCTGTTTTTTATTATTAGTAGTTATTTTTTCTTGTAGCACTAAAAAAGATGACATTGCTATTACTCTATTTGAAAAAATACCGGAGACTTATTCAGGAATAACATTCAAAAACAATATTTACGAAGACGAGTTCATGAATGCGTTTGTATATGAATATTTTTATAATGGAGGAGGAGTTGCCATCGGTGATATCAATAATGATGGATTAGATGATATTTATTTTACATCCAATCTAGAAGCTAACCAATTGTATATCAATAAAGGGAATTTGAAATTTCAAAATATCACAGAAATGTCTAACACACAGGGTAGTCAAGGATGGACTACAGGTACTAACATGGTAGATATAAATAATGATGGGCTGTTGGATATTTATGTCTGTAAATCAGGGCCTTTTAAGAAATCAAAAATTTTAGAAAATGAACTTTATATAAATAAAGGATTGGATGCAAATGGGATACCTGTTTTTGAAGAAATGGCAGCCAAATATGGGCTTAATGATACTAGCTATTCAATTCAGTCTGTATTTTTTGACTTTGATTTAGATGGTGATTTAGATATGTATTTAATGAATCATAACCCGCAACCTCTTCAACCCGAAATATTAAAGGAAGGAAGGATGAAATTTTCTGAAATTGGAGATAAATTTTATATCAATGAAAATGGTAAATACATAAATAAAACTCTAGAAGTAGGTATCTATTCTAATGCAATATCATATGGATTAGGTATAGGAGTAAGTGATTTAAACCTAGATGGCTGGCCAGATTTATATATTTCTAATGATTATGAAGAGCATGATTATATGTATATAAATCAACAGGATGGAACTTTTAAAGACGTTATAAAAAAAGCAACAAAGCATATATCAAATTTTTCTATGGGAAATGACCTGGCTGATTTTGATAATGATGGGTATATAGATATTGTTACGTTGGATATGGTTGCCGAAGATAATTATGGTATTAAAACAAGTATGCCAGGAATGAATCCCAAAAAATTTAATAACCAAGTAAAAGCTGGAAGGCATTTTCAGTATATGTACAATACTTTTCAAAAGCATACTTCATACATTGATTCTATAGGAACTCCTTTTTATTCAGAAATAGGGCAGATTACTGGTATCTCTAATACAGGTTGGAGTTGGGCACCGTTATTAGCCGACTTTGATAATGATGGGTATAAAGATATTTTTATAACGAACGGTATTAAAAGAGACTTTAGAAATAAAGACTTTTTTGCAAAGATGAAGACATTTTCAAAAAACCATAAAGATGCATATACAAACCCAGAAAAACTAAAGTTTCTGATTTCTGAAACACCTCATAGATCACACAAAAACTATTTCTACAAAAATTCTGGAAATTTAAAATTTGAAAACACCTCAGATGGGTGGTTGAAAAATGCTACGAGAGATTATTCTAACGGGGCAGCTTACGCAGATTTAGATAATGATGGAGATTTAGATTTGGTAATAAATCATGTTGATCAGGAAGCGACTATTTTAAAGAATAATTCTGATGTAATTTCTACTAATAAATACCTTAAACTTGAATTTAAAGGGGTTAAAAACAACATAAATGGAATCGGGACTAAAGCCATTTTATATACAAATAAAGGACAACAGGTTTATGAGAACTATAGTGTAAGAGGATACCTATCTTCTGTTCCATTAAAAATAAATATTGGTGTTGCAGAAAATGCCAAAATAGATTCACTGTCTGTTTTTTGGCCAAATGGTAAAAAACAAAATGTTAAAATTGATCAACTTAATACAACATATTTAGTAGAATTTGATAACTCGGCAAAAGCATTTGAGTCTTCCCACAGAAAATCAAATAAACTATTCTCTTTATATGAGATATCTTCTGACTTAAAACATATAGAAAATGATTATGATGACTATAAACAACAATTACTTTTGCCTCATAAGTTATCCCAATTAGGTCCAGCTATTGCGGTTGGAGATATAAATAACGATGGTACAGATGATATATTCCTGGGGCAAGGTACGGGGCAAGCTTCTATAGTATTTATCCAAGATAAACATGGGAAATTTATAGAAAAGCAAACATTTCATGAAGATGCTATTTTTGAAGATATTGATGCTCGATTTTTAGATTTTGATCAAGATGGAGATTTAGATATATATGTAGCGAGCGGAGGTAACGAATTTAAAGAAAATTCCCCCAACTATGCAGATAGATTATATGAGAATAAATCAGGTGTGTTTGTGAAACGCACAGAACTTCTACCAAAAAATATTCATATAAGCAGTTCTAAGATCAAGGTTACAGATATTAATAAAGATGGGTATCCCGATTTGTTTATAGGGGGAAGACATAAGCCTCATCAGTATCCAAGTGCCACAAGCAGTTATATTTTAATGAACGATAAAGGGAAATATATTGATGTTACCGAAAAAAATGCTTCAGAATTAAAGGATATAGGTATGGTAACAGATGCTACATGGACAGATTATGATACAGATGGAGATTTTGATTTATTAGTTACAGGGGAGTGGATGGCTCCAATTCTTTTTGAGAATGATAATACGATTTTCACAAAAGTAAAACTTACGTATTTAGACAGTATCTCTGGTTGGTACTATGCTATTAAATCTGTTGATTTAGATAATGATGGCGATGATGACTATATATTAGGAAATTTAGGAGAGAATTATAAATATAAAGCTAGTACTATAGAGCCATTTGAAGTGTATTATAATGACTTTGATGACAATGGTAAAAATGATATTGTTTTAGGATATTATAATTTTGGTAAGCTTTTCCCAGTTAGAGGAAAAGAATGTTCGTCTGAACAAATTCCTTTTATAAAAAACAAAATACCTACTTATCATGAATTTGGGAATGCTACTATTGCAGATATATATGGTAAGAATAATCTAAAATCTGCTATGAATTTATCTAGTTATAATTTTAAAAGTGGTATTCTGAATAATAATGGAAATGCGAACTTTGAGTTTATACCATTACCAGAAATATCACAGATTTCTTCTATAAATGATATTTTGATTATAGACATTAATAACGACTCCAAAAAAGATGTAATAATCGCAGGAAACCTATTTACTTCAGAAATTGAAACACCAAGAAATGATGCTGGCTACGGAATGGTTTTACTAAATGAAGGAGATTTTAATTTTTCACCAATTCATGCCTCAAAGAGCGGTGTATTTATCCCATATGATTCTAAAAATTTGCATTGGATAGAAATCGGTGATAATCCTGCTATGATTTCTGGTAATAATGATGATAAGATATCAGTTTTTACAATAAACAAATACGAATAACTTAAAACCCTCCCTTTTATATGCCTTTAGTTATTATCATTTTAGGAATATTGTTGTTGTTTATTTTAATAGCTAAATTTAAACTTAACGCATTTATTTCATTTATCATAGTTTGCATTTTTGTTGGTGTTTTACAAAACATGGAATTACAAAACATGATCCAATCTATCCAAACAGGAATAGGAAATACACTTGGTTTTTTAGTCATGATTTTAGGGTTTGGCGCTATGTTAGGTAAACTCGTTGCAGATAGCGGTGCAGCACAAAGAATTACTTCAAAATTAGTATCAGGTTTTGGAGTGAAATATATTCAATGGGCAGTTGTTCTTGCAGGATTCATTGTTGGGATTCCTATGTTTTACTCAGTAGGGTTTGTTATTTTAATACCATTAGTATTTACAGTAGCAGCTTCAACAGGTTTACCATTAATCTATGTTGGTTTACCAATGCTTGCTTCCTTATCAGTGACACATGGTTTTTTACCTCCTCATCCTGCTCCTACAGCAATTTCTAGTATGTTTAAAGCGGATATAGGAAAAACATTATTGTATGGAATTTTGATAGCTATTCCTGCAATAATAGTGGCGGGTCCGTTATTTACCAGAACGATTAAAAATATAAAAGCCACACCATTAAAAGAGTTTTACAATCCAATTGTTTTAAAAGATGAAGAAATGCCAAGTATGGGTATTAGTGTGTTTAGTGCTTTATTACCAGTTATATTGATCATTTTTTCTACAATTGTTACTAGTTTTTTACCAAAAAATTCCATGTTTAATCAAGTAGTTGTTTTTATTGGAAACCCAGTAATCGCTATGCTAATTTCGGTTTTGGTAGCCATTTATACTCTAGGTATTTCGAGAGGTAAAAAAATGGCCGAATTAATGACTTCTGTTTCCAAATCAGTATCAAGTATAACCATGGTTTTACTAATTATAGCAGGGGCAGGGGCGTTAAAACAAATTTTGGTAGATAGCGGAGTTAGTGAGTATATAGGAAGTTTATTGAAAGATTCGAACATGTCTCCTTTAGTTTTAGCTTGGCTTATTACAACAATAATTAGAGTCTGTGTAGGATCAGCAACCGTAGCTGGTTTAACAGCAGCAGGAATTGTACTTCCTTTAATTACTAATACTAATGTAAGTCCTGAATTAATGGTACTGGCAATAGGTTCTGGAAGCTTGATGCTGTCACATGTGAACGATGGTGGATTTTGGATGTTTAAAGAATACTTTAATCTTTCTGTTAAAGAAACACTTTCTACCTGGAGCCTTATGGAGACTACTGTGGGAATTATGGGGTTAATAGGCATTTTAATAGTAGACATATTTATATAAAAGATAAAAAGATGAATAATAGTTCACCATCAAAAAAAATTGTGGCATTAGGATTAGAGTTTCCTCCTGCCCCAAAACCAACAGGCGTATATAGACCCATACTAGTGGTCGATAATTTTTTATATGTATCTGGGCAAGGGCCAATGCAAAACGACGGAAACTTAATGCAAGGCCGTTTAGGAGATAATTTAGATATAGAACAAGGAAAGCTAGCTGCAAGACAAGCAGGCTTAACTATGCTCTCATCTATACAAACACATTTTGGTAGCTTAGATAAAATAAAAAGAATCGTTAAAGTGTTGGGAATGGTTAATTGTACTCCCGACTTCATAAGACAACCTTTAGTAATAAATGGATTTAGCGAATTAATGGCTGATGTATTTGGTACAGAGAATGGTATTGGAGTCCGAAGTGCAGTAGGTATGATGCTACCAGATGGTATTCCTGTTGAGGTAGAAGCTATGTTTGAATTACATTAAACAATGGAAAATCAAAAATGGTATGAAATCAGTGATGTTGAGAATGTAATTTCTCCTTCCCTTATCGTGTATCCAGATAGGATCAAAGAGAATATTAAAATGATGATCCAAATTGCAGGAGGAACAGATGCTTTGAGACCCCATATAAAAACCCATAAAATTGCAGAAATAATTAAACTACAATTACAATACGGTATTTCAAAGTTTAAATGCGCTACGATAGCTGAAGCTAAACTGTTAGCCACCTGCGGAGTGAAAGATATTCTTTTAGCTATACAACCGGTAGGAATAAATATTGATAGATTTTTTGAATTGATCTTAACGTTTCCAAACTCTAAGTTTTCTACAATTGTGGATAATACAGAAACACTTCAAAAAATTGCCGACCTGGCCTCAAAAAAACAAACATTGGCTTCAGTGTGGTTAGACATTAATAATGGCATGAATAGAACAGGGATATTGCCAAATAATCAAGCAATAACCCTCTATCAAAAAATAGAAAAATACCCTAACCTAATAGCAAAAGGGTTACATGTGTATGATGGTCATATACATGAACCCGATTTTGATTTACGTAAAAAGGAATGTGACAAAGCATTTGATTTGGTGCTGCAATTAAAAAATCAAATAGAGCTTTTAGGAATAAAAATTAAAACCATTATTGCCGGGGGTACACCTACTTTTTCGATACATATAAAAAGAGATAATATAGAAGTAAGTCCTGGTACATCACTATTATGGGATCAAGGGTATGCAGATAAGTATGAAGATTTGAAATTCCTTCCCGCAGCTGTTCTATTAGGTAGAGTGATTAGTAAACCTAAAGTAAATTTTATCTGTTTGGATCTAGGACATAAATCAGTCGCATCAGAAATGAATTTTCCAAGGTTAAAAATTCTGAATTTAGAAAATTGTAAGCAAATAAGTCATAGTGAAGAACATTTGGTAGTAGAATGTGTCGAATCAGAAAAATACCCTATCGGCACTATTTGTTACACTATTCCAACTCACATTTGCCCGACAGTCCCTAAATATGATAAAGTGTTAACAGTTATAGGTAAAAAAATAACAGGTCGTTGGAAAATAGTTGCAAGAGATCATATAATAAACTAATAATGCAAAAATGAAAATAACAATAAAGCCAATGTTGTAAAAGCTTATGATACAACTGGAGCATAGAAATTAATATATGCAGAAACTAAAGAACAAGATTCTGTGCACATCAGGAATGTCAAAACATCAGATTTTATTAAAATAATTAATAAAACTCATTTTACATTCTTTAACCAAAATCATAAAGGTGCAGATCTTTTTTATAGAACAGGAGGAACCTATACAATTAGGGATAATCAATATGTTGAAAGCCTTATGTATACTTGATGGGATGTTTATAGAAATAAAGATTTCCCCCTTTACTATTGAAATAAAAAGAGATTCACTCATTCAGTATAGTATAGAAGAAATAAAAGAAGCAAATATCAAAAAATATATCGTAGAGAAATATATTAAAATTAAGTAAAAACATGTTTATACTCGATGCACATCTTGATCTTGCCATGAATGCTTTAGAATGGAATAGAGATTTAACCTGGACTGTAGAAGATATTCGAAAAAGTGAGGTCAAAATGGTAGATAAGCCAGATAGAGGAAAAAATACAGTTTCTCTGGATGCCATGCGAAAAGGAAATATAGGGATTTGTGTAGCTACACAGATAGCTCGTTATGTAAAAAAAGGAAGCAATTTACCTGGTTGGAATTCTCCACACCAAGCTTGGGCGCAAACGCAGGGGCAATTGGCGTGGTACAAAGCAATGGAGGAAATTGGTGAAATGACACAAATTACGAATGCAAAACAACTAAATGCACATATAGATGTCTGGAAGAAAGATGTGTCAGATAAACCAATCGGATATATCCTAAGTTTAGAAGGAGCTGATTCTATTGTTACAATTAATCATTTAGAAAAATCATATGAGCAAGGATTAAGAGCGATCGGCCCCGCTCATTATGGCCCCGGAACTTATGCTCACGGGACTGATTCTGTTGGAGGTATTGGTACAAAAGGAAAAGAATTACTTAAAAAAATTGAAGAACTCAACTTAATTCTGGATGCAACCCACTTATGCGATGTTAGTTTTTGGGAAACCATGAATGTTTATAATGGACCCGTATGGGCGAGTCATAATAATTGCAGAAAATTTGTAAATCACAATCGGCAGTATGCAGATGAACAAATCCTTGAACTAATTAACAGAGAAGCAGTGATAGGAGTTGCTTTAGATGCTTGGATGATGGTGCCAAATTGGGTAAGAGGAAAATCAACACCCAAAGGTATGGGAGTTACTTTGAATCAAATGATTGATAATATAGATCATATTTGTCAACTTTCTGGAAATTCTAAACATGTAGGGATCGGTACAGATTTGGATGGAGCTTTTGGGAAGGAACAATCACCCTATGATTTGGATACTATTGCAGATTTGCAAAAAATTCCTGTTATGCTTTCTAAAAAAGGATATACAGAAAACGATATTGAAAATATCATGAGTCAAAACTTTATAAAATTCCTTCAAAGAACATGGAAGTAAATAAAACTATTTTAACGTTTGGAGAAATTTTACTACGATTTTCCGCTCCAAATCACCAAAAATTAACTCAAATAAAAACATTTGACGTACACATTGGAGGAGCAGAAGCTAATGTAGCTGTTTCTTTGGCTTTGCTAAATAATAAAGTTAAATATTTAAGTAGACTTCCTAACAATGATATTGGGGATTTAATCATTAAAGAATTAAAAAGTTATCAGGTGAATACAGATTTGATCATACGTGGAGGAGATAGAACAGGAACATATTACTTAGAAAAAGGAGCATCAGTAAGATCATCAAAAGTTGTTTATGACAGAAAACATTCAGCATTTTCTGAGATAACTTCGGCTATGTTTGATTGGGGTCAAATATTTGAGAATGTACATTGGCTTCATGTAACTGGAATTACTCCAGCCCTTTCATACTCTTGCCAGAAGGTATATATAGAGATGCTTAAAATAGCCAAATCAATGGATGTCACTATTAGTTTTGATATCAATTATAGAAGGAGTTTGTGGTCTATTAAAGAAGCAAGAAAAATAATTGATACTACTCTTAAGTATACAGATGTTTTGTTTATGAACAGAGGAGTTGCAGAAGAAGTATTTGGGATAAAAACCAGTACAGAAAATGTAGATGCTATTGATGTTTTTTCTGAAATTACTAAAAAACTAACTTCTTTTTGTAATCCAAAACATATTGCTTACACCAATAGAGATGTTGAATCAGCCTCAAATAATAATTGGCAAGGTGTTTTATTTGAAAATAATAAAGGAGTATGTAGTAAAAACTATACTATAGATATAATAGACAGAATAGGAGCTGGAGATGCTTTTGCTGCTGGAATTATTCATGGGTTGATAAATCAATATGACAATCAAAAAACAATAGATTTTGCCACAGCAGCATCTGCATTAAAACACACCATTATAGGAGATTTTAATTTAGTGAACAAGGATGAAATAATGGAGTTGATGTATAATAGTGCACCCGGATATGTAAAACGATAAGAGTACGATATGAATACTTTAGGTAAAATATTTGATAAAAAGGCAATAGCCGTTATTCGTTCTAAACACGAATTCGAAGCTCTTAAATTTATTGAAACCATTATTGAAGGAGGGATTAGTTGTATTGAAATTACAATGACTACGCCTAATGCATTGGCAATCATACAAGATATGCATAAAGAATTTGGAAACTCAATTGTTTTAGGTGCAGGTACTATTCTTTCTGTAGAAGAGGCAAAAAAAACAATCGATGCAGGAGCAAACTTTATAGTGACTCCAATTTCAGATTTTAACTTAATTGAATACGTAAAACAACAAAACATAGTAGTAATGGCGGGTGCATTTTCACCAACAGAAATATATAACTGCCATGTAGCAGGTGCGGATATTGTTAAAGTTTTTCCAGCCAATAGTGTTGGTGTGCCTTATTTTAAAAGTTTAAGAGGACCTTTTCCAAATATTCCGATGATGCCTACAGGAGGAGTTACTATAGAAAATGCAAAAGAGTGGATACAAGCTGGAGCTAATGCCATAGGTATAGGAAGTACTTTGTTTAATGATAAAATTGTTATAGAGAGAGATTTGCCCAAATTAAAATTCAATGCAGAAAAAATTACTGAATCCCTGAAGAACATAAATTATTAATATCGTAAAGCGTACACAAATGAAACATTTAATAGTATTTTCTTGCTTAGTATTCCTTATTTTAAGTTGTACTTCAAAAAAGAAAGAGCGTTTAGAAGATGATAAGATACCTATTGATAAAAAAATTATCGCCTATGTAAATGCATGGGAAGATAATTGGGGAGAAAATTTTGAAAAAGCAAAGCAAATAACGCATATCAATTACGCATTTGCTAATATCAAAGATGGAGAAGTAATTGAAGGAAAAGATACAGATACTGAAATCATAAAAAAATTAAATAATTTAAAGCAAGTCAATAAGAATTTAAAAATCTTAATTTCTGTAGGAGGTTGGTCGTGGTCTAAAAACTTTTCTGATGCTGTGTTAACAGAAGAATCAAGAGAAAAATTTGCGAATAGTGCAATTGCATTTATGCAAAGACATCAGATTGATGGTATTGATTTAGATTGGGAGTATCCAGGGCTTCCTGGAGATGGAAATATGCATAGACCAGAAGATAAAGAAAATTTTACTGCAATTTTGAAATTGCTGAGAGAAAAATTAAATACACTAGATACAGATCAAAATAAATACCTTTTAACAATTGCTAGTGGAGCCAGTCAAAATTATTTAGATCATACCAATATGAGAAAAGCACATACTTATCTCGATTTTATTAATATTATGACCTATGATTTTCATGGAGGAGGAGAACGTAAAACAGGACATCATGCCAACCTTAACCCTTCAATACATGATGACAATACCATAGTAAGAAATGTTGCTTCGGCTGTTCAGGAACATGTAACCGCAGGTATTCCTATACATAAAATTGTTTTAGGAGTCCCCTTTTATGGAAGATGGTGGAAAGGTGCTAATCCTATTAATAATGGGCTCTATCAAGAAACATATGGGATGACAGGTAGTTATAATTATGAAGCTATTATAGATAGTGTAAATAGTAATAAGGGGTTTACAAAATATTGGGATGAAGAGGCAAATACGCCATATATATGGCGCCAAAAAGATTCTTTATTTATTACTTATGATAATGCCAAATCGATAAAATATAAAGTAGATTTTGTAAAAAATAACCAACTGGGAGGGGTTATGTTTTGGCAATTTAATGGTGATAACGGAACACTCTTGAATGCAATTTTTAATAATTTGTATACGGAAAAATAACAATTTTGGAAAAGCATAGATAAAAATGAAATATAAAAAATTTGGAAAGTTAGATTGGAACGTAAGTCAGGTTGGATATGGTATGTGGGGTATGGCAGGTTGGTCAGAATCAGATGATAAAATATCTAATAAGTCATTAGATAGAGCTATTGAATTGGGTTGTAATTTTTTTGATACAGCGTGGGGATACGCAGAAGGAAGAAGCGAGCAAATTTTAGCGGGGTTATTAAAAAGACACTCGGAAAAAAGATTGTATACAGCAACAAAAATTCCTCCGAAAATTGATGAATGGCCGCCAAGTAAATCATCTACTTTAAAAGATATATATCCATCAAATCATATCGTGGAGTATACAGAAAAGAGCTTGAAGAATTTAGGGGTTGAAACCATTGATTTACAACAATTTCATGTATGGGAAGATAGTTGGGCAGAACGAGATGAATGGAAAGAAATGGTATTAAAACTAAAACAAGAAGGAAAAGTACAATCTTTTGGGATTAGTGTAAACCGATGGGAACCTGCCAATTGCTTGAAAGCACTAGAGTCTGGGTTAATCGATTCAATACAGGTTATTTATAATATTTTCGATCAATCTCCCGAAGATGTATTATTTCCGTATTGCGAAAAGAATGATATTGCAGTTATAGCCCGTGTTCCATTTGATGAAGGCTCTCTTACCGGAAAACTTTCATTAGAATCTAAATGGGATATAGGGGATTTTAGAAACATTTATTTTGGTCCCGAAAATTTGCAGCCTACTATAGAACGTATCGAAAAATTAAAAGAACTGGTTCAGAATGAAATGCCATTAGCAGAATTAGCATTGCGTTTTATTGCAGCACATCCTGCGGTAACTACGATGATTCCTGGTATGCGTCAACTACGTAATGTAGAAGCCAATATGCGTATAGGTGATGGACAAGGACTTTCACAAGAGTGGATAGATAAACTAAGAGATCATCGTTGGGATCGTTTGCCAACAAATTGGTCTTGTTAATCGATAAGAATATGCGCAGAAGAACTTTTATAAAGAAAACTTCAAACACAGCTTTAGGTATGGGGTTAGCGTTATCATTTCCATCACGTATGATCGTAAAAGAAGACACTTTGTTTTTTAAAATATCACTTGCACAGTGGTCGTTACATAGAAGTTTACGTTCAGGAAAACTTACAACATTCGATTTTCCTGCGAAAGCTAAAAATGATTTTGATATTCATGCTGTAGAATATGTCAATCAGTTTTTTCTGGATAGAGCTAAAGATCAAAGGTTTCTTAGCGAATTAAAACAGCGTACATCAGATCTAAATGTAGAAAACGTTTTGATTATGGTTGATGCAGAAGGTGAATTGGGTGATCAAGATAAAAAAGAAAGATTACAAGCAATAGAAAATCATTATAAATGGGTAGAAGCAGCACAATTTTTAGGATGTAGCTCTATTCGTGTAAATCTGCATGGAGAAGGGAGTAGAGCCGATGTTGCAAAGGCAGGAGTGGACAGTTTAGTACAATTATCTGATTTCGCTAAAGATTATGCTATCAATATAATAGTCGAAAATCATCAAAGCTATTCTACCCATGGTGATTGGTTATCCAAAATCATGAAGAATGTTAACTTAAAGAATTGTGGTACTTTACCTGATTTTGGTAATTTTTATGAATATGACCGATATCAAGGTGTAAAGGATATGATGCCTTTTGCTAAAGGGATTAGTGCCAAATCCAATGATTTTGATGAACAGGGAAATGAAACGCAAATCGACTATGTCAAAATGCTTCAAATTGTAAAAAATGCTGGTTATACTGGTTACATTGGTATTGAATACGAAGGAACTAATGATGACGAGGATAAAGGTATTCAATTAACAAAAGAGCTATTGATAAAAACTGCAAGAGAGCTAAAATGAAATTAGAAAATCAGGTATTTATCATTACGGGTGCTACAAGCGGCATGGGAAAAGCTATTGCTGTTTTATATGCAAAAGAAGGAGCTAAATTAGTGCTGAGTGGTAGGAACATAGAGAGAGGAAATGCATTAGTAGCAGAGTTAAAATCGATATCTGCAGGTGTTATATTTCATGCAGGTGATGTAGGAATTCCTGAGGTGAATAAAGAACTGGTTTCCAAAGCAATTACCAAGTATGGAAAACTTAGTGGTATTGTAAGTAATGCAGGAGTTTTAGGGTTGGGAAGCCTTACCGAGATTAGTATTGAAGACTGGCATGAAACCCTGAACATAAATTTTAATTCGTTCTTTTATTTATGCAAATATGCTATTCCATATATCAAAAAAGAGAAAGGAATCATTATTGCTAATGCATCAATAGCTGCATTTAAATGTTTCCCAAACCATGCTGCCTATTGTGCATCAAAAGCAGCGTTAGTCTCTTTGGTTAAGCAAGCAGCATTAGATTATGGCCCCGAAATACGCATTAATGCTATTTGTCCCGGCCCAGTAGATACACCTCTGATTTGGGATTCTGCAAAAGCATTTAAGAACCCTGATGAAGCTGTCGATAATGTAAAAAATGCTACCATATTAAAACGTTTGGGTACACCAGAAGATATTGCTAAACTAGCATTGTTTTTGGCATCAGAAGATTCTTCTTGGATGACAGGTTCTGCTATAACTATCGATGGAGGAATTATGGCGACCTCTTAAAAGAAAAGAAATATGAAGTTAAATATATCTATTGACATATTGATGATCAATAAGGATTTGTATATTGTTAGTTATAAAGAAAAATACCTACTACCTAAATATAAAATAGTTGATCTATGATTTGAAAAGTGTACAAGAGCTATACTTCTCTCTCATTTTAATCAAAACAAATATTAAATTTTCGGATGGCAAAATCATTACTCTTTATACCTGATATTTCTGGTTTTACACACTTTGTTCAGAATACCGAAGTAGAGCATAGTCAACATGTGATTTCTGAGTTGTTAGAGGTTTTGATTAATGCTAATACACAAGATTTAAAACTGGCAGAAATAGAAGGGGATGCATTGTTTTTTTATAAAGAAAATGAAATCCCGTCACAAGAAAAGCTACTGGCTCAGATTGAAACAATGTTTACTTCGTTTTATAGTCATCTTAAACTTTTAGAGAAAAACCGTGTTTGCCCTTGTAATGCATGTGCTACAGCACCTAATTTACAGTTAAAAATAGTAGTGCATTGTGGAGAGTTGCAATTTATTACAGTTCAGGAAAAACGTAAGCCTTTTGGTCAGGTAGTTATTGAGGCTCATAGATTACTTAAAAACTCAATTGTAAGCGATAACTATGCTTTGTTAAGTGATGAAGTGTCTAAAGCTATTGGGCTTCCTGCTAATTACGAGAGTAAATTATACCATTTTAGAGCGGGTAAGGATACTTATGATACTAAGGAAATTACTTATTCGTTTTCCGAAATAAGTAAAAACAAATTGAAGCTTACTCCTTTTGCTACCCCAGAAGTGGTGAGTTTTCAATGTTCCCCGTCCGTAGTTTTAATGAGAGAATTCGAAATTGCTGCAGCACAATTATTAGAATATATTACTAATTATAGCTATAGACATTATTGGGCAAAGGGAGTTGATAAATTCGAGTATAACCCGGGAGAGGTTACTCGATTAGGTACCGAGCATGTCTGTGTAATTGATGGAAAACGACTCAATTTTACAACAGTAACCAAGAAAGCAGGTGTAAATGAAATTGTCTATGGAGAGCGTACTACAGATGCTCCTTTGCATGCATTGTATCAATTTTTTATTATAAAATCATTACCTGGTAATCGATGTTTGCTAACTGTAGAAGTATATCCTGAGGCAAAATCATTATTGCATAAGTTGATGTTGTTTCTTTTGATAAAAAGAGCCATAAGAAAGTCTATAAAAACATCTATAGATAATCTTGAAGCATTTGTAAGAAATGACGCTATAACGAGCTAAAGAAGGTCTAGAATTCTTTCTAGTTTCATGCCTCGGGATCCTTTGATTAGAATTATACCTTTTTGATTTTTTAGAGCCCAATTTGTCTCAAGATCTTCATAAGATTTAAATTTATGAATATGAGGATTAGTACATTTAGTGGCAAAAAAATGAGTCCCAATTAAATATATTTCTTCTGTTTGTGTATTGCTTATCTGGTCTGTTATTTTTTGATGCTCTAGAGCTGCATCATTACCCAATTCAAACATATCTCCCAAAAAGACAATTTTGGTATTATATTGTAATTGAACGAAATTATGGATGGCAGCTTCCATGCTCGATGGATTTGCATTATAGGCATCCAGAATAATGGTATGATCTCCTTTTTTAATGATTTGCGAACGATTATTTGTAGGAGTATAAGATTCTATTGCATGTTTGATCTTGTCTATACTAATTTTGAAATGAGACCCAATGGCGATAGCAGCTGCAATATTTGTAAAGTTGTACTGGCCTATTAAATTACTATGTATGGTACTATCTTGATAAGAAATAATTACATTTGGATCGGTGCCCGTCAATTTAATAATTACGTCACTGGTGTTAGATTGTGAAAAACTATACGCTTTTATTCCAGAAGATGCATTAACAAGTTTTTTGTCTTCAAGATTAAGAAAAACTAATTTGTTGTGCTTTTTTAGATAATCATAAAGTTCTGTTTTTCCTTTTAAAACACCTTCTATACTTCCAAAACCTTCTAGGTGAGCTTTTCCAATATTTGTAATATATCCATAGTCTGGATTGGCAATAGAGCACAAAAATGCAATTTCTTCTAGGTGATTGGCTCCCATTTCTACAATTCCTATTTGAGTTTCCTTTGTCATTGATAAAAGTGTAAGAGGAACTCCGATATGGTTATTTAGATTCCCTATCGTTGCAGAGGTCTTAAAAGAAGAAGAAAGCACACTGTTGATTAATTCTTTTGTGGTAGTTTTTCCATTGCTTCCGGTTAGAGCAATAATAGGAATATTTAAGTGTTTACGATGAAACGAAGCTAAATCTTGTAGCGTTTGTAGAACATCATCTACAAGAATATGTTTTTCTGTTGTTTTAAATGCTACTTCATCAATTATTGCATATGCTGCTCCATGTTCTAAGGCTTTTTGTGCATATGTGTTTCCATTAAAATTTTCTCCTTTTAAAGCAAAAAAAATAACATTAGACTCTATTTTTCGGGTATCTGTACATACGCCATTGCTGGCTAGGAATAACTGATGTATTTGGGTGATGGTCATTAATTATATGATATTAAAAAGCCCTGACAAATATGTACAGGGCTTTTGGTATTTATAACGAACTTTAATTAAATTCTTATCCTTTTGGTTTCTGGTGTCTTGGTGTTTTTTTCTTTCTGGCTTTAGTACCAACACGAGACATTGCATTTCTGAAACCAATATAATCGGTAGCCATATCTTGTGGTAAGAACCTTCTTTGTGCTGGATCTAACCAATAGGCTCTGTCTTTCCAGGAACCACCTTTGTACACACGTACTTCATCATCAACAATAGTAGTTCTTTTACTAGACTCATCGTATCTTCTGTCCATTTTTGTGCTATCTTCTGCATCAGGACCTACGTAGTGAATAGGTGCATTATACATTCTTCTGTTAGGAGTAGCCTGATCCTGAAATCCTTCATAATATCTAGAAGAACTTTTATCACCATCTCTATAGTTTCTGTTATCACTATCAGTAAAATTAGTTCTCATGTATGTTTCCTGCTCATCGATAGGAACTTGTAAAATTCCACCAGGTAATACTCGAGCTATAATTTTACCATTACTAAGTGTGTCATATACTATAGAATCTGTCATAACAATTTTTACAGTTCCATCAGGATTGATAGCATTTTTGGTATATACATTTCCTCTATAGTAGTTAAAATCATTATATTCATCATCTACTATAGGTCTGTAAACATCGGCTACCCATTCTGCAACATTTCCTGCCATATCATATAAACCATAATCGTTAGGATTGTAAGATTTTACAGGAGCAGTAATATCTGCACCATCATCACTCCATCCAGCGATTCCACCATAATCACCATCACCTTGCTTAAAGTTAGCTAATTGATCTCCACGAGTTCTTCTTTTTCCAGAACGAGTGTATTTTCCAGTCCATGGATATTTTTTTCTACCTCTATAGATGTTATAACTTCTAATTTCTACTAATCCTAAAGCAGCATATTCCCATTCAGCTTCGGTTGGAAGTCTATATTTAGGTAAAAGTAATCCGTCTTTCCGTTGTATATATAATCCTGTAGAGTCGTTTGTTTTTGCATATCTTTCTGATGCTCTACCACCTCTGATAGCTTCATCATTACCTCCATAAGTTTGTGTAGGAGCGTTTAAATATGTATCTGTGTCAAAAGTGCTTTCTGCAGAAACATCTTCAAAAGGAGCATTCTTTTTAATTACATCTTCTTCTTCAAGAATTCTTTCATTAACGCGGTTAGTCCTCCAATTACTGAATTCTATTGCTTGAATCCAATTTACCCCTACAACAGGATAATTAGCATACGCAGGATGACGTAAGTAATTATTGGTCATCATTTCGTTAAAACCAAGTCGATTTCTCCAAACTAAGGTATCAGGAAGTGCACCATAATATATGTTTCTGTATTTTGGTTCTGTAGGAGGGTATACTCCTTTTAACCAATCAAGATATTCCAGATACATTACATTGGTAACTTCGGTTTCATCCATATAAAAGGATTGAACATGTTGCTGAGTTGGGGTGTTGTTCCAATCATGCATTACATCATCTTGTACACGTCCCATAGTGAATGTACCTCCTTCAATGAATACTAAACCAGGGCCAGTTTCTTGCTCTTTGTAATTTGTCTGTACCTGAAATCCACCATCTTTGGAATTGTATTTCCAACCTGTGGCTCTAGAACTGCTCCCATAATCGTTCTTAGAACAACTAAACAGTAAAACACTAATGGAAAGCGCCATTAGCGACTTAAAAATAAACGCGTTTTTCATAATCTTAAGTTCGTTTAAGTAGAAATTAGGGCTTGCAATATAAATAATAAACGTTAAAATTACCCTAATTTTTTCAAAATATTATCAATTCACATTTTTTTATGAATTTATAACGACTCTGGTTTAACGCAATATTTGTGAGTTTATTATTTGAGATGTAATAAAAACAAGAAATTTAAAATATTAAAAAAACATTGCACTTAATTTTTTTTCAAGCAATCATATTTCTTAACAAAATGTTAAATAATATGATTATTTAACATTATTTTCACTTCTTGTGGTAAGCAACCTTATGACGAGATGAGATCGTCAATTGTTTGAAATTTAAAAGCTTACATGGGATTTAAGCGTGCATGTTTGAGGTGTTTTGATAAAAATTAATCACGGAAACTAAAATGAAATATAAGATATCCTTAAAATCAGCGTTTATAAACCATCAACTTAAAAAAATTAAGAACTCACTATTCTTACTAACTAAATAACTATATATTTGTCAAACTCAATTTTTAAAGGATATGAAAAGATTATTAACCCTTAGCCTATTGTGTGTTACAGTTTTCACTTTTAAAACTCAGGCTCAGGAACAAAACAGGGCAATAACAACTGCTACTCCATTTTTATTAATAGCTGCAGATGCAAGAGCGGCTGGTTTAGCAGACCAGGGGGTTGCTACTTCTCCAGATGCATTTTCACAACAATGGAATCCGGCTAAATATGCATTCATAAAAAACAAGCAAGGGGTCGGGGTTAACTATACTCCTTACTTAAGTAATCTGGTTAATGATATATTCTTGGGGAATGTAAATTATTACAATCGTCTTAATGAGCGAAGTGCTGTAGCAGCGAGTTTTAGATATTTTAGTTTAGGAGATATAGAGTTTAGACAAGGACCTAATGATGAGCCTAATGTTCAAAAGCCAAATGAATTAACACTTGATGTTTCATATGCATTAAAACTTAGTGATAGGTTTTCTATGGCTGTAGCGGGGCGTTATTTACGTTCTGATCTTAGATTACAAGGTTTGGGAGCAGATGCTAGTGCAGCAGGGAGTTTTGGTGTAGATATTGCTGGTTTTTATAGAAGTGATGAGATTGCTTTTAATTCTTTTAATGGTAGATGGAGAGCAGGAGCTACAATTTCTAATATAGGACCAAAAATAAAATATGATGATGCAGGTCAAGAAAACTTTATACCTACTAATTTTAGATTAGGAGCTGCATTCGATTTTATTCTTAATGAGGATAATCGAATTACACCTTCGTTAGAGTTTAGTAAATTACTTGTGCCAACTCCTTTGGATAATACTATAGATAGAAATGGAGATGGTGTTGTTGATGGAAACGATACAACTATTGCAAATAACGAATACAATGATATAAGTGAATTTGGAGCTATCTTTTCTTCTTGGGGAGATGCACCAGATGGGTTTAGTGAAGAATTAAAAGAAATTACCTGGGCATTAGGTGCAGAGTATATGTATCGCGATGTATTTGCTTTTAGAGCAGGATACTTTAATGAAGCAGAAGAAAAAGGAGCACGTAAATTCCTATCTTTAGGTGCAGGTTTCAGATATAATATTGTAAACTTAGATATATCTTATTTATTTTCTACCTCGTCTGTTAGAAGTCCACTTGAAGGAACACTACGTTTTGGTCTTTCCTTTAATTTTGGAGACGAATATTACGACTAGAAAATATCGTATACTAATATAATAAAGTATCAAGCCGAAGGGTTTGATACTTTTTTTGTTTATAGTACATTGTAATACTTTTATTTGTAGTTCAAATTTAGGAATACGATATGCTTTGTAGAGTTTTTAAAGGCTATGTGAGTTAAACAATACTGTATGAAGAGTTAGAAAGTAATATTAATAACACATAAAACGAGCATTAAGAAATTACTAAAATCTAAACGTGTGAAAGAAATAGAAATAAAATCTGTCTTACAGGTATATGATTCATTTGATGAGTTACCAGGAAATATTCAGGAATTGATGCAGCAATCCATTACTATTAGAGATAAGGCATATGCTCCTTACTCTGAGTTTTTGGTCGGAGCAGCACTTTTATTAGAGAATGGAGAGGTGGTTTTAGGAAATAATCAGGAAAATGCGTGTTATCCCTCGGGATTGTGTGCAGAACGTACAGCTATATATTATGCAGGAGCTAATTTTCCTGAGGTTCCTATTGTTACTATGGCACTTTCTGCTAAATCGTTAAAATATCAATTATTAACCCCGACACCTCCTTGCGGTGCTTGTAGACAGGCAATAGCAGAATATGAGGTAAAACAAAATATGCCAATAGCTATTTATTTTATGGGAGAAACAGGAAAAGTAGTTAAATCATCTTCTTTATCTAATATATTGCCACTTATTTTTGATAATTCATATTTATAACGTTTTCGTTGATTTTATCTGCAAACTCCTTTTTCCTTAATTTCGAATATGTTATTTTTGTTTTTCGTTCTCTTAAAAAATAAGAGAAAAAATTAAATAATGGCTAGTTTTATAGCTAGTTTTTTTTAGACATACATCAGTACAACTAAATGAAAAAGATAACCAAAGATGTTTACCTAAATTGGTACGAAGAAATGCTTTTCTGGAGAAAATTCGAGGATAAGTTAGCTCAAGTTTATATTCAACAAAAAGTAAGAGGTTTTTTACACTTATACAATGGTCAGGAAGCAATTTTGGCGGGGGCTTTGCATGCTATGGATCTTACTAAAGATCGCATGATTACAGCATACCGTAATCACGTGCAGCCTATTGGTATGGGTGTTGATCCAAAACGGGTAATGGCAGAGTTATACGGTAAAGGTACCGGTACTTCTCAAGGTTTAGGAGGGTCAATGCATATTTTTTCTAAAGAACATCGATTCTATGGAGGACATGGAATTGTCGGAGGACAAATCCCTTTGGGAGCAGGTTTAGCATTTGCAGATAAGTATAATAAAAGAGACTCGGTTACACTTACTTTTATGGGTGATGGAGCTACCAGACAGGGATCACTACATGAGACGTTTAACTTAGCAATGCTTTGGAATTTACCAGTAGTATTTTGTGTAGAAAATAACGGTTATGCAATGGGAACATCTGTAGAAAGAACAGCTAATCATCCAGATATATGGAAGTTAGGGTTAGGATACGAAATGCCATGTGGACCAGTAGATGCAATGAATCCAATAAAGGTTGCTGAAGCAATGGATGAAGCGATTACCAGGGCAAGAACAGGTGGTGGACCAACATTTTTAGAACTCAAAACATATAGATATAGAGGGCATTCTATGAGTGATGCACAAAAATATCGTACCAAGGAAGAAGTAGCAGAATATCAAAAAATAGATCCGATCACTCAGGTTTTAGATATTATTAAAGATAAAAAATATGCTACCGATGAAGAAATTGCAGTGATAGACAAACGAGTAAAAGATAGAGTGGCAGAATGTCAAAAGTTTGCCGAAGAATCACCATTCCCTGAGAAGAATGTGATGTATGACGTTGTATACGAACAGGATAATTATCCATTTTTATCACACAAACCACAATAAATTATGGCTACAGTAATTAATATGCCGCGATTGAGCGATACCATGGAAGAAGGAGTGGTTGCGAAGTGGCTTGTTAAAAAAGGAGATAAAATTAGCGAAGGAGATATCCTTGCTGAAATAGAAACAGATAAAGCGACAATGGAGTTTGAGTCTTTTTATGAAGGAACACTACTTCATGTAGGGATCGAGGAAGGTGAGACAGCTCCGGTAGATCAATTACTCGCAATTATCGGAGAAGAAAACGAAGATATTTCTGATTTATTAAACGGAAATACAACACCCGATACAGAATCGGTAAAAGAAGAAAAAGTAGAAGAATCAGCACCCGTTTCAAATCAAACTGCTACAATTCCTGATGGCGTAGAGATTATTACTATGCCACGTCTTAGCGATACAATGGAAGAAGGAACCGTAGCTACCTGGTTAAAAAAAGTAGGAGATACTGTTGAAGAAGGAGATATTCTAGCCGAAATAGAGACAGATAAAGCTACTATGGAGTTTGAGTCATTCTATAACGGAACCTTGTTGCATATTGGGATAGAAGAAGGGCAAACTGCTCCGGTAGATGTTTTATTGGCAATAATTGGCCCTGCAGGAACAGATATATCTGCGCTTAAAGATGGCGTTCCTGTAACAGCAGCAGCAAAAGATGCTGCACCTGCAAAAGAAGAAAAAGCAGAAACAACAGTTGCAACTTCACAAGGAAATGGAACATCGGGAGGGCGAATATTTGCTTCTCCGCTAGCAAAGAAAATAGCAGCAGATAAAGGAATAGACCTTTCTCTGGTAAAAGGAACAGGCGAAAACGGGCGTGTTGTTAAGAAGGATGTAGAGTCATTTACACCTTCTGCAGCTAGTGCTGGTACCTCACAACAAGTTAAAGAAACAACTTCTGCTCCTGTAGTACAAACATATACGCCAGCAGGAGAAGAAAGTTTTGAAGAAGTGAAAAATTCGCAAATGCGTAAAGCTATTGCAAAAAGTCTTTCGGCTTCAAAATTTAATGCACCACACTACTACCTTACTATCGAGGTAAATATGGAAAATGCAATGGCATCGCGTAAGAAGATTAACGAATTACCAGATGTTAAAGTATCTTTTAATGATATGGTGGTCAAAGCATGTGCATTGGCACTTCGTAAACACCCACAGGTTAATACGCAGTGGACAGATGTAGCAACCAGATATGCTAAACATATTAATGTTGGGGTCGCTGTAGCGGTACCAGATGGATTGGTAGTTCCTGTTTTACCTTTTACAGATCATATGTCTCTTACTCAAATAGGAGCTAAGGTTAAAGATTTAGCAGGTAGAGCCCGTAATAAAAAATTAACTCCGCAAGAAATGAGTGGTAGTACATTTACGGTGTCTAATCTAGGGATGTTTGGAATCCAGGAATTTACTTCTATTATTAATCAACCTAATTCAGCTATACTTTCGGTTGGTGCTATTGTAGAAAAACCAGTTGTTAAAGATGGTCAGATTGTAGTTGGTAATACAATGAAAGTGACCTTAGCTTGTGATCACAGAACTGTAGATGGAGCAACAGGAGCTCAGTTTTTACAAACGTTAAAACAGTATCTTGAAAATCCGGTTACTATGCTTGCGTAGATGACTGCTATTATAATATTCATATTCAATCCTGCTTCTAATGAAGCGGGATTTTTTATCTTTATCCAAAACATATTTTTATGAAAAAGAACATATTGATCATCCTGATTTCGATTTTATTTATCAATTGTAAGCAAGGAACAATTGCTCAACCACAAGCTAAGACAGCAGAAAATGCTTCTATAGAAAAAACTAAAGTTTCTGATGTTGCGGCTATAATGAATTTTTTAGCTAGTGATGAGTTGAAAGGAAGAGATACCGGAAGCGAAGGTTTAGAAAAAGCCGCAAAATTTATTGAAGAAGAGTTTAAAAAAAATAAGATAGCACCTTATTTTGAAACTTATAGAGATGCTTTTGATGCAAAAGGAACAGCGACATATAATGTTGTTGGATTTCTTAAAGGTACAGATGATAAGTTATCAAAAGAATTTATCATATTGGGAGCACATTTTGATCATATAGGTACAGGAAAAGAAGTTAATGGTGATGTAATTGCTAATGGTGCTAATGATAATGCAGCAGGAAGCAGTGCAGTAATTTCTCTGGCTAAACAATTTGCTCAATTAAAAAATAACAAACGTAGTATTCTTTTTGTGCTGTTTGGCGCAGAAGAAAGAGGATTACTGGGGTCGGCACACCTTGCAGAGGTACTAAAAGAAAAGAATATTAATGTGTATGCTATGGTTAATTTTGAAATGATAGGAGTACCATTAAATGATAAACCATACAAAGCCTATATCACAGGATATGAAATGTCTAATATGGCTCAAAAAATGAATGAATACGCAGGATCAGAGCTGATAGGGTATTTGCCAAAAGCCAAAGAGTTTCAACTGTTTAGAAGAAGCGATAATTATCCATTCTATGAGCAATTTAAAGTGCCTTGCCAGACGATTTCTACCTTTGATTTTACCAACTATGACTATTATCACCATGTAGATGATGAAATATCTGAAATGAATTTTGAGTTTATGGCAGAACTTATTAATAGTTGTTTTCCAGTACTTACAAAAATGGCAAATACATCGGATAAAGAAATTAAGTTGAATTAATAAAAAGAAATGGTCTGAAAAGTCAAAAAAGATATGATTTTTCATGTGACTTTATTTTAGAGAAGAATGAAAAATATCATTATAACAGGTGCAAGTAGGGGTATAGGGTATGAAATGGCAAAGCTATTTGCCGACGAAGGTCACCAGGTGTTGGCATTATCAAGGAATGAAAAGCCTATCGATGCTCTTCAACATAAAAATATACATACATTTTCTTTTGACATCTGTAACCCAAAAGATCTTGAAAAGATGAGTAGCTACATCTCTTCTTCATGGAAACAGGTAGATATTTTGATCAATAACGCCGGTAAATTACTAAATAAACCTTTTGGTGAAATCTCTACTCAGGATTTTGAAGAAGTATATAAGGTAAATGTTTTTGGAGTAGCCGAAATTACACGTTTGACTTTGCCACATATGAAATCAGGTAGTCATGTAGTTACTGTAAGTAGTATGGGGGGTATACAAGGGAGTATGAAATTTCCTGGGTTAGCCGCCTATAGCTCTAGTAAAGGTGCTGTGATTACCTTAAACGAACTATTGGCAGAAGAGTATAAAGAAAGTGGTATTGGTTTTAATGTGCTTGCTCTTGGAGCTGTGCAGACCGAAATGCTGGAAGAAGCATTTCCGGGGTATCAGGCACCTTTAACAGCTGTAGAAATGGCAGAATATATAAAAGGATTCTCTTTAACCGGAAATAAATTCTATAACGGAAAAGTCCTTCAGGTGTCTAGTAGTACACCATGATCTCATGAAACCTCACAGGTTTTAAAAACTTGTGAGGTTTCCTTTGTTATGTAGCAACAATCGTTTAAAAGTATGTCGATGAATATGAAAAATACTTTTGCTGCATATTAGTTTGTTTTCCTTCTATTTTTAATATAGACTACAATAATCAACTGCATATAATATTTATTGCCAGAAGTAATAGTTTGATTTTTTAAATAAAACAGATAATGGTTATTCATTAAATAAGTGATGGATAACCATTATCTGTTTTGATGGATATGCATATAATGTGTAAGGTATTCTTTTGTGAAAAAGGGGATATTTCCCCCTTTTTACTCAAAGGAAAAAGAATACATTTACATATGCTATTAAGAGTTTTAAAGGCGCCAAAAATGATTAATAGCACCCTAACCAAAACTATAGGCGAACTCCGAAAAGCCTTAAATAGAGTAGGAATCTTAAAACCATAAAAAATGAAACTAATTATTAAATTCTGTGCAGTGTCAGTTATGATGCTTTTTGTCTTTACAAGTTGTAATAAAGACGAATTAAATATTGAAGAACCTGGTGTAAAATCAACTAAAGATCTTCAGAATAAAGCTTCGGAACAAGGAATTGTAGAAATCGTACACAATTATGATTATTACGGGGAAAAATTTAAAGTCCTTTATGTTTTAGATACCAAGGAATCTGAAGTAGTAAAAGTGGACGGAGATGTACAAATGGCAGAGCGTATTTTTGGAAAAAAAGATTCTCCTCAAGGATTATTTTTTGAAGATCAAAAAGAAGGAGAAACAACCATTAATGTAAAAGTTTTTAATACTAATGATGAGGTAGATGAATATATAGTTAAACTAGCAGGGGATTTTCCTAAAGAAAGATCAGAACAACAAGTTACAAAAGGAGCTTGTGTAGATGGATCGATTAATGGTACCGGAAACTTTTATTTCTACTATCATATAAACTATGTTACAGAAATGACTGGTATACGTAGAACTAATAAATACTATTATAAAGATTGGAATTTGGGAGGATACAATGATCATATGTCTTCTCTTAGACTTACTAAGCCATGGGGGAGAAGAGCGTATGTAAGATTATACCAGCATAGTTGTTATAACGGCAGAACCTTAAATTTTTATTCTCCATATTATCAAACTGTTGCCGGAGCAAATGATTTAAGAAATTATACCTTATCGGGATGGTGGTTCTGGAAAAAATCATGGAATGATAAAACATCATCATATAGAGTTTGGGCTTGGTAAACAGATCCTTGACCATACTATATCTTTGATGTTGTAAATAGAATTAGAGAAGCCATCGATTATGCCTTAATCGATGGCTTTATTAATTTTGGACACCTTCTGCTTTTTCGAACTCTATTTTATGTGTTTTAAAAACTTTGTTGTCAATAGTAATGATAGATGTTTTGATCAATGTAATAATAGTATCAGTTTGGTGTTCAAGAACAACTTGTGTTGTTACTTTTTTTACAGAATCTGAAACCGTTTCAAAAGGAGTGATAAAATTAATATGTTTAAGTTGGGCTCCTTCCTTTGCAGAGAGGAATTCATTTTTATTTGTATCGATAGTAAAATCGGGATTGGTCTTGGCTAATGTTTTTTTGTCTAGGTATTCCTGAAGTTTTTGAGTAATGATAAGAGTGTAGGCATCATCCTCAGAAAGGTCAGATTGCACTTCTACTTTTTCAAAGCTCTCTGCAGCATCCATTTCCATAGATTTAGACGTATTATTGGCACAGCCTAATGAGAATAAAAGCACTATGATATATATGAGTCTTTTCATGATTTTATCCTGAATTTTAGTTTAACAATCTGTCCATTTAATCTTCGGGATTCTATAATCTCAATATTTTTTAAGCTTTGTGTTGGTGTAGTTAGTTTGTTTATAAATTCGTCCTTGGCATACATTTCAATACCTAATCGCTGTGGTAGTACCTGAAAAATAGTGGCATCATTAGCAATTATTCTGGATAACTCTTTTCGTCTGTTTTTCCAATCATTAACTTTTCCGTTAGCATAATAATGAAGCATTAAGGCATAGTCATCTGTTTTAATATGTACATCTTCACGGCGATCAGAAGAAGCAATTCGATATATAGTATCGGTCTTATGGTAAGGAGACTTGACTATAAAGCGAATAAAGTCATCTTTGGTTTTCCAGGTAAAGCAACCTGTGCTATCACTTTTTGAATAAAAAGGAGATTCCTCATCGTTTAGTATAATAATATCAATAGGAATTTTGGTAATAGGTCGATTTCTATCCTGGTCGATAAAACAAAAACTAAAGGTGTTCTGCTTGGGAATTAAGAAATATACTAGAATCAATACACCAAGACTTAAGGGTGCAACCCAAAACCATTTAGGAATATCTATTGTCTTTGCAGGGGTTGAAGAAATGGTGTGATTACTTTTAAAGTCGTTCCAGTTTTTATATTCGCAATATTGTGAGAGTAGATTAAGGATATCAACGCGAGGTAATTTTTCTGAAGAATTTTTAAAATAACTATAGAAAGATTTTTCGCTAATCGAAGCTTTTACTTGTTTTTGTAAATCTTCCTGAAACCATATAATATCCTGCCCTTTCCATTCAGAAATATCATAACTCGAAGCAGTATTCTCCTTTAGGAACCGTTGTGCAACAGCTTTTTTAAGGAGATCGAATAGTATTTTTTCTTCAGAAGTTATAATTGTAATATTTTGATAATGAGTTATTTGTGTTTTGTAAAATGTTTTACAATCCCTTTACAAGTATTCTACAATAGATAGATAAGGTTAGCTTTTAAGTTTGTTTTCAGTTTAACAAGATAAAAAATATAAAAATGAAAACGAACAAATTTAAAATAAGCAGAATAATAATTTTAATTGGAATTACCGTATTAGGATATTCTTGTGCTAATAGTGAAAACAAATATGCATTAGAATCAGAACATATTATGTTAGAAGATACAGGAGAAACTCCTGTATTGTCAAGTATTGAATCTGGAGAACAAACAAAAGAAGCTACACTACTGGATAGTGATAGAATGAAAACTAAAAAAAACAATGTAGATGCTACCTTAAAGATTATTAAGAATGCTAATTGTAGAATTAAGGTGAAAGATGTTGAAAAAGTAACAGTATTGGCTAAAAAAATTGCGTTAAAATACCAAGGATATATTTCTGATGAGCGATTTACAAATACAAATTATACTAAAGAAAATCGTTTTACGATCAGAATTCCTCAAAACCAGTTTGATACTGTTTTGGATAGTGTATGTGGATTGGCAGAATTCGTGGATTATAAAAATATATCTACAGTAGATGTAACCGAAGAATATATTGATATTACATCACGATTACAAACAAAGTTAGATGTAAAAGAGCGTTATGAAACCATTTTAAGAACAAGAGCTAAAACGGTAGAAGATATTTTAAAGACCGAAGAAAAGCTTAGTTTGCTTCAGGAAGAAATCGAATCTGCTCAGGGAAGATTAAAATATTTAAGTAATAAAGTGTCTTATAGTACGGTTCAGGTAGATGTATATCAAACTATAATACCAAAAGATGAGCCTGTAGGATACGAACCTCATTTTTTAGATAAAGCGAAACAAGGGTTGTCTTTTGGTTGGTCGATTATAGAAAACCTAACATTACTATTGTTTTATATCTGGCCATTATTAGTATTGGGGAGTGTAATCTTTGTTTATTTTAAATGGATAAGAAAGTAAAAATATTAGATTAAGCGTGCCATTCTGGTGCGCTTAATTTTGTATTTTGCGTAAGTAAAAGGAAGATTAATAATTTTGGGCATTTGAAAGAAATATTGAAGAAATATATTCCAGAACGATCTGTAGATAAAGTGTTTGATCTTATCATAAAATGTAATGTACATCTTAAAATCGTTAATGAAAGAGTTACACGACATGGGGATTATCGCAAAATGCCAGATGGGAGACATCAGATTACTGTAAATGCATCTCTTAATGAGTACCGTTTTCTCATTACCTTGATTCATGAAATAGCACATCTCGTAGCTTTTGAAAAGTATGGGCGTTATATAAAACCACATGGAATAGAATGGAAAAGAACCTTTCAGCAATTAATGTTACCCTATATTAATCCCGAAGTGTTCCCAGCTAAATTATTACCTGTTATAGCACATCATTTTAAAAATCCAAGAGCAAGTAGTGATACCGATGAAAAATTATCATTAGCATTAAAACAATATGATCCTGCTAATGATAAAAATTATATCTTTGAGTTACCCCTCGGAAGTGTTTTCCGTTTGTACAATGGAAAAGTCTTTAAGAAAGGTAATAAGAAAGTAAAACGTTATGAATGCGTAGAACTTAATACTGGCAGAATTTACCTTTTTAACCCAAACGCAGAAGTCGAATTATTAAATTGATTATGAACAAAGATTATTATGCAATATTGATGGCGGGAGGAGTAGGGTCAAGGTTTTGGCCTGTGAGTACTTCAGAATTCCCAAAACAGTTTCACGATATGTTAGGAACAGGAGAAACGCTGATCCAACGTACATTTTCACGTCTGGCTAAGATTGTTCCCAAAGAAAATATATTTATTCTTACCAACGAGCGATATAATGATCTGGTTTTAGAGCAGTTACCAGAAGCAGAGCAACGACAGGTAGTAACCGAACCGGCAATGCGTAATACAGCACCATGTATCCTGTATGCAGCATTAAAAATCCAGAAGGATAACCCTGATGCAGTAATGGTAGTTGCGCCTAGTGATCATTGGATCGAGGATGAAGATGCATTTATAACAAATCTAGAATATAGTTTTACGGCATGTTTAGAACATGATATTTTGATGACCTTAGGAATTCAACCCACATTTCCTAATACAGGATATGGTTACATCCAATATGATAAAGAAAGTGAAGAAGCTAAGAAAAAAGTGACCCAATTTACAGAAAAACCAGATTATGATACTGCCAAAAAGTTTTTAGGTGAGGGAAACTATTTATGGAATGCCGGGATTTTTATTTGGAGTGTGCAAAGTATTATAACAGCTTTTGCAGAATTTCAGCAACAAATGATGGCTTTATTCGAAAAAGGGTCAATGGTCTATAATACAATGCAGGAGAACGATTTTATACAAAAAAATTATCCACTGGCAGAGAACATATCTATCGATTATGCTATTTTGGAGAAAGCAGATAATGTATACGTACTTCCGGCAACTTTTGATTGGAATGACTTGGGAACCTGGGGGTCGTTATATGATAAATTAGATAAAACAAAAGCTAATAATGCTGTAGTTAATGCCAGAGTATTACCAGAAGATGCATCTGGTAATATGATTAGAACATCTGATGATAAAATTGTGGTAGTCGATGGACTTAAAGATTATATTATTATAGATAAAAAAGAAGTGCTTTTAATTTATCCCAAAAAGAAAGAACAGGATATTAAAAAGGTACTTAAAAAAGTAAAAGAAACCTACGGAGAACAATACGGATAAAGTACAATGACAGAAAATACAAATCAACCCGTTCCTGATCAGGACGAGATGGCAGAAACAATAAAGAGAGATGCTAAAGGCCTTTTTGCCAGCGCTAATACTTTTGTTAGAGAACTATTAGACATAAGATCAGAGACAGATAAGGATCAAACAATAGAGGATGTTAAAAATGATATCCCTTTTAAAGGACATAACGCCTGGATTCTTATTTTTTCGGTATTTGTAGCATCTATTGGTCTTAATGTAAGTTCTACGGCAGTGGTGATAGGGGCGATGTTAATTTCTCCATTAATGGGACCAATTGTTGGAGTTGGATTATCTATTGCTATTAATGATATTGATACATTAAAAAGATCTCTGGTTAATCTGGGTGTGATGGTAGGACTAAGTGTCCTTGCGGCCACATTATATTTTTGGGCTTCCCCCTTAACAGAATTAACTCCCGAGTTAGAATCCAGAACAGCACCTACTATTCTGGATGTATTAGTTGCAGTTTTTGGAGGTTTGGCATTAATTGTCGCCAAATCTAAAAAAGGAACAATGCCTAATGCTATAGCAGGAGTAGCTATTGCTACTGCGTTAATGCCACCTCTATGTACGGTAGGGTATGGTATTGCAGAGTGGAAATTAGAGTATGCCCTGGGAGCACTGTATTTGTTTTCTATTAATGCCACATTTATTGCATTATCTACATTTATCGTTTCCAAATTATTGCGTTTCCCGATGTTGCGGTATGCTAATTCTGCAAAAAGAAAACGTATAGCACGACTTGCTTCTTTACTAGCAATATTGGTAATGATACCTGCTAGTTATACATTTTATGTAACTCTTAATGAGAGTAATGCAGAACGGGATTATAAGGCATTTAAAGCTAATGAAATTGATGCTAATGAAAACTTGTACCTCAGAAAAGATTTCTATGATTATAATAATGAATCTATAAAATTATATTTTGATGGAGAGATTAATGAGGCTACCGTGAGTGATTTGCAAAATGAAATTAAAAAATATACAAGTATTAGTGATTTTGCATTGGCAATAAATGGTAATAAGTCGAGAGGTATTGATCAGATATCCAAAGCATATGATAGGTCTATAGTGCAGTTAAATCGTGTAGAAAAAGAAAATGATAAGCTTCTGGATGAAATTGAAGATCTTAAGATTAAGATAGCCGGTCTAGAAACTCAACTTAAAGAAGCAAATAAGGTAGTTCCGGTAACTGTAATGCCATATGCCAGTATAGCCAAAGATGCAAAAATACGATTCCCAGACCTGGCAGAGCTAGGATATGGTGAGGTACAAAAATCAAATTTCTTAAAAGTAGATACTGTGCAAGTTATCTTTCCTAGATGGAAATTTCAGGTATCCGATAGTCTTAATGCTATTAGGGTGAATAAACTACAAGAATGGATTACCAAAGAAATGAAAGCAGATACATTGTATGTAGAATAAATTTAGTAGTAAGAATTTTTATACTCTTATAATGCCTGTAATCCCTTAGTATTCTTAATGATCGCATAAAATGTTTTTAAATTTTAATCCTTGTAAAGTGTAAAGAAATATCAAGTGATGTAAAATATTTTTTACATTAAGTAAAAAATTATTACCTTTGTGTTGTATTTTGTTAACTTATATAAAAACATATGACAACACAAGAAAAACGACCAATTGTATTTTTGATCATTGATATTATCACATTTCTAAGTTATTATATCGTGCTATTAAATGTTTATACTAGCAAGGTTATATCTATGGGGGAATTGCCTTTTTGGGGAGCTTCAATACTGCTGTTTATTCCCATAATGATTATTTCACGAATTGTTTTGTATGTGCTATACAGCATAATGAACTCTGTTATGACTAAAAAAGAAGAGGATAAGTTTCTTACCGATGAGTTTGGTCAATTGATCAAACTTAGGGCAACTCGAAATTTCAATAACACATTTATGATTGGTTTTGTAATAACGATGGGACTTCTCGTTCTGGGAATATCAATTACGACTATGTTCAAGCTTCTATTCCTTTCGATATTTGCTGCTTTTGTAGTCCAGAATCTATCTGAATTTTATTATGCAAAAAAAAGTATTTAAAATGAAAGACATCAAAATCACGAATACCATTAGAACATTGCGCTTTCTCGACAAGGAAATGACACAGCAAGAATTGGCAGAAAAAGTAGGGGTTACAAGGCATACAATAATGGCAATCGAAAAAGGAAAATACTCTCCTACGCTAGAGTTAGCTTTCAAGATAGCCGAAGTTTTTAATAAACCTCTAGAAGAGGTATTTACCTATGAAAAATGAATGAAATGAAAAACATCGAAAATATAAAATCAAAGAAAAACGCATTAGTGGCAGGACTTTTTTATTTAGCACTTATCATAGTAGGGATGTATGGTTTTGTTTATGCTTTACCTCAAATAAAAATAGAAGGAGACATTTCGCAAACCGTAGACAATATTAAAAATAATCCATTTGTGTTTCGAATAGGGATATTTAGCATTCTTGTCATGAATGTAATTAGTATTTTGCTTGTAACTTATCTCTACAAGCTATTATCACCCCTTAATAAAACAATGGGGTTATCTATGTTACTCTTAATGTTATTTGGAGCAGGAATTTCTCTAGTTAACGAGGTTAATCATTTTGCTATGATAGTAATCAATAGTATAGATGATCTCTCGATAACAGAAAGCCAAAATCTAACAGAACTATTTTCGACCATTTACGAATATGGTGCACATATCGCTGTAATTTTTTGGGGACTATGGCTTTTTCCTCTTGGTTTTTTGATCTTTAAACTAGATACGCGAATCTCTGAGTTTATAGGAGTAATGTTAGTGATTGCAGGTGTTGGTTATACTCTAGATTCAATATTCTTGTTTCTATATCCAAATCTGCAAGTACCTACCCTTTCTGACTATACTTTTTTAGGTGAATTTTTATTAACAATATGGCTTTTGGTAAAAAGTAAGACTATAGAAAAATTAACCTTAAGCCGAATGTATAAAATTTGACATTTACGAAAAATGATGAGAGAAAAAATATTTATATTTGACTTAGTACCCAGCTTAAAGATATCGTTGTTCACTTATTTTATGTTTCTTACACGAAATGTTTTTAGATAAGCTGGCATTGTACTTTAAAAATGATGAGAATCGAAATAGTAACAGAAAGAACGAAACTAAGATTGATTACGTTATCGGATTTAGATTCGATTCATAAATTACATTCTTTACCCGAGACCGATGAATATAATACCTTGGGAATCCCAATACATATTGAAGAAACTAAATCTATAATAGAGCCTTGGATTGAAGAAAATCAATTGCATGAAATAAAGAAGTATACATTTGCAATTGAAACTAAATCTGATAGAAAATTTATAGGCCTATTTGGATTAAAAATCGGAAATAAAAAATATAATAGAGGAGAAGTTTGGTATAAGATACATTCTGATTATTGGAAAAAAGGATATGCTACAGAATCTTTAAGAGCAGTAATAGATTTTGGATTTGAAACCCTCAAATTACATCGAATAGAAGCTGGATGCGCAGTAGATAATATTGGTTCTATAAAGGTTCTTGAAAAAGTAGGAATGATAAGAGAAGGAAGAGCTAGGCAAATATTGCCTTTAAAATCAGGATGGTCAGACAATTTTGGATATGCAATACTTGAAACTGATAAAAGAAAAAATAACTAAGGCAGTAATAGTAGTCGTTGTATAAGTCTAGATTTGTAATAAAAGATATACTCCAATGTTTAAAAAAATAAATACAAAGCTTAATACCGTTCTTCTTTTGATTATAGGAATCATGATTTCTTGTGCGCAAGAAAGAAAAATGGGTAAAGTAATAAAAGATCAAAACTATACTACTTGTGCTAATTTTGAATGCCTTGAGAAAAATAAAAATAAACGAATAGTTGTTAAGGGAATACTTAGAACATATACTCCTAATAAAACAGGAAAAGGAGCAGGTCATATGTTTTGGGACTGGGAAATACTATTGGATAACCAAATAACGATACCCGTAATAAGTAAGAATCAAAGATTAGATCTATCTATATACAATAAAAAGAACGTACTAATTGATGGTAATGTGTTTTATGGTATAGTAATAGGGAGTCCAGAAGGACAAAATGCAACTGGATATAGAATAGATGCTCACTCAGTACAAGAACAAACTACAAGCAGCAAAAAAGAATAGGATTTGGTATGGTAGTCCAATGAATTAATGAGGTTGATTACAAGGGATATTTCTATAGTAGATAAGATGATCAAATGATTATTTTGGTATGCATTAACTTAATTTTATAACATATTTTTATAGCCGTTTTATACCTTACGCTGATAATAGTTTTTGTTTCAGTAGTCATGACGGATTTTAGAAATATAGAGTATTTAAAATTTGGAAATATTCGGCAAAGAAAAGCATATGACACCTTATTAGGTTTGGATATTATGCAAGTATTGAAAGCATATACCCCGATTCTTACAGGGACTATACCTATTGATATTGATGTACCACAAAGTGATCTGGATATCATTTGTGAATGCGAAGACCATGCAAAATTTTCAAACATGATTATTGGATCATTTCAAAAAGAAAAAAACTTTGCGATTTCGACCCGAACATATAGTAAAACAAAAAGAACGATTTGCCGGTTTCGATCCAATGGATTTGATATTGAGATTTTCGGACAAAATATTCCTACAGAACAACAAGATGCGTATAGACATATGATCATAGAATATAAAATTTTGAAGGAAAAAGGAGTTGAGTTTCGGTCTAAAATAAAGAAGTTGAAATCTAATGGGGTGAAAACCGAACAAGCATTTGCACAACTCTTAGGTTTGAAAGGAGATCCTTATAAGGAACTATTAAATTTGAGATACTAAAAAAACAAGAAGCTATAGTCTTTAAAAACGATAATCTTTGCATTTTACAAAACATATGAAAATAAAAGTCCTTGATGGTATATTTATAAGATATAATATTGTAGATAAAGCCAAACAATCGATTTGGTTTTTACATGGATTTGCCGACTCTGGTTTGGCGTATAAAGAGGTTTTTGGCTCTGATCTTGCGTCAGAATTTAATCTTTATGTTGTAGATCTTCCTGGGTTTGGAGTTAGCCCTGTACATTCTAACTATGTGTCGATTAAAGAGCAAGCAGGTTTGCTTTCGCGGATAATAGAAAAAGAAACAGAGAACAATGTAGAAGTAAATATTGTTGCACATTCGATTGGTGCACTTATAGGAACCTGGGTTTGCCAACAATTAGCAAGTAAGATTAATTATTATATTAATATAGAAGGAAACCTAACAGAGGCAGATAGCTATTTTTCAAGTAAACCTTTACAATATAATACAGCAGAAGAATTTACCCAATACTTTGAAAAAAGGATTTTTGAAAATGCAATAAAAGAAGAACGATATAAAAGATATTATTGCAGCTTTAGGTTCGCCGAACCACAGGGAATGCGTAATTGGGGAATTACAAGTCAGGAATACATTAAGGGTAATCAATGTGGGTTTGAGTTCAAAGACTTAACTTGTAATAAGATATATATATGGGGTGATTTGGATACTCCAAAAGACACCCAGAGATTTATAAAAGAACATAATATCCCAAACAAGCTTTATAAAGGTGTAGGGCACTGGCATATGATAGAAAATTCAAAGCATTTCTATGCAGATGTAAGTAAAATTATAAAAAAAGTATACTTCATATAGCAAATCCCATTTCGAGGATAGTATGAATCAAAATAATGTCAGAACAAGAAATCGAAAAATATCATTTTCTAAAAGATGAACCTCAAAAGAGGCAGTTTGATATTTATGATTTGGCCGAATATCAAAAAACGAATTCTCAACATTCTTCAAAACCACATACACACAGTTTTTATCAAATTATTTGGTTTAAAAGCAATAAAGGAAAGCACTTTATAGATTTTGAAGAGTATGATATTAAAAAAAACAGGATTTTTTTTATTGCTAAAAATCAGATTCATTTTTTTGAAAAACGCCAGGATTATAGTGGTTTATTATTTCATTTTAATGAATCATTTATTTTAAATAATGAAACTGATATCAACTTTTTTCTTACCTATTCTATATTCAATAATCATCAGGAACCCTTTTATCAGGTTCCTAATGAACAGGAGCACCAGATTTTAAGTTATTTTCAGCAAATAGAAAATGAAACGAAGAATAATGGTGAGTTTGGTAACCAAATGATTTTATCTAACGTACTAAAAGCTTTTTTGCTTCGTATAGAACGTGAGAAGCGAAAAAATGGTAAAACAATCAAAACCGACTTAAGTCGTAATTTTACATATCTCAAGTTTAGAGATCTTTTAGAGCATAATTTTTATCAAAATTGGTCTGTATCCAATTATGCAGATCAGCTTTCCATTTCAACAAAAACACTTAATTCTATTATTAAATCTGAAATGGGGAAAACAACTTCGCAAGTGATTGCCGATAGGATCCTTTTGGAAGCCAAAAGAAAATTGATACATACTAATGCCCGCATAAACCAAATAGGGTATGATTTAGGGTTTCAAGATCCTTATTATTTTATCAAGTATTTTAAAAAACATCTTAAGATCTCTCCCTCAGAGTTTAGGAAAACGATTTCCTAAATTTACTAATTATAGTAGGTTTTGTCCATTTTATTGGGTTTCGTTGCGAGCTACTTTTGTTCTGTAACAAAATTATAAATGCAATGAAATCCAAATTTAAATTTTCGATCAGACTATTGCCAATATTTGCGACAATAGTGTTATTAACTTTAACATCAATGACAATGGACAAAAAAGTAGAAACAAATGCCTATTTACAAATTACCCTGAAAATAAAATCAGAAAATCGAGAACGTGCTGCTGGTATTTATCTTAAATACAAAGAGCCATTTTTAAAACAAATCAAAGGAGCAGTATCAAAAGAATTGATCTTAAGAAACCAAGATGTACAGGTGATGCATGGTTTTGAATCAGAAGCTGATGCAAAAACATACCTGTCATCGAACTTATTTGAAAAAGATGTAGTTAGAGAATTAAAACCTTATTTAGAAAGTGCCCCAGATGTTAGAATCTATTCTGTTTTTAGAAATTAGAACCTAATCTCTTTAGAAAAGGAGCTACCTACAGTGGCTATTTTTGTATGCAATGGAAGGCAATTTGAGTTTGGGATCAAATTGTCTTCTGTTTTTTTGTAACTCAATACTCATACTATTTATAATACAACCGATAATGCTATCTATACATATATATTATTTTTATTGATTTATTGCTACACTTTATGTAGCTTTGCTATTAAATATGTAGCAATTTATAATATGGCAACACCAAAACCAGGAAAACCAGTTAGAGGATCAAAAACCGGACAACCTATCATGGCTCTTTTTGATCTGTTAGGAAGAAGTTGGGCTATGGGAATAATATGGCATTTGTATAGAGGCCCAAGTACATTTAGGAAGTTACAAGAATATTGCGAATCAATTTCTCCCACTACACTAAATAAGAGATTAAAGGAGTTGACAGAGTCTCATCTTATTGAGCGTTCTATTGATGGATATATGTTAACTAAGCAAGGGAAAGAGTTATTCGAATTATTATCTCCACTAGGTAAATGGGCAAAAACCTGGGCAAATAACTATACCTCGAAATGAAAAAACAATATTATAGTAATCCATTTTTTGATAGAGCAGCTGAAAACAGAAGAACTCCTTTAGCAATTTCTGCAAATGATGTTTTGATTATTTCGTTTCAACATAAATTTTATTTCTTTCAAGAAAAGGAAAGAAAAGAATTGGCCTTATTTCCATTAGAATTATTTAAACAGGTTTCTCTTAACAGTTCTTTTTTAGGAGTACAGAAAGACAAAAAAATATGGACAGTCGACTTAACAGAAACAGATGTAAAAAGTGTTTCAAAAATTTTAAAAGGAGGTTGGTTTTATGATGTTCGGGATTTGGTGGATCAATTAGAAAATGAACAGGCAGCACTTTTAGCTTATGCTTTAGGGATAAATAAGTGGCATCAAATAACTAGGTTTTGTGGTGCTTGTGGAGCAGATACCAAAAGCTGGGAAAATGGACATAGCAAAAAATGTGAAAACCCAAAATGCTCTACTATTTTCTATCCACAAATCTCACCAGCTATTATTGTACTTATTGAGTATAAACCAAAAGAAGGACAACCATTATGCTTATTGAATAAAAGAAAAATTGATAATGGATATATGTGTTCCACATTTGCAGGATTTGTCGAAATTGGAGAAAGCCTTGAAGATGCTGTGGTAAGAGAAATGAAAGAAGAAGTGAATGTAGATGTAACTAATTTACGCTATGTGGATTCGCAACCATGGTCATTTTCATCTTCTTTAATGATGGGGTTTGTTGCCGAAGTAGAGCATACAGAATTTGAGGTTGATGGCGAAGAAATTAAGGATGCAGCCTGGTTTTCGGCAGAACAAATACATGAGAGTGTATCAAAAGAAGAACTAATACTTTCGAGGCCAGATTCTATAGCTAGATTTTTAATAGAAACCTGGGCGAATAACAATCTAAACAAAATGTTATGAGGAAAATTGATAAACCTATTTCTGGTGAGTTTCCTGCTTACTCTAGCATGTACATGGATTTGTTGCAGGATGACGGCAAAATTTTAAATCATTTGTGGGATAATTTCATTACCATCAAAGATTTTATATACAATTTGCCAGAAGAAAAATTGTACTATCGGTATGCTAAGAAGAAGTGGACTATTAAAGAAATCCTGGTGCATATTATTGATGATGAACGTATTTTTTCATATCGGGCATTACGATATGCAAGAAATGATAAAACACCTTTGCCTGGATTCGAAGAAAAGGATTATGCAGTTTATTCTAAAGCTAATGAACGAAGTTTAGAAAGTATATTTGATGAATATGAAATGGTTAGAAAATCAACCATAGCACTTTTTAAATACCTGCCAGATGATTGTTTTATGAGAAGTGGTGCATCTGTCGGAAATATTAATCATAGAACCGTTAGGGGATTAGTATACCATATAGCAGGGCATGAACTAAGGCATTTTAATATCATAAAAGAACGATATTTGGATATAAAACCAGAATAGTGTAGATGTCAAAATTGTAACCAAGAACTAAAAAAATACACGATGTTTATTATCAATTTTAATTTTGTTAAACCAATAGAAGAAGTAAATCGTTTTACTGAAGCTCACCGTAATTATATTTCAGAACAATACAACATAGGGAAATTTATAATAGGAGGACCTAAATCACCTAGAACAGGAGGAATTGTAATTGCAAACTGCGATTCAAAAGAAGAAGTTCATAAAATCTTAGATAAAGATCCGCTAATACAAAAAGAAGTAGCAGAATATAGTGTAATAGAATTCATTCCTGTAATGAGTACGACAGATTTGAATCACTACCATAAATAAGAACATAACGATGAGGTCTGTGTGGTATATCGTTATAATAACTTAGAAAGTGCAATAACTCCTTTTTTTAAATGCTCTTCAGATAATGACGCATACCCTAAACGGAAACCATGTATGGGGTTGATAAAACTAAATTTATTAGGTGTAATAATATCTATACCTTGCATATTTAGTTTTTTGGCAATCTGAAAAACATCTACCTCTTTTTTAGGCACCAGCCAAAAAGCAAGCCCTCCATCTGGTTTACTAAAAGATACTTTTTCTTTTAGATATGTATGAAGTAAGGTTTCGAAATAGTCTCTTTTGGCTTTGTATATCGCAGAAGTCTTTTTTAAATGACGTTTTACTTCTCCGTCTTTTATTAATTGTAAAATAGCTTGCTCCATGATATTATCACCCTGTACATCAATAATTTTACGAAGATCTCCTGCTTTTTTTATAAAACTTTGGCTTCCCACCAAGTAACCAATACGCAGAGCAGGTGCAATGATCTTACTTAATGTTCCTATGTAAATAAAATGTTGAACGTTATCAAAACTAGAAATCGGTAAAACAGGTCTGTATCCAAAATGGAATTCATTATCATAATCATCCTCAATGATGGTAAACCCATATTGATTAGATAATGAGATTAACTCTAAACGTCTTTGCAGGCTCATGGTTACAGTTGTAGGAAATTGATGATGAGGAGTTGTGTATATTGCTTTTATCTTTTTATGCTTTTTTAAATAATACTTTACATCATCGATACTTAGTCCTTGATCATCTACCGAAACAGGAAGAAGATTGGCTCCAATACTTTCAAAAGCTCGCCATGCTGGTTTATAACCTGGGTTTTCTATTAGTACAAAATCATCTTTTTCTAATAAACAATGACCTGTTAAATACATTGCCATTTGGCTACCTCTTGTGATGCAAATTTCCTGAATTGAAATATTCATCCCACGCTTAAAATTTAGCATTTGTACCATTGCATTTCTAAACTCAGAATCCCCTAATTCATTACTGTACCCCATCATTTGCCAGCGAGCTTTGCGATTAAAAATTTGCCTGTATGCTCTTGCTAATGCTATGGTAGGAGCAAGTCTACTATCCGGAAACCCATCATCAAAAACAATTAATGGTTTTGATGAATGCTCATCATCAATAATATTTTGCCTATATACGCTTTTATGTTGGTCCTGTTTAGGAAAAACATTAGCCACAAATGTTCCTTTTCTTTCTTTAGAAACAAGCCACCCTTCTGCGATTAAGACATTTAAACCTTCAACAACTGTATTCCTGTTTACTTTTATTAATTCTGCTAATTGTCTGCTTCCTGGCAAGGCCTGGTTTTTATGTAATTGCTCATTTTTGATTGCATTAATAATAGCATCTGCAATTTGTAGATATATAGCTTTCTTACTAGTAAGATCGATTTTAATTTGAAGTTCCCAAGGTCTAAGCATCTGGACTATCTCTTTATGTGTTTTCTGTACCATAAAGATAGTCCAAATATGAAATACTTTTACATTGTAATAATACAATGAACAAAAAATTAGAAAACAATGGAAACTAAAGAAAAAAAATTCAGTTCAAAAGATTTTCATGAAACTTTTGCAAGACCAAAATTTGTAATGCCCGATACATTGATACATAAAAATGTAGAAAATGCAGGGGTACACGATCAGTTCTCTACAGAAAGAAAACATCCTGTTTTTTTTATAGATCTACCTAGTAAAAATGTAAGTATGACGATTGGAGGTTTGTTACCAGACCAAATGACAAATAAACATAGGCATACGTATGAAACATTATTGTATGTAATCGAAGGAGAAGGGTATACCGAAATAGAAGGTGTGAGAGTGGATTGGAAAGCAGGAGATGCTGTTTACATTCCCAGTTGGACCTGGCATCGTCATAAAAATTTGAGTAGTACAAAAAATGCAAAATACATTGCCAGCGAAAATGCGCCTCAACTTCAAAACTTAGGTGTAGCACTTCGTGAAGAAGAAGGTAGAGATTTATAGTCATCAAAAAAATATATATTATGAAAAATGTACCATTTAAAGGTGTGATTGCTTATCCAATAACACCATTTGATACTAATGAAAAGGTAGATATTGATTTGTTTAGAAAACTTTTAGAACGATTAATAAGAAATGGATCTCACGGTATTGCTCCTTTAGGAAGTACAGGTGTACTTCCTTATCTTACTGATCAGGAAAAAGAGGCGATAACCGAAGCAACAATTCAGCAAGTGAATAAACGACTTCCTGTTTTAGTTGGAGTTTCGAATCTAACAACAGAAAGAACAGTGCATCATGCTAAGTTTGCAGAAAAAGCTGGTGCTACAGCGGTTATGATCATCCCAATGAGTTACTGGAAATTGACAGATGACGAGATCGTTCGGCACTATGACACGGTAGCAAAACAGATTTCTATTCCAATTATGGCCTATAATAATCCTGCTACAAGTGGAGTAGACATGTCACCTGCATTACTAAAACGTTTGCTAGAAATCCCTAATGTTACCATGATTAAAGAAAGCACAGGCGATGTGCAACGTATGCACTATTTAAGAAAAGAATTGGGAGAAGATGTAGCTTTTTATAATGGTTCGAATCCTTTAGCATTAGCCGCTCTTTCTGCAGGAGCAACAGGTTGGTGTACTGCAGCTCCAAACCTTATTCCCGAACTTAATATTGCTTTGTATGATGCTATTCGGGAAAATGATTTACGATATGCGCAAGACATATTTTATAAGCAGATTAATCTTCTGAAATTTATAGTTAACAAAGGATTACCAAGAGCAGTTAAGGCAGGGTTAACTATTTTAGGAGAAGAAGGAGGAAATTTGAGAAGCCCATTAAAGCCATTAACCGATATAGAAAAGAGTGAACTAAAGAGCATTTTAGAAAAATCGAAGCATGGTATTGAAAAAGTAATAGGCTGAAGTAAAAGAAAAATTGAATAACTTTAAGTAAAATAAACTAAGAAAGAACAATATTGCTTAGACTAAATTGATCCAATAGGCAAGTAGAATATAACCTTATATTCTACTTGCCTATTTATTAATAATACTAGTCCTGGATTTGCAAGTGTTATTTTGCTATTTTTAAAATAATTATAAAAAACAATCGATATGAATCTTACACTTTGGATTTCGTTTATAGGAACAGTTTTTATTATTGCAGTTACTCCTGGACCAAGTGTACTACTTGCTTCTGCGAATAGTATGAATTACGGAACAAAAAAAACAGTTGGAACGATATTAGGAGACTTATCGGCAAATGCTATACAGATATTTTTATCCTCGCTGGGATTAGCATCTATTGTTATTTCTTCTGGAGAAATTTTTGGTCTGATAAAATGGATTGGTGTTGGATATTTGATATATATGGGGGTGACAAAAATTATTTCAAAACCAAATGTCGAACAATTCAAAAAAAAGAATAGAGAAAAGAGTTTTTTAAAATTATATAGCGAAGGTTTTTTTATGTCGGCATCAAACCCAAAAGCAATTGTATTTTTCGCTGCATTATTTCCTTTGTTTATTGATGAAAGTCTTGCCTTTGCACCACAAGTATTAGTATTAGGAATAACCTATTTAGTAATTGATGGTATTAGTCTTTTTATGTATGTTAGATTTGCATCCCGATTAAAAAAATATCTTGAAAATAAGGAAAAGATTCACTTGCAAAATAAAATCATAGGAACATTATTAATTTTTAGTGGAGTACTATTATCCATGGTAAGACGAACTAATACTTAGGAAATAATGCTGCTTATTAATACTATGAACTATAGACCTTTTAACTGAGCGTCTCGAACTTTTTTAAACAAATTAGAAGAGTATACAAAATCGGTTACTGCTTTATTATCGGTTTTGAATATTTGGGTTTTGTCACCTTCCCATTCTAAATTACCATTTTTAAGAAAAACGATTTTTTCTCCAATTTCCATTACCGAATTCATATCATGCGTATTGATTACGGTGGTGATATTGTATTCTTCAGTAATTTCTTTAATTAGGTTATCTATAACAATAGCAGTTCTGGGGTCAAGTCCAGAGTTAGGTTCATCACAGAATAGATATTTGGGACGTGTTACTATGGCACGTGCAATAGCGACACGCTTTTGCATACCGCCACTAATTTCTGAAGGTAATTTTTTCTCAGCATTTTCAAGATGTACACGATCTAAAACCTCATGAACTCTTTCTAACATTTCTTCCCTTTTTTGTTTGGTAAACATCATAAGAGGGAACATTACATTTTCTTCTACAGTCATAGAGTCGAATAATGCACTACCTTGAAAAACCATTCCCATCTGTTCTCGTAAATCTCTTTGTTCTTCTTCATTGAGATCAGAATATACACTACCATCATAACAAATAGAACCTTGTTCTGGTGTAAAAAGCCCAAGCAGACATTTCAAGAAAACGGTTTTACCACTTCCACTAGTACCGATAATAAGATTAGTCTTACCTCTGTCAAATGTTGTAGTGATTCCTTTTAAAATCTCTTCTCCATTAAAACCTTTATGTAGATTAGTAACTTCTATCATTAGCTTAATAATAATTGAGTGAGAATATAATTAGATATAATAATAGATACTGTAGTCCATACAAAAGCAGAGGTACTTGCTTTACCAACTTCTAGTGCTCCACCTTTCATATAGTATCCATGAAATGAAGGGATGGTTGCTAGTAAGAAAGAGTATAAAAAAGTCTTTATAAATGCATATACCAGATGATAAGGAATAAACTCTTCTCGTAGTCCGGTTAAAAATTCTGAACTAGAGATAAATCCTCCATATACTCCGGCAATATACGCTCCACATATTCCGGTAAACATAGCGATGGCAATAACAAATGGATAGGTAAGCATCGCAATGATTTTCGGAAAAACTAAATAATTAAGTGAATTGATCCCCATTACCTCTAGCGCATCAATCTGTTCGGTTACTCGCATTGTACCAATACTTGAGGTAATAAAAGAACCTACTTTACCTGCCATAATAACAGAAATAAATGTAGGAGCAAATTCAAGGATTACAGATTGTCTTGAAGCAAAAGCAATAAGCTTTTTGGGAATTAGAGGGTTAGTAAGATTGAGTGCAGTTTGGATAGCTACAACAGCCCCAATAAAAAAGGCTAGAAATACTGTTATTCCTAAAGAACCAATAATTAAATCATCTATCTCTTTAAATATTAGATTCCGTATCACAGAACCTTTAGTCATTCGACTAAAAACGCCTTTTAACATTAAAAAATAGCGACCAATATCGTCTAAGTAAAACATGCATTATAATTAGAAAGGCTAAAATAGAAAAAAAATTATCCATAGCATTTAACCTTCTATTAAAGTTTTACATTTGTAGTAATAGTATTTTAGCTATTTAAATTCAAAATATAATGACAAAAAGAGTATTTTTAATCTTATTAGTTACGTTGTGCTGCATGCCTTGTAGAGCACAGGAAGGTGTTCGAATCAATAGTTCGCCAAAACTGGTAGTTGGTATTGTTGTAGACCAAATGCGATATGATTATTTAACCCGTTTTTATAATCGATTCGGTGATAGGGGGTTTAAGCGTATGATTAATGAAGGTTTTAATTGTAAAAACAATCATTTTAATTACGTGCCTACTTATACAGGTCCTGGTCATGCTTCTGTATATACAGGAACGACACCAAAAAATCATGGAATTATCTCTAATCATTGGTATGATAAGTTTGGTAAAGCAATGGTGTATTGTGCAAGTGATTCATTAGTTAAAGCAGTAGGATCTAATAGCGAAATGGAACAAATGTCTCCTCGTCGCATGAAAACATCTACTGTAAGTGATCAAAATAGGTTGCATACACAATTAAAAGGAAAAACAATTGGTATTGCTATAAAGGACCGAGGTGCTATTCTGCCAGCAGGTCATTCTGCCAATGGTGCATATTGGTTTAGAGGTAAAGATGAAGGGAAATGGATAACCAGTACTTATTATCGTAACGAATTACCAGATTGGGTCAAAAAGTTTAATACTTCTAACCAGGCAGAGTCTTACTTAAAAGTATGGAATACCCTTTATGATATTAATACATATACAGAAAGTGGCCCGGATCAAAATCAGTTTGAAGGTGGATATAAAGGTAAAGAAACAGTTACGTTTCCTTATGATCTAGCAAAGTTAAAAGATCAGAATGCAGGATATGATATTATTAAAGCTTCGGCTTATGGAAATAGCTTAACCACCGATTTTGCAATTGCTGCAATCGAAGGGGAGCAACTGGGGGTTGATAAGACTACAGATTTTCTTACAGTAAGTTTTTCCAGTACAGATTATGTTGGGCATAACTTTGGAGTAAATTCTAAAGAAATTCAAGATACATATTTACGATTAGATAAAGATTTAGAACGTTTTTTTGATGCTCTGGATACTAAAGTAGGTAAGGGGCAATATACCGTTTTCCTTACGGCAGATCATGGAGCTGTACATGTACCGTCATATTTAAAATCTGTTAAGATTCCTGCAGGTTATTTTGATAGAGATGCATTTACAACCAAAGTTAAAGCATTTGTAAAAGCACAGTTTAAAGTAGATGGATTGATCGAAAACATTTCAAACAATCAAGTGTTTTTTGATTATAACATGTTAAAAAAACATACAATATCTGCAGAAAAACTTGAGAAAGCGCTCGCTCATTATATGCTTCAGGAAAATCAAATTGATAAAGTATTTACCAGGAACCAATTAGAAACAGGTGAATATGTTACTGGTATTGCAGCGTTGATTCAAAAAGGATTTAATCAAAAAAGAAGTGGTGATGTGGTATATGTGATGGATCCTGCTACGATATCGTATTCTAAAACAGGTTCAACTCATGGGAGTGGTTTAACCTATGATACTCATGCTCCTTTATTGTTTTTTGGACAAGGAATACAAAAGGGGAGTACGACTCAAGAAACATATATCCCGGATATTGCACCTACTATTTCTGCTTTATTAGGAATTACTTTTCCTAACGGAGCTACAGGAAAGGTATTATCCTTTGTATTAGAGTAGGAGTTATTCTTTTAATTTTTGATATATGGATTGTGCACTTTTAACTGCACCTTCCATATATCCTCCAAATTGAGTTGCAGTTTCGGCACCTGCAATAAATAAGCTATTGTCAAAAAAAACCTTTTGATAGATAGGGTGACCATTATTTTGATGAGGAAAGATAAAATGTTCAGAATCGTTAAAGGTGTTGGATTCTTGCCTCCAAATCTCTTCCTTATATTGAGAATATTCTAAAGCGGCATCACCAAAGAGTTTTTGAAGTTGGCGTATCACTTTAGATTTTCTGTTCTTTTTGGTTTCCAGATACATTTCATTTTGTAAAAAGCCTTTTAAGGCATATTTAGTATTTCTGTGGTTTGAGTGATCATATAGTTCTGTTATTGGCCCCACATTACTAAATACAGTTCCCGAATATTTGTTTTCTTTCCAAAATGGTCTTTTGTAAGCAATTCCAAACTTTATAGAATCTCCCATCCAGGTATGAGTATTGTTAGCTATTTTAATAAGGTTTTTTGGTAAAGAAGGATTAAATTGTATAGTGTTTACAAGAAGCTTTGGTGGTAATGTAGATACTAGTTTATGCGCATGATAGTTGAGGTTAGTAGTATTAATTTCAAATCGATTTTTGATATAACTAATACTCGTTACTTTTTCATTTAAAATAAGTTCTTCTTTGGTAAGAGATGAAGCCAAAGCATTAAGTAAAGCAATAGTTCCTCCTTGTATTCGATAACTGGGTTGTTGGTTTGGTGGTAAATGTATGTGCTGAGGTGGGGCAGTAGATAGCGGTTCAAACAATGCAGTTCCTTTTATGAATTGTTCAAAAACGAGAAGTTTTAATTCTCCTAATACTTTTAGTAACTCCTGATGCTGGATTCCTATCCAGGTCGCTCCCATTTCTATTGGTGTTTCATCATCAATAAGAACTGTATGTATTCTTCCGCCAATTCTACTTCTAGATTCGATAATTTTAAAAGAAATATTGCGCTCTTTTAACCTATATGCTAGTAACAATCCTGTTAATCCGGCACCAATTATAAGTACTTCTGATTTCATTATAGTTAAATGTAAAAAGTAAAGCCTCCTTTTGAGGCCTTACTTTGATATTATTTTTTAATTACGTCCGGCAATTACACCACCATCAGTATCCCATATCGCACCAGTTACCCAGGAAGCTTTATCAGATAATAGAAAAGTGATACTATTAGCAATATCTTGTGGAGTTCCATTTCTTCCTATAGGGTGAAAATTATTAAACCCTACCAATGCTTTTTTAGCTTCTTCGGCACTGCCAAAAACACTATCATAAACCGGAGTTTCGACTACGGCAGGAGATACTGCATTTACTCTAATTCCGTGATCTGCCAACTCCATTGCCAAGTGTTGGGTAAGAGTATGTAGTCCTGCTTTTTGCATAGAATAAGCAGAAGAAGGAGTTGCTTTTACAGCTTGTTTTGCCCACATCGAACCTACATTTACAATAGCTCCACTATTATTTTCTTTCATTTTCTTAGCGGCAGATTGTGTTATAAAAAAGAAACCTCTATTAAGATCCTGATAAGCATCGTAATCCTCTACTGTATGATCCAGAAATGCTTTTGGCCCAAAGATTCCGGATGCGTTTACCAGATAATCTAAGCGATCTAATCCAGAAATGGTATCGATCAATTCGTTTACACTGGCAGTGTCTGTAATATCTACCTGGTGTTTAATTATGTTATCTGTATCTGGTATTTTGGATATATTTCTCCCTACTACGTGCACAGTAGCACCTCCTTCGATTAAAGTATTTACGGTAGCATTACCAATTCCGCTGGTTCCACCAACGACCAAGGCTGTTTTGTTTTTGAATGTTGTCATTTTTAGTTTTTTAAGATGAATAAAATTGAACAGACAAGTCTGTCTTTAATTAATAAAAATTTTTTTAGTTCAGTATGCTTTTACAAAGAGATAAACCAGTATTTATTGGCCATTGATTTTGATGTAATTTACTTTCGGAAATAGAGCTTTCGTAAATTAAATAAACTCTTTTGGCCAGTGCTTCATTTGCTGAAGTTGTATTTTGATTACAGTTCTTCTCTACTAGTTCTTTTATAAATTCGATAAATTCTTCTTTTTGTTTTTGAATCTCTTTCCTGATTTTTTCGTTTTCTCTCGGGATTTCGGCAATAGTATTTACACACCAGCATCCATTAAAATCTTTTTCTGCAAAGAATTCTATAAGAAAATGAAACAAAGCATACAATTGATCCTTTCCTTTTTTGGCATTACCCACAAAGGTTTTTATGTTTTTTGTAAACAGATCATTTCTAAATCTAAGATAAGCAAGGCAGATATCTTCTTTTGAAGCAAAATGATTGTATAGTGTTGCTTTTGCAATACCTGCTTCTTTTATGATTTCATTTATACCAGTGCGATTATATCCTTTTTGGTAAAAAAGATCAGAGGCAGTTTCTATAATATGTTGTTTTACTAAAGAGTGTTTCACGACACAAAACTACAAAATAATTTTAAAAACAGACAGACTTGTCTATTTTTAATTTGAGGTTATTACAAAGAGATGTGAAAATGGGAGGTCTATTTTAAAGTAAGTCCGCAAATTCTATAGAATTTGCGGACTTATATTTTTTTAAAAGAGTAAGACTTAATCTTAGATATTTAGTTCGTTAAAAACTTCTACAAGTATGGGGTCAGATGGTCTTGGAGCATAAGGGTTTACAATTTTACCTTCTGGGTCAATTAATATGAATCTGGGTATTGTTCTTATACTATAATCAATAGCAAATTGAGATTTTGAAGCTTTATCAGCAAGTAATTGGATTCCTCCAAGCTCTTTTTCTTTAACCATTGTTCTCCATGCATCGTGTTTTGGTTTCTTATCTATAGAGATACTTACAAATTCAATATTTTTATTGTGATATTGTTTTTCGATTTTCTTGAGATGTGGAATTTCTGCTTTACAAGGCCCACACCAGGTCGCCCAAACATCAATATATACATATTTTCCTTTAAGGTCACTAAGTGAAGTTGTTCCTCCTTTGTAGTTCTTGTAATTGGTAAACACTGGAGAATTATTTCCTTTTGCCAGTCGTTCATTTAAATCTTTTATTTTTTCATACTTAAGGGTTAATTCGTTTTTTAATTTCTCATCATCAGATGCTACCATGATTAGATCATATAACTCTCCCGCATTTTTATTTTCTTGAGTAACTTTACGTACTATATTTTTTATAAAAGCATCTTTGATATTTTTACTATTAATCTGAGCCAGATTTTCTATCATTGCTTTGCCTATAAAAATACTGTCCTTGGCTGCTTTTTCTTCAGAGATTCTGTCGAATATATTAAAACTTAATTGTCTGTATGGAGCAGAGTTCTCAAAATCTTCGGCATTATCAATATTAAAACCTTTTAATTCGGTCAAAAAACCTTCAGGAGTTTTATAATCTTCTTTTTTGGCATAATAACCATGGGTTGATTGATAATTATTCAGCATTGATAAATACTCATAATGATTGTCTTTAGTTTGGATGGCCACAAATTCGGGATCTAAATCTTTATATTTTTTAATCGCATCATTTTTAGCCTGTTTGTTTTGCAATACCAATTTTTTAAACTCATCGGCTTCTTTTATAAAAAGTTTTTGATACCCCTCTGGGCCACCGGCAAAAAGATTTTCTTGTATTAAAGCTTTCTCTGCCAGATAATTATTAGCATCTGCAGCAGTACCTGTATATTTTATGCTTTCGTCAAACTGCTTAGTATCTATTGTTAATTCT
>NZ_JACB01000052.1 GCF_000520975.1 Aquimarina megaterium XH134
AACAAAAGCACACAAAACCCTACTTCAAAACCTTGCTCTGTATACTTTCCTGATTATCCTTGTAGAGCCTATTAATTTAAATAAGTGCTTTGGAAAAATTTGATAATCAAAAGTGGAGAGTGCAAAATTAAAATGAGTTTTCATTATCTAAAACTTCTTAATTGGTTAATCAGCGTATGGTTCTGAAAACCGGTCATATGAATAGGTGTTCAAATAAGTGTAAACGTTTATTTGAACTTTCAAGCAAAAGAAAAAAACCGATATCCTGATTAGGATATCAGCATTTATTAATATTGACTTATTTATGCTACTGTCGTCGAACTGTGCAATCTCCATCTAAAACTGGATTCACGTTGACCTGAGCTGTGAGTATATAATGAGCACCTTCCCTTATAAAGGTTAGCGGAAAGTCTCGTGTTCCTCCCGAATTTCTGATGTCCCGAATTTCCCTCATTGAAAGCGTAAAAACCTGAACTCCAATCCAATCGTCTTGATTGCCCCACCTATATGTGATCGACCTAAGTGCCGATGCACGTTGAAGATCAATAGCATCGCCATTCGATATCTGACGCATGAGACCCCTAGTAACGCTTCCTGCCCAAGGCTCATAACCGCTGGTCCGTTTATTGTCCTCCTCCCAGCCAGTAACACTAACACCAATAAGTGGGGTGTCTTCCGTTCCACCCTCAACTGGCAATACATCAAGCTCTTCACTTGCCTCCAATTGGGGTGGGTCAGCGATAATATCCCCCGGCTGCATATTCTTACCTAATCTACTAGAACGACTTCCAGAACTCATCACTTCAACCTGAATAGGGGGTTCAAGTCTTACGGTACTACCATCAAATTTCGTAAAGACAATATCGAAAAATGGCTCATCGCCTCTTCCGAGACGTCTAGCAGTCTCATTTCGCGAGACAAGCTCAAAGCTAGTCCAAGTAATTTGAACTGTAGCACTATCGGTGTCAGTAGACACTGGTTGGAAAACCAATTCTGTCCCGCCAAATCCGCCTGTTTGTTCGATGGAAATCCTTCTTATGGATGATGGTCCTCCAGTTCCCGTTACTAAGAGATTTAGGTGACCTTGATTTCGTAGTGCGGCTTTAGGGACATCGACCCAAGGACCATGGAATCTACCGGCATTATTCGAATCTTCTGATATAAATATATTCGACCATCGTTCTGGTACAGCGCCAGGTTCTGTTACGGCCTCGGCCTGAGGATGCTCACCAAACCAGACCACCCGATTTGTGACAGGATCCTGATTGATGTAATATGTCCCATTATCGTCACCTCGCCATACACCCGTAATGTTTGTGTCTCCATTTCCCTGATAAAAAGGGGTGATCGGTATAGGTGGTAATGGTATAAAGCTTGTGGTCTGGGTAAGTCTAGAAGTTCCGAACGAACTTCCTGAAAGTAAGAGAACTACGCCAGTAGGTGTTGACATTGTCTCAACGGTTAGTTCTCCTCTCGAACAAGCTCGACCTTTAGGGAGATCTTGAAACTCACCATTCCAAATGTCATTAACAGCACCAGCTCGCCTATGTTCCAGAGTGCCTTTGAAAACATTGGCAAATTCCCCACCAGGGGATTCCCCATACCACCAGAGTTCTGAACTACCATCACTTCGATCGATTTGTCGAACGTAGTAGGTTCCTCCTAAGTCACCTTGAAATACTTGCCAGACTGGAATAAGTGATGATGCCATTTCATTTAGGTTTTAGAATAATTATGTATAGAGTATTTCTTCCTATGTATAGGGCACTAGCCCTATCATTATATTTGAAACTTATACAATTTTGACCTCGTTTACAGTTCTTATAAAACTTAAAATCATAAACCGAAAGCATTAGACTGTTCTAATTTTGTTCTAAATTTATGCTATTAAACACTACTTAGCAATAGGAATTTCCCCTTTTTTTCAGGGGGCTTTTCCCTTTTTTACTGGAAGTAGACTTTCATTTTTTAAGCTTGTGGATAACAATTGTATATTTATCATATTACACTACACATATGACTATTACCAGATGTAAGAAATATAGTAGTTCCATAAAACGGTCGTTTTATGAGACTTTCCTGCCACTGTGACAGAAATACAATAGTTAGTAAGATTCTCCATCTTTTTTAGAGTATCGTTAATTCACCTTTTATGAAACCAAAATAATGAAGGAAAAATTATCGTTTTATTGAACTTTATTTATTTTTAAAAAGCCCTAATGATGATTTTCATATTTCGTCTTTAATCTGTTTTCTTTGTAATATTTATAGGAGTATCTATAACCAGCTTGCTTAGGGCAACTGTCAAAAAATGCTATCAATAGAAAGAGTAACATAACCACAATAATTGTATTCAAGAACTTTTGTTTTTTGCATATGATTAAGACAAAATCTGTCAAATTTTCCTTAGCCCTCAATCGATATGATAAAATTAGCTATGTCGGTTGATTCATCTTAAGATAACTGCCATATCTTGAGAAAAAACCCATAGATAAAGTTTAGCGTTCTCATTATTTGCCCAAGCAGAGGAGTTTTTTGCTAATGATTGCAGGGAAACATTTTGAGTATAGACGTAGTCACCATTAACATCTTTGTAACAATTTATATATTTATCATTCCAATCTCTTCTCTTTTTAGTAGATATCTTAGGGTCATAAGCAACATAAAAATCAGCCTTTACTGTTCCTTCAATAAACATCTGTAATCTATAAATATCGCCAGAACTGCCTTCGTTAATTGTTGTAATTCGAATTATTGGATTTGACCTTCCCTCTGACTTGTAGCTTGTCCAATAACTTGGCCATTCACCCCATTTACCATCTATCCAAAAAACTTGTTTATATGCAGTTGCAACAATCTGACTTGATTGAGCATACAACGAATAGGATGCAATAGAAATAAAGACCAAAAATAAAAAAATACTTTTTCTCATGATTTAAAAGTTTTAATTTGTGATAACAATGAAATAAAGGGTATATTTTTATATTATATAAATTCTTTCGCAAATTTTTCCAGAGTAAGTTCTCAGAGAATTTTGTAGGAAAACGTTTCAGACTTTAAACATTTACTGACAATCCAAGCCTCTAAATATTTATCGACCATAGAGTAAATAAATTACCCCATATCCAAAGAGATTTTTGGATATGGGGTAATTTATTTTTTTGCTTTTCTAAGTTAACAAAATAAATTTTAAAGACTACTTTTTTTCTTCAATTTTTTAAGTACTTTTTGTAAAATGCTTTTTTACATGAAGTTTTAAGAAGAAATACAAAAAGGGGATATTTAGAGTTCATTTAAGTGTCATTATGCAAACTTATAAAATGAACCGCTTTTTTGAACACAAAAGACTCTATGCACCAGTATCGAAATTAAAGTTCATTAAAACCACCATAAAATTGGAGTTACCAAACACTCTAAAAAGAAAGAAAACCGTACATGCTTTTAGGAAGCTATCATCTTATTTGCAAAAGGAGCAATTCTAGAATCACAATTATACAAATGAAAGTGCTATCCCAATGTTTACGGGTTCTTGTAAATAGATAGGACTGTAATTTTTTTTTAGATTTTTTTCTGAAATTTAGGGTTTTATAAAAATCCCCACTCAGGCATAGTATGTCGCTAGTACCGGTAAGAGTGATAAAATAAATACTCCATATGCTTTATCGTAACTATCCTGCGAAAGATTGTAACTTTTCAAAAAGGGTTATAGATAATGAAACCTTTGCAAACTTTCTAATACTAATCTAACATGATTTAGTATACTTCTACTTCTTTCTCAAATACACCGAAACTGGCACACCATGAAAATCAAACTCTTTACGAAGTTGGTTTTCGAGAAATCGTTTGTATGGATCCCTTATGTATTGTGGTAAATTACAGAAAAATGCAAATTGCGGTTGCGGTGTCGGTAACTGTGTGATGTATTTTATTTTTACATATTTACCTTTATAGGCAGGCGGTGGATTATGTTCAATTATCGGTAATAAAACATCGTTAAGCTCGCTGGTTTTGATCTTTTTAGACCTGTTTTTATATACCTCTACTGCCGTTTCTATAGCTTTAAATATACGTTGCTTTGTTAAAGCCGAAATAAATATGACAGGAACATCTGTAAATGGTTCTATTTCTCTACGTATATATTTTTCAAAATCTTTTAAGGTATTACTTTCCTTATTTTCTACAAGATCCCATTTGTTAACCAGGATTACAATCCCTTTGCGATTACGCTCGGCTAACCAAAAAATATTTTGTACTTGCCCATCAAAACCTCTGGTCGCATCCAAAACTATTAAACAAACATCACTATGCTCTATTGCTCGAACAGATCGCATAACAGAATAAAACTCCAGGTCTTCTTTTACCTTAGATTTACGTCGTATCCCTGCAGTATCTACCAGATTAAACTCGAACCCAAAACGATTGTACTTGGTATCGATTGCGTCTCGTGTAGTCCCAGCAATATCTGTTACAATATATCGATCTTCTCCTATTAACGCATTAATAAAAGAAGACTTACCAGCATTAGGCCTTCCTACAACTGCAAATCGAGGTAACTCACTAGATTCGTCTTCATCTTTTTCGGGCAGTACTTTTACCAATTCGTCCAAAAGTTCTCCTGTACCACTTCCATTAATACTGGCAATAGTATAATATTCGCCAAGGCCCAAATTATAAAACTCTACTGCATTTGTTGCTCTCTGTCCATTATCCACCTTATTTACAACCAAAAAAACAGGTTTATCCACTCTGCGAAGTAGATTAGCGACATCCTGATCCATTCCTGTTATTCCTGACTCTACATCAACCATAAAAATAATAGCATCAGCTTCATCGATAGCCAGTTCTACTTGCTTATCGATTTCGGTTTCAAAAACATCATCACTCCCCACAACATAACCTCCGGTATCAATCAACGAGAACTCTACTCCATTCCAATCACTCTTTCCATAATGTCTATCACGGGTTACCCCGCTAACAGCATCTACAATAGCCTCTCTTCTTTGAATTAACCGGTTAAAGAACGTTGACTTTCCAACATTAGGTCTTCCTACAATTGCCACTATACCACTCATTGATATCTTTTCTAAATTTTGTGCAAAATTAGACTTTTTATTTTAGCAATACTATAAATGTTTTGATTTGATTAACAATACATAAGAAAGTAAAAATAAAAAGCCCAAAGGCCAATGTTTCAGGCCGATGGAACTTTTCATAATTGATAGTCAGTCAGTGAAATAATTACTTAGTCAAATATACCACGTATTATAGTCAAGTTGGTTACTGTAAAACAACAAAGTTTTTATTGTTATTAGTGAAAAAACAGGGTTGTTTAGCCGCTTGCCAGCATTATGACAAGGATTCTCTTTTTATATTGATTTAATTCTTTTTTTGTATCTCATAAATAGCAACTGTATTAGATACTTCATTAGTTACTATAATCAGGTCGTTTTCTGTTGGACTATCTTTTGCTTCGACTGCAATCAATCCTTCTGGAGAAATATCTGTCTCATCTCTTAACCATTCTAAAAACTTTGGGCTAGACGGATTGGATACATCATACACCAATACTCCTCCTGTTCTCTCTAATCCTACAAAAAGTAGTGTCTTGTTACCCACCTTAATAGTTGCTACAGCTTCTGGCTCTGCTCCTTTATCATCAGATCTTTTATCGGCTGCACTTCCTTCATTACTATTAAAAGCACTTGGATCCAAATCAAAAATTGTTTTTCCTATTTGGTCTCCGCTGTCATAAATAACTGCTCCAGATGTAGACCATATTGTAAATGATCTCGCGCCATAAGCATAAATCCTGTCATAATCTCCATCACCATCAATATCTCCATTTGCGGTAGTAATTTTAAGTCTTCCCAAATTCTCATCTAATTGTAAGGTAGCTGCATCAGAAAAAACGACAGGGTCAAGAGTTAGATCTTTTACTCTTTCTTCTTCAGAAAATCCATCATAATCTCTAGCATCTCCTTCGTTTGCCGTTATTAAATATCGCCCTCCTCTAATCTTAGTGTATACAATAGCATCTGGGTGATAAAACCCTAAGACCGGCCAATTTTGAAAATTCCCTACAATATCATCTTTATCACTAGCATCTATTTGATTATTAGGTAACCCATAATTTTTTACTCCCAGTCCGATGATATCCGTAATTGTCTTGGTTTCTAGATTAACAATTGCCAATCCATTATTTTCCTGTAGCGTAACATATGCTGTCTTCGAATCATGTGAAATAGCTACATACTCTGGCTCTACGTCTTGTGCCAGAGATGCTCCTGGTCCAAAAACCCGAAAGTCATTACCAATAGCCTGGCCATTAAAAGCTGTAAAATTTACATTCGAGACTTGTCCTGTTTCAACTTCTATAATCGTTATTGATCCTTCTGGATCATCTGTATACAAATCATTAGGTTCTCCTTCATTTGCTGCTACAATATATTTCCCGTTAGGGCTAAAAGTTACCATATCTGGTAGCGCACCTGCCGGATAAGTATGTAACAGTTCTTGCGAATCCGAATTATAAATCGCAATAGTTCCATTAGCTTGTTTATTTGCTGCATTTTCTAAAGCCACAGCCACCATCCCGTTGTTTACGGCTACGCTATTAGGTATACCGACCAAAGCTATATCTACTCCTTGTACTGGTACGCCTGGATCAGATATATCCCAAACCGAAAGTTCTGATTCTTTTGGATTTACAACAAAAAGCTTACCTGTTTGAGGGTCAAAAGCAGAAATCTCTGCAAACCCTTCATCACCTGTTCCATTGACAAAGCCTCCAATTTTTTTAAATGTTAATTTACCTGTGTTTCCACCTCCATGGTAATCATCAGGGTCACATGCGCTAAAAAGCCCTAATACAACTGCGGAAATAAGAATAGTTTTGTTAAAAATTTTCATTATTGATCTCGTTTTGTGTGATTAAAAATTCAAATGTTAACAACACATATATCCTTAACGTTATGCTAAGGATAAATTATCGACATTAATAAATGAGCTACACAAATATCATTAATAATAAATTTTTAAAATATCGGTAAACATTAAAGCCTGTTGAAAAGCATATCAACAGGCTTTAAACAAATATGTATTAAAAAAACTAATCTATAACTATTCTTTTCACCGCCATAACTCCATAGTTTCCTACTATTTTAAGCATATAGATCCCTGAAGATAATTTTACAAACCGATCAAGGTCTATATCAATTGCATTATCTCCTTTAAATATTTTTCTAACAATTTCTGATTCCACCATATATCCTGAAACATTATATAATGAAATCTTGATCTCTTGTGTGTCTTCAGATTTTATATTCAAAAATAAATTATCCGTTGACTTTAAAAATGTTGGGTACACATTTATCATTTTACTTTTTGGAATAAAACTTCCTTCGCACGAATAAGCAATAAGTTCTACATCATCCTTACCAACACATCCATCTATAGTAACCTCTAGTGCATAACTAGTAGGCTGTATCGGATGTACCGTAATAGATCTGGATGTTTCTCCTGTTGACCACAGATAAGTATCTGCCTCAATTGGAGAGGTAAGAGTAACCGATTCTCCTAAACATACCATTTGATCTTCTCCTAGATCAATTGTAATACCAGAAGAAACAGAAACAAGTACTTTGTCTGTTATTTCTTTACATGTATCGCAACCATTTACTATTACTTTATAGTTCGTATTTTTTTCTGGAGAAACAATAATGTTTTTTGTAGTTTCTCCTGTTGACCATAAATACGTCAAACCTGAAGTAGCACAATCTCCTTTTACTTCTGCAACAAGATTAATTTCCTGCCCTGCGCAAATTTCTTGATCTTCTCCGACAGTAACAAATAATGATTTTCTTGCTCTTACTTCAACTGCATTTGAATCTTCACAATTTTCACAATCTTTTACAATTACAGTATATACCCCTTCTTTATTAACGACAATTGAAGAAGTAGTTTCTCCAGTAGACCATAAATAGGCAATATCACATGTAGATTCACCAGAAACTAAAGCGTTAAGTGTTATATTTTCATTATCACAAATTTCGACATCATCACCTACATCAACCCTTAATTTACAATCTGTATCAGGGTTATCTATACACGGCTCAAAAACATGATGATGTAATTCACCTTCGTTATGATAATAGTTTGCTGCTATAACTTGTCCATTAATATTACCTGAAGAGTTTTTAACTACATTTGATTCTGGAGCGAATAAGGTCCCTACAAGTGTACCTCCTCCAATAAGAGTTATTTTTGAAGAGTTAAAGAAATTCCAAAGAATAAACTTCCCATGATGATCTCCTATATTATTTATATTAAACACATTCCACTCAAAATCTCCTGATACATCTACATTAATAATAACTGGTGTATCAACATTTGGTTCATTCTCAAATGTTAAATAAGGTAAATTAATAAGCTCACTCCCTTTAAGATTTAAAACATTTATTTTGTTTTGAACTAGTACAATTTTGTTATACTGGTCTATGGTTAAATTAGCATCAAGAGTACTTAGGTGAAGAGATGTGGATTTGAATCCAGCAAAAGCTGTTTCAAAATCAATTAAATCCTTATGTCCTACGCTATTCTCTGGTTGTTTCCTTTGTACTTGAACTCTAGGCAACCCATTATACCCCCCCGAAGTTAATCTAGTATTCACAGAAGCATTATTAAAATCTTTATCAAAAACATTAGAATTGCTAAGGTTACCTACTTTCACAAATCCCTGATTAAGATGAATTCCCTGGCCAGAATCATATATAATTTTTCCATTAATAACCAATGAAGAAGCCTGACTATCTCCATTAAAATAATTCTCTCCAGCTACATGAGACGCAAGAGTAATGATTCCGTTCATTGTCAAATCTCCTCCGACAGCAACAGGACCCTCTGTATCCCCACCTCCAAGATGAGCTTCTCCTCTTACAAATACATTATAACCTAAAGCTTCTTTTAATGGGTTTTTACATTCTTGGAGTGCAACTATTTTTTCATTATTTAATCGGGTAAAACTGGTCAAAACTAAGAAAACAGAAAGTGACGCAAGGTTTAATAGATTAAATGGTTTTGTAGCTTTAGCCACATTTTTTTTGTTAATACTAAACATTGTAATAATTTTTGAGTTTGGTTATTGCTCTTATAAAACCCTAGTAATGACCTCTATAAGAACAGGTTAGGTTTACAACTAAAATAAAAGTGAAAAAAACATTTGTAAAAACTGTTAATCAGCTAAATACCTTATGTCTTTATTTTGCTTGACGAAATACGTGGAAAGTGTAGTTTTATTCATTATTTAAGGGCGTTTTTGGTTAAGTTTTTGATTTCAAGAATGTTGAATATATTAATTTCAATCACTATCGAAACTTACCAAGAACGACAAATAATAAATATTATTATTTAGAATATGGAATTACTCAAAACTTAACCAAAAAAACACAAATCAATTGTATAAATATCTATTAAGAAATTTGTAAGATTATGCTTAAAAACGAAATCAATTATTATATCCAAATCGTTTTAATTGACGTTCATTACTACGCCAATTTTTATTAATTTTTACATACAGTTCTATATGTATCTTTTTTCCGAAAAACTTTTCCAGTTCTTTACGTGCTTCTGTACCTACTCTTTTTAGAGCAGATCCTTTATGACCTATAATGATTCCTTTTTGAGAATCACGTTCTACCATAATCACCGAACGAATTCTAATAATAGTATCGTCCTCTACAAACTCCTCTGTCTCTACCTCTACAGAATAAGGAATTTCTTTTTTATAATGCACTAATATTTTTTCGCGAATGGCTTCATTTACAAAAAAGCGCTCTGGTTTATCTGTTAACTGATCTTTTGGATAAAAAGGTGGTGAATCTGGTAACAATTCGACTATTCTACCAAAAACTTCTTTTACATTAAAATTTTCTAAAGCAGATACAGGGTATATTTCTGCATTAGGTACTTTTTGACTCCAAAACTGAACCTGTTCTTCTAATTTTTCCTGATTGGATTGGTCTATTTTATTTATAAGTAGAAGAATAGGGATTTTCGCATTTGTTATTTTATTAAAAAAAGCTTCATCTTTCAGGTCTTTTTCACCAATCTCTACCATATATATCAATACATCTGCATCTTCAAAAGCAGATTTAACAAAATCCATCATAGATTCCTGAAGCTCATAAGCAGGTTTTATAATCCCGGGAGTATCTGACAGAATCGCCTGAAAATCATCACCGTTTACAATTCCCAAAATACGATGTCTTGTGGTTTGTGCTTTAGAAGTAATAATAGATAACTTCTCACCTATAAAGGCATTCATTAATGTAGATTTACCTACATTAGGGTTACCTATAATATTTACAAAGCCAGCTTTATGAGCCATATAATTGATTTTAATGCAAAGGTAGATGAATATTAAGCAAGAAAACAACAGATCATAGAATTATTACATACATACCTGTTTTATTAACATTTTCCTACAAAAAGAAGTTATTAAAATAAAGAAGTTGAATTGAATTTTTAATTGAATTTTTCTTAAATTTAGTTCCAGTATGTTTTCAAATACCCCGTGAAAACAAGTTTTTAACATTAAATTCTGGGATCGTTTGAAAAATCACACCTTATTTTTTACTTCAATCTTTATAAGAAGAAATCTCATTTCTTTCTGCATACTCATTTTCATAACATCATCGCAGCTTTTTTCTCAAGATCAGGATAAACGTATAACTAAAGCAGATCAAAGTTTTACGGCATTTGCATATATAGATGCCAGAGCAATCTACATGGATGTGGCTCAACGCGGATATTCTTCTCAAAATCTATACTCTAAACTAGGAGATTCGTTCTATTTCACAGGAGATCTTGAAGATTCTGTAGGGTGGTATGAAAAGCTTATTCAAACCTATCCAGAGGATCTAAATCCCGAATATTTATTTAGATATGCACAAAGCTTAAAAAGTGTTGAACGCTATAAGGAAGCCGATAGGATTATGGATCAATTCTATGCTATTACAGGAAATGACAAACGAGCCAAATCTTTTATAGAAAAAAGAAATTACTTAGATTTTATCGAAATGCAATCGGGTAAATATGACATATTTCCTTTGAGTATTAATTCAAAAAACTCTGAATACGCGCCTAGTTTCAATAACAAAAATCAAATTGTCTTTGCTTCATCAAGAAGTAAAAGCATTAATGACTCAAAACTTCATAAATGGAATAAAATGCCTTTTTTAGATATCTTTTCTTCAAATATCAAAGAAGATCAGATTACTCTAGAAGATCCTGTTAAACTTAAAGGAAAAATAAATACAAAATTCCATGAGTCATCTACCAGTTTTAGTAAGGACGGAGAAACTGTATATTTTTCAAGAAACAACTACACCAACAACAAATTAGGAACCAGTAAAAAGGGGGTTGTACTCCTAAAATTATATAAAGCCACTCTAAAAGACGGGATATGGACTGATATCGTAGAATTACCTTTTTCTAGTGATGATTATTCTGTATCTCATCCTTCATTAAGTGCTGATGGAACTAAACTCTATTTTGCCAGTGATATGCCGGGTACTTTCGGACAGTCTGATTTGTTTGTGGTAGATGTACTAGGAGATGGAAAATATGGCGAACCAAAAAACTTAGGAAACAAAATAAACACAGAAGGCAGAGAGACTTTTCCTTATATAAGTGATAGCGGAAGGTTATACTTTTCTAGTGATGGTCATGTAGGTCTAGGCGGATTAGATATTTTTGTTTCTGTACCTAATGAATCTGGTTTTTCTGATGCTTTTAATATTGGCAAACCTGTAAATAGCTCTAAAGACGACTTTACCTTTGTATTAAATGAAGATACCAAAATAGGGTATTTTGCCAGTAACAGAAAAGGGGGCAAAGGTAATGATGACATCTACAGTTTTAAGCAAATCGAAGAATTGATCACTTCTTGTATGCAATATATAGAAGGCACAATTACAGATAGTGCAACTGGTGAGCCACTTATAAGAACAGACATTATAGTGTTGGATAAAGATGGAAACACATTGCATCAAGCTGTTTCTGATTTAAAAGGGAAATACAAAATCCAAGTGCCTTGTGATGAATCGTATGTGATACAAGCAACATTAAATGAATATATCCCAAAAGAGGCTACACTAGAAACTACAGATGTTTTTGAATTTATTCATGATATTCCTTTTGCATTAGAAAAAACAGGAGCGCAAAAAGTATTATCTACTACAATAGAGGTTACTGTTGGTGATGATCTAGGAAAAATTTTACAACTAGAACCTATTTATTTTGGACTGGATGATTATGAAATTAGCCCAAAAGCCGAAGTCGAGCTTCAAAAAATAATTTCGGCGATGAACAAGTATCCCAAATTAAAAATTGAAGTTCGCTCACATACCGATAGCAGATCCAGTCATTGGTACAACAAAAAGTTAAGTGTAAAAAGAATGAGAGCCACAATAAGATATATCGTACGAAAAGGCAATATCGATTGGCGACGCATACCTGGCAAAGCATATGGAGAAAGAAGATTGATTAATAAATGTGCTGATGGAGTTGATTGCACAGAAGAAGAGCATCAGGAAAACAGAAGAAGTGAGTTTATTATTATGAAAATATAATACTGTAAAAATCTGGCTTAATAAAACACATAATAAAGAACAGTTTAGACCTTATATTTTTCAAAATAGATTTTAGCTCTGGCATTTACTCTTGGAGCCAGTAATAATCCAGAAATCACCGTAGGGATTGCCATTATAGCAAAAGCACTATCAATAAGATTAATCGCAAACTCTATTTTTACTACTGCAGCAATTATAATCGACACTATGTATAAATAATTATAATATTTACCATACTTCGGCTTGGTTAAAAAGCCTAAACATGTAGTACCATAATGAGAATATGAAAACAGTGTCGAAAGCCCAAACACCAAAACCATAATAACCACTACAATATCCCCCAATCCATATGGGAGAACAGAGTTAAAAGCCTCTAAAGTAAGAGATATACCATTATCATTAGAGCTTTGCCATACTCCTGTAGAAAGTATTGCCAAAGCAGTTAGTGTGCATACCAGCAATGTATCTATTGCCGGGCCAATCATTGCCACCAGCCCCTCTCTAATTGGTTCATTTGTTTTTGCAGTACCATGCATCATAGGAGCGGTTCCTATACCTGCCTCGTTAGAAAATGCAGCTCTTTTTACTCCTGTTTTAATCAAATACCCTAAAGCTCCTCCTGCAGCCGCTTTTCCAGAAAATGCATCAGAAAAAATTAGCATAAACATATCTGGTATTTTTTCTATTTGTAATACCAAAATAGTAATCACAGTAATAAAATATAGCACTACCATAAAAGGAACCAATCTACTGGCCACAACCCCAATTCTTTTTATTCCTCCCATAATGACCAGCGAAGCAAAACCTGCTAAGACAATCCCGATATACCATTTATAATCATCATCCCAATCTAAAACATCTACTAATGTTTGAGTTAACTGATTTGCAGTAAACGCAGGTAGTGTACCAACCAATCCTGCCAAGGCAAAAAGTATAGCCAAGGGCTTCCATTGACCCCCAAGACCTTTGGCGATTACATACATAGGACCACTAAGTAAAGCTCCTTTATCATCTTCTGATCGATACATTACCGCTAGTGAGCAGGTATAAAACTTGGTTGCCATACCGATTAAAGCACTGATCCACATCCAGAACACAGCTCCTGGACCACCCGCGACAATTGCTACTGCAACCCCACTTATATTACCCATACCTACTGTAGCTGCAATTGCAGAAGATAATGCCTGAAAATGACTAAGCTGGCCAGGTGCATGCTCATTATCATATTTACCTCGCAACACATCGATCGCATGTTTGAAATAGAAAAAAGGTGTAAATCTAGAATAGATCAGAAAAAACATTCCTCCACCAATAAGCAATACCAATAAAGGCCAGTCCCATACCCAGGAGCTAAAACCAGCAATAAAATCTTCTACTATTTTAAACATAAACAATAAGGATAGTGGTTATAAATGTAGTGACAAAAATTAGATATGATGCCTTTAATGTAAAAATTACAGAATCTACGCTCTTATAAATCTAGGTTTATCAATGCCACGATCATACATAATAATACTTCCTGCTACAGCCACATTAATACTTAATTCGGATTTAAATTTGACTAAAAACTGTGATTTTTCAATAGCTATTTTGGATAATCCATGATCCTTGGCTCCTAGTAAATACACACAACGTTTTGGGTGGCTAAAAGCCTCTAGAGATTGGGCGTTATCTGTTAGCTCTACCCCTACCAACATTGCTCCTTTAGGCAGGTGTCGGTAAAAATCCTCAAAAGTATCGTAATGAAAATACGGCATGGCTTTTACCGCATTATGAGTATCACTAGCTTGTTTTGCATATCGATTACCTATCGTAAAAATAAAACTAGCTCCCATATTCTGTGCAGAACGCCATAATACACCAAGGTTCTCTGGTGTTTTACCATTTTGAATACCGATCCCAAAAAATTCATTCTCGAAATTATCAATCATAGGACAAAAATAGAAAAACTGAGATATAGTTCTGGGAACACAACTTAAAAACAAATTTAATTCTATTATACAACCCCCATTAACTAGTACTATATTTTATGTAAGCATTTTTTAGTTTAGTATCGTATTTATTCTTCTTATAACCAGATCCATTATATCCTTCGGCAAATCTTGCCCAGTTCTTTTCTATTATCCAATCTAGTAATTTTTTACCCTTAAAAGATGTAGCTTCTATAAATTTACCAAAAGCTTTAAGATGTTCTCTTTCATGATCATACATCTCTGAAACAAAATGGTCTACAGAAGAAAAACCTAAATTCGCATAATGAAATCCCATAATCTGAAAAGCCCCCCATGATGCAGAACTATAGGCCGCTTCATGGAAAGCTGGCTCATCAGACATCCCAGCAGCTTTTTCTAAACGATCATACTCTCCAGCTCCTCCTTTATAGTGTACTTTTGTCCATTTCTTATATAATACATTTTTGGTATATTCTGAAACATATTGAGATGGGGTTACTCCTCGTTTCTCTAATTCTTTCCAAAAAATATGGCCTTCAAACAAAATTCTAGGTCTACCAGATACCAAAAAGCCTTTTCCATTACTTTCTATTTCATTAACCGCTTTCACCATTGCTAATTCTAACCCAAACTGATCTGCAAAATCTTCGATATCTTGTTCAGATAAGAGCTTATCATTAAACGCAATAAAGTCATTTTTTACCTCAATAAGTTTAGACCAGGTTTTAAGCCCAACAATACCATCTATCACAAGGTTATGCTTGGCTTGAAAATCTCTGACAGCTGTATCTGTATCTTTTCCAAAAAAATTAGACACATATACTTGATATCCCAGTGTGGTTAGAATTTCTTCCAAAAAATGAACATCCTGTCCGTTCGAACGATACCGTATTGTTTTCATTTGTTTATATTTTATAGATTTTCTGTATTGAATCAACTTCTATTAAAACAGAAGGTAAGTATCAAAATAGTCTATAACTAAACGTAAAATTCTCTAAATATGTTTAGCAAAAACTGAATATCTGGAATATTGATTTTTATTTTCTCTAACTATTAATAGATAGACATGCACATCTTTGTATAACCATAAGAGATGATCTATCTTAAAGAGATGTCTAACATCTAAATTTTGTAAGGGTAATTCTTATGAAGATACAAAAAACAGAGCCCTAAAGCCAATTTTAGCTTCACCATTTCATCACATTATCAAACACTTACATCTAATTTTACAGTAAATGATGTAGATCAAAAGCAACAAAAATTTTATAGAACCTGAAAAGATAAATTCATTAAACAATTAACCTACAGGTTACTAAAACACCTTTGTCTCTTATCTTATAAAGTATTAGAATATAAAATCACTAAGGGATGGTTTTATTTTACAAAAAACGAATTCTAGTTGAATCATTACGAATACTAAAAGTACATCCTCAAGAATAAGATAAGGAAGTACTTTTATACAAAATAGCCAACCTCAAAATAAGCTGTTATGAAAAATGTTGCCATAATCATTATTCTATTTCAAAGTTTTCAAGGTATCCATGCACAAAAAGTTTTTGCCGATACTCAAGAGTTTTTGGTAACTACCGAAATTATGGACCGTGGAGAAAAACACCCCTCATATGTTATTAATCTGGTTCGTTCGGGAGAAGAAAATTTAGATATAATATCTACTCTTACGATTGAAGACACAGAACTTTTTGAGGATATCTTTATAACTGCCTTAGAGAACCCTGGACTAGAAGGGGTCTCTAAGGTAATTAAGATGGAGGTCGAGTATCTGGCATGTTGTGCTCATGTAGAAGCATATTACTATATGCTTAAAGAAGATAATACAATTGTAGCATTGCCTGAGCTTAAAAATGTGTATTGTGAAAATTCTGATAACGATTTTCAATACATATTTCCAAATCAAGAATACGGCATAAAAGATAACATATTACAAACACAAACATTTTATCAAACAACAACAACTAATACTAAATATGTAAACCTAAAACAAAGTTTTACCTGGAAAGATGGCATTGTTGGAGATTCGAAAACAACTGCTATCACTGGGTACTAATTATTAATCCTAACAGTAATCTCAATCTAATAAACAAAAAGGGGGAAACTTTTGTTTATTATACCGACCCGCCTTAACCGGTGGTGTCGGTTTTTTTTACATTTAAATCGATTATATCCCAGAAAAAAGCAGTTTGATTATATTTGTTACCAACCAGACAAATCTCTTGTGAACTTAAACTATAAATACATCTATCTTGTTTCTTTCCTGATATTGAATATTATCAACTCACTATCAGCACAAAACAATCAACTTAGAGCATATACTCTAGAAGATGGGTTACCTCAATCACAAGTCTATGATATTGTACAAGATAAAATAGGATACTTATGGTTAGGCACTCAAGGAGGAGGGCTCTCTAGGTTTAATGGCGAAGAGTTTAAAACCTGGAATGAAAATGATGGATTACAGTCAAACTATATTCATTCTCTTGCCTTTGTAAATGACAGTCTTTTTATCGGTACAAAAAATGGGCTTAGCATCAAGGTCAAGAATAAATTCACCAATATTGAAGGACCTCGAATTAACAAAATATGCCTAATAGACAACAAGACCTATCTGGCCACCAATATTGGCATTTATGAATATCGAAAAAACCTGGGGTTAATTAAGATTAATCTTAATCCAAAAATCAATACCAGTATTATTAATGATATTGTTTTTGATGGTAAGCTATTCTGGGTTGCTACCAATAAAGGGCTTTGGAAACTAAATCACATTAAACAAGGTGCAAAAATTATAGAAAGACATAGCGCATATGATTTTACAGCGGCAATCTTTCATAATAACAAAGTATTTGCTGCTGCTTTTAATCAAGGGATTTTAGTACTAAACACCAATGCAAAAACATATGGTAACCAATGGATTCAAAAACCAGTTCGAGTAACAGATATTTCAATACATAGCAATAATGAGTTATGGTTTGCTACAGATAATGACGGAATTACCATACTTGATTTTAAAACGCATACCCTAAAAAAGAAAATTAATCGAAAAAATGGCTTGTCTGTTTCGTACACCCGAAAAAGTATTTTAGACCTTCAATCTAATATATGGATTGCTACATCTGGCGGAGGGTTTTATAAATATTTTCAGAATAATTTTACACACTATGACCAAAATACAGGACTAAAAGGTAATCGTGTATATGCTGTTCATAATGCAAAAAATGGTATATGGACATCCAATTCTGAAGCTGGAATGGTAAAAATCGATTCTACCGGGATTCATCATATACCTCAGGAAGAACGTTTATCTGATGTAAAAATCAAAACTATAACCAGTGATAACTCTGGAAACATTTGGGCTGGTACAGAAGGTAAGGGAATTCTTTTTAAAGAGATTATGCAAGTTGATAGTATTGTTGTAGATACTATCAATAGCAAAGAATTAGATGAAGATCCAATTATAACTACTGACACGATTGCCATTACAGTTAGTAAAAATCACATTATTGACAGAGACAAAGGTTTATTATCAGATTGGATAAGAACTATACAAGTAATAGATAATACTGTTTGGGTTGCCTCGTATTCTGCCGGGATCTCCAGATTTATATACGACCCAAAAAAGAAACGTATAAGATCTTTAAAGAAATTTACCCAAAAAAGTGGTATTGAAGATTTGCAAATAAGAGACATGAAAAAAGATTCTCTTGGCAAAATCTGGTATGCTACTCAAAATGGGCATCTGGGGTATATTGAAAGAAATAAAGTTACGCACTTAGGCAATGTTTTAAATCAAAAGACGGCAATTAGCACATTACTTTTTCACAAAAACATATTATACCTCGGGACAGCAGGAAGAGGGATTTGGTGGTCTGATCTTGATCAGAAGATCACATTTAAAAAATTAAAAGGAAGAAAAAAACCCTATTCAGACAATATTTATCAAATGATATTTGATGACAAAAACAATCTATGGGCAGGGAGTGAACGAGGAGTTGATAGAATTGAGCTAAATCAATCAAATGATATTGTTGATGTTTTTCATTTTGGAAGAAATGATGGTTTCTTAGGGATTGAAACCTGTCTTAATGCTGTTACCAAAGATGATCATGGTAATCTATGGTTTGGAGCAATATACGGGCTAACCAAATATCAACCAACAGAAACTACTAAAGCTACAATCAAGCCTAGTATACATTTTGAAGATGTAGAAGTTGCGTATCGCAGTGTTGATTCTATACAGTTGGGAGCTTGGGTAAACAATAAACGTGTTCTTAAACTAAAACCAAATCAAACAGAATTATCATTTAGCTATAAAACTATTGATCTTGATCATCCTAATGATGTAGAATATCGATGGAGGTTAAACAATTCTGAATGGAGTCCCTGGTCATCAGATCACAAACAAAATCTTGCCGGATTAGCATATGGGCCACATTACTTTTCTGCACAATCCCGAAATTACAGATGGGAAGAAAGTGATCCTATTATGTTTCGTTTTTTTATTGATAGTCCTATCTATGAAAAAGCCTGGTTTCAATTAACTGTATTAGTAATAATCGTATTGATTTTAGGTGGATATGCATTATCTTACATCCGAAGAGTGAAACAAAAAAACCGGGAAGAACGTAACCGTCTACAAATGCAAAATCACTTACTATCATTAGAACAAAAAGCATTGCGTTTACAAATGAATCCTCATTTCATATTTAATGCGTTAAACGGTATAAAAGCGATGGGAACCAACAATCCCAATCGCATGAATACTACTATAAATACGTTTGCTACTTTATTAAGAGAAACTCTATACAACTCTAGAAAAGATCATATAACCCTAGATCAGGAAATACAGACCTTAAAACATTATATCGAAATAGAACAATTAATGGCCAGTAAACCATTTGTATATGATATTTCTATAGATTCTGATTTTGACCCCGAAGAAATTCTTATTCCGCCTATGTTAATCCAACCCTTTGTAGAAAATGCGGTTAGACATGGTATTTTAAAAGGAAGCAGAGATGGTGAGTTAAAAGTATTATTTCATACTAGCGAAGAACATTTACATTGCACTATATTAGATAATGGGCAAGGTATTTTCCAATCACAAAAGAACAAAACCAATACAGATCATCAATCTATGGCACTTACAGTGACCCGAGAGCGACTTGAATCAATTTCGGGGAAGGATTCCTTACACATAAAAGAAATCCTCTTAAACGGCAATTCTGTGGCTGGAACAGAGATTACATTTAAAATACCATTACAAACCGACTATTAAAACAATTATGCTTACAGCAATTATCGTAGAAGACATGCCCGATGCACTTCAGCTTTTAAAAAGCGACCTAAAAGCGAATCATCCAGAAATAAAAGTAGTTGATACTGCCCAAAGTGTAGTTGAGGCAGCAAAATCATTACGCAATACACAACCTGATATTCTCTTTTTAGATATTATGCTCGGCGATGGTACTGGATTTGATATATTAGAAATATTCCCTGACCTAAAATCAAAGATCATTTTTGTTACAGCCAGTGATGAGTTTGCTATCAGAGCTTTTAAATTTGCAGCTATTGATTATGTCTTAAAACCATATTCTAATGAAGAATTAGCTCAAGCTATTGCTCGGGCAAAAGAACAGATTCAACCCAATAAAGAACGTCTTAACATCCTAAAAGACACATTATCTGCACCAGAGCAAAAACCAGACAAAATCTCACTACACACTCTCGATAAAATTATCATCGTAAATTTGGATGATATTATTCGTTGCGAATCTGATAGTAATAATACCATTTTCTATCTTCAGGATGGACAGAAAATTTTTGTAACCAAGACATTAAAATACTTTTCTGACATGCTTAAGAACTATCAATTTTTGCGAGTACACCAAAGTCACCTTGTTAATTTACAATGTATTAGCGCCTTTATTAAAACTGACGGAGGGTATCTTATGCTAAAAAACGGAGAAAACATCCCCGTTTCGGTACGAAAAAAAATAGAAGTAATGGAAATTCTAGATCGTTTGCATAGATAAATACTTACAGAGATCTCAAGAATTATTATCTCTACTCGACTATGCTTCTTTTTCGGTTTCCATATCTATCATATGGGCAACCGTTTTAATCAATCTGTTATGTTTGGTAACAAAAGGGTTTGTTTTATCCCATACGTAACCTGCTAAAACTGCACATATTTGCCTCTTGATTTCTGGGTTCTCTGGTTGATGGAAAAACAACTTTTGAAGATTTCCGGTGTACCATTCTTTTACATAGGACGCAAAAACATTAACGCCTCCTTTAATATATCCTGTATATTCCTCTTCCCAATCTACAGCTTCATCTTGCAATTCTTTAGCAACAAGTTTTGCTGCTAACAATGCAGATTCTGTAGCAAATGTAACTCCAGAAGAAAACACAGGATCTAAAAACTCTGCGCTATTTCCTGTTAACACATATCCTTTGCCGTACAATTGTTTTACAGATTTTGAATAATTTTTAATTGATATAGGATCAAACATAAAATCAACATTCTTAAAACGCTCATAGAAATAATCCGAACGCTGTAACATTTGTGTTAATTTCTCTGTAGCATTACCTTCGAATGAATCCAGAAATTCTGTTGGCCCTACATATCCTATACTAGTAACTCCATTAGAAAAAGGAATCACCCATAACCAGGTTTCTGTATCAATCACATCAAATGTAATAAGTGTCCCTTCGCCCCCTTCAGGTCTATTAATATCCTTAACATGTGTAAAAATTGAAGAGTGTTTTGGTAATTCAGATGGCTGTTCTAAATCTAAAAGTCTAGGTAGTACTCTTCCATAACCACTAGAATCTATAACATATTTTGCAGTAATAACTCGATGTTTCCCTTCTTTATCTTTTATGGTCGTTTTTGAAATTTTCCCTTCAAAATCTACAGCAACCACTTCTTCTTCAAAACAGATATCTACTCCTCTATTAATAAGTTCTTTTGCCAGAGCCGAATCAAAATCTGCACGAGGCACTTGCCATGTCCAATCCCAACCTTCTGTATGCTTTTTACTAAAATCAAAATTACAAACCTTCTCTCCTTTAATAAATCGTGCTCCTGATTTCACTTCAAACTCACATGCTTTTAGGCAATCTAATAGTCCTACTTCTTCAAAATGATCCATACATCTTGGCAAAAGACTTTCTCCGATTACAAATCTTGGAAAAAGGCTCTTTTCAACAACTTTCACATTATAACCATTATTATGTAAATAAGAAGCTGCAACACATCCCGAAGGTCCCGCCCCTACTACTAAAACATCAATATTTTCATCATTCATAGCACTATTGTACTTATTAATTCCTTAATTATTATAAATTTGCAAACCAAAATAACTGTTTTATTTTTGGTTATTAAAATATTATTCATTAAAATTTTGAGCAAAATATAGATGCTAACACTAAAAGGGAAAATAGAAATACAGGACTTTTTCAACATTATATTTAAAGAAGAATCGATTGCAATAGACGAAAGTGTTCTAGCAACTGTAGAAGAAAGTTTTAATTTTTTAAAAGAATTTTCTGAAAATAAAATCATTTACGGTGTAAATACTGGTTTTGGGCCAATGGCACAATACAAGATAAACGACAAAGAAAGAAATCAGCTACAATATAACTTAATAAGAAGTCATGCTTCGGGAACAGGGAACCCGATCCCTCCCATGTACGTAAAAGCAGCAATGTTAGCACGTTTAAATACGCTATGCTTAGGGTACTCTGGTGTTCATAAATCTGTTGTAGATGTTATGACATCTTTGATCAATAAAAACATTACGCCTCTTATTTATGAACATGGTGGTGTTGGTGCTAGTGGAGATTTGGTTCAATTAGCACATTTGGCCTTAACTCTTATTGGTGAGGGAGAAGTATTTTATGAAGGAGAACAAAAAAACACTAAAGAAGTTTTTGAACAAGAAAACATCAACCCTATTACAATTGCTTTACGAGAAGGACTTGGCCTAATGAACGGTACATCTGTGATGACTGGAGTAGGATTAGTAAATACTATTTATACAAGAAGATTATTAAACTGGATGATTACAGCTTCATGTGCAATCAATGAAATTGTAAAAGCATATGATGATCATTTATCACAAGAATTAAACCATGCAAAAAAGCATGTAGGACAGCAACAAATAGCTAAACAAATGCGAGAGCATTTAGAAAGTAGTTCTTTAATCAGAAAAAGAGAAGAGTACCTATATACTGATCAAACCGAAGTAACTGTTTTTAAAGAGAAGGTTCAGGAATACTATTCATTACGTTGCGTTCCTCAAATATTAGGCCCGGTTTTAGATACTTTAAACAATATTGAAAAAATCCTAATAGAAGAAGTTAACTCTGCTAATGACAATCCTATTATCGATGTTAAAGAAAAACACGTATATCATGGAGGTAATTTTCATGGAGATTATGTTTCTTTAGAAATGGATAAGTTAAAAATTGTGGTTACCAAATTATCGATGTTGGCAGAACGTCAATTAAACTACTTATTAAATTCTAAATTAAACGACATACTTCCTCCTTTTGTAAACCTTGCCAAACTAGGCTTAAACTTTGGGATGCAAGGAGTACAATTTACAGCAACATCTACTACAGCAGAAAACCAAATGCTATCAAATCCGATGTATGTGCATAGTATCCCCAATAATAATGACAATCAAGATATTGTAAGTATGGGAACAAATGCTGCTTTAATCACAAAAAAAGTTATAGAAAATGCTTTTGAAGTCGTTGCGATAGAACTAATAACTGTTGTTCAGGCAATAGAATATTTAGGCGTAAAAGATCAAGTTTCTACGAATACAAAAAAGATGTATGATGCCATACGAAATATAGTTCCTATATTTACAGAAGATGTTGTTATGTACCCCTATGTGAATCAAGTAAAAGATTTTATTATTAATAATGAAACCACAGAAGCGTGATGAAAACTAAACATTTTTTAATTTTTGTAATTTCTCTTTGTTCGCTAGTAGGATCTGCTCAAGAACTAGCATTAGCAAAATTTGAAGGTAAATTTGGTTATCTTACAAAATCAGGTGACTGGCAAATACCCGCAACATTAGATGTTGCAAAAAACTTTTCTGAAGATCTAGCTGCTGCGAGAAAAGGTAAACTATGGGGATTTATAAACAGAAAAGGAGAATGGGTTATTGAACCTAATTTCGATAAAGTTAAAGCTTTTAGTTCTGGTATAGCTGTCGTTTTAAAAAATAAAGAATGGTTTTACATCAACACCAAAGGAGAGAAAGTCCTTACCAATATTGATTCTGACAAAATTTATGATTTTAAAGACGGTTTTGCTATCGTAAGAAAAGAAGATAAAGTAGGTTTTATCAATACCAAAGGAGAAACTACAGTAGCTCCAAAATTTTCGAAAGCATTCAATTTTAGAAATGGATATGCAAAAGTAAGAGAGGGTGAAAAATGGGGATTAATTGATCCTTCTGGTAATTACTTTGTAAAAACAACCTATGATGGTATAAGTAATGTCTACCATAATACAATTGTAGCTACTCAAGGCCTTCGTCATGGATTGATTATTAACGGAGAATTTAAAGAAGTATCAGGAGCTCAAAAAATATGGGATTTCTCTGTAAATGCAGAATATACTTATGCCAAAAAAAATGATAAAATTGGATTTATCAATAAAAATGGAGAATGGGTAATTGAGCCTGCATATGATAAAGTAAGAGCTTTTAATAATGGATTAGCACCTGTGTTTAAAGATGGTAAATGGGGATATATTAACATTAGCGGCGAAACTGTAATTCCTTTTAAATTTAGAGATGCAGAAATATTTAGTGCCGATGGACTAGCACCTGTTAAAACTAAAAAACTTTGGGGGTTTGTAAATACTAAAGGAGAACTCGTTATAGAAGAAAAATATGAAATTACTGCTGGTGGTTTTTCTATTTTCAAAAAAAATGCACAAAAAGGTTTTGTAAATGGCTTAGCAAGAGTTAAACAAAAAAAATCTTGGTGTTACCTAAACACTAAAGGAGAAATACTTAAAAACTTGTGGTTTGAAAATTTAGAATTATTTAATTAATACTTATTAATCTTTATCTAAAATCGATTGAAATAACTATTACATCTTACAAATAAATGAAGTGTGCTTTAATAACAGGTGGCTCGAGGGGAATTGGAAAAGCAATTTGCGTACAACTCGCTAAAGACACCGATTATCATATATTAATTAATTACAATAGTAACGAAACTGCTGCAAAGCAAACTCTTACAGAAATAGAAACCAATGGTGGAACTGCAGAAATTATTCAATTTAATGTAGTTGATGCTGATCAAGTAAAAACAAAATTAGATACCTGGCAAGAGAATAATAAAGACGCTATTATTGAAGTCATCATAAATAATGCGGGAATCACAAAGGATAACCTATTCATGTGGATGACCCAAAATGATTGGCAAAATGTTATTAACACCTCTCTTGATGGTTTTTATAATGTAACAAATCATTTAATTCAAAAATTATTACGAAACAGATACGGTAGAATTATAAATATTGCTTCTGTATCTGGAGTTAAGGGGACAGCTGGGCAAACTAATTATTCTGCCGCTAAAGGTGCTATAATCGGGGCTACAAAGGCTCTGGCACAAGAAATAGCAAAAAGAAATATCACAGTAAATGCTGTTGCTCCGGGGTTTATTAGAACTGACATGACCAATGAGTTGGATGAAAAAGAACTTAAAAAGTTAATTCCTGCCAATAGATTTGGAGAAGCCGAAGAAGTAGCGCATATCGTATCGTTTTTAGCCTCCAAAAAAGCTTCATATATTACAGGTGAAGTGATTAATATAAACGGCGGAATTTACTCGTAAATTAATTCTGAATATATGAGAAGAGTTGTAATCACAGGAATGGGTATATATTCTTGTATTGGTAAAAACCTGGAAGAAGTAAAAACATCATTATACAATGGGACATCTGGAATTGTTTTTGATGAAAAAAGAAAAGAATTTGGATATCGTTCTTGTTTAACAGGAATGGTAGCAGAACCAGAATTAAATAAATTACTTTCCCGAAGACAACGCATTAGTTTAGGGCAAGAAGGAACATATGCATATATAGCTACACTCGAAGCTTTAAAAAATGCAAATATAGATCAATCTTTCCTCGATCAAAATGAAGTTGGTATCCTTTATGGGAATGATAGTACTGCACAATCAGTTATTGAATCTGTAGAAAAGATCAGAGAAAAAAAAGATACCACATTAGTAGGTTCGGGGGCCATTTTTAGAGGAATGAACTCTTCTGTAACCATGAATCTCTCTACAATTTTTAAACTTAGGGGAATAAACTTCACTATTAGTGCGGCATGTGCCAGTGGCTCTCATGCTATCGGAATGGCATATCAGTTTATAAAAAGCGGATTACAAGACTGTATTGTTTGTGGAGGAGCTCAGGAAATAAACCAGCTTGCCATGGGAAGTTTTGATGGTTTAGGAGTATTCTCTACAAATACAGAACATCCAGAAAAAGCCTCTCGACCATTTGATACTAATCGCGATGGATTGGTCCCTAGTGGTGGATCTGCTACTCTTATCGTAGAAAGTTATGAATCAGCAGTCAAAAGAGGAGCAACAATTCTTGGAGAAATTATAGGGTATGGTTTTTCTTCAAACGGTGAACATATCTCTACTCCTAATGTTGATGGTCCATCTAGAGCTATGAAAAAAGCACTCCTGCAAGCAGATATTGAAACATCGGCCATAGATTATGTAAATGCACATGCAACCTCGACTCCTGTTGGAGATGCCAATGAAGCAAAAGCTATCTATAATGTTTTTGGAAAAAACGGACCATATGTAAGCTCTACAAAATCTATGACAGGGCATGAATGTTGGATGGCAGGAGCTAGTGAAGTGATCTATTCTATGCTCATGATGCAACATTCTTTTATTGCACCAAATATAAATTTGGAGCACCCAGATGATGATGCAGCAAAACTAAATTTGGTTAATAAAACTCTAGATAAAAAAATTGATGTATTTTTGTCTAATTCTTTTGGATTTGGGGGAACAAATTCCGCGTTAATAATAAAAAAATTTAATAAATAGAATATGGATAAAGAAGTTATTATTGAAAAGATAAACGACTTTCTTATTGATGAGTTTGAAGTAGAAGGGGAAAATATTTCTCCAGAAGCAAACTTAAAAGAGACTCTTGAGCTAGATAGCTTAGATTTTGTTGATCTTGTAGTAGCTGTAGAATCCAATTTTGGTGTAAAATTAATAGGCGAAGATTTTATAAATGTTGTAACACTTCAAAATTTTTACGATCTTATAGAGAATAAAATAAAATCGCTATAAACATATATGACTACTGAATGGAAAGGAAAGTCCAGAGGTACAGTATTTGGGTATAAAATATTTGTTTTCTTTATTAAGAAAGTTGGCTTAGGCTCTGCCTATTTTATTTTATACTTTGTTGCTGCATATTTTTGTTTTTTTGCCTTATCTAGTAGTAGATCTATATATTACTATTTAAATAAGAGACTTAAATACCCTAGATTTAAGAGTATTTTAAAAATATTCCAAAGCTATTATGTTTTTGGGCAGACCATTATTGATAAAGTAGCGATATCGTCAGGCCTTAGAGACAAATTTACTTATGAGTTTGATGGTGTAGAACTCATAAACGAAACCCTAAAGGAAAAAAAAGGAGGTATTCTTATTAGTGCACATCTTGGTAATTTTGAGATTGCTGAACATTTTTTTGGTGAGTTAGAAGAAAATGCTGCGATTAGTCTTTTAACTACAGACATAGAACATACTGCAATTAAGAATTACCTTGATAGCGTTACCTCTAAATCTAATATTAAATTTATTTTCATCAAAGAAGATCTTTCTCATATCTTTCAAATTAATGCTGCTTTGGCTAGAAATGAAATTGTATGCATTACAGGAGATCGTTATTTTGAAGGTTCTAAATATTTAACGCAAGATTTATTGGGGCAAGAAGCCAAGTTCCCTTCTGGGCCTTTTATGCTAGCCTCTAGATTAAAAGTACCTGTACTTTTTGTGTATGTTATGAAAGAAACGAATACACATTACCACCTTTATGCCAGAAAAGCTAAAGCAAAACATAGGGATGCCAAAGAGTTACTAAAAGAATACACAGAAAGCTTAAAATGGATGTTAGACAAATATCCATTACAATGGTTTAACTATTTCGACTTTTGGAATGTAAATAATAAGTAAAATGAAGCATGTTTTAGCTATACATTATTCGCAGTCTGGACAGTTGACAGAAATTGTCAACAACATAGTTAATCCTATGGACTCTTCTGAAGAAATAAAGGTAACCCATCACAAAATTGAAATGGAAAAACCTTACCCTTTTCCGTGGAATAGAAAAGCTTTTTTTGGCGTTTTCCCAGAAGCATTTCTTCAGATACCAGAAAAAATTAAACCAATTCCTTCAGAAATAACAAATCAAAAATATGATTTAGTATTACTTGGCTATCAAGTCTGGTATCTAACACCTTCTATTCCTATTAATTCTTTTTTAAAGTCAGAAAGTGCAAAAAAAATACTGGATAACACACCTGTGATTACCGTAATTGGATGTAGAAATATGTGGATTAAGGCGCAAGAAAAAATGAAGATCCTTCTAGCATCTTGTAATGCAAAACTGGTAGGAAACATTGTCTTGGCAGATAGACACATTAATCACATAAGTGTAATAACCATAAAACACTGGATGTTTAAAGGAAAAAAAAGTCGGTTTTTAGGTTTTTTTCCTAAACCAGGGGTTTCTGATAAAGACATAAAGAATGTAGTGAAATTTGCTCCACCTATAAAAGATGCATTGCTCACTAGTAATTTTTCAGAATTACAAAAAAAATTGGTACAATTAGGTGCAGTAAAAATTAAATCATTTTTAGTTTTAGTAGACAAGCGAGGCAATATTATATTTTCAAAATTAGCCAACTTAGCTTACAAAAAAGGAAAAACAAGTAAGACAGGGCGTAAAAATCTTCTTGTTTTTTTTAATTATTACTTGTTATTTGCAATTTGGATTATAGCACCACTAGTTTTTATTGTATTTTTGACTGCTTATATTTTTATGTATAAAAAAATTAGCAGAGAAAAAAAATATTATTCATCTGTTGATACAAAAAATAATTAATGAAAGACGTATACATTACCAGAATATCAAAGTTTTTACCTAACGACCCAATCGACAATGATCAGATGGAAGAGAGATTAGGCATCATAGATGGAAAAGTATCAAAAGGCCGAAGAATTGTTTTACGAAATAATCAAATAAAAACCAGATATTATGCAATTGATAATGATGGAAATATAACACACAATAATGCACAGCTTACTAAAGAAGCTATAGAGCTTTTGTGTGACGAAAGTTTTACTACAGAAAATATTGAATTATTATCTTGTGGTACAGGGAGTCCTGATCAAATACTACCATCACATGCTGCAATGGTTCATGGGTTTTTAAAAAACGGAAATGTAGAAATTAACTCCCCTTCGGGTGCCTGTTGCTCTGGTATGAGTGCTTTAAAATTTGGTTATCTAGCAATTAAATCAGGACAAAATACTAATGCCGTTTGCACAGGATCTGAACGAGCATCTTCGTGGATGAAATCAGATGTTTTTAAAAACGAAATAGAGCATCTAAAAAAATTAGAAGAAACACCAATTCTAGCTTTTAATAAGGACTTCTTACGTTGGATGTTATCTGATGGTGCTGGAGCCTTTCTTTTAGAAGATCAACCTAATGGTAATCTTCCTTTAAAGATTGAATGGATGGATGCTTATTCTTATGCACATGAGATAGAAGCATGCATGTATGCAGGAGGAGATAAACTAGAAAATGGAGAACTTAAACCATGGAGCGAGTACCCATCAGAAGAATGGGCACAAAAATCTTTATTTGCGATAAAGCAAGATGTTAAATTGTTATCTGAAAATATTCTAAAAAAGGCTGTAGAAACCTTAGTTAAAGTATTTGAAAAACATGATGATATTAAACCAGAAGACATAACATATTATTTACCACATATTTCTTCATACTATTTTAAAGATGACTTATATGAAGCCATGAAAAACAGAGGTGTAGAAATACCTTGGGAAAATTGGTTTATCAATTTAAGTACAGTAGGAAATGTTGGCGCTGGTTCTATTTATATTGTGCTAGAAGAATTAGTAAATACTGGAAAATTAAAAAAAGGAAATAAAATTTTACTTTCTGTACCAGAAAGCTCCCGTTTTTCATATTCGGTGGCGCTTTTAACCGTTTGCTAAAATGAAAAACACAAAATTTCCTATTAGAAATATTAAACACTTAATACCTCAAAAAGAACCTTTTGAGATGGTAGATACTTTGCTGGGTTTTTCAGAGACAAGTGTTGCATCCTCTTTTAAAATTACAGAAAACAACCTTTTTCTAAAAGATAATTTATTTTTAGAACCTGGAATTATAGAAAATATGGCACAAACTGTGGCATTACATACAGGTTACGATTATTTTCTTAAAAACGAACCTGCTCCTACAGGCTATATTGGGTCAATAAAAAAAGTAGAAGTTTTTTATCTTCCAAAAATAAATGAGACTATAACTACCAAGGCCGAAATTTTACACGAATTTATGGGAGTTACCATGGTTAAAATCGAAGTATTTAACGCCAAAAAAGAAGTAATTGCTTCTGGGCAAATGAAAACAGTTATTGCTAGTTAATGGATAAAGTCAAAACATTAGATATTGCTAAATTCCTGCCACACCGAACTCCTTTTTTAATGGTAGACAAAGTGTTATCTATTGACGACGAACATGTAGCAACTTCGTTTACTATAAAATCAGACTGCATTTTTGTTAGCGATACTATTTTTAACGAAATTGGTATGGTAGAGAATGCCGCTCAAACCTGTTCTTCGATCGTTGGTAAAAGTTATTTTGAAGACGATGACCTAGAAGGTGAAGGCACAAAACTTATTGGTTTTATTAGCGCAATAAAAAAAGTACAAGTGTATAGTTGTCCTACCGTAGGAGAGACAATAGTCTCTAAAGCTGTTTTAAAATCCCGATTTGACACTGAGCAATATAGCATGTGTACATTAGAGTGCACCATTCATGAAGCAGATAAAGAATTATTATCTTGTGAAATGAATTTATTTATTCAAGAAATGAAATAGGTGTACTATGAAAAAAAGTGAAGTTCCACAAGATAAAGGTAGTTTAAAGTCTGCAAATTTTAAAGAACTATGTTATGCTGTTAATGAAAATGGAGAGTATACAACTGCAGGTAGTAGTGGGTGGACTCCTAAGACCATTGCATTAAACAATGCACTGCAGGAAATAAACGAACGTGTAGAAAAAGCTAAAATTAAAGTTTTAAATAACCAGACAAGCCCTATAGAATATTATATGGAGCTACATAAAATGGATGTTACTATTTTAGCTAGTTATGTCGGTCTATGGAAATGGCGCGTTAAAAGACACTTTAAACCAAAAGTGTTTCAAAAACTATCTCAAAAAAAATTACAAAAATACGCTGACGTTTTCGAAATCACAGTTGATCAATTAAAACACATTGAACATGGAAATTAACTTTACGCATCATCAATCTGCACACTGCGAAAATGGTGTTGTGTCTAATTTAATGAAACATAATGGCTTCAATGTTAGCGAACCCATGGTCTTTGGTATTGGATCTGGTTTATTGTTTTGTTACATCCCATTTTTGATGGTAAATCATGCCCCTGCTCTAACTTATAGAGCAATGCCTGGCTTTATCTTTAAGCGATTTGCAAAAAGAGTCGGCATAAAAATAAAACGAGAAAAATTTAAAAACCCTCAGAATGCTAAAGCACGTTTAGATGAAAATCTTAACAAAAATAATCCTGTAGGGCTTCAAGTTGGGGTATATAATCTAGTGTATTTTCCTGATGAATATCGTTTTCATTTTAACGCTCACAACTTAGTTGTTTACGGAAAAAAAGAAGATTCGTATTTAATCAGCGATCCAGTAATGGAAACTGTTACAACTTTAACAGCAAAAGAGCTAGAAAAAGTACGTTTTGCAAAAGGTGCTTTTGCTCCCAAAGGACATATGTATTACCCTATCGATTTCCCTAAGGAGTTAGCTTTAGAAAAAGCTATAGTAAAAGGAATTAAACAAACCTGTAGAGAAATGCTTGCTCCAGTACCTATAGTTGGAGTTAAAGGAATTCGAACGGTGGCTAAATTAATTCGCAAATGGCCAAAAAAGAAAGGTACAAAAGTGGCCAATCACTATTTAGGACAAGTGGTTAGAATGCAAGAAGAAATAGGAACCGGAGGCGGTGGTTTTAGGTATATCTATGCTGCATTCTTACAAGAAGCCGGTAAAGTATTAAAGAATGATACATTAATCGAGTTGTCTACAGAAATGACTTCAATTGGTGATTCGTGGAGGGATTTTGCTTTAGATGCTTCTCGTATATATAAAAACCGAAGCGCAAAAGATGATGCATATAACGATGTTGCCATGCAACTAGAAGATATAGCAAATCGAGAAGAAGTTTTCTTTAAAAAATTAAAGAAAGCGATTTAACAGCAAAAAAAGCATGATTAAAATTGAACAATTATCTAAAAAATATAAAGGTGCAGATGCATATTCTGTATCAGATTTAGATTTGTTTATCGATGAAAAAGAAATTTTTGGATTACTTGGTCCAAATGGAGCCGGAAAAACTACACTAATTTCGTTGTTATGCTCTTTAATAAAACCTACATCAGGATCATTTACTATAGACGGTTTAACGTATAAAAACCCTAATCAATTAAAACAATTAATTGGTATCGTACCACAAGAATATGCTTTATACCCTTCGTTGACTGCTAATGAAAATCTTAAGTATTTTGGCAGTATGTATGGTTTAAAAGGGCAGCTACTAAAATCTAAAATAAGTCAGGCCATTGAAACATTGGGTTTATCAAAGTTTGCGAATAAAAAAGTGAATACGTTTTCTGGAGGAATGAAACGTCGTATTAATTTAATCGCTAGTATATTACACGAACCCAAAGTATTATTTTTAGACGAACCAACTGTTGGGGTAGATGTGCAATCCAAAAATGTAATCATAAAATATTTACAACTGTTAAATAAAAAAGGAACTACGATTATTTATACATCACATCATTTAAATGAAGCTGAAGATTTTTGTACCAAAGTAGCTATTATAGATCATGGAAAAATAATATCTCAAGGACAACCACAAGAATTAATTTCTAATCAAGAAAATGCAAATAACCTTGAAGATGTATTTTTAGCCTTAACCGGGAAAGCATTAAGAGATCATGCATAAATTATGGGCTTCTACATATAAAGAGTTTTTATTGCTTACCAGGGATATTGGAGGTATTTCTATTTTATTTGTAATGCCAATTGTATTAATCATTACGATAACAATAATTCAAGACAGCAGCTTTAAAACGATTAGTGATACTAAAATCCCAATACTTCTTGTAAATAATGATAGTGGTCATGTTTCTGAAACTATAATTAGCAGCTTAACAGAGTCCAATACTTTTCAGGTCATTCAAAAAGATAGTGAGCAAGAAGCCAGGGATCAGGTATTTAAAGGAAATTATCAACTAGCCATAATCATTCCAGAAAAGTTATCATCAGACTTAGAGAAAAAAATCAATCAGAATGTAGAAGGTATTTTATCAAAGTTTGGTCTAGAAGAAGAAAAAGAAGTTGAACCAGAAGAAACTATTTTAAACAAAGAGGTTAGGCTATATTTTGACCCGGCAACTCAACTAACTTTTAAAAGTTCTGTAAAAAATGGTATTGATAAAATGATTTCTAAAATAGAAACACAATCTATATACAAAGCTTTTCGTGAACAAGTTGCAGAAGACGATACCGAGGTTATTTTTGAGACAGACAATTTTATCAGCTTTAAAGAAATAGTCCCAAAACAAGGAGACAAAGAGATTATTCCGAATTCTGCACAGCATAATGTACCTGCCTGGACATTATTTGCTATCTTTTTTATTATAGTACCTCTATCTATAAATATTGTAAAAGAAAAAAACCAGGGAACTTTTGTACGATTAAGAACAAACCCTGTATCCTATGCAATAGTATTAGGAGGAAAAACTACGGTATATCTGGTTGTTTGTCTCATACAATTTACTTTAATGTTAGCCATAGGGGTGTTTTTATTTCCTAAACTAGGTTTACCAACATTAGATGTATCTGGAAGAATAGTAAACCTATTTATTGTAGCTTTTTTTGCGGGCTTGGCTGCAATAGGACTAGGATTATTATTAGGAACCATTGCAAAAACGCAAGAACAATCTGCTCCGTTTGGAGCAACTTTTGTGGTTATTCTAGCTGCTTTAGGAGGTGTTTGGGTACCTGTTTTTGTGATGCCAAAATTCATGCAGTTGTTGTCAAATATTTCGCCAATGAATTGGGGTTTAAATGCCTTCTATGATGTATTTTTGCGAAACGCCAGCTTTATAGAAATTGTTCCAGAAATAATATTACTTTTATTATTTTTTATAATAACAGCTTTAATTTCTATTGTTTATAATGAAAAGAAAAATGCAGTCTAAAAATAACAAAGAAATAAGTTTTACCAGTCAGGTTAGAGTACGTTTTGTAGAAACTGATCCTTTAGGAATTGTTTGGCATGGTAATTATATTCAATATTTTGAAGATGGTAGGGAAGCTTTTGGAAGACATCATGGTATTTCTTATTTAGATCAAAAAAAATTTGGTTATGCAACACCAATCGTAAAATCTAGTACAGAACATAAACTACCTTTACGATACGGAGATATTGCTACCATAAAAACAATTTATGTAGATAGTCCTGCTGCTAAAATGATTTTTAGATATGAAATTTACAACCAAAATCATAAATTAGTCTGCACAGGAGAAACCGTACAAGTATTTGTTGAAGATATAGGAAATGGTGACTTATCACTAACAATTCCACCTTTCTTTATCAAATGGAAACAAAAAGAGGGCCTTATAAAATTGGATGAGTAAGATTTACGCTTCATATAATAATATAATATCATCGCTTGGCTTTGACAGCGAGACTGTTGTACAGAATATTCATAACGAGAATTCGGGCTTACGACTTGTTGATGACAAAAATCTATTACCCAGTCCATTTTATTCTTCAATTATAAACACCGAAGATTTAGCTGCTAGTTTTAAGCAATTAAATAATGAAGGGCAGTTCACCCGTTTAGAACAAATGATGATTTCTTCATTAAGCCAGGTTATCAAAGCATCTAAAACCCCCTTAACAAATCGTGTTGGACTTATCATATCTACAACCAAAGGCAATATCGATATCTTAAATAAAAACAATGGATTTCAAAAAGAGCGAGCTTATTTAAGCACTCTAGGAAAAGTAATTAAAGAAACTTTAGGTTTTAAGAATGATGCTATTGTTGTTTCTAATGCATGTGTTTCCGGAATCTTATCTATTGCCATTGCAAAACGCTATATTAACCATGGCACCTATGATGATGTTTTTATTGTTAGCGGAGATATGGTAAGTGAATTTATAGTAACCGGTTTCAATTCGTTTCAAGCACTAAGTGATGAGCCTTGTAAGCCTTATGATAAAGATAGAAAAGGGGTTAATATCGGAGAAGTTGCTGCCAGTATTTTAATTACTAATACTAAAAAAAGATTATCAAAAGAAGCCGTTGTTATTTTGGGTGAAGGCTCGTGTAACGATGCGAATCATATTTCTGGACCTTCCCGAACTGGTGAAGGTTTGTATCGAAGTGTACAATCTGCTTTTAAAGAAGGGAATGTTACTCATACCGACATTGATTACATTTCGGCCCATGGAACAGCAACACTATTTAATGATGAAACAGAATCAATTGCATTTAACAGACTTAATTTAGGTAAAGTACCTTTAAATAGTTTAAAAGGCTATTTTGGTCATACATTGGGAGCCTCGGGATTAGTTGAAACTATTGTAGGAATGTATTCATTGCAAAAGAATACGCTATACACCTCATTAGGTTTTAAAGAACCCGGTACTTCAAAGCCTTTAAATATTATTACAAAAACCACCTCAAAACAATTAGATATTTTCCTAAAAACCGCCTCTGGATTTGGAGGCTGTAATACAGCAGTTGTATTCCAAAAAATAAAATAACTTATATTTATAAACGTATGTCAGTTCAAACTATAAAAGCTATAGACGCAATTCAGGAAGCACAAAAAATAGCTTTTGCACCTTTCGTTTTTCAAGCAACAATTTCATTAAGAAAGCTTGGGGTTTTAGATCTTATTTTTGATAGAAGGAAAAAAGGAGGAATCACATTAGAGGATATTTCTAAAGAATTATCTATTAGCAATTATGGTATTGGTGTTTTATTAGAAATTGCCGAAAGCTCTAATATTGTTAGTAAAAATGAGAATGACACTTATGAATTAACTAATATTGGTTATTTTTTAAATTATAACAAAACGGTTGATGTTAATATCAACTTCACTAATGATGTTTGCTATAAAGGATTATATCATTTAAACGATTCTATTAAAGAAGGGAAACCCGAAGGGTTAAAAGAATTAGGAAATTGGGACACCATATATGAAGGTCTATCACAATTAGATCCAGAAATACAAAAATCCTGGTTTGAGTTCGACCATCATTATTCTGATGATATATTTCAGGATGCATTAGAAATAGTCTTCAGAAAAAAACCAAAATTGATATTTGATATTGGTGCAAACACAGGAAAATTTGCTATTAGCTGTTGTAACTATAATGATGATGTATCGATAAAAATGATTGATCTACCTGGTCAATTAAAAAAAGCGCTTGCTGCTGTAAAAAATAATCAATTTGAAAACCGTGTCACTGGCCATGAAATAGACTGGCTATCTGAAAATCCAAAAATCCCAACCGGAGCAGATACCATATGGATGTGTCAGTTTTTAGATTGTTTTTCTAAAGATGAAATCCTAAAAATATTAAAAGTTTGTGTCAAATCTATGGATGATAACACCGAGCTATTAATTATGGAAACATACACAGACAGGCAAAAATTTGATAATGCTAAATTTATCCTAGAAGCCACATCATTGTATTTTACGGTGCTGGCAAATGGAAATAGTAAAATGTATAAAGCTACCGAATTAATCGAATTGGTAAACGAAGCTGGGTTAACAATAAAAGAAGATTTGGCTGTAGGAGAATACCATACCATATTTGTCTGTAAAAAAAAGTAGTCGATTAATGGAGTCTGAATTTTACATAAAATCATTCTGTCATATAAAAGACAATAAAGTTTCTTTAAACGGAACCGTTATATACAACGATAATGATACTTTAGATTTTTTAGAATTTATAAAAGCTGCATATAGAAGTTTTGATACTAGATATCCTAAATTCTTTAAAATGGATGGATTAAGTAAGCTTGCTTTTTTGGCATCAGATCTTATCCTGCAAGAAGAAAAATTAAATATAGAAGACGAAAATAACATTGCTATTGTATTTTCAAATAAATCATCTAGTTTAGATACCGATGAAAAACATCAGGAATCTATCCAAAATAAAGACAATTACTATCCAAGTCCTGCTGTTTTTGTTTATACATTACCCAATATCTGTATTGGTGAGATTAGTATAAGATATAAACTTCATTCTGAAAATAGTTTTTTTATCTTTGACAGCTTTAATGCCGAATATTTATCAGACTATACCAATAGTCTATTATCAGCAAATAAAGCTAATGAAGCACTTTGTGGTTGGGTAGAATTTGATGGAGTAGCATATGACGCATTTTTATATCTGGTTTCTAGAGAAGGAACCACAATACATACTAAACAAAATATAGTAAATTTATATAATACATAATATGGAGGTTTTAAAACAAGAACTAAAGGAAAACATTATTGAGCAATTAAATCTTGAAGATATTGCTGTTGAAGATATTGCTGATGACGATATTCTTTTTGGTGATGGTTTAGGTTTAGACTCAATTGATGCATTAGAATTAATTGTAATGTTAGATAAAAACTACGGTATTAAATTAACCGACCCTAAAGAAGGACGTGAAATTTTTGCATCTATAGAAGTAATGGCAAAATACATTTCTGAACATAGAACAAAATAAATTTTATTTATATATAAATGAGTAAAGGTGTTGCTATAACCGGAATGGGAATAATTTCTGCTATCGGAAACAATGTTGCAGAAAATTACCAATCACTTATTAATGGTAAAAAAGGAATTTCTAGAGTTTCTAAAATTAATACCATTCATAAAGATGATATCATGGTTGGTGAAATTGCATCTACAAATCTGGAGTTAGAACAACAATTGGGTCTAACTCCCGATAATAATTACTCAAGAACGGCTTTATTAGGTGCTATTGCTGCTAAGCAGGCAATACAAGATGCCAAAATTTCTGATATCAATGCCTATAAAACAGGATTAGTTTCGGCAACCAGTGTTGGTGGGATGGATATGACAGAAACGTATTATTATGATTATCTTGAAAATAAAAGCACTCAAAAATATATCGAAGGCCACCATGCCGGAGATTCTACTCAAAAAATTGCAGAACAGTTAGGGATCGAAAAAAGCCTGGTCACTACCATAAGTACAGCTTGTTCTTCTGCTGCAAATGCTATAATGCTTGGTGCCCGATTGATTAAGTCGGGAAAACTAGACAGGGTTATTGTGGGTGGTTCTGATTGTTTGTCTAAGTTTACCATTAACGGGTTTAAAACTTTAATGATCTTATCTGACACGTATAATACTCCTTTTGATGAAAATAGAAAAGGACTTAATCTAGGTGAAGCTGCGGCTTTCTTAGTATTAGAATCTGATAAAGTTATTGCTGCAGAAAAAAAAGAAGTATTGGGATATGTTAAAGGATATGGCAATGCAAATGATGCCTATCATCAAACAGCATCTTCAGAAAATGGAGATGGAGCAACTTTGGCAATGCAAAAAGCTTTAAAAGTTGCAGCATACACAGCAAATGATATTGATTACATTAATGCGCACGGAACAGCAACGGGAAATAATGATTTATCTGAAGGACGTGCTATTCTAAGAGTTTTTGGTGAAGAAATTCCCGATTTTAGTTCTACAAAAGCATACACAGGACACACCTTGGCGGCTGCAGGAGCTATCGAAGCTGTTTATGCGGTATTAGCGCTTCAACATAATATCATCTATCCTAATCTCAATTTTAAAACTCAGATGAAAGAGTTTGATATTACACCACAATTAGAACTCAAAGAAAAAGAATTGCACACGGTGTTGTCTAATTCCTTAGGTTTTGGAGGTAATTGTTCTACGATAATTTTTTCAAAAGAACAATAACAAAATTGTAAACAAACAGGGTAATACCCAATATGCAAAAAACTGTTTAATTAAAGAGATATGAGTGCAGTCTATATAACCGGTATCGGGTCTATTTCATCTCAAAAAACTTATGACAATACCGAGTTTTTGAAAGAAATCAATACCTATACAGATAATGTGATTTCTGTGGTTAATCCCAATTATAAAGAATATATTCCCCCTGCTGCAGCACGTAGAATGGCAAAAGGCATTAAAATGGGAGTGGTTGCCTCTAGAATCGCATTGGCAGACGCAAACATAGACAATGTTGATGCTATTATCACAGGAACAGGAATGGGATGTGTTAGGGATTCTGAAAAATTTGTTAGTGCAATTATAGATAATAACGAGCAATACCTCACTCCTACTTCATTTATACAATCAACTCATAATACGGTTGGCGGACAAATCGCTCTGGGGCTTCAGTGTAAAGGTTACAATTTTACATATGTACATGCAAGCGTATCTTTTGAATCGGCATTATTAGATGCCCAATTACAACTAGAAAATGATGAAGCCAATACTATTCTAATCGGAGGTGTTGATGAGCATGGTGATCATACTATTACGATTCACAAGCTTATTAATCATATTAAATCAGAAAAAACCGATTCTACCAAGGTATTGGACTCTAAAACAGAAGGTGCAATATTTGGAGAAGGTGCAAATTTCTTTGTCGTATCAAATCAAAAACAAGACTCGAGCTATGCCCAGGTTATAGCAGTACAAACCTATAATACATTATCTGAAACCGAAGTCTCTCATGCCGCTCAACTATTTTTAGAGGATAATAACTTAGGTATTGACGATATAGATGCTATTGTATTAGGAAATAATGGAGATGTAAAATACGATACATTTTACAATGAGTTAAGTTCAAACCTATTTAAAGATACACAACAGGTATATTATAAACATTTATCTGGTGAATTTAATACCGCATCGTCTTTTGGAGTATGGTTAGCTTCAAAAATCCTGAAAACACAAGAGTTACCAGAAGTAGTTCGGTTAAATAAAAAATCAACATCAAACTTTACTACTGTTTTATTATACAATCAATATAGAGGAGAAAATCATAGTTTCACTTTACTGCGTAAATGCTAAATTTTAAATACGTAAATAGAATAACAGCGCTCATTTTTTTGGTTTTACATATAACCAATTACTCATTAGAAATACCGGTATGGTTTTATTTCTTATTGGGTTTTATATGGTTACTTATTACAATGGCTGGTTCTGGACTTATACAGTGGAATTACCATTTTACATCTCTTAATGCAAATAAGAATATAAAAAGTAATCATGTGGCCATTACTTTTGATGATGGGCCAAACCCCGAATTTACACCTCAAGTCTTAAAACTCTTAAAGCAATATAATGCAAAAGCTACCTTTTTCTGTATTGGCAAGCATATTGAGGCTTATCCCGAATTAGTTAAAGAGAGTATTAAACAAGGGCATGTTATTGGCAATCACACATATTCACACCCTAATTCTTTTGGCTTTTTAAAAACAGAAAATGTAATTTCAGAATTACAACAAACCAATGCTGTAGTAAAAAAAGTAACAGGGTTAACTATGCGGCTTTACAGACCTGCTTTTGGAGTAACAAATCCAAGAATTAAAAAAGCATTAAAAGTAACAGGTCTACAATCTATCGGATGGAATGTTAGATCCCTGGATACGACATCCAGAAGTTCGGATAAAGTACTAAGGCGAATAACAAAAAAGCTTTCTAAAGGTGATGTTATTTTACTTCACGACACAAGTTTAAAAACAATTATTGTTTTGGAACAGTTATTGTTATTTTTACAACAACAAAATATAGAATCGATTACTATAGATTCTTTATTTAAGATAAAAGCATATGCCTAAAATTGTTTATTTACTACTATTTATAGTTACTACGCTATCTGCCCAAACCAAAATGAGTACGATAGAAGCCAACGCTTTAAAAACAAAAGTAAAAGCTCTTGCTACCACAACAAAAACTATTTCGAGTGATTTTACGCAGTACAAACACATGGATTTTTTGTCGAATGATATTATCACAACAGGAAAACTAGCTTTTAAAACACCTAGTATTGTAAAGTGGGAATATGTACAACCTTTTAAATATTCTGTGTTATTTAAAAACAAAACATTGTACATTAATAATGAGGGCAATAAAAGCAATATTGATATTGGATCTAGCGAGCAGTTTAAACAATTAAACAAGCTTATTATTAATAGTGTTAAAGGGGATATGTTTAATGATGATGAGTTTAGTATCAGTTATTATAAAAACAAAGGTAATAGCGAAGTACATTTTAGCCCCAAAGACAAAAAATTTGAAAAATTTATTAAAGCATTTCATATTACATTTAATTCTAAAGGTGATGTTATTGAAGTAAAAATGATAGAGCCTTCAAATGATTATACCAGAATAGTATTTAGCAATAGAGTCTTAAACACACCCTTGGCAGATGAGATATTTGCTCATTAGTTTTTGTTTTATATGTATAGGATGTGCTTCCTATCCTAAGAAAAATAATTTCATTAAAGAAGAAGCATCTGATATAGAAGTAAGAAATTTATATTTTTCAGATAAGACGCAAGATTATGTATATAAAGCAAATATTGATGTTTACAAAAAACATTTTGGCGGGATTTTTATTGTAAAAAAGATTGAAGATAATAATCACCGTATTGTCTTTACTACAGAAATGGGAAATAAAATTTTTGACTTTTCATTTATTAACGAAAGCTTTACCGTAAATTACATCTTAGAAGACTTCAATAAAAAGATTTTAATAAACATTTTAAAAAAAGATTTTAAAGCATTGATTGAAGAAACTCCTACCCTTTTAAATACATTTTTACATCAAAACAATGTTGTTTTTGAAACTGAAATTAATAACGATAAGCATTATTATTACAATACAAATAACGTAATACATAAAATTGTTAGAACAGGGAATAGAAAAGAAAAAGTAGTTTTTACATTTTCAGAAATTAGTGATACTATTGCAAATCTAATTACGATTGAGCATAAGAATTTAAAGTTCAAAATTAATTTAAAATCGATTCAAAAATGAGAAATCTTTTATTGGTCATAACCTTTCTTGGTGTTTTTGGAGTTACTTCTGCACAAAACAAGACATCTTTTGGATTAAGAGGTGGAGCTAATATTTCGGAGCTTTCTAATGCTAATTTAGAACCTAAAGCAGGGATTTACATCGGAGCTTTTTTACATTTCAGATTCTCAGAGCTATATGCTCTTCAACCCGAAGTGGGATATTCTAACCAAGGAGGTAATAACAAATTTTCAAATGGAGATGATCTCGAAATCCATTACGTTTCAATATCTGCTACTAATAAATTTTTTGTTAGAAATACAGGATTACATTTGATCATTGCACCAAGTCTTGATTTTGATTTTGACGATACCCCGGTAAGTCTTGTAAACAGAGAAGAAGGTAATGACATTACCTTTGTAGACCTTTCTATTGCAGCAGGTCTTGGTTACGAATTTAAAAACGGAATTGCTATAGAAGCCAGATATAAACATGGCACACTAGATGTATTTTCTGGTGATTTCCATGACTTTTCAACACAATCTATATACGAAGAAAAAAATCAATTTAATCGCGTTTTTCAAATTGGCCTATCGTATAGATTTAATTTCTAATCACATATGTTACTAAAAGATTTTTACACCGCAAATACATTAGAGACTGTTGAAAATATGTCGACAGCTACTATTACCATCAACAAAAACCATGAGATTTTCAAAGGGCATTTTCCGGGAAATCCTGTAACACCAGGTGTTTGCATGATGCAAATCATAAAAGAATTAACAGAAGGTATTGTAGATAAAAAACTATTTATGCAATCCTCTAGTAATATTAAATTTATGGCTATTATAAATCCGGAAAAAAACCCAGATTTAGTTTTAACTTTAGATATTACCCAAACAGATGATACTTATAAAGTAAAAAATGTAACTACATTTGAGGATACAGTTGCTTTAAAATTAACAGCTAATTTTAAAACACAATAAATCTAAACATGAAACGAACATTAAAAATATTTTAATTTTTTAATGAGAGAATGTAGTGCATACATATGTTCTTAATTTTATAATTAATATATTATCAAATAATTACCAAAACCTAAACGTGTGAAATTTTTGATTGCATTCATATCATTATTATCTTTTACTATGCTATCGATAGATTTGGATACCATAAGAATTGCATATAAAGAAGCTGCTCATGACAAAACAAAAGTAGCTGCACTTAATGAGCAACTTGCACCTGTAAATAAAGAAGATGATATTGTTTTGGTGGCTTATAAAGGAGCTGCTATTACACTGCAGGCGAAGTATGAAAAAAGTATAAAAGAAAAAAAACGACTGTTTATAGAAGGAGTTTCATATATCGAATTTGCTATAGAGAAATCACCAAATGCTGTCGAACCTCGTTTTATACGTATAGGAATCCAAGAAAATACTCCTAAATTGCTAAAATATAAATCCAATATAAAAGAAGATAAATTATTTCTGCTTAAACAATACAAGACGATAAAACCGAAAATTTTAAAAAAGCATATCGGGGAGTATATTTTGCAATCGAAAGCTTTTAGTGATGAAGAAAAAGCAGTAATTTTAGTTCCTTAAAAATTGAAACACTTCAATTGAGTGATAAAAGAGTTTACAAAACAAAAAATCGACCTATTTAACGTATGTGTAATAATTCCTACCTACAATAATTGCAAAACATTACGACGGGTTATAGACGGTGTATTATTTTACACTAAAAATATTATTGTTGTAAACGATGGAGCCACAGATACTACTGGGGAGATATTAAAAGAATATCCTCAAATTCAACAAATCCATCTATCAAAAAACAAAGGAAAAGGTAATGCTTTGCGTGTTGGGTTTGCAGCTGCACAAAAACAGGGTTATAAGTATGCAATTACGATAGATTCTGATGGTCAGCATTTTCCCGAAGATATTCCTGCATTTATTACAGCTTTAGAAAAATCAGAACATAAAAACATCTTACTCATTGGCGCAAGAAATATGAGTCAGGAAAGTGTTCCTAAAAAAAGTAGCTTCGGAAATAAGTTTTCTAATTTCTGGTTTTGGGTAGAAACGGGTACAAAACTTCAGGATACTCAATCAGGATATAGACTATATCCACTAGAAGAATTAGCAAAATTGAATTTTTATACCTCAAAATTTGAATTTGAAATAGAGGTTATTGTAAAAGCGGCGTGGAGTGATGTAATTGTAAAAAATATTCCGATACAAGTATTATATGATGAAACCGAGCGGGTATCACATTTTAGGCCTTTTAAAGATTTTACCCGAATAAGTATTCTTAATACCTGGTTGGTTACAGTAGCTTTTTTATATATAAAGCCTAGAAATTTATTTCGGAAAGTTAAAAAAAAAGGAGTAAAACGTTTCTTTTTTGAAGATTTCTTAGAAAGCCAGGATTCTCCGCAAAAAAAAGCGTTATCAGTAGCTCTGGGAGTTTTTATAGGGATATCACCACTATGGGGATTTCACACAGTACTCGTGCTGTTTTTTGCTGTCGTTTTAAAGCTAAATAAGGTAATTGCTTTTGCTTTTTCTAATGTAAGTTTGCCTCCTTTCATTCCGTTTATCATTTTTATGAGCTTAAAAGTTGGTAGTTTTGTTTTAGGAGAACCTCAACCATCATTCGCCAATATTGGTGAAAATTTTGAAATGATAAAAAGCCTTAAAACCTATATTGTAGGTAGTTTTACCTTAGCCATAATTTCTGCTATTACTTTAGGAATTTTAGGATATGTATTTCTTACCATTTTTTATAGAAAAAATAATGCATCATAATGGATAGCTTTTTTTATAGTTTATATACATCTATTGTTTCCAAAAAAGTAATGAGCTTTGGAATACTTGCACTCATCATTACTGGGCTATTATTTATTGCTTCAAAAATTGAATTTGAAGAGGATATCACTAAGTTAATTCCTACAAATGATAAGACTTCTGAGATTCAAAAAGTATTAAAAACAGTAAACTTTGCTGATAAAATCATAGTAAACATTACACGCGACCCCGAAGGATCGGTTGATGATCTTACTCAATATGCAGCACAATTTATTGATAGTGTTACAATAAAATCTGGTGAGCATATTACCCAAATTCAAGGTAAGGTCGAAGAAGAAGATATCTTTAACACCTTGGATTTTGTCTACAAAAACCTTCCTCTTTTTTTACAAGAAAGTGACTATAAGAACATTAAAAACAAAATTCAAAAAGATAGCATCGAAGCTATAACGAATAGTAATTATAAAACTTTAATTTCTCCTACAGGAATTATTGCAAGAGATAATATTTTAAAGGATCCTTTGGGATTATCATTTATTGCCTTAAAAAAATTACAACAACTTAGTTTTGGAGATGATTTCACATTGCACAATGGTTTTTTACTTAGTAAAGATCAGAATCATGTTTTATTATTTATTACTCCTAAGTTAAAGTCTAGCGAAACAGACAAGAATGCCAAATTTGTAGAAGATCTTTATCAAATAAACAATCAACTTAATGATCAATTTAAAGGTAAAGTACAAAGTGAATATTTTGGAGGTACTTTAATTGCTGTAGCAAATGCCAAACAAATAAAAAGGGATATTCAACTAACCATTAGTATCGCTATTACGATTTTATTAATCATACTTATCTTCTTTTATAGGAAAATTACTATTCCGATTATTTTATTTGTTCCAACAATTTTTGGAGGACTATTAGCAATTGCTTTATTGTTCCTAATTCGTGCAAAAATTTCTGCAATATCTCTGGGTATTGGTTCTGTACTATTAGGGGTTACTTTGGATTATTCTCTTCATATCCTAACACATATAAGAAGTAACACTAATATAAAAGCAGTTTATAAAGAAATTACTACTCCGGTTTTAATGAGTAGTTTAACCACCGCTTTAGCATTTTTATGTTTATTATTTTTAGAATCACAAGCACTTCAGGATTTAGGTATTTTTGCAGCAATTAGTGTTGTAGGATCTTCCTTTTTTGCATTAATTTTTATCCCTCAAGTATATAAAAGCACTTCTCAAAAAAGGCCAAAAACAACACTCATAGATAATGCCGCTCAATATCCTTTACATAAAAACAAATGGGTAATTATAACATTAACGTTGGTATTAATAGTAAGCTTGTTTACCTATAGCAAAGTACAATTTAACAATGATATTTCTAAACTAAACTTTGAGCCGCAAGAGTTAAAAGATGCACAATTAAGATTAGATGCTTTAACCAATATTGCCTCAAAATCAATTTATCTGGCGGCCTATGAAAATTCGGAGCAAGGTACTTTACAGGTAAATGATAAGATTTTTGAAAAACTACAACTACTAAAAAATGAAGGAAAAGTAATCGATTTTAGCTCTATCGGATCTTTAATCTATTCAGAAAAAACTCAAAAAGAAAGAATCTCGAGATGGAATTCTTTTTGGAACACCAACACAATAGCAAGCACAAAAGCTAATCTTATTGAAAGCGGAAACAAATTAGGTTTTAAGCCTACTAGTTTTAATGCATTTTATACGCTCCTGGAATCGAATTTTAAGCCTTTAAAAATCAAAGATTACAATGCCTTAAAAACGATTTCTATAGCAGATTATATAACAACAAAAGAGGATTTTGTCACAGCAACAACACTCGTTAAAGTAAAAGATGAAAATGCGCAACATGTAGTTGATCTTTTTAAAGACCAACCTCAAACCATAGTTATCGACAGAAAACATATGAATGAAACTTTTTTAGGAAATCTAAAAAATGACTTTAACAAACTAGTTGGTTACTCATTAATTGTTGTATTACTTATCCTTTTATTCTTCTACAGAAGCTTATCTCTTACCTTGGTAACAAGTATTCCTATAGCGATCACCTGGTTGCTAACCATTGGTATAATGGGATTATTCTCATTAGAGTTTAACATCTTTAATATTATAATTTCGACCTTTATTTTTGGTCTGGGAATTGACTATAGTATTTTTATGACTAATGGGTTGTTGCATGAATATAGAACAGGAGAAAAAGCAGTAGCAACTCATAAAACATCTATTATTTTATCTGTTATTACTACTATTTTGGGAGTAGGTGTTTTAATATTTGCCAAACATCCTGCACTATATACAATATCATTACTTTCTATTATCGGTATACTATCGGCAATTGTTATTTCATTCACCATCCAACCTCAATTATTTAAGCTTTTTATTGGCAGTAAGACAAAAAGACCAATAACACTTAGGTTATTTTTACATTCCATTCTTTCTTTTGCTTACTATGGTTTAGGAGGTTTATTACTTTCGTTATTTAGTGTAGTTTTCATAAAAATTATCCCATTACCTAAAAAAATGAAAATGAAATGGTTTCATAAAATAATGTCAAAATTTATGGGATCAGTACTATATACAAATCCATTTGTACGTAAAAAGATTATAAACCAAAGTAATGAAACCTTTGATAAACCAGGAGTTATTATTGCTAATCATACTTCTTTCTTAGATATTTTGGCGATAGGAATGTTATATCCAAAAATTATTTTTCTGGTAAACGATTGGGTATACAACTCTCCTGTTTTTGGAAAAGCAGTACAATTAGCTGGCTTTTACCCTGTATCTAGTGGTATAGAGAATGGATTAGAGCATTTAAAGAAAAAAGTTGATCAAGGCTATTCACTTATAGCTTTTCCCGAAGGAACAAGATCTAATACCAACAAAATTAAACGGTTTCACAAAGGAGCATTTTATCTGGCAGAGCAATTTGGGTTAGACATCATTCCTATACTTATACACGGAAATTCTGAAGTACTCCCTAAAGGAAGTTTTATTATTAAAGACGGTAGTATAACCATTAAAATACTTGATAGGATAAAAGCAAATGATACTAGTTTTGGCGAAAACTATGCTAGAAAAACAAAACAAATTGGAGCATATTTTAAAGGTGAATTTGAGAAACTTAGAAATGAGATAGAGCACGATAAGTATTTTAACAAAATTATTCTCGAAGAATATCGATACAAAGGTGACCCTCTTTATAGAGAAGTACTAAAAGATTTAAAAGCCAATAAAGAGATTTACAAAATAATTATAGACACAATCGAAAAAAAAGAAACTATACTTCATATTTCAAAAGATTCGGGTCAATTAGATTTTCTGTTATCTTTAGATAGTCCAGACAGAAAGATTATTAACTATATAGAAAATAAAAACACTAGAGATATTGTTAAAAACAGCTATATTACTAATAATCATAGTAAAATTATTTGTACTAATAATATAGAAGAAACAATAGCATATGATGCAAATGTGCTTATTCTAAATTTAGCTACGATTACAGAAAATGAATTAGAAAAGATACTAAGCAATAAAATTAATCTGTTAGTTTTACTAAACGAAAGTCAAAATATACATACACAGATAATTACTAATTTGGGATTCGAGATCAAGCACCAAAAGAATAATCTGTTTATTTTAAAAAATAAAGAAAATTAAAAAATGAAAGAGCGTTATGATATTGTAATTATTGGAAGTGGTTTAGGTGGTTTGGTTTCTGCCATCATTTTAGCCAAAGAAGGTTATAGTGTATGTGTGTTAGAAAAAAATAATCAGTATGGAGGGAATTTACAAACCTTTGTAAGAGACAAAACTATTTTTGATACCGGAGTACATTATATCGGTGGGCTTTCTGAAGGCCAAAATCTATATCAATATTTTAAATACATTGGTATCATCGATGATTTAAAATTAAAAAAACTCGATGAAGACGGTTTTGATATCATAACTTTTGAAGGTGATGAAAAAGAATACAAACATGCTCAAGGGTATGATAATTTTATAAAAATTTTAGTTAACCAATTTCCAGACGAGGAAGAAGCTATTATCACCTATTGTAATAAATTAAAAGAAACATGTCGTAAGTTTCCGCTATATCAGTTAAAACAAGGGAAGCCTTACTTTGATGATAGTGAAATTTTTTCACTCAATGCAAAATCCTATATCAATTCTCTTACAGATAATAAAAAGCTACAAGGAGTTCTTGCAGGAACAAATTATTTATATGCTGGAGACAGTGATCGTACTCCTTTTTATGTACATGCCTTATGTATCAATTCTTACATCGAAAGCTCATACCGATGTATAAATGGTGGAAGCCAGATTACAAAAGTCTTAATTAAAAGGCTAAAGGAATATGGCGGAGAAACATACAAACACCACGAGGTTGTTAAATTTGGATTTGATGATAAAAAAATCAATTCTGTTACCTGCAAAAACGGTAAAGAAATAAAAGGAGATTTGTTTATTTCTAATATTGAGCCAAAACTAACTCTAAAGCTAGCAGGAGAAGATAAATTTAGAAAATCATATGCCAATAGAGTACATAAGATCGAAAGCACAATTGCTGCTTTTACACTATACATTGTACTAAAACCAAACACTTTTGCTTATCAAAATAAAAATTTCTATCATTTTAATCATCCGGATAGGGTTTGGGATACACAAAGTTATACCCACGAAAGTTGGCCAGAAGGATATATGATGACTATGGGGATTAATAAAAACACAGATGAATATGGAGATAGTATTGCTGTAATGACCTATATGCGTTATGAAGAAGTTAAACCCTGGCAAGATACATTTAATACAGTAGCTAATAAAAATGAAAGAGGGCAAACCTATGAAGAATTTAAAGCTGAAAAAGCTGAAAAAATCATTATTGAATTAGAGAGAAAATTTCCAAACATAAGAGATTGTATTCAAGAAACATATACCTCGACACCATTATCCTACAGAGATTACATCGGTAGTAATGAAGGGTCGATGTATGGTTATGTTAAAGATGTTAATAAACCAATGCACTCTTTTTTATCTCCAAAAACCAAAATCAAAAACCTAATGTTTACGGGGCAGAGTTTAAATATGCATGGCATTTTGGGAGTCACTATTAGTGCCGTCACTACTTGCTCAGAAATAATAGGTAAAGATTATTTACTTGATAAAATACTAGAAGCCAATAAAGAGCAAAAAACGATTTAGGCTATGAGAATAACAAAAATAACAAGCATCTAAAAAAACAAAGAAGTATGTTCTTAAAAACATCTTGTTTTACAAAATGGTTGTGCTTTTTTGCACTCTTTTTTCTGTTAATGTCATGTGGTGTATCTAAATCAATAAAAGATATCCCAGACGTTAGTAGCTATTCTTCTTCTATTGAAAAAAGAATCAAAGTTTCTGATTCTGTTTTTACCATCGGAAATAGCTTTCTTAGTAAAAACAAGCAAGGTTTATGGGAACTTTATGTAGAAGGAGATCCTTTACAAATAGGTTTACAAACCGGAAGCCTGACACAAGAACTATTTAAAAAACAAGAGCATGCTTTTTTATCTAAGGTAGGAGAATTAGTGCCTTCAAAAACAAAACAATATTTATTAAGAAAAGTTGTAGCCTGGTATAACAGAAAAATGTATTTACATATTCCCGCAGAGTATAAAGCAGAAATATACGGACTTTCAAAATATGCATCGAACGATTATAACCATATAGCAGAAAACTACTTAAGAATACTGTATCTTCATGGTGCACATGACATAGGACATGCTTTACAGGATTTAGCATTAGTAGGATGTTCTTCATTTGCCGCCTGGGGAGAAAAAACCGTAGATGGCGATTTGATCATTGGTAGAAATTTTGATTTTTATGCTGGTGATGACTTTGCCAAAGATAAAATCATTGCTTTTGTAAACCCTACAAAAGGTTATAAATTTATGTCTGTAACCTGGGGAGGAATGATTGGTGTAGTTTCGGGAATGAATGAGCATGGACTTACGGTAACGATAAATGCAGGAAAATCTAAAATTCCTTTATTAGCAAAAACACCAATTTCAATTTTGGTTCGTGAGATTTTACAATACGCCTCGACAATAGACGAAGCGATAGCAATAGCAAAAAAACGAGAAGTCTTTGTGTCTGAATCAATATTTATAGGAAGTGCAAAAGATAAAAAAGCAATCACTATTGAAGTATCTCCCAAAAACTTTGGTGTTTATGATGTCGCTAACTCTAATCAATTAATTTGCTCTAATCATTTTCAAAGTGACGCCTATTCTGATGATCAAAACAATATAAAACATATCGAAGAAAGCCATTCTCAATATCGCTATAAAAGAATGCAGGAATTATTACAACAGCAACCAAAAGTAACACCGCAAATTGCTGTGGATATCCTAAGAAACAAAGAAGGATTAAATAACAAACAAATAGGGTATGGTAATGAAAAAGCTTTGAATCAATTATTGGCACATCATGGCATTGTTTTTAAACCAGAAGATCGTATGGTATGGGTGTCATCAAACCCATATCAATTGGGAGAATTTGTTGCTTATAACCTGAATGATATTTTTAATAAAAAACATACAAAAACAACATTATCTCAATTTGAATTAAATATTGAAAAAGACCCTTTTCAATTTACTAAGGCATATAAAGATTACGAAAACTACAGACGGTTACGTAAAGATCTTCAAAAAGCAATTGATAACAAAGAAATGTTAGATCCCGCTTTTATTGGGACCTTTCAGAAGGCCAATCCAGAGTATTGGGAAGTATATTATTTAATTGGTAAGTATTACTACGAAAAACAATATTATACTGCTGCATTGCATGCTTTTGAAGAAGCTAGCAACAAAGAAATTACGACAGTTCCCGACAAACGTGAAATTGATTCGTATATTAAAAAATTAAAAAGGAAATTAAAACAATGATTCCTGAAATAGAAAAAGCATCGTTGGCTGAGATCAAAACAGTGCAAGAGCAAGAATTAAAGAAATTAATATCGTATTTAGATACACACTCTACTTATTATCAAGGTATTTTTGCAAAACATAACATTCTTCCTTCGACAATTAATACTCTAGAAGATTTAGTAAAAATACCAGTTACTACCAAAGAGCAATTACAACAGTTTAATGATGATTTTATCTGTGTACCAAAAAGTGAAATCATAGATTATGTTACTACCTCCGGAACCTTGGGAGAGCCTGTTACTTTTGCACTAACAGATAATGATTTAAAAAGGTTAGCGTACAACGAAGCCATTTCTTTTGCCTGTGCGGGTGTACAAAAGGAAGACGTAATGCAATTAATGACAACTATCGACAGGCGCTTTATGGCAGGAATAGCTTATTTTCTGGGCGCTCGGGAATTAGGAGCTGGGATTATACGTGTAGGAGCTGGGATTCCCGAATTACAATGGGACTCTATTTTAAAATTTAAACCTACCTACTTAATCGTAGTTCCTTCGTTTTTATTAAAATTAATTAAATATGCCCAAGAACACGATATTGATCTGAATGCTTCGGGAATAAAAGGCGCTATTTGCATAGGAGAATCTCTTAGAAATCAAGATTTTTCGTTAAATACACTTGCAAAAAAGATAAAAGACAGTTGGAACATAGCATTATACTCTACCTATGCATCTACAGAAATGAATACTGCTTTTACAGAATGTAGTGAACAACAAGGAGGGCATCATCACCCAGAGCTAATTATTGCAGAAATTCTGGATGATCATAATTGCCCCGTTCCTCCTGGTGAGGTAGGAGAACTTACTGTTACTACTCTGGGGGTAGAAGCAATGCCCTTATTACGATTTAAAACAGGAGATATGATTAAGGCGCATACTTCAAGTTGTGCATGTGGGCGTAATACTATGCGTTTGGGGCCTGTGGTAGGAAGAAAAAAGCAAATGATTAAGTATAAAGGAACAACTTTATACCCTCCTGCTATGGATAATATCCTTAATGATTTTAATGAGGTAGAGAATTATATTATCGAGATTTTTCACAATTCAATAGGTACAGATGAAATCTTAATTAAAATAGTTACCCAAACCCCGACAGAAGATTTATTACATGATATAAAAGATCATTTTAGAGCAAAGTTAAGAGTATCCCCAAAAATTGAATTTCATGATAAAAAAGACATTCAGAAACTTCAATTCCCTAAACTAAGCAGAAAACCTGTAATTGTTATTGATAAAAGGGAAATAGAATAATATTTTTCTGATTTACGCATTACTCATATAAGACTTTACAATCTCTAGATTGATTTTAGTTACCTTCGGTAAACAAAAAGATACTCGTAATGGTACTAGTTACACACATTCTGTATAAAATTATAATTGTGTAGGCAAGTGTTGTATTTTGATTCTTTATAAAAAATGACAGATAGGTGACATCTAAATGTCGTTACAAAAACAAGGAGCCCTCCATAGCTTTGTATCAAACAAAAATATAATTATGGAAACCCAATCAATTGCAAAAAACTTAGTGTATCAACGAAAATTAAAAGGGTATACTCAAGAAGAATTATCAGAAAAAACACAAGTTACAATTCGTACTATCCAGCGTATAGAAAAAGGAGATGTAACTCCGCATCTTCAAACTGTAAAATTGTTAGCTACGGCATTAGATATTGAGGTGAATGATTTATTGATATTAGAAAATCCAAAAGAAGAAACGATACAGAAAAAATGGTTAATCTTATTACATAGCACTCCTTTTTTAGGTTTTATAATACCTCTGGCAAATATACTTTTTCCCTTATTTATTTGGATTCATAAACGAGAAGATAACGAATTATACAACTGTCATGGTATTAAAATTATTAATTTTCAAATAACGATGAGCATAGTGTACATACTTTCATTAGTAGCTCTTGTAACTATTGAAAAGTGGGGGTTTTTCTTGTTTATATCTGTAATCCCATTTGGTATAATTTGTATGTTATTTAATATCGTAAGAGTGGTTAATTCTCAAAAGTGTTATTACCCATTATCGTTTCCGTTTCTAAGCGGTAATAAGAACGATGCGTCAAAAAAAATGATCGTATTACTATTGATAAGCACAATGTTTTTCACAAGTTGTACTCATGCAAAAGCACAAAATATTATACGCTTGGACGGAACCGAAATAACTAAAGATTCATTAACAACTCAAATTAATCGACTTATTAAAAGTGCAAACATACCTGGGATTGCTGTTACTATTTTTAATGACAATGAGGTTACATATCAGAAGACTTTTGGGTATAAAGATTATGATAAAAAATTAACTCTAAATGATTCTACTAATATCTACGGAGGTTCTTTTAGTAAAGCAGTTTTTGGAGTACTGGTAATGAAATTGGTAGAAGACGGCGTTATTGATCTCGACACAGCTTTAGAGTCTTATTTACCTAAAAAAATATACGAGTACAAACCACTTACACGTTGGCATGATGATTTTTCTGCCTTAAAAAATGACAGTCTATATCATAAAATAACGGCTCGTATGTGTTTAACACACACTACAGGTTTTGCTAATTCCCGATGGATGGAGTCAGATTATCAACTGCGTGTACACCGGGAACCAGGAAGCAGGTATAGTTATTCTGGAGAAGGATTTATTTACCTGCAGGTTGTCTTAGAAAAAATAATGGGGAAGAATCTAGAAGAATTAGCACAAGAAATAATTTTCAAACCATTAAACATGAGTCACTCCAGTTACCAATGGTCAACATCATTTGAAGATAATTTTGCATACGGTCATACCGTCACAAGTGAGCGTTTTAAAAAAGATAAAGACAATGAACCGAGAGGAGGTAGTACATTAGAAACTACTTCAGAAGATTATTCGAAATTTCTTAAAGCCGTATTACAAAATAAAATTATCACACAAAATTCTTGGAATGAACTGTTTAAACCACAACTTAGGATTCATTCTATCAAGCAATTTGGACCACTTGCTCTAAAAGATTCTACACAAAATGATGCTATTGCATTAAGTTATGGATTGGGTTGGGGTGTATTGAAAACTCCATATGGTTTTGGAGCTTTTAAAGAGTGTCATGGTAATGGGTTTCAGCATTATTCAATTATATTTCCAGAAGCACAAAAAGGTATTATGATAATGACCAATAGTGATAATGGAGAAAGTATCTTTAAAGAACTATTAGAAGTTTCGATTGCAGATACATATACGCCATGGTATTGGGAGAATTATATCCCTTATAATAAGAAGTAAAAATAAAGAAAGTAAACATTAGCATTATCCCTATTAGACTCTATAATTTAATTAGGATAATGTTAATATTTCTGGTAAGGATTACTTTTCCTTCACAGAAGAAAATTTATTATCATCGGTAGCCAAACGTGCTTTTTTAACTTCTATTTTGCGTAACATCCAGTCTGGATAATCAGAAGAGTCTTCGGCATCATAAATACGAACATCCTGATTTAGATCCACATCTGGTTGTATAAGATCATCTTGTCTACATTTAAGGATTATCGCCGCCGTTTGAACTCCAGAATAACTTGCTCCTGCTACTCCATGAGATGCAATACTGGCACCACAGAGGTATAAATTTTCGATTTCACTTTTTGGTTTATACGCCAAAGGCCCAATATGGCGTAAACTTTTTTCGGTACCATATACACAGCCATTAGTAGAATTTATATAATACTCATTGGTAATCGGAGTTCCTAGTTCTTTTTGTACAACACGATCACTAATCCCGGGAACTACTTTTTCCAGGCTATTCATAAACTTTTGAGTCAATTTTTCTTTGAATTTCAGGTATTCTGGAGAGCGTTCTTTATTCTCATTTCCGAATCGTTTAAAAGCTTCATAATTAATATAGGTAATTACTTCAATTGTATGATATCGACCATCATAACTTATAGGGTCTTTAAGCGTTGTGCAGCTTATAAAAAGGCCCGCAAATTCTTCACCTTCTTCGATATCAATTCTTTGCATTTCTGCAAACTGTTCATCCATATCTGCATTTTTGGGCATCATCCAAATATTACCAGAATCCAATCCTGCTTTTCGAAGATCCATATCTACTGTCAAAAACAGCATTAGGGAAGTACACGAATATTTCGTTTTATTAAGTTTCTTTATTAATTTACTGCTTATATTATCCCGACCTACCATATCTAAATAGGTTTTCCCCGGATCTGCATTAGAGATCACTCTTTTGGCAAGAATTCGCTCACCGTTTTCGAGTTCGACTCCAATAGCTCGTTTTTTCTTTTCTCCTTCTAATAAAATACGTTTTACACTTTGCCCGGTACGCACTTCACTACCATGTTTTTTAATAGCATTGGTCATTGCCTTTACTATGGCTCCTCCTCCACCCATGGGATAAAAACCACCATCAAAATAATGATCCATTACTGCGCAATGCAAAGGAAAACTTGCTTTACCTGGTGGTAATCCATGATCACCATATTGTATATTGAGTATTGTTTTGAGTAATGGATTTTTGAGATACCAACCAATCACTCTTTTTAAACTAAATAATGCATATTTACCCATGTATTTGGTTCGAAAAGGAATAGTGACATGATCCCAAAAGCCTTTTATTTTAGGAATCAATTGTATTTGTCGACTCACTGTGCGAACCATAGTGAGGTATTTTTTAATATCCTTCTTTTCTTCGGGAAAGCGTTGTGATAACGAGTCGCATAATTCATCAAAATTAGCAGGAAAATCAAAACGTTCATCACCAATCCAGCAATGTTCGTATGCCTTTGTATTCATTCTAAAAAAAGCGAGATCATTTGCAATCCCAAGTCCTTCATAAAGTTCGCTTGTCGATTGTCCTTTATCTAACAACCCTACATAATGTACTCCAGGTGTAAACCTATATCCATTTAGATAAAAACTATGACACCATCCTCCAGGCACATCATGTTGTTCGAGAACTAATACACGTTGACCACTACGAGCCAGACAAATTGCAGAAGCTAACCCTCCTACTCCAGAACCAACAATAATTGTATCTATCTCATTTTCAACTTTTAATTTTGGGTCTGATGTTTCTTGAGGGTTATCTTGCATTATTTATACTAAAATAAAGGATTAACTTTTTAATTGTTTTGTAATGATACAACTATATTTTTAGAAGTGACCAATGAACTTATCTTGAGTACTGCATTTATCTGCAAAATATACATGCTATACTTCAATTTTGTTATGTTTTTCAATCCCCCATTTATCTATAAAAAATTACCATTCGTCTACACTAAAAATACATTTCAACGAAAGTAACAATAAAATTATCCCTAAAAAGGAGACCTTTAGTGTTGTTAAAGAACATTTTTTAACCTAACTTAAAACACTGAAACGATGAGTTTGACTTTTTTATTAATAGATGATGATGAAATAGAACGGCTAAAATTTGCCAGAGTTTTGGATAAAAATGATTATCCTCACAAAATTATAGAGGCCAAAAATGGTGAAGAAGCTTTAGATGTTTTAGCGCAAAAGGATCAACAACCAGATATTATTTTCCTTGATCTAAACATGCCTAAAATGAATGGTTTAGAGTTTTTAAAAGAGTTAAAATCAGATACATCATTACAATACATACCGGTGATCATTTTAAGTACATCTAATAATCATCAAGATCTTAAAGAGGCCTATGAAATTGGAGCTGCGGGTTATATTGTAAAACCATTAAAATATGAAGAATACACACATAAAATAAAATGTTTAATCGAATACTGGAGTGTTAATGAACTTTTAAAAGCATAACGGTTATCTTTATAAACTTCAAAAAAAATAATATGGATATGAAATAAATACATTTTAATGAATTCAATGTAAATATATTGTCACTATAGGAGTTCTTATCCGTTTTTTATACCCCGAGAAGAAAACATCAGTTCGAGTTAAAGTAATTACAACTCAAATACTGATAGCTACCCCTATATGGTTTTCTTTCAAGATCACGCAAAATCACTCGAAACTACAACACAATAGCATTTTTGAGGTATAAAAACATCTAACCAAAAAGTTTTTAAAAGAATGAAAGGAATAGTATTTACAGAATTTTTAGAATTAGTCGAAGATAAATTCGGATTAGAAGTAGTTGATAAAATTATTCAACAATCTAATCTACCCTCACAAGGAGCATATACGGCCATAGGCACCTATGACTTTTCTGAAATGCTGGGATTGTTAAAGCATCTTAGCGAGCATACAAAACTAAGTATCGACGATCTTCTTCTTACATATGCCGAACATTTTTTTTCTGTTTTAGCTAGTAGCTACCCCGATTTAATTAACAAGTACGACGATCCAATAGAAATGCTATCTTCTATCGAAAATCATATTCATGTCGAAGTTCGAAAAATATATCCTGATGCAGAACTTCCCACTTTTGAAATACAAGAAAAAACAGCTTCTAAACTGGTTATGATTTATAAATCCAGTAGAGCCATGTATAGTTTTGGGCTTGGACTAATGCGTAAAACTTTTGAGCATTTTGATGCTACAGCCAAAATCACTCTAGAAAAACTCACATCAGATGGAACGGAAGTAAAATTTAGTATCGTGAAAACAAATGAGTAGTGATGATATCGAAATACTAAAAAGAGCCATACAAAGAGAAAAATTAGCTCGAAAACAAGCAGAAAAAATTCTTGAGGATAAATCCCGAGAACTTTATCTCATTACTCAAGAATTAAAAAAAACCAATGAAAAACTAGAAGATCAGGTAGGTAAAAAAGAATCTGAATTACAGGGTGTATTTGATAATTTACTGGATGCCTACGTTAGAATGGATATTTTTGGTAATGTGCTAGAGATGAACTATGCCGCTAGAAATTTATTTGGATACGATATTACCGAAGAAAAACTAAATGTTGTAAAACTTATTTATAAAGACGATTACAAATATGCTATGGCTTCTTTTCAGGAATTGGTTACCAAAGGTTCTTTTTCTGATTATCAGGCCAGAGTATATACAAAAGAAAATGGAATACGTACCGTACATATCAATGCGAGTCTTATTTTTGATAAAAACAAGACTCCTATCGGGGCGCAGGGTATTGTAACAGATATTACCGAAGAACTTAAACAGAAACAAATATTCGAAGAACAGAAAAAACAATTATCTGTTATTGTCGAAAACTCATCTTTAGGAATTGTACTTGCTCAATTTGGTAAAATAGTTCAAACCAATAAGGCATTTCAAAATCTATTAGGCTATACCGCAGAAGAACTCCTTAAAAAAGAAGTTAAAGATATCTCTATAAAAGACGAATATGAGGCTGTAGCAGAAAATTTAGAAAAGATGAATACAGGAATAATCGATAGCTTTTCTGTAAACAAAAGATATGTAAAACACAATGGTTCTTCATTTTGGGCCAAAACCAATATCGCAGCAGTACGAGATCATGATGGAAACATTAAATACCAGGTTGCATTTATAGAAGATATAACAGAACAATTAAAAGTAGAAAAACAAAGAGATCAACTCGTAAAAAACCTGGAAAAAACAAACCAGGAGCTTAAGGATTATGCACATATCGTTTCTCATGATCTAAAATCACCATTACGAAGTATTAATGCTCTTGTAAACTGGATTAAGGAAGATCATATCGACACACTGGATAAAACTGGGGTACATCATTTTACCATGATCGAAAATACACTAGAAAAAATGGAAACTCTCATCAATAATATCCTTAGTTATTCTAGTGTAAGTAATAAAGACAACCTGCAAACCAAAGAAATAGATCTTAATATACTTATAGGTGATCTAAAAAAGATCATTCTGATTCCTGATCATATAAAAATTTCTATTAAAAAGAAACTTCCTGTAATCAATGGTGATATGACCAGAATTCAACAGCTTTTTCAAAACCTAATTGGTAATGCCGTTATTTATACCGATAAAGAAATCGGAAAAATAGAAATTGATTACGAAGATAAAAAAATACATCATCTCTTTAGTATTAAGGACAATGGTATTGGTATAAAACAAGAACATCACGAGAAGATATTTAAGATGTTTCAATCTGTAGGAGACAACGAAAACTCTTCTGGAATCGGACTTGCAATTGTAAAAAAAATAATAGATCTATATGAAGGCGATATATGGCTAGAAAGTGAATTAGGTAAGGGTACAACATTTTATTTCACATTAAAAAAATAGGACCTATGAGATTTCAACAATTTGAAAAGAAAAAAAATCAAGATTGGACTGCTGTTGTCACGACAGAAAAAAAACTAAAAAACCCTTTAGTACTGGTTTTCGGAAATCGATATGAATTAGAGAATCCCGAAGTTTATAACGACGTTAAAAAACTATTCCCAGATGGAGAAATTGTTATCGGTTCTACTGCCGGTGAAATTATTGGGAGTAAAGTTCTTGATGATTCGATAGCATTAACTGCAATAGAGTTTGAAAAAAGCACCTATGCCATATTTCGAGAAAATAGTATCGATAATAATAAAGATGCAATACAACTAGGAAACAAACTGATTCAAAAAGTACCAAAAGAAGGCTTAAAACATATTTTTATTATTTCTGAAGGCAGTTTTATAAACGGTTCGGCCTTAATCGAAGGGTTAGAAACAAGGATCGACAATATTGCTATTACAGGAGGACTCTGTGGGGATGATTCTAGATTTGAAAAAACAATATCGGGATATAATGAGAATCCTAAAGAAGGAGAAGTGATATTAATCGCTTTTTATGGTGAATCTCTAGAGATTAGTTATGCCCAGTATGGAGGGTGGACTCCTTTTGGGCCAGAGCGAATTATTACAAAATCTGATCAGAATGTACTGTATGAATTAGATCATCAACCTGCTCTGGATTTATACAAAAAATATTTGGGTGATAAAGCTGCAGAACTTCCTCAATCTGCACTATTATACCCACTTAGTGTTAAATCCAAAGATAAAGAAGAACCTATTGTAAGAACAATTCTATCTATCGATGAGAAAACCAATACCATGACACTGGCAGGAGATGTACCAGAGGGGGCTGTAGTTCAATTAATGATGGGACATATTGATAATATTATAGATGGAGCATTGCAAGCAGCAGAAATAGGAATGAAAGACAGAAAACACAAACCCGAATTAGCAGTATTGGTAAGCTGTATCGGTAGAAAATTAGTCATGGATCAACGTGTTGAAGAAGAAGTAGAAGAAGTTATAGATGCTATTGGTACCCAGGCTACTGTAGCTGGATTTTATTCGTATGGTGAACTCTCTCCTTTTGAAGGAAAAAATTCAAACTGCGAACTACACAATCAAACCATGACCCTAACTTTATTTAGTGAATAATATGCACTCGTTATTGACCAGACAAATCAAAAAACATTTGAATACCGAGCATAAAGAATCTCAGTATTCAGAAAAATTTTTAAATGCTATTGATAGATCCTATCATAATTTTGAAGATCAACTAGGCATGTTACAAAGGGCAATGTCTATAAGTTCTAAAGAATTGTTTGATGCCAATCAAAAGCTTCAGCAGGAAGCAGAACAGCAAAAAAAGGTGATTGCCAGTTTAACCGATGCCACCAGGATTCTACAATCCATAACGTTCAAAAATATGAAAGGAGGCAAAAATGGAAACGAACTCTCGGGAATCGAACTTGCGGTAATGATCGAAGAGCAAGCTGTTCAAATTTCTGAAATCGAGAAACAAAGAGAATTGCTCCTCAAGGATTTAGAAAAAAGTAACAAAGAACTTAACGATTATGCACATGTAGTATCTCACGATTTAAAATCTCCGTTACGAAGTATCAATACGCTTATTAACTGGATAAAAGAAGATGCTAACGGAGAACTTGAAGCGCCAATACTAAAGAACCTGGATTTGATAGATCAAAATATTGAAAAAATGGATAATCTAATCAGTGGGATTTTAGAGTACTCTATAATTAGTGATAAATCGAGGAATTTAAAATCTGATATTGATGTAAATATCTTAATCGAAGATATTACACATCTCATACATCCTCCTGATCATATTACAATTAGTACACGCGATAAACTTCCTGTTATATATGCAGATGTATCACGAATTAAGCAAATATTTCAGAATTTAATTAATAATGCGATACAAGCAATAGACAAGGATAAAGGAGAGATTATCGTAATGTATGAAGAAATCCCCAATTTCTGGAAATTCGGTATTAAAGACAATGGAAGAGGGATTTCTAAAAAATATCACAACAAGATATTTCAGATATTTCAAACGCTTGATGATCAAAAAAAATCAACAGGTATTGGATTATCGATCGTAAAAAAAATAGTAGAATTTTATAATGGTAAAATCTGGATCGAATCTGAAGAAGGGCAAGGAACTACTTTTTATTTTACATTAAAAAAATAACCGATGAACGAAACTCCTAATCTCATATATATAAAAGAACTGGCTGCAGGTTCTGAAGCTTTTGAACAAAAATTAATTGGTATTGTAAAACGAGAATTTCCTGATGAAAAAGATGAATTTCTTAAAAATTATACCTCAAAAGCATATACTAAAGCAGCAGAAAATGTGCATAAACTAAAACATAAAATCGGAATGTTTGGTTTTGAAGAAGGGTATCAAACTGCAATAGATTTTGAAGAAGAGCTAAAAAGCAGTAACACTTCTCTATATTCAAAATTTATATTAATTTTAGAATCCATAGAGCATTTTCTAAAAACGCTTTAAAAAATCCTTAAAAACCAACTTACTATGAATTGCATAATTATAGATGATGAAGAAACCGCAAGAATGATTATTCAACAACTTTGTTCGCAGGTTGATGAACTCAATGTGATTGAGGATTTCCCTAATGCAATTCAGGCTATTAAATTCTTAAACAAAGAAGAGGTAGATCTTATATTTCTGGATATTCATATGCCCGATTTTACAGGTTTTGATTTTATCGATACCCTAAAAAATCCGCCAAAGATTATTTTAACAACTTCTGATAAGAATTTTGCTTTAGAAGCTTTTGAGTATGAGTGTATTGTAGATTACCTGGTAAAACCGATAACCTTACCTAGATTTCTTAAAGCAATACAAAAGGCAGAAAGTGCAACAACAGTTACAACAACAGAAGCCTCTGCAGAGACTTCTACAGAACTACCATCAAACACATCTTCTTCTGAAGAAAATGAACTTTATATTAATATCGATAGGAGATTAATAAAGATTAATATCCCAACTATTAATTTAATAGAAGCCAAAGGAGATTATGTACTGATAAAAACCGAAAAGCAAAATTATACGGTGCATTCTACCTTAAAAAAAGTTGAAGAAAAACTACCCACCGACCTTTTCTTAAAAGTACATCGATCTTATATCATTAATATCAAAAAAATTATTGATATAGAAGACAATAGTGTACTTATTGCAAAAGATGTTATCCCCGTAAGCCGTTCTAACCGACCAGAGTTAATGAAGCGTCTTAATATGCTTTAAACTAAATTAGCATCATTTCATTGATTTGTCACACTGAGCCTGTCGAAGTGCTTTCAAATTTGTATTTTCAAATGTCTTCGACAGGCTACCATTGACGTATTTTATAACAATTTGTTTTTCAAATATTTACAGTTCTTAAATTTCATCTAATTTCCTTCAATTTGGCTTTCTGTTCATTTTAGTTCACAAGGTTTTTATTTGATAATATTGAGTTCATGAATCTACGATTTCTTTGCTCGCCCTGCAGCAAACAGAACCAAAAGAAAAGGCGCTTTTTTCAAGGTATTTTTCAGTTTCACTGAAAACCAGATTTATTGTGCTAAAATCTTTCCAAGGCTTCAATATTTTTTAACGCAAAACAAATCTTATACTGGTGAAAAAAGATAATCAAAGCTCTGCTTTGGAACGTCAGTTCATTCACTGGATAAAATTTTATTGGATGTCTCAGACTGACAAGAAGTTTTAAATCCTATCCTCAGACATTGATTATCCGGTTTAAAAACTCATCTCTTCGTAAAACCCATTCATCTACAGCAAATTACCACTGATCGAATAACGCCAACATAAGGGGTTGATATAGATTAATTTTAGACATCAGAAACCTAAATCTATATCAACATGAAAAAAATAACTACCCTTATAGCCTTCTTGATAGCTTTATCCGTAAACGCTCAACAACCCTTTGATTGTGATGAAGGTAATTTCTACCAGGTAATCTCTGGATCTTTAAAAGCATATGATCCCATTACCGGTTCATATTCTGAAGCACTACACACCTATTCTACTACCTACAATGCGGGAGGATATAATCCTGAAGATAATTACCTGTATGCCATTAAGAAAGGTGACAATCATCTCCTTAGAATTGCTAAAGATATGGTGATTGATCTTGGTGCTGTAACCCCTGCCGGGACAACAGTTTTTGGAGGTGGGTATGCAGCAGATGTAGATGCAGACGGAAACCTTTGGGTGTATCAAAACAACAATAAAAAAACATTTCATAAAATAACAAACCTAAAAGACTATGACGGTTCTTCTTCTCCCGTTTTCGAGGTTGTAGAGGCTGATCAGGCTTCGCCTAGTACTTGTGCAGATATTGCCTATATAAATGGTTCTTTTTATGGAGGAAGCAGAGGAAAACTATACAAATGGGACCTGTCTTCGGGAACACCCGTATTTTCTGAAAAAGCAGTAACCAATTTACCAACAGGTACTTTTGGTGCAGCATATGCCGATGCTAATAACAGATTGTATTTATCTGTTAACAACGGAGGTTTATACCTAATCAATGATTACGAAAGTGCTACCCCAACAGCTACATTGCTTAATCTTACCGAGACCACAAACTCTAATGACGGTTTTAAATGTGCCAACGGTATTTCTCCACTGGATAAAGATCAAGACGGTACCTTAGATTCTATGGATACCGATAGTGATGGTGATGGTATAACAAATATTGCAGAATGTAACGGTATGAACCCTTACGGAGACGATGATGGAGATGATTTATACAACTACCTTGATAATGATATCAGTGGTAACGGAGACAATGTAGTACAAGATGCTTTTGATAGAGATAGCGACGGTAATCCCGATTTTCTGGATATCGATTCTGATAACGATGGTATCTATGATATTGTAGAAGCAGGGCAAGGCGATAAAGACACGAATAACGACGGGGTCTACAATGGATCAGACAACAACTTTCTGGATACCGATCTCGATGGATTAGCAGATGCTTTTGATCCTGATCAAGGAAATACAGTTACGCTACTAGATACAGATAATGATGGGATATACGATTGCTACGATATCGATTCTGATAATGATGGGATTGTAGATATCATAGAAGGACAAAATAGTGCTAGCTACCAGGGATTATCTAATATTGATGAAGATAACGATGGTATGGATGATGCCTTTGATCCTGATTATGCAGGAACTGTAAACGGAACCGTAAATACCGATGGTACCGATGCTTATGATCACCTGGATACTGATTCTGATAATAATGGTATATCTGATAGTACCGAAGCATATGATAGTGATGGTGACGGAGTTGCAGAAACTACACTATCCGGAGTTGATAATGATAATGATGGTTTAGACGATAGCTTTGATTTAAGAAAAAGTAGTTTTGCTCCAGAAAACGGAGGGCAAACCCCTGCAAGTTTTCCTATCCCAGAGATTTGTGACCGATATAACTATTTAGGTGATTTTTCTTCTAACGGAAAGCCACTGTATTTAGACGGGCAGGATGTAGTTACCCAGGAAACTATCGATTTGATAAATAATGCGCTACCAGAAGGGTACCCGGTACCAGATTTTAACCCTCACTATATTTCTTCGGGTTATGATACAGATATTGAAGTACAGGAACAAGCTGATATATGGGTTACTTTTATAGGAGAAGGAGCAGGATATAAAAACACACTGGGGTTCTATACGTATGATATTAATAACCCATCACCTTCAATACCAGCACCAGAAGATATTACGATCATTTTCCCTAATGTATCTGCTGTAGGAAGCGGTGGCGAATTAGAAGTAGGTGATAAAGTAAAAATAGGAACTTTTCCTCCAAATACAGGAATAGGATGGGTATTGCTAGCCAATGCATGGTCAGACGGTTGTGTAGGAACAGGACACTGGCAACTACACTCTAATCCGGATTATAATCCAGAAACAGATCCTACCCTACGATATCACAATGTTTTATTATCTGATCCCGATAACGAAAGAATTATATTAGGTTTTGAAGATATTAGAAGAGATTATGCTTCTTGTGATCAGGATTTTAACGACGCCTTATTCTATATCACTGCAAGCCCTTATACAGCAATCTCAACAGATAATTGCGTAGATATCGATACTGCTACCGATGTTACTTCTGCCAATAATGGAGGATTAGAAAGTAATGGTGACTTAGCCAGCTTAATCGCTAAACGTAACTTTAGCAGAACAAAAACAAACAGCGTTTTCAATACCAAAAAGAGTCAAAAGAGATTTCAGCCTGGTACGAAATCATACAAATCTGCAAACAATGAAGATTTAAGTATCTATTTCCCTAATACAGGAATATTTGGGACCGAGTCTACTTATGTATCCAGCCCAGAAGACCTATTGGGGATCACCAATGCAGAAGCTGTATTCTCTGTAGATTACTATAAAGGAAATGAAAGAGTAGCTGCGGCACTGGCAACATCGACCAAAGGTTCTATATATGATCATTCGAAAACCATATGTGATCGATTAAACGGCTCTAAGTTATTAGATGTACGAACCGTTACTATCAAAAATCATACGCTTGTAAGTACCAGAATAGAAAGAGCTACAGGTCAAATTGAATATGCATTAACCTTCTCGGTTAAGAAAGGTGAATCTGAAAATGAAATCTATAGTTTATGGAATATCGGTAACTACCCAGATGGAGATTATTTAAATTTCCAGGTATGGGGTGGATCGGTACCACAAGTAGCCAATATTGCCAATCACATCTTAGATACATTTACGACCGATAAACCTATGCGTAGTCATAAAGTGAGTCATAGGGTACCTACAGTATTTGTAGAAAAAGGATCATATGCAGATGGAAAACTAACCCTTAATATCATCAATAAATTAGGTGCTCATCATATGACATTTAATGGTAACATTAGAACGACTGAACAGTCAAAAGAACACAATATGATTGAAACCGTAGCACTATCAGGAGCATACAATGAGCAAATCACTATAGAGACAGGACATTTATTTGATATCGGGTTCTCTATCAAAGGAGAAAACTCTGCTCAATTAGATGCATTATACCTGGCAGATGGTCCCTGGGGTATCGATTACCAGGAACAAGGAGTAGTAATCGAGAATTTTGAAGTCACAACACATGATACAGCAGCACAGAAAAATGAGTATACTATAGAACGTAATGCATTGGTATATGGCGAAGTAAAAGAAACGCTAAATCTTTTTAGAAATATATTGGCAGGTGAACTTACACTAGCTGTATCTGACTACGATGCTGTACAGTTCGAAATGTATAACGATAGAGATATCGAGGTGATATTAGTAACCGAAGGCCTTACAAACTGGAGTAACAGACTTAGATATAGAATTGCTGCCACCGATAAAAAAACAACACATACCATTTCTTTTGCTGATTTTACAAACGGGAATAAAGAAAATGAAACCTTCAAAAAAGTAAGAAGCATTGTATTTTCTGTACAGGGAGATTACCAAAACTTTACTCCATTTCATTTAGAAGTATCGGATCTGGCATTCACCAGTACGACAACAATAGATCCAGAATTAGATCCCGAGACACCAGCTGTGGTAGCAGAAGATGAGGAAGAAGATAATGATGACCAAATCGCACAAGTAGAAACCGATGAACAAATCGCAGTGACTACACTTTCTAATTATCCTAATCCTTTTAGAAACAAAACTACGATTAGAGTACCAGACACACACCAGACCATAGAAATGGTTGTTATCGATATGATAGGAAGAACAGTACGACAAGAACGTATGGCTTTACATAATAACAGTATAACTTTTGAAACCAAAAACCTTATCCCTGGTGTATACTATTACATCTTAAGAGGCGATAACAAACAAAAATATAAAGGCAGTTTTTTAATCCGATAATAAAGTATACCATTTAGCACTTATGTTTACACTAAATGGTATTAGGTTAAGTTCAGGATTTGGGTAATAGCGAGGATGATGTCATGGTTGTCCTCGCTATTTTTTTTAACCCGAATGATCAATACTGTTACGTTAAGGAAAAACACGACGTCATACTGACAATACAAAAACCCGATGGCGCGGATTTGTAATCCGCGTCATCGGGTTTAAAAAAAACAGTAAATCATTAAAAAAACATCCAGCTACAGTAAGAAAATATACACTACTACTCAACAAATACTCTTCTACATTCAAAAAACATTTCCTTACATTCAAAAAATGACCATCTACATCAAAAAAATGTACCCTTACATTCTACAAATAAGCATCTGCATTAAGAAAATGTATACTTCGATTTAATAAATAGCCTTTTACATATAGAAAATAACTTGCTATGCTGTCTAAAAAAATAAGGGGAAGGGGTAACAAAATAGCAACTAGGTAAATATACTAAGAGCATATGCTTAAATACATTATAGCACACAAATTAGTATACACTTAAAACCCAATTTTTATGGATCAAAGACAGATCAATCGATTAGAAATGTACCAGGCAGTACAAACATTTATGGATACCAATACCAATATATGGAGCAGTGTACCCGTATTAGTAACTTTTAAAAACGAGCTAGATGAGTTATTGATACAAATTAATGAAAACAAAGATACTCAGGAAGCCTCTAGAGTATATCTAGGTAGTAATAAAACTATTCAAAAACGGTTTGTATCAGAAAAAGGAGACATTCTTAATGACGCACTAGAGGCTTATGCAGCTGTAGAAGGTAATACAGTATTAGAACAAAAAGCAGCAAAAAGTTTTACCGATCTATATAGTCTGCGCAATCAGGATTTTGTGACTGTCGTTACAGAAACCATCTCATTATTAGATCAAAACATAGCTCCTCTTGCAGATTATGGGGTGACCCAGGATCAAATCACTGACCTAAAAAATAGTTTTGACAGTTTTATGGTTCTTAATGGCCAACCCAGACAATATCGTATTACTCAAAAACAAGCCACAGCTACCTTGTCTGATCTTTTTAATCAAACCTCGGCTTTACTTAGTAATAAGATTGATAAAGTCATGAAACGTTTTAAACGTACCAATACTTCTTTTTATAATGGGTATCTGGCAGCACGCGTGATCGTTGGCAATTAGCCTGCCAAATCCAAATTAATTACAGTAATTCTTAACATAGAGCAGATTGATTTCTGCTCTATTTTTTTAGTATGGGTTCTACCCTATATGCTGGTGTTTACCTCTCCTTAACATCAGGTTTTTATTTTTTCGAAAAAAACTTTCATTTTTTTTCTCAGTCCCGAAAAACGAAACTGGCATGATTTAATATTGCATTGGGAATACAATTAAAAAAACAAAATCAGTCACTAATTACTTTTTTATGAAACATCTTATTACTACGGTGGCATTCTTGCTTCTGGGACTTATAGTTCTTGGTCAGGCAGAGCCATCACCCGCACAGCCACCACAGATTTTTCCAACCTCTCCCGAGGCTGCTAGTCTGGGCAAATATGGAGAAATTCCTGTAAACCTTTCTACAGGAAGAATCAATCACGGCATCCCATTGCATACTATTAACGAAGCAGGTTTTAGTTTACCAATTTCATTATCCTATAACTATGCCGGTCTGCAAGTAGAAGCTATCCCCGGAGCTGTTGGATTAGGCTGGGATTTTATAGGAAAAGGTATGATCACTCGACAGATTCGTGGTCTTCCTGATGAATCACCACTTGGGTATGTTGGCCCCAATGCTATTGGTCAAAAAGTATATCAATTTCATACCAATAAAGATGGGATGTCTAATGCAGATAAAAATGCACTTGTTCGCGGAGCCGTATCCGGAAAATGGGATACCGAATCTGATAAATACATCATTAGTGTAGGATCTTTATCGGCTACCTTTTATCTAAATCATAATGATGAAGCTGTTTTTGCACCATATAAGAATTACAAACTTACCCGTTTACCTAATAATGGCGGTTTCGAACTTATCGATGATTCTGGGATCAAATATTATTTTAATGATAAAGAAGAAACCACCACAGAGAACGGAGATCATATCCAGGTATATACATCGGCCTGGGTGATCAATAAAATTGTACTGCCTAATACCAAAGAAATTACATTTACCTATGTAAATCAACACACACGTCAAAAAGTACATTCAGACACCTGGGTAACCGCGGCTCCTACATATGATTCAGACTATTGCCAGGCCAAACCTAATCTGATAGGGCTCTTTAAAAGTGAAACACTTTCGAATACCCAGGGATTAAGTATTAGTACGATTACTACTCCATCAGAAACCGTAACCTTTGACTATACGATACTAAACTCTGCTCCCGAAGGACAAAACCCGGTGACCCTTGATGGTATTAAGATCAAAAACACCGTAGGGCAGGATATTATGCAATATGCGTTTGCTTATGATGATAAGACTATAAAACGAAAATTACTTACCGCAATTCATAAGGGTAAACACACACCTAATACACAAAGAAATTATTACACATTCGAGTATTTTGATGGTTCACATATAGAGATTCCTTACTATAAACAGGATTATTGGGGATATTATAATGGAAACACCAATACTTCTGGATGCCTGGTTTCTTCAAACTCAAATCGATCTCCTGATTTTAATAGTACTAGATTAGGGGCATTAAAAAGAATATATTACCCTACCAAAGGATATTCTGAAATTACCTATGCTCAAAATCAAGTATACGGGGCATTAGATACCGGAGAAATTGGTATAGAAGACAGATTGAATACTCCAGATGGGCTACTTTTAAAATCAACCGATTATCCCGACAGTCAATTTGTAACCGAAACCAAATCGATTACTTTCACTCCGGGAGAAATCCCCGGGCAGGGAACTTATATTTCTATCTCATATAATTTACGAGCTACCGGCGGAGGGGCAGAAGCCCTGGTTAAACTTAAAAAGAAAAATGTAGCATCAACCGTGAGTTGTGTTACCCCTGGTAGCATATGTAATTACCTATATGATCAGCTTGTAATCGAACTTGATCCAAAAGATCCTATAGACAAGGATAAAACGATATTTAAGTTGGATCCGGGAGAATATGAGCTAGAAGTATATATCAATAGGCCTATAGAGCCTAACAATCCTTCTTATGCTAAAGCCAGTGTAGATATAAAGTATTATAAAGCTAGTGGTAGTACCCCTACGCCAACATATGCTAACATTCCTTTTGGAGGTATTCGGGTAGCACAGGTAAAATCTTGTGATAAAGAAGGAAATTGTATTACTAAAACATATTCTTATGACGATGAGGCAGGAAAATCTACAGGAATCAATCTCTCTAAACCAATATATAGAACCGGAGAAATACACGGGTATGTAGCCAAAAACGAGTGTGCTGTAATAAAAAACAGATCTTCGAGCAGTATCCCGTTAAGTAGCTATATTGGGAGTCCGGTCTTATACAAATCTGTCGAAGAAATTAAAGTAGGTGATAATGCAGAAGATCAAAGAACGCAACGTCTATTTTCTGGAGGTCCCGATATAGAAGAAATTTTTCCTTTTGCTCCAACCGAAAAAAACAACTGGCGAAGAGGAAAAGTACTGAAACAAAAGGCATTGAAAAAGGAAAACAATCTATACGCCTCTATTGCTAGTACTACCAATTATCATAGTGTTATACATAAGAATTTTGGAGCTTTAGAGCATTTAAACTCATATAATTTAAAAGCTGGTCAAATCGTCTTTTTTTATGATCCAGAATCTGTAACAGAATATAATTACACAGATGTTCCTAATTATTTTGGAGTAAAAGAATATATCAACTACTCAGAGATATTTCCCGTTACATCGTCTAAACAAATAGAAGTTCATGCAGGAAAAACCATTACCAGGGATATTACCTATACGTATGACAACCAATATGGGCAGTTAAAAACGCAAACCTATACAGATAGTGATGATAAAAATATACTTACCGAGTATACCTATCCCTATGATAAGAGTAGTACGGTTAATGATGCTTTGGTGGCTCAAAACAGGATCACCACGCCTATAGAAACCCAAACGAAAGAAAGTAGTGCGTTTGTCGCCTTTCAAAACACCGAATATAAAGATTGGGGTAATGGCATATTACTCCCCAGGATGATCAAAACATTAAAAGGACAAAAAAGCATTGTTAATGTGCTACAAGATCGCCTGGAGTATCAGGCTTATGATCCCCAGGGAAATCCTTTAGAAGTTTCTCAAGTCGATGGGCGTCATACTATGTATGTCTGGGGATATAATAACACTCAGCCTATTGTAAAGATCGATAATGCTACTTATACCGGGATTCCTTCAACTGCAAGTTCCTTAATCACCCAGTTACAAACCGTATCGAATACAGAAGATACAGCAGCAGAAGAGGTAACGATGCGTAATCTGTTTAAAGATCTTAGAGAGCATGCCTATTTTGCAGATGCGCAGGTAACAGGATATACCTATGATCCACTGGTTGGGCCGACGAGTATGACAGATCTTAAAGGGTATACTACTTTCTACAAATATGATGAAATGAATCGCTTACAATATGCTCTGGATCATGATCAGCATATCGATCAACAAATACGTTATAACTACCAGGGACAGCAATCTGATATTCTTGGTGGGGTGACTATCCAGCTCTCGGCTTCTGGATCTGTTCAACCCAATCAAACAGTTACCTTTACGGCCAATACTTCAGGAAGCGGTGGCGCGAACCTGTATACCTGGTCTGTAGATGGTACACAAGAACAATGTGATGGTACCACAAGTTTTACCAGGTCTTTTAGTAGTGAAGGAACATACACTGTATCAGTAATAGCCTATAATAGTCAAACCAAACACAGGGTGAATACCACGATGACTGTAGTGGTGGCCTACCCTCCTATTACGATCCCTACGGTAAATGCAAATTATACGCATGTGATCACAGGTACCCATGTAAATTTTAGTGCTACGGGTATAGGAGGTGGTACTGGTGATCTACGCTACGAATGGTATGTAAATGATGTAAAGCAGGCCAGTACAGCAACTACGTTTACATACAATCCAGGTACCGCAGGAACATACAATGTATACTCTAAAGTGATCGATAATATAAGTGGTAAGTCTGTAAACAGTGCGGTGCGGCCATTACATGTGTATAATCCTTTAAACACCCCTACAATAAGTGCAACCACAACCGATATTGTAAAAGGAACTACTATTAACTTTAGCGCCAATGGTATTGGAGGGGGATCAGGACATCGAAGGTACGAATGGTATGTAAATAATGTAATACAGAGTGCTACAGGTACTAGTTACTCTAATAATTTCCCAACTGCTGGTGAATATACGATTAAATTTCTTGTTATAGACGATACCGTTTCTGAGCATTTTAAAGAAGGTAGTGTTATTATCAATTCCTATAATCCTATGGTGATTAATGTAACCCCGGGTAATGCTACGCTTACCAATGCTAATCCTAGTGTAACTTTTAATTTAACAAAAAGTGCAGGTTCGGGGCATTATAGTACCGTTACCTGGAAAGTATGGCGATTATCAAATCCTTCGTCTACCTATACCTCTAATAGAACAGGAACTTCATTCTCTTATGGTACTACAGACAACGGGGAGTATGAAATTCAGGCTACTGTGACAGATACCAGAACAAACCAGTCGGTACTAAAAACTATGCCAGTGATTGTTAGTAAATCCTCTGGTGGTGGCGGTAACGGTGATGGTAATACAGGAGAACAACATTAATCCTATAAACAATATAGTAAGATGAAAAAACAAATTATATACAGTATTATAGTACTGCTTATGGGATTGAAGCTTCAAGCCCAGGTAGTATTATCCGATAAGAACTATATACATACGGTAGTTCCTCAAACTCCAATGATCATTGCCGAGTTAGAGAATGTAAACTGCTCTAATATCAATGATATAGACAGAGCGATAGAAAGTGTTACCTATTTTGATGGCTTGGGTAGACCTATACAACAACGAGCGATCAAAGCCTCGCGAGATGGTAAAGACATCGTAACCCATATCACCTATGATGCCTATGGCAGACAGGATAAACAATACCTTCCTTTTGAAGCAAGTAATACGATTGGGAGTTATAAAGAGATCGATGTAAATACTGATATTAACCAGTATTATAAGGATACCTATGCTAGTGATTTTCCCGGGATAACCGATCTTAACCAGATCAATGCCTACTCAGAAAGTGTATTTGATAAGTCACCGCTTAATCGCGTACTAGAACAGGGAGCACCAGGTACAGCATGGAAAGCTATTAAAGATAGTGATACAGATCATACTATTAAATTTGATTGGAATACCAATATAGCTAATGAAGTGGTACATTTTAAAGTAAATTTTGCCAATCCTGGCAATACAGAAGACCCTAGTTTGGTAAAAGATACGCATTACGATCCTGATCAATTATATGTAACTATTACCAAAGATGAAAACTGGACTCTGGCAGATGGTAACAATCGTACGACCAGGGAATATAAAGACAAGCAAGGCAGAGTAGTCTTAAAAAGAACTTTTGCTTCGACAAGCTCAGCAACCCCA
>NZ_JACB01000054.1 GCF_000520975.1 Aquimarina megaterium XH134
TAATGAAGGGTTTTTTTTATGTAATAAATCTATGATGCCTTTGAAATTGTAGTAGAAATATTCAATTCAATTTTCCTGAAAAACTCTTCACTTTTGTATGGCTTTCTCATAAAATCACTGAAACCAGAATCTGAATTAAGTATTGCTTTTATAGTATCCTGAGTATCCGAGGCAGTCAACGCTATAATAGGCACATCAGAATTAAATTCTCTAATTATTTTAGTAGATTCCATCCCGCCCATATTTGGCATGTTTAAATCCATTAATATAAGATCATACTTTTTTTCCTTCACCATTTCGATCGCTATCAATCCATCATCAGCAATTTCAGAATAATATCCCTTTGTTTTAAGAATGTTTTGGGTAACTATTTGATTTATTTTATTATCCTCGACAATTAGAATGTTATACTCTTTAGTGTTTAGTAATGAAATACAATTTTTGGTGTTATTTGATGTGTTATTTACTTCACTCACGGTATCAATTTCAAAAGAGACAGTAAAATAAAATGTAGAACCTTCCCCTGGAGTACTTTTTAGTTTAATGTCTCCTCCATGAAGATCAACTAAGTTCTTAACTATATGTAACCCGAGACCAGTACCTGTAGTATGATCTTTAGAATTAGCCTGAGAAAATTTATCAAATATTATTTCTTGTTTGTCTAAAGGAATTCCTCTTCCGTCATCTTTTATTTCAAAAGTTATTTCAACCATATTATCAGTAATAATTGGGTTTATAAAATTTAACCAAATGTTTCCTTTTTTAGTAAATTTATTAGCATTACTGATAAGGTTAATAAAAATCTGAGATAACCTCACCGAATCTCCAATAAGCAAATTGGGAATATTAGGGTCGAAATTAAGATGCAAAGTATTTCCGTTTTTATCTGCTTGATATTCGAATGAGTTTTTAATATCATCGGCTAGATTTTTAATATCATAAGTAGATTTGTCAAGACGTATTTCATAAGATTCCATTTTAGAAACCTGAAGTACATCATTAATAAGGTTTAATAAATGATCTGCAGAAAACTTCATTAATTTTATAAACTTATGATTCTCTTCATCTTTAATACGTTCCATTAAGATTGATGATAACCCTACAACTCCATATAATGGAGTTCTGAGTTCATGACTAACAGTAGATATAAATTTTGTTTTTACAGCAGCTAGATGGTCAGATTTTTCTTTAGAAATTTTAAGTTGTTTATTTCGTAAAGCAAGGGATTTTCCGAGGATTTTTGTTTTTCTGTGGTTATAAATAAAGAAGCAAAAGAGTATTAAACATAAAAGAAGTAAAGAGACCGTAAAAATAGATATGGTCTTCGATTGTTGTGCTTTTTGAGTTTCTATAGTGTTTTTTTCTTCGCTTACAATTAGCTGTTTTTTATATTGTTCGGCTTCTAATTTTTCTATTTCGAGTGCAGTTTGATGATGCTTTGTATACTTTTTTAGAATTAGATATGCCTTATCTTCTTTTCCAATTTTAACCAATAAATCTTCATATTTTTTGTAAATGGTCATTGCCTGTCTAAACAACTGATTTTTTTCTGCAATGGTAGCAGCTAACTCATAATATTTTATAGCGGTACTATATTTTTTTTTACGATAATAATATTCGCCGTAGCTAGTATAGGTAGTGGCTAATTTTGATGGCTGTTGTTGTTGATCAATAAAGTATTTTTTACATTTTTCTAATAGATGATATGCTTTATTGTAATTCTTTGTTTTTATATAAATATTCGCCAGGTTTAACGCTAAAATATGTTGCGAATTTTCATTTAAATCATCAGATTTTTCATAGATATGTTTTATCCTCTTAAGAGCCTTTTTAGGTTTGTTAAATCCATTTATATATACTAGGGCAATATTGTTATTTATATCGATAGATAGTTCCTGAAACCCTTCAAGTTCTTTTACAAATAATTCTGCAATTTTGTAGTTTTTAAGTGCTTCTTTATAATCTTTAGTCGAAAAGTGAATTTTTCCAAGCAAATTGTAGGAGTATCCTTTTAAATAATATTCTTGTTTAGGATTGAATTTTTCTGAAATATCAATTATCGTTTCAATAATCATTATACCATTGGCTCTTCTTATTGTTGAATTTAAATGGTCTTCGGTATGGATAATTGCATTTTCTAATTCCGAAAAAGACATTTCTTCATATTGTTGGGGGTATACAACAGAATAAAGCAAACTTATACATAGTAAACATATGTAATGCTTCTTAATTTTGACAATCTTCATGTTCAGCATAGATTTTGGGGTATCTAAATATATTAAAAAAATACTAAATAATCAGTTTAAATGCATAAAATCATGATTAAAATAATATTTTAGCTTTATTTTTGTTTATTATTGTAGTCTTAAACTTACTTTTTGATGCAACTATCTAATTATATATTTAGAATAACTACTATTGTAGTTGAACAGTATTTATATCAATTTTTTAATGAAATGAGATTGCCTTTAAATCAACCCATTCTAATCTTTTAGAGGAGAATAATAGCTTTTTAGGAAAGAATATGTAACCGATAAATGAGTATCGAACACTTTTAGTAACTAAACTTAATCACTAATGTATTCTTTATACTCTAAGAAAAACTCTTCAAGTTTATCCATGTTTTTTGATAAAAAAGCCATGGTTTCTGACCAAGTGTTCCTATTATGGATGCTTACATTATCTATCTCTACATATATACGGGATATAACTTTACCACTATCAAGTTCGTAGAACTCATTATAGATAATATCTTCTATAAATTCACTGGTAAGAATCTTTTTTAAACTAATGAATTTATCATAATAATATGCTTTGATTATCTTATCATAGGGTTCGATATCAATAGATACTTGGGCTTTTTTTGTAGTAAATGTAAATTTAAGGGTTACATCTTTGATTTTGGTATTATACAATACCCACTTACGAGGGTATTCTTTACCAAAACTGGTCCAGAATTCCTGACGTATTTGTTTTGATTCTGATTTACTAAACATTATATAATATATGCTGTAACTGTAGCTATAAGAATAACCATAAGTTTTGTAATGTTAAATTTGTGGCCTTCATTACTTTCAAACAGAATTGTAGTAGACACGTGCAGAAATATACCAATAACTAATGCAGTAATTTCTTTATAATAATTCTGAATCATAGTAAAGTTTTCAGAAATGAAAGTACCCAGAGGGGTCATTAGCGCAAATAAAGTTAATGATATGATAATGACACTTTTTTTGATTTTGGTATTTAATAAAAAAGTTGTTAAAATCATGGCAATAGGAATTTTATGTATAATTATACCTAATAAAATCCCATCTGTATGGTGTATCGGAAACCCTTCGAGAATGGCATGTAGACCTAAACTAATAAATAATAATTTTGGAATCCGACGAGTTTCTTCATGAAGATGTATGTGTCCATGTTCTGCCCCTTTAGAGAAGTATTCTAATACTTTTTGAAGAAGAATACCAATCATAATCCAAACACCGGTACGTTTTGCAAAGAGATTATCTTCAAATACCTCTGGTAATAAATCGAAAATGGTGATCGCAAGAAGAAAAGCACCACTAAAAGCTAAAAGTAGTTTTAAGCTCTTTTGGTTAGAAGTTTTAAAAATAAAAACTAATAAAGCTCCTATAAATACAGCTGTTATGGATAATATATAGTTGTACACTATTTAAAAATTAATATGAGTCTTGGCGAAGTAGTTTTATCAAATTTCTGAAGTTGATAATTGCCAAAAATATCCAACAAATTTACATTAGCATTTGTAAAGTAATTTTTAAAATCACTTAGTGTAATGCTTTTAACACGTTCTGTAAATAAAAAATCCTCGTTATTATCTCTAAATCCAATTTCTTTAAAGATATATCCATCTTGATAGTATCTCTTAATATTGAATAAAATGTTATTAACTTCTTTCGTTTCTTGGGCTACCAGATTCTGAATGATATAATCGACATTCATAAAATCAATAACACCGAATCCCTTTTCATTTAGGTTTGATTTAATAGCTCTAATCGTATTTAGATTATCCTCTTCCTTGTCAAAATAACCAAAACTAGTAAAAAGATTAAAAACAGCAGAGAATTTCTCAGAATATGGCTGACACATATCGTGCACCCTAAATTTTAACGTTTCGTTCTCAAATTGTGAAGCATATTCAATACTATTTTTAGAGAGATCTACACCAGTTACATCATAACCTAATGTATTTAAATAGATACTATGTCTACCTTTACCACAAGCTAAATCCAGAATTTTTTCACCAGCTTCTAAGCTCAGATACTTAGTGATGTTATCCATAAAGTCTTTAGCCTCAGTATGATCTCTATCTTTATATAAGATATGATAGTATGGTGTGTCAAACCATGATGCATACCACATTGTTGAATCTTTTAGCATAGGGCGCAAAATTAGTGTATTTTTACGGTTTAATTATAGAAGTCGTTTAAAGTTTTAAACCTTTACACTTAAAAATTTAAATACCTTCGTGTCGAAAAAGAAAATAGTGAGTAATTCGTTTAAAATGGTTGCCAAAACCCTTTATGGTTTTGAAGAAGTTCTAGCAAGTGAACTTAGAAAAATAGGTGCTCAAAAAGTAGAAATTGGGAATCGTATGGTAAGTTTTTATGGGGACACAGGCTTTATGTATAAAGCAAATTTATGTTTGAGAACTGCAGTAAAAATCTTAAAACCAATTACTTCCAAAAGAGTAAGAAACGAAAATGATATATATAATTTTATTCAAAGTATACGGTGGCAAGAGTATTTAAGTTTAGAAGATACTTTTGCTATTTCGGCCACAGTTAATTCTACTATTTTTAGCCATTCTAAGTTTATTGCATTAAAGACAAAAGATGCGATTGTAGATCAGTTTAGAAAAGAAACAGGGGAGAGACCAAATGTAGATACAGAATACCCTGATCTTTCGATTGATATTCATATTCAACGTGATCTGTGTACAGTGTCATTAGATAGTTCTGGAGGATCATTACATCATAGAGGATATCGTACAGCTACCAATATTGCTCCAATTAATGAAGTTTTGGCAGCTGGCTTGTTATTACTTTCTGGTTGGGATGGGCAAAGTGATTTTTTAGACCCTATGTGTGGTAGTGGTACAATGGCTATCGAAGCTGCGATGATTGCTTGTAATATTCCGGCAAATATAAACCGTAAAGAGTTTGCTTTCGAAAAATGGTTAGATTGGGATTTAGATCTATTTGAAAAAATAGAGGAAGCTTGTCTAAATAAAACCAGAGATTTTCATCATTCCATAATCGGGATAGATAAAGAATATTCGGCCGTAAGAAAAGCAAATGTAAATGTAGAAAATGCTAATCTTACTGATTTTATAAAAATAAAAGAAGGAGATTTCTTTGAATCTACAAAAGAAGTAGAAGGACCACTTCATATTGCATTTAATCCTCCTTATGATGAACGATTAGAAGTAAATATAGAAGAATTTTATTCGCAAATAGGAGATACATTGAAACAAAATTATCCAGGTACCAATGCCTGGTTTATTACTGCAAATCTTGAAGCCTTAAAACATGTTGGACTTCGACCATCTAGAAAAATAAAAGTCTTTAATGGAAAATTAGAAGCTCGATTAGTTAAATATGAAATGTATGCAGGAAGTAAAAAGGCAAAATATAAGAATTGACTTCTAGCTAATACACATATCACAAATTCCTATCATGAGGAATTGAGTCTCTTGTATTTCAAAGTTTTTAAGTTCTGGAACATCTATTTCATAAGGCAAACAAGTTACTTTTTTACAAGATTTGCATTGAAAATGAATATGATTATGCATTTCGTGTTTGATATTACAATCATTACAAAGTGCATAATAAGCTTTGCCGTCCTCGCCAGTTACAAAATGTACTTTCCCTTTTTCAGCAAAACGTTCTAAGATTCTATATACGGTAGTTTTATTAACCTTTATAGGCATTGCTTTTAAAATAGCCTCTACAGACATAGTATGCTTGGCGTTTGTAAGTATATCAATAACGAAATCTTGTTTTTGCGTATTTCTTGTTTTTTTCATCCTTAAAGCATAATTGAAAACTATATTTTTTGTATTATTGCAACATTGTTGCTTTAGTGTAATTCAATATTGAAAATTACAAAAAAAATCTGATTGCTATTGTACCAGTTTTTTAGTTATAATAAAAAAAGTATTTCATGTTGGGGGTAACAATAGTGAAGAATTAAGCGACTGTTTTTCTAAAAAAAATAAGGATACGATCTATAGCAATTGATCAATTTTATATTATTATGATACATAAAACAATACGTGTAAATTGGGATTTCATAGGGTTTTCTACATCATTTTTGTGTATGCTTCATTGTATACTTTTGCCTATATGTATAACTCTTTTCCCTTTGATGGGACTTGTTTTTTTAACTGATGAATTCTACGAGTTTTTTTTAATAGGAGCCAGCATGATGATTGCAATGTTTGCAATGTATAATGGATACAAAAAATACCACGGTAAATCATTGCCAGCTTTTCTGTTTATAACAACATTAATCCTTTTTAGTATTGGGTTTATAATAGAAAATCATTCAGTAGAAAAAATATTACATTTCTTAGGAACAGGTTCTTTGATAATCGCTCATTATTATAATTGGAAATTTACAAAAGATTATAAAAGTTGTAAGATTAAACAAAGACATTAACTATAGTAGAATCATTACTACCTAAGATCATTTATTTTCTTTTTAAGCTTTGAAAGCTAGTAATATAAAACTGAAATGAGGAAAATATAAATATGTAAAATAATATTTGTACACTTTTATGTTTTTGTTAAGAGATTATTATTGAAATAACAATAATTTTCTACTTCTTTTTGAAGCTAACCATCAATTATATTCTCATGAAAACAAAATTCACACAATTCTTTTTCATACTATTTTTGTTTGCATTTACTGTTTCAATCTACGGGCAGCGTGCTAAAGCAAAACAAGAAATATCCACTGCATTATCAGATTCAGTATTCTCTGGATTAAAATTAAGAAACATAGGCCCGGCTTTTATGTCTGGTAGAATAGCAGATGTTGCGATTCATCCTAAAAACGAAAGTATTTGGTATGTCGCTGTTGGTTCGGGAGGAGTATGGAAAACGGTAAACTCAGGAACTACCTGGAAACCAATATTTGATGATCAAACATCATATTCTATTGGTTGTGTGGCTATAGATCCTGTAAATCATAATACGATCTGGGTTGGTACTGGCGAGAATGTAGGAGGGCGTCATATGGGATATGGAGATGGTATCTATCGCAGCGATGATGGGGGAGCTTCATGGGCCAATATGGGATTAAAAGCATCAGAACATATTTCTAAAATTATTATACATCCAGAAAACTCTAATGTAATTTGGGTAGCTGTTCAAGGCCCTCTATGGAAAAAAGGAGGAGATCGAGGGTTATATAAATCTATTGATGGTGGAAAAACATGGAAAAAAACATTAGGAGATGATACCTGGGTGGGTGTTACCGATTTGGTTATAGACCCCAGAAATCCAGATCAACTTTATGCAGCTACATGGCAGAGACATCGTACAGTTGCTGCTTATATGGGAGGAGGCCCGGGATCAGGATTGCATCGTAGTACAGATGGAGGTGAAACATGGGAAAGACTCAAAAATGGACTTCCTAAGTCCTGGATGGGGAAGATAGGATTAGCGATTTCACCACAACAACCCGATATTTTATATGCAGCTATTGAATTAGATCGAAGAACCGGAGGAGTATACCGTTCTGCAGATCGTGGTACTACCTGGGAAAAACAATCTAATGCTGTTGCAGGGGCTACAGGACCACATTATTACCAGGAATTATATGCATCGCCTCACCATTTTGAAAGGCTATACCTGGTAGATAATACGATGCAAATCTCTGTAGATGGAGGGAAAACGTTTACAAGAATGAATGAAGAGCATAAGCATGGCGATAATCATGCTATAGCCTTTAAAAAAGAAGACCCTGATTATCTTTTGGTAGGAACAGATGGAGGGCTGTATGAAACTTTTGATCTTACTAAAAATTGGAGGTTTATAGAAAACCTTCCGGTAACACAATATTATAAAGTGGCTGTAGATGATTCTGAACCTTTTTACAATATTTATGGAGGAACCCAAGATAATAGTACACAGGGAGGACCATCACGAACCGATAACTTGCATGGAATTCAAAATTCTGACTGGAAGATTGTACTAAATTGGGATGGTCATCAACCCGCTACAGAACCTGGCAACCCTAATATTATGTATGCAGAACGCCAAGAAGGAAATTTAACTCGTGTAGATCTAAGTACAGGAGAAGTGATTGATATCCAACCCCAACCTGGAGCAGAAGAGGATTTTGAGCGGTTTAATTGGGATGCACCGATCTTGGTGAGTGCTCATGACCCTTCTCGTATCTATTTTGCTTCTCATCGTGTATGGAAATCTGATAATAGAGGAGATAAATGGAAAGCTATATCAGGAGATTTAACCAAAAATCAGGAAAGAATAGAATTGTCTATTATGGGTAAAAAACAATCATGGGATGCACCTTGGGATTTCTTGGCGATGTCTAATTATAATACAATCACTTCGATAGCAGAATCTCCAAAACAAGAAGATGTACTTTATGCAGGGACTGATGATGGGATTATTCAAGCAACAGAAAATGGAGGGAATAATTGGCGAAAAATTGATGTAGGCACACTGCCTGGAGTTCCCGCAACAGCATTTGTTAATGATATTAAGGCAGATCTTTTTGATGCAAACACAGTATATGTAGCTCTTGATAATCATAAATACGGAGATTTTAATCCTTATTTGGTAAAGAGTACTGATAATGGAAGAACATGGAAATCTATAAAAGGAAATCTTCCGAAAAAGACATTGGTGTGGAGAATTGTTCAGGATCATGTACAACCTAATCTTTTGTTTGCAGCTACAGAATTTGGAATTTATTTTACTATAAATGGAGGTAATCGTTGGGTAAAACTGAAAGGAGGCGTACCTACAATTTCTTTTCGTGATTTGGTAATTCAACGTAAAGAGAATGATCTAGTAGGAGCTTCTTTTGGGAGAGGTTTTTTCGTATTTGATGATTTTTCTCTTTTAAGAAATATTTCTGAAGATAAACTGAAAGAAGAAGCCACACTATTCCCAACCAGAGATGCATGGTGGTACATCCCAAGACCTAGTTTAAGTTTTGATGATAAAAAAGGTAGCCAGGGAGCTTCGCATTATGTGGCTCCTAATCCAGATTTTGGAGCTGTATTGACATACTACTTAAAAGATGGGTTAAAAACCAGTAAAGAAAACCGACAAGAGATAGAGAAAAAGAATAAAGGAAAAAATATTGCTTTTCCTGGATGGAATAATGTAGAAGCAGAGCGTACAGAAAACAAACCTCGTATACTATTGGCAATAACAAATAGCTCGGGAAAGACCATTCGTAGAATTGAAGGACCTGTTACATCTGGTTTTCATAGAGTAGCATGGGATTTACGATATCCAGCTACAAATGCAATTTTTTTAGAGAAACAAGAAAACTCATACGGATCTCCTCGTGGATTTATGGTTGCTCCGGGACAGTATACAGCTACATTATCCAAAGTTGTAAATGGAAAAGTAACTCAGCTTTCAGACCCTATTTCTTTTATGGTTAAGCGCATGCACAATGGTACATTAAAGGGGGCGACACTTGAAAAAGTGACAACATTCTGGAGAAGTTATGAAAATACTATTGGTAGAGTTTCTGCTTTAAATATGAAAATTAATAAAGCAGGAAAGCGTATTAAAGCTATGAGAACTGCCTTATTGAGAACAAACAGCGCTCCTGGTGATCTGGATAATCGCTTAAATATTTTAGAACAACGTATAGCAAATCTAAATAAAGAATTCTTTGGAAATACTTCAAAACAACAAGTAGGCGAGAAGACAAGACCAACTATTGAACATAGAATGTTTTCTATTTATAAAGGTGTAGAGCGATCTACTTATGGGCCAACCAGTACACATTTGGAAACGATGAAGATAATCGATGACCAATTAAAAAGTATTACTTCTAAGTTCACTGCTTTAAAGAATGAGGTAAATTCATTTTCAAAAGCATTACAAGAAGCAGGTGCACCATTTGTAGAGGAATAATTGCTTAGAAGTTTGGTATAGGTTAATATCCAGCTGCCTGGCCATCTTTACGAGATTCAGAAGCTCCGTAATAAACACCATCTTTTACCATAATAGCTTGGTAGCCTCCGTATGGGCCTAAAGCATAGGATATGTTATGACCTTTTGAAAGCAGACCTCTAATTGTTTCATATGAAATTCCGGATTCAATATGTAGTGTTCCTCCGTTGGTCATTTCTTCTCCTGTGGGTTGCGATGATCCCATATGATTTATTCTGGGAGCATCACCAGCTTCCTGTAGATTCATTTCAAAATCAATCATGTTAACGATAATCTGCACATGTCCTTGGGGTTGCATACCACCACCCATAAGCCCAAAACTCATGAAAGGTTTTCCGTCTTTGGTAATAAATGCAGGAATAATGGTATGAAAAGGTCTTTTTTTAGGTTCATATGTGTTAAAATGACCTTCTTTCAATGAAAATAACTCACCTCTGTCTTGTAAAATAAAACCGAGTTCGGTGGGTGTCATTCCTGATCCCATACCTCTATAATTACTTTGTATCAATGATACCATATTTCCTTCTTCATCTGCAACGGTAAGATATATGGTATCTCCATCATTAAGATTTCCGGCGTCATATGTTTTTGCAGCTTTGTTTTTATCAATAAGTTTTCTTCTTTGATCAGCATAATTTTTAGAGATAAGCTGATGTACAGGAATAGTATTAAAATCTGGATCTGCGTAAAATTTTGCTCGATCCTCATAGGCTAGTTTTTTAGCTTCGGTTAAAATGTGAAGATATTCTGTTGTACCAAACCCCATAGATTTGATATCATATTTTTCAAGAATATTTAGCATTTGTAAGGCAGCTATTCCTTGACCGTTTGGAGGTAGTTCCCATACATCGTATCCTCTATAGTTTGTAGATACAGGCTCTACCCATTCTGAGGTATGATTTTTTAGATCATCATAGTTCAGAAATCCACCATTTTCTTTCACATACTTTGCAATAGTTTTAGCAATATCTCCTTTATAGAAAGCATCTCTACCTTCATTTGCAATTTTTTCAAGTGTATTCGCTAAAAAAGGGTTTTTAAAAATTTCTCCTTTTTTCGGAGCAGAACCCTTTGGCATATATGTGGTTTTAAAACCAGGGTATTTTGATAAAAACTTAGCACTTAATTGCATATAATATGCAACCAGTTCGGTCACAGGAAAACCTTCACGAGCATAATTAATAGTTGGTTGCAAAATATTTTTCATACTTAATTTACCAAACTTGCCATGTAGCTCATACCACCCATCTACACAGCCAGGAACAGAAACAGGAAGAGCACCATGAGACGGTATTTTAGTATGGTTGTTTTTCTTAAAATATTCTAAAGTTAATTTTTCAGGAGATCGTCCACTAGCATTTAATCCATATAACTTTTTACTTTTAGCATCCCATACAATAGCAAACAAGTCACCACCTATCCCGTTTCCTGTAGGTTCCATTAACCCAAGCATTGCATTAGCAGCGATTGCTGCATCAATTGCGTTACCTCCTTGCTTTAAAATGTCTAGAGCAGTTTGTGTAGCCAAAGGGTGACTAGTGGCAGCCATTGCGTGGGTAGCAATTACTTCAGATCGTGTGGCAAAACTTTTACCGGTAATTCGATCCTGAGAGAAGATCATACTTACAGGTACTAAAAAAAGAAAACAAAGAGTATTAAATGATTTCATGTGAACGAGTATGAGATGATAAAACATCCAAACAAGATAAGCAATACCCTATAATAATTGATGGAATACCTGGTAAAATGATTGTACAGGTTTATTTTGAAGTTATGTTATTGCAGAACATATCCCGGGCAAATAAACAAAAGGTAGGAGGAAAGCAGTGATTTATATTACTTTTTTTTCTTAAAAAAGGGAATCAGATAACTTATAGAATATCCGTATCCTACACCGATATTGCTATAATCATTAGTGCGACCAAATCCAGGAATATATAGATTATCGAATCTATCAGGTTTTTTTTCACTTACCAGAGTTCTAAGAGATACATTGGCTCCCAGGTATAGATTATTTATAAGCTCTACTTTGATACCAAGAACTAATTCTATCCAACTGGCGTTTAAGCCATCAGATTTGATACTTTCGGTTATTTGGTTTGGTCCAAAATAGTTTGTACTTGTAAAAATAGAATAATCGTTTAACGTTTGTTCAAAAGTAGAAAATCCATATCGCAGCCCTACATAGATGCTATTCTGCATTCCGTACCAATTATCGTATATGTTATAATCTATACCGACTCTTGCATAGCTTCCAGATCCTTTTGTATTAATATTCTCTTCATCTCTTATCAAGGACTCATTACCTATTTCTGCAGCAAGATAGAATTTTTTATAAAACCTGTAATCTCCAACAATTTCAAATCCAGAATAGTTATCATCAACTGCTGTTCTGATTAATCGACCGAGATCAACTCCTGCTCTAAAACCATATTTTTCTGCGGGAGGGAGAGTGTCTTTTGCACTAACTTTTGGTTCTTCTTGCCCATAGAAAAAGCTGGTGATTAAGATGCTAATGAAAAATAAATACGTGTGCAGTTGTTTCATCGGTTACGTTCTCTCTTTGTATTGTTATATTTTTGATCCAGCTCCCATCATCTCCTGCTTCTGGTGGAGATACAGTAAGACCTTTGTAATTAATCTTAAACCCACAAGCACTACTTACATATTCTTCTTCTGTTGTGTATTGAAAACTTACAGTATCTTTATTAGGGAGGGGGTCGGTATCACTATTATTAGTTGTGTCAGAATTTATAGTAAATTCATAATCAGTAATCGATACATCATTTCTTAGAGGAATTAGGATAGAATCTGTAACTGCACCCAAAGTAAAAGGAGTTTCTATGCCAACTGCTTTTACCTGTAATTCTAATGGAGTTTTTATCTGGGTGCCCGCATCAAAGTCAATAAATTTTATAACTAAGAAAGGTGTAGTAGGAGTACCTTCTGCACATATGTCATCTCGTTCACAGCTTAAATTTGAATATAAAACCAAGCCTCCTATTAATATAAAAAATAAATATTTGTATACTCTCATATAGTATTTTTTTCTATCTCAACCATAACATTACTGAATATGGTTTTTTGTAACTACCCTCGATACTACGAGGATAAAAATACGGTTAGATGAATGCAAAAATATTGAAACAAAATAAATTTCGAATTGCTATTTGCGTGACCAAAAATAAAAAAGATAAACCAATTCATACTGGTTATTTCTTAAAAATAAAAGACTCGAATAAAGTAGATGTGTTGCTGTTTATATCATATTTTGATTCTTGTGAAGTTTTTGGTGATTATAATTTTGTTTTAAAAACCGGGAACTTTTAACAGCTCCCGGCCACCGCAATAGAAAATGTAGAAGATTGCTACATCAAGTTGCCATAATCTAAAGGGTGTGATTAATCCATAAAAACCAGATTTCGGGCTTTTGCTTTACAGTTGTGATTAAAAATTACAGTACAACAGTAATAATTTCTTTTGTTTTCACCTTCCTGATTTATCCAATCAACATAATTGATTACTGTGAATGTAGAATCATTAACGATCCTAACATCTTTGTCACTTTCTCCAAAAGAAATAATAGTTGATGATCGTAACCTTTTATTGATGATGGAGTATGATGCAGTTAATGCCTCGGATTTGTGAAAATAAAATGGGTTTTTATTGTTTTTAGAACTGGTAATTTGAGCATTATTGTTATAGTATAGATTGTATAAAACAGCTCCAGTTATTATTGTAATACATATAATTGGTATTACGAAGAGTTTTATTATAAACTCTCCTTTTTTTAAGTTCAATATCATCATTGTAAGCCTTGGTGGTAGTGAGTAGTTTGTGTGCAAAAAAATTATGGTAAGTTAACGTTAGCATTTTTTGCATCACGTTCTTCTTGTTCTTTTATTTTTGTCCATTTAGTATAATTTTCTTTATCTCCGATTTGAAGAAAGGCTTCTGCAACGAATCCTGCATGTAATGAGGCTTCTATACCAGGACCATTTCGTTTAACAATGTTATATTGTTTTATAGCTTCTTGTGCAACTTGATTTTTGGTTTCGTTAATCTGATGTTGACCAGTATCACTGGAACCGGTAGTAAATAAGAAATAAATTAAAATAAGAAGAATGAAGATCAGGGGTATTTTTACTACATTTCTCATAACTGTTAGTTTTGGTAAACTTAGGTTTGATTATAAATTTATTGTAGTAGCAATCTTCGAGTACAAATGTAGGAAATAACTCATGATATTATATGTGGTTTTTGAGTTAACTTTTTATGGTAAAACCGTAATTGATAAACTTAAATAAATATATTTAATTATCTGATAATCAGCTAATAGCGCGGTTTTTGTTAAAAAAGCGAATTATTTGTTAGTAAAGCACTTATTATCAATGAATTTCATGATAATTGGGTGCTCTAATGTCTAATGATTAAAAAAATCGATGAAATACATGATGAAATTATAATTTATCAAATCATTCATTAACTAATTAAAGTCTGATATCAATTATTTAGTCGGCAAAAATATATCAGGAATTAAAACTGTTTTTTTACTAAAAAACTAGTTGTATCTATCTCTTTTCAAGTAATACTACATTTTCAACGTGATGTGTTTGTGGGAACATATCGACTGGTTGAACTTTACTTACCTTATACATCTCATCTAATAATGAAAGATCCCGTGCTTGTGTTGCACTATTACAGCTTACATACACTATTTTTTGAGGAGAAATGTTTAATAATTGCCCTACAACATCTTTGTGCATTCCATCTCTTGGTGGATCTGTAATTACCACTTCGGGTTGACCATGTTGAGAAATAAAATCTTTAGTGAATACTTTTTTCATATCTCCAACGTAAAACTCTACATTGTTAATACTATTACGCTTTGCATTTTCTTTCGCATCTTCAATAGCTTCAGGAACAGCCTCTACACCAATTACTTTTTTTGCTTTTTTTGCAACAAATTGTGCAATGGTTCCGGTTCCCGTATATAAATCATATACTAACTCTTCCCCTGTGAGGTTGGCAAAATCTCGGGTTACTTTATATAATTCGTAAGCTTGTTTAGAATTTGTTTGATAAAAAGACTTGGCATTAATTCTAAATCGTAATCCTTCCATTTCTTCTTCAATATAATCTTTCCCTTTGTAACAAATAACCTCTTGATCATAAATGGTATCATTACCTTTTGGATTTATAGTATACTGAAGCGAAGTGATTTCTGGGAATTCTGAAACCATATAATCTAATAGTAGTACTCTTTTTTCTATATCTTCATGAAAAAACTGAAGCAAAACCATAATTTCTCCGGTAGATGCAATTCTAATCATTAATGTACGCAAAAAGCCATGTTGATTTCTTGCATTATAAAAGGGGAGGTTGTTTTCTGTAGCAAAAGCTTTTACCTTATTTCTGATATCATTACTTGGGTCTTCCTGTAGATGACATTTATTGATATCCAAAATTTTATCCCACATTCCTGGGATATGAAATCCCAATGCATTTCTATTCTGAATTTCAGTACCACTTCTAATTTCGTCAAGAGTTAGCCATCTGCTATCACTAAACGAAAATTCCATTTTATTTCTATAAAAGAATTGATCGTCGGAGCCAAGTATCGAACTTACTTCGGGTAGTTCAATTTTACCTAATCGGGTTAGGTTATTTACAACTTCTTGCTGTTTATAAGCTAGTTGATGTTCATAACCCATGAATTGCCATTTACAGCCTCCACAAGTTCCAAAATGCTCACAAGTGGGTTCGGTACGTTTGTCTGATAGCTTGTGAAAAGTAGTAGCAGAACCTTCATAAAAGGCCTTACGCTTTTTGGTAGTTTGGATATCTACTACATCCCCAGGAACTGCATTGTTAATAAAAATTACTTTTCCATCAGGGGCTTTAGCAATACTCTTTCCTTTTGCACCTGCATCAATAACTTCGATATTCTCAAAGATCTGTCTTCTGTTTTTCCTTGCCATAGCGCAAAAATAACAATAGAAAGCATATACTTATTAAATATTCAATATATCTTAGAAAAAAGAAATAAAAAAATGAACCTATTTATTATTTCTACGTCTATACTATAAAGACCCATATGACAAACACCAATAAAACAATTGATTCTTTGTTGGTTTTACAATGCCAGTCGGGAAGCAAGAAAGCAGTAACTCTTCTTGTGAAAAGATGGCACGCAAAACTATGTAAACAGGCATATTGGTACACTCGAGATATAGAAATTTCAAAAGATATTGCTCAGGATAGCTGGAGTACTATTTTTTTAAAAATCAATAGCCTAAAAGATTCTAATAGTTTTGGGAGTTGGGCATTGACTATTGTAACCAGAAATGCTATTAATTGGTTACGAAAACATAAAAAGGAAGTAGAACATTTACAATCATATAAGGATTGTAATACAAATCGTATTGAAGATGATACTCAAAATAATCAAAATACGATGGTATTATTAAAAAACTCAATTAAAAAACTACCTTATAATCAACAGTTAGTACTAAATCTTTTTTATATAGAAGAGTATAGCATTAAACAAATAAGTGATATTATAAACGTTTCGACCGGTACCGTTAAATCACGTTTGTTTACAGCTAGAGAAAAACTGAAATCAATTTTAAAAAATAGAAATAATGGAGAATAAAATGAAAGATATAGATCAATTAATTAAAGAAACATTGAGCCAGGAAGAAGCAAAATTTTATGATGATTTAGATGAGCAAAATCTTTTCGAAATGTTAGGGGGGCTTTTTAATACCAAACACAGATGGATTATTGTATTGATGAATATTGCAACTGTAGTAGCTTTTGGTTTTTTAATCTATTGCATTATTCAATTTTTAGATACAGATAATACTAACGAACTGATCAAGTGGTTTGCAGGAGGAGCGATCTGTTTTATGGTTATAGGAATGACCAAACTATTCGCCTGGATGCAAATGGATAAAAATGCACTATTAAGAGAAATTAAGAGGCTAGAACTACAGGTATCTTCTATAGCTGGAAAAATATCACAATAAGATTTTAGAAAGAAGCTTATATTTAGTAATTTGCAACCAACTTCAATAGGATGATTTCTCTCCCGAACTTTATGTCGAAGTAGGAATTGTAAAGTTTTATTTTTAATACGTGAATAATGGCAATCTTAGAGAAAAAGTCATCACAGCATTTAATTGAATTAGAAGACAAGTACGGAGCTCATAATTATCACCCGTTACCGGTTGTTTTAAACAAAGGAGAAGGTGTGTATGTTTGGGATGTAGAAGGTAAAAAGTATTATGATTTTTTAAGTGCATATTCTGCAGTGAACCAAGGGCATTGTCATCCTAAAATAGTAGGAGCAATGGTTAATCAGGCACAAACATTAACACTAACCTCGCGAGCCTTTTATAATGATAAATTAGGTGAGTACGAGAAGTTTGCGACTGAGTATTTTGGTTTTGATAAATTATTACCAATGAATACTGGTGCAGAAGCAGTAGAAACAGCATTGAAACTTTGTAGGAAATGGGCATATGAGAAGAAAGGTATTCCAGAAAATGAAGCACAGATTATTGTGTGCGAAAATAATTTTCATGGAAGAACAACAACAATCATATCATTTTCGAATGATGAAGTAGCTAGAAAAAACTTTGGACCCTATACTGCAGGGTTTATAAAAATTGAATACGATAATCTATCTGCTTTAGAACAGGCTTTAGAAAGTAATACTAATGTTGCAGGGTTTTTGGTAGAGCCTATACAAGGAGAAGCGGGAGTTTATGTTCCTTCTGAAGGATTTTTGGCCAAAGCCAAAGCGCTTTGTGAAAAACATAATGTACTATTTCTTGCAGATGAGGTTCAAACAGGAATCGCACGTACAGGAAAGTTACTAGCCGTTGATCATGAAAATGTTAAACCAGATATCTTAATTCTTGGAAAAGCGTTAAGTGGAGGAGCATATCCTGTATCGGGAGTTTTAGCTAATGATACAATCATGAGTGTTATAAGACCAGGAAATCACGGTAGTACTTTTGGAGGTAACCCTGTTGCAGCAGCAGTAGCAGTAGCAGCTTTAGAAGTAGTAAGAGATGAAAAATTAGCAGAAAATGCAGAAGAATTAGGTCAATTATTTAGATCAGAACTTGGTAAATACATTGCAGAATCTAATATAGCGAATTTAGTTCGCGGTAAAGGATTGCTAAATGCGATTGTAATTAATGATTCTGAGGATAGTGATACTGCCTGGAATATCTGTGTGGCGCTTAAAGAAAATGGTCTTTTGGCTAAACCAACCCACGGTAATATTATTCGTTTTGCTCCACCATTAGTAATGAATAAAGAACAACTACTGGATTGTGTGAGCATTATTATCAAAACGTTAAAGGAGTTTGAGAAATAGTGAAATACTATTCAAAATTCATATATAATAAAAAAGGAGGCACAATGGCCTCCTTTTTTTATTGTACGCAAAAATTTTATTGATTTAATATTTCTGACCAAGGCATTAGAGCACCCATAAATATTATATACCCAATAATAATTAGTAGGTATAAAGAACTTAATATAGTACCAATTATAGCACAAATTCTACCTGCATTTAGATTTTCATATCCTGTGTATAATTCTGGATTTGCCAGATATAATTCTTTAGCTTTTTTAGCTAATACCAAGGCAATGATACCAAATACTAACCCCAGAAATCCATAGCAGAAACAGGTTACTATTGATGCGATCCCGAATATTAATACCAATGTAGCATTTGGCAATTGTTGTTTGTTTTCCATATAATGTATTAGAATTTTATAATATAATTTGTAATGATAAGTATACTATTTAAAATATAAAAATATTGAAGGGTTTTAGCACCTTTTTTAAACTTTAGAAGAAGATGAGCAATTAGATATCCAAACATTAATAGTAATGGAATAAGCGCAGGATACATTAGAAACGACTCTACTAAATCCCCCTTGATGAGTAATAAAAAACTTCGTTGAAAACCACAGCCTAAACAATCAATACCTATTAGCTTTTTGGTAGGGCATTGTAATAGATTAGATTCAATATAGTTAATAAACCGTTCCACAAATTATATGAGTAAGACATTTATTCTAAATAAAAACTGTTCGAAATACTATTCCGAACAGTTTTTAAAAATTAAATTATTTACAGATTACCCTCCGTACTGTTCCATCATTTCTCTTTGCATATCTAGTATACCATCATATCCTACTGTTGCAAATATGAAAACAACATAGATTAAATAGATAATACTTAATATTAAACCTACAATTGCTAGTATCTTACCTGTTTTAACATTTTGATATCCAGTATATAATTCTGGATTTTCATTGTATAATGCAGTAGCTTTTTTAGCAAGTACTATAGCTACAATAGCAAGGATAATTCCTAGCACACCATAACAACAGCATCCTAAGATTGATAGAATACCAAAAACCAGGATTAGGGTAGAATTAGGTAATGTTTGTTTTTCCATAATTTAGATTGATTAGTTAAAAATAATTTTCATTTTGATTACATAACTTATAATAATAGTAAGTATGGCTGTAACCATAAGACCCATTTTTATAAGTCTATCATATTTAAATTTGATAAAAAAGTTGAATCCCAAAAATATTAGTAATAGTAAAAGAGGATAAATCGCAGGATACATATAAAACGCAGCAACAAAATCTCCTTTGAGTAAGAGAGAAATAGATCTTTGCATTCCACAGCCTAAACAATCAACTCCAAAAATTTTTTTGTTTAAACAAGGTAACATATAGGTCTCCAAAAGCGAAAAACTTTATAATTATTAACTGCAATATACATAATTAAGTTATTTAAAATATTTGCAGGTTCAAAAATCTATTATTTAATACTTTTGCAATTCGTAAAGAGAAGTATTGGATCAGGTATAAAGAAAAATACCTTGAAGTCATTATTTGAAAAGAAATCAATTCTTAAGATATTGAATGATGATATTGATTATACTATCTATTGGATTAATAAAAAAAGGATTAGGCAAATGAATTATCGTAGGGTCAAAAAAATTATAAGTATACTTTTGGTAATGATTGGGGCTATTGCATTGATAAGTGAAATTTCTTCGATAACGAAAAACTATTACATCCAGAGTATTGGAGTGGTTTTTTTAATGTTAGGAGTATTTCTTATTAATACCAATGTGAAATCGAAAACCAAAATTGATTCTGATCCATACCTTGAAGAAGAAGAATGATATGATTAAAATAGGGGATACTGTATCTGTTTTGGACGAACCAATAACAGGCGAAGTTGTAGCAGTTACTGCTGATGAAGTAACAATTGAAACAGAGGATGGGTTTGATATGACATTTTTTATTCGTGAAGTGGTAAAAATTAAGTCAGGAGAGCTTATTATGCCTTCTTATGAAGAGGTACATAAGAACTTGCAGGAGAAGGAGGTCTTTAAAAAAAAGCCCAAAAGACCTATTGCTAAACCAAAAGAACGAGATGTGCCACCAATGGAAGTTGATTTACATATTAACAAATTAGTGAGATCAACCAAGGGAATGACAAATCATGATATGATAACATTGCAATTGGATACTGCAAAAAGACAACTGGATTTCGCAATTAGTAAACGTATTCCCAATGTGGTTTTTATTCATGGAGTAGGGCAAGGAGTTTTAAAAGAAGAACTCAAATACCTTTTTGGGAGATATGATAATATCAGAATTTCTGAAGGTAACTATAGAAAATATGGACTAGGAGCGACAGAGGTGTATATTGTTCAAAACCCAAAATAGTTATTTTAAAACAGTAATCTCATCTTCACCTAGTTGTAATAGTTCTTGTCGTATTGCAATCCCAGCTCCTTCCAGAGTGATATCGGTAAGAGTTATCGTTCTGGTGTAGACAGTTTCTGTAGCTGTATCACTCTTTACGACATATTTTATTTCAGCATTTCCGTTAGAACTTTTTAGCTCTTGAGTAACTGTAATACCGCTGGGAGGAACACTGCTGCAAAAATATGCAGTACCATCGATTTGAGTATTAAATTGTCTGTATATTAGGATATTTGTAGTATTATTAAGTGCTACAGTATGAGTAAGGCTTTCTGGAACTGTATTTAATTCAAAAGTAGTGCTTGTAAAGCTAAGAGAAAGAGATTGATTAATTTGAGGATCAATTTTGAAAAAAACAAAAGTATCTTCATTTTGATTAGAGCAATTCTCTAACGGAGCTGTGAAATTACTGATGTCATTTTCAATAATATCTCCTTCACTACAACTAACCAGTACTGCAATAAAAATTATATAGTAAAAAAAATTATTCATAATAATGTGGTATGAGCTACTCTTTTTTGGTAGTCTTAGGGATGGTAATATCCCTAAAACCAAATGAAAAATTCTTGTCTTTAAAATTCTGATTGTTACCATCAAAAACAAGGCCGTTTATAGATACAGTGGTTCTAAATGTAGTTTTTATAGTGTTGTCAAGGACAGGATCTACTGCAACTGCACTATTAGTCGATTCTGCATCTAGGTAAAATAATTTTCCGGAAACAGAATCTCTATCATCTCTTGGGTTTCCATTCATATCTGCATCTTCATTACGAGTTAAGATTCCGTCATTATCATCATCTTCTTCGAGATAATCAGGTGTACCGTCTCCATCTGTATCTCGTGGATCATCATTATCAGGAATATCATTTGGTAACTCAACACTAGTTAGAATGTTGTCATTATCATCATCCTGATCTTTATAATTAGGGATTCCGTCGCCATCGGTATCATCATCATCAAGGTTGCCATTACCATTCAGATCTTCTTGTTCTGCCGGAATTCCATCATCATCATCTTCTGTAATGATTTCAGTTAAAATTTCAGATGTTCCTGTAGTACCATTAAGTTCTTCAATAATTACGATTTCACTAGAAGGTACATTAGAACAAAAATAATCTGCAGTTACCGGGGCATTGAAATTTCTATATATTAAATTACTAGAACTTTCACCTAATTGGATAGCAATGGGTGTGGGTGTTACGATAGTATCAGAAAAGTTCTCACTTATAAAGTTATAAGAAATAGCTTCGTTTATAGTTTTGCTAATCTTGAAAAAAACAAATTCATTTGGTTTTGCACCTTTACAAAGTTGTAAGTCAACATCATCAAACTCAAAACTGGTGATCACTATATCACCATCATCGCATGAGGTAAGAAATAATAATAAAAAGAGAAATGAAAACAACTTTTTCATGTCAGAATGAGTATTTTTTTTGACAAAAGTAAAGGAATTGAAAGATTATAACGTGTGTACTCGAAAATAATTTTATTTAGATTAGTTTTGTAGTCGGAAAATTGGGAATATTGTAAAAATTAAAGTTTTTTTTACAAAAAACGAATAAATATCTATTTCAACAACTTAATTATTTTGTTTTATGCAAAAAGTTTATTTTGATAGTGCGGCTACCACAGAGGTAAGGCCAGAAGTTATTGCTAAAATGGTTTCTGTATTGAAAGAAGATTATGGAAATCCGTCATCAATACACGGTTATGGTCGATCTGCTAAGAATCATATTGAACAAACACGTAAAAACATCGCTGGTTATCTAGGGGTAAAAGCATCAGAAATTATTTTTACTTCTGGAGGCACAGAAGCTGATAACTTAGCAATAAATAGTACCGTTAGGGATTTAGGAGTTAAGCATATTATTACAACCAGAATAGAACATCATGCAGTATTGCATACAGTACAGGAAATAGAGTCTCGTACCGATATAGTAGTAAGTTATGTTAACATAAATACAGATGGTTCGATTGATTATAAACACTTAGAATCACTTCTTAGTAATTCTAATGAGAAGACGTTAGTAAGCTTAATGCATGTAAATAATGAAGTAGGAACAATATTAGATATTGAGCATGTAGGAAACTTGTGTAATGAACATGAAGCACTTTTTCATAGTGATATGGTTCAGTCAATAGGCCATTATGATGTAGATTTAAGTAATTTACATGTTGATTTTACAGCGGTAAGTGCTCATAAATTTCATGGGCCAAAAGGAGTTGGCTTTGCATACATTCGAAAAAATTCTGGGTTAAAACCGTTAATTTTTGGTGGTGAACAAGAACGAGGATATCGAGCAGGAACAGAAAGCGTGCATAATATTGCAGGAATGGATGAGGCATTGCGATTATCATATGAAAATTTAGAAGAAGAAAAGAGCTACGTTAAAAATCTTAAGCAATACTTTATCGATACTCTTAAAAATAACATTGAAGGAGTAAAGTTTAATGCCAGTTGTTGTGATCCTGAAAAAAGTACATACACCTTAATTAGTGTGTGTTTACCTGTTTCTGAAGAAAAGGCAGGGATATTATTATTTCATTTAGATATTAATGGTATTGCATGTTCAAAAGGGAGTGCTTGCCAAAGCGGAAGTGGTAAAGGATCTCATGTGTTAACCGAAATCCTTTCTGATGAGGATTTACAAAAACCATCTATACGTTTCTCTCTTTCAAAGTTTAATACTAAAGAAGAAATTGATTATACAGTAGATGTCTTAAAGAAATTTATAGAAGAATAATTCTTTCTTAAAATTTCATCCTTAATCGAACATTAAAAACCCGTGGCGTTAAATAGTTGGGAATAGCAAATTGGCGTTGACTTGCTGCATCTCTTACAAAAGTGTTAGTGATCGTGTTTTGATTATCAAAGATATTGTAGATCTCAAAACCTAGGTTTAGTTCTCTAAACATATTAAGAAAATGACCTTCTCTTAATCTTTTGTTTTGATCAACAACAACATATGAGATGCCTAAATCAGCTCTTCGGTAATCTCGTAATCTGGTCTGAAAATTATATGGATCGGCATAACTGGGAGAACCTCCTGGTACTCCTGTTTGATAGACCATATTTAAATACATTTTTAAACTTGGGATAGAGGGAACATAATCCTGAAATAATACTCCGATTTTGAGTCGTTGATCCGTTGGTCGAGAGATATAACCACGCTTATCGATATTTTCTTCAGTTTTTAAATACCCGAGACTCACCCAGCTTTCTGTACCAGGAACGAATTCTCCATTAAGCCTTAAATCCACTCCCTGTGCATATGCTTCTGCATTATTTCTTGCGCGATATCGTATCCTAACATTTTCGATAGTATACGGGTTTACATTAGTTAGTTTTTTATAATATAACTCTGTAGTTAATTTAAATGGTCTTTTCCACATAGAAAAGCTGTAATCATTACCTAATACAATATGTATTGATTGTTGTGCTTTAACATCTGGTCGTACCACTCCCAATGAATCTCGTAACTCTCTATAAAAAGGAGGCTGGTGATATAACCCTCCAGAGATTCTAAAGATCATATCAGATTTCCAATTAGGTTTAATCGCAACCTGAGCTCTAGGGCTAAATACAATTTGCGAATCAGAGCTATCAACTGTATTTCCATAAATATTCCAGTTATGTGCTCTAATGCCTACATTTGCCCAAATTTCATTTTCTTTTATATTAGAGCGAATGCTGTATTGTGCATATCCAGAAATACGATCAATTTTGGTGCTATTTGTAGCTCTTACGCTAGTAAAAGGAACAATAGGACTTGCAAAAGGAGTGTATGGCTGATCATTTACAAAATCCAATACAGGAGGTCTGATAGAAAAACCAGCAGAATCAATGATTTCATATTCTTGTAAACGGTCTCTAATATCTTCTGAGGTATATTTGATACCCCAATCAAACTGATGTTGACCTGCAACATATGTTCCTTTATGTTCGAGATTATATATCAATGCATCCAGATCATTTCTTGCATGCGTTAATTGAGAACCTATACCTTCACTAAATTCTACTTCTCCCAGGTTTTCACTCCCAATATCGGTATTTACAGTACCCAGTGCATATGCTGCAAAAATATCATAATGCTCTTGTTCTTGTGTGTGATATCCAGAGGCAATTAATTTTAGAGTTAAGTTGTCATTGGCTCTGTAGGTCCCTTTTAGTGCTCCAAAATAAGTTTCATACCGATCTTTTTCTTGTCCATCATAACGAACAGTCAATGCCTGCACTGTTTGTAATGTTCCAAAATTCACCTGTTCGGTTAATGGTTCATAGTCATAGGTATTAAGTGCTAAATTGCTTAAGAAGCCTAATTCAAATTTACTGGAAAAATTATAAGAAAGATACGTTTGTACATCTGCAAATCTAGGTTGAAAATTGGTTTCAGTATTTTTTGCATCTACTAATAAGCTATTATCTCTATATCGCACACCAACAATAGCAGCTAGTTTTTTGTTTTTAGAAATTCCTTCTGCAGAAACACTACCTCCCAGTAAGCTTAAATCTGCTGTTGCCCCCAATCTTGTTGGTCTTTTATAGGTAATATCTAAAACTGAAGAAAGTTTGTCTCCATATTTAGCTTGAAACCCTCCTGCAGAAAAATCTACATTACGAACCATATCCGTATTTACAAAGCTTAAACCTTCCTGTTGCCCTGATCTTACTAAAAAAGGACGATAAACTTCGATCTCATTTACATAGACCAAATTTTCATCATAATTTCCTCCACGAACAGAATATTGCGTACTCAATTCGTTATTAGAACTTACCCCGGGTAAACTCTTGAGGAGTCCTTCTACACCTGCATTGGCAGAAGGGGTGGTTCTAATGGTTTCGGGATCTAATGTTGTAATTCCTTCTACAATTTTTCGCTCTCTACCCGATATAATAACTTCACCTATCTGTTCAACATCTGTTTTTAGTACTGGATTAAGTTCATATTCTTGATTTTCTTCAAGATTAATAACAAATTGTACATTTTTTAAACTAATGTGAGATATGTGTATTGTAATTTCTTGATTAGCTGGTATACTAAGTTGATATACACCGTTTTTATCAGATTGAGTACCAGAATCGTTATAAGAGATGTTAGCTCCTTGAATGGGAATATTGTTTTCATTAAGAATAACACCTTTTAACGTTGCGGTCTGAGCCGAAGAAGAAATACTGATTAGAATCAGTAAAATCAAAAGAGGGAAAAAATTAGGTTTCAAGAAATAAGAGTATTTAAGGTTTTCTAAAAAAAGTGGTTTCGAACGTTGCTCGATTACCTACTTTATCTAACACAACAAGTTTAAAATTATTTTCTGAGTCCACATGATTTTTATCATTAAAATCATAGATTAACATTCCGGTCTTGTAATCATACTCTAATAAAATAAATTTTCCATTTATAGTACCTCGATAACTTTTTATTCCAGATTCAGAATCATTGATTTTTACTTTTAAATGTGTGGCCTTTGATATCCATTTTTTGCTAGAAACATTAATAGGTATTATTGTAGGTTTCTGGTTGTCGGTAAATAAGGAGTATGTTCCAAAAGTACGTGTTCTGGTCGAGAACCGATTACCTTTCTTAGATGTTCTAGAGTATGATGGTGTTTTAGAGCCATTTAAACGGCCTATATATAGTTTTTTCTTATCTTCTTCACTATACCTTGATACATCAAAAACCAGAGTCATGTTTTTATGTAACGGAGTTTTGTTATTGTGGATTTTAATTTTTTCTCCATTAACAGATATGTCTAGATAGGTATTTTCATATAATGCACCTTTAGGAATAAAAAGGTCAAAAAAACCAGAGCTATACGTATAATTTTCTGTTGCTTTAGCGTATTCTGATGTTTTAGGAATATCTGTTTTAGTGATTGTTTCTACATTCTTTCCTTGTACAGGAATAGTAATTGTAGTGGTATTGTTTTTAAAATCTTTGATATGAATGGTATAGTTGTAAGAAAGGCTATCTTGAATAGTAACAATACCGTTATTTACTTTCTTTTTAAAAACGGTCAACGGATTGTTTTTTTCAACAAAGAGTTTTGTTATTCTACTTCTGTATTCTTTAAAATAGGAGTAATCAATAATCCGATTTGCATATCGTGTTTCGGCAAAAGAAAAACGATTCATTTCTATTTTTAAATTTTCCTGACCATTAATTAGAGTAGTTATTTCATATACACCGTTATTATTCTCGGCTAAATCTTGTTTGTCTATGGTAGCTACGCCAAAACCGATTTTACCATATGCACTTAGGTTTTCTGCTTTAAAACTACCGTCTTCTAGAGGTGTAAGCTTTAATCTAACTGGTTTTTGCGCACCATTAATATGTGCGTCTTTATCCAGACTATAGGCCCAAAGACTATTTATGATTGGTTTTCTGGTATCTTTTACTTCTATACCAAAATTCATTGGATTCATTGGTCTGGATCTCGAATCTCTAATTTCAAAATGAAGATGAGGTCCAGAACTTCCTCCGGTATTACCGCTGTATGCTATAACATCACCTTGCTTAACCATTAACGAACCTGATTTTGGAAAAAGTTCTATTTCATAAGATTCTTTTGCGTACTGTCTTTCTTTTACAAAAGCTTCAATTTCTGGAGAGAATTTTTTTAAATGGGCATATACACTTGTATATCCATTGGGATGTGCAATATATAATGCTTTACCATACCCGCCATGCGAAACCTTTATTCTAGTTACTCGACCAGATGCTGTAGCGTATACATTTAATCCTTCTTCGCCCTTAGTTTTCATATCTAATCCAGAATGAAAATGGTTAGATCTCAACTCGCCAAATGTTCCCGAAACTACAGTAGGAATATCCAGAGGACGAATAAAATAGTCTTTTGGAAGGTTCTTTTGTCCATAGCAAAAAGAAAAGCCAAGTACAATAAAAACTATAATCTTTCTCATAAAAGGGGGTATCTATGTGTGTGTTTATGAAATGTGCTTATAAAACTACTTATTTTTTTGTTAGATTATGTTATTTTCAGTGCATGATTAATAGCGTCATTTAAATATCCACCAGAAATAATTTTTGTTCTAACCAAATCTACATTAGTTTTCATTTTTTTATATTCTTCTAATGATAAACTTTCTAATTTGTTACTTAATTCATCTAAATTAGAAACTGTAAAGCCAATATTGTTATCTGTTATAAAAGTACTAATGGCAGCTTTGTCCCATACAATTACAGGTAATCCACATAAAATATACAATGAAGTTTTATGAGGGTTATTGTATTTTAAGTACTGTCCGTATTGACCACTACATTCTTCTGTAGAGATACCATCCCATACTAATCCAAAAGATCCTTTGATATGATAAGCAACCACATCAGAAGGAAATGCTCCTTCATAAGTAAGTACAGATGTTTCTTTTTCGGTTTTGAGTTTTTGATAATCAAATCCCATACCATACAGATTCATTCTGAAATTTTTTCTTTCGAGTAGGTCAATATCATAGATATAGGAATTTTTACCTTCTCCAAAACCTCCCGCATATACTACTTCGTGTATCTTTTCTCCTGTAACATCATTGTTTTGATCAGGTAATCCTTTATTTAAGATATAGTCAAATATTCCGAGTACAATTATTGGGATTTTAACATCTTGTTCCAAAAACCAATTCTTCATCGAATCATTATGCACAATAATGGCATCTGAAGAAATTATTTTTTTTAATTCTTTATTTGCATCACTAGTTCTACCTTTCAAAAAACGCACATCATGAACAATAGTAATGATTTTACATCTTTTTATTTTTGCAACAAATAAGACATAGTTTCTAAATTTATTTAGAGGATATTGTGTACATAATGTTGACTTGTAAGGTAATCGTATTAGGGCGAAGGTAATGCCGAAAAAGTTTTTTAGAGCACCAATTGCAGAGTTAGGGATTGAAGATTGTTTGAATCCCAGGTTTTTAAACCCCATTTCGGTTAGAATAGACTCACAATCAGTTTTTGCTTTACCAGCGGCGTTAAAAAGAGATTTGTAATTTCTGGAAATGAAATATCCTTTCATATGAATATGTAAATTTATCGTGGGAAAGATACACACATTTTATTTTTTATACCCTATTTTAAGAAGATTATCAATTTTGATTTTTTGATGTGTAATTATTACCTATAAAATCCTTTTAAAAATAGTAGTTTTGACAACTGAATTTTTTAGAAACCATTTCGAATAAAAAAATATACTAGTGAAAGAAAAGAGATATGATTATCTAATTGTAGGAGCAGGATTGTTTGGGAGTGTTTTTGCTCACGAAATGACTAATCGGGGTAAAAAATGTCTTGTGATAGATAAACGAGATCATTTAGGCGGAAATGTATATTGCGAGGAAAAAGAAGGAATTAATATACATAAATATGGAGCTCACATTTTTCATACTAATGATAAAAAAATCTGGGATTATGTAAATCAATTTGCAACTTTTAATAATTATATAAATTCTCCATTGTCATTGTCAAAAGGTAAACTGTATAACCTGCCTTTTAATATGAATACGTTTTATCAACTATGGGGAACCAAGACACCGCAAGAAGCAAAAAAGATTATTGATGAGCAAGTAGCACAATATGGAGTAAAGTCTCCACAAAATCTTGAAGAACAAGCTTTATCTTTGGTAGGGAAAGATATTTATGAAACTTTTATTAAAGCCTATACAGAAAAGCAATGGGGGAAAAAAGCTACAGAACTCCCTGCATTTATTATTAAAAGACTTCCAGTTAGATATACATATAACAATAATTATTTTAATGACATTTATCAAGGAATTCCTGTCGGAGGTTATAATGTAATTATTAATGGTTTACTAGACGGTATTGATACCAAAACAGGAGTGGATTTTTTTGAAGATAGAATAGAGCTTGAATCTCTAGCCGATAAGATTGTATATACGGGCAAGATAGATGAGTTTTTTGAATATAAGCATGGGCATTTAGAATACAGATCATTACGATTTGAACATGAACTTCATGACATAGAAAATTACCAGGGTAATGCAGTGGTAAACTATAATGATGCAAGTTATGAATTTACCCGAATTATTGAACATAAACATTTTGAATTTGGAAAGCAGGATAAAACAATTATAACAAAAGAATATCCCGAAAATTGGGATAGAAGCAAAGAGGCATATTACCCTATTAATAACGGTAGAAATCAAGAAATATTTAAAAAGTATAAAGAAGAATCACAACAATTAGAAGGTGTGATTTTTGGAGGAAGACTGGCAGAATATCGTTATTATGATATGCACCAGATAATCGCATCGTCTTTGGTTAAAGTAGAAGAAATATCGAGGATTAAACCACAATAAAGAAAGGGTTTAAAATTAGTTGTAAAACTATTGGGTTTTTTCAATTGGTATGTTAACTTTGTGTAACGAAGTATTGTGTAAAATTTACAATGAGTGATTTAATTGAAATTATTGATTCTCTTGAAAATAGAATAAGTAAGTTGCTTCATAAATATGAATTAATTAAGCAACAAAATTTAAATTTAAAAGAGAAAATATCGGATTTGGAGTCTAATTCAGAACTTCAGATTGATCAATTAAAGCAGTGGGAAGAAAAATTCAGTGCGCTCAAAAATGCAAACGCAATATTAGGCAGTGACGAATATAAAAGGGAAACCAAGCTCAAAATAAACGCTTTAATAAGAGAGATTGATATGTGTATCGCACAACTTTCTGAATAAGTAAAATATGGCAGATAAGCTTAAAATTAAATTATCTATTGCAGATCGTGTATATCCGTTAACGATTAATCCGGATCAGGAAGAAGGTTTACGGAAAGCAGCAAAAAAGATAGAAGCCATGATAAAGCAATTTGAGCAAAGTTATGCAGTTAGAGATAAGCAAGATGTATTGGCAATGTGTGCTTTACAGTTTGCGGCACAAGTAGAACAAAAAACTATAGATAAAGATGATGACACGGTTAATGTGGCTAATAGACTAAATGAATTAAATAATTTGCTACATGAACATTTATCATAACGTTCTTTAAAATAAATAAGGTTACTGCCTGCACTAGTTGTTATTTTGATAAACTCAACAAGAATTAATTAAAAAGGGTGAGTTTAAGTTGTAAAAGCGCGCCGCCTTGAGCGGATTCTTGAGCAATTTGTTAGCCCTAAACCTGTTTTTACAGAGTTTATACAAAACCTTTGCTAGTGCAGGCTTTTTTTATATAAATACTAACACAAATTATGGATAATAATATTATATTTTTAATAGTTGCTGGGGTAGCAGGACTAATGATAGGATTTATCATTGCCAAAGTTCTGGAACGTAATAAAGCTTCAGAAATTATTAAAAATGCTAAAAAAACTTCCGAAAGCATTTTAAGAGATGCTAAAAATGAGGGAGAGACAATTAAAAAAGACAAGATACTTCAGGCTAAGGAAAAATTTATTGAATTAAAATCAGAACATGAAAAGGTAATATTATCGCGAGATAAAAAGATGGCCGAAGCAGAAAAACGAACAAGAGATAAAGAATCTCAGGTTTCTAATGAATTATCTAAAAACAAAAAACTAAATATAGAGCTCGAGGAAAAAATTAAAGAAGGAGAGCAACGCAAGGACTATTTAGAAAAGAAACAAAGTGAACTTAAAAAACTTCATAAAAGCCAGGTACAACAACTTGAAGTTATATCAGGATTATCTGCAGAAGAAGCAAAAGAACAACTTGTTGAGTCTTTAAAAGGGCAGGCAAAGACTGATGCTATGGCACTTATTCAAGATACTATTGAAGAAGCTAAGCTAACTGCACAACAGGAGGCTAAGAAAGTAATAATTAATACTATTCAAAGAATAGGCACAGAAGAAGCAATTGAGAACTGTGTTTCGGTTTTTAATATTGAAAGTGATGATGTAAAAGGTAGGATTATTGGTCGAGAAGGTAGAAATATTAGAGCTATTGAGGCTGCTACAGGAGTCGAAATTATAGTGGATGATACTCCTGAAGCAATAATTTTATCTTGTTTTGATTCTGTAAGACGAGAAGTGGCTCGATTGTCACTTCATAAATTAGTGACCGATGGGAGGATTCATCCTGCACGAATAGAAGAAGTAGTAAGAAAAACAAGGAAACAAATTGACGAAGAGATTATTGAAGTCGGTAAGCGTACCGTAATTGATCTCGGGATACATGGATTGCATCCAGAACTAATTAAGACTATAGGTAGAATGAAATATAGATCTTCTTATGGTCAGAATCTTTTACAGCATTCAAGAGAAGTTGCTAAGTTATGCGGCGTAATGGCTTCAGAATTAGGGTTAAATCCAAAACTAGCAAAAAGAGCAGGTTTGCTGCATGATATTGGTAAGGTTCCGGATACAGAAACAGAAGTGCCGCATGCTATCCTGGGAATGCAATGGGCAGAAAAATATGGTGAAAAACAAGAAGTCTGTAATGCTATAGGGGCGCATCATGATGAAGTAGAGATGACATCGCTAATTTCTCCTATCGTTCAGGTGTGTGATGCGATTAGCGGAGCCAGACCAGGGGCCAGACGTCAGGTATTGGATTCTTATATACAAAGGCTGAAAGATTTAGAAGGAATCGCTTTTGGATTTGATGGAGTGAAAAAAGCTTATGCGATTCAGGCAGGTAGAGAACTTCGTGTGATTGTTGAAAGCGAAAAAGTGAATGATGAAAAAGCAGCTAGCCTTTCTTTCGAGATTTCTCAAAAAGTGCAGACAGATATGACATATCCCGGTCAGGTAAAAGTGACTGTAATACGAGAGACAAGAGCAGTAAATATTGCTAAATAATTTATAAACTTAATAACTATAATAAAGCGATGCTGTATCACTACAAGTATCGCTTTATAGTTTTTATAATGTTTTTTGATCTTTATATTTTCTGATCATATTATCTTTCCATTTCAGGGCTAGCTCCAAAGTGTCAAATAGTTTAAACTCTTTGTTAAAGAAAGCTTTTTCGAGCTTTGTTTGTATTTTTTGTCTATGATCGGCAGATACTACCGCAAATCCAATCACATTTGTGATTTTGGCAGTTTCTAAGTATACCGTTGGATTTACAGCATAAGAGTTAATGCGGTGTGTGATATAAACAAAAGGTTTGTCTTTGAAATGTTTTTCTGTAATCATTAGCAAAACATCGTTATGTTCTGGTAAGACTGTAATTCCTTCTTTCATTATAGCCTTTACATAATCTTCATATATCTCTATATGACAGAAATAGAAGTTGTATGAAGTGATCATCTATTATTTGTTAGCATTTTAGTATGTGTTTTAGATACGAAATAGGATAGAAATAGGGCTCTCTTTCTTATTTTATTATTGGTATAAGATATAAAAAAAACATGAATTAGAAAGAGGATTAGAAAAGTTCTCTGGTAATCTTATTATTGTGTTTTTTGTAATTTTTGTACGATTGAATTTAAGGCTGTTACATGTTTTTAATCTATATTAAAAGAGACTGTTACTTATAGGTAACAGTCTCTTTTGTATTTTTTATTATAAATATTAAGTTAAGATTCGGTTGATTCTTCAGCTTTTTTAATGGTAATTGTCAATTCGCCAGAATCATCATCCATATCCATAAATATACTATCACCTTCTTCAAGCTGAGAATTGATGATCTCTTCTGCTAAAGCATCTTCTATATATTTTTGGATAGCTCTTTTTAAAGGTCTTGCACCATACTGTCTATCGAAACCTTTTTCGGTAATATAATCCTTAGCTTTTTCACTTAAAGATAAGTCGTAACCAAGATCTTTGATTCGTCCGTATAGTTTATCAAGTTCGATATCGATAATTTTATGAATATCCTCTCGTTCTAATGCATTAAATACAATAACATCATCTACTCGGTTTAAAAACTCAGGAGCAAATGCTTTTTTTAATGCATTTTCGATTACTCCTTTAGCATAATCTTCTGCTTGAGTCTTTTTGGCAGAAGTTCCAAAGCCAACTCCTTGCCCAAAATCTTTCAGTTTACGAGCTCCAATGTTAGATGTCATGATGATTATAGCATTTCTAAAATCAATTTTACGTCCAAGACTATCAGTAAGATATCCATCATCTAATACTTGAAGCATCATATTAAAGACATCAGGATGTGCTTTTTCTATTTCATCTAATAGAATAACTGCATATGGCTTTCTTCTTACTTTCTCTGTAAGTTGACCTCCTTCTTCATAACCAACATACCCAGGAGGTGCTCCAATAAGTCTGGAAACTGCAAATTTCTCCATATACTCACTCATATCGATACGAATAAGTGTGTCTTCGCTATCAAAGAGTTCTCTGGCCAAAACTTTAGCTAATTGTGTTTTACCAACCCCGGTTTGCCCTAGAAATATAAATGACCCGATAGGTTTGTTGGGATCTTTAAGACCTGCACGGTTACGTTGTATTGCTTTTACAACTTTGGTAACGGCTTCATCCTGACCTATAACTTTACCCATAATTAGGTCGGGTAATTCGGCTAATTTATTACTTTCAGTTTGCGCTATACGATTAACAGGGATACCAGTCATCATAGAAACTACATCTGCTACGTTTTCTTCATCAACAGTTTCTTTATGTAGTTTGGATTCTTTTTCCCATTGTTCTTGTGCAACACCAAGCTCTTTTTCAAGATTCTTTTCGTCATCTCTAAGCTTTGCAGCTTCTTCGTATTTTTGTTTTTTGACTACACTATTCTTGAGTTCTCTTACTTCTTCAAGTTTTTTCTCAAGATCAAGTACTTTTTTAGGAACATCAATATTGGTAATATGTACTCTAGAACCCGCCTCATCTAACGCATCAATAGCTTTATCTGGTAAAAAGCGATCTGTCATATACCTATTGGTTAATTTTACACAAGCTTCAATAGCTTCTGGTGTATAACTAACATTGTGGTGTTCTTCATATTTCTCCTTAATGTTATTAAGGATTTCTATGGTTTCTTCAATATTTGTAGGTTCTACAATTACTTTTTGAAAACGTCTCTCTAAAGCACCATCTTTTTCTATGTATTGGCGATATTCATCTAAGGTTGTGGCTCCAATACATTGAATTTCACCTCTTGCTAAGGCTGGTTTAAACATATTTGAAGCATCTAAGCTTCCTGTAGCACCACCAGCACCAACAATAGTATGAATCTCATCTATAAAAAGAATGATATCATCGTTCTTTTCTAATTCGTTCATTACCGCTTTCATTCGCTCTTCGAATTGTCCACGATATTTGGTTCCTGCAACTAAGCTTGCCAGGTCGAGAGTAACGACCCTTTTGTCAAATAAGATTCTAGAAACTTTACGTTTTACTATTCTTAAAGCAAGTCCTTCTGCGATGGCAGATTTACCAACTCCAGGTTCTCCTATGAGTAGTGGGTTATTCTTTTTACGTCTGCTTAATATTTGAGATACACGCTCTATCTCTTTGGATCGCCCCACTACGGGGTCGAGTTTTCCTTCTTCTGCCATTGCCGTTAAATCACGGCCAAAGTTATCTAAAACAGGAGTTTTAGATTTTTTCCCTGCTTTACTTCCTCCAGAAGGAGAGTTAAAAGGATTTTCTTTAGATGAATCTCCAGTTAAATCATCATCATCTTCAGAGAAAGATTCTGCTTTTGGATTATCTATATATTCTTCTTCGTTAGCAATCATAAACTTAAATTGGTCTTTAACATTATCATAATCTACTTTTAAACGATTTAAAAGTTTTGTAGTTGGGTCATTTTCATTTCTTAGGATACATAGCAGAAGATGAGCAGTATTAATAGAAGAACTTTGAAATAACTTAGCTTCCAAAAAAGTAGTTTTTAATGCTCTTTCTGCTTGTCTAGTTAAATGTAAATTTTTTTTCTCGTTCGAAGCGACAGCTATATTTGGATTTGCAGGGCTTAGGATCTCAACCTTCCTTCTTAAATTTGTCAAATCAATATCTAACGCATCTAGAATATTAATAGCTTTACCACTTCCGTCACGTAGCAACCCTAACATAAGGTGTTCTGTGCCAATAAAGTCATGCCCTAATCTAAGAGCTTCTTCTTTACTGTACGCAATCACATCTTTTACTCTGGGCGAAAAATTATCATCCATAAAATTATTCTCTTTCTTTATAACTAAAATAGTAATTTTTAGAATTAAATTGACAAAAACTATTCCTTTTAATTAGATATTTTGACATTGGGATATTTTGTCATGCAATTTCAAGCTCTAAAAATACACACACCAGCTCTGAGACAGTGTCTATTAGGGTTTTTTTGCTTGTATTGGTAAATAGACAAAAAATGCATTAATAATCAAAACCTAAGATCACAGACTTATTAACTACATCTGTCTATACTATTGTTAATAAATTCCGTATATTACAGGGTAATTGGCTGTTAAAACCGTCTTAATTTACTTAAATTAGCGCGTTTAATTAATCAATTTTAGAATAAAATAATTTTTTATGGCTGATGGAGAAAAGCTTATACCTATCAATATAGAAGATGAGATGAAATCGGCATACATTGATTATTCAATGTCTGTTATTGTATCTCGTGCACTTCCTGATGTTAGGGATGGTCTTAAGCCCGTGCATAGACGTGTTTTATACGGTATGTATGAACTGGGTGTTAAAGCAAGTAGTGCCCACAAGAAATCTGCAAGAATTGTAGGAGAAGTTCTTGGTAAATATCACCCACATGGTGATACATCTGTATATGATACGATGGTTCGTATGGCACAAGAGTGGAGTTTGAGATATATGTTAGTTGATGGCCAAGGTAACTTTGGTTCTGTAGATGGTGATAGCCCTGCGGCTATGCGTTATACAGAAGCAAGAATGCGAAAGATATCCGAGGATATGCTGGCAGATATCGAAAAAGATACTGTAGACCATACATTTAATTTTGATGACACTTTACAAGAACCAACAGTTCTGCCAACAAGAGTTCCGGGATTATTAATAAATGGAGCTTCAGGGATTGCAGTAGGTATGGCAACAAATATGCCTCCTCATAATTTAAGTGAAGTTGTTGATGGTACTATTGCATATATCGATAATAATGATATCGAAATTGATGAGTTAATACAATACATTAAAGCTCCGGATTTTCCTACAGGAGGAACAATTTATGGTTATGATGGTGTTAGAGAAGCTTTTAAAACAGGTAGAGGAAGAGTCGTTATACGAGCTAAAGCCAGTTTTGAAGAGGTAAACGGTAGAGAATGTATTATTGTTAGTGAAATTCCTTATCAGGTGAATAAAGCAGACATGATTAAAAAAACTGCTGACCTTGTTAATGATAAGAAAATTGATGGGATTGCAACAATACGTGATGAGTCTGATAGAAAAGGTATGCGTGTCGTATATGTTCTAAAACGTGATGCAATACCTAATATAGTACTAAACCTTTTATATAAATATACAGCTTTACAATCTTCTTTTAGTGTAAATAATATTGCACTGGTTAATGGAAGACCACAGTTATTGAATGTAAAAGAGATGATTCATTATTTTGTAGAACATAGACATGAAGTTGTTGTTCGTCGTACAAAGTATGAATTGAAAAAAGCTGAAGAAAGAGCCCATATTCTTGAAGGTTTAATCATAGCTTCTGATAATATTGATGAAGTGATTGCTTTAATTCGTTCTTCTGCAAATGCAGATGAGGCGCGCGAAAAATTAATAAAGCGTTTCAAACTTTCTGAAATACAGGCCAAGGCAATTGTAGAAATGCGTTTAAGACAGTTAACAGGTCTTGAACAAGATAAATTACGTGCCGAGTATGAAGAATTGATGAAAACGATCGAAGACCTTAAGGATATTTTGGAGAAGAAGGAGCGTAGGATGCAAATCATTAAGGACGAACTGATAGAAGTAAAAGAAAAATACGGTGATGAACGCCGCTCTCAAATAGAGTACGCAGGAGGAGATCTGAGTATAGAAGATATGATCCCGGATGAAAAAGTAGTCATTACGATTTCACATGCAGGATATATAAAACGAACTTCTCTTAATGAATATAAGAAACAAAATAGAGGAGGAGTAGGGCAAAAAGGAAGTACAACACGTAATGAGGATTTTCTTGAACATTTATTTGTGGGAACCAATCATCAGTATATGCTGTTCTTTACTCAGAAAGGAAAATGTTTTTGGATGAGAGTATATGAAATTCCTGAAGGAAGTAAAACTTCTAAAGGAAGAGCTATTCAAAATCTAATTAATATACATAGTGATGATAAAGTGAAAGCTTTTATCTGTACTCAGGATCTTAAAGATGAAGAGTACATTAATTCACACTATGTCATTATGGCAACGAAAAAAGGTCAGGTCAAAAAGACATCTTTAGAGCAATATTCCAGACCGAGAACAAATGGTATTAATGCTATTACTATAAAGGATAATGATGAGCTTCTCGAAGCGAAATTAACCGATGGTAAAAGCCAGGTAATGTTAGCAGTAAAATCGGGTAAAGCAATTCGATTTGAAGAAGAAAAAACCAGACCAATGGGACGTGGAGCTTCGGGAGTAAGAGGAATCAGACTTGCCGATGATAAAGATGAAGTAATTGGTATGGTAGCTGTTAATGAAATGGAAAGTAATATCTTAGTAGTTTCAGAAAATGGTTATGGAAAACGTTCTAAATTAGAAGATTATAGAATAACAAATAGAGGAGGAAAAGGTGTTAAAACCATTTCTGTTACTGATAAAACAGGATCTCTAGTGGCAATTAAGAATGTTACCGATTTAGATGATCTTATGATTATAAATAAATCAGGAATTGCTATTCGACTTGCCGTAGAAGATTTACGTGTGATGGGACGCGCAACACAAGGTGTACGTCTTATTAATTTAAAAGGTAAAGATTCTATTGCTGCAGTAGCAAAAGTTATGCACGACGAAGATGATATAGATCAGGACGAAGATATAGAAGATGTTGATTCTTCTACAACTGATGCTGATAACGCTTCAGATGGCACGAATATTGATAATGAAACAAAACAATAATTAAATCCCATTTTAAAAAAACTCAAGTAATGAAAACTAAATTTATCGTAGTACTATTCTTAGCTATTGGTGCTTTTGGATTTGCTCAAAAGAAAACCACAATGAAACCGGCATTAAAGGCAGCAGCAAAAGCCTTAAAATCTGGTAATATGGATATAGCGACAGAAGCATTACAAGCTGCAGAAGGACTGTTGGATGCTGCAGATGATAAAATGAAAGCACAGTATTATTTTTTTAAAGGACAAGTTGTAGCTTCTTCTGCAAGTGAATCTTTAGAGAAAATTGAAAGTGCAGCGAATGCTTATAATAAAACAATCGAAATTGAAAAAGCCACAGGAGGATCTAAATATACTGTTGATGCTACTCAGAAATTACAATTGTTACGCCAATCTTTAATTGAAAACGCAATTAAAGATCAGAATGCAAAAAACTATAAAGGAGCATCAGAAAAACTTTATTTAGGATATACTACCAATAAAGCTGATACAACATATTTATATTATGCAGCTAGTAATGCTGTTAATGATAAAGATTATGATACTGCTTTAAAATACTATAAGGAATTAAAAAGTCTTGGTTTTAGTGGGGTAAAGAAGGAATTTGTTGCAACTCATAAAGAAACAGGTAAGGTTGATGTTTTTGAATCTAAACAAATAAGAGACCTTTCTGTAAAAACTGGAGAATACATTAAGCCAGAAACTAAAACTTCTGAATCCAGAAAAGGAGAGATCGCAAAAAATATTGCTTTGATCTATATGAGTCAAGGAAAAGATGAAGAAGCAATAGCAGCTATTGAAGATGCTAAAAAAGAGAACCCAGAAGATTCTGCATTAAAGCAAGCAGAAGCTGATGTATACTATAAATTAGGAAATATTGCTAAGTATAAAGAAATTATGGAACAGATCGTAGCTAACGATCCTGAAAATCCAGATTTACTATATAATTTAGGAGTTAGTGCATCTCGTCTCGGTGATAATGATCAAGCATTAGGTTACTATAAGAAAGCTTTAGAGCTAAAACCAGATTATACTGCTGCCCAAATCAATATTGCTTCTATAATTTTAAGTGGAGAAACTAAGATTGTAGATGAAATGAATAGTTTAGGAACATCCTCAAGTGATAATAGAAAGTATGATGAGCTTACAAAAAAGAGATCAGAATTATATAAAACAGCTGTTCCTTATCTTGAAGGAGCTCTAAAAAGTAATCCTGATAATGTAGAAGCTATTCGTACATTGATGAATATATTTTATCAGTTAGATGATCCTAAGGCTGGCGAAATGAAAGACAGACTTAAAGCCTTAGAAGGAGGCAACTAGTAATAAAAGCTTTCAAATTATATATCATAAAAAAAACCGGAATGTACATTCCGGTTTTTTTTATGATATATTTTAAATGGTATTTTAGGTTAGTATCTTAAATTTGACACTGTTACTTATCTAAGTTCGGCGCCTAATTTATTTTCAAAATTGTACTGTAATTTGTTCATGATCTTATCGATTTGTTTATCGGTAAGTGTCTTATTATCGTCCTGTAGAATGAAACTTACGGCATACGATTTTTTTCCTTTAGGAAGGTTTTTACCTTGGTACACGTCAAATAAGTTTACATCTTTTAGAATTTGTTTCTCGGTTTGCTTGGCGATAGTATGAATTTCTTCAAACTTTATAGAATCGTCTAGTAACAAAGCAAAATCACGACGCACTTCAGGAAATTTTGGAATATCTTTATACTTTAGTTTATTATGTTTTGCATATTCTAAAATAACATCCCAGTTAAAATCTGCATACAATACTTCCTGGGAAATAGAGAAATGTTTAAGTACCGGTTTTTTTAGTATTCCAAAATCTACTAATTGTGCTTTACCAATACTTAAAGAAAGCCCTTCAGTAAAAACATCATTCTTTATAGGAGATGTTTTTAATCTTGTAAGTCCTAAACGTTCTAAAATAGAGAATACTATTCCTTTTAAGTAAAAGAAATCACTTGTTTGCGGACTTGCAGTCCAGGTTTCTTTAGACCTACTTCCAGAAATAATAATACTTAGATGTTTATTCTCTATTCTTTTATCTTCATAGTTATGATATGTTTTTCCAAACTCAAACAATTTAAGATCTGATCGTTTTCTATTACTATTATATGATACAGCTTCTAATCCCGAAAATAACATGGATTGCCTCATTACTGCCAAATCATTACTTAGTGGATTTAGCATTTCTACGTTATTCTCATTTTTGAGCTGTTCACTCAAGACAATATAATCAGGAGAGGTAAGTGAGTTGGCTAACATCTCATGAAATCCCAGACCAACAAGTTGATTTGATATGGTGTTTTGCACATTATGATCAGAGAACCTATCAATATTTGATATCGAAGCATTTAATTTTTGAGTAAAACCAATAGTATTATACCCATATACTCTAAGAATTTCTTCTATTACATCAACTTCTCTTTGTACATCATTTCTGTACGCCGGAATGGTAAGACCTATTCCTGTCTCGGTTACGCTATTAATTTTAATATCTAATGAAGTGAGAATCCTTTTAATAGTATCTTGAGGTATTTCTTCACCAATTAACTTTGTAGTATTTTCAAAAGATAAAATCACCTGGAAATCTTCAATCTTTTTAGGATATAAATCCATGATTTCACTAGAAACATTACCTCCTGCAAGCTCTTGTATTAATAGAGCAGCTCTTTTCAATGCGTATTCGGTGATATTTGGATCAATACCCCTTTCAAATCTAAAAGAAGCATCTGTGTTTAAACCATGCCGTTTTGCGGTTTTACGAATACTAATAGGATTAAAGTAAGCACTTTCTAAGAAAATTGATGTTGTTCTTTCTGTAACACCAGAGTTTATTCCTCCAAATACACCAGCAATACAAAGAGGTTTTACAGCATCACAGATCATAAGGTCTTCTTGATGTAATTCTCTTTCTACTTCATCTAGAGTTGTAAATTTGGTACCGGCATCAACAGTTTTTACTTCAATTTTATTCCCTTCAATATAGTGTGCGTCAAATGCGTGTAAAGGTTGTCCTAACTCATGTAAAACATAGTTGGTAACATCTACAACATTATTTTTCGGAGTAATTCCTATCGCTTTTAGTCTATGTTGTAACCAGGCAGGAGATTCTCCTACTTTAATATCAGAAATCGTTACACCGCAATATCTGGGTGCCATCTCATTATTTTTGACTTCGATATCAATTTTATTTAGCCTGTTTTCTACTCTGAAATTACTTACCGAAGGAGTAATAAGTTCTAAATTAAGGTCTTTTTGTAGCAATCCTGCTTTGAGATCACGTGCAGTACCCCAATGACTCATTGCGTCTGCACGATTAGGAGTCAATCCAATTTCAAACACAGAATCATTTTCAATATCAAATATATCTGCAGCTTTAGTTCCTACGGTGATATCAGTACTTAAGACCATAATCCCGTCATGACTTTTTCCTAGCCCTAATTCATCTTCAGCACAGATCATACCATGGCTTTCTTCACCTCTTATTTTTCCTTTTTTTATAACCCATTCTTCACCTTTATCATTATAAAGTTTTGTGCCAATAGTAGCAACAGGGACTTTTTGCCCCGCAGCAACATTAGGAGCACCACAAACAATCTGAACCGGTTCGCCATTACCTAAGTCTACTCTGGTAATTTTAAGCTTATCTGCATTTGGATGTTTTTCGCAATTAAGAACTTGCCCTATAACAACACCTTCTAATCCTCCTTTTACACTTTGATAGGACTCTATTCCTTCTACCTCTAACCCTAGATCGGTAAGGAGTTCTCCTGTTTTCTCTGCATCCCAATCGATATTAATAAATTGCTTCAGCCAGTTATATGAAATCTTCATTTGTGATCTTTCTAAATTCAGTTGGTAAAGATAATATATTGGGCAGAGGATACAAATAGTTGTAAATATATCTATAAACAAAATTGTGGTATATTTATAATAGTTTTATTCTAACCAAATTTTAATATTATGAAAACAGGAATTAAGTTATTTGCTATCATGTTTCTTTTCGGAATTATTTCTTGTACAGATAAGAAAAAAGAAGAGGAAGAAACCAAAGCTGTTGTAGAAAAAATAGAAGCAATTGAGTCTGAATTAGATCAGGTTTCTGAAGAAGTTGAGACCAAAGTAGAAGAATTAGAAGAATCTTTAGAAGATTTGGATGATATTTAAAAGATCTTCTAGTAATAAACCTTCATACCCTTAATCATTTTAACACTAACTAAAAAAAAACTAACATGAAATTTATAAAACTAATATTGGTATTTGTTTTGATTTTCACTTTAGGGAATCAGGTGATAATTGCTCAGGGAAAATCTCAAGAAGCAAAAGAAAAAATAGCTAAGAAAAAAGAAAAAACTCAGGAAAAGGCAGAAAAAAAAGCAGAGAAAGCCCAAAAGAAGGCAGAGAAAGCTAGAGAGAAAGCCGAAGAAAAAGTTGAAAAACTAGAAGAGAAAGCAGAAGAAGCTAAGGATAAAGCTATTGAAAAGGCTGAAAAAGCAGAAGAAAAAGCCGAAAAAGCTTTAGAAAAAGCTGAAAAGAAAATAAAAGGGAAAGCATATGGAAAAAATAAAGAAGGATTAACAGGTAAAGAGTTTGGAATGGCCAGAGCCGAAGAGGCTAAAGACATGGTAAAAGAACGTAGCGAAGTATTAAAAAAGAATGAAGAAAGAATTACCAGAGGTAAAGCAAAAATCGAAGCTGCAAAAGAGCGTCTAGCAAAAGCAAAGGAAAAAGAAGGAGAAGAAGCTTTAACTCCAGAAGAAATTGCAGAAAAAGAAACTAAAATCACTAAAGCTGAAGAAAAGCTAAAAGCCTTAGAGAAATCAATAAAAAATGGAAAAGAAAAGATGAAAGAAGGAAAAGAAAAATTAGAGAAATTATATGCAAAGGAGCAATAAAAACTTAATAAAATTATAAAAAGAGAATCGTCCGGTAAGTTTTGAGTAACTTTCCGGACTTTTTATACTATCAAATAATGAGAAAAACAGCCATACTTATTCTACTTGTTACCACTATTTTTTCTTCTTGTAAGAAAGATAAACCATCTGATTTGGTTGAGTTTAAAAGTGGCCCATGGAAAGCAACACTAGAAGTTCAGGACAATAAAAAACTTCCTTTTCTGATCGAGGTAATGGATGATCAGACCTTAAGAATTTTTAATGCCGAAGAAACAATTGATGTTGATGAAGTTATAATTAATAAAGATTCTATACTAATTAAGCTTCCTGTTTTTGAGGGGTATATTGCTGGTCGATTTATAGATTCTATGACAATTTCTGGAAGCTTTATTAAAAAAAGCCTTGATAGAGTAGTACCTTTTGCAGCAAAATATGGAGAGCAGGATCGATTTGAAATTGTTTCAAAATCGAATTATGATATTACGGGAAATTGGGAAACAGTTTTTAGTAAAGACAATGAAGAAGACAGGTATATTGCTAAAGGTACTTTTAAACAAAATGGAAATATTGTTACGGGTACATTTAGAACAACTACAGGAGACTATCGTTATTTAGAAGGTGTTTTAAATAAAGACCAATTACAATTATCAACTTTTGACGGAGCTCATGCTTTCTTATTTACTGCACAGGTAACAGATAGCACATTAAATGGTCACTTTTATTCGGGTAATCATTGGAAAGAACCTTTTGTAGCTAAAAGAAATGAAAACTTTAAATTACCTTCTGAAGATTCATTAACTTTTCTGAAAGAAGGATATGATACATTAGAATTTAATTTTCCTGATGTTGAAGGAAATCAAATTTCGCTTAAAGATGATCGGTTTAAAGATAAAGTGGTAATCGTACAAATTATGGGGACGTGGTGCCCAAACTGTATGGATGAAACCAAATATTATGTAGAGTATCAGAATAAGCACAAAAACAATGGAGCCGAATTTGTAGCATTAGCTTTTGAATATGCTAAGACCGAAGAAAAAGCATTTAAATCTATAAAACGACTACAACAAAAACTGAAAGTGACCTACCCAATTCTTTTGGCGCAATATGGAACTTCAGATAAACAAAAAGCACAAGAAAAACTACCAATGCTAAACCATGTATTGTCATATCCTACAACTATTTTTATTGATAAAAAAGGGCAGGTACGTAAAATACACACAGGATTTAATGGCCCGGCTACAGGTCAGAAATATGTAAATTTTAAAAAGGATTTTGAAGACTTTGTTAATCAGCTGTTAAAAGAATAACATGGTTTAACAATCAATTATGACTTTCTTTTTGAGTTTAACACTACCGTAACATTAGGATTGAGATATACCTCTTACATTGTTTAGGTTAGAAATTTAATTTCTCTAAGTGATAATAATTAATCAAAAAAAACAGTCATGAAACAATTCAACTTAATTACAACTTGTATTGTGAGCGCAATGATGTTGCTCTCAATTCAAACAAATGCGCAACTTACCACTCCAGAAGGAAGTCAACGTGCACAGGTAATGCAACGTGTAGGGGTTACTAATATTACCATTGATTATGGGAGACCAAGTGTAAAGGAACGTGAAATCTGGGGAAAACTAGTTCCTTATGGATATAATAACCTGGGGTTTGGAACTTCTAAAGCAGCACCCTGGAGAGCAGGAGCTAACAGCAATTCGATAATAACGTTTACTCACGATGTTAAAATTGAAGGAAAAGATATTAAAGCAGGTACTTACGGGCTTCATATTGCATTAAAAGAAGATGGTGGGGCTACAGTTATATTTTCTAACAACTCGACATCCTGGGGAAGTTATTTTTATGATGAAAAGGAAGATGCTTTACGTGTAGATGTTAAAACCAAAGAAACTGCACATACCGAAATGTTAACTTTTTTATTTCCTAATGTTGAACCCAATAGTGCTGTAGCAGCATTGAGATGGGAGAAAAAAGAAATTCCTTTCAAGATCGAAGTTGATGTAAAAAATGTGGTCATGACAGGTATCAAAAATGATCTTCGTAATTCTGCCGGTTTTACTCAGACAAATTGGGATAATGCTGCAAATTATGCTTTTAATGCTGGTGAGTTAGATCAGGCATTAGAGTGGGTTAATGCCTCTATATCGGGTAATTTTTTTAGTAAAGAAACTTTTGCTAACCTATCTCTTAAGTCACAGATTTTGGCTAAGCAAGGAAAAACAAGTGAAGCTATGACTTTTGTGGATAAAGCGGCTAAACTAGGAAGCACTACACAGATTTTTAGATTAGGGACAGGGTTAATAAGCTTAGGGCAAAAAGATAAAGCACTTGTTATTTTAAAGGATAATGTGAAAAATAGCAAAGGTGCATGGCCATCTAACTATGGATTAGCAAAAGCATATTCGGCAACTGGAGATTATAAAAATGCTATAAAAGCAATAAATACATCACTAGGTAACGCTCCTGATCGATTTAAAGGAAGACTTAATGGTGATTTGGAAAAACTTAAAAAAGGTGAGGATATAAATTAGGAAACTAATCTATAACAAACAATAATAAAGACCGTCTAATAAAACTTAGACGGTCTTTATGTTTTTAATCTATAGATCTTTAATCGGTTAATTTTCGCATTATCCATTCAATGGGGCCATGTTTTGCATGTTTTTTATTAATCATTGAAAAAATGAGACATATTACAATAAAGAACAAGGCGTATAAAAACGAAAAATTTATAGTATACTCTCCCATTCTTGCGGGATTAACAATTTCTATACATCCCATTCCTATTATAACATGTGCGATATAAAAAGTTAAAGCAAGTTGTCCGGTGTTTTTTAATATATATATGAAAATGGTATTCTCATATTTTTTTGAAATTAGAATACAAAAAGAAATAAGAAATATGGCTATACTACTCCCAGAAACCATGTATAAAGGTAATGGAGGCATAGGATCTGTTCCAAGAATCGGGGTTAATTCTGTGATGATTTCTTGGTTTCCCATAGAAAAGAATATAATAGAAAAATAGGATAGTATCTGTACAACAATAAATACAGTAAGACTAATCCACAATGCTTTTGTGACCACTATAGTATTACTTAATTCCATTTTACCAAACCACATTCCTATAATCATAAATGCACTCCATGGAATAACAGGATGGAAACCGTTAAAAAAAAGGTTTTTAAAAAAACCTTTTACAGTCCATAGATTTGTATATTCCATTTTAGTATAGTCCCATCCGCTATCATAATTCCATAACATCATAAGTATAGGATATACTATAATCATTCCTACTGCTATTGATACTAGTGTTTTTGGACTACTTTTTATTAAAAATATTGCTAGCAACATATATATCGCATAAAAGTGTAAAATATCTGCTTGCCAGATTGTTGAATAGGATATACCAATTAAGAAAAGAAATAGAGCTCTTTTAAGAAGTTTATTTTTGTTTCTGTTTAACGTTTCTTTATTATTCTGATGTATTGCACTTTTTGTTAGTAATGAAATTCCTACACCTGCCAGAACCACAAAGGTTGCAGCTGCTTTTCCGTCTAATAATCCTAAAAAGGTATTCAAGAGAGGGTTGCCATGATTTCCAAAGACCATTTTAAAATTAACGATAATCATTCCGAAGATAGCTAATGCTCTTGCTACATCTATTCCGATAATTCTTTTTTGCATAGAACTCTGTTTTTGCTAACAAATTTAGATGAGCAGTTTCGAAACGTTATTGTTCAATACAGACAATTATTATTTTACAGGAATATAAATCTCGGTAAGAAGTTCTTTTTCTGGAGTATCAGACTCATCATTAAGATAAAACTCTAAAGTTGGTTTGTCTTCAAACTCTAATTGTACTTCGGTTATCCAGTACCCATAGATTAAATCATAGGTGTCTACAGAACTCTCGTGACTACCTTTGTGTATAAACTTAGCATATTTTTGTCGGGGTATATGTTTGGTTTTAAATAACCCTTTTAGAGGAAAATCTATTTCTTTTTCTAGAATGATACAAGCATTATATCGGCAATGTAAAGTATCGGTGATTTCGTCATCATCTAGTATTTCTCCCAATATAATTGTTTCATCTTTTAATAAACTATGTTTTGACGCATATGAGATCAGTTGTTTCCAGGTTTTCTCTATTCCATTAATATTTTCATAAGACCCTTGATAGGTTAAATATAAAATATCAAAACCGGGGATTTCTTCGATTTCATACGTAAGAATTTGTTCTTTAGTATTTTCTAATGGAAAGATAGCTTTTTGAGTAATGTGTTGTTTGATTTTGGTTGAATTCCGAAAAGAAGAAGGAGAGCATTTAAATTGCTTTTTAAAAGCTTTACTAAAAGCAGCAATATCACTATATCCAATTTCATAAGCGATATCAGAGATATTCTCGGATGAAAATTTTAAGTATTCTGCAGCTTTTTCTAGTTTTATCCTTTTTATATATTGTCCAATAGTTTCGTGATGAAGCGCAAGAAATATTCTATTTATATTTCGATACGAATAAAACGATACGTCTTCTATATCTTTTTTACTGATTTCATTTTTAAATCTTTCTTCTATATAGAGAATTAGCTTTTTATAACGTTCCAGTTGTGTTGGGTTTCCCATGTTTTATCATTTTAGAGGAAAGGTACTACGATATAGTAATTTTTGAGTTGTCTTTTTAGGACAATTAGATAGGTTATTACTACAGTAAAATAAGAATTTTAAGATCATATATAAGTCATATTTTTTTGTCTTAACAGGACAAACGACATACTATTCATGCTTACTAGTTTTGACTAAAATTTTAAAAGTAAGATATGAACAGCAAAATAAACATAACAATTCTAACGACAATACTATTTACTTTTTCGCTTTATAGTATCGGTGCACAAACCCTGAATAAAAATGCTCTCCTAAAGAAATGGGATTTGGATACTTATAAGATCGGAGTTAAGAAATATCCACCATCTAAAAAAGAAAGAAATGATTATATCCTTTTTAAAAAGGATATGACCTTCGTCTCCATATCTGAAGGGAAAAAGGAGAGTGGTGTTTGGATGTTAAATACTAATGGAGGTTATATAATGATGACTGATGACAAAAGAGAAACAGTGAAAGCATACATTGCCACTTTAACACCCAAAGAGCTAGTGTTATATTTTGATATTGAGGAAATTAGAGCGGTCGAGGTTCATTATAAGTCTAATTTGTAAAATCAGATTTATAATGAAGTATATCTGGCACGTATCAATGTTTTTCCTGTCTTCTATAGTATTATCTCAGGAAAATATAAGCTTAAAAACCATTCCTTTTCATACAGAAAATTTATCGATATCTATAGCACAGGTTATCGATATTAGAAAAGAGAAAAACTTAGGATTAGGAACTAAAGAAAATGGAGAAAAAGTCATTTTTCAATTATATCCAGATGCACCAACGGCTATTCTGGATTTTATGAAAACTTCTTTTTCGCAAACCAAAGACACAAAACCAATAGTTATAAAAGTAAAGAATTTAGAAATTCAACAATCACAAAGTAGTATAAGCAGTATAAAAACGAGGGTGTATATTAACTTGATTTTTTATGAAAAAGAAAATGATAAACTGCAAAAACTTTTTGATGTACAGCATTATGAAGATGAAACTTTTTCTATCTCTGATAAATCAAAAATATTCGAAACCTATGAACAGAGAATCAGAGCGGCATTAGAGTATTGTACCTTAAGCTTTATCAATACCTATAAAAAAAGAAACAAACCAGAATTCATATCAGGAGATCTACAAACCAGTGCAGAAGATGTTTTTTATGAGAAATCAGAAATGAAGCATAAAAAACGATTAGGGAAATGGTTTGATATGGTGACATTTAGGAAAGTATACAGCAAACATAAAGAAGGGTGGAAAATGAGTTATATAGGTTTTGCCGATAGTGATAAAGACTTCATCATGCCTTTTGTAATATCCTATGATAGATATAGTATAAAACGAAGCTCATTACTCAACAAAAATTACACATCTGTTGATGCCTTTAGCGTAGGGGGCGGTTTTGATGGGTATCTAAAAATAATACCAGGAGTGTATGCCAATATAGGCATAGAAGTGCCTTTAGGACTTGAAATCACCAAAAAGATAGAAGGCAAAAAACAGCATAATTTCCTTATAGGAATAGGCGCTAAACAAGGAGTGAAAATTATCCCCTGGAAAGAGTATGGTATTGTCATTGGAGCAGGTGTTTTTCAACAAATACAAACTTCTAAGGTGTATACCAAAAACTTTGGGTTTGAGCTCGAATTAGGGATTAATTTTTAATCTGAAAATCGCTTTCAGAACAATAATGTATTCAATTAAAAACAAATAAATCAAAATGAAGAAAACAATTAAATTAATGTTATGTGCAGTGTTATTAGGGGTAATGACTATAAATGCACAGGAAAAACAAAAAGGAATAGAGTTTGGGATTAAAGCAGGGGCTAACCTAACCGAGTTTAGAAATACATCTTCTAAATTTAAAATAGGGATAATGGGAGGAGTCTTTTCTCAATATAGACTATCCGAAAAATTAGCAATTCGGTCCGAAATACTGTATTCTGCTCAAGGAGCTAAATCAAAAAATAGTTCCGGAAAAATAAAATTAAACTATATCAATGTATTACCGGCAATAATAAAATTCTATCCTATTAATAAGTTAAGCCTCGAGGCAGGACCTCAAGTAGGATATTTATTAGGAGGCAAAGGAACTGGTTTTGTTAAAAGTAACTTTAAGAAAATCGATTACGGAGTAGCTTTGGGTATAGGATATTCGTTAACTGATAATTTAGAAATCGGAATTAGATATAACCTTGGATTTGCAGATATTACTAAAGAAAATAGTACATCGCTTAAAAACTCGGTGTTTCAAGCTGGTTTATCTTTTAAATTGTAATATGTATAATGATTGTATTGATTAAATTAATTGTAGTATATGTTATAGCATGTATTGTACAAAGGCTTTAAAAGTAGAAAAGGCATGAATTAAGATGTCAAAAAGTTATAGGATATAATAAAAGGTTTAGTGTAATTCTAAACCTTTTTTGTTGAAATGAAAATCGAATTGTTAATATTATATGACTATGATAGAAAGAAGTTTTATTATACAATGATCTTATGTTAAATTACGGTATTAACGTATCTTTGCACTACCAAATTCTTAAACATGAGTAAAGCCGTTTATATTGCTACTATAGAACCTAATAGTGGTAAATCTATTGTTGTTTTGGGTATGATGCGTATGCTTCTGGGTAAAGTAGCCAGAGTAGGGTATTTTAGACCAATTATCGATGATCCTAAAGAAGGAGAAGTTGATAACCATATTAATACTGTAATATCGCATTTCGAATTAGATATTAACTTCAAAAATGCCTATGCCTATACAAGAAGTGAGGTACTTCAAAAATACAACCAGGGTAAATCAGGAGAAATTATAGATGAGATCATCAGGAAATACAAAAACCTTGAAGAAAGATTTGATTTTATATTAGTAGAAGGTACTGATTTTTCTGATGAAGGTAATATCATTGAATTTGATATTAATGTTATTATTGCCAAAAATTTGGGTATCCCGGCAGTTATAGTAGCAAGTGGAATTGATAAGCAAAATGATGAAATTGTTAGTAATCTAAAACTAGCATACGATACTTTTAATAGTAAAGATGTTGAAGTTTTGGCTACGGTAGCCAATAAAGTTACTCAAGGTTGCGAAAAACAATTAGAAAGTAATTTTGAAAAAGATTTTGGTAATAATGTCGATCGTATTATTATCCCAAAGATCAATTCTTTGATTAATCCTACTATTAAAGAGATTGTAAACGAATTAGAGGGTAATGTGTTGTTTGGTAAAGAATACCTTAATAATCAAGCAGGTAGTTTTGGAGTAGGAGCAATGCAATTACGTAACTACCTTACACATCTTAAGGATAACAGTCTTGTCATTACTCCTGGAGATCGTGCAGATATCATTTTGGGGGTATTACAGGCAAATATTTCTGATAATTATCCTAAGATTTCGGGGATTATACTTACCGGAGGAATTATTCCTGAACCACCAATACTTAAATTAATAGAAGGAGTTTCTTTATCTTTCCCTATTATATCGGTACCTAGCGGTACATTTTCTATTACTAATAAAATAGGAGCAATTAAATCTAAAATCTATCTAGATAATCTGCAAAAGATAAATACATCTATTAGCATATTCGAAAAATATGTTAATGAAGATCAATTAGCCGATAAACTAATTACATTTAAATCAGAAGGGTTAACCCCTCGAATGTTTCAATATAATTTATTAAGACGCGCTCTAAAACATAAAAAACATATTGTTCTTCCAGAAGGATCTGATGAAAGAATTTTAAGAGCTACTTCTAGATTATTGGCATCTGGAGTTGTGGATATTACCTTAATCGGAAATGAAAAGAAAATAAAGAGCAAGGCTACAAAACTGGATATTCCGATAGATTTTGATAAAATACAGATTGTCTTCCCTACAGAATCTCCTTATTATGATGAGTATGTACAAACATTTTATGAGCTAAGAAAGCACAAAAATGTAAATCTGGATATGGCCAAAGATATGATGGCAGATGTATCCTATTTTGGTACGATGATGATATACAAAGGTCATGCAGACGGAATGGTGTCGGGAGCAGTGCACACAACACAACATACGATTAGGCCAGCGTTACAATTTATAAAGACCAAACCAGGAGTAAAAGTTGTTTCTTCTGTATTCTTTATGTGCTTAGCAGATCGGGTATCAGTCTTTGGTGATTGTGCAATTAACCCTAATCCTAATGCAGAACAATTGGCAGAAATAGCAATTTCTTCTTCAGAATCGGCAGCAGCTTTTGGGATCGAACCCAAAGTAGCTATGTTATCATATTCTTCGGGAACCTCTGGTAAAGGAGAAGATGTAGAAATAGTTAGAGAAGCAACTGCCATTGTAAAAGAAAAACACCCTGATCTAAAAATAGAAGGACCTATACAATATGATGCAGCAGTAGATTTGGAAGTGGGACAAAGTAAGTTACCAAATTCTGAAGTAGCTGGCCAGGCCAGTGTTTTGATATTTCCAGATTTAAATACAGGAAATAACACTTACAAAGCTATTCAACGAGAAACAGGAGCATTAGCCATTGGTCCTATGTTACAAGGATTGAATAAACCCGTTAATGATCTAAGCAGGGGGTGTACTGTTGATGATGTGTATAATACAGTAATTATAACAGCAATTCAGGCTCAGGGATTATAAACAGAGTAAAGAAATATCTGATTTTTAATACTCTTAATTATTAAAAAATATGCAAGTACTTGTACTAAATTCTGGAAGTTCGTCTATAAAATTTCAACTATTTACTATGCCCGATGCAAAAGTAGTTTGTTCTGGGCTAGTAGAGCGTATTGGTATAGAAAATGCTAAAATTTCTTATACATCCGAGATACATAACATTGAAAAAACTGTGACTGTTAATACTCACAAAGATGGACTACAATTAATAGCCAGCTATTTGATGGATGATAAAGTAGGAGTGATCCGATCTGCAACAGAAATTCATACTGTTGGTCATAGAGTAGTTCATGGGGGAAGCACTTTTGCCGAAACAGTTGAAATAACCGAAGAAGTAAAACAAAAAATCAAGAAACTTTCTGCATTGGCACCATTACATAACCCTGCAAACCTGGAAGGAATTTTGGTTGCCGAAGAGATTTTTTCTAACGCACAACAAGTAGCCGTGTTTGATACAGCTTTTCATCAAACTATTCCTGTAGAAGCTTATAAATATGCTATTCCGAATAAATTTTTAGATGAGCATAATATTAGAGTATATGGTTTTCATGGTACCAGTCATAAATATGTTTCAGAAAAAGCGATAGAACTTTTAGGGAAAGAGAAATCTAAAATTGTTACAATTCATTTAGGAAATGGATGTAGCATGACTGCTGTTAAGGATGGTAAAAGTATAGATCATACTTTGGGATTTGCTCCGATGAATGGATTGATCATGGGAACCCGATCTGGAGATATTGATCCTGCAGTCATCTTTTATATGGTTAATTCTCTGGGATATTCATTAAAAGAAGTAAATGATCTTTTACAAAAAGAAAGTGGAATGTTGGGGTTAACAGGATATAGCGATTTGCGGGATATTGAATCTGAAGCAGAAAACGGCAATAAAGATTGCCAGTTAGCGCTGCAAATGAATACATATCGTATCAAAAAATTTATAGGAGCATATGCTTCGGTTATGAACGGCTTGGATGCTATTGTATTTACTGCCGGAATAGGAGAGAATTCTACTTTGATTAGAAATTTGGTGTGTAAAGATCAAGAGTTTTTTGGCATTCGATTAGATGAAGAAAAAAACAATATTCGATCTAAAGAAATAAGGGATATAAGTTTACCCTCTTCAGAGGTAAAAATATTAGTTATTCCTACTAATGAAGAATTAGAGATTGCCAAACAATCTTTCGAATTATTAGCATAAGAGCAATATAAAAAAGAAAAGTACAGTGATTATTGTCGTTCGGCAAACTCTTTAAATTGTCTAAGCCATTTTTCTGCGGGTTTTCGATACATACTAGGAAATAAAATAGCCATCAATTTTGGCATAACCCAGTTTATACGAGTGTATTCATATTCGAATTCATATTTTGTTTTTTTATCGCCTAAGGCAATAAAATTACATTTCATGGTATTGTCCATATGTTTATGATGATAACTGGCTTCAAATGAATGCGGAAGTTCATTTTTGGTTATTGTTTCAGTCAATTCCATATCATGTTTTCCGTGTTTGTAATACATTTTAGAAACAGCACCAACTTTTCCTTTTTCTCCACTGATCAATTCTTTTTTAATAAATCCATCCTGATATTCTTTAAGATTATCTGGATTTGCAAAAAGCTCAGCCACTTTATGTAAAGATTGATCAATCTCAATATAACCTTTATGTTTCATCTGTTCTTTTTTATTGTCTTTTAAATGTCAGATAGAATTACACCATTGAACATCTAGATTGGTATCTACTCAATTGTTATGGCTCATTTCATATCAATTTAGTTTTAAATTGTAACAAGATAATTAATATTACTCTTTATTCGTGACTTAAGAGTTAATTTCAAGCTTCTTTTCTATTCGTTTGATGGTATTCCAGTTACGAGTTGTGATTTGCTTACCAAAATATCGTTCCAGAGCTTCCATTCCTTTTGGTGTCTTGGTTATCGAAAGATCTAAGACACTTATTATAGTTTTGTCGATTTTACCGATAATTTTGAAAGCATTATTATCATTTACCCATGGTAACTGTAAATCGGTTTTAACATCTTCCTGCAGAAATGAAACATACAATCGAATGTCTTTTGTTAGTAGTATGTCCTTAAATGGATCTTTATCTAATAAATGATAGATCGTTTCAGATTTTCTTATGATCGTTGGGATAGGAAAACCAAAGGTTTTTTCAAAATGATCAGATACTATTTTTTCAAGACTCTTCACATCATCTCTTGCTGAGTCAAATATTATATTTCCCGAGTTAAGAATTGTAATCACTTTTTCGAAATTCAGTTTTTCCATTTCTTTACGAAGGTCGGCCATAGGAACTTTGTGATGACCACTTACATTAATTCCTCGTAGAAAAGCAACATATCTATTCATTTATTCGAATTTTATGTTAGTGTTTTTGCTCTTTTTTTAATTCGTGTTTTAATTTTTTTGTGTAATCAATAAACTTTTTTCCAATCATCTTATTTGCTTGTAAAGTCAAATCGACTTTATTTTTATCAGTATCTAACCAAAGAAATAGCTTCTCTTTGTGAAAATAATATCGATCTTCAATTATAGTAGTTTTGTTTGCATCAAATTCTTCATTGTAAATAGGTGTATTGTAGCGATATTGCTGGTCAAATGCAAAAAATAACTTTCTGTTTTTAAAATAATATTGAGTTATGTTTTTTCCTGTTTCTCCAAATTCAATGATTTCGATTAACCTTAAATCTTTGTTATCTAAATATGCAGTTACAAGCCCTCCTTCTGTTGTATTTAATTCAATTTCTGGGGATTTTTTTACATAAGAAGTTATATTGTTTCTTATCGTCTTATACTCGGATCTTATATCCTCTAAGACCGTTTCTTTGGACTGTGCTGAAATCAGTTCTAACCCAAAAAACAAAAGAGTCGATATAATTATTGCTTTTTTCATAATTGTCAACGGTGTTATATATACAGTAACATCTTGATAATTGAAGTCTTTTACTATAAATGTATTAAAAAAGCGTAAGCTTTGGAGGCTTACGCTAAATTAGTTGTTTTTAGCATTTCATTTCTTGTTAACCATATAAAATTTTATACGTTTTCAAATTGGAAAATACTTTTTAAGATCTGAAATAAATTTTATGTTTTCTATGAGAATTCAGAGAGGTTTAGATGTTATTTTCTGATATCTTCATAGCTATTTTTCCACCGATCCATGCCATAGGAATATAAGCGATAGCTATATCTGCAACAGCAAACCAGGTAGGGCCGGGTAGCATATAGTTAACCATGATTCCGCCTAATAAGAACAATCCACCAATACCTAATGAGAATTTCATTTTGTGACTTGCGGCTATTAAACCAGCAATCGTTGCGCCAGCCAGAGTACCCAGAGCATGAGCCAAAAAAGGAAAAATAAAATACTCGAATCCTAAAGACGGCATAACGGCTGCGAGAGCATCCATATCATTGGGATCAATCCCTTTTATAGGAATTAATTTATGACCAATTTTGATGAGGGCTATATTGATGATACTACCTCCTAACCATCCAGCAATAACAGCTAGAATATTTTTAAGTATTGGATTCATAGTTGCTCTTTATGGTGTTTATTAATAATAGACGTCGTTATCTGCTAAGTTTTCCTTAGTTTCCTGAAATTCTGTAGGGTCATGATAGCCAAAATATTCAATTTCATTTCCGTGCTTTTTCACTATTTCCCTTATTTTTTCAAGACTTTCTTTTCTCATTTCATCATCGACTGCTCTTATCCTTGCTAATTCATCTACGGGATGATTCAAATCAGATATTTCATCTCTTAGGTAATACGCATCTCCCACATAAAAAATCCATTTTTCATTTTTCTTAAATGTTACTCCACAATGTCCAAGTGTATGGCCGAACAATGGAATTAAGTAAATTTCAGTTTCAAAATCTAAATCAACTTTTCGAGCAGGAAGTCCAAACCATTTGCTATTACTTTTTTCGTACAATTTTATTTCTGGATTATGCGCTAATTGTTGGGGAAGATACCTTTCGTTTCCACTTTTAAAACTTTCGTACTCTTCTTTAGCAATATGAATTTTCATATCAGGAAAATCGGCAAGCCCCCCAATGTGATCGGGATCAAGATGAGAAATGATGCAATCTTTAACTTTTTCGGGACGAAATCCTAACTTTTGTATTTGTGTTATGGCAGTACGTTTTTCGTCAAATTTAAACCCCGTGATCTCTATCAATTCCTTTCCAAGTTTTTTTTCAGGGTCTTTGGTTTCTGATAATCCGATCCCAGAATCAATTAACACCAATCTGTTTATTCCTTCAAGGAGTAAACAATGTCCGATTGCAGGCCCCATTGGCGATTCTATTTGAACACAGTTTAAATGATGAATTTTAATCATAGGCTTCATTTTTTCGACTTGTGTAGTAACATACTTGTAATAATTAATTGCATGGTTAAACACCTAATTTAGTAATTAATTTTTATAAGATGTTGATAATAAGCTTTCTTTTGTCGATCAAATCAATGTATGAGAATAGTATTCAGAATTAAACTTAACCAAGTTACAATAGGATATGGGTATAACGAAGTATCCTATAGATATGTTTTTATTTCGTTTTGTTAAGTGTTTTCCAGGCTTGCATTGCGACTATTGCTCCTAATGTTGGGGCAGTAATATAAATCCAAAGTGTTGTGAAATTGCCTGATACAATTGCTGGAGCAAAACTTCTGGCTGGATTAAATGAACCACCAGAAACTGGTCCTGCAAATAGAATAATTCCAGTAACGAATAACCCAATTATAAGCCCTGCTATATTAGAAAGCTCTTTTTTAGATGTTACTGCCAAAATTGTAAGCATTAAAAAGAAAGTCAATACAGATTCTAAAAAGAAAGATTGTGATAATTCTCCAGAAGGAATTGTAGTTCCTAATGTTAAGTTTTCTGGAAACATAAATTTGAGTAATCCACTGGCTGAGACTGCTCCAAGAATTTGAGCAGAAATATAAAGTGAAGCTTCTTTTTTTGTAGTTAGCTTTCCTATTGTTAATGCTATAGTAACAGATGGATTTATATGTGCACCAGAAATATTTCCGAAAATATAAATCATAGCGCTAATTACTATTCCGAAAGCTAAAGCAATTCCTATTAAACCTAAATTTCCACTGCTTTGTTGGTTCACAATTATTGCTCCCGTACCGCAAAAGACTAAAGCAAATGTGCCAATAAATTCGGCAATATATTGTTTCATATTATTTTAAAAAAGAAGAGAGGAGAATTAGCATGCTAATTCTCCTCTTTTTAGTATACTACTTTAAATTTTAGATTGCTGATGCTCCAGCTTCTGCAACTGCATGGTCATTCTCAACAGAACTACCACTTACTCCAATAGCACCAATAATTTCACCTGCTGCATTTTTAATTGGTACACCTCCAGGAAAAGTAATTAGACCATTATTAGAATGTTCGATGTTGTACAAAGCACCTCCGGGTTGAGATAACTCTCCAATGATTCCCGTATTCATGTCAAAATAACGAGCTGTTTTCGCTTTTTTAATTGATATATCTAAAGAACCTAACCAAGCTCCATCCATACGCCCAAATGCTACTAAGTTTGCTCCTGCATCTACAATTGCAATATTCATTTTTGTATCTATTGCTATAGATTTTTCTTTTGCTACTGAAATAATTTTTTCAGCTTGTGCTAATGTAATATTCATTATTTTATGTTTTAATTTTTGTTATAATCTGAGTACAAATGTACAGTGCAGATAGTCTTACTCAATTACTAAAACAGTTCAATAACTTATGAAAAAAGGTCAAGTATAAAAATGAAACCAAAAAGACAAAATATCATTTAGAAATCTCTTTGGGGCTAACTCCAAATTTATTTTTGAAAGCTATGCTGAAGTTTGAAAGATTATTATATCCAAAATCCAGGTATATGTCTGATGGTGTTAGTTTACCTTGTTCTAATGTTTCTTTTGCTTTTTGAAGCCGCTTGTCTTGTAACCATTTTCCGGGGGACACTTTATATTCATTAATAAAATGACGTTTGAAAGTAGATAAACTCATATTACATAAAAATGCAATTTCCTCTAGTTTTAAATTAGAATGTATTTTACTTTCTACAATTTTTTTAAAGGGAGAGGTTTCCTTAACTATTAATGATTTTAAATATAACTCAAACTTTTTTCCGTATTTATGAATAAGATACAGCATAATTTCTTCGAACTTTACAGAAAGTAGGTTTTCTATAAAAACTGTTGGTGCATCACTAATTGTTGATAATGAGTTTAAATATGAAGTTATATATGCATCATTCCTAATTGCGAAATATGGCACTTCTTCCTTTATTATTTGTTGGTGTTGAATGTGTTTTTCTAAAAAATCCTCGAGGATTTTTTCGGAAAAAAATAAAAGTTTACAGTAATAAATAGCATCTGTGTCTAATAATTCTGTCCAAATCCAATTCCCTTTTTTAAGAAGTAACGATTGATCTTTATTTACAGTAACTGATGTTCCTGCAAAGTGTACTTGCTTCTTTCCAACTTGTAAAAAGCTAAACATGTGCATATTCAAATTAACCTTAGTTTTAATTGTATCTTCGGTCATTTTAAAATCATAAACAAAAAGATCTGGTTTAAGCTTAGGGTTATTAATATATAATTCTGGTATGTTGTCTATTGGCATATGATGGTATTTCAAAGTCAATGTATAATTCAGCTTCTTTCGGGTTACAAGATTTTTACGATTCTAGGATCTCGTAATGCTATTTTTAATAGATATTTTCGTTTTTTATGTTTTGCTTTTCCACATTATAGAAAGGTGTTGTTACGGTCTTTATTAAATATACTTTTCTTTAATAATGTTTATATGATGTTTTTCATGACCAATGATAGATTTTAAGAAGTCTTCAAGAGTAATTTCATATTGTCGAGCCATCCCTTTTATTAGTAACTGATTTTCAGACAAAGTCTCAATAAAACTAGCAGATGCCTCTCGTACATTAACAAAGTCGGTTATTAATTGTTTTAGGGTTAATTCTTCAAAACGACTATTGTTTACTAACAAATTTTGATCATAGCCCCATAGTTCTACTAATTCATTCCTGCTCATTAAAAATGCTCGAAATATTTTTATTCTTTCATGATCAGTTATATGTCCAATAATTTGTTTAATACTCCATTTAGTAGGAGCATAGCGATAAATAGCCTTTTCTTCACTGATAGAATTTAGGAATGTAATTGTTGATGACGAAGCAAAGAGGGATTGATAATTCATATTCTTTACAAGGTCATAATAATATGGGAATCCGGCTTCGGGAGTATATTTCATATCTTACTTTGATGATTTCGATTCAATTAGTGATGCAACAGTTAGCTCTTTTAATCTTTAAAATCTTTTCTCTATAACAAACATACTATAAACTTGTGTTATTGCATAGTTTGGAGAGGCAACAAATCCATTCATGAAAGTTATGTTTCCAAAAGGATTATTGAAATATTTCGTGATACAACCGAAATTAAAATTGATGTTATGAAAAATACCAAGGGAAGAATAGACGGTATTAATCATGGAAATGATTAAGGATACATTTTTAGAGTTCGAAAAACATAAACACCATTAATGGTGTTTATGTTTGTAAGTAATACCCTTTACTGTATTTTTGAAGGGTGTATTAAACTTTAGCCAATTGCACAATTTCCATTACCATCCGGACTCATCCAGTTACCTTCGATAGTGTCTCCATCTGCGAGTTGAAGTAAAGCTTGTCCTTTTAATTGACAGCCTTGATCCCATTTAGAATCAACTTCATATATCATTGAAATCCCATTTGTGCCTTTTGGAAAGGTGAATGTTGTTTTTGGACCATTGGCTTTAATCGCAACCGCTTCTATCCAAGTTGGATTAGCAGCATTCAAATTCGACGTATAATTAAATTTAATATTTCTTCCTGAAGCAGGATTTGTAATAGAATTTGTTAATGTTACTTTTACAGCCGTTGGTAATCCTGATGATGGAATAGCAGATCCTTTTACATATGGATTATTTTTATCACAAGGAGCAGTCCCCATCGTATTTCCTGTACTACTAAAAGAATTTATTTTAGAATATTCGGTAATAATCGAATTTGCACCATGACCAGGAATTTCGTCACCACTTGTTGTGAGCATTCCCCATCCCGCATTTCGCTCGTAATATCTAAATGCAAAACCACCCGAAACGACATCTGCCATGTTTATTGGCGAACCTGATCCCGATTGCGGAGTGAGTTTCGTACCTCCATACAAATAGTCAACTTGTTCCCAAGTTCTCGGAGAGACAGCTCTGGGATTCGAACCCATTTCGGTAAAAGTTATCGGTACTGGGTTAGCGCCTTCAAACGCTTTTGTTAAGGTATAGTAAGCACCAACTTTTGCTGCAAGTGTTCCTCCTGCCCATCGCTCACAATTATAGCCCAAGAAATCAAGACGTTCAGAAGAATCCCCACACATATATGCCTTAGCTGCTGGTATAGTGAAATCAGGATCATCACGAAGCGCTGCGGTAACTGGAACAACACGAGGGCAATTTTTTGCCATATAGGCTTTCAAGTATTTGGCTCCGGCCCTAATTTTATTTGGAATATCATAGCCTGGATTTTGCCCTTTTGTACCGGGATCAATTGTTTCGTTTCCTATTGAAAAACCCAGGACATTCTGGTATTTACTGAATTCATCAGCAACCGCCTTCAGTCTGGCATTATAAATTGTAGGGCCGTCATGTACCGTAGTATGGTCCACAGCTCCTACTAATACATAAATTCCTGCAGCAGCCAGCGCATTCATTACTTTTGTGTGATCTTTTGTCGGATCGACTTGATATACGCGAATGGCATTTATTTTCATATTAGTGAACCCATAAGTTGTTGTTGTTTTTAATAAATCTTGAATTGTAGTTAGATTATTGTCTGAAATTGGATCCACAAAATCTGTAGGTTGATAACAAACCCCTTTAGGTGCCCACTGATCTGTACCGCACATAAATAGATTATTAGAAATCGTAATAGGGGTAATGTTTGATGAATTGATGCTTTGTGTCATAGTTTGGTTTTAATATTGGTTATTGTACAAACCAATATACTAACCCCAAATCAATCTTACATTAGTATAAGTACCTTATTATATACGTACATATACGGTAAAATATTTAAAAGGGAATGTTTTTATAAACTTCGTTTGAACAATACAGACCTTTTATATTTTTCAGACATGTTAACAACTTTGTACGTGGTTATTCCTTTACAAAATTACCTTTGTAATCACCTTGTTCTATGGTTAATTCGTTTCCATTAGGAGAAAAAGTAAATGACATAGATTCTGCGTATACCTGTTCTAATACAAAGCGGCGATTTCCTTTATATTTTAATGTATCCCGAAATTCTTTTATATGATGAATCAAAATGTTTTTATCATTCGAAAAGATGTATTTGTCGGATTTTTCCTCAGGATTGCTATAGATACCCACGTATTTTTGTATTTCTGATTCTGATATTTCTATAATAGGTTCGTTGAGGTATAATTTCAAAACTTCGGTAAAGAGATCGTTAATATTATCTTTGGAAGCATTAGAAGTTATGGTAATACCTAGTTTTTCATCTGGAAAATAAATTGCGGTAGATTTGTACCCATCTAGAGTTCCACGATGACCAAAGCCTTGTCTGTCATTTATTTTGTATCGGATAATTCCCATTCCAAAATTATCTTTTATAGTTTTCATCAACTCTAGGTTTTCAATTGATATCAATTTACCAGTAAATAACGCTTCCATAAATCTGTTTACCTCTTTGGGGTTAGAAACAATAGAACCAGCTCCTATAGTAATAGACATATCGGTTTCTGGTAATTTGATCCATTCAGTAGTGTACTTATATGAATAACACTCGTTGTCTGCTATGTTTATTTTTTTTCCGGTATACGTATTTTCAAGCTTAAGTGGTATGCAAATTTTCTCTTTCAAAAGATCTTCGTAAGATGAATCGTAGGTTTTTTCGAGAATTTGAGAAAGTAAAAAATAATTAGAATTACTATACTCACCTGTACTATCTGGTTCAAAATCAATATCATAATTTGAAATCAGAGCAAGCATTTCTGCAGAAGATTTATATTGGGTGTGATATGTAAAAAAATCGGGATCTCTTGTAAAATTGTGGATACCACTTCTATGTTGTAGCAGGTGAGCAATCGTAATTTTATCTGCATTTTTTATATTCGGAAAGTAACTTTCGATGGTTTGACTTAATGTTAGTTTATTTTCTTCAATAGCTTTGAAAACAAGTACTGCAGTAAACGTTTTTGATACAGAACCAATACGGTATTTGGTATGTATACCAGACTTCTTTTTTACTTCTATATCATCAAAACCAATGACGTTTGTATAGATTGTTTTTTGGTTATGAATTAATGCAAGACTACCCATAAATTCACTTTTTTCTTGATAGGATTTAAAGATGCTATCTACTTTTATTTGATACGTATTTGGTTGTTGCTGTATTGATTGGATAGACTTTTTGTTTTGTGAACAAGACAATAGTAGTGTAGTGATTACTACAATTAGTAACATTTGTTTTTTCATTTTTTGATTTTTTGATTGATAAATTTTATAGTGTGTTGATGAATACACGGAGTAAATATATAATATAGTATTGTAGTATACAAGGTACTATGTTTAAAAAAAAATAAATATGCCAATTTCACTGTATAGGCTTTGTTTAATTGTATGTAATGGTTGGTATTAGTGAGATAGAGTAGGTAATAAGCTATAAATTGCAGATTAGCACTACTTGGTTAGTTAAGGGATTGTCTAAATTTCAAAGGCGTCAAACTCGTCTTTGCTTTAAAAAATTTACTGAAGGATTGTGGATGTTCGTAACCCAGTTCGTAAGCAATTTCATTAATAGAAAGCTCTGTTATAGCTAGTTTTTCCTTTGCTTTTTCTATAAGTTTATTGTGTATATGCTGTTGTGTATTTTGTCCCGTAAGGGAACGTAACATATCGCTTAAATAACCTGAAGAAATATTAAGGTGTTCAGCAATAAGTTGAACTGTTGGTAAACCTTGTTCGGTTGTTTTTTTACTCTGAAAATAATCTTCTAAATAAAACTCTAGTTTTTGTAGCATATCATTGTTAACTGCTTTTCTTGTGATAAACTGGCGCCTATAAAAACGATTACAGTAGTTTAACAATAGCTCTACTTGTGAGAGTATTACATCCTGACTAAAGTCATCTATATTGTTTTTCAATTCCTCATCAATACTTTTGAATACAGAAAAAATAGTGGACTTTTCTTTCTCAGAAAGATGTAGTGCCTCATTCATTGAATACGAAAAGTAACCAAAATTATGGATATTCTTTGCTAAAGAGTACGTCCTGAAAAAATCAGGGTGAATCATTAAGGTATAACCAGAATACATAGTTTCATCAGGTGTTCCAAATAGTTGATTAGGTGCAGTGCATATCAACCCACCTTCACCAAAATCGTAATTACTTTGGCCATACTTAACTTTACCACAAAGACTTGTCTTATATGAAATTTTATAAAAATTAAGAATGAACGAATTAGGCAGCCCATCCCGTTGAATTTTAAAATCTTTGTTTTCTATAAAACTGATCATCGGGTGTAAAGGTTTTGATAACCCGAACACCCGATGAAAATCTGTTATAGAATTGAATTTTAGAGGCAGTTTTTCTTCTTTTTTCATTTCTAAAATTATTAATCTTCTGATTTTACGACACTAAAGCTGCTAATTTAAACATATCTTCATCTGTTGTTTTCTTTCCATGAATCTTGATCTTTGAAAGCTCATTTTCAATTTGTGTAAATTCATTTTCTGTCAATATGATGTCGACTGCACCAAAGTTTTCTATGTTTCTTTGTTCTTTTCTTGAACTAGGAATAGGTACAACAAAATCATTTTTATGTAACATCCAAGCTAAAGAAATTTGGGCTGGCGTTGCATTTTTCTTATCTGCAAATTTACTCAGTAAATCTATTAACGGTTGATTGGCAATAATGTTTTCTTTTTCAAAACGAGGAATAACTCTTCTAGCATCGAAGCCTACATATTCTGTATCTAGATTTATTTTACCTGAAAGAAAACCACTTGCCAATGGCGAATAAGCTACAAAACCTATACCTAGTTCTTTGCAAGTTGGTATAATATCTTCTTCAAAATGTCTGGATAACATAGAATATTCGCTTTGGATTGCAGTTATTGGTGTTACAGCATGTGCATTTCGTATTTCTTCAACGGTAGAATTAGATTGTCCCCAACCATGTATTTTTCCTTCCTCAATAAATTTCCCCATACACCATGCAACATCTTCAACAGGAATGTCTTTGTTTACCCTGTGTTGATAATATAAATCGATGTAATCCATTCCAAGATTTTTTAAGGAGGCTTCTAGTTTTTCCCTGATGATAATCATTAATTTGTCTCGAGTAAGGTTTTCTCCAGGTATTTGAAGCATGAACTTAGTAGCAATAACCACTTTGTTTCGAACATTTTTCAAGGCTTCTCCTACCAATTTTTCGTTTTCTCCATTCCCATATATTTCAGCAGTATCAAAAAAAGTACATCCTTGGTTATAAACTGATTGGATAATGCTTATAGCTTCTTTTTTGCTTGGAGTAGCTCCATAACCCATACTTAAAGACATACATCCATAACCTATTTCTGAAACCTTTAAATCTCTTAATTTATTAACTCTCATATCTTTTTGATTTTTAAATTATAGGTACAAAAGTCATTAGATCTTATTTTTTGAAAGTAGTAGAAATGAGGAATGTTTTAGTCAAAATGAGAATTTTCCTAAGAACACTTGCTCATCAAGAGTGATTTTTCGTACTACCTGTAACAACTTAGCTATAGTTTTTGGTGTAGAATCAAAAGGTGTTTTTAGAGTAGAATTAAGGGTGAATTATAGATTAATTTACGTTTTACTTCTCTGTATACAATCAATTATAACCATTATTAACTAGAGTTTTTATTCTTTTCTTATTTCATAACACAATTCAACCATTCCGTCTTTAAATGCTGTTACATCTTTTAGGTGTAACAGTAACTCCTTTCCGATATAGTCAAAGAATAATAATCCATCTCCTAGAATAATTGGTATTATAGTTATGTTTATTTCATCTGCTAATCCTAAACGTAAACACTCTTTTGTTAACATTGTACCGCCTACCATCCAGATATTCTTAAAATTTGGTTTTAGCTTTTCGTTAATGAGTTTATTTAGATCACCAGAGTAAAATTCTACCTTTTCCTTTTCTTTTTCACGGTCTTTATGAGTTAATACAAAGACTGGTACATCTGCATATGGCCATCCTAGTTCTAAAGCATGTTCATAAGTTCGCGAACCCATAATATAACAATCAATAGATTTAAGAAAATCTGTAATGTATTCATCGGTTAGATGAATACCTTTTTCGTAGTTGTTGGTTGATTGCATCCACGAAATGCTTCCATCTTTTTTGGCAATAAAACCATCAAGACTAGAAACCATATGTATCGTTACTTTAGATATTTTAGAATCCATTTTTAGATTATGACTAAAGACCTGTATTGTGGCATGTCGTTTTTATCTTTCGAGAATCCCTCTGATTTCGTTTATAAATTTTAAGGATTCAGTTTCAATTTGTTTTGTTAAAGTATTGAGATTGTCAAAATTAGGTTTTTCCACTATTTTATGATCGATAATCAAAAGACTGTCATTAATTGATTCTGCTATATGATAGGTATTCCAGCTACTACCTTTAAACATCTCCCAATACTTTTTTCGGATACTTTTATTTTGACCAGATAAACAAATTGTAAAACACATCATTTTATGATTAAAGATGATAACAAATTTCAATTTTTGTTTTTTTAACTCCTCGGTAGTTAAAGAAAAATAGGAAAAATCTGGATTACCTTGATAAATAGCCCCTAATTTAAAGACCGTTGCATATTCTTTATGAAAAAATGCTCTTAATTTTTTCATGTAATCTATCAGTTGATGATAATCTAACTGTACCTGATCATGCTTGACTAACTTGTTGTGATTAGAAAGACCCTCTTTGTCTGGGGTTTTGTTATTTTTGCTATGTTTTTCGATAGGAATACATATATCTACTATAAATTTTTGTTCAGGATGCGTTTTATGATCGTTAAGGTACATTTCAAAATAATCCCCATCTCTAAACCTATAATCGTTATCTAGTACCCATAAAGACAAACTTTCCCATGCTTTTGGGAAATCTTTTGCTTCAATTTCAAAATTTCCAATAGCATAGTTACCTTTTTGGATTACAAGAGGTCTAATTTCTCCTTCGGCTTTAAATTCTCTATTAATTGTTACACATGCACTATACCTTACTTTAGAAGTTTGGGTAACGTTTGGATTATCATGATAAATGGTAATAGCGCTAAAATCTGAGATAGAAAACATTTCTTTTTTGTTTCCCCATTCTATCAATCTTTGGTACATATTACCAATTTTATCAAACTCTCCAATGTGCATTATGCCAGCAAGTTTTATTTCTTGTAGTTCTTTTACGGTTATTTGTGCATTCATTTCAATCCATTTTTTAATGTTATCAATGCTACAAATGTATTTTTCGGTTGTAAAAGGTTCTATACCAATCTTGCTAAGTATATTTTTTCCTTCGGTTGTAAACCTGGTAGGGCTAATTCCATAATACTTTTTAAATGCTCTTGAAAATGAGCTTTCGTTATTAAAACCATAGTTATAAGCAAGTTCCTTTATAGGTTTGTTAGCGCCTACAAGTAGGATAGACGCAATACGTTCGATTCGTTTTCTAATAATATATTTATTAAGATTTTCACCAATAACTGTTGAAAAAACTCTATGGAAATGATACGATGAGTAATGAGCTTTTTTAGATAGCTGTTCGAGTGATAAGTTTGTATCAAGATTCTTTTCAATGAAATCCAATACGTAACTAATTCGTTTGATATATTCTCGTCTTGTTTCGTTTATTTCGGTTTGCATTTTTGTTTCGTTTTTCCAAATGCGATAATACTCAAGCCTTTGTTCATCATTATTGTATGCTGGTTTTTATTGTTTATACATAATATGATTAAGAAGTTTTTTTCGTCTTTCCTTCTCATTAAAAGCTTTTATGATTACATCAGGAACTGTTTGGGTTTCATCATTAGCGCTTCCATCAGGATTTAATCCCATTTCTCCGGTAAATCTAATAACAATACCGCTATTAGGAAGCGTTAATAGTAATGGATCTGTTCCAACTCCATCTCCACTTGTTTTTTCTCCTGCAACTGTAGCAAAATTTGTAGCCTTACAAAAATATGCTAAAGCTTCTGAACTAGAAAATACTTTATCATCTACCAAAAGATAAATTTTACCCAAATATTTTCTTTTGTCAGAAACTGGGTCTATTGTTATACGTTCTCTTCTAAATAGATAACTACCATCTTTTAATTCTTTTGGCATATTAGGTAATCCAATTTCTTCGTATGCAATGGTATCTTCAAAATAGTTTGGCTTAAATTTTTTTAACCTATCACAATTCTTAAATCCATAGACTATAGGGTAGGTAATGGTATCATTAATTAAATGGGGAACCATATTTTGCATCCAATATTCTGTACTACCACCATCATTACCTTGTATATCTATTATTAGGTTTTTATAATGATATGCTTTGTTAAAAAAATGCTTTAATGTATCAGCATCTTTGTCTACATAATCATAGCTAAATGATTTTACATGGATAATTGCGGTTGATAATGAATCTATAAAATCGATTTCAACATTTTGAGGTGCTTCTGTATCTATGTTGGTTTCGTTAGCATTGTTCTTATTAGCATTATTATTACGTTCTGGAAAGAAAAGTTCACGATTAATCTTTTTCCAATATGCTGAACGAATAACATCTGATTTTTCCAATTCTTTTACATAAACTGAATATATAGAATCTTGAGCCATTCCTTGTTTATATGCATCATAAAAATAGTTATAAATTATTGTTGGGTAAGCATCTGTATGACCGTTGTTTAAATCATTAAAAACTCCATTAAGAACTTTAAAAAACTCTTTGTTATTCTTTGTCTCCTTTATTTGTTTACTATACTTACTTTTATTTGAAAGCCAATCGATATTATGCACTCTTTTATTGATTCCAAAATAAGGGTAAGAAGCCTGAAGTTCGTTATATAAATAGTTGAAATCGTCTAATTTTTCAGATTGAGATAGTTGTATAAATGGTGTTTGTCCTAATAATGTGACACTAATTAACAGGTTTAAAATAAGAAGTATATACTTTTTTTTACGTGACATTTTTTAATTTTTTTATTGAGAAAAATAGTTATCGTACTTCAAAATTAGATGCGAAAAAAGATAGATTAAAATAATTGTGATAGGCTTAGGTGTATATGTGATGTGGTTTATTAAAAATGTGATGAATCGTGTTGGTCACAAAAAAAGAAGTGCAACTAAAGTAATCCTTACCTTTACACTTGATGAAAATGGTAGAAAAAATACTAAAAAGGCGATGGTATTATCACTCTTTAATTTGGGTACTTGCTATACTAGTAATTCTTGCTTTTTGGTCTTCAGAAAATGCTGACATACCAGAAAAGATTCTGGATACAGTTACCATTATTATTCCTTCTATTATTCTAACGTATCTTTTGTTCTTTTTTCAAGATTATTTTTTTCCTAAAAAACAGTATATCTATTTTGGTATTGTTGCCATTACAATTACAGCAATTATAGGATACTGTGCTGCATATTTTGGTACTTATTTATATGGTGAAGGAGCCGAATTAGATATTAGACAATGGATCCAAAATATGTTTATCATTTCTTTTATTGTTGTGGTGTCTCGAATAGCAAAGAGAGGTATTATAAGTCAATTAGAACTCCAAAAACTTCAGGTAGACAAACTGAAAATGGAAATTCATGTATTGAAAGCTCAGCTCAACCCTCATTTTTTGTTTAATACTATCAATAACATTTGTGGTGTTAACCAGGTTGATTCAGAGAAAAGTACTGAAATGCTAATCAACTTAGCTGAATTGCTTAGATATCATTTAGAATTTTCAACTGTTCAGAGAATTCCGGTTCGTAAAGAAATTCAACTTATAGAAGCTTTTATAGAATTGGAAAAGATGAGGTTAAGAGATAATTGTTCTGTAGAATTTAAGCGACCTGCAATAGATATTAAAACTTTTATAGCGCCGCTTCTTCTTTTGCCTTTTGTTGAGAATGCATTTAAACACGGAACACATACCTCACTTCCTAGTTTTATAGATATTAAGCTGTCTTATGACCAGTTTAAACTTGAGTTGATTATAGAAAATAGTCTGTTTAAAAATCAAAAAGTTTCTAAAAATAATATCGGACAAAAAAATACCATAAAGCGTTTACAACTCATTTATCCAGACAGATATCAACTAATTATCGAAGAAAAGAATGAAACTTATCGCGTTTATTTAATTATTAAGTTATGAATGCTACCTATAATATACTTATTATCGATGATGAGCCTTATGCTCATAATTTATTAGAAAGTTATTGTAATAAACTAGATTATGTAAAAATAGTAGGAAACTGCTATAATGGTTTAGAAGCACTTAACGAAATTAATAAGCAGCCGGTAGATATTATTCTTTTGGATATACAAATGCCAGAAATCTCTGGAATTGAGTTATTAGATACTCTTCAAAAAGAGGATATAAAAGTGATAATGGTTACGGCTTATTCTAACTACGCTATAGAAACGTACAATTATGATTTAGTAGTAGATTATTTATTGAAGCCTATAAAATTTGTTCGTTTTGTTAAAGCTTTAGAACGGGCAAGAAAAGTGATTGCGCTAGAGAAAAAAGAAACTCCTCAAAATTTTGAAACTAATACTGCTAATACTAATCCGACCTATTTTTGTATAAAAGAAGGAAAGACTATTCATAAGATTACTTATGAATCTTTGCTGTATATTCAATCCTATGGTAATTATTTAAAGCTATTCCTTACCGACGGAGAAATAAAAATTATTAGAAATACGATCTCTAAAATTGATAAAGAATTATCCTTGTTTGAATTTTGCCGAATTCATAAAAGCTACCTGGTAAATTTAAAACACGTTAGCAAAATCGACGCAAATAGAATACAAATAGGAGATATTACGCTACCATTGGGGAGTAATTATTCTCACTATTTTAAGGAAAGGTTTATTAACAAATAAGCCTAAAGAGGATAATCAGATTTATCGTAATTGTGGTTAACTCTTCTAATCGAGATATATTTTTTAGTTAGTTCTGAAACGATTTTGTGTATGATTTCATAATGGAAAAATCGGTAAGATTTTTACGATTAAGATCGAAAGATAACAAAAACACAAGGTATTTATGACGTAATGAATTATACACATGTTGTGCTTAGTGTTTTTTTACTGCGTATTTTTAAAATTGTCCTCAAAATATTTTATCCACTTCCCGTTAATTAATTGTTCTCCATATTCTCGAAAGCCTCCCTCTGGAGTTTTACTGAAAATAAATCTGTTTTTTTCATTGCTTTGTACAATGAGTTGTCCATCTTTATACTCTGCAGGATATCTATTTACTCCTTTTTTAGAAAAAGGGTAGTAATAATATTTTTTATCTTTTTCATCATAATAAATTATGGTATGAAGTTGTAGGAACTCAGTATTCAATTCAATGACTAAAATACTCTTGTCTAGGTCATAAGTGATTTTTTGATGTGCAGATCCTTGCCTCGAAACGACTCCATTTTCATAAACTTTTGTGGTACCGATCCATTCTCCAATCATAAAGTTCAATTGCTCCATTTTTTCTTGCTTTAAGTTTTGGCCAAAAGCTGAATTAAATAGAAGAAGAAAAACTATGTAATAATAGCATTTCTGATAGTGTCGAGGAAATTTTTGATATTCCATATTTCGTTATCTAATATTAAATACTACAATTAAATAAAAGATATGTCTTATATCTCTCTCTCATGTATGTTTATTTACAAATCTAGAGTATTTCTATAATATTATGCTCTAAAAGAGTTTGTATATATCTAATATCTGTTTACTATCGATTGATCGATCATACCATACCCATAAAAAAAGGATGGCTTTTTAAGCACATCCTTTTATCCATTACTTTAATATTTAAAGTATTGTTAATATAGAATACATTGTCCCCATCTGTTACATCTACCGGGTTCACAAAAACTTCCTCCAGCATAACTAATTCGACATTTGTTACGCCCACAACACGATATGCTCGCCATAGCTCCTTTAATATTTCGTTGTTGTTGTTTGGATAGTTTTTGAACTCCAGTTAATTCCAAAATGTTTTTCATTGTATGAAAGTTTTAAAAGTTAATAATTGAGATTATCTCCTGCTAAAAATATTGGATCATGTAG
>NZ_JACB01000055.1 GCF_000520975.1 Aquimarina megaterium XH134
ATATTCGTCTGATACACTTTTCCCGTTAGAATCACATACATTACAAGGTGTACATGACCCACCACAATCTATTCCTGTCTCATCTCCATTTTGGATACCATCATCACAAGAAGATGTTGTCTCTGAAATTATGATCCCATAATCAGCTGTATTTCCACTATCATATGAACCACAAGCAGCATCTCCATCGGTTCCATCTACAAAGTGACCAATAACCCTTAATCCTACTTTTTTACCTACAGCGGCATTATCAGGTACTGTAATATTGGCTGTAAAAGAATATTCATCGTTTGTGTAATCAGCATAATTTACAACTTGGGTAGCTACCAGTTCATTATCAGAAAACACACTATCAAAGTTCCAATCTGCCCATACACGCACTCTATTTACATCACTAGTCCCGCCATTGCCACGTTCTGTTTTAATGGTAATAGGATAGGATTTTCCGGTCTCTAGAGTTGTAAATACGGTATCATAGTAATCACCCGCTCTACTTTTAAGAGGAGCATGGTCTATTGTGCTTAAGGTAACATGATTTACATTAAAATAACCTCCGAATTTTGGTTCACTATCACAGTAGTTTAATGCCGAAGTAATGTAGTCTGTTTTTGTAAGCGTTTTATTTATTCCATTGGCTGTTGTCACTTTTAGAGTAACATCATAAGTTCCTCCTTCAGGAAATATGATATTAGAAGGACTTTTATTGGTAGAAGTAGCAGGTTGCCCTCCTTCAAATGACCATAACCACGAGGTAATAGAATCTCCGTTATCGGTTATAGTAAGATCAGAAAATGCCACACCTTGTGAGAAATTAACAGTGGTAGGAGTTCCCGAAAATTCCATAGAAAAAGTAGCATTTTGATCTATGATATTTAACCCATAATCTTCAGATTCACCACTATCAATACTACTACATGCTGTATCACCAGCATTATTTTGTACATAGTGCGCCAGAATTCTAAAAGCTGTATTTCCTAAAACAGCATCTGCGGGAATAGTGATATTGGTAGTATATTTGTAATCTCCATTAGCATCAACACTACTATTGGCATATGCGTGAGATATTATTAGTTCATTATCCTCATAAATAAAATTATTATTCCAGTCGAACCACCCTTGTATTCTTAAATTATCGCCAGCACCACCATTACCTTTGTTAGTTGTAATCGTTAGAGGGTAAGTTTTTCCTTGTTTAGCTGGGTATTTAAGGCTTTTTGTATAATTAGAGATTCCGTCGTATCCAGATGGATTTGTTCTACCATCAAATTCGACATTAGTAATGTGGGTATAGACTGCGTATGATATATTTACATTACAGTATTCTGTATATACATCATTAAAGTTTACTTTTAAGTTATCTAAACTCTTTTTATATAATTGAGTTACTCCACCAGTTACTATAGGATCTAAGAAAGTAAAAGAAAGATTCGTTACAGAGTTGGCTAGATTATGATTAGAAGCTGTATTATCCAGGTGTATAGTCGCAGAAGTGTTACTGTTTATTACAATTCTGGGGGTTAAACCTGCGGGTAGATTGGCTACTGTATAATCGGTATTAAGCACCATATTTCCAGAGTTCTTTGTAAACGTACAGTCCTCACAAGTGATATCAATAGTACTTTCTATAATCCCATCATTAAGATAACGTTCTTCAAATATTGCTCCAGAGGTAGCGATACGAGCACCTAAATCAGAAGCCAATCCAGTAGCGGTTAGATTGGTGTTTGTCCATAATGTATTTCTAGTCGATGAATTGTCCAAAGCATTGACCATTCGGGAAACTTGTCCTTGTGTAAACATTTTGTAACAATCTGTATAGTCCATGAAATTCTCACTATTGATTTCCTGATTCAGACAATTTTTTAGCACTGTACAATTGGTTCTTGAAGAACTTTTTTTGTGAGAAGGAGTATCGGCAACACCATCTCCATCATTAGGATCATTATTACATACTCCTTTGTCAAAAGTATGAGGTAAATCAAAATAATGCCCAAATTCGTGAGTTAATACTGATCTGAAATTCTCATTAGTATTATTTCCCAAATAGCTTCCATTGTATACTATCCGAGCAATATTAGCAGCAGACATAGTAGTATTTGGATACCATGCTACCCCCGAATTGTAGAAATCTCCATCATTGTATAAATCTCTGGTAATGTATATGTTACAGTATTTGTAATTGTCCCAGGCTACTTTGGCTACAACAGGAGAGCCGTAGTTCCCCATTCCCGAGGCTTTATCATAGAATATAACTCCTGTGGTAGGATTGCCGTTAGGATCAAGTTGTGCGAGTTTAAATGTCACATCCAGAGGTTGTTTGATAGCATCGAAAGGAGCATCAATAGTACTATAATCTGCATTAAGTCCCTGAAAATCCTCATTGGTTTTTTGTAGAGCATCTTCAATAATCGCTTTGGTAACAGTACTTCCGCTATTAAACTCGGTACCAAATACATGAAATACGACAGGTATTACATATGATTTTGGGTTTTGACTACTTTTCATTCGTGAGGCACTTTGCCTCAATGCTTTAATTTCTGTTTTTGCATATGGATCTGCCTCATATAGTTTTTGCATTTGTTCTTCCATTTTACACATGTTGGGTTCAGTATTTTGAGCATTGATATGTAAACAGGAGAGTAATAAAGACCATAAGATCAAATGCCTTATGCTTAGATAGTTTCTTTTAAAATGAGTTTGTGTTTTCATGATTAGTTAAAATTTGTGCTTGTTAATAAATTATTAAATTTTGGTTAAATGTATAGTTATGATGGTGATTGTCAAACTAGTACCTACCAGTATTTTATAAGGTAAAAACGCATATTTTTTATGGTTTACCGGTAGATTTGTGAGTGTTGTGTTTTTTGATTTCAATAAAAAATCAATTGATTGTTAGATGATTGTACTAGATTTATATGAGATCAATCATAGTTAACAGGTAGCGAAGAATCTATTTAGAATACAATTAATTGTACTTTAATTTTTTGCACTTACTTCTTTATATAGTATATGAGATTCTTTTGAATTGGTAGAAACTGTTTGAGTAAATTTTAAGTACAAGAAGAACAGATATATTCATATTGCTATAGCTGGGTAGTTACTTATTTCGGCTTAACAAAAAAAATCTGTACTCTATTTTCTTTATGCCTACAGGTTTTTGAAACTACTTATCGAAGGATTTTATTTTTTTTCAATAAAAAATCATAATAAAAATCAAAATTAGTACTGGTAAACAGTAAGATAAGTGCCGACATACCTATTTAAGGGCACTTATAGACTGATAAAAATCATATTTACGAAACATAGTCTGAAATATTTTTGCGCTGCAAATCAATAAGAAAACCCCAAAAAATATGAAGATAAATTAATCTCTTATGATTTGTTTGAGAATTATAAACTAAATAACAGAACCATAAAGCCAATATAAATGAATAACGAAAGAAAAGCCCCCAGATCAATACTAATTTTATTTGTGATAGGATTAGTATATGCCAGTTCATTAAGTCTTCATGCACAATTAAACGATAAATATGGATCATTGTCATTTAACAATGCTATAAATGTTTCGGGTAAACAACGTATGCTTACTCAAAAAATGTCTAAAGCGTATTTATACTTACTTAATAATGCTAATGATGCGAAGGTGAAGAGAGATTTACTGTCGAGTAAGATTATTTTTGAAGAACAAAACCGTGTTCTTTTACAAAATACCCAGTTTAAGGGAACTATTGAAAAATTAACCAGGGTTAATGAATTATGGAAAGAATTTAAAGTACTTATTGAAGCACAACCAAGTTATGAGAATGCAAAGAAAGTTATAGAAACAAATACAGATCTTCTTAAAGCTGCAGATGCAGTGGTGTCTTCTATAATTTTAGAATCTAAAAACTCTCTTCAAAGCATTAAGGATAATATAAATGATTCTCATTTAATCGAAGATAGATTAGAGTTAGAAGGCATCATAAATATATCAGGAAGACAGCGAATGCTTTCTCAACGATTGGCATTTTATTATTATGCAAATCAAATGGAATTGAAAAATAAAAACTCTTATCAGATGCTTAATAATGCTTTTCATGAACTAGATGGAGCAATTAACAAGTTTTTGATTTGCAAGTTTAATACTCCAGAAATTGATGAAAAAATAGGATTGACTTTTTCTCAATGGAACGTGATCAAAAAAAATAGAAATAAATTAAATAATCAAGAATTTACAGATGAAGAAATCTATAAAATGAGTAACGAGCTTACTCGATTATTTAATGACATGACATATTTATACGAGAAAATAAAAATATGATAGAACATCTAAAGCTATAAACGCAAAAGCCGGAAGAATAAACTTCCGGCTTTTGTATTACATAATAAAGGGTTTATTCATTTACAAGTACCCATTCTCCTTTTTCGATTAGCGGGATTGCTTGTTTGTATTTTACGGTTTTATTTTCTCCACTCATCACATGTTTGATAGTTACTCTATCATTACGTCCTATTTTTGGTTGTTCTCGCACGATAGTTTCAGTGACTTGAGGTTTACCTTGTGTTTGTCCTGCAGCTCTATTTTGTGCTGCACGTTCATCCATATTAGGGATTTCTTCTTTAGAAGTTTCTAACTTCTCTTTTCTTCGCACCTGGCGAGCTTCAGAAATATCCTGAGTATTACCAGTAGGTAATTCTCCTTTAAATAAGAATGAAATCACATCTTTATTTACCTCTTCGATCATAGCTTTAAACAACTCAAAAGCTTCAAACTTGTAGATTAATAAAGGATCTTTTTGCTCATGAACAGCTAGCTGTACACTTTGCTTTAACTCATCCATTTTACGAAGATGTGTTTTCCAGGCATCATCAATAATGGCAAGTGTAATATTTTTCTCGAAATCGGTAATGAGTTGTTTTCCTTCAGACTCATATGCTTTTTGCAAATCGGTAGCAACATTAATACTTTTTACTCCATCTGTAAATGGTACTAAGATTCTTTCATACTTACTGGAAGGATCTTCATATACTTGTTTAATAACGGGGTAAGCAGCATCTGCATTACGTTTCATTTTATCTTGGTAATGCTCATATGCAATTTTATAAATTTCTCCCGAAATCTTTAAAGCATCCATTTTTTCGAATTCTTCTGCAGAAATCGGACTACTCATAGAGAAATATCGGATTAATTCGAATTCGAAATTTTTAAAGTCCTGAGCAGCTTTATTCCCTTCTGTGATTACTTCTACAGTATCATAGATCATATTGGCAATATCAACACGTAAACGCTCTCCAAACAAAGCATGATAACGACGTTTATATACGACTTCACGCTGTGCATTCATTACATCATCATATTCTAATAATCGTTTACGAACACCAAAGTTATTTTCTTCTACTTTTTTCTGAGCTCTTTCGATAGATTTAGAGATCATAGAATGTTGAATTACTTCACCTTCTTTTAATCCCATTCTATCCATCATTTTGGCAATACGCTCAGAACCAAATAAACGCATTAGGTTGTCTTCTAACGATACATAGAACTGAGAACTACCTGGATCTCCTTGTCGACCGGCACGACCACGCAACTGTCTGTCTACACGTCGAGAATCATGACGCTCTGTACCAACAATTGCAAGTCCACCTGCAGCTTTTACTTCATCAGATAATTTAATATCTGTACCACGACCAGCCATATTGGTCGCGATAGTTACTACACCTGCATTACCAGCCTCGGCAACAATATCGGCTTCTTTCTTATGGAGTTTCGCATTCAATACATTATGTGGGACTTTACGAATCGTAAGCATTCGCCCTAATAATTCCGAAATTTCTACAGAAGTAGTACCAATTAGTACAGGTCTTCCTGCACGAGATAGTTCGGTAACTTCTTCGATAACGGCATTGTATTTTTCGCGTTTGGTTTTGTATACCAAATCTTCTCTGTCATGTCTAGCTATAGGTCGGTTGGTCGGTATTTCTACTACGTCGAGTTTATAGATTTCCCAAAGCTCTCCTGCTTCGGTTACTGCAGTACCTGTCATACCAGATAATTTACCGTACATACGGAAATAGTTCTGAAGTGTCACAGTAGCAAAAGTCTGAGTTGCATCTTCAATCTTTACATTTTCTTTGGCTTCAATAGCTTGGTGCAGTCCATCACTGTATCGACGTCCGTCCATAATACGACCCGTCTGTTCATCTACAATTTTTACTTTATTATCCATCACCACATATTCTACATCCTTTTCGAATAAAGAATATGCTTTTAATAGTTGACGTAAGGTGTGAATGCGTTCACTTTTTACACTATATTCTCTAAAAAGATCTTCTTTCTTTTCTGCTTCTTCTTCTTTGGATAATTCTAAACCTTCAATTTTAGCTATTTCCATACCAATTTGTGGTAGTACGAAGAAATCCGGATCATCTTTTCCCGAAAGATAATCTACACCTTTATCAGTAAGATCTATCTGATTGTTTTTCTCTTCTATTACATAATACAGATCGGCATCAATTTTATGCATTTCTCTGTTATTATCTTGCATATAGAAGTTTTCTGTCTTTTGAAGTAACATTTTTACTCCTTCCTCACTTAAAAACTTAATTAAAGCTTTATTTTTAGGGATCCCTCGGTATACTTGTAGTAATTTAAAACCTCCTTCTTTGGCATCACCTTCTTTAATTAATTTTTTAGCTTCAGCTAAAACAGTAGTAAGGTATTTTTGTTGTACCGAAACAATATCAGCAATTTTTGGCTTTAACTCATCAAATTCGTGGATATCTCCTTTTGGGATAGGTCCAGAAATAATTAGTGGTGTACGGGCATCATCAATTAATACAGAATCTACTTCATCTATAATTGCATAATTATGAGGGCGTTGTACCAGATCTTCTGGAGCGTGAGACATATTATCACGTAGATAATCAAATCCAAATTCATTGTTGGTTCCGTATGTGATATCTGCATTATAAGCTGCTCTACGTTCTGCAGAGTTAGGTCTGTGATTATCAATACAGTCTACGGTAAGTCCATGAAACTGAAAAATAGGAGCCATCCACTCACTATCACGACGAGCAAGGTAATCATTTACTGTTACCAGGTGAACACCATTACCAGATAATGCATTAAGGTATACTGGGAGTGTTGCTACCAAGGTTTTACCTTCTCCTGTTTGCATTTCTGCTACTTTTCCTTCGTGTAGTGTAATACCTCCGACAAGTTGTACATCATAATGGATCATATCCCATTTTACTTCTTTACCAGCTGCATCCCAACTTGTTGCCCAAATAGCTTGTTCGCCATCAAGAGTAATATGATCTCTGGTACCAGAGAGTTCTCGATCGTAAGCAGAAGCCGTAACTTTTATTGATTCATTATTAGCAAAACGCTTTGCGGTTTCTTTTACTACGGCAAAAGCTTCAGGAAGAATCTCGTCTAAAGCTTTTTCTGTAGCTTCATATGCTTCTTCTTTTAATTTGTCTATTTCACCATAGATATCTTCTTTTCTGTCGATATCTTCTGTGTTATTGGCTTCTTCGGTAAGCGTTTCTATTTCTGCATTGATCTTTGTACGTGCTTCGTTTATTCTATTTTTAAAATCAACAGTTTTAGCGCGTAATTCATCATGAGAAAGGCCTTCAATTGCCTTTTCTGCTTGTTTTATCAATTCGACCTTTGGTTGAATTTCTTTGATATCTTTTTTGGACTTATCTCCAACAAATACTTTTAATACAGAATCTAAAATTCCCATAATTTTATGGTTGTGTGTTTAATGAGATTTTAATTTCAAAACGAAACTAATTGGTTCCTTATCTACTTAAGGTAACATGCTAATCTGACTTCAATATCTGAAGTCTATCACTATCTCAGGACCTAAGTGGTCATATTATACAATACTTTTAAGCCGTAAATAGCCATAAAGTGGCATAATTTACGCAAAAAAAAAGCCTCTTGCGAGACTTTTAATACTATTTCATTTATTTAATATTCATCCTCATTCCAAAGATAATCTTCATCTGTAGGATAATCAGGCCATATTTCCTCTATAGAGTCATACGAATCTCCTTCATCTTCAATTGCTTGTAGATTTTCTACAACCTCCAGAGGTGCTCCAGTACGAATTGCATAATCTATTAACTCGTCTTTTGTAGCAGGCCAAGGTGCATCACTTAAATAAGATGCTAATTCTAAAGTCCAATACATATGTTTACTGGTTTAATTTTTTGCAAAAATAATTTTTTAGTTTAAAAAGTCAAGTAAAAAATTAATTATTTAAACAATAATTATAAGAACGTGATTTTTTAGGGAGTTTCCCTTACTAATTTTAACAGTTATTAAATTTTAAGAATTCTTTTTAGGAATCCACTCAATTTCTTCTGCTTTAAGATCGTGGGACAACTTTCGTGCCAGTACAAAAAGATAGTCAGATAGTCGGTTTAAGTAATGCAGTGTTGTTTCTTCAAAAGGGTTTATTTCATAGAGTGCCGTTGCTAAACGCTCTGCTCTTCGGCATACACAACGAGCAATGTGACAGAATGACACGGTTTGATGCCCTCCCGGTAATACAAAATGTGTCATTGGCGGTAAAGATTCGTTCATTCTGTCGATTTCTTTTTCTAATAGCTCAATATCTTCTGTAGAAATAGTAGGTATGTTTAGTCTTTTTTGCCCGCTTTTTAGTATAGCTTTTTCAGGGTCAGTTGCTAAAACAGCTCCAACAGTAAAAAGTTTATCCTGTATATTAATTAATATTTTCTTACTTAGTTCATCAATTTTTTGATCTCTGATAAGTCCAATATGTGAATTAAGCTCGTCAACAGTACCATAACTGTCGATACGAATATGATGTTTAGGTACTCTGGTTCCACCAAAAAGGGCAGTGGTTCCTTTATCACCGGTTTTAGTATATATTTTCATTGAATTGCATGTTTGTTTAATAGATGATAGCTACTTAACTAATAAAAGTACATCCTTAGTATAGTTTTGATTACACCATTTGTGTTTAGCATGTATTTTATCCGGAATTTCGTAATTGTGTGTTTTTTGGTCTAGAAAACCAAACTTATTATAAAAATGCTGAAGATGTTCAAAAGGAAGGCACCATATCTTTTTATGTTGTTCATGATTTTTTAATAAATGCAAGATGATCTTCTCTGCAATTCCCATACCTCGAAATTGACCCAATACATACATTCCTCCTAATTCTAAGTTGTTTTGATCAATATTAACAACTCTTCCCAGTCCACATTTCACACCTTCAACCTCTGCTAAAGCAATATATTCGGTAGAATAATCTGACACTACAAAATCTATGTTTTGATAAGTGTTATTTACCCATTCTATATCTTTTGGTGTAGCTTTTCTAACAAATGTTTGTTTCATTTTATAGAATATAGTTATTTTCTCTTTTTCTTTTTTTGATAGTTCTGTCTAAAATTACGTTTTTCACGATCATACAGTTTATTTTTATTTCGTTTGGTGTTCCAGGATACTGCTACGAATAAAATAGCAATAACTATAATCATTAAAATTAACTGTGTTTCTTCAGAAAGAGTATCTAACATTACTTTTACTTTTGGAGTAAAAGTAACAAAAAGGCCTTAATTGTATAGTTAAGATTATCATAGTTTATACCTCAAAATTAAATTTATATCAAGTTTTCTTACGCACTGCGAACTTTCATTTTTTCCTCTGTTAATGTCTTTTATAATTAGCTGGTGCGGTTATAGGGATAAAAAATGTCATTATGATATAAAAACATAATTTTTTGTTTAAAGAATGGAACTCTGGGCGGAGTTGATCATTAAAAATGCTAAATTTGTTGCGCTATGGAATTTTCTTCAAAATTATTAGAGAATGCAGTTTATGAAATGTCTCAATTACCAGGGATAGGAAAACGTACTGCACTTCGATTAGTATTACATTTACTTAGGCAGCCAGAAACCCAGACCCAACACTTAACCAAAGCTTTGGGAGTATTGCGAGAGGATATTAAATTTTGCACTACATGTCATAGTATCAGTGATACAAATATTTGCGATATCTGTAGTAACCCAAGTAGAAATCGTGAAATTATCTGTGTAGTAGAAGATATACGAGATGTAATGGCTATAGAGAGTACGGGTCAATTTAGAGGATTGTATCATGTTTTGGGAGGTAAGATAAGTCCATTAGATGGTATTGGTCCACAAGAATTAAATATTAGTTCTTTGATCGAGAAAGTTAAATCTGGAGAAATACAAGAATTGATATTTGCATTAAGTGCAACCATGGAAGGGGATACTACTAATTTCTATATGTATAAACAGTTAGAAGGAATAGATATAAAAACCTCTACCATTGCCAGAGGAATTGGTGTTAATGATGAGTTAGAATATGCAGATGAAGTTACTTTGGGAAGAAGTATACTTAATCGAATTCCTTTTGAGAATGCATTAAAGAGTCCTTGATTTGCATATATTTAGAAGTATCTGTAAACTTGAAGATATAGATGTTAAGTAAATTTTAATACGAAAAAAATAATTTTTAAGCCGAATTTTAATTAAATTCGCAAAAAACATAACTTATAAACACTTTTGATTAAGAATATGGCAAAATTTGAGCTGAAACTTCCAAAAATGGGTGAGAGTGTTGCAGAGGCAACAATAACAACTTGGTTAAAAGAAGTTGGGGATACTATTGAATTAGATGATGCAGTTGTTGAAATAGCAACTGATAAAGTAGATAGTGAGGTGCCTAGTGAGGTAGAAGGTGTACTGGTAGAAAAACTTTTTGATGTTGATGATGTAGTACAGGTAGGCCAGGTTATAGCTGTAATAGAGACTGAAGGTGAGGGAGCTATAGAATCAACTCCGCAAGAAACTACTGCCAAAGTAGAGGAAACTCCAAAAGAAGCAGAAGTATTAGAAACACAAATCGCAGAAACAGTAGTGGCAGGAAATGCAACCGATTTTTCTGGGAGTAGTAAGTTTTATTCTCCGTTAGTAAAGAATATTGCTGCGACAGAAAATGTTTCCTTAAATGAATTAGAAGCTATTTCGGGAACAGGTAAGGATGGTCGTGTTACCAAAAATGATATTTTACAATTTGTAGATGATCGCAAAAACGGAAAAATAAAAACGCAGCCTGTAAAAGAAGAAATAAAGGCAAAACCAGAAGCAACTCCAGCTAAAAAGGAAGAAGTAGCTAAAGCAGCACCGGTTGTAGCATCAGGAGAAGACGAGATTATAGAAATGACCAGAATGGGCAAACTTATTGCACATCATATGGTCGAATCTGTACAGACTTCTGCTCATGTGCAGTCATTTATAGAAGCCGATGTAACCAATATCTGGAATTGGAGAAAGAAAGTAAAAGGAGATTTCATGAAGAGAGAAGGGGAGAACCTTACGTTTACTCCTATTTTTATGGAAGCAGTTGCTAAAGCATTAAAAGATTTCCCGATGATGAATATCTCTATCTCTGGAGATACAATTATCAAAAAGAAAAATATAAACCTGGGTATGGCAGCAGCTTTACCAGATGGTAATTTAATTGTACCTGTGATTAAGAATGCAGATCAATTAAATTTGGTAGGAATGACCAAAGCGGTTAATGATCTTGCAAATAGAGCACGTAATAACGCTTTAAAACCAGATGATATACAAGGCGGTACGTATACAGTAACTAATGTGGGTACATTCGGAAGCATTATGGGGACACCAATTATTAATCAACCACAGGTAGGTATTTTGGCTTTGGGAGCGATTAGAAAGGTTCCTGCTGTAATAGAAACACCAGAAGGGGACTTTATTGGTATTCGATATAAAATGTTCTTATCACACTCTTATGATCACAGAGTTGTTAACGGAGCGCTAGGAGGGCAGTTTGTACAACGTGTAAAAGACTATCTGGAAGCCTGGGATGTGAATAGAGAGTTTTAAGAAACATTATTCTAAAATAAATACAAACCACGATAATAGTTATCGTGGTTTTTTTTATATAAGTAATTTTATTTTTTGAGATTTTCTTATACTTACTTTTTTTGTGTACTATATAATTTGTAATAATACCAGGCAGCTAGGCCACCAATAAAAGAAAATAAAGCTAACATCCAGAATACATGTTGGTGTCCTTCGGGTCCTGGTGAATTTTCTAGAAGATATCCCATTGCTGGCCCTGCAAATATATCAGGAGTATAGCCTATAAGAGAAATAATCCCAACAGCAGTTCCTGTAAGAACCAATGGGATTTTTCCTCGCTGCATTACTGCAAAGTATAAAGAACGAGCTGCATACACTCCTGTTGCTACTACTAAAATTGATATAAAAAATAAAATTGTTGCAGAATCTGAAATTATACCAGAGGCAAACAATAATGCTCCGAAGAATGAGACTATAAAACTAATAAGTAGCCAAAAGGTGGTTTGTGAACGGTCGGCTAATATTCCGATTAAAACTCCAATAATGGGTCGGATAAATAACAAAAATGTACCCACTTGAGCCGATTGCACTTGATCATATAGCATAACATCTTTAGCATATAATGAAAATACATCGGTAATTTTGTAGCCTACATAAGCGCATAGAATAATAATCATGAGCAACCAAACAGAAGGTAAGCGCAATACTTCTTGAACTTGAGATATTGTGATTTTCTCTACTGTAATTTGTTTTTCTAATTCATGACCCATTTTCATAAATAACCAAACTAATACTCCTACAATACTAACAAGCCCAGAGGATACTAAGATTACATATTTAAAAGCAGCTTTGCTTTCGGCAGTAGTCACTTCAGAGATTTCTGAAGTAATAAATAGCGAAAAAATAAATACTCCCAAGACTCCAAATAAAGCGCCAACTAATCCTCGGCCGCCATCTAAAAACCCAAACGCTTTACCTTGAGAAGTGTTGCCGCCCCAAACGCGAGTAGCTTTAATCATGGGAGCCCAGAATAAAAATATAGTAGTGAACCCCCAATAACCATAAAGTGCTTTTAATACTGTATAATTGGGGAAACTGGCATATATTAATCCTCCCAAAGCGGTCATCCATAGTGCTGTTGCTATTAATTTTCTTGGAGGAAACTTATCCGCTAAGGCGCCTCCAAAAAGATAGGATATTAGAGCTACAATTCCATAAATAGAGAAACATATACCTAACTGAATATTATCTAAATTAAATACCTCAAGTACTGTTGGTCTAAATACTCGTGAAAGAACAAATGGAAGGATAAAAACGGATTCTCCTGCTAAAATGACCAGTAAGAGAAAATACCATGGTGGTTTTGTATGATTCATAAAGTATAGAAGTGGATTAGACTTTTTAAGTCTAAATATATAGATTTCTATGTGAAATACGTTTTCAAAGTATATGACAAAAAATAATTGTTCCCGATTCAAAATTATATTATCAGGTTACTATTAGACCTCACAGGTTTCTAAAACCTGTGAGGTCTAATAAAGAAATCACTTCGGTATATAAAATCAAAACTTTTAGGAAGTATAACTCAAATACTATCCTTCTTTTTAAAACTTTTACTGTGCTTTACATCTATAGTTTCTAATTCTTCATTTACAACCAGATTATATGTATAGTGAGATTCAACATCTGTTAATGGGATAAGGATTAATATTTGTACTTTACTTTTGGCAGGGATATTTTTAATAATAGGTCGTTGGGCACTCTTGCGATATCCAGTCGGATTTACTTTTAAAAATACACTCTTATCTGTATCCGTGTCATTTTGGATGTATATGATTGTTCTTTTTTTCTGCTTATCTTCTACTAAGCGAACAGGTTTTTCCTGAGTATAGGAAGTGTAGCTTATTAAATAAAATAAAATGGATAGTAATATAAAATTCCTTTTTAAAGATGCAAACATTTCCCTTTTTTCCTTTAAATATACGAGTTTTAACCTCTAAACAGGAAAAACCTATCCTTCATGTTTTCGATTTCAGCATTTTTATTAGTTACAATATAATCAATTGCTTCTGTTGTAAAATTTTTCCCTTTTTTAGTTAAAGAAACAATATCATTATTAATCGTAATCATATTGTTTTTAAGTGCCAGATTCAAAACAGATTTTGATTGTACCTTCTGCCAATTAATATGTTCATTTAAATGTTTTACATGCCGTTCTTCCTCTTCTTGGTGGTTTCCCAAGTGTAGAAGAAAGGTGAGTAAGGAAACCTCGATACGTTGTTGTTTTTGTCTATACAACACAGAAAACAAGCCTTTGTTGGGAGCAAATAGGTATACGAATAAGAAAACTAATCCTAATACTGTAGTCATTGATCCAGAAATAGATGTGTCTAACGCATGTGCTACCCAATATCCTATAATGGCGCTACTTACTCCAAATATAACAGATAACAGAAGCATTTTTTTTAAGTCATTTGTTAGTAAATAAGCAGTAGCTGCAGGAGCAATCATTAATGCAATGACTAAAATAGCACCAACTGCATCAAAAGCACCTACCGTAGTGATTGATGAAACCGTCATTAGTCCATAATGCATAACTACAGGGGATAACCCAAGAGCAGAAGCTAAACCTGCATCGAATGTGCTTACTTTTAGTTCCTTAAAAAATGCAAATAACAGCCCTAATGTGATCAGTAATATAGTGCCTATAATCCATAAAGATTTAGGGCCTACATCTGTACCTCCTATAAGTAATCGATCAAAGGGGGCAAAGGCAAGTTCTCCTAATAATACGGCATCAACATCTAGGTGTACATCATTTGCATTTTGTGCAATAAGTATGATACCAATACTAAAAAGGGCAGGAAAAACGAGACCTATAGCGGTATCTTCTTTTACTAAGCCTGTCTTTTGGATAAACTCTACCAATACTACAGTAACGACACCACTTGCAGCAGCAAGAATGATCAATAAAGGAGACGATAAGTCATGAGTAATAAAAAAACCGATTACAATACCTGGCAGGATAGAATGACTGATTGCATCAGTGATTAATGCCATTTTTCGTAATACTAAAAAAGTTCCTGGAATAGCACAAGCTATTGCTACCAAGCTGGCAATTAGTTGTATTTCTATCTGTGCGTTACTCATTCTCTTCTTTTGTTAATTGATCATATAAATTGGAAGCAGTTTTATATCCAGACTCGGTTAGAGACCACATACTGCCCTCAATTTTTACATAATCTTTATCTTCTAGTTTTTGAAGTGACTTTCTGGTGAACCCCTGAAAGTTATTCAGAATTTTAATTGCATGTGGATGTGCAATGTTTTCGTGTGTACTAGCAATATTATACATAAAAGATAATGTTTTATGCAATTGAAGGTCATTTCTGTTTTTTCTAAACCGTATTTCTCTAAATAATAGCCCTCGACCGGGAGAAAAAATAAAAGAAAATAGTACAAAAACACCAGCAACCAGTACAATTACAGGTCCTGTAGATAAGTTATTATGACTGGCACTGATAGCAGTCCCGAAAACTCCGGAGAATGCGCCAAAAATCGCTGCCAGAATAACCATTACAGCTAAATTGTTTGTCCATTGTCTAGCCGCAGCAGCGGGAGCTAATAACATAGCGCTCATTAATACTACGCCTACGGTTTGTAGTCCTAATACGATTGCAATTACAATAAATGTGGTGATAAGAATATCTAAGAATTTGGTGTTAAACCCTAATGTCTTAGTGTAATCAGCATCGAATAATAATAGTTTGAGTTCTTTCCAAAATAATAATAAAACTACCAAGCTGATTCCTGTAACAGTGATCATAAGCCATACATCACTTTCTAAAAGTGTGGCTGCCTGTCCAAAAAGGTAGCTTTCTAAACCGGCCTGATTAGCGTTGGGCATTTTCTGGATATAGGTTAGTAATAACATTCCGAACCCAAAGAATAATGATAAAATAAGACCTAAAGCTGTATCAGATTTCAGGTGTGTTTTACTAGTGATACCACGAATCCAAAAAGTACCAATTAAACCACTAATTAATGCTCCTAATAGAAATGCAGAGCTATTTTTTGTGCCAATAATTAGAAAAGCGATGGCAATGCCTGGCAATGCGGCATGAGAAATTGCATCTCCTAATAAACTTTGTTTACGCAATACTGCAAAACTACCTAACATGCCACAGATGGCGCCAAGTACTGCTGTACCTAATGTAATAGTACGTAAGGTGTAATCTGTAAAGACAAGTTCTATGTATTCTTTTATATCCATAGTTCTTACTGTTGTATACTAACCTTGTAATTAATTCCGTAGGTTTTGGTTAAATTGTCATCATTAAAAATGTCTTTTACCGGTCCGGTAGCGATCTTTTTTACATTAAGGAAAGTAACCCAATCAAAGTATTCTGGTACAGTTTGTAAATCATGATGTACGACAATTACTGTTTTACCAGCTTTCCTAAGTTCTTTTAAGATATTAATAATTGCCTTTTCTGTAGTGGCATCGACTCCTTGAAAAGGTTCATCCATAAAATAGATAGATGCATTTTGAACTAAAGCTCTTGCCAAAAAAATACGTTGTTGCTGTCCTCCCGAAAGCTGACTTATCTGTCTGCTTTTAAAAGAAAGCATACCTACTTTTTCTAATGCTTCAAGAGCAGCTTTTTTTTGTTTTTGCCCTGGTCTTTTGATCCATCCCAAACTCCCATAAGTTCCCATCATTACTACATCTAGTGCAGTGGTCGGGAAATCCCAGTCTACACTCCCTTTTTGAGGAACATAAGCTACCAGTGAACGTTGTTTCTTGTAAGGTTTCCCATAAATTTGAGTACTTCCTGCAATGGGTTTAATGATATCTAAAATCGATTTTATCAAAGTAGATTTTCCTGCTCCGTTTGGCCCTACAATAGCCATAAGTACACCTTCTGGTATAGCAAGGTCAATATCCCATAGTACAGGTTTGTAATTGTAAGCTACAGTTAAATCATCTATTTGAACTGCGATTTTTTGTTCTTTCATGTAAACAATTTTTATTCAATATAATCACTACAAATTATTTGTTTACTATTACTTCAACGCATTTATAATTGTATTGACATTATATTCAAACATCCCAATATAGGTACCTTCTTTTGTTTCTGCATTACCTAGCGCATCAGAAAACAATGTTCCGCCAATGGCTACTTCATGATTCTTTGATTTTACTGCAGCTTGTAAGGCTTCAATAGTTCGTTTAGGTACAGAGCTTTCTACAAAAATAGCTTTTACTTTCTTCTCAATAATAAAGTTAGCTAATTTTTGAACATCCTGTACTCCAGCTTCTGTAGCAGTAGATAACCCCTGTAAACCAACTACATCAAAATCATATGCTTTTCCAAAATAACTAAAAGCATCGTGTGCTGTAACGAGAATTCGCTTTTCTTTTGGTAAGGTTGCTATGGTGTTTTTTAATTTGTTTTCTAATTCATCAAGCTTAGTTAAGTATGTTTTTCCGTTGGCTTTAAAAACTTCAGCATTTTTTGGATCTATCTCTGTGAGTTTGTGGGTAACGAACGTCGTTATGATTTTCCAGTTTTTTACACTAAACCATATATGGGGGTCGTAATTAGAAGCAAAATAATCAGAACCGATTAATGTATTTTTATCTAAACTTTCTCCTATAGCTATGGTATTAATATCCTGATGTTTCATTTTTTCAAATACTTCTACCAGTTTTCCTTCCAGGTGTAAACCGTTATAAAAAATTACATCGGCATTCACTAATTTAGATACATCTCCCTCGCTGGCTTTATATAAATGAGGATCGACACCACTTCCCATTAATCCTTCGACTTCAATTAGATCTCCACCTATATTTTTAACCATATCAGTGATCATAGAGGTGGTAGTGACCACTTGTAGTTTTTGATTTTTATCTTTTACTTCTTTTTTACAGGAGAAAAACGTGAAAACCAGAAGTAATAGCATTAATTTTTTATGAATCATTTTTAGAAAGTTTATTTAATATTTTGATAAGTTCTTTAGCACTTAAAAAAGACTGCTGTTGAAATATGATTTCGTATTTGTGATTTAGAATTGCCAATGTTGGATAGCCAATTTGGTTATTAACTGTAGCAAGTTCTCTGGCTAATTGATGTACTCCAGTTTTATTTCCGTTAGGTTGAAAACGAAAGGAGGTGTTTAGAAAATGTATGGTTTCACGACTTTCACCATTTAGTGAAGCGAAATAGAAATTTTCGTTTAATTGTTGTATAATATCATTATTCTTAAAAGTTGTATTTTCCATATTCTTACAATACATGCACCAATCGGTATGAATAAATACGACCAGAGGTTTAGGGGCAGTAGTCATTTTGTTTTCTATGGACTCAAAAGAATCAATTTGTAACTGTGCTGTTACATTTTGATTTAGAAGGCATAATATAAAGAATGATATGATATAAAAAGCTTTCATTTTGTATTGAATTTACAAGGAATAACGAACTCCTAAAAAACCTCGTATTCCTTGATTAGAAGCATATATGTAGGTGGTATCAAAATCTGGTCCAAAAGGGTCGTCGGCTCCTGCTATTAAAAAAGGATTTCCTCTATTAGGTGTCCAGTCTAATAAATTTTTAACGCCTCCGTATATTTCTATGTTATTTTTGGTTTTGTGTGAGAATTGTATGTTTTGGATACTCCACCATGGTGATTTATCTTTTCTGGGATCGTCTGGTCCCTGAGTTGCTAATCGCATAGGACCATATAGATTTCCCGTATAGTCTATCGTTAGATTAAGAGATTGTATTTTATAAGTAGCTCCCCAGGTTCCTGTGAAACTTTCTGTGAGTATCTGGCGTGTAGTTACTCCGTTCTCTGTATTCGAAACATTAAGTCCACTCATTCCTAATGTAAATTTTAGTCCATTAGAAAAGTTAATATCGGTATTAAGGCTTACTCCGGTAGACACTGCATGACCATCTAAATTGCCGTATCTTATTTCTTCAGCATTTGTTTCATAATCGGGAATGATAGCATTTGTGAAATAGGTATACCAGGCCGAAGCATCCAGTCCTATAAAGGTTCCGTTATCAAAAAATATTTTTTTGATATAATTAAGGTTTACATTATAAGATTCTTCGGGATCGAGATCTTCTTCGATAATGACCTCTCGAGAACCTGTGAGGGCTGCATGATCTTCTGTAAAAAGATTAACTACTCTAAATCCTGTACCGGCATTAAATCTAAAAATATTTTTATCATTAATACTCCATTTATAAGCAAGTCTTGGAGTAAAAATGGTTCCGTGTCGGTTATGGTAATCTAATCTTGTTCCTAATAATAATTTATGCTTGGGAGCCAGTGTGATTTCGTCTTGTAAAAATATACCGGGAGTACTTGTTTCCTCGGGGTTATTTTGACCGTTCGAAGTTGTTGCTGGTGTGTTATCGTCATAATATTGATATCTGTAAGCAACTCCGAATAGTAGATCGTGCGATTTTATTTTTTTATCCCAGGTTAATTGAGTAAAACCAATACGTTGTTTTGCCTGGTAGGATACGATCCCATAATACGAGTCTTGATCGTGATCTGTATAAGAAAAAGAGAGTGTTAAAGGTTCTTCTATGGGTAATTCATAACTGCCCAGTATTTCATATCGTGCAGTATATATGCTCTCACCGTATATTTGATCACTTCCTCTAAAATCAGAATTCCATTCATTTTCTCCTCCCCATCTATCTTCATAATAAAACCTACCGGCAAGCGTAAAGTTTTTTCCACTTTTCCGTTTAAAATTCCATTTATTAAATATAGATATACGATCCTGTAATGTAAGATCAGTAAATCCATCATCATTATTATCTATAGCTTGGTCATAATAAAAATAATTGGCGCCAAATAATGCAGTAGCATTGCCTAATTTGGTTTTAAAACCAAAATCTATATTGGTTTCACCCCAACTAGTAGCAAAAATATCAGTACTTACCTCGGGAGCATCATTAGGATTTTTTGTAATAACATTGATAAGGCCTCCAACAGCTTCACTTCCATATAGAGATGAAGCAGGACCTTTTACCACTTCAATTCTATCAATTAGCGAATTAGGTATTCCTGATAATCCGTAAACAGTTGATAATCCACTTACAATAGGCATTCCGTCTATCATTACCAGTGTATAAGGCCCTTCTAATCCATTAATGTGTATATCACCAGTGTTACAAATACTACAGTTAAGTTGTGGTCTTACGCCATTTACATTTTGTAAGGATTCGAACAAATTTGGTGTTGGATTTTTTTTGAAAAATGTAGGAGAGTAGATTTCTACAGGAACTGGGCTTTCTGATCGACTTACGGCTTTCAATGTTCCTGTGATTACTACTTCATCTAGAGATGATCCTTGTGACATAACAAGGTTTATTTTATTTTCTCCTCCTACTATAGATACTTTTTTCTTAATTGGTGTGTAACCCGTAAATGAAGCAACCACTTTGTAATCTCCAACAGGTACATTTTCAATGCTAAATACACCATTTTCATCACTAGAACTACCAAGAGAAGTTCCTTCTATATATATATTAGCAAAAGGAAGTATTCCATTGTCATCGTATATTACACCTTTTAAAGTGCCGGTAGAATTAAGCTCTTGGGAGTGTAAGGAGCTGTAAGTAAGCGAATTGATAAAAGTGAATAAGATTATTATACGTAATTGCATTAGGTTTAGTAATTTTGTTTTATTATTTTGACAAAACTAAAAAAGTTAGTTATGACTAACAAATTAAATTTGAATAATTTAACAAAAAGTGAAGAGGATTACTTAAAGGCTATATTTCAGTTACTTATAGAAGATGCTTCTGTAAAAGTGGGAAATAATCAATTGGCAGATTATCTTAAAGTTTCTCCAGCTTCTACAAATAACATGATTAAGAAGTTAAAAGCTAAAGGTTATGTAGTAAGCGAAAAGTATGGTAAATTAGAATTAACAGAAGAAGGTAAGTCTGTTGCAGTGCGATTGATTCGTAAACATAGATTATGGGAGACTTTTTTGTGTAATTATCTAAATTTTACCTGGGATGAGGTTCATGATGTGGCAGAGCAATTAGAGCATATAAAATCTCGTAAGTTGATTGATGAATTAGATCGCTTTATGGATTTTCCTAAAAAAGACCCTCATGGTGAGGTGATTCCTAATGCTAATGGAGAATATTCGATCATACCTAAAATAACGCTTTCTTCCTTATCAGAAGGAGATGTTTGCCAGCTTATTGCTGTAAATGATGGCTCTGTTCATTTTTTAAAATATGTATCAGAAATTGGCTTGGCATTAAGTAGTGAAATAAAAATTCTTGAAGTTCGGGAGTTTGATAAATCAATTCGAATTAAATTTGATAATACAATAGAAACAGTTACAAGAAAATTTGCGGATAATGTATTCGTTAATAAGGTTGTATAGTTTTTGTAAATGTTAAAATAGAGCTAGTCTATAAGAATGTTAAAGAATAGCTGTTATCTTTGAGTATCACACAATCAATTTATGGAGCTTAATTTAAAAAGACCGATATGTTTTTTTGATCTAGAAACTACCGGTATAAATATTTCTAAAGATCGTATTGTAGAAATTTCTATTCTAAAAATATTTCCCAATGGTACCCAGGAAAGCAAAACCTGGTTGGTCAACCCCGAAATGCCAATACCTCCAGAAACTACAGCGGTGCATGGTATCGATGATGCCAAGGTAGCTAATGAGCCTGTTTTTAAGAAAATAGCTAGTAAAGTTAGTGAAATGATAAAGGGTTGCGATTTAGGAGGTTTTAATTCTAATCGGTTCGATATACCATTATTAGCAGAAGAATTGTTGAGAGCAGGGTTGGATTTTGATATGAAAAATACCGTTGCAATTGATGTGCAAACCATTTATCATAAAATGGAAAAAAGAACACTGTCTGCTGCATATAAATTTTATTGTGATAAGGATTTAACAGATGCACATTCTGCAGAAGCCGACACACTTGCTACTTATGAAGTGTTAAAAGCACAATTAGATCGTTATCCAGAATTAGAAAACGATGCCAAGTTTTTGTCAGAATTTAGTTCTAGAAAGCAGTTTGCAGATTTTGCTGGTTTTATTGCTTATGACGATAATAAAAAAGAAATTTTTTCTTTTGGAAAACACAAAGGAAAATTAGTAGAACAGGTAATGGAAGAAGAACCTGGATATTTTGGTTGGATACAAAATGCAGACTTTCCTTTGTATACCAAAAAAGTACTTACAGCAGTTCGACTTCGTAAGTTAAATAATAGCCTAAATCTATAATCATTTTCTTTTATCATTTTATATCATGAAACTTATTTGCATAGGTCGTAATTATACAGATCATATCGAGGAACTAGAAAATGAAAGACCCGAAGATCCTGTAGTTTTTATAAAGCCAGATACTTCTATTTTGTTAAAAAAACAACCTTTTTTTATTCCTGATTTCTCAGATGATATTCATCATGAAGTTGAAGTGTTAGTGAAAATAAATAAAGTAGGTAAGTATATTGATAAAAAATTTGCTCATAAATATTATAATGAAGTAAGCCTTGGAATAGATTTCACGGCACGGGATTTGCAGGCTAAACTTAAAGCGAAAGGTCTTCCTTGGGAGAAAGCTAAAGCCTTTGATGGAGCAGCGGTAATAGGAAAGTGGGTGTCTAAAGACGAATATGAAGATATTGATGCTATTGATTTTCGTTTAGAGAAAAATAGTGAAACCGCACAACATGGTAATACAAGACTTATGCTATGGAAGATCGATGAATTAATAGAATATGTGTCAAAATATTTTACTTTAAAGATAGGAGATATTATATTTACAGGAACACCAGCAGGTGTTGGAGTCGTAAAACCAAATGATATTTTGACAGGATATATAAATAACCAACAATTTTTTTCAATAAAAGTAAAATAAATGAGCAAAGGATATAGTTTAAAAAATGTAAATGAATTATCAGGAGGAGATAACGAATTTATAGCTGTCCTGGTACAGACTTTTCTAGAAGAAATACCGCCTGATCTTGATAGTATGGTTCAGGCTGTAAATTCTGATAATCCACAGATGGCATATCAATATGCTCATAAGATGAAACCTAATCTTCAATTATTTGATATAGATCTTTTAGCACAAATAAAACAAATAGAAGCTTGGTCAAAAACGAAGAAAGAAAAAGAACAGATCATACCTATTCTGGATCATATTGTGTCTACAGTTAATGGGGCTCTCGAAGACCTGAAAGCAGATTTTAGCTAAATATGCTTGCAGAAATTATTACTATAGGAGATGAAATTTTGATTGGACAAATCATTGATTCTAATTCTGCATTTATAGGTAAAGAGCTTAACAAAATCGGTATAGATGTACATCAGATCTCATCTGTAAAAGATGATAAACAACATATTCTCGATGCAATAGCAGAAGCTAGTAATAGAGTAGATGTTGTATTAATAACAGGAGGTCTGGGCCCTACAAAAGACGATATTACAAAACATACCATTTGCGAATATTTTGAAGATACATTAGTCGAAAACAAGGAGGTGCTTGACCACGTCGAAAAGTTATTTGCTAAATATATCTCTACACCAATCTCTGATGTAAACAAACAGCAAGCCCTTGTGCCTAGTAAATCCACTGTCTTGATGAATCTCTATGGTACAGCTCCAGGGATGTGGCTAGAAAAAGAAGACAAAGTTTTTATATCTATGCCTGGAGTACCTTACGAAATGAAAGGATTAATGAAAGATGAGGTGCTACCTAGGTTGCAAAAGAGATTTAATAGACCCTATATCATTCATAAAACGATACTTACCTATGGTATGGGTGAGAGTACAGTAGCAGAAAAAATTGAAGACTGGGAGAATAACTTACCTTCATATATCAAATTAGCATATTTGCCTAATTTAGGAAGAGTAAGACTTCGTCTTTCGGCAAGAGGGAGCGATAAAAAACTTCTCGAGGATACTATAGAACAAAAGGTATCAGCCTTACGCCTTATAATAGGAGATGTTATTGTTGGGTACGAAGAAGACGAAACTATAGAGAAGAGAATTGGTCAGCTATTGATTAAGCAAGGTAAAACACTCTCTGTAGCAGAAAGTTGTACAGGAGGCAAAATAGCACAGTCGTTTACGGCCAATGCAGGTGCTTCTGCCTATTTTAATGGTGGAGCTGTTACCTATGCTACGCAATCCAAAATAGATATATTGGGCATAGATCCCAAGATTATCAAAAAACATACTGTAACAAGCACCGAGGTTGCAGAAGCTATGGCACTGGCAGTAAAAGAAAAGTTTAAATCAGATTATGCTATTGCTACTACTGGTAATGCTGGTCCCGAAAAAGGAGATGGGGATGTCGAAGTAGGAACAGTTTTTATTGCAATAGCCTCCCCAAAAGGTGTTTTTTCAGAGCAATATGTCTTCAGTAATCTTAGAGAGCGAACCATTGGTAAAGCAGTAAATAAATCTTTCGAACTTTTGCTTAATACATTACTTTAGTATTATATACTACCTAATTTAGGTGTTTTTTGTGGTTAACCCATAATATCAATATTGCTTATCTATATATTTTTGCAATTCATCGACAAAAAAGCGCGACTGAACGATGAAACACGTTTTAAAACGACAAACAGAAGTAGTTTTACAGTAATCAAAACAATATTGATAACTATGAAAACTTTAATTCCTTCTTCTAAAACGATACTTTCTTTGTTAATAGGAATGTTTGTAACTATAACCATAGCAGGAAAACCACATAACACGGTGTTTGGTTCAAAAATGGAAACTTTTAATGCGGTATACGAAGGAGAGTTTGATCTTGTTCTGCCAGAGAATAATCAGAATGAAAAGTTACCTGTCTATATTGTACTTCCAGGAGGGGTAGGAGCAAAGAAATACCCAAATTTTAAAAAAGATTTTATTATTCCAGGAATCAAAAATGTGCAAGGGATTGTTTTTAGCCCAAAAATTTCATGGAAAAGACCAGATGAAAAAGCTTTAGAGCATATTATTGTTGATTTTATAAACGCTGCACGAAATAGCTATCCAATAGATGATAAAAAAATTGTTCTTATAGGATATAGTAATGGAGCCTTACAATCAATTAAACTCGTAAAAGATAATGATCATGTATTCTCTGCTCTTATTGTTGTAGCATCTAATTTTGAAGTTTCGGATAAAATAAATACTCCTATCTATGTTGTTCACGGGACGAAAGATCGATATTTTTCTATAAAGAAAGCCTATAAAAATGTTAATGCAGCAAAAGATTTGGGATGCGATATAACATTTGTAGTAGCCGAAGGTAAAAATGATTATGGTGCTGCACAATACGTAAGTGAATTAAATCATTCTATGGCACAGATAGAAAATAATATATGGAGTCAAAGTGTTGAATATACAGATCAAAGTTTTTAAAAAATAAGTTTTGTTTAAATTAGGTTAGTTAGGTTTTATTGGTGTTTAGTATGTGTTTGTATTGTATAATATAAAGCACAACAAAAAAGCGGGTCATTTTTAAATGACCCGCTTCGTTTACTACTTAATTACCCCATATTAAGTAGTTAGTTACAATTGTAATACTAACTATTGTAAAGATATATGTATTGTCATATTTTTGAAATACGTAAAAACACCTGTTTTTTCATTTTTCTAAAGCAGTAAAAAAAAACTAAAAAAAGAAGAAAAATTACGAAACTATTATTGGTGGTTCGGTAAATAATTCGTTAATTTGCACCCTGTTTTGAAATAATACCAAAATTAAGAAGAGATGTCAAGAGTTTGCGAGCTTACAGGTAAAAAAGCAATGGTAGGAAACAATGTTTCCCACGCGATGAATAAAACGAAACGTAAATTCAATGCGAATTTAATAAAAAAGCGTTTTTATATTCCAGAAGAAGATCGTTGGATAACACTTAAAGTGTCAACCGCTGCATTAAAAAATATAAATAAGAACGGAATCTCTGCTGTTTTAAAAGAAGCAAGAGCAAAAGGTTTCTTAAATAAATAATCTCTTTATTTTAAAAGATACTTATAATGGCAAAGAAAGGTAATAGAGTACAGGTAATCTTAGAATGTACAGAGCATAAAGCTTCTGGTAAACCGGGTACATCAAGATATATTACAACCAAGAACAAAAAGAACACTCCTGATAGAATAGAATTAAAGAAATTTAACCCTATCTTGAAGAAAATGACGGTTCATAAAGAAATAAAATAATAAGAGATGGCAAAGAAATCAGTAGCATCATTACAGACAGGATCAAAGAGATTAACTAAAGCCATAAAAATGGTAAAATCTCCTAAAACAGGAGCCTATACTTTTGTAGAGTCAATTATGCCGCCAGAAGCGGTTAGCGACTTTTTAAAGAAAAAGTAATTCTCTGTACAAGATATTTTAAAAAGAAGCCGTTTCAATTGTATTGAAATGGCTCTTTCTTTTTATATTTAAGCAATATAACCAAAGGTTTTAGTTTTTAATTTCTAGCATATTGAATAGTACAAATGGGGCTTTTTAAAAATATATTTTCTTCAGAAAAAAAAGAAACACTAGATAAAGGATTAGAGAAATCCAAAACCAACTTTTTTTCTAAATTAAGTAAAGCGGTAGCTGGTAAATCTAAAGTAGACGATGATGTTTTAGATGACCTGGAAGAAATATTGGTTACAAGTGATGTAGGAGTTAAGACTACCATTAAGATTATCGAGCGTATAGAAAACAGGGTAGCACGGGATAAATATCTTGGAACCGATGAGTTAAATCAAATTCTGCGTGAAGAAATTGCTGGTTTACTTTCTGAAACTAATGTCGGAGAGGCTACAGACTTTGAAATTCCAAAGGATAAAAAACCTTATGTGATGATGGTGGTTGGAGTAAATGGAGTAGGAAAAACCACTACTATCGGAAAATTAGCCTATCAATTAAAGAAAAAAGGGCTAAAAGTGGTATTGGGGGCAGCAGATACATTTAGGGCTGCAGCAATCGATCAATTGCAAGTATGGGCAGATCGCGTAGATATTCCAATCATAAAACAAGATATGGGGAGTGATCCGGCTTCGGTGGCTTTTGATACCTTACAATCTGGTGTAAACCAAGATGCAGATGTTATCATTATAGATACAGCAGGTAGGTTACATAATAAAGTTAATTTGATGAATGAGTTAACCAAAGTGAAACGAGTGATGCAAAAAGTTATAGATGATGCTCCTCATGATGTATTATTGGTTTTAGATGGTTCTACAGGTCAGAACGCTTTTGAACAGGCAAAACAATTTACAGCAGCTACAGAAGTTACTTCGTTGGCCGTAACCAAACTCGATGGAACTGCAAAAGGCGGGGTTGTAATAGGGATAAGTGATCAATTTAAGATTCCGGTAAAATATATAGGCGTAGGAGAAGGAATAGAAGATCTTCAGGTATTCAATAAGTATGAATTTGTAGATTCTTTCTTCAAATAATATTTGTTACAAAATAGTTAAAAAAGGCGATGAGAAGTATTCTCACCGCCTTTTTTTATATTTTAAAGAATTATAGTATCATAAAAAATATACTCTGATATGTTATTTAAAATAATACCAGGTATGAATTGATATGATCGCATAGTCTCAAATAAAATAATCTTTACACAACATATCGCAATGAGAAAGATAGTATTTGTCTTAGTTTCGGTTTTTATGCTTATCTCTTGTAAGAAGCAAGAAAAAACAGAAACACAACAAGAAAAAGAATCTAGGGTAGTTTGGCAACCATATGATGAAGCTGCAGATTTGGCAGCTACAGAAATGTTAGAGCAAACAAGGATGCATTTAAAACTAATAAATTCTAAAGCACTGGATAAAAATGATATCTGGAAAACTTTAGAGCCTGAGTTGGATTTCTTTTCTGAAGAAAAATATGATGATTTAAAAAAGTATATTCTCGAAAAAGATATTCCGACCATTCAACAACAAATAAAAGATGGTAAACTTACCTATGAAGAGTTAACGCTTTTTTATATCTATCGTATCAGAAAGTACGAAAGTGATAATGCTTTATCTTTAAATTCGGTGATCTCACTCAATCCAAAAGTAGTTGAACAAGCTAGAAATTTGGATAAAATAGATAAAAAAAATATTGATGTCAATTCTATTTTCGGAATGCCAATTTTGTTAAAAGATAATATTGGAACAAAAGATATGGTAACTACAGCAGGAGCCGTAGCGTTTCAAAATAACAATGGTAAAAGCGCATTTATTACAGAAAGATTGTTAAATAAAAATGCATTAATTCTGGGTAAGGCTAATTTGAGTGAATGGGCATATTTTTTATGTTCGGGGTGCCCTGTTGGATATAGTGCTATAGGAGGGCAAACACTTAATCCTTATGGGAGAATGGTTTTTGAGACTGGTGGTTCGAGTTCTGGTAGCGGAGTAGCTGTAGCAGCTAATTTTTGTGTTGCTGCAATAGGAACAGAGACCAGTGGATCTATTTTGTCGCCATCTAGTCAAAATTCTGTTGTAGGTTTAAAACCAACTATAGGAGTATTAAGCAGAACAGGAATAGTACCTATTTCGAGTACATTAGATACCCCAGGACCTATGACTAAGAGTGTGATCGATAATGCTATTGTACTTAATGCTATTACAGGTAAAGATGACAATGATGTTGCCTCTAGAGCTGTTAATATAAATTTTGTGAATTCAATAAAAGAAAGTTCTCTAAAAGAGAAACGTTTTGGAGTAATTAAAGAATTTTTAGAAGATTCTATCTATAAAACAGCCATAGAAAAAATAAAGAAAGCAGGAGGAGAGATTATTGAAATTGAACCAAAACAAGTACAATTACCAGGTTTTTTAAGCATTTTAAATATAGATATGAAAAATGATCTTCCTGCATATATAAGTACTCAGGCAGGGAGTGATGTTACTATTAAAAATATAAAAGATGCCATTGTATTTAATCAACAGGACTCAATAAACCGAATTCCTTATGGGCAACAATTATTTAAAGGTATCCTTAACGATAGTACTACTACTGAAGAATTAGATAACATAAAAGAAAACCTAAAAATGGTTGCACGAAATTATTTTGATACCCATATTGATACTCATCAACTAGATGCGGTACTATCTATAAATAATTATCATGCAGGTTATGCTGCTGTGGCCAAATATCCAGCGCTTACTGTTCCTATGGGATATACAAGTAAAGGTGAACCAAAAGGACTTACATTTATTGCTAAACCTTTTTCTGAAGCTTCGCTATTACAATTGGGTGGTGCATACGAGCAAGCTACAAAAGAAAGAAAAGAGCCTGCTAATTATGTAGATTGAATGATGTTAAATTGCTAAATAGAGTTACCTGAAAAGTTGTCAAATCTAAACTGTAGATATAAAAAAAAACAACTTTTCAGGTAATGGAGTTATTACTTATATCTTATTAACCAGGAAGAAGGAGAGGCAGAAATACGTTTCCAACCAGGAGGAATTACAGAATTAGGCATAATAGTTAATAAATCTCCGGGTTTAGCCCCTTTTGCACATACAATGTACCAGTTTAGCATAGGTGTACGACCAGTAAATACCCAACCATAAGGTATTACTGAATTAGCAACAATTTCTACTTTTCCTCTAAAAGGAGCCTTGTTTGTACATTTGATTATCCAGTATCCATGAATGACTTTGGATAATACCCAGCCTTTTGGGATGGTCGAGTTACGTACAACTTTTACTGAAGCGTTAAATGCTGCATTTGTTATACATGTAATTATCCAGCGACTATTATTGGCACTTGATAATACCCAGTCTTTAGGTATAGTAGAATTAGGAATGATTTCTAATTCTTTACCAATGGTAGCCTTTTTTGTACATGCTATTAACCACGTGCTGCCCACATTGCGTTTTAATACCCAACCCGCTGGTATAACAGAATTAGGAATAATTCTAAGTTCATGTCCATACCTTGAATTCCCTCCGGCACATTTTATTTTCCAACTACTACCTGTTGTATGTATTAATACCCAATCTTTTGGTATTGTAGAGTTAGGAATGATATCTAATTTATCACTATAAGATGCACCACTTGTACAGGTAATTTTCCAAATACTACCCACTGTACGTGTTAGTACCCAATCTTTAGGTATTGTAGAATTAGGAATGATTTCTAATTGTGATTTGTATAAAGCTTTATTTACACAAGTAATTTCCCATACATTAGGACGAGTTCCGGTTAATACCCAATCTGCTGGTATTACAGAATTAGATACAATATTTAGTTTTGTTTTATACCGACCTTTTATAACACATTTAATTTCCCAATATCTATCATTATCTGTAATTAATACCCATCCCGAGGGGATTACAGACTTGGGAACAATATCTATTTCTGCTCCATAAGGAGCTCCTGTGGTACATTTAATTTTCCAGGTACTACCAGTAGAGCTTATTAAAACCCAGCCTTTAGGGATGGTTTGATTATGATTAATATATCGTGTTTGACCATAACAATTAGGAGCTTTCTGGTCGAATGCATCTATTGGTTTTGTGTTTTCAATAGATTCAATGTTTTCATTTGTTTCCGGTTTTTCGCAGCTACCTATAAAGGTGGCTAGTAGTACAACAGAAATTGTTTTAAGAATTGTTTTTTTCATGATTTGTTTTGTGAATTTAATATGTGGTTAATAATTAAAGTCGAAAATTAAATCATGAAAATCGTTTTACTCCCCCTGTTTTCCGGGAAATGAAAAATGTGATTAAGACTATGGGTATATGAAGTGTGTTATATTGAAAATAGAGTTATAGGTTATGGATACGTTTTTTAATTAATTAGTAGATTAATTTTCCCCCATAATTCATTATCAAATCCAGAAGGTCCTAATAATGAATCTCCCGTATCATCACCCATTCTTATGATCACCAGATTTTGACTAGGAACGATATATAGTTTTTGATCGTTTTTACCCAGACCTGCTACAAGATCTTCTGGAGCATTGGGGATTAATGACCCAATGAATTCATTTTCAGATCCAGGAATCCTATAGCTTGATTTTCCATTTAACCACCATAAATAACCATAGGATTGATTTAACGTCTGGGAAGTAGAGGTCATTTGTGTAAAGTAGTTTTGATCCTTAAGAATTTCTGTAGTATCCCAAGTCCCTTTATTTAAGTTTAGCAAACCAAAACGAGACATACTTCTGGCTGTGCTGTAATATATATTTACATAACCAAGAGTAACCCATGTACCATTCATTCCTATTTTGTTTTTAATTTTGGAATCAAAATAAGTGCTATACTCCTGATGAGTAACTCCCGAAATGATATCCCTTAGTATCGTATATGAAGCATTGTGATAATACCAAAACTTACCAGGATCATTAAGATAGGTAAAGCAGGCGGCATCAGTACAGTTCTGATTCAAAACATTATAATCTAAACCTGTTGTCATAGTTAAATGATTTCTAACTATTATTGCATTTTCTTGTTCTGTAGTAATATTAGCCCACCCTGTTCCCAAATACATGGCCGAAATGTCATTGATATTTAGTAAATTCTCTTGTTGGGCTATTCCGACTGTAAATGCGGTTAAAGTTTTTCCTGCCGAATACCAGGGATTATGATCAGAAACTGTTCCTCCATTAAAATATTTCTCAATAACGATTTTTCCATTTTTAAGAATGATAAACGCTTTAGTGTTTTTTGCTTCAAGGAAGTCATATAGTGGCTGCTCATTATTGATATTCCACCCTAATTCTTGAGCAGATATAGTCTCCCAGGTATCTGAATCTATAGGCGGAAAATATAAGGTGTTAGAATCGATATTAATCGTTCCATTATCTATTGTTTCTATAGACTCATTATCAGAACAAGATAGAGTAAAGCACAATATCGAAACCAGAAATGGTATAGATTTCGCTTTCATAGGTTGGGTTTTGTAGACTTGGACTCTACAATATACAAAAGGTTTAATTGGTATTTTGTGAGATAATCTGGATTATACTGATATAGTTATTGAATTTATACCGTATACTTTGGTTAATCCTTGTATCTTTGCACACCTTTATCCGGAAGATATGAGAACAAAGACATTAAAGAAGAACAAAATCAATGTAGTTACACTAGGATGTAGTAAAAATGTATATGATAGTGAGGTGTTAATGGGGCAACTGCGTGCTAATAATAAAGAAGTTGTTCATGAAGAGGAAGGAAATATTGTTGTCATTAATACGTGTGGTTTTATTGCTAATGCTAAAGAAGAGTCTGTAAATACTATTTTAGAGTATGTACAGAAAAAAGAAGAAGGAGTAGTAGATAAGGTTTTTGTTACAGGTTGTTTATCAGAACGATATAAACCGGATTTGGAAGAAGAAATTCCTGACGTAGACCAATATTTTGGTACTACAGAACTTCCTGGTTTATTAAAGGTTTTGGGAGCCGATTATAAACACGAATTGATTGGAGAACGACTCACTACAACTCCAAAGAATTATGCATACCTCAAAATTGCAGAAGGATGTGACCGTCCTTGCTCTTTTTGTGCAATACCTTTGATGAGAGGTACTCATAAATCTACACCTATTGAAGAATTAGTGATAGAAGCAGAAAAATTAGCTGCAAATGGAGTAAAAGAATTGGTTCTGATCGCACAGGATTTAACCTATTATGGATTAGATCTTTATAAAGAAAGAAAATTAGCTGATTTACTAAGAGCATTAGTAAAGGTTGACGGAATAGAATGGATACGTTTACATTATGCGTTTCCGACTGGGTTTCCTATGGAAGTACTTAAAGTAATGAAAGAAGAACCAAAAGTGTGTAATTATATCGATATACCATTACAGCATATTTCTGACCCGATACTAAAATCGATGCGACGAGGAACTACCAAAGCAAAAACAACAAAACTTCTCGAAGAGTTTAGAGAAGCCGTTCCAGAAATGGCTATTCGTACCACACTTATTGTTGGATATCCAGGAGAAACGCAGGAAGATTTTGAAACCTTAAGAGCTTGGGTAAAAGAAATGCGTTTTGAACGTTTGGGATGCTTCACATATTCTCATGAAGAAAACACTCATGCTTTTAATCTAGAAGATGATGTGCCAGAAGAAATAAAAATAGAAAGAGCTAACGAGATTATGGAGATTCAATCACAAATCTCATGGGAGCTAAACCAACAAAAAATTGGGCAAGAATTTAAAATAATTGTGGATCGTAAAGAAGGAAATTATTTTGTAGGTCGTACCGAGTTTGACTCTCCAGATGTAGATAATGAAGTACTTATTGATGCTTCTAAGTATTACCTTAAAACAGGTGATTTTACAACAGTAAAAATAAACGAAGCTGAAGATTTTGATTTATATGGTGAAGTGATTTAATTCTTTTTTACAGGTTTATAATCACCATCAAATAGAGTTACCCAGTTTTGTCCTTTATCTGTGCTTTGATACCAGGTTTGTCGTACCGTAGTATCGCTATTTTTTTGCCACTTAATTTTATTTAATACGACTCCCTTTTTTGTAATTACCTCATTTTGTAATATCATTTTACCTTTTTCAAGGTTACCGATAATGTGTAAGGTAAGACCACTATTATCTACCCAAAATTGTTCCCATTGATCAGTTCTGGGATTATACTTATTTAGGCTTGTACCATGATATTTTGATGTTGTAGAATAATAGGTTTCTTTAATTACTTTATTGTCTATAATAGACTCTATTTTACTTTTTCCTACAATAGAATCTGTATTGTGTTTATATACGTTCCATTCTCCAATCCAAAAATTAAATTCTTTGTATTTATGATCTATTGATTCTTGAGCAAAGACTTGGAAGCACCCAAATCCAATAAAAAGAAGAAAAAGAACTCTATTTAGCATTTTCATTTTTTTTGTATTATCTTTTAAAGATACTGTTTTGATTTTTTTTATAAAAAGAGTCATCTTAAAAGTATGTGGTTGGTTTTTTTATTCGTTTATCTTTTTCACAAAAAAATAATACTTTTTTGGAGATGAAAATTTAAGAAAAATGATCAAAGCAAAAAAGACCACCTATAAGGGTAGTCTTTTTTAAATAGATTCTTTTGTTTTTTGGCTAACTCTATACTCGTATAAAGAGAAACTATTTTTTGATCATTGTTTTAAATTCTATTTTGGGTTAAAATTTTACTCATTTAAATCGGCGGCAAATGTATCTAAAAAAATGGCAGGAAATATTAAAATTTTGCTAACGAATTATTTGATAATTAGAAGTTTTGAAAAGAATAAATTATGGAATTTTTAATAAGAGTACAAAGAGAATTCTTAATTGCTAATACCTTATTAAAACAAGAATGATTTTATCAATTTTTAAACTATTTTATTGAAAAATTGCTAACACTGAAGTTATTCTAGTAAGATTAATAATTAACAATTAGATAACATTAACCGAGTATTTTTGGGTGTTTGTTATCGAAAAATCATCAATACCCGGTTTTTGTTGGTTATTATGTATTATTTAAAAGAGAAAGAGATGTATCTTGTTAAGAGGTAGAATTAAAAAACTAATTTAACAATATGTATTTTTTATTTAAAAATGAAGTTTTGCAAATGCATTATGGTCGAAATTAACTAGTCATCGGTACTTCCATTAGTAATACTTTTGAATTGCTATCAGCCTTAATTTTAATGTGATCTGTTTCCCATAAACCAAATCCATCTCTTTTATGTAAGTTTTGGTTTTCTATTGTTATATCACCATCTAGTACAAATATGTACACTCCACTTTTAGGATCTTTTAGCGTATAATTCTGTACATTCCCCATTTCTAATTCGCCTATATAAAACCAGGCATTCTGATGTATCCATACTCCCGAATCGTCTGTGTTAGGAGAGAGAATTTGATATAGTTGATTTTGTAAGTTTTTAGAGTTCAAAGTAATTTGGTCATATCTGGGTTCGACATCTCTTTTATTAGGAACAATCCATATCTGTAGAAATTTTACATCACGATCTCTATTTTTATTATGCTCGCTATGAAATACTCCTGTACCCGCACTCATCACTTGTATATCTCCTTGTTTTATAACCGTAGTGTTTCCCATACTGTCTTTATGCTCCAGATCACCTTCTAAAGGAATAGAAATAATTTCCATATTATCATGTGGATGTTTTTTAAAACCCATACCTGGAGCAACTATATCATCATTAAGCACACGTAATACCCCAAAGTTCATTCTTTTTGGATCATAATAATTTGCGAAACTAAAAGAATGATGAGAATTTAACCATCCATATTCTGCTTTTCCTCTGGTATTTGATTTGTGTAGAACTGTTTTCATAGTCATTGATATGAATTATTAATTTTCTTTTGGAACGCCTAATACATATAGAATCTCACTCGGTTTTCCTTTTTTTACTTCAATTTCCCAATCAAAACTATTGCTGTTATTCAATTCAGAAATCATTTGTTTCAACTCAGAAATCGTGTATGTTCTCAATACAGAAATTACTCCATCCCAAAGTATAAATAGTGGTAATATAGGGATGAGATAGGTAAATAATATCCTGCCTAGCTTAAAAGGTCTTATAAAAGGAGTCATTAATATAACCGTAATAGGGGATAGGAGCATAGGAATCATGCTCTTGATATTTCTTTGTTGTGGCTCAAAAACTCCAATAGGCTGATTGGCATCTATAGCATTCTGAAAAATAGCTTTTGCATTTTCTGGCTTAAAATGATGTAATGATGTAAACTGTGTTCTAAACCCTTTTAATTCTGAAGGAACATTCATTGCATCTACGGGATAGTCAATAAAATCAAATACATCTGGTATTTTTGATTTTGTTCTCTTAAAAGCATGTAGGTTTGGGTAATAGTCAGAAAGAGTGATTTTTAATGTCGGATTATTTTTTTTTAAATGCTCGGCAAGTTTGATTAAACCACCTCCACCACCAGAAGCAATATCAATTATTTTGTTGTTTCCTGCGCTTTTTATTCCTCTTTCAAGAATAGGGACAACGCTTTTATAGATGTCGAATATATTTGATCCAAATTGTAAAAAATCGGTCATGTAGTTTCGCAAGTTTTTTGGGAACCAATGTAAATCCTCAAATTCAAATGCATGTATTCGTTTCATTTTGATATAAAATAAACTACAGTAGCGTTCGGGTTAAAATTCTTTTTATGTGCTTCTGTTTTCCTAATTTAAAAATACAAAATCGTTTAGTTAATTAGATATGTTTCTCTGGTGGATACTGATAAAATTTAGTTAATTATGTTTTCAAAGACTCTGGATATATGTTAAAAAATCGTTTTACAACAGTGACTTTTAATCGCTATATGATAATAGACTATGGATTGATGACAACAGGTAAAATATAGATTTCCATTATTTATATCAATACGATGAATATAACACAGGCCTATTCTGAAATAAATTCAGAATAGGCCTGTGTTTACTATTTTAAGAAGTTTCTATAACAATAAATCAGAAACTTTAATCCTTAACTGCTGTATTTTCTTCATTTAACAAAACAGGAGTGCCAAAACCTAACTGCTCTAGTTTTTTGAGCTGTGTTTTTGCATCACCTACTACAAGATAAATCATTTTATTAGGGTCTAGATATGTACCTGTTAGTTTTTTAATCTCATCTACGGTCATATTATTTACAATTGTCTCTCTTTGCGTAACATAATCTTTTGGGTATTGAAATGTACTCATATTAGTTAGCATATTCAATTTAGAATTAAAGGTTTCAAAAGCTCTTGCATTACTTTTTATTAAAGAACTTTTGGTGATGTCTAAATCCTCTTGAGTATAGTTTTTTCCGTAGTCATTCAGGATTTCCTTGATCAAATCTGCAGACTCATAGGTAACATTAGATCTTACGCCACTAGATATAGTAAACATTCCCGGGATAGTACTTCCCGAAAACCCAGAGCCTATACCGTAGGTATATCCTTTACCTTCTCGTAATTGTTGTGTGAGTTGTGATGCAAAACCACCGCCACCCAGGCGATAATTCATAACCTGCACCGGATAGTAATCTGGATCTGTTGCTGCTAATGCGGGATATCCAAATCGCAATTGAGATTGTTTAGCATCGGGGACATCATAAAAATATACTTTGGATTGCTGCGGAGCTTTTGGTGCGTCTAAAGCCGGAAATTTAACCTCTTTACGCTGCCATTTGGTATTGAGGTTTGCCAGAGATGTTTTTGTCATAGCTTTTGTAATATCGCCTACTACATGCATTTTGGTAACATTAGGAACTATATTAGCGTTATAATAGTGTTTAAGATCTTCTAATGTAATAGCAGATACAGAGGTTTCTGTGCCTAAATTATTATGAGAAAGAATATGATCTTTTCCATAGCTTAGTTTAGCATATTCGTTACTGGCAATACTTGTGGGACTTGCTTTTTCTTGTTGAATCTGGCTAATAACACTCTGTTTGATTAACTCAAACTCTTTAAGATCCCATCTTGGCTGAAGAATCATTTCTTCTACCAATGCCATAATTTTAGTATAGTTTCTGGATAAAGTACTCCCGTTTATTACGATACTTTCATCTCTCGCAGAAATATTAATAAATGCTCCCAGACTTTCTATTGCATTTTCTAATTCTTCGGTTGTTTTGTTTTGAGTACCTTTAGTCATAAGTTGTGCCAATAAATTTGATACGCCTACTTTATCTGGTTTTTCTAATAATAAACCTCCTCTTATGTTTATTCTAAATTGTACCAAAGGGATTTCATCATTTTGTATCCCGTATACTTCAATTCCTGATGAAAATTGATCTTGCCATACCTGTGGTACTGTAACCTCGGGAGTGTCTCCATATGGTGGTTCTGTAGAACGATCAAAACTCGAAGGTGTTTTTTCATAATCTGCCACTATACTAGCATCAAAATTCTCTTCTGCTCCTTCTACAATTTTTTCTTCGATTACTTCTGCAAGCTTAGAATCCTTTAAAGCCAAATTAGCTTGCCCAATAGGCACAAAGCTTGTAGCAACATAATGCTTCCCTTTGATGTATTGATTATATACTCTGTTTACATCGTCAATAGTAACTGCAAGGATATTTTTTACATCCTGATTGATAAAACCGGGATCTCCTGCAAAAATTTCGTATTGTGCTAACTGAAATCCTTTACCCAGTACACTAGATAGCCCATTGTAAAATGCGGTTTCCTGACTTGCTTTAATACGATCAAGGTCTTCTTGTGAGATGCCTTCGGTCTCAAACTTTGCAAAAGCTTCAGAAACAGCACTGTCGATAGTATTTAAATCTGTTTTTTCAAATCCACGAATAATCAAATGATATTGGCCTGTTAATTCTGATCCAAAATTAAACATGGTAATTTCGGGAGTAAGTTGTTTGTCTTCTACCAATACTTTATTGAAAGGAGCTTTTTTCCCTTCAGATAAATAGGTAGAAAGTACTTCTAAAGCATATGAGTCGGGATGATATACAGGTACGGTTGGCCAGGTCATCGTTAATTGCGGAAGACGTGCAAAATTATCTTCATAATGTAATTTTTTGGTTTCTGTCAAAACCACAGGGCGTTTTTCTAATGCAGGGATATCTTCTCCGCGTTTAATTTCATCAAAATATTTATGCACCCAGGTTTTAGCCTGATCTGAATCAAAATCTCCAGCTATAGTAAGTGTAACATTATTAGGAACATACCAATGATTGTAGAAGTCTTTTACATCCTGTAGTGTTGCATTTTGTAAATCTTCTAATGACCCGATTACTTGCCAGCTATATGGATGATCTGCAGGATACATGTTTTTATCGATTACATAATTAACATGACCATAAGGACGATTGTCGATACTTTGACGCTTTTCATTTTTAACCACCTGCTTTTCTTTAGCTAGAACGGGATCGGTAACGGTATTGATAAAAAAACCTAATTTATCAGCTTCTGCCCAAATCATTTTCTCAAGTGCATCTTTGGGTACAGTCTGGTAATAGTTTGTACGATCCTGACTTGTAGAACCATTTGCTCCGGATCCACCAATGCGAGCACTCATTTTATCTAATCCGCCTTTTCCCAAGTTTTCTGATTCGAGAAAAAGTAAATGTTCGAATAGGTGTGCAAAACCGGTTCTTCCTTCTTTTTCACGAGCAGAACCTACGTGCGCAGTTAGGGCAACAGCAACAACAGGATCTGATCGATCGATATGGAATATCACCTGTAATCCGTTATCGAGTGTAAATTTTTCAAAATCGACTTTGAAATCCTTATTTTCAACGATTTTTTGAGATGATTCTTCTGTTGCTGTATTCTTTTTACAGGAAACCAAAACTCCTGATATGACTAGAATGAATACTAAAAATTTAATTGTTTTCATGATTGATAAAGTATTGATGAGTATGAAATTTTTATATGCGATATTAACTTTTATTCACTTCCTATAATTTTATATATGTTGAGGTCACTAATTTGAGTAATTGATATAAGGTCTTCTTCGATTTTTGTTACAACAGGTTTCAGTTCTTTTAATTTTTCTTTTTCATGATCATATGCAAATACCTTCTTAATTTTTGTTTTTGTTAAAAAATTAATGCTGGTGTTTCCCGCTCCATCATGAGTAGCATTTCCATAGTTGTTTAATTCTGAGCCAATAAGAATATAGTCATTGTGTTTTTTTTCGAATCTAAATTTTACCTCATAATCGTGTCGCATAGATTGATGACTAACACTTAGTATTGGCGATGTTATTTTAAGTGTTGGGTTTTCATTATAAATAAATGCAGAAGTTAAGTTTCCGCTTAGGGCCTTTTGTATATACCTATTATTTTCTAATCCTTCATATATAGCAATTCTAACCTCTTCGGGGTCATTGTCCTCTATATTGGTATTCGAATTTACTAGTACAGCCACAAAATCCTGAAAACCATCTTGATTTAAATCTCCAAATACTATCTTTTTCTTATTTTGAACTACAGCAATTTCAAAACCGTCAGCAATAAAATTAGTAAAGTCTTTTGTACTTTCCTCTTTATTTATATCAAGAGATGATTTGTTTTTTGTAAAACTCTCTTGTTTAGCATCTTTTTTTTCAAGAATCTGCTTCTTTTCACTATTACAAGAGAAGAGTATTATCATTATAATTAGAAATTTGATTTTTTCCATTGTATACTATTCCTTTTTTGGCGGTAATTCAACCTCTCCATCAGGATGAATTCTACATAATACTTTATTAAACTGATCTATAAGATTTAAAACAAACACTACAGGACCTTCTTTAGGGATTTTTTGAAATTCATCACTTTTGGCTACAGTAGTAAGTGCCTGTAAAACTGCCTGGCAAGCATTATGAAAACATTTTTCTTTATACTCGTCATCATCTTCTCGGTAATAATCACCTTCTTCATTTAACGGAAAAAAAGCTTCGAGATCTAATACCCCACAATCACTAAAGGCTTCTCCTTCTGATCCACCTCCATATCCCATAAAACCCAAATCAGGAGGCGTAGTGATCTCTCCCTGCGCGGCAAATACAATCTTAGAAACTGGATGTAAAGGGTCATATCCGGTATAATTAGAATCTGCAAAGAAGGTAAAGCTTTCTAGAAGATCTGTTGTTATCTGTTTGATTATGGTATCTTGATTCATGTTTTTATTTTTATTATTTGACGAGATTTTAGGGTGTTTTTTGTGTCAACTAATTATTGTTTATTGGTTTTTTGTTCGTTTAATATGATGAGTTTTTGCCATATTTTTCTACTTAATCCTGTAGTTAATATTTCGATTTCATTTACTGCCCTTACTACTTTTTCGTCGGGTAGGCTTTGAGAATATAGTGCCGCAACTTTACCAATTAGTGCTGTAGCTTCAGAACAATAATCGAGATATCGTTGAAGCTGAAAGTTAGTAAAAGTTCGTTTAGGAGAGTTTTCTGTAGCACATTCTGGTGCATCAGTGACATTAGGATCTTTTGTTAATTGATGCATATCAATAACATGAGCAATTACTCTGAGTTCGTTAAGAGATTTTAGGGCTCGTTTCATTTTTAGCCTGGATTCTAGTGAAACAAGAAAAAAGATTGCAGCTCCTAATAGTATGATATCATTAAAAATAGCTTCAGAAATCGTAACAACATTAGCAAGAGTAGTATTTTCAATTTGTAAATCAATATAAGTGATACTATAGATCAATCCTCCTAAACCAATTAGTATGATCATATGAGAAAATACGCGAAGTAAAATATTTGGAGAAGAGATCCAATCAATATTTTGTTTACTTTTTTGAGCAGTATGCAGAAATTGAAAGCAAACTTTTCTAAGTCCTGAATCAGGAAATCGATCCGAAACTCGTTTTTCGAGAAGATCAATGGTTTTGATAATTTTTTCAGGCTCCAGGTTTATACTGTTATTCATATATTGATTACATTTTATTAGTATTTATTATTTCTTCTCTGTTTTTGAACACTTCTAATCATTTTTCCTAAGTCTTTATCTTTCTTTTTTCTCTCTTTGACATCTGACTCGAAATGTATTTTTTCTTTTTCCATTTTTCGAAAATTGAGATACGAATCTTTATCAATTTCTTCGTTTTCAACAGCTTCCAATATGGCACAACCTTGCTCATGCACATGCGTGCAATCTTTAAATCTACAATTGTCGGCATATTCGATAATGGTTTCGAATGTAGTTTCTAATCCACTTGATGTATCAGCAATTCCAACCTCACGCATTCCGGGATTATCAATCAGAATCCCTCCATTATTCAATACAATTAACTCTCGGTGGCTTGTAATATGCTTTCCTTTGTTTACACTCGCACTTATTTCTCCGGTTTTCATTTGTAGCTTACCGGCAAGATTATTAAGAAGAGTAGATTTTCCAACTCCAGAAGATCCAAGTAAACAGTACGTTTTTCCTTTTTGGATAATTTGATTTAGAGTATCATATCTTTTGGTTACTTGGTTACTAACCGTAAGTATTGTAATGTCTTTGATTCGTTGTTTTATTTGATTTATGATATTCTGCAAACCAGCTTCATCTAGTAAATCAATCTTGCTTAAAATAATAATCGGTTCGACTTTAGAAGCATTACAGATCGTTAGATATCTTTCTAATCTATTGATATTGAAATCTCTGTTAACAGCTTGAACAATGAGACCATAATCAATATTTGTTGCAATTATTTGCACTTTTCCAGATGTGCCAACGGCTTGTCTTTCTATGATAGAGTTTCGAGGGTAAATAGCGTGAATTAGAGCTTTGCTTTCATCATATTCAGAAAAAGCAACCCAATCCCCAACAGCTGGGAAATCATATCTACTTTCTGCTGTATATCTTAAATTACCAATGAGTTCGGCATCAAATTCATGTATAGGAGTTTTAATAACATATCTTTCTTTATGCTCAGATAGTATTCTGCCTACCTCAAAAGAATCCAAATTTTGTTCGGTTCTAAATTGCTCTAGGGCACTATTGTATCCTAAATCCTGAATTGTCATGCTGTGTTTTTGTTTTTTAAAATTTCTTTTTAATTGGTGGTACTGTAGCTGGGGTAGGAAAGAAAGTAGGGTCAAAACTATCTAATACTTCTATTCTAGATGTATTTATATCTATTTTTAAACGATACTGCTCAAGGAGTTTATTATAATGTTTCGAATCAATAAGATCATGATCTATCCTTCTTATTGCCATTTCATATACATTTTCTTTTTCATTATATGCTGTTATTACAATTAGGTAATTTCTAAGTAACCCTGCTATCCCTTGAGAAGTGAAATGTTTAATTTCTTCTAAATTATTGGCCAATAAGGTATTATTTGTTTTTTTTATAATATTATCATGATCTTTTAAAAGTGAATGATATGAATAAGAATCGTTCATTCCATAAAAATTCATCACAAGGTCTTCAGGTTTTATTTTATTACCTACCATAAACTCGATACCTCCATCTGGTGTTCTTACAACAGAAGGGTCTTCCCAGTCTATAGTGATTGTTTCTATTCCCCAATTAAATTCATTTTCTTTATAAACTCCTGGGTTTACAAAAAATGTAATTTCATTCTTAGCATAATAATCTTTATCATTAAGCATTCTTCTTTTGAGGTGAACTCTTGTTAAATCATCAACCGGAAATCCATTGTTCTTTAGTTTTTTGGCAACCTTTATAACGAGTTTTTGCTCTAAATCGGTAAACTCGGCAATAGCAGGTTTAAGTCCTCTAACGATATCCATAGATGATTTTTTTTGATATTTTTTTCCATTAAAAAGAAGAACAAGAACGCAAAGCAAGATTATTGATCTATATGTGTATTTCATAAAAGTGTCTTATTTGTTCTCTTATCCTGGTTACATCTATTCTAAACTTGGTGTGGCTTAGTTTTTATAATGATGAAGTACAGCTCTTATATAAAAATACACATATACCTTCTGTTATAATGGCATATGTGTATTTTAATTACATGTTATTTTTGGTTACGACTTAGGAACCGGAAATCCTCTGTCTCTCATTAAAGCTTCGATCTTTGCATCGCGTCCTCTAAATTTGCGATACGCTTCTGCTGGATCCATAGCATTACGTGGTGCAAAAAGATATTTTACTAGTTTAGCGGCAACTTCTTTATCATAAAATCCTCCTGGAGCTTCGGCAAAAGCTTCTGCTGCATCAGAGGTAAGTACATCTGCCCACATATATCCATAATAAGCAGTAGCATATCCTTCTCCAGAAAATACATGCCCAAAATGTGGTGTGCGATGGCGCATCACTAATTCTTTTGGCATATTTAATTCTGTAAGAGTTTCCTTTTCAAATTTATCTACATCAATATTAGTTGGGTCTGCTAAATGAAATTTCATATCCATTAAGGCAGAAGCCAGGTATTCTGTTGTAGCAAACCCTTGATTAAAAGTAGCTGCTTTTTTAATTTTATCAACCAGTGTTTTTGGGATTGCTTCTCCAGTTTTGTAATGTACCAGATAATTGTCAATGACTTTATCGGTAGATAACCAACGCTCTAACAATTGAGATTGAAACTCTGTATAATCACGTACACCACCATTAAGAGTTGGGTATCTTACTTCGGAAGCAAAGAAGTGTAAAGCATGACCAAATTCATGGAAAAAAGTAGTTGCATCATCCCAGGAAACTAAAACTGCTTCTCCCGGAGCTGGTTTAACAAAATTAGAATTATTAGAAGCGAGTACATTCTTTTTACCATCAAAAGTAGTATGACTTCTATACGTAGTAGCCCATGCTCCAGATCGCTTACCAGGTCTGGCAAATGGATCGAGATACCATAGGCCGATATGTTCTCCAGAGGTTTTGTCATTTACTTCCCATACTTTTACATCTTCATGAAAAACAGGAACTTTACCTTCTTCAATAGGAGTAAATTTAAAATTAAATAATTCGCCTGCTACAAAGAACATAGCTTCTCTTAATTTATCTAATTGTAAATATTGTTTTACTTCATCAGAATCCAGATCGTATTTCTTTTTTCTTACTTTTTCTGCATAGTAACGATAGTCCCATGGTTCGATCGTTATCTTATCTCCGTTTGCATCTGCCACGGCTTGCATATCGGTTACTTCTTCTTTTACCCTGGCTATGGCAGCTGGCCAAACAGCATTCATAAGTTTCATTGCATTATCAGGATTCTTAGCCATACGGTTTTGAAGCCTCCAGTCTGCATAGTTATCATGTCCTAATAATCCAACGCGTTCTTTTCTTAGTTTTAGAATTTTGGCAATATTTTCATTATTATCCTTCTCATCACCATTATCTCCACGAGAATAATAATTTCTCCATACTTTTTCACGTATAGCACGTTCATCAGAATAGGTAAGGAAAGGATCCATAGAAGATCTTGTATTGGTTACTGCATATTTACCATCTTGATCTCTATCTGTAGCTGCTTTTGCATATGCTTTGATCAAGGGTTCTGATAAACCACTTAACTGATCTTTGGTTAAGTAAGTTACATATCCTTCTTCATCTTCTAATATATTATTTGAAAAATTGGTATACAGTTCGGATAATTCTTTATTGATCGCTGCATAACGCTTCTTCTTTTCTTCATCTAATTCTGCTCCATTCATAGCAAAAGACTTATAAGTAAGTTCTACTACACGTTGCTGATCTGCTTCTAATGGTGTTTTTTGAGCATTGTCATAAACGGTTTTAATACGTTTAAACAATTTTTCGTTTTGTGATATTTTAGAACTAAATTCTGATAGCTTAGGAGCCATTTCTTTTTGAACGTCTCTAAATTCTGGAGAAGACATATTACTACTTAGGATACCATAGTATGTAAAAATTCTATCGAGCTCTGCTCCGGCTCTCTCCATAGCAACGATGGTATTTTCAAAAGTAGGAGCCTCAGAGTTATTTGCAATCTCATCGATTTCTTTAAGATTAAGTTCCATTCCTTTTTCGAGAGCGGGTTTTATATCGGCTACATTCATTTTATCAAATGCAGGGGTACCACCATATGATCCGGTCCATTCTTCTAATAAGACATTTGCTGTCTCTTTAGGTTCTGATTCTGCTGTAGTTTCCACAGTTTCTTTCTTTTGATTACAACTGGCTAAGAGTACAATAGCCGATAAGGCTACAGTCTTGATGGTTGTAGAGAGGTGTGAGTTAATCATGATTATTTAATTTAAATTCTAAATTTATTATTGTTAACAAAGAAGATAGCATTAACAAAGAAAAGCTTTCCATTTTCCCAGAAAGATCTGAATAAAGGATTATCTACCATATAGATAATGCTTCCGCTACCCATTCTTGATTCACCAAAAACCAAAGAGTTGTTTAGGTTTTTAAGGGCATCTGCACCTGCAAATCCAGAAACACTTTGTGGTTTTTCTATATAAGCAATATTATATCCATTTTGAAGAAATTTATAAGAACTACTTCCTAATTTCAGACTAAAATAGGTGTCATCATATCCAAAAGCCATTGGGTGCGAATGATCTATTTTGGTCTTAAAAATACTTCCTGTAATAAAATCCTTTACGCTTTTGCGTTCACGTTGATCATAAGGAATAAGATTACCGATAGAGTCTTTTTCCTTTTTATCGGCCTTATTTTTCTTAAGATCAAATCCTTTTTTATCGGCAAAGGTTCTTACTGCATTACCAATCGCTATTACTTTACCACCACTGCTTACCCATCCTTTCAATTTATCCAAAGCTCCTTTGTCTAAGTAGCTATTGTAATATCCGTTTGGCATAATTAACACATCATACTTGGTAAGATCAACATTCTTAAAATAATCTGTATCAATTGAAGTAATAGGAAATTTAAGCTGTTGCTCAAAGAAGTACCAAATTTCTCCATAGCTTAAAGAAGAGGTATATCGACCTTTTAATACTGCTATACGTTGGTTATTGATGAGTTTTACATCGGGAGAACCAAAATCTACCCCTTTACTAGAAAAACTAGTAGGAGCTGTATATAGTTTTCTATGATGAGCATTAGCGATATCGATAACCGTTTTATCGTAATTTTTAGTTTTTCGATTGTCACTTTTGGTGATAATAAGACTTCCTTTTTTGAAATTCTCTGCGCCATTACTAAAATCTTTTTCACTAAAACGTACTCTAATATTATGACGAAGTAAATCAGCCATAAAAGCAGCGTCGTCTATGCTATTCCATTTAGTGATATAACCAGCACCAGATGCGTTAGCTGTATTATTTATGGTATTAGCTTTTTTATTTCCATTGGCAGGTATTAATGAAGTCGAAGCTATGGCGTCTAATCCATATGCATGTGGAACACTCCAGGCAGTAATATCATAAGTAAGTGGGTCGCTAAGTTTGGCATTGGGTTCAAAAAGTACTTTTACCATTTTACCTTTTGGTTGGTTTGTACTTACTACCAATGCACCATTTGCATTAATACTTCCTTGCTTATTTTCTTTAAAATTGAATCCCGAAATTTTTGCAGTATTCGTATACCCATATTTAATATCATGGGTTTCTAGTAGTTTTACTAATGCATTAATCTTATCAGCTTCTCCATTTAATACATAACTTTTATATTTCAGACCAGAGGTATTAAAAAACTTTTTAAACTCGGTATTTAATTTTGTAGCTTGTTTAGAAGAAATCTCTACTGTTGATAAACCTGTTGTAGTATGGTGTAATGCACGATCCTTTAGCGTTAATATATAACCTTCGTCGGTTTGAATACCTAAACCAGCGCGTCCGTGTCCCGCTTGCTCATACGTCATTCCTATGGCTCCCATAAACGTAGGATAGGTATCTCCGTAACTAGGATATAGTAAGTCAAAACGTTCTCTGGTAAAGAATAACCATCCTTCTGCATCAAAATATCGAGCATGGTTTTTACCGATTTGAGTTTGGAAATCTCTTTGCCATGGAGTTATAATCTCATGAAAAGGCTCTGCTGCCGGAGCAAAATAATAAGGCTCATTGATACCTTGCTCATGAAAATCTACATGAATATGTGGCATCCATGTGTTGTATGCTTTAATACGTTGTCTTGATTCTACTTGGGTTGCCCATGCCCAATCACGGTTAAGATCGAATAAATAGTGATTTGGTCTTCCGCCTGGCCAGGGTTCATTATGTTCTGTTGCTACTTGATCTGTATTATAAGGTGTAGCTTTTGTTTGATTATACCAATTTACATATCGATCACGACCATCAGGATTTATACAAGGGTCTATAATAACCACAGTATTTTTTAACCATGCAGTTTTCTTAGTAATTAACTCATAAATAGTTTGCATAGCGGCTTCTGTACTAGAAGCTTCATTACCATGTACATTATAACTTAACCATACAATTGCAACTTCTGGATTAGCTGCTCCTTCTGCAATACCAATATTTTTTAGATTGTTTAATCTTATATTTTCTATGTTGTTTAGGTTTTCTTCAGAAGAAACAATAGCATAAGTTAAGGGTCTGCGTTCATTTGTTTTTCCATAAGTATGATAGCTCACCATACTAGAATGATCAGCAACATGATTAAAATAATTTACAACATCGGCATGACGTGTAAATTGATCACCTATTTCATAGCCTAAAAATTCGGCAGGAGATTGTAATTTGTTTTGAGAATAGGTTAAGCAAGTCGTTACAGTTACGACAAAGAGTGTAATGATTAGTTTTTTCATTGATCGGTGAATTCTTTTAGAAGGGGTAAAATACCGAGTTAAATTTAGGATTTAATCGGTATTAACTAAAATTTAGGATTTGAAATAGAGAATATTGATAAATTTTAGTATTTAGATAATGATTTGTAGATGAATTCTTTCAAACTATTAAAAAAAATATAAAAAAGCAGATGAGATCACAATCTGCCGTATATTTATCGACCAAAAATTTTGCTTATGCCTAGTGACTGTATTCCGTTTAGTGATACGAATTACTTTTCTTCTCTTATTTGTGATTATTTAGATCAAAAATCTGAATTACAACCCTTTTATAACCGTTTTCCGGAATTAGGAAACTTCAAAGATCAAATTAAAGAAAAGCAACACTCTTTTTCTAAAGAGCATAGAAAAGTATTGGTGCAAGCTTTACGCAAACAATATAAAGGTGTCGATCCTTCTGATCTTACCAGTCAAAATATAGAATCACTAGATACACCTACCACATTTACTGTTGTTACGGGACATCAACTGAATCTTTTTACGGGACCATTATACTTTTTGTATAAAATTATCTCTACGATTAACCTTACTAATGAGTTAAAAGAGAAACATCCAGAATATGATTTCGTGCCTATATATTGGATGGCAACAGAAGATCATGATTTTGATGAGATTAATTATTTTAATCTTTTTGGAAAGAAGATACAGTGGAATCGTAATGATGGAGGAGCGGTAGGAGTTTTTGATACCGAAGGATTAGATAAGGTTTTTGAAATTTTTTCTTCGGAAATTGGATCAGGACGAAATGCAGAATACCTTAAAACCTTATTTAAGAAAGCCTATCTGCAACACAATCATCTTGCAGATGCAACCCGATATCTGGCTAATGAATTATTTGGAGAGTATGGCCTGGTCATTATAGACGGAGATGATAGTGAATTAAAAAGGCTTTTTATTCCATTTGTCGAAAGAGAATTAACAGATCAGGTTGCCTATACCAAAGTAATACCAAGAGCAGAAAAACTAGAGGCACAAGGATATAAAGTGCAGGTGAACCCCAGAGAAATTAATTTGTTTTATCTGGCAGATGGATTACGCGAAAGAATTATTGAAAAAGAAGAAAGATATTTTGTTAACGAAACAAATATTAGTTGGAGTAAGAGTGAGATATTAAAAGAACTTTCTGAGTTCCCAGAGAGGTTTAGCCCTAATGTAATGATGCGTCCTTTGTATCAGGAAGTAATTTTACCCAACCTTTGTTATATCGGCGGTGGCGGAGAATTAGCATATTGGCTAGAATTAAAGGATTATTTCGAAACTGTAGATATACCGTTTCCCATGTTGTTACTTCGTAATTCGGTACTGATCCAAACCAAAAAACAAGCTGAGAAAATAGAAAAATTAAATGTTTCTGATACCGAGTTATTTCTGAAACAACATGAGTTAATCAACCGTAAGGTACGTCGTATTTCTAATATAAATATTGATTTTGATCCGCAGCGTAAGCATTTGAAAGAGCAGTTTGAAGCCATGTATAAGCTGGCAGAGCAAACAGATGTAACTTTTAACAATGCGGTGAAAGCGCAAGAAATAAAACAACTTAAAGGGTTAGATGTTTTAGAAAAACGGTTATTGAAAGCACAAAGACGTAAATTAGGTGATCACGTAAAGCGTTTAACGACACTGCAAAATGAGCTTTTCCCTAATCAAAGCTTGCAAGAACGTAATAAGAACTTTGCAGAATTCTACCTGGAGTATGGTGATGATTTAATTCCAACATTGATGAAGCACCTGAATCCTTTAAAAGGAGAGTTTCTGATCTTGAAACATTAGAAGAGTAGTCAAGTTTTTTAGTAAATAAGATGTCTTGTAAAGTAATCATTTATGGTTACACCAGTTCTTTTTTTATCCAATTAGGATCTTTAATCCATTTAGTGCTTTTGATCCAACTACCTTGAGCCTCATTTTTCTTTTTGTAAGGATCAGTATGTTCTTTAATAAATTCTAAAATAGACGTGGTACGAACCTCATTTTTTTTACTTAATGAAGTGCGAGATACTATATTTTGATCTATCATGGTATTAGGAATTTTCATCATAAGACTCGATATCTGTAGATCAGAGATTTTTATACTATGCTCAGTGTCATTGGCAAAACATCTTGTATTAGAAAAAAGAATGATGATTATGGCAAGTTTCAAAGTAAAGTTATTCATCGTATTGGGGGTTAGAAGGTTTCTGATGTAAATTTAAAATGATTGTGTCATTTATGATGATTGAAATCGATGAAATGCATTTAAATACCGACGAACGGTTAATTGATTTAGGTGAAAGGTTTTTGGTAACTGCTTGTATTATAAGAATAATGTTGCCTAAAAACTTAGATAATAAATAATATTAAAAATTATTCCTTTTAGGATTTCGAGGGTTGTAATTTAATTTTATTTTTGCCTATGCAAAACAACGTACTTATTTTAGATTTCGGATCACAATATACTCAGCTAATTGCACGAAGAGTTAGAGAGTTAAATATATATTGTGAGATACACCCTTATAATAATTTACCCGAGAATATATCAGACTTTAAGGCAGTGATCCTTTCTGGTTCTCCTTTCTCTGTTAGAGGAGAAGATGCTCCTCATCCTGATTTATCTGCCATTCGAGGTAATAAACCACTTTTGGCTGTTTGTTATGGTGCTCAGTACCTGGCTCATTTTAGTGGAGGAGAAGTGGCTCCATCAAATACACGAGAGTATGGTCGGGCTAATTTATCATTTGTACAGGAGGGAGAACAGTTTTTTGAAAATATTACAAAAGGTTCCCAGGTATGGATGAGTCATAGTGATACCATAAAAAAACTTCCTACTGGAGCTGTTAGATTAGCAAGTACAGAAGATGTCGAAAATGCAGCATATAGGATAGAAAATGAGCAAACTTATGCTATTCAATTTCATCCAGAAGTATATCACTCTACCGATGGAAAACAATTATTAGAGAATTTCCTAATCAAAATAGCAGATGTTCAACCCGATTGGACACCAGGTTCTTTTGTAGATGCTACTGTAGCAGAGCTTAAGGAAAAGATAGGTAATGATAAAGTAGTATTAGGTTTAAGTGGAGGTGTAGATTCTACAGTAGCTGCAGTATTATTGCATAAGGCTATTGGTGAAAACTTGCACTGTATTTTTGTGAATAACGGATTGTTGCGTAAAAATGAATTCTCTGCAGTATTAGAACAGTACGAGGGAATGGGGCTTAACGTTAAAGGAGTTGATGCTTCGGCACGTTTTTTGGATGCATTGGCTGGAGAAAGTGATCCCGAAGGAAAACGAAAAATTATAGGAAAGATTTTTATAGAAGTATTTGATGATGAAGCTCATAAAATAGAAGATGCAAAATGGTTGGGGCAAGGAACAATTTATCCAGATGTAATAGAATCTATATCTGTTAATGGTCCTTCTGCTACGATCAAATCTCACCATAATGTTGGTGGATTACCAGATTTTATGAAATTAAAAGTTGTAGAACCATTACGTATGTTGTTTAAAGATGAGGTACGTAGAGTAGGAGCATCGATGGAGCTTGATCCAGAATTATTAGGAAGACACCCCTTTCCTGGCCCTGGATTGGCAATTCGAATATTGGGAGATATTACACCAGAGAAAGTTGCTATCTTGCAAGAAGTAGATGCTATCTTTATTAATGGATTAAAAGAAAATGGACTTTATAACAAAGTCTGGCAAGCAGGAGCTATTTTGTTACCTGTACAAAGTGTGGGAGTAATGGGGGATGAACGCACTTATGAAAATTGTGTAGCATTAAGAGCTGTAGAAAGTACAGATGGGATGACGGCAGATTGGGTAAATCTACCTTATGAGTTTTTACAAAAAACTTCTAATGCAATAATAAACAGAGTAAAAGGCGTTAATAGAGTAGTGTATGATATTAGTTCTAAGCCTCCGGCAACGATAGAATGGGAATAGAAATATACAAATTAAACAGTTAGGGAATTAAAAACAAATCGGATAAATACATGAAAAAGTTCTTATTGATATTTCTGTTGTTGATAGTATCAGGTTCAACTTTTGCACAGCAATATAAAAGTCATACTGTTGCGAAAGGAGAAAATGTATATAGAATAGCTAAACGTTATAATACAACTCCAGAAGCTATATATAGAATAAATCCAACAGCAAAAGAAGGAATTAATGAAGGGGAAATTTTAGCTATTCCAATCACAGATGATCAGGAGTATAACACCCATGTTGTAGAAAAAGATGATACTGTGTACAGTTTGTCTAAAAAATACAATATCAGTATAGAAACTATTTATTTACTTAATCCAGAAGCTGATAAAGGAATTAATATAGGGCAAATACTAAATGTAGGTAAAATTATAAAAAAGGACCCTACTGCTATTGATGCGATTTCTGATAAAGGAAAAGATACTGTACTTGATAGCTTGAAAATTATTCCTAAAGAGCGAAAAATTGTTCGATATATTACTCATAAAGTTAAAAGAAAAGAAACGTTATATGGTATAGCGAAGAAATATAAAATTACAGTTGAGGATATAAAAAAGAATAATAAACGATTGTATGCAGAACAGATAAAAAAGAAAGATAAAATAAGAATACCGGTATATGAAGATAAACCTTCACCAGGTGATATAATTACGGATCCAACAAATTCTAGAGTATCTGCCACAACCAGATATACAATAAAACCAAAAGATACCAAATATAATATTGCAAGAAGACACGGGATCACGATAGCAGAGTTAGAAAAACTCAATCCTAACATGAATCCAAGTTTTCCTATCGGAATGCAAATTACGGTACCTACAACTATATTTGTCTCTCTAAAGGATTCAATTCAACCTGGATTTGAGTTATATGAAGTAAAACCAAAAGAAACTGTTTTTAGAATTTTACAACGTACAGGTATTTCTGCCGATTCTTTGTTTAAAATGAATCCATATTTAAGAGATGGACTTAAAGCAGGTATGGTTATTACAATTCCTAAAGATACATTAACTGCGGTTACCAATTTTGATGTGAGCAAAGAGAAATATATAGATCTAAGCAAAAATCTTTACAATTTTTCTCCTAAAAAAGTAGCTGTAATGCTGCCTTTTGGTTTGGATACTTTAAACTTTGAAGCTAGAAAAGATACCGAAGAATTTCTTAAAAGTAAGCAAAGTCTTAGAATAGCATTAGATCTTTATAGTGGAGTATTGATTGCTGTAGATTCTGCTAGAACAAGAGGAATAACTACAGAGCTTAATGTTTTTGATACTCAGAAAAGTAATAATGAAGAGTATATTAAAAAAATAATGGCAGAAAATGATTTTAACGAAACAAATGTTGTGATTGGGCCATTATACCAAACAAATTTAGAAATAGTAGCTTCAGAACTTAAAAAACATAATACACCTGTTTTTTCACCTGCATCAAGAAAAGAATCTAGCTTATATGACAATTTTTTTCAAACCCGTCCTACGAATGTAATACTTCAGGACAAAATAATTTCGTTTGTAGAAAAAGATTCTATCGATAAAAATATTGTACTTATAGTGCAGCAAGGAGAAAAACATAAACAAATTAAAGAGAAGCTAATTGCTAAATTCCCTAATGCCAAAATAGCTAAAATCGAAGAAGGTAATTATCTTTATGAAGTAAGATTAAATAAGGTTTTAGATAAGAATAAGCCTAATTGGGTTTTTCTAGAGTCAAATGATGTAGCGATGATAAGTAATGTTATTCCTTTACTTAATGCCAAAGCAGAAAGTCATAAAATAACATTGTTTACTACAGATAAAAATAATGCATTTAATAATGATAATATTAAAAATGAACACTTATCAAAATTGCACATGCATTACCCATCTGTAGATAAAGAATTCGATAATAAAGAAGTTGAAGAAGGAGAAGAAGCATCTTCGTTTGTTAAAAGATATAAGAGAGAATATGGTATCGATCCTAATAATTGGGCCATTCGTGGCTTTGATATAACGTATGATATTTTAATGCGATTAGGAACCGCTGATGATCTATATCACTCTGCTTCTTATGAAGGAACAACAGAATATGTCGAGAATAAATTTAACTATTCTAAGAAACTATTAGGAGGGTATCATAATAGTGCTGCATATTTGATTAAGTTTGATGATGAGTTAAAATTAACTCTGGTTGAATAATTTTTGTTAGTTTTGGAGTCTTAAGAATTGACCTGGAAAATCAATTTTTAAAGAAAAATAAAGTATACTAGTATTATTTGGGGAATATTTTAATACTAGATTAAAAATACATTTTGATATATAAAAAAAAGGATTTTTTATATATATTTGATACTGTATTGGTTATCTTTTTTGTTATTATTGTTTTATGAAATAAAGATTTCTTGGCATTATAATTGATTGGATTGGAATATTAAGGAAAACAAAGGAGAAATAAATCGAAATTAGATTCTAGAAATTATGTATTTTTTAAAAATACGTGTATATTTAGAACTAAAAAATAATGCTATTTTGCAGAGAGCAAACAATATTTGCCCCATATTGTGTTCCCCCAGCGTCTCTGAAATAGATAAAAATATAACTTTTATTTGGGCATAATTGTTTGCAATTATGAGTAAGTGCTTTACTATTATTTTAATTTTATTTTTTACCAGTAATAATGGTTATGTAGGGAAATTCTCGTACGCAGAAAGAAGCGAGTTAGATTGGTCAGATTTTAGAGGGAAACCAAATTTGAGTAGTAATTATGACGCTAGCGTAAATACAGGAATAACCTATCAATGGTCTTATGGTAAAGATAAAGGAGAAATTGAATTAAATTATCAGGTAGATAGCTATTGCTATCCGTCTCTATCTTGGGTTAAGAGAGGACAGATGTCAGAGGGCCTTCTTTCACACGAACAACTACATTTTGATATTTCAGAATTGCATGCGCGAATAATGAGAAAAAGATTGAAAGAGTATAGTGCAGGCAAAAATATAAGAAGAGATCTTAATAAAATGTATAAGCTGGTAGAGAGAATGAGAGTTAATATGCAAGAAAGATATGATGAAGAAACAGATCACTCAAGAAATAAAGAAGCTCAAAAAAAATGGGAAAAAAAGGTAGAAACATTAATGTGGTATTACCGAGATTTTACTAAATAAATTGTAGTTATAACCAGCTTCATGGAAATCCAACTCCAAAAGGATTTTTTAATCAAATTAGCTCATGCCAAAATGCCATTTGGTAAATATAAAGATAGGTATCTGATCGATCTTCCAGAGTATTATATTGTATGGTATCACAACAAAGGTTTTCCCAAAGGACTGCTGGGACAACAATTGCAAACAGTATATGAGTTAAAGCTTAACGGATTAGAATATTTAGTTAGAAATATTAAAAATTTATAATCACATATTTACAAATTCATATCCCGAAAGTTCATTCTCCTGTAAATTTATTTCGGTTTCATTTAGCAAAATACCGTGCTCTGCAAAAGCTTTTAAATTGGCAAGCCAAAATGTCCAGCCATTACTACATCCATAGTGTATTTGTAACTTACTTTTATCATCTACAGGGATATCAAATTGAGACAAAATCACTATAGTTGCACTGTTTTTCTTTTCGAGTCTTACAGAAACTTTTGAATTGCTAAAGCTAATTTCAATATAGTTATTTCCGTTAGCTTCTAATACTTCTCCTTTTTCTTTTTCATTCCAATTATGCCATTGCCAGGTGTATGTGTCACCTTTTTGGATATGCTCTGATGGTTTTCTGACTTGTCCATCAGTGCTGTATTCAGCTTGTTTTAAAAACCAGGAAGTAATCCCTTTGGGGGTTGCCCATAAATCATATAGTTCTTCAATAGATTTATGAATGTAAATTTTTTTGGTAAACGAATTCCATTGTAACTTTTCCATGATTAAAATGATTTTGATGCTGTATTAAAGATAATGAATATTAAATTTAATACTAAGAATGTATTGGTGTTAAATTCTTCATAGAGGTTATTCAATTTTATTTTGAATTAAGTAAGTTTAATCACAATTATATATAGAGTGTTTTCTAATTGTAAAGAAATACACTTATCTTTTTTGTTTCACGCAAATCTTTTAAAATGAAAATCACAAAACATGTACTTTATCTTCTTGTTGTATTTATGGCGTTGCAAACCAATGCACAAGAGTTTAAAGAAGGACCTTTCTCTCAACTAATCATCAGAGGTATAACATTGATTAATGGTAATGGTGCGCCTCCAAGAGGGCCAGTTGATATTGTTGTAGAAAATAATATAATTAAAAACATTGTTGTTGTTGGGTATCCAGGTATGCCAATTAATGCTGCTAAACGTCCTGTATTAAAGCCAGGAGGTAAGGAGCTTAATGCAGAAGGAATGTATGTGTTGCCAGGTTTTGTAGATATGCACGGACATATTGGTGGAGTGGCACAAGGTGCAGATGCTGATTATGTTTTTAAATTATGGATGGCACATGGTATAACCACTGTTAGGGAGCCCAGCGGAAGAGGTGTAGATTGGACAATGAAGTTAAAAAAAGCAAGTGAAAAAAATGAAATTATAGCACCTCGTATTTTTGCATACACAGGATTTGGACAGGGTAGTACTTCGCCAATAAGTACTCCTGAGATGGCAAGAAAATGGGTTCAGGAAAATGCAAAGAAAGGAGCAGATGGGATAAAATTTTTTGGAGCGGCTCCAGAAATTATGACAGCGGCATTAGATGAAAATAAAAAACTAGGACTACGTTCTGCCTGTCATCATTCTCAAACCGATGTGGCTCGATGGAATGTCTTAAATTCTGCAAAAGCAGGACTTACCTCTATGGAACACTGGTATGGATTACCAGAAGCGTTATTTGAGGATAAAACCGTTCAGCATTACCCTTTGGATTATAATTATCAAAATGAACAACATCGATTTGAAGAAGCAGGTAAACTATGGAAACAAGCAGCAAAACCCTATTCTGATCATTGGAATAAAGTAATGAATGAGTTAATAGAACTCGATTTTACATTAGATCCAACTTTTAATATTTACGAAGCGAGTAGAGATTTACAAAGAGCTCGTAGGGCAGAATGGCATGAGACCTATACATTACCTTCGTTATGGAGATTTTATCAACCTAGTAAAATCTCACATGGTTCGTATTGGCACGACTGGGGAACAGAACAAGAAGTCGTTTGGAGAGAAAATTATCGACTATGGATGACCTTTATTAATGAATATAAAAATAGAGGAGGGCGTGTTACTGTAGGATCAGATTCTGGATTTATTTTTCAATTATATGGTTTTGCTTATATACGAGAATTAGAATTGTTTCGAGAAGCTGGTTTTCATCCTCTTGAAATAATTAGAGCAGCTACATTAAATGGAGCAGAAGCTTTAGGAATGTCGGATAAAATTGGCTCTGTCGAAGTAGGTAAACTAGCAGATTTTGTAGTAGTAGAAGAAAATCCGCTTCAGAACTTAAAAGTACTTTACGGAACAGGAGCCATTCGATTAACAGATGATAATAAAGTTATTCGGGCAGGAGGGGTTAAGTATACTATTAAAGATGGAATAATTTATGATGCTAAAGCACTTCTTGCAGATGTAAAAAGAATGGTAGATGAAGCAAAAGAAAAAGAGAAGTTCACTATTTTACAACCCGGAATAAAAGAATAAATCTTTTCAGTTAACAGTTATAAAATTAAAAAGCGTCAGGTTTTTATCTGACGCTTTTTGTATATCTGTTTAAGTGCTATTATGTCGTTTCAACAACTTTAGAAAAGACATCGATATCCACTTGATTTCTTGTAAGATCATCAAATGTTTCGCGCTTACGAATCAGATGTGCTTTTCCTTCATGCCATAATACTTCTGCAGGGCGATAACGAGAATTGTAATTACTAGACATAGAAAAACAATAAGCACCTGCATTTTTAAAAGCAATGGTATCACCTTCATTAATTTCAGAAATCCTTCTATTTGTAGCAAAAGTATCTGTTTCGCAAATATATCCAACTACCGAATAAAATCGTTCTCTTCCTTTTGGATTAGAAATATTGATAATCTCATGATGAGAATTGTAGAACATCGGTCGAATGAAGTGATTAAAACCACTATCAATTCCGGCAAAAACAGTAGATGTAGTTTGTTTGATTACATTTACTTTAGCCAAAAAGTATCCCGCTTCACTCACCAGAAATTTACCAGGTTCAAAACCTAGTGTTAGTTCTTTACCATATTCTTTGCAAAAAGTATTAAAACGTTTAGTCATCTTACTACCAAACTCTTCAATATTAGTTTCAATATCACCTAATTTATAAGGTACTTTAAATCCGCTTCCAAAATCAATAAAATCAAGATTTTTGAAATTCATGGCAGTTTCAAAAAGTATTTCGCAAGCACGTAGAAATACTTCAATATCCAGAATATCACTACCGGTATGCATATGTATTCCATTAATACGCATTCCTGTGTTTTCTACAATCCTAAGGATATGTGGTATTTGATGAATTGATATTCCAAATTTACTATCTATATGTCCTACCGATATTTTACTGTTTCCTCCTGCCATAACATGAGGATTCATACGGATGCATACTGGGACATTAGGGTGTTTTGTGCCGAACTGCTCCAGGATAGAAAGGTTATCAATGTTTATTTGTACGCCCAAGGCAGAAACTTCTTCTATTTCTTCAAGAGAAACCCCGTTAGGAGTAAAAACAATATTACTTGGTTTGACACCAGCCTTTAGCCCTAGTTCTACTTCTTGAACAGAAACAGTGTCTAGTCCGGCTCCTAATGAATTCATCAACTTTAAAATAGCAATATTAGACAGTGCCTTGACTGCATAATTAAGTTTTAACCGTTTGACTTTCTTAAAAGCATCAGAAAGACGATCATACTGTGAGATAATTTTTGAGGAGTCATATACATAAACTGGACTCCCAAACTCATTTGCAATTGCTAATAAATTTTCATTTTCCATTGTGTCACAAATTTAAGCCTACGAAATTATCAATAAAATTAGAGATATCTGTGTCTTGAAAAGAAAAAATATAATGCATAAGAAAAATTAAGATTTTTAACTTGTGTTTAAGGAATATAAACAGTCTTAATTAGTACATTTAATAAAAAAAATATGTTACCTCTTTTTCCATTACAAACCGTTGTTTATCCTAAGGAGCGATTGTCTTTACATATTTTTGAAAAAAGGTATCAGCAATTAATTAATGATTGTGAAGAAGAAGGGATTTTATTTGGTATACCTACGTATGTTGATGAAAAATTAGAATATGGTACAGAGGTAAAACTTCAAAAAATAGCTCAGAAATACCCGGGAGGAGAGAGTGATGTGATATGCGAAGGGACAAGAATTTTTAGAATCACAAACTTTTATCAGCAATTCCCTGGTAAGCTATACGCAGGAGGAGAGGTAGAATTTCTTAAGGATAATGATAGCAGTGAAGAAGAGTTGCAGGAAGAATTGCTTAAAAATATAGCTATTCTATATGTAGAATTAACGATAGATAACCCTCCTGTATTTGATATTCCCTTTGTTAGTTATCAGGTAGCACATAAAATAGGATTGGCTTTACATCAGGAATATCATTTATTGAAACTTCGGAATGAGGTAGAAAGGCTAAAATATTTGATTAGTCATCTTAAAAAAACAATCCCTGTGGTGAGAGAAATGAATAATGCCAAAAAAGCGATCAAAATGAATGGCCATTTTAAAAATTTCGACCCTTTAGATTTTGAGGATTTTAAACTGTAATGAATAAGAAGTGATCTTTACCTGTATTTACGCACTTTTTTAATGGACTAAGGTATAAAAAAGGGTTAGTTTTTTTTACTATAAAAAGATTGGCACAATAACTTCACTTTTCCTATTTTTGGAACTCCTAAAAAAGGCAAAAAAATAATAGTATGAACTTACACGAGTATCAGGGTAAAGAGATATTAAATAGCTTTGGCGTGCGTATACAGCGCGGTATTGTAGCACAGAATGCAAACGAAGCTGTAGCTGCGGCAAAACAACTTACTACAGAGACCGGAACAGAATGGTATGTAATTAAAGCGCAAGTTCACGCCGGTGGACGAGGAAAAGGTGGTGGAGTAAAACTTGCTAAAAACCTTAAGGAAGTAGAAGAGGTGGCAGAACAAATCATAGGAATGAATTTGATTACACCTCAAACTTCGGCAGAAGGTAAGAAAGTTCACCAGGTATTAGTTGCAGAAGATGTATATTATCCTGGGGATAGCGAACCGAATGAATTTTATATGTCGGTATTGCTAAATCGTACTTCTGGACGTAACATGATTATGTATTCTACAGAAGGTGGTATGGATATCGAAACTGTAGCAGAAGAAACTCCTCACTTAATTTTTACAGAAGAAATCGACCCAGCTGTTGGGTTACTTCCTTTTCAGGCAAGACGTGTTGCTTTCAATTTGGGATTAAGCGGAACTGCTTTTAAAGAAATGACCAAATTTGTAATGTCATTATATACAGCTTATGTTAAATCAGATGCATCTTTATTCGAGATAAACCCTGTTCTTAAAACAAGTGATGATAAAATTATGGCAGTAGATGCCAAGGTGACTTTGGATGATAATGCATTATACCGTCATAAGAACTATGTAGATATGCGTGATATCAGAGAGGAAAATGCAATCGAGGTTGAAGCAAAAGAAGTAGGACTTAATTATGTTGACCTTGATGGAAATGTTGGATGTATGGTAAATGGTGCTGGTCTTGCAATGGCTACAATGGATTTGATTAAGCAAGCAGGAGGAGAGCCGGCAAATTTCCTTGATGTAGGAGGTACTGCTGATGCAAAACGTGTAGAAACAGCATTTAGAATCATCCTTAAAGATCCAAATGTAAAAGCAATTTTAATCAATATTTTTGGTGGTATCGTTCGTTGTGATCGAGTAGCACAAGGAGTTGTAGATGCATATAAAAATATGGGTGATGCGATTAATGTGCCAATTATAGTTCGTTTGCAAGGTACTAATGCCGATATTGCAAAAGAACTAATTGACAATAGTGGATTAGATGTACAAAGTGCAGTGCAGTTTCAGGAAGCTGCTGATAAAGTACAGGCAGTATTAGCATAATAACTAATTAGATTTTAGTATATATTAGAAGCGATCATCAATAGGTCGCTTCTTTTTTTTATAAAAAACGCCTAAAATATAAATGCCATGAATACAAGGATAGAAAAAATAGTTCAGAAATTAGATATGAACCCACATCCCGAAGGTGGATTTTATAAAGAAACCTATAGAAGCGAAGGTGTTATTTCTCAACATGCTTTGGGTGAGAAATATAGCGGAGAACGTAATTATTGTACTGCTATTTACTTTCTTCTTACCTCAGACAATTTTTCGGCGTTTCATAAAATCAATCAGGATGAAATATGGCATTATTATGAAGGAGCTTCTTTGTTTGTGCATGTTATCGATTTAGAAGGAGAATATCATCGTTATTCTGTAGGTATGAATTTAGAAGAAGGAGAGCTACCTCAATTGGTAGTTCCTGCCGGTTGCTGGTTTGCTTCTAGTGTAAAAAAAGAAAATAGCTATTCTTTAGTAGGGTGTACAGTATCACCAGGTTTTGATTTCGATGATTTTGAATTGGCAGAAAGAAAAGACTTAATTCAGCAATTTTCAAAACACAAAGATATAATTACTCAGCTTACAAGAAATTAACACAAGAGCTGGGAAGCGCCTTTTTTAGGGGATTTCTATGTTAATTGCATTTAATCAATTTGTTAATCTGTGTTAAAAATTTATTCTTAGTGTAACAAATTTGGATAATCAATGGTCTTATAAGTATAAATCAATAAAAACGAATAGATCATGAAAAAATTGAATGTATTACTTTTGGCAGTTGCCTTCGCAGTAAGTAGTATCGCAAGTGCGAGTACTAATCCAACAAAAATAGAAAACGCTCTTAATAAAGAGATTAGAACGTTATTAAAGAAGCCATCTTTTAAAATTAAAAAAGAATTAACCGCCTACGTAACATTTACTTTAAATAGTAAAGGTGAAATCGTAGTATTATCTGTTGATTCTAAAAGTGAAAATTTAGATGGTTTTATTAAGAGTCGATTAAATTATAAAAAAGTAGGAACACAATATGGTTCTGAAGCTAAAGTATTCAAGATGCCCGTACGTATCGTAGAAGAATAAGATTGTAAAACATGTGAATGCATAAAAAGTCCCGGAAATCATCAGCCGGGATTTTTTTATTTTTCAATAGTACGGCTCCTTAACAGGGTATCATTTTCCAATAATATAATTAATACTTACTGTTGCCAGATCAGAATTCGGAAACTTAGAAAAGTATTTGTCATCACTTTTTAACCCTACTTCCTCAATTACTTTTAAAAAAGAATCGATCTCTAAAATATACTGATCAGAAAATCCATGCGTAGCATCATAGGCAGTAGCTGCAGTTTTGCCAAGGTTTTTAGCCGTTAATTCTGGAGATATCGTATGTAGTTCTATGACGATTAACCCGAATTTTTCAATATGAGGTCCCCATTTTTTAAAATGATCTTTTAAATTTCTTTCAACATCGCTATTAAGCAATCGTTTTCCTCGATAAGCAAATGCACCAGTAGATTCACTAGGAGTGTTCAGTTGTGAAATGGGATCGCTCCAGATCCTATTGTGATCTAGGAATGTTCTTACCGATAATAAATCTTTTAGTGCTATAGTATAGTTTTCTTTTAGGTCTTTTTCTAATAAATCAGGATCGCTAATATCTCCCCAGATAACTTTGGCCCATATGTCTGCCTGAATTAAATTAGCTCTGGTAACTTTTAAAGCTGCTTTATTATAATCTGCACCAACCAAAAACAAAGGGTAATCATCTAAGTGTTCACCGCGAAGTGTTTTGGATTCAATAACTTCAAAGAGGTGAATTAAAAAAGCACCATTACCACATCCCATATCCAGAATTCCTTTAGGTTGCTCATCCAGAGGCTTGTTAAACAGGCTAATAATGATTTCATCAATCTTTTTGAAATAGGTAGTGTGTGCTCCTCCGCTTCCCCATACATTCATTTCTCGATCTACGTGTATTTCGGTATCGCCCTGGGTATTCCATAGTACATTGGGATCACCAAATAATAAAGCATCCATTTGTCGAAACATGGGGATGTACGAAACAGTAACACCATAGGCAGAAGCCCTTTTTGCAAAAAATAATCCTTTATTGGTAAAAGTATAGTTACCATTTGATTTGCTAAACCAGCCCAGATAGCTTAAGAATGTAAGGATAGTGTTAAAGCTATCAGGAAACTTGTGGTATTCATCTGCGCTAAAAGATGCTTCCATAAAATATTTATGAAACATTCCGCCCATACCCAAATGTACTGTAGTTGGGCCGACTAAAATACCTTCAATATGCTTAAGGATTTGATCTTGGATTTGAGTAATTGTGCTATCTTTTTCAGAAGGTAGGCTAAAGCGGTTTTGATATTTTTTAAATAACTGTTCTAGTTTATGAAAAGGCTCTAATTCAAATTTTCTAGGATGAAATTTACCAGAATATTCCAATAGATTGACCACGTCTTCATATAGATGAAAATGATTAAAAGCCAATTCAGAAAGTGTATTGGTTTTTATGATTACATTATCTTTATTTACTTTGTAATCCAGCCAACCTTGAGCACTTAGTATTCGCAAAGCGACATTTAGATATCCTTCATTGGTCTTATGAGATGCTGCAATTTGTGAAACTGATGTTTCTTTATTGTTAATTAAATAATCGGTAATATTATTTTTATAAAGAGAATAAGCGACAGGCGCTACAGCAATTCCGTCTAAATGACAAAAAAGTTCTTCTCTAAATAATTGTTTTTCGGCTGCAGTAAGCATAGATACTTAAGTTGAATAATTGTTGAGTAAAAAATATTGGTCTCAACCAAATTAAGCATTTATTTTGAAGTAAAAAACGTTAGTTGGTGTTCTTATTTTTTGTAGTGTCTTTCTTTTTTTCGGGCATCGGACCTCTAAGATGAATAATTAGCCCATTTAAGAAATTGCGTAGTATTTGATCACCACATTCCATGTATTTTGGATGATTTTCATTTCTGAAAAATGCACCTAATTCGCTTTTAGTTACTTTAAAATCTACCAATGCACAGATTTTTACAATATCATCATCGCGTAATTTATGTGCAACCCTTAATTTTTTAAAAATATCATTATTTGTTAAACCCATACTGCAAAGGTATATTTTTTTGAATTGATAATGGGATTAAAATGAGAAGTTGAGTGTGAAAAATGTTGTACGAGTTTAGTTGAAAATTACTATTTTCGACAAAAAGTAATTGGTTTATGTATAGTAAAGAAGAGAAATTGAGTTTGCTTTCTGAAATGATACAGTTTGCTAAAGCAGATAAAAAATTTAAAGAACAAGAATATAATTTTATCCTGGTCATTGCATCGCAACTTAAGATAACAAAAGAAGAGGTGGATACTTTGATAGAAGAAGGGGGAGAAAAAAAGAACTTGCAACCCGAATCACAAAGAATTCTTCAATTTCATAGATTGGTGCTGCTCATGAATATAGATCAGGAAACTTCTCAATTAGAAATTCATAAGATAAAAGAAATAGGATTACATATGGGGCTTAGGCTAGAAGCCATTGATACAGTTCTTGAAAAAATGAATGAATACCCTAATAAGATTATTCCGCCAAAGGAATTGATCTCTATTTTCACACGTTTTTATAATTAACATAGTAAGCTTATGTGTGTACTGGTTTTGAAACCTATTTAAGCAATCAAACCAATATTCTAAAAATATAGAGATGACTCATCTATAATTAAGATGCTGTGCTCTCATGCTAAAAACCCGAAAGAAAATCCTTTCGGGTTTTTAATATTTAAGATGTTTTGTCACTCTTACAAAAGGATATTTTGACAAAATGTCATTAACTGAATATGATTTAATGACAAAATGTCGTTAAAATTAAAACGGAACCCAAATTGCTATATACTCATTGTAATTGAAATTTTGAATAACCTTAAAAAAATATACAATGAGTTTACTAAAAAAAACAGACAGATTACCTTTCCTTTTTGATGATTTCTTTACTACCGATTGGCTTGGTGGAACATCTAATATTAATAAAATTGGGGTAAATACTCCAGCAGTTAATGTTAAAGAAACAGATGAAGATTTTGTTGTAGAATTAGCTGCGCCAGGACTTACTAAAGAAGACTTTAGTATTGAACTGAATAACGATGTTCTTACTATTTCTTCAGAGAGCACATCAGAAAAAGAAACTAAAGATGAAAAAGGAAAGTACACGCGAAAAGAATTTGGATACAATGCATTTAAACGTTCATTTAGCTTACCAGAAGCAGTAAACGGTAACAAAATAGGAGCTTCATACGAAAACGGAGTGCTATTGGTAAAACTTCCTAAAAAAGAGGAAGCAAAAGTACAACCAAAAAGGTTGATTGAGATTTCATGATTTGATTGATTTGAGATTTAGTTAGTTAATGTTTCAAAAACACTCTTTAAAGTAAAGAGTGTTTTTGTTTTTTAATTCAAGTCTAAAATGAAATAACTCAACAAAGGTATTTTGATCACTTTAAATAGTTAATTTTTAGTCATTTCTAAGAATATTAAAAAAATATTTGTATTATTGTGATATCAAAATGATATTATTATGAAATACGAAAAAAATATAAAAGCAAGTAGTGGTTATCTAATGTTAGGTTTACTTTTATTAGTTGTAATGGCTATGGTTACTGGTTTGCTTCTAAGTGAAAACCCCTTATTTATAATTCTTATAATGGTAATATTGTTTATCATTAAAGGTTTTTTTATTGTAAACCCTAATAGTTCTAAAGTAATGGTGTTATTCGGGGCGTATAAAGGAACAGTAAAGAATAATGGTTTCTTTTGGGCAAATCCTTTTTATACCAGGCAAAGAATTTCTTTGAGGGCCAGAAACTTCTATAGCGAACGTGTAAAAGTGAATGATAAAATTGGTAATCCAATTTTGATTAATGTAATTTTGGTGTGGAAGGTATCAGATACATATAAAGCAGCTTTTGATGTTGATCAATACGAAGAGTTTGTAAGAGTACAGACAGATGCAGCCGTAAGAAAACTTGCGGGCTCTTATCCTTATGATAATTTTGCTGATGGACAACAGGAGGTAACATTGTTATCTGGTATGGATGAAGTAAATGAAGCTTTAGAAAATGAAATAACAGAGCGTTTGGCCATTGCAGGAATAGAAGTTCTTGAGGCCAGAATTGGATACCTGGCATATGCCCCAGAAATAGCAAGCTCAATGTTAAAAAGACAACAAGCAGTAGCTATCGTAGCAGCGCGTAAAAAAATAGTTGAAGGAGCTGTTGGTATGGTAGAAGATGCTTTAACCAAATTATCTGCAGATGATATCATAGATTTTGATGACGATAAGAAAGCATCTATGGTGAGTAATCTGATGGTTGTCTTGTGCGGTGATAAAGAAGCAACACCAGTAATTAATACTGGCACATTACATTCGTAATTTATGAGTAAGAAAAAATCATTTGTTCTTAGAATAGACCCAGAAACCTTTAAGTCGATTGAAAAATGGGCTGATGATGAGTTTCGAAGTGTTAATGGGCAACTAGAATGGATGATACATAAAA
>NZ_JACB01000056.1 GCF_000520975.1 Aquimarina megaterium XH134
GACCCGCTAGATACAGAGATTGCGATACGTCCATTATTACCATTAATAAGGGTAGGGTTGGTAATGAGTGCAGATAACCCAGTTACATCAGGAATAGTAGGAAATCGTTCACCAACCGTTATAGGTGCACTAGTAGCTTCACAACCTTTATTATCTTTGATAAGTATGGTGTAATCTCCTTTGATCAACCCATCAAACAGTGTACCTACGGGTTGTATATTGCTACCTACTATAGAATATTGATAAGGAGGCGTTCCACCATCTGGTGTTACTCTTATGCTTCCATCGTTTCCCCCAGAACATTGTACGGGAGAAGGAGTACCGCTAACTGATAATGCAGGAGGGGCAATTAGTGTAAATTCATTACTAAAATCGAGAGCATCTGGATTAGCGCCAGGATCGTTTCCTCCTCTTTTGGTTTGCCAACCTAGTATATAAGAGCCTGGAGCTAAACCGTTAGCATCCCATGTGAAAGATCGCCCATTAAAATCATTTTTTGTTAAAATATCTACTCCGGCAACATTATCAAATGTTCCATTAGATACAAATACAACTAAACTCATTTTTTCTGAAACACTATCATCAAGTTCTCTATCAAAAGTTACTGTGAAACCGCCATCATTATTGTAACTACAAGTAGGATGAGTAAGCTTTGGGTTAGGAGAAACATTCGGATCTAATGCAGGTGAGCAGTTAAGAATTGTATACGGTTTTAAGGGAGAAAAAACATTACCAATTAGTTTATACCTGAAATAAATTATTTTGTTTGCATTATTCTCAAAATCTACCGGAAAATTATTAAAATCTATAAATATTGATTTTTTGTTTGAAGAGCCACTTATAGTAGCTAATTGTCCTTCAAAAGAATATTCCCATTCAATAATATCGGTATCAGAAATACCCGAAGTAGCATTTAATGTAACTCCATTACAGTTAAGTTCATCGGATTGTGTTGTATTAACTTTTTCAAAATATAATGTCCCAAAAGAAGGTTTATGTTCATAATATGAATCTATGTTAGGATCGATGTCCATTCTATATCCTCCTAAGCTGTATATTTTACCTCTATTAGGCCCCTCGATCCATCTACAACTTCCAGCTGAAACGCCATAATATGCAGGCCTTGTGGTTAAATCTAATATCCCTGTTGCAGTGCTAAGAGTTGTATCACTTCCATCTGCAATTTTCAAACTTCCTCTAGAAGATATTACACTCGCTGGATTAGACATAAAACAACTTGAAGCGGTTAAGTCCAAAACATTAACTGTAGATACGTGATATTTAAATTGCCCATAAAAATTAACGGAAAATAATAGGAAAAGTATGTATAATAAGAGTTTTTTCATAACGATGTTTTTCATAATCCTTTTATTTACTTATTATTTCATAATCACTTTCCTAATATGATTTCCATATGGTGTTTCTAGTACTACGGCATATACTCCAGAAGGCATTTGCAGAGTAAAAGGGATCTCGTATTGTTTTTTACCAGATTGTTTTTTTTGATCTAATATGGTATTGTTAGCCAGGCTAAATACTTTAATACTGATATCTTTTTGTTCTTTCAATGCAACTTTTACAAAGAATTTACCATCAGAAGGATTTGGGTATACGCTAAACTCTTTGATATTTCCTGACTGTTGATTTTGACTATCCTGGTTTTGATCATCTGTTATTTCTTTTTGTAGTACCAATACTTTTTGGGTAAATGTATCCTGACAATCTCCCAGTTTGGATATCATCGAGATGTCGTACTCTCCTGGTATGTTAAAGTACAATTCAATAAGGTCCTGATCTTGTGTTATTATAGTTGCTTCTTCTGGCATTACCCACTGAATTTGATCGGGTATAGGATAAGTCACATCAATTACGACAAATTTTTCATTGGTAAATACCTGACTTGCATATAAGAATTCTGCATTAATTTCTTTTATATTTTCTATTACGGTAATGCTGTCTTGGGCAATACACCCTTTTCCACTGGTTACAGTTACAGTATATGTTCCTTGCTGATCTACATTGATTTCTGGGTTCGTATTGGTAAACCCGGTATCCGATGTCCAGCTATAAGAAGCATTAGGATCTTGTATAGCAGCAGATATAGTTACAGTCTGTCCTTCGCAAAAGAAAGGATCTTCACCCAGATCAATAGAGAATAGAGGAGGGTTTGTAAATTCTATGGGTTGACTTGAGTTTGTAGCGAAACACCCATTTTGATCTACTACTCGATATATATAAGATCCGAACCCTACATTTTTGAGTTCATTACCCAACGCACTAAAATTAGGATCTATTGTATTTTCCCATGTAATGACATAATCTCCAGTTCCTCCTTGTATGGTTAATTGTATAGCAGCATCATTTCCATCTCTACAAGATAATTCTTTTTTGTTAACAAGGGTAACTGTAATAGGGTTGGGACCGTTTACATTAAATGTTTTGTTTTGTGTATTTCCACCATCATCGGTCACAGAGACTTGATAGGTTCCTATTCCCACATTAGTTAAAGAGGCTCCAGTTGTGCCATCATCCCAGGCGTAAGTATATTCAGAACCAGAGTTTAAGAATCCCCCTGTTGCACTGGCAATAAGGTTGACTTTGGTATCAGAACAGTCAACGGTATCTGGTGTCATGTTAATAGAGATATCGATGGGTTCTGGATCTGTAAGAGTGAATATTTCGATATCAGAACTACATCCATTACTATCGGTTACTATGATGGTATAAACCCCTTCATAAAGGTTGATGATATTTGTATTTGTAGACCCCGAAGGAGGCGTAAATGGATTTCCGTCTTTGGTCCAGGCATAGTTTGTATAATTACCAGCCCCACCAGATACAGAGATTGAGATACGTCCATTATTACCATTAATAAGAGTAGGACTAGTACCCAGTACAGGAATCACATTAGGTATTGTAGGGAATCGTTCACCAACGGTTATTGGTGTACTAGAGGCTTCACAGCCATTATTATCTTTGATAAGTATAGTATAGTCTCCTTTTGATAATGTATCAAAAAGAGTTTCTTCTTGCCATGTAGTTCCATTATCGATAGAATATTGGTAGCGAGGTGATGTTGGTGGTGTTCCTGGTGTTCCCCCATTTGGAGTTACTATAATACTTCCATCGTTTCCTCCTAAACATTGTACAGGAGAAGGAGAACCATTTACCGATAAAGCAGGAGGTGAAGTTAATGTAAAAGGATTACTTTCATCATAAGCATCGGGGTTTGTACCGATATCGTCAAAACCTCCGTTGTTGCTTTTGGTTTGCCAGAATAGTTTATAGATCCCACCAGGTAGGTTTTTAGGATCCCAGGTATAGGAAGAACCCGTAAAATCACTTTTGGTTAATACTTTTGATTCATAACCATCAAAAGTGGTAGCGCCTTCTATTTGCTTGTATACCTGCAGGTTCATTTTTTCTGAAACACTATCATCAAGTTCTCTATCAAAAGTTACGGTAAAGCTACCATTGTCATAATTGCTACAAGTTGGATTAATAGCAGTTGGCGGACTATCTAACTGAGGAGAACAATTAACTATAGTAAATGATAGTATGTTTGTATACCCTAATAAAATATTAAAAGGAGGTGGGTTTCTATGTACTCCTCTTATTTTTATATTACCTATATAGCTATAGTTATCACTAATTTCATTAAAAGTAACATTTAGCCGTGCAGATTTAAAATTATTAGGAGTAATAGGAGAATCTGGATTTTTTCCAAAATCATACCAGTTTAATCCACCATCCATACTATATTGCCACTCATCACCAGATTCGAGAAATATTTTTTGTTCTGGGCAAAAGACGGTCTGATCACCTGGCCCTGGTGGTTCTAAATAAAAAGGTCTAACACTGGCATTAACTCCACAGGCTCCAGAATAAAAATATGCTTCAGAATGAAAATTAGCAGCACTAACTGTTGTGGACCATCTAGTACCATCAAAAGAACAAGTATCTAGATTTAGAAAGCTAGACATCGAAAAGTTATTAGGTACATTTACAACCTCAGCATCAATCCTTGGTGCAGTTCCGCTAGGTTGATTTCTATAACTATATGTTTTTGCACCAGTGATGCTTAAGTTAAAAGAAACACCAAAAGCATCGTCAAAAAAAGCTGGGTCGTTAATAGTATTTCGTACTATTACTTTTCTGTCTTGAGCATTAAGACTCAAGAATGTTAATAAAAAAGTAACAATAAAAAAAAATGATTTCATCTTTATGATCATTAATATTTTACTTCAATCTCCTTCCATTCACTCACACTACCATCATTAAATACTGCTTTAAATGCATATGTATATGTAGTATTTGGAGTTAGGTTTTGGTCTATCCATCGTTTGTCTTCTGGTGCTAATCTTTTATACAAGGTATATGAATCTTCTAGACTCTTTCTATATACTTGTATCTCTACAGCACTCTCTTCTTTAAAACGCCAGGTGAGTTGTACAAATTTGCGTTCTCGATCTACAGTCGCATACAATCCTTTTACACCAGGTTGTATTAATTTTCCAGGCATATTAATAACTACTGGGGGAGTAGGTTCGCTTTCCAAACCACTTTGATCTACAGTAATCAAGGTGTAGCGATATTTTCTGCCGGGATTAGCTTTTGTGTCTGTATAGCTGGTGATAGAATCTACGCTTGTCTCATATATTTTCTCCCAGGGTTGAATTATAGAATCTGTTGCATTTTTTCGATATACTATAGTAGTTGCCCAATCATCAGATGAACTGTTAATCCACGAAAAATTAATAGCACCTTCTTTTATTTCATAAGTTTTAAATACAGGTGATGTTGGAGGTATACGATCAGGTTTTTTGAGTACTAAAGTATCCGAAGGTACAGATTCATTATAACGGTTATCTACTGCGAGTAATCGGTAGTAAACAGCTTTGTCGAAAGAAGTCATATCTATACTATCAATAAAACTTTCATTGATAAGATTAGCCTTATTTAGTTTTGTGAATTCCTGATCTTTACGATAGGCTCTCAAAATATCATACCCTTTTAAATCTAATTCAGTGTTTTTTACCCACTTTAGTGCGACTACGCCTAATGTATCTACAATTCCTTCGAGACCTTGTGGTTTTTTTGGAGGAATACTATCTATAGGTTGTACCATGGTAGCAGGAGATTCTTTATAATCCTGATGTTTCCCAAAAGCTTTGAGCTTAAAATAATTAATATCGGATAATGGGCCATAAGTAATCTTTTTCTGATTTGGAGGGATACTATCAATTACAGTTTTATATGGTCCTACTGCTTTTTCTGCACGTAAAAGTTCATATTTTCTAAGTTTCCATTGTTCTTCTTCGGCAAAAGTCCATTCTAATTCTACTTCATTTTCAGAAATAATATTTGTAGCAGAAAATACAGGTTCAGTTTTTATTTCTTTAAATCCTATTAATTCTGCCGGGTCAGATGGAGGGCTGGTTTCACTAAAATAATTGATGCCTACAATACGATACCAATATTTTTTACCGTATTGAGGTATAGAATCGGTATAAGAAACTCCAGAATATGGGGTATCTGCTAATTTTGTAATGGGTACATCATTGATTTTATTAAAAAGCTGACCATCTTCAGATCTTTCCAAATTGTAGGCCGTATAGTAGGGTAGTAGTTGATCGTATTCCCATACCAAAACAAATGCATTTTTATAGAAATACCCAAAAAAGTCAGACGGTTTAGGGAGTTCTTCAACATCTTTTGTACTAATAAATACTCCAGAAGGTTCCAATTCCATTCTTTCTTTTGGGATAGCACTTTTTATATTATAGAGGTATTTTTCATTTTCATTAACATCGGTATCTACATATCCCAGTCCGGCATATTGAGCCACTTCAAAATCTTGATCAATGGCGAATAAAGAAAATCCAAATCGACGATCTAACTCTTCACTTTCATAAAAAACTCTAAGTAATTGATTCTCCTCTTGATTATCTACCTGAAAAGTTTCTCCATAAATCGCTTGTGCTGCAATAGCCGCCATATCATTTTCCCGAATAAAATTTTCCCAATCTTTAGGAGGTCTGGGTTTAATAGTATCTCCAGAAATTATTTTCTTTTCAGGATTAGTTAAAGGTTTTCCATCACGCAGAACCGTGGTACGTTCTACCACAAAACCGTATTGATTGCTATATTTCCAGGCATATTTATCGGTCACTGCCCAGCGCAATAGTATTGCATCTTTTTTTGCGAAAGCTTTTACTACTATTTTTTTAGGAGCTTCTGCACTTTTCTCTTGTGCAGATATGCTAATACTTATGCTTCCAAAAAGTAATGTTATATATAATATGCAATATTTTAATTTCATCTATTTTTTTTCTATTTGTTAGATGTAACCACATCATAATCATTTCAACGGTATAGAAATTCTTGTCTACGCTTACTTTATTAAAAATAATTTTTATAATCTACTTTGATTTTGTTACCAGATGTTTTGCTTGGCAGTGTATACTGAAACTCTACCTGGTATTTTTCTACATTAATATATGGGAATATACCATCTATGATATACTTATATTTTTGATAAGCATTGGCGTCTATTGGATTAGTATTTAAATACCTGTTTACGACCACATATTGTAGATGTACAAAATCTTCTTTATATGCTGCAGCAAGGTTCCATCTAAAAGGAAAACGTTCTCTTAAATAAGTATTCTCTGGATTATTTTGAACGTACTCGCTATAGGTTAGAGAAGGCTTAATATTTTTCATTGGAGGTGTTCCCAAAATAGCTTCATCTCTATTTACTCGAATATCGGTATCTAATGGATAGTTTTGATAGAGGAGAGGATAAATTTCTTTTTCATAATAATAATCAGATTTCATTCCTACACCAGACATTAAAGGTTTGTTTAAACTATATCGAGTCCCCAACACTTCATTAACATCGAAAGGTTCGAATTTTGCAATTCGTAATTCCATTTGTGCAGCATTAGAAGAACCATCCATAAAAGTATAGTAGTCCGTTATATTCATCGCTCTTATTTTCTCTTTGAAGGTATTAAATCTACTTGTGCTAAAATTGAATTCTAGTCGTGTTAAAGAAGCATTCGTAGAAGCATTTCCTGTAAGTGTATTCTGAGAAATAGACACATCATCACTCACATTTGTATACGTCTCTTCTGAAACTCCACCATCATTGTCTCCCGAGTTTAATTTTGAAGTTATTAGTTTATAAACAATTCCTGTTTCATTAGGTAATTTAGGAAGAGGAAAAATTAATGTATTGTTTGCAGTATCATAAGAAAACTGGGCTTTTATAGATTGCCCATTTTCGGTAATAAAGAATAACTCGTCTTTAAATCCTTCTGTACCAAATAAGTAATCTTGCCCACGCTCTAGCTGTACGTATCCTGTGTTACTTTCTTTAGGAAGAACATAACGTTGATCTACTATCGGATACATATATTCGATATTTTTATATGGGATTTTTGTAGGGGCTTTACCTGTAGTAAAGTTTACTGTTTTCTCTTCTACTATTGGTTGCCCATTTTCGATAACGGCTACCCATTGCCCTCCTTTATATTCGTTAAATTGTACTTTTACCGTAGCGGTTATTTTTTTCTCGGGAGGTAAAATATCGTCTGGTTCAAAGATCATTATATCTTTATTGCTATTCCATACTTGTTCCCCTGCAAGGGTTGTAGATCCATCTTTTATTGCAATTTCTTTGAGTTCTACCTGATATTTTTTAGTCCCTAGATCATCACTAATTTCTACAACTTGACCAATAGGTACATTAAAAGCAACCTGCACTGCTTCGAATACATCTACTTTATCACTGTTATTTTCTGGAGAAATATCGGATATAATGACCACTTCCTGTAGTCCTGTTTTACCCACAATTTCACATTCTTCTCCGATAGTAACTTTAAGTCGGGCCTGTACGGTTACAAGACCTAATATTCTTACTTTTACACCAGCATAGCCTTTTACAAACCACGGGTTTGGTAATTGGCCTTGTGCCAGAACTGCTACTCCTGCTTTTAGGATAGGAATTCTTTTTCTAAAGCCAAAAATTTTGATTTGTGCACCAATTTCTCCTTGTAGAAATGCATAGAGTTGTCCTGTAGCATACCATCCATCCATACCTAATGGTCCTGCTTTTCCTTTACAATGAGCATCTCCAAAATCTTTGATCATTAAATCAAAGCCAACACCAGCTCTTACCGATGCATAGATAATTCCCCAATCGAAACTTTTTCCTATTTCTACATATGCTCCAAAAGCATACCCGGTACCTTGTGCTAATTGACTATTAAAGTTTCTACCAAAAAGAAGTTCATCTCCACTTAGGTTTAAAATATCTATAACTTCTGGTTTTGGTAAAGCAGGGTCAGGAAGGATTGTTCCGGTCATGTAGTACAAATCAAATGCAGCATCAAACGGGCCTATAGGGATACCAGCGACACCAAAACGTTTGGTAGGAGTACCAATATAGATGTACCAATCATCTGGGGCATCATAAAACTCTATATACCCTAATCTATTTTTCTCTCCCGCACCTTTAATTTGACCAAGATTTAGGAATACATCAAACATCCCCCAATACGTATCATTTCTAAAATCGAAATCGATAGCTAACTGTGCAGCAAACTGTTCTTTACCAGTTAAGATATTTGGAAATACTTCGGTTGCAAAATATTTAATTCCTTCCTTATCAATAGACATTTCATGGAAGTTGCTGATTGATTGTTCTTTTTCTGCTAACTTCTTCTGCATACCATCTACGGTACCAAAAGGAGCATTACCACCGCTACCGCCTCCGCTACTGCCGCCAGAAGTCATCAATGCTGCACCTCCGTAGAATCCTAATCTACTAATCCCTCCTCCGGCAGAAGGGCTGTTAAAACTCATCTCGATAGCAAAAAGCCCTGTAAAGGTTGCTGATTTTTTTACTTCAAAAGCAGCCATAGCTTTAAAACCAAATTCGGTATCTATATCTGGGCGATAATAGATTCCCGACATACTTTCTGCGCGTTCATCCATCCCTGCCTTTCGCATATGATGGTAGACTCCACCACCAATATCATGAATTTTTAAACTCTTTGTACTCTTATTAGAAAGAGGCCTGCCAAATGCATCAACATACCAGTATCTAAAATCGTCTTGTTTTCCAAAAATCCCCTTAGCTTCGAGTTCGATTTTCAGGCTTTCGGCATATAGTCTAAGTTTACCAGATAACCCTTTCCCGTATATTGGATTATCCCTAAAAAAGGCAAGTTTACCATAAAATTCAAAGTTTTTACGTTTTACATCAACTTCAACTTCATCGATTTCAATTTTGTCGAATTGCCATTTTAAATAATCTCCCTCCTGTAATTTGCCTATGATACGAAGCCTAACATCTCCTTTGATCCCTGATTTATCGAGATTGAGATAACTATTAAGCCCTATTTCTGCACGATCATCTTCATATACTTTTGCTTTGATATCATAAAACCCTAATTGAAACCCTGCGATTTTGGGTAATGCAATAGTGTCTTTGAATCCCATATATTTTATAGAGAGATAGGGACGTGTTTTGGTTTGAATTTTAAAATTTTGGAAGGAGAGGCCATCAAAATTAAGTGACTCTATATCACTTGCATCTCTATCTTTATCTTGTGATGATATAGCATTTAAAGAGTCTTTTTGAGCTTTATTAAAAGCCATGAGCCCGGTGAGGTTAGCTTCGGGATAAAACTTTCCGTTCTCTACTTCCATTTTTATATAGGACTCGGGAAATAACTTTGCCTTACTTTTAAAAATATTGAAGTCTACATCATCTGTTACTTCTACCCGAACACTATAGTGTTGATCTGCTGTAATCAATCCTTTATAACCCAAAGCTCCATTACTACTAGAATCGGATTTGCTAATAGGTAGTACCAGTTCTCCACTAAAATCGGCTTTGATAAAATGATTTACCTGTATATCTACATTTACAGAATCTAGTGAATATTGCCATTTACTTGCATTTCCTTCATTAATAGTAAACAAATTGGATGCAAAAAAGTTTCCAGAGACCCCAAAGTTATCGATTAGTAAACCTTTGGCACCAAAGGAAATACGTTCTTCAGACTTTGTAATCTGAAATTCTGGAGGTAGAGTGACACTTACTTCATTACCATAAAAGCCACGCCATAATTCTTTTTGATTTGAAGGGATTAATTGTTGCTCATCATAGATTTTAGGAAAATCTACTAGTGGTGAGTTTTTGGTATCACTAAGGTCTAATACTACATCATGCATTTTGAACGCCCACCCTGGTAGAGGTTTAAGTTCGAATTTTGGTAAATCCAATTCGATTAAAAGATCTTGTAAAGAGGTGGCTACAAAACTGAAACTAGCCCCTACATAACTTTCGTTACCGGCAGGATTTTTACCGTCTTGCGGTTTTGTTTCTCCTGGAAATTTTTTGGTACCATCATCATTTAGCGGGATTGCCACTGTTTTAGCAATTCGCACATCGGCTTCTAACGCTATTTCTTTTACTTTACCTGTACAATCTATGGTGATATACGTTTGTTTTGTTGCACTACCATCACTCTCTAATCCTCCTTTAAAAGTGATAATCCATTGTCCGCCACTTTGCCCTATCGGAAAATCACCTAACAGGTTTAATTGTGCTTCACCATATATTCCTCCTTCATGAGACAATTTTACATTATTGGCTCCAAAAAACAATTCGGTACTTAATTCACCCAATGTAAGTTTGGCAAATAAATCTACTTCAGAATAGTTGGCATGTAACTTGGCTTTTACAATACCAATAGTAATCGATGAATTTGGAGATACTTGTTTTTTGATCCCAACAGGAAATTGAAGTAATTCTTGACCACTTATAATATTGATGAAATTTTCCTGCTTTTCTATTTCTTTAAATAGCTCTTTGGCTTTACTCACCAAAGAATCTGTTTTTGGAGAAGGCTTATAGATTTTTTTAATATAATCTTTGGTAAACTCTGCCAATCCCTGAAAGAAATTCTCGGCCGGAGCAGCTGTCGATGGGGTTTCTAATTCTGGAAAAGACCGAAACTGCTTGGTATCGTATTTACGTAAAGCATAGGCACTACCCGCCTGATCCTTTACCCGTTTTGCTTTAAAAGCAGCTAAACGTTGTAATGCCAATGAATCTAGTCCTTTGGTTATAGGGCTTTTATATAACGACGATGCCGTTTTCTTTTTAGCAACCGATAGTGAATCTTTACCAGTGTTGGCAAAGCAGGCTACCGATAGGAGCAGGGTAAGTAAGAGTATATGGTAGTTTTTCATTCGATTTTCGTTTACTTTCTACTATTGTTTAATGTTTTTATTTTTTTAGGCATTTTTATTGATTACTAAGAATTTTTAAATTGTTCATACTCAAAGGCACGAATCAAATTTTCATTAGTTTTGAAGAAATTAGCATTATTAATAGGCATTGATTCTAATTCATTTTTAATTTGTTCACTTACAAAAATGAAGTTTGGAGCACCCCATAAAATATCATAATCGTGCTTAAAAACTTTATTTACAAAATTGAAATCATTTGTCATGAAATAATCTGGTATATCAGGATATTCATATGAACCAAGAATTATTTTCTCGCTATTTTTCAATTTTACATCTTTAAATTCTTGGTTAGAATTTAAAGTTCCTTCTGTATATTTTTTCACCAATACCTTGTTTTCCTCCTCATCTCTTGTTATTTCTTCAAAAGTACATTTATCATAATCTATAAATTCATCTCCAAATATTCCATTCCCAATCATATGGAATAGGAAATAATTATCTCTATTTTCTTTAAAACAAGTACTTTCAATTTCTAATGGATAGAACCTATGATCAGGCAGATTATATTTTTCTAATACTATTTTCACTTTATTGCTTATAATTAAAAAAGCTCCTCCTTTTTCTGGTTGATTACCACCTAATGTATAATCATTCGACCAGTCAAATACATCAACAAAAGCATTATCTCCTTTCCATTCATTTATATTTTGGTAAGAATCTATTAATTGCATTTTTATTGGAAATTCCGAATTACTAATAAACTCTTCATTATCAATGGGTACAACTATCTCGTGTAACTTGTTCTCTTTTAAAGTTACTTTCCATTGAAAGGCGTTTGCAGAAAACTGAAAAAACTTCATAGATCAATTATTTATAGCATTCCTCTTAGAATATTCTCATTTATCAAGTCGTTAACTTTCACTCTGGTCCAATTAGGAGTTCCTTTTCCTGTTCCAATGACACTTTTTTCGACTAATAATTTTTTTACTCCTGATCGAATTTTTAAAATATCTTTACCTATCTCCTCAATTGCATATGCTTCTCCTTGTTTTATATGTACACTCCACCTACTGTTTATTACTTTGATTAATGCTTCATTATATTTCGCATGAGAAGCATGTACTCCTTTAGCAGATTGGAATTTTTCGAGCATTATTACATTTAGCAAAGATGTTTCTCCATTTATATCTAATATCGCATTACCAACCTGTTCATACCATTTTCTAAAACCTTTACATTTAAACAATTCTACAACTAAAACATGATGAGATTCAAAAACGTTAAAACCAATAGATTTTAAAGTCTGAAAAAACAACTTGGAAGAAGAATAGTCACCAATAGATTTCAACTTTCCATTAATCATAGTTTCGTAGGCCTCTTCAATATGTTTAAACTTTTTTCCGAAAGCCCTGTCAGAGAGCTTTTGATTCAATCTTGCAAAAGTGTTATCAGCGACCCTTCCTGTAGCCCTTGCTGAAATTTCACATTGTCTATAGTTAAATTTTCCTAACAATTCTGCGAGGTTATAATCCCTTAATCCATAACTTAAAACTACAGATTCCACATCAGTTGTCCCATTACTTAACGCTTTGATATCTTTAAAGCTGAATTGTGCATTAACATCATCGGCATATCTTCTTAGCTCTAACCAATTATCAATAATATCATCACCTTTATCTATATTTTTAAAGTTTTCGATATTGTTAATTAATAAATCACTATTACTCACTGCGCCACTTGGACCAGATTTGTTGGTTTGACTTGCTCTTCTATACTCAGTAGTATTTAAAGCTTTTAAAAATTCATTTTTTAAATTTTGATCTAGATTATCAAATCGTGTTAGGACATGAGAAAAGCCATCTAATTTAGAAAAACCTTTTCTTAGGTTTGGATACTTCTTTAATGCTTTCCAGGCATCAAGATGAGTTTCAGTGATCTTTGATAAGTTTTTGGTAGCAGAAATTAACCCCAAAGATGATATGGGAGGGATTTTTATTTTCTCTTTACTAAATAAATCTGCGATAAACTCAGTTCTTTCATCTGCATCACTAAATTTTGTCTTTATTACATCAAATAAATCAGGGTTATTTTTTTTAATTTTTAAATACCCTTTATATTCTCCAACTTTTATAATATCTAAATTTTCTGAGATGATGGTTAGCTCATCAATATTTTTTCTAGAATTTTTAGCATTAGTAAAAAGTACTTTATAGGATTCATAATGTGAAGTAGGGGCATTTTTAAAAAAAGCTTTAAATTCGGGAGTAGCAGTATTATTTGCTAAATCTAATACATGCTGATCCATCCATCCACATTGCGCATACAATATGATAGGAAAAATTAAAGCAATTACTAGGTTTAATATTTTTTTCATAAAAGTTTTATTCTTTATTTACACAAAACAGCATTAGGATTAGATTTTCTATATTGTAACCAGGAATCGAAGACTTCATTTTTCTTTAAACCATTTAACACATTGTCGGGAGCGTTTAAGAAGTCTTCTCTAAAAACCTTTTTCAAACTATCAGATAAGCCATCATATTTTGCAAACAGCTTTTTCTGTTTTAGAATTGCAATAAAATCATCAAGTCCAGATGCAGCAGGTAATTTCGCCTTTACTTCAGAGAAATAATCATTCAGAGCTTTTCTATGCGAAACATTATTTAATTTATTAATTTTTGAATCCAGGGAACTTACCATATTGTCTATTCCTTTTATTGACGTACTTAATTGTGGTAATGAAGCTAGAATAGCGAGCATTTGTAATTTATATCTATCTTGAGGGCTAAGGGCACTTTCGTTAAGTACATTTCCTAAAATACCTGCCGCATTCCCAATTAAATCAGAAGCTACAATGGCTTTTCTTATATAATTTCCTGCCGTAAACAATATTTTAAATTCTCCCACTCCTACAAACAATAGAACACCGTCTACAGCTGTCCATGCTATTTTTTCTGCAACAATTCTTCGGTTGCTTTTGCTCATTGCATAGGCTTGGATTAATGGCATTACCAAAACATCCCCTTTTTTAAAATTCTGATCCAAAAATTTAAAATTATCAGCAGCATATAAAACCATCATTTGATTGTAATCATATGATTTACCCGTACCATTTATTTTTATTTTTGTTTTACTTTCTATAGAAGCACTGAAATTATCAAATTGTAACATGTTGGATTCTAAACTCAGAACTGAGGTATAGTTTTTGATTTTTCCGTCTTTGTTTAATATTTGATCAAGGTCAACTTTATTATAATGGTTGGAGTTAAAGGCTTGTCCTCCCATCCAGACATATACTTTTGCCAAAGTTTTAAAGCTTTCATCTTGTTCTAACTTATGGTGAATTTTATCTATTCCAATTTTCTCCAGTGTATGTAAAACAGATGCGTCCTCTTTGTCAAAACTGGCTAATAACTTTAATATGGAATTGTCTATTTTTTCGAAACTTATTGATATAGAATTATTAGAACATTCAAAATATTTTTCTAATACCGAAAATTTAGTTTGTTTATCAACCTCTTTTAATGAGGTAGAGCTTTCATTTATATTAATATGATTTAGAATGCTATTCAGGTTATTACAAACTATATCCGTGGTACTCCAAAAGTTTTGATTTACTTCTTTAGTATTTTGAATATGTAAAGAAAACTGTGTTTTAAAAATGTTAAGAAGTTCTTCTGTTTTATCTGGATATAAATTAGCTGCCATTTCATTATCTCTTAAATATCCAGCCCATGAAAAAGCATTATCAACTTGAGCTTGAGTGAAATCGTTTGTTTGTTGATTACTGCAATAGGAATAAAACCTTCCTGGTTTTACCCATGACCATTTTCTTCCTAACCCTGAGTCATTAACAGAACAATCAATGTCAAAAATAAATCCTGGGACTTTTAACTTAATACGATTTCCTTGGGTAAAGCTTGAAAAAGCCTCTTTATTTTCAAATCTCAATGAAGCTAGTTCAAAGACTATTTTGTAATCTGTAAGATTTTTACAATCATCGATTAGCATTTCTGAGAAAAATTCTACAATACCTCCAATTTTCTCTCGGTTATTTTCATATTCTTTCATAGATGCCAATAATAAACCTATAAACTCTTTTTTATTGGCATCTTTTATATCGTTATACTTTGCTTTTATTAAAGTGTTTATTACTAGCCATTTGTTGGAGTCTTCTTTAAGGTTTTTAAATTTGTTCACCAGAACTTTTAACAACCTATCTTGATTATCTTGTTCTCCAAATAATGAGAAGGTAGCATTTTGGATTTCTTTAAACACATTATTTAAATTTCCATCTTTATTAAGAAGGTCGAATAAACTTTGTGTGTCTTCTTTTTTAACAAAAATTAAAAGTTTAACAAGAGCTCTTTCTTTTTGTTCTTTAATCGAGCCTTTTGCTAATTTCTCTATTAAGTTTTCGAGTATATTATTAGTTACATTATTAAATACACATTTGTATTTAATATCATTGATAGTTTTTACAATGATTTCAATATCAGTTTCAGTAACCAAAGCATTAATCTTGTCTACTTCTGGTTGTACTAACTCTTTGATATCACTCGATGAACAATCTATAGGTATTTCGAACCAACCATTATTACTGATATTAGCACTACTACAGGGAACCGGACGAGACTTGGTTTTTGTGTGATTTGCTATTAAAGCATTTACATTATTAGCCTTTTGTTCAGAGGTTAAACTATTGGAAGTAAGTTGTTCAAAATGCTTACTAATATCTTTATATTCCAATTGTATTGATCCTTTTTGGCCACATCCTGCATCTAAATTGTAGAATAAGTTTATTTTCGAATCATATGATATAGTATTTTTTGGAGTCACAGGGTAACTTTTTTCAGGATTATCTTTATCAACATATTTATTTTGAGTGAAATCCCAATTATAATATGTGTCTGATTCATCATTTTTACCTTTTACAATAAAACCAGGTAATGTACCTGTTATTTTTTTCTTTGCTGGGTTAACATAGAGTGTCGATGACTCTCTTATAAATACAAATTTAAAATTAGGAGCTAAGGCATAACTGCCTGCAAATTCCCCACCACTATCATCCTGAAATAAGTATAATTTTAGACTAGGGTCACTCATGGTTACCCAATTGGGATAGCCTAGTTCAGTACCATTACCATAATCCATTAGCCAGGTGTTGGCTTGACCAGAATTATCTGGATTTTCACCAAAAGGATGTGCCAGAGTATATACCCCATGTCCTAACTCGTGAGCAGCAACTTTAAGAGCAGAATCTTTCTTTTCTAAACCTTCTCCCAAATGACTTTCAAATATAAAGCCCCATTGCCTTGTTTTTGGCATAAAACCGCTTAATGGTTTCGATACGTTAAGGTCTTTACCTAATACGAAAATAAAATACTGTCGGGAGTCGTAGTCGGGATATTGTTTTTTGAATTCCTGGTAAATGTTCTTAAGCTCGGTCGGGTAATCAGATAATAACCCGCTTCCGTCATAATCTATAATATTATTGTTGTTTTCATCCCAAGAGTTTTGAGCTATTGTAATATCTATAACATCAGGTTTGACTTTGAATTTCCCACCAGCACGACCAAAAATATCGTTTAACTCTGCTTCGAAGTTGGTTATGGCATTTCCTCCATTTACAGTTACAACTTGCACAGGTACTTCTGTATGTTTCTTAATATGATGAACAAAGAAACTTGCAGCTATTTTATATTTATTATCAGTAGGATCTAAATATGTGACAACACACTCTTCGGTACGATAAGGATTAGCACCAGATACGGTTATTTTATAGGTATTTGTACCTGCTATTCTTTCATGTTTTATCGCTTTATTTTCTACCGTTTTTATAATGAGACTATCGATATTTATTTTGGCATTGCTAATTTCTATATCTGCATAAAACACATCGCCTTCTCCTTGTACAGCTGCTTTATGAGCTGGGTAATATGATTGATCGGCAGAAGCATTTATTTTAGGATATTTTGAGGTTTCATAATCATTATTAACCTGATCCAAGGCAAAACGAGTATCACTATCTGTTCTAAAAGTAACTTTAACCACATCATTTGTAATCGCATCAACATACGGGTCATCTACAGTGCCATCATGAGTACCTGATCTGATACCATCTGCATTATTTGAAGTCAATGGAGGGGATGGATCTCCCTGGCCAGTCTGTGTAATATTACCCTTATCATCTACAGTCCATTCATCTCCACTGGCGTCGGTGATGGTATATGTATCTCCTTCATCATAATCAAAAATATCTTGAGTACCGTCTGGTTTTGTAATGATTATCTGCCCATCGGTAATACTAATATCATTGGTGTCGATATCATAATCTAATTGAGGGATTTCGGTATTATCACCGCCTGTTACGACGTCTGCGATATCTTCTACAACATCAATAACTTCATCAACGTCAAGAATATTTCCCCAGGAGGGATCATACACAGTTATGACTGTACCTTCTGCTAGCTGGCTTTCATTATTTACAAATATATTTGTGAAATTTACAGCTACTTTAATGTTCTTAAAGTAAGGGAAAGAGACATATCCTTTTCCAGAAAACCGACCATTACTTCCATTGGCTTCTATTACCTTAACCGGAAAATCTCCTGCTTTAAACATGTTACCGGGTAAAAGTTGTTCTAACGGTTCCATATTCTCGATATTCATATCTGGAGAAATACCACAATTAATGAGACTGGTTTCATCACTTTCTTCTAGTGTGGTAAACGTTTGTAAAATAGAATACTCACTTTCAGAGATAAGACATTTTTTATTTACCTGGTATTCATATGTTGTACCTGGTCGTAAATCCCATAATGTTATCCAATTACCACTGGTTCTAGAAAAAAACCATTCATTATTATTCCCTTTTTCGCGATAGCGAACTATAAATTCTGGGACATCGGTAGTAAAATCATCCCATAATATATTTACCTGTTGCGCTCCTTTTACTTCGTGTCTTGCATTATTAGGAGTATCGCATGGTGCCACATAATTAAACCAGTAAACTTCGCTAAAACCATTATTTTTAAATAGTCCTATTTCTTCTGCGCCATTTAATGCTTTGGCCTGTACCCTCCATGCATATCGTTTGTTTGGTAAAAAAAGAGGATCTGCAGGGCCATATAAATAAGAAGTATTTGTTGTTGTAGTTTGAAAGAATGGGGGAGATGCTAAAAATGCGGCTTGCGGATTTATAGTTTGATCCCAAATTTCTACAATGCTCAATTCATATTGCACATTATTCACATTGATATGTCTTGGGGTCCATTGAAACATTAAGTTTAATGGGTTCTGTTCGGTAATGTCATCCCGGTTATAAGGAGTAACTAATAATGGTGGTTCATTCTGAAAAATATATGTTGTCGCACATGTTTTTTGAGATATACGTGCGCCGGTAAGTGAATCAAAAACCTCAAAGCAGAATTGGTAAGAACCTTCTGGTATGACTTGTCCATAAGCTGTTGGTGATATCCCAGTGATATTTTCAAAAGTAAAGTAAGGAGCAAGTTCAACATTGGTCAATGTTAGTGGGATACCTCCTTCTATAAATAAAGAAGGCGCTCCTATAACCACATCTTTACTCTGAAAAGCAATCCCATTACCTTCAAAATAAGCTTTTAATTTGATCTCACGATTTGCAACAGAAAGGTCATTTAGAATGATCTGAAGTCGTAAAGGGCTATTCGTAGAAGATGCATCTGCATATGAAGAAAAATAAATAGGTGCGGGAGGTATTGTTTGAGGTAACAATGTCACCGGAAAAGTCTGTGATCGTATACCTTGCAATGCAAAGAGTGCAATAAGGAACAGAAAGTGTAACCGTTTCTTCATGGGTTAAGTTGGTTTTAAATCTTATCTATATATCTAAGTTCGAACTTATCAGGATTTACCTCTTCAAGCGACTTATGGTAGTAGAAATCAATGATTTGGACTTCCAAATATAAGTTAATTTTTTTAACATCTTTTTCTTTTTCGTATAACCTGAAAGCGTTTTCTGCTTCACGTTTTTTGAATGCAGCAATCAGATCATCCGGTTTTGTAACCGATTCAAAACCAGTATACCTGTCGAATTTCTTTTTCATCCATCGATGGCCTACTAATTTTTTCTGTCTGTTGTCAAGTTCTTTTTTAAGTTTTTCTATTTCTTTTACATTATTAGGAGACTCTTTTTTAAGTGCATCTAATTCTATTTTGGTTTTTACAAAACTTCTTTCAAGTTTAAAGTCAATAAACTGCATATCTTCTTTTAAACTTTTGATAACTTCGTAAAGTATAGTATCGTATGCTTTTAAGAAATCTTCATAGCTATAAAGTGCTGCTAAAAATTCTAAAGCTTTTTCTTTATACAATTCTGATTTTGTTTGTTTTTTTACTGTAGCGAATAAAAAATTAAGATCTCCTTGTTTTTCTTGAGGGATATTTACAAATCTTGAGCTGTTTTTTACATTAGTAAGCTGCTCTGTAATTTCTGGAATAGTACCACTATAGACCACAGATCGATATCTAAATTGTAATCTACCTAACTTGGCTATATCTTCTTCATTTAAAAGCTCTCTATTGCGTTTTTTGAACTTTATTTTGAAAGTATCAAATGTATATGTGTATCCTAAAGTTGCTGTAAAATCTGTATTGCTTCCCGTAGTTGTGTTTCTAAATAGTGAAAGTAAGTTTAGATTTAGATTATGGCTTTCATAAAAAGAATAATTACCTCCTAATCGAATATTATAAATATCGTTTTGTTTTTCACCATTATTAAATGCCGCATTGTAAGAGCTTGAGAAATTAGTTCTTAGTTTTTTATCAAAAAAAGATTTGGTAGCGGTAAGCGTAGGCCCCAAGGTTAGATTATCGGTTGTGCCAACAGTATTGTAAGAAACATTAGCGGCCAGTGAAAAATTAAGTGAGTTTTTGGGATATCCCAAAGTGTATGCAGAAGCAATGTTATAAAACTTTGATAACCCATTTTCTATAGTTCTTCCATCTTGTTTATTGTCAGAACTTTGATAGGTGAGATTTACATTAACAGCTTGCTGTTGACTTTCTGTTTTTTTTAATGTGTAATTAATTCCCAGATTTGCATTTTGAGATATTTGACGATAATTAAGTGTATCTATGTTATCAAATTGATTAACCTCATTAATAAAATCAAACTGATTCTGAATATTAGTATAAGATTGAAAATTGGAATATCCAGCATTAATAGAAAGTTTTTCAGAACTTGTATATGTAACATTAACTGCACTTACGATGCGTTGTAATTCTGAGCTTTTGGTGTCGTCTAGATTATCTCGCTGAAGCCCCGCATTAACATTAAGACTAACCTTATTATTGAATATACTTTGAGAGGCATTTAAAGTTATATTTTCGAGATCATTATTGAAGTAATATGCGCCAAAAGTTCTATAATCAGGATCAATACGTTCATACCCAACACCAACAGAACCATTACCAGCAGGATAGTCAAGTTGAGCTTTTAATGCGTTGTAATAATTTGTGGTTAAGTTTTCGTTTAATAAAAAAGAAAGAACTCCTGTTGTTGTTCGTGATTCTGATGCCTGAGTATCTTCGGTAACCCCCGAAATGGCATATTCTAAATTTATTTTAGCTTTTTCAAATATTGTAAAATTAGTTTCTGCACTTACCACGGCATTTTCCTTTGGGGTTAATTCTAATTCTACAGGAAATGAATTTTGAATTGAAGTTTCGTCATCTTTTGCAGTAAAAAATATAAGTCCGATTGAAGCTTTTTCAAAAGCATAAGAGGTTTTAAATCCAAATCCCATTCGTTTATAAGCAGGTATTGCTTCAGGAGTTTCAGGATTATATTCAGATTCTTTAAGGAATCTACCGTATAATGCACTTATCTTAAAAGGACCATTAGGGGTAAGATCGACTCCTCCTCCCGTAAATTGATGTCCACTTAATGTATATGGAGAAAAAGTCATAGCGACATCTCCAATATGAGTAGCAACCCATTTATATGAAGGATGAATGCTTAAACGATTTATTTTGAAAGGTGTACTATAGCCAAAGTCTTGATTGGTATATGAAAAAGACAAAGGGATATTATATACCCCACTAATATTAAAATTAAGATTACCGTTTATAAAATATGTAAAAGGATCTCGATTTGCAGTACCATCATAAAATACACCATTACCAGAAATTCCACCATTAAATCGAAGTAAGGGGACTTTTCCTATTTGCTCAAGATTTTGACTTGAAGCAATTAAAGTAGCGCCCAGAAAAAGGATGAGTAGTTTTAGTTTCAATGTGTAATAGCTATGTTGGGATAACGAAATTAATATAATTTTAACAATTCACCAATAGAATTTTCTTTTAATGAACACCTTGGCTCATCACTTGTTATGGCTGCATTACAAGCATGTCATTGATGAAAATATATAGGATTTAAAACAGTAAGGCCATAGTACTCTTATGGGAAAACGTTTAAAATCTCCTAATAAAATTAACAAGGCAATAATACTATATACGAGTCTCATTTTTCGAGACTGGGATTTTTTTTTCAAAAAAACAGATCTTAATCATTAGAATTATTAGTTGAATTAAATTATATATTGTGTAGATTTTATAATGAATTCATACCGATTAATGTTAGAATATAAAACAAATAATAGGGATGAAACTTTGTTGTTGATTATAATCTGTTTTTAAGTAAAATGAGGTCAGAATTTCTAAGAATTTGCTAAAATAGAATTACTGTCAAAAAGTGACATAATTACTGCGAAAAAGTGAAATCAATTATGGGATAGGAATTCCTAATTTCGTCGCATAATACAAACTCACTTATATTAAGGATAGTCAGCAAGTGAGAAATAAAATTATATTTTCCCCAGACGGCTTTTATACAATAGTATAGAAGCCGTTTTTTTTAATTATGGATACTGTTTTGTAATATCAGAAATTTCTCTACCTCTTTTTTAGATTCATTCACCCCGAAAACTACACCACTTGCCATATTGATTTTGTTGCTATTGATGTGTCAAATAAGTTTGTGTATCTAAAAACAACAAAGACGATGAATAGTATATTTTAAAAAATGTGCGTTTTTATTGTTTGTAATCTGTTCTGTCAATCTTGTAAAATATTAATACTTTTTTAATACTGACAGGTTGGTATTTAAATAGCTTTGTAGCTTAAAGCAAAGAGAGTTATTTTTATGATAAAGAACAAAAAAGTACTAATCGTCGAAGATGAGTTTTCAATTGCATTAGATATTAAAATTAGCTTAGAGAAATTAGATTATGTTATAGTGGGGATTGCAAGTACTTATAAAGAAGCAATAAAATATAGTGAAGAAACTATACCGGATATTGTTATCATGGATATTAATATTTTGGGAGATAAAAATGGTATCGATGCAGCAGAAGATATTTATGCGAAATATAAAATTCCAATTGTTTTTCTTACTGCTAATGGAGATGACACTACATTTAAAGAAGCTTTACAATCCAAACCTTTTGGATTCTTATTAAAACCCTTTAATATAAAAGAGTTGTCTTTTACGCTACAAATAGCCTTGCAAAAACAGGTTGAGAATAAAAGTTCCGGAGTTATGCTCCCGAATAATAAAGTATCAGATACTCTATTTGTTAAGGATAAATCTCAGCTTATACGTGTTAAAATAGACGAAATTTTATGGGTAGAAGCTATGGATAATTATACTCAAATTATTACCAGAAATAAAAGAGTTGTGGTAAATATGTTTTTGAAAGAATTCTATGAAAAAGTACCCCAGGATAAATTCTTGAGAATTCATAGATCATATATGGTAGCATTAGATAAAATTGATAAAATAGAAAATAGGTTTGTCTTTATTGGGGATAAAAATATTCCGGTAAGCAAGGCATATAAAAGTCAATTATTAGAACGATTAGATATTCTTTAAATATGAAGGAAATAGTATGTTTTTTAGAGAGATATAGTTCTCTCTTTTTTTTATTTTTTTATATCTCGGTAAATGCACAAACTGATAGTTTAGAACAAAAACTGGTGACAGCATCTAAACAGGAAAAAATAGAAATCTATAAACAATTAGTTAATACATATAGCAAGATAGAGATAGAAAAAGCCCTTGACTATGCTAGGCAAGGATTAGAATTAGTGAAGGATGAATATACTAAGGATACAGGGTTTTTTTATTTAAGAATGGGAAATTTCTATAATGCTAAATCAGAACATGAAAAGGCATTGTTTTATAATAAAAAAATGCTAGAGGTTGCAAAAAGATTACAATATAAGTTGGGAGTTGCAAAGAGCTATCAAAATATTGGAGTGACCTATGTGAAAATGGGGAATTATAACCAGGCTCTGGATAATTATTTAAAAGCACTTAAGATCTATGAAACACTGGAGGAAGAGAATTTTATTGTAGGAATAACAGGTAACATAGGCTCTTTATATTCTTGTCGGCTGAAAGATGATGAGAATGGATTGATATACTATAATAAGGCATTAACATTATCTAAAAAGATTGGAAACGAAAAATTTAGAGCTCATATTTTAGGGGCTGTCGGTGAAATGTATATGCGTCAAAAAGAATTTGAAAAGGCAAAAAATGTATTAGCAGAATCTATTAGTATTGCCGAAAAAACAAATTACCCAGAAGTTATTATATCAGGATATAATAATCTATCTCAAATAAATGTAGAAGAAAAAAAATTAAATGAAGCAATAGAATATACTAAAAAAGCATTAAAGATTCGATTAGAAAGAGGGTCTTCAGAAGATATTACATTATCATATTTAACATTGGGAGATATCTACGATAAACTCGAAAATATTAAAACAGCAACATTCTATTATGATAAAGCGTTGTTGGCAGCTACAGAAACAAAAGCTTTACCACAACTATCAAGAGTATACCAAGCACTTCATAAATATTCTAACAAAAAAATGGAATATAAAAAAAGTTATGAATATCTATTAAAATACAATACAGTTAAAGATTCATTATTTTCAGAAGAAAAACATAAACAGCTCCGAGAAATACAAGCAAAGTTTGATTTAGAAAACAAAGAAAAAGAAGTCGAAATACTAACCAAAGAAAATAAAATAAAAGTTTTAGAGAATGAAAGTCAGAGAACTACACAAATTGTATTGATAACAGGATTAGTAGCATTAATAATAGTATTGGTAACACTATTGTATGCATACAAAAACAAGCAAAAAACCAATAGAATTCTTGCAGAAAAAAACAGTAAAATATCTCAAACCCTTAAAGATCGAGAAATACTATTAAAAGAAGTACATCATCGAGTGAAAAATAACTTACAGATTGTATCTAGTTTACTAAGTCTTCAGGATAAATTTAGTGAGCATAAAAGTGCTGCAGAGATTTTACAAGAGATTCAGGACAAAATACAGGCGATGGCAATTATTCATGAAAAACTGTACAAGTCTAATGATTTATCCTTGATTAATTTACAGACTTATTTAGATGGTTTGCTAACTCATTTCAAGACCAGCTATCAGCTTTCTGAACGAAACATAACTATAGATAGAACAATAGAAGATATTAATTTAGATATGGATTATCTGGTTCCTTGTGGTTTAATTGTTAATGAGATTATTGCAAATAGTATTAAGCATGCTTTTCGGGATAATCAGGGAGGACAAATTAGTATAGAAGCTTCTAGAAATAAAGACCAATGTGTTCTTACCATAAAAGATACAGGAGTTGGTTTTCCAGAAGATTTTGAGATTGAAAATAGTCGATCTCTTGGAATGCAACTCATACAAGGGTTAACTCAACAAATTAACGGATCAATACATATCATTTCTAATCCGGGGGCTTACTATACTATTGCATTTAATATTGCCACGTAATCTAGAAAAACGAATCAGCTTTACCCTGTATTTTAATACATTCACCAAGTAAAGAGTGTGATGTACCATATTAATTTAGAAACCATATAAAGGGAATATAGATTTGCTTGATAAATTTAAAAAACAAGCAATGAGACATATTATTAGATTATCAAACATTGGAAGTGTTATTTTCTCTGTATTTTTTATGATTAGCTGTAATTCTAATGATGATGATTCTACGGTTCTAACACCTGGGATTACTATAGAAGAAGGGAAGCTTAAAGACTTTCCATTATTTGGAATACAATACAAAGAAATAAATATTGTTGATCCGGAGATTGTAGAAAATAAAGAAGTGAAATATGGAGACATTAAAATTACAGTATCTAGTACAACTTCTTTAGATAATATAAGTGCATCTATAACATCGGCAGAGCTCAACCTGAGTAAGTTTAGTATTTCTCCTGGTAATGAGATCGGATTGTCATATGACGATCAAAAGGTAAATGTATATACAATTACAAACGCTACAGGTGATAAAGAGGAGTTACTTCATTATAATGTTAGTATTGTAAAAGAAGTAGAGCCAGTACCAGAAACTCTAAAAATAACAAACTTCACCTTTGAAAAAAGTAAAAACCCAAGTTTGCCAAATGATATCATGATTTCAAGAACTATTGAAGATACAGGAAGAGATATAATATATCTTTTTGTCCCGTTAGGTACCGATTTTACAAGTTTAATACCCACAATTACCTATGATGGAACAAAACTTTTTTATACTCAGGATTCTTCTGTAGCGCCTGTAGACATGGATGCAGAATATCCTGAAGGAAATGCAAGTATTGATTTTAAATATCCTAAGAATTTTATATTAGCAGTTAAGGATAAGAATAATGATAAACTTAGAACCACTAAGGTAATTGTTGATGTAATAAACCCTCTTAAAATAGAAACAGTATCTATTACGACCCCAGATGCGACAGAAGGTAATTCAGAAACATTTACGGTTACAAAGTGGATTAATCAAGGAAATCATATACTCGAATATGAAAAAGCTACTACTTATGAAAATCAAGAACCTATAACTCCTACCAAAGTGATTACAGCTCGTAGAATTTTACCTTCAGGAGGATTAATACCTGGAGAAAGCAGAGATGTATTGGTAACAGTAAATTCTAGAGATTACCCAGAAGGGACGTATAAAACAACAGCAGTATTTTACCCCAGTATAAAATATAATAAAGGAATTGATGATTTATTAGAGCCCGTAAAACTAAGCATTACTTCAAAAATCGTTAAATAAAAGAGTAATTTTTAGGAGTATAAAAACTAAACAAAAAAGTCACGGTATAAGCCGTGACTTTTTTTGTAATCAATTTTATAAAATGTTATGCTGTTGCAGTAACTACAGGTACCGCAGCAACTTTCTTTTTGCTAAATCTAACCTTTATACGATGTACAATAAAGAATAAACAGGGTACAATAATTAAAGTTAAAAATGTTGCAATAATCAATCCATATATAACTGTCCAGGCTAATGGTCCCCAGAAAATTACATTATCACCACCTAGGTATATTTTGGGATCTCCTGTACTAAATAGGGAGAAGAAATCTAAATTGAATCCGATAGCTAGCGGTATTAATCCCAATACAGTGGTAATTGCTGTTAATAGTACCGGTCGTAAACGAGCTTTACCACCTCTAATAATAATTTTCATTACCTCATCATTAGGCAGCAATTCTTTTTCCAGTACATTGTGTTCTACTTTTTTACGATCGATCAGTAACTGCGTATAATCGAGAAGAACTACCCCATTATTTACAACAATCCCTGCCAATGAGATAATACCCATCATTGTCATCATAATCACAAAAGAAGCTCCGGTAACCAATATACCTCCAAAAACACCAATAAAACTCAAGAAAATAGCAATCATAATAATGGTAGGCTTAGAAATAGAACTAAATTGAAATATTAGAATCAACATGATAAGTCCTAATCCAGAGAAAAATGCTCCCATCAAAAATGCCATCTGTTTACCTTGTTCTTCTATCTGACCCGTATAATCAATCTTTACTCCTCTGGGTAACGTTATAAAGCTAGACATCTCGGTTTGAATCTGAGATACAATAGCTCCTGCATCGGTAAAACCTGGTTGTAAACCAGAATATACTGTTACGACTCTCTTGGTATCTTTATGTTTTACAGCACTAAACGAAGAAGTGTTTTTTTGTGAAGCTACGGTAGAAACAGGTATTTCTTTTAGTTTTCCTGAAGCCGGATCTCTAAAGGTGATATTTTGATTAAAGAGTGCGCTGGTGTTATATCGATTATCTTCATTAAATCGAACATAGATGTCATAATCTTCACCTTCTTTTTTGTATACACCTGCTTTTTCACCAAAAATAGAACGACGTAGTTGATTTCCTACCTGTCCGGCAGAAACACCTAATTCTCCTGCTTTTTCACGATCAACAACAACTTGCATAGCAGGCTTGCCTTTATTAACGTCAATTTTTAATTCCTCGATACCAGGAATATTTTTTTCGTTAATAAAGTTACGCATCTGTTCTGCAATAGTAATTAACTCATCATAATCAGGGCCTTCGATTTCAATATTGATAGGATATCCGGCAGGAGGACCTACAGGATCTTTCTCTACAGAGATAGCTACACCAGGGTAAATTCCTTTTAAAGATTCTTGTACCTTTTGACGTAATATTTCAGAATCTTTTCCTTTTCTATATTTAAACTCTCTCATTGTAGCTGTAATCTTTGCTTTATGAGGCATTTCGGCATTACTTCCTCCATCGGTCTGAGGATTTCCTGCACCTTCTCCCACTTGAGAGACTGCAGATTCTACAAGAAAATTATGATTCTCACCTTCTAAATATTCTGATTCGTTGATAACAGCATAAACACGTTGCTCAATTTCTTTAGTAATGGCATTAGTTTTTTCTATATCCGTCCCTTGAGAATATTCTACATAAACCACAATTTGATTTGGCTTGTTATCCGGGAAAAATTCTACTTTGGTACGCTGACTTCCTATTGAGCCGCCAAACATTGCAAATACAACAAATAGTAAAATAAATGTACCAATAGTAAAACCATAAGCTCTCCATCCCTTTAAGGCATAGGTTAAAAAACGTTGGTATTTATTTTCAAGCCATGCAAGGATTCTTCTTTGGAAAAAATTGGCGGCACCTTTTAATACATATTTATATACCCAAAACATAGCAGCGGTAAAAATCATAAGACTACCTAATCCACTTACAGCTCCACCAAATATTAGTATAAAAATCCCAATACCTCCTAAAATGATACTTAATCGAATCAATTGTTTTACGGTCAATACTTTTTCACCAACTTCCATAAATTGTGAAACCAACATAGAGTTAATGAATATTGCAACGAATAGAGAGGACCCCAATACTACCGATAATGTAATAGGGAAATAGATCATAAACTGTCCCATAACTCCTGGCCACATTCCTAATGGAACAAAAGCTGCCACTGTAGTTAAAGTGGAAATGATTATCGGAAATGCAATCTCTCCTATACCTTTTTTTGCTGCTTCTATTCGAGACATCCCTTCTTCTTCCATCAAACGATATACGTTCTCTACTACTACGATACCATTATCTACCAGCATTCCTAACCCCATGATTAATGCAAAAAGAATCATTGTGTTCATCGTATATCCCAGAGCAGATAGAATCATAAAAGACATAAACATAGACATTGGTATCGCAAACCCTACGAACAATGCATTTCTAAAGCCTAAAAAGAACATCAAAACTCCAACTACCAGGATGATACCAAAAATGATATTATTAACCAGGTCGCTTACTTGATTTTCAGTTTTTTCAGATTGATCATTTGCTACTGTAATTTCTAAATCCTTTGGGAACACATTTTCCTTAGCCTCGTCAAGAATTCCATTTATTTTCTCTACAGCTTCGATCATATTTTCCCCAGAACGTTTCTTTACATCCAGCATAACTACATTATGGCCAAATTCTCTTGCATAAGTAGTTTTGTCTTCTTCTTTAAAACTTACTTTGGCAATATCTCTTAGATAAACAGCTCCGTCCTGAGATTTTACTACAAAGTCATCTAATTGCGAAGGGCGGTCAATTTCTCCCAGGATTCGTATCGTACGTCTTTGTCCACTAGCGATCATGTTTCCTGCAGACATAGTCATGTTCCCATTACGTATGGTATTGATCACATCGTCAAAACTCACTTTGGCAGCCATCATTTTGTAGATATCTACAGCAACTTCTACTTCTTTTTCCTGAGCACCACGAATATCTGCTTTTTTGATTTCTTTAAGATCTCCTATTTCGTCTTCAAGATATTCTGCGAATTCTTTTAGTTTACCTACCGGATAATCTCCCGAAATATTAATATTCATTATCGGAGTTTCCTCAGAAATACTCAAATCAAAAACATTAGGTTCTACTTTGGCACCATTAAAAGTAGGCCAGTCTTCATTTGCTGTCTCAGAATCTACTTCGTCTTTTACTTTTTGCTTTGCAGCAGGCACAGAGAGTTTTTCATCAAATTCTACAGTTATAATAGCGTAATCTTCTTGCGAAGTCGATAGAATCTCTATTACATTACTTACACTTTTTAACTTGTCCTCTAATGGATCTACTATTAAACGTTCAATATCTTCTGCAGTATTTCCGGGATAAGGAACACTAATGTAAATTTTGGTTTCATTGATTTCAGGAAAATTTTCTCTAGGCATAGAGAAATATGCAGAAAGTCCTAAAACCAAGAATATGCCAATCATTACATAAATAGTAGTTGGATTATTTATCGCCCAGGACGATAACTTAAATTCCTTATCTACCTTTTTCTTGTTAACTTCCATAGATTGTTAGTTTAAAATTTTAACTTTCTGACCATCTTTTACACTTCTGGCACCTTCACTAATAATAGCATCCCCATTATTAATACCTTCTGTAATCTCAATAAGATCTCCTTGTGTCTTCCCTGTTTTTACAATTACTCTTCTAGCTTCAGCTATGTTTTGAGCATCTTTACCAGAGGTAACATAAGTATATTGATCTCCTTCTGCATTTTCAGAAATAATACTTTGTGGTATTAAGATCGCTTTTTCATTAGTATAATCATTGATTTTTACCTTGGCTGTAAGGTTTGGTTTTACAGTTCCTCCATTTGAAGGAATACCAACTTCTACCATAAAAGAACGATTGTTTGGATTGATATAATTACCTACTTGACGAATTTTTGTGCTAATTGTTTTTCCTAGAACCGGGAAATATACTTCTACATTTTTACCCATAGTAACACTTGGGATATAACGTTCTGGTACCTCGGTTTCAATATACATATCATCCAGATTAACTATACGTATCAGTGCTGTTTGCCCTGGAGAAACTACACTTCCTTGTTCTGTAATTACATTATCAATAACTCCAGAAAATGGAGCAGTTACAGTTGTCTTAGCCAATTGACGTTTGATCTGATTTACTACGTTTTGCTGTGCTTCAAAATTTGTTTTAGCTTCGAGATATTGAATTTCTGAACCTATTTTTTGCTCCCAAAGTCTTTTTTGGCGATCAAAAGTCGTTTTAGCTAATTGTGCCTGCACTTCTACTTGAGACAATTGCTGACCTAATCCACCATCATCAATTCTGGCAAGTAATTGACCTTTGGATACTTTTTGTCCTTCTTTCACGTAAACTCTGGTCAGGATCCCACTCATCTCAGGATATAGAACTAAGTTTTTCTTGGTTTCTACATTTCCTTGTAACTCCAGATAATGATTAAATAGTGTGTCTTTTGCTGTGATTGTAGTTACCAAAGGAAGTCTTTTTACAGAATCCAAAGAGGCTATTGCTTCATCCAATTGTTTTAATTGATCAGCAACGGCTTGTTGTTTGGCTGCTATTTCGGTTCTTTTGGCACGTATTGCTTGTAGATTACCGTCTTCTATAATTTTATCGATAGACTTTGTATTGTTTTGTCCACATGAAATGATAAGAAGTGATATAGATAATATGGTAAGTATCTTTTTCATAATATGGTTAATTATTATTTGGTGTATTTAAAATCGTTTCTAGTTCAGCCTTTTTGTTGATAATGTTAAGCATAGCATTCAATACTTCATTCTGAGAAGAGTATAGCTGTAATTGTGCTTGTCTTAATTCAAAACTAGAGGCAAGTCCTTCTGTGTATTTAATCTGATTTTTTTTCTCTATTCGCTCTGCTAGTGTGAGATTTTGCTTTGAAGTATTATAACTTTCCATCGAAAATTTATAATCACTTATTGCGGTATCATACTTAAGTTGTATTTCTCGTTGAATTCTCAAAAAATCGGTTCTCGATTGTTCGTCAGCTATTCTGGCCTGTTGCGTTCTGGCACTTCTCTTTAAAGAACTGAAAATCGGAATCTTCAGGCTTGCTCCCAAAATAGAAGATTGAAACCAACGTTGATCACTATCCAAAAAAGTAAAAGAATTACTATTGGCTTGTGTACCATAATTAACAAAAGCAGACAAAGACGGAAGTGCCCTACTTTTTTCTAGTTTTAACTCTAACCGCGTTTGTTCGGTAAGAAGATATGCTAATCTGTAATCTATATTATTTTCTATGTTAAATGGTTTAGAGATAACAGATTGATCCATGTTTTTTAAAGCAAGACCATCTAAATTATCAGAAAGCACAATATTCGAATCAACAGGTACTCCAAGAGTTAAATTAAACATTTGCATAGCGATTCTTTCTAACCGTTCTGCATTACTAAACTGATTCTTAATCTGTAATAAAGTAATTTGTAGTTGTTCTACATCTTCTTCTTCGGCCAGACCATTCTCGAAAATCTTCTTTGTTTCCAGATAATTTTTCTCTAGAGTAGCGACATTGTTTTTAAGAATCTTTACGCTTTCCTGAGCGACAAGTACGCTTCCATATGCGTTAACAACGCCTTTACGGACTTCGAGTTGGGTTTTTTCTTCAACATCATTGTTATATTGTAAAAAACTCTTTGCTGCTTGTAAACCAACTAAATAAGAACCGTCAAAAATAAGTTGACTTAGCGTTGCTGTTGCCGATGCTTGTTGTTTTGTTCCAAAAACAACAGGAACAAAAGTTCCAGGCTCTCCGCCGGTAACTTCTCCTGGTAATAGCGAAACAGGTTGCTTTAATTGATTTTGATAATCGACCAATGCGCTAATTTGAGGAAGACCATCTGCTGTGGTTTCCCATTTTCTTTTAAGTGCTTTTGCTACATCACGTCTTGCATTAATAGATTGATAACTGTTTTTTAATGCGAATTCTATCGCCTCATCTAGTGTAAAGGAATATGAAGAATTTGCTGGTGGTTGTTGAGCTAATATTGTGGTTGTAAATAACCAACCCAAACAAATTAACCAAAGGTTGTTTCTCATAGATATTACTCTTTTATTAGTAGATTGTTTAAAATTTCTAATCCTTTTTTTGTGGCAATGCCCCTAACATGATATTCCAGATAATCTGCCATAAGTTGAGTTATAGGGAATTTTTGCATCGGAAACATTTCTTGATCCTTTATTCCAATTGCTCCAATAAAATATATTCTTGAAATAAATTGGATGTCTATGTTTTTTCTAAAAACATCTTCATTAATTCCTCGTTCAAGATTTTCAATAACACATTCTTGCATCATATCAAATTGTCGAGCTTTAAGAGCTTTATATATCTTAGGATAATATTTTTGAAGCTGGTATTGTGGGGCGGTCTTTTCATTTTTAAGATGTCTTAATACAAAAGCTTTAATCTCGTATAGCTCTTCTATTGGCCCATTTTTTTGATCTACAATAGCGTCTATTCCATCAGAAATAGTACAAAAAAGATGATCTGTAGTTGCCTTTACCAGTGCTGTTTTATTTTGAAAATGTGTGTAAATTGTCTTTTTAGAAATTCCCATTTCGGTAGCGAGATCGTCCATAGTGACACTCTTAAAACCCAAATTCAAAAACATATCATTAGCTTTTTCTATTATTTTGTCTTTCATTAAAGGGATTCATTTTTTTTGCCAAATGTACACACGGAAACTTTAAAAACAATAAAAGTTTCCTGAGTTTTGCAAATTTTTAACATTACGCCCAGATTTTGATCAATAAAATGTTTTAGATATGAGATTATGATTAGCATTAGTTTTTTAAAAAGTTTCAATTACTTTAGCATAAAAAAATACTGTGCACACAATTTCTGATTATCAGAGGTATTTTTTAGAATATCTGTCTAAAAAAACAATAACTAAAGAGCCCAAGAATCTTTATGAACCAATATCCTATATTCTTAATCTTGGTGGTAAACGATTGCGGCCGATTTTGGTATTAATGTCTTCTGAAATTTTTGGAGGAGATTACAAAAAAGCTTTAGATGCAGCATTGGCTATAGAGATTTTTCATAATTTTTCCTTAATACATGATGATATAATGGATGATGCTCCTCTTAGGAGAGGAAAAGAAACTGTTCATGAAAAATGGGATATAAATACAGGAATTCTTTCAGGAGATGCGATGTTGATTAATGCTTATCAATTGTTTGAAAATTATGAAGGAAATACTTTTAGAGAACTGGCTAAACTATTTACCAAGACAGCAATAGAAGTATGTGAGGGGCAACAATATGATATTGATTTTGAAACCAGAGATGATGTAACTATTCCCGAATATATCCAAATGATAGAATATAAGACGGCGGTTTTAGTTGGCGCAGCGATGAGAATGGGAGCTACCGTTGCTAATGCTTCAGAAGATTGTAGGTCTTCGATTTATGATTTTGGAAGATTATTAGGATTAGCATTTCAACTTCAGGATGATTATTTGGATGCTTTTGGTGACCCTAAGACTTTTGGTAAACAAGTAGGAGGAGATATAATTGAGAATAAAAAAACTATTTTATATCTAAAAGCTTTGGAATTTGCAAGTGAAGAGGAACGTAAGCAATTAAAAGAATTATTTTCTCTTACTCCTAATGACCCATCTCAAAAAATAGATATTATAAAACATCTTTTTGAGACCACCGGGGCAAAAGATAAAACACGATTAGAGATTGAAAAATATACGAATAAAGCATTTTCCGTTTTAGAAACTCTCTCTATTACAGAAGATAAAAAAGCGATATTGAAATCATTTGGAGAAAAATTAATGAATCGAAGTGTCTAACAGATATAGTCTTATTACTGCAAAGCAATTAATTGATGAGGTTTCTAATTCTGATTTGTATCCTCAGTTTCTGGCGCAATTACAAAAAGATCTGAATCGTGCAGGGATTGATTATGATATCAAAAGTAAAACACCTCAGGATCTGTTTTCTGAAGTGGCGTACTTGCTTGTTGAAAAATTACAGAACGCTTTTAATGAGTACCTTAATTTGTTGTATGCTGTAGATGTCTCTGAAACCAAGATAAGAAGCCTGGATTCTGAAGATAGTGCTGATATTGCAGAATATGCTGCGTATTTGATTCTAAAGAGAGAGTGGCAAAAAGTTTGGTACAGAAACAAAGGATGAGATTCTATTGATCAAAAATTTATCTTAGATGTAAAATAAAATGTAGAATAACTAGAAATCTTAAACGTATGAAGTTCTATAGTAGCATTTTCTTATTTTTCGTATTAACCATTAATTATGGTCAGGATCTTTCTCAAGATAAAATAAACATTTCTTATGAAGAGTTTTTGAGAGAAGTTGGTAAAAAAGAAAGAGACACTTTGATTAAACAATTATCCAAAAGATATCATTGTTCAGAATATTTCTCAGGGAACATTTACTATTATTATAAAAATGATCAATTAAAATTGATAAAGCATATCTATAAGCAAAACTGGGATAATAGTTTAGAATATTACTATATCGAAAATGATACGCTACAGTTATTTACAACGTTTACCGAGATTATTCGATCTAATACTCGTTATACCAAGAGCGAAAGAGAAACGTCTTTTTCAATGGAGAAAGTGTTAGATGTTACCGAGAATCGAACATTTTTACGGCAAAATCGTATTGTAATGTGCCATGAAAGGAAGGATATGAAAAAACAATCAGAATGGGATCAGGATTTTTTTAATACGCTTAGTTTTAAAAAAGTAGATTGTACTACAGATGCTGAAGATCTACGATATAAATATAGGACACTTCGCAAAGCTGAAAAAAAACTCGTGAAATATGGAGGAAAACCACATAATTGTATTTTTTATTTGTGGTAAGACAATTCTTTAGAAAAACACACTAACAAAGGGTGTGTAGGCGCTTCCGTAGATACTTTTATTGCTATCATAAAGGAGGTCATAACGAATACCAACACTTACATTACCTATACGATAACCACCACCAATAAATAGCGACGGATACCAATAATTTTCTTTCAGGTCCTGTGCGTTTTCAATTTCAAGAGTTCTCGAAACTCCCATCTCCTGAAACTCAAGTGAGAGTCTGATTTCTCGTATTGGGCTATAAAAAGCAAGTATACTTCCTCCATAATTGGTCGCTGTAAAATTGTTAGATTCGATATATCCAAAACTAACTCCCATTCCGGCAGCAAATTGTTCATTAAAATTATATAGTACTGATGGTTCGATTACTCCACTAAAAGTATCATTGCCAAAACCAATTCCCAGATTGCCTCCAAAACTAACATTGGACCAAAAATCATCGTTTTGAGAATAACTTTTTTGTAAGGAAAATAAAATTGAAAGAACTAAGACAAGGATTTTAATATTTTGATGAACATTTACTTTCATTGTTAATTTTATGAAAAATTATAATATAAATATAAATAATTCGATACCTAATATACCGTAATTATTGTATTTTTGTGGCGTTTTATTATTTAAAAGACAGTTGAATACTTACATATGGATAAATATTCATTTTTAAATGCGGCTAATACCGCATTTTTTGCAGATTTATATGATCAATATATACAGAATCCTGATAGTGTAGAACCTAGTTGGAGAGCATTTTTTCAAGGATTTGATTTTGGAGTAGAAAATGCTAATGGTTCAGAAGAAACTATGTATGTTGATCAAGCACCAGGAGAAACTGTTGCTATTCCCCAAAATGTTCAAAAAGAATTTCAGGTAGTTCGATTAATAGACGGATATAGAACTCGAGGGCATTTGTTTACCAAAACAAATCCTGTAAGAGAGCGAAGAAAATATATCCCAACATTGGCGTTAGAAAATTTTGGATTAAGTCAGGCCGATCTTAATACAGTTTTTAATGCAGGAGAAATTATTGGGATTGGTCCCAATACATTAAGTAATATTATTGTTCACCTAGAACAAATATATTGTGATTCTGTTGGTATCGAGTATATGTATATTCGTGATCCGGAAGAACGAGAGTGGATACAGGCCCGGGTTAATTTTAATACCAATAGAACTAAGTTTTCTGCAGAACAAAAGAAACATATTCTTAGAAAATTAAATCAGGCAGTTTCATTCGAAAGCTTTTTACATACTAAATATGTTGGCCAAAAACGATTCTCTCTCGAAGGAGGAGAATCTCTTATTCCTGCTTTAGATGCACTGGTAGAAAAGGCAGCTAATCTAGGAGTAAAAGAATTTGTAATGGGTATGGCTCACCGTGGTCGTTTAAGTACACTTACAAATATTTTTGGAAAAAGTCCAAAAGATATCTTTAGTGAATTTGATGGAAAAGACTACGAGGAAGCAATATTTGATGGGGATGTAAAATATCATTTGGGTTGGACCTCTAAACGAGAATCAGATTCTGGAAAAGCAATTAATATGAATATTGCTCCTAATCCATCGCATCTAGAAACAGTAGGTGCTGTAGTAGAAGGAATAACCAGAGCAAAACAAGATACACATTATAAAGAAAATATTTCTCAGGTGTTACCAATAGTGGTTCATGGAGACGCAGCTGTAGCTGGACAAGGACTCGTCTATGAGATTGTTCAAATGGCTCAGCTAGATGGATATAAAACCGGAGGAACTATACATATAATAGTGAATAATCAGATTGGGTTTACAACTAACTATTTGGATGCACGTTCATCAACGTATTGTACCGATGTTGGTAAAGTTACTCTATCACCTGTTTTACATGTAAATGCAGATGATGCAGAAGCAGTAGTTCATGCAACTAATTTTGCATTAGATTTCAGAATGAATTTTGGTCGTGACGTATTTATAGATTTACTAGGATATCGTAAATATGGTCATAATGAAGGAGATGAACCACGCTTTACTCAGCCTAAGCTATATAAAGCTATTGCTAAGCACAAAAATCCGAGAGATATTTATGCAGAAAAATTGATTTCTGAAGGTATTATTGATAAAGATTATGTTGCTAAACTTGAAAAAGAATATAAAGCATCTCTCGAAGAAGAATTAGAAGATTCTCGTAAGCAAGAAAAAACTGTGATAACTCCATTTATGCAAGATGAATGGGCTGGTTTTGAAAGAATACAAGAAGATAAAATGATGGAAGTAGTTGATACTACGTATCCAAAAGATAAACTTACTGAAATAGCAGAAGTTATTACTAAGCTTCCTTCGGATAAAAAGTTTCTTCGTAAAATAGAGAAAATAGTAAATGACAGACATAAAAGATTCTTTGAAACAGACCAATTAGACTGGGCAATGGGAGAACTATTAGCTTATGGTTCTTTGTTAAAAGAAGGGTACGATGTAAGAATGAGTGGGCAAGATGTAGAAAGAGGAACATTCTCGCATAGACACGCAGTTATCAAAGTAGAGGATAGTGAAGAAGAGGTAGTGCTATTAAATAATCTAAAAGGTGATCAATCAGATTTTTATATCTATAATTCATTGTTGTCAGAATATGGAGTTGTAGGATTCGATTATGGATATGCCATGGCAAGTCCAAAGACTCTAACAATCTGGGAAGCGCAATTTGGAGATTTCAGTAATGGTGCACAGATTATGCTGGATCAATATATTTCTTCTGCAGAGGATAAGTGGAAATTACAAAACGGTTTGGTGATGTTGTTACCACATGGTTACGAAGGGCAGGGGGCAGAACACTCTTCGGCTCGTATGGAACGATATCTTCAACTTTGTGCAAAAGACAATATGTTTGTTGCCGATGTAACAACACCTGCTAATTTGTTTCATTTGCTACGTAGACAAATGAAAGCAAAATACCGTAAACCTTTAATTGTATTTACGCCAAAGAGTTTATTACGTCATCCTAAAGTACATTCTTCTGTAGATGAATTTGTCAATGGTAAGTTTCAAACACTATTAGATGACCCGGATGCAAAAGCTACAGCTGTAAAAACACTAGTTTTTTGTACAGGTAAATTCTATTATGACTTATTAGAAGAAAAAGAAAAACTAGGAAGAAAGGATGTTGCTTTGGTACGGATAGAGCAATTATTTCCTTTGCCAGTGGCAGAGATGGATGCTATAATCAAAAAATATAAAGCAGATGAGGTGGTTTGGGCACAAGAAGAACCACGTAATATGGGTGCGTTAAGTCATATGTTAATGAATTATGATGAAGCAAAAACATTTAGATTTGCAAGTAGAAGATCATATGGAGCTCCTGCAGCAGGTAGTGCAACAAGATCTAAGAGAAGACATCAACAAGTAATTGATTACGTGTTTGATAAAACAAAAAATAATCAAAGAAGATAAAAATTTAGTAAATAAGTATAGTTAAAAGTTTCCAAAGGAAATTGTACAAAGGATAAATTCAGAATTATGGCTTTAGAAATGAAAGTCCCATCACCGGGAGAATCTATTACAGAAGTAGAAATAGCTCAATGGCTTGTTGAGACTGGTGATTATGTCGAAAAAGATCAGGCAATTGCCGAAGTAGACAGTGATAAAGCAACCTTAGAATTACCCGCTGAAGCAAGTGGAATTATAACACTTAAGGCAGAAGAGGGTGATGCAGTGGCAGTTGGTCAAGTCGTGTGTCTTATTGATACAGAGGCGGCTAAACCCGAAGGTGGCGCAGCAAAATCAACTCCTGCTGAAGAAGCTCCAAAAGTAGAGGAGGAAAAGGAAAAAACTCCAGCAACTCCTGCTAAAACAGAAACTTATGCAACAGGAACTGCTTCTCCAGCAGCTAAAAAAGTACTTGCCGAAAAAGGTATAGATGCTAGCCAGGTAAAGGGAACGGGTAGAGATGGACGCATTACTAAAGCTGATGCATTAGATGCAAAACCAGCTATGGGAACCCCGGGATTAGGAAGCAGAGGAGAGTCGCGTAAAAAATTATCAATGCTTCGTCGTAAAGTGGCAGAACGTTTGGTTTCAGTTAAAAATGAAACGGCAATGCTAACCACGTTTAATGAAGTGGATATGCAACCTATTTTTAACCTTCGTAGTCAATACAAAGAAACATTTAAAAGTAAACATGGAGTAAGCTTAGGATTTATGTCTTTCTTTACTCTAGCTTGTGTGCGAGCATTGCAATTATTCCCGGCGGTAAATTCGATGATTGATGGTAAAGAAATGATTTCTTATGATTTTCAGGATATTAGTATTGCAGTTTCTGGTCCTAAAGGATTAATGGTGCCTGTGATTCGTAATGCAGAAAATTTAAGTTTCAGAGGAGTAGAATCTGAAGTAAAACGATTGGCAATTCGAGCACGTGACGGTCAAATCACTGTTGATGAAATGACTGGAGGAACTTTTACTATAACTAATGGTGGTGTTTTTGGTAGTATGTTATCTACACCAATTATTAACCCGCCACAGAGTGCTATCTTAGGGATGCATAATATTGTAGAGCGCCCAATTGTAAGAGACGGACAAATTGTAGTAGCACCTATTATGTATGTGGCATTATCTTATGATCATAGAATTATCGATGGTAAAGAATCTGTAGGATTCCTTGTAGCGGTAAAAGAAGCATTAGAGAATCCAGAAGAATTGCTAATGGATAATAATGTAACTAAGGCTTTAGAGTTATAAGTAAAGTTTTTTAGTATAAAACAAAAGCGCTTCAGTTGTACAACTGAAGCGCTTTTGTTTTGAAAAATTTAAAATAAGAATCTATAACTTAATTTGTAGCGTCTGTAATATGATTTTTATAGTGTTGCTTTTATTTCTATGTAGTTTGATGCTTTGTAAAAGCTTTAGAAAGAATCGATATTGCACGATCAATTTCTTGTTTGGTAGTGTTTTTGCCTACCGAAAACCGGAATGTCCCTTTGGCGTATTCATAATCAGATAAAGTTGATTTGAGTATGTTGGATACATTAGTTGCACCAGAATGACAGGCTGAACCCGCAGATACAGCTATTTCATTTCTTAAGCTGAATATAACTGCATTCGCATCAATATTTCTAAAACTAATATTAAGAGTATTAGGCAAAGTTTTTTGTAAATCTCCATTTATAATGGTATCCAGGTTTAGGTTGTTTAATTGTTCTAGCAAATAATCTCTCATTATTTGCATTTGTGTTGTGTTTATTTCAAATTCTTGATAAGCAATTTCAGAAGCTTTTCCTAAACCTGCTATATACATCGTATTTTCGGTCCCTGGCCGTTTGTTAAATTCATGACTTGCGCCATGCATTAATTTATGTAAAGAGGTTCCGTTTTTGATATATAATGCACCAATACCTTTTGGAGCATAAAATTTATGCCCAGCAATTGTTAATAAATCAACACTTAGATCGGCAACATTAGTTATCACTTTGCCTATAGATTGTGCAGCATCTGTATGAAAAATAACATTGTGTTTCTTTGCGATTTTACCTATTTCCTGTATTGGTTGTATACTACCAATTTCATTATTAGCATGCATAATAGAAATTAAAATAGTTTCTGGTGATATTGCTTTTTCAATTTGATTAATGTCAACAATTCCGTTTTTATCAACATTTACATAAGTGATTTTGAATCCTTGGTTTTCTAGGTGTTTGCATACTTCTAGTACAGCAGGATGTTCTATTGATGATGTGATAATATGATTTCCTTTTGTTTTATGGGCCAATGCTGCACCGATAATTGCATAGTTATTTGATTCTGTTCCACCACTGGTGAATATAATTTCTTCGGGAGTAGCTCCTACAAGATTTGCTACTTGTTTACGAGCTTTTTCGATAGCTTCTTTGGCTTTTATTCCCTGGGTATTAATACTAGAAGGGTTTCCATAATAATTAGTTAAAAAAGGAAACATTACATCTGTCACTCTGGGATCTATTGGTGTAGAAGCGTTGTAATCCAAATAAATAAATGGCGTGTTCATATTAAGTCATCCTTATTTTAATAATGATTGATGATATTATGGTTAAAACTCCTATTGTAATTATTGTAATATCTACTTCAAAAAATTGAGCCATACTTATTGTTAATAATGCACCAAAGGCATACCCTAAATCTCTCCATAACCTAAAAACTCCAATACTTTGAGCTCTTTGTCTAGGGTGGGTAAAACTTGCAATAGCAGATAAAAAAGTTGGATATACAATGGCTGTTCCTGCCCCCAAGATCGATGAGAGTGTAAGGAATTGGATTAAAGAAGTTGCCCAAAACATTAAAATTAATGCTATGCCTTGTAATGCCATTCCTATAAATAGCATCATTTTTTTATTGTAGTGATCAGATAGTTTTCCGGTTACTAATTGTCCGATTCCCCATATAGCAGGATATACAGCAACAATGATTGCGATATTTTTTAAATCAAAACCTCTATTGGCCAGGATAATTGGGAGTATTCCCCAGATCATTCCATCGTTTAGGTTGTTAATAAATCCTGCTTGTGAGATAGATCCCAAATTATTGTCTCTCCATGTAGTGTCCCAAAAAATGTTTTTAAGAGGTTTTATGCCATTTATTTTGGTTTCTGCTGCAACGTGTTTTGCGGTATCTTTTATGAAAAAAATACTAATCAATAAGCCCAATACAACAAAACCAATACCTTGATAAAATGGATACGGGCGTAAACCGTATTCAGAAGCGATCCATCCTGTAGTAAATGCAACAAGAGCAATAGAAAAATATCCGAAAGATTCATTAAGCCCCATGGCTAATCCACGGTGTTTTTCTCCTACTAAGTCGATTTTCATTACTACGGTACTTGACCAGGTTAACCCTTGATTGATTCCTAACAATACGTTGGCAAAAATAATCCAGTTCCAATGTTGAGCATGGATTAAGATAAACGGAATAGGAACGGCTATTACCCATCCGATAATCAATAGATTCTTACGTCCTATACTATTTGCTAATACTCCTGTAAAATAATTGGTAATGGCTTTTACGACTCCAAAAACAATTATAAATGATAATACTGTAGAGGTGGCAATAATTGAGAATTCTTCTTCTGCTAATTTTGGAAGTATAGTACGTTCTAATCCTACCATTCCTCCAACAAAAGCATTTACAATCAACAAAAGTGTAAATTGCCTCCAGTTTTCTTTCAACCCTAGTCGTATGTTTTTTTCTTCCATTTGGTTATAATTAACTTGTTTAAAAAGCAGATTAAGATATGGCACAACGATTTGCACCTGCTTCCAGTTCAATTAAATCTGCTCCTTTTGCATTTCCTTTTATATTTAGCTTTACGATTTCTTCATAATTTGGTGGAGTTTCAGGAATTTTTTGAAGTATACTATCAATAAAATCTTCTTCATTAAGTTGTAATACATTCACATTCTTATTTATATCTCCGAGACTACTACATACCATATTATTATCAAATGAAACAGGGTGGCTAATATGACCAGGGTAAACGATAAGAGAGTTTTGAAGTGTAACTAATTTTTGTAATGATTGATATAGTAAACTGGCCTTCTTCTTTGCGATTTCTTTTGTGGCTTTTAAATCGGGTCTTCCAACACCTGTTGTAAATAAGGTATCTCCAGAGAATAAAGATTCATTATTTACCAAGTAAGAATAACTTTCATGTGTATGTCCAGGTGTATGAATTGCTTCAAGCTTAGCATTGCCGAAGTTAAGAATAGTGCCATCTGTAATTGGCTCAAAATCATATGTTATTATATTTTGATCGGGAAGTAATAAAATGGCATTGGATTTCTTTGCTAGCTGTTTTCCTCTCGAGAAATGATCTGCATGGATATGAGTATCTATAACATATTTTATTTTCCAATTATTTTGTTGAGCGATATTGGTATAAACCTTATCGTTTATAGAGGCATCAATGATAATTGCTTCTCCATTATTTTCTAGGATATAGGATAGACAGCCTTTTCCTGTTCTACGAATTTGAATGATTGTTGTTTCTTGGTTATCCTTGATTTGTGCTGTATTCCATGCGGTTGTCCATTCGCGCATCCCACCTTCTAAAGAATATGCTTTTATACCTCTTTCTTGAAGTTGTTCTGCAGCTATTAAACTGGTTTTTCCTGCACCACAAACGGTTACAACGGGTATGTCTTTTGAAAAATTAATTTCTGAAAATAGGTTTTTTTCTCCTGCTTTTAGTTGAGTATAGACATCTACAAAATCACTCTCAGGAATTTTCCATTCTTCGCGTTCTTCTTTAGGTCTTACATCTAAAATTTGAATAGGAACCTTGTTTTCTAATAAGGTTCTGAGATCTGTTACTTTGATCGTTTTTGTATTTTTCAAATTCATAGTACTCTTTATTTTAATTAACTGGTAATCCTCTTTGTTTCCATTCTAAAACTTCCTCCTGAAGGCGAATTGCATCATAACCCTTTTCTTGAAGATATTGAACTGCTTCATCTGCAAAAACACATAAAGGGCCTCTGCAATACACTATTATTTGCTTATTTTTTGGAAGTTGAGTTATATTGTCTTTGAGAGATTCTATCGGTATGGATTTTGCATTTGCAATTGCTTCTTTTTTAAATTCTTTTTCAGGTCGAACATCTAAAAAATATAAATCATCAAGATTGGTGTTTGCCATTATTTCATCGATGTTGATCGAAGATACCGATGCAAATTTCTCTTGTTTAAAGTTTTGTAGAGTTGCCTGTATTTCTAGACTGTTTTGTAAGCTAAAACTTTGTAGAGAGTTCCAAAGTGTATATACATTTTTATTAGATAAGGAATAAATCACATAATGCCCATTCTTTGTTGTTTTAAGAAGTTTCACCTTTTTAAGTACTTGTAGATGCTGTGAAGCATTGGCAATTGATACTCCTATCTCGTTTGCAATTTGCTCTACAGAATAATTGTCTTGAGATATAAGATTAAGGATTCGAAGTCTGTAAGGATTTGCTAAGGCTTTTGCCACGTTAGCAATCTCCTGGTAAATACTGTTTTTAAATTCTTGTTTGTTCATTATTGATTCAATTATTCAACAAATATATTGAATAATTGAATTAAAATAAATTTTTAACACATTTTTTTGATGTCCATAAGAATGTAACTAATTAAAAAAGAGAGGTTAATGTGAGTTTTTGAAGATGTCTGACCCTGTAAGGAGATAATTAGAGTCAATCACTAAGGAGTAATTGACTTAATAAAATGATTTCATCAAGAGAACATATTAATGTATTTTAGGTACTCTATGATCCTATATTTTAACTACAATTATAAAATCATTTCAGCATAAGGAAGTATAGTGTGGTATCCTTTTTTCTTAAAATACTCCATTTCTGAAGAATTTCCGGTAACCAAAATAAAATCTCCTCCCCAACCGCCAAGGCTTTTAATACTACCTGGGTAATTAGAGAATAAGGTAGACTTTACCGTAGGAGTTTTAATAATTTTAGAAATAATTTCTTCGTGTAAATCTAGTAGCGTATTAAACTCATCTATAGTAGAACAATCCAATATTTTAGACGTAATTTCGTTTATTGCTACTTCAGCATTATCAAAATCTTTTAATGGTAATGCCTGATAATGTTTAATAGAAGCTTTACTATCCTGCTTTTGATTTAAATAAATAAAAAAAATATTCTCTTTAAAAGAAGGGTCAAAATTAGCAGCTTTTACAGTGGGATTCCCTTCATTACGTTTGTATAAAATAGGAGAATCATGCTGTGCACATGCGATATCATACCCACTACCTCCAAAGCTTTTTTCGAGTAAAGTAAATGCATTTACTTTTGCCCATTGTGCAATGTTATTAATTAAAGTAGAAGAGGATCCAAGCCCCCATTCCTTATGAAACTCTAATCTGCTTTCTATACGATATCCTTTCCCAGAAGAAAGAAAATTAGGATTTAATTCTTTTGCAACGTTAAGAATATCAATGAGAGTAGTAGCGATGTTACTTTCTTCAGTAGTATCCTGAGTTTGTTTAAAAGCGTTGTCTTCTATGGTTAAAATAGTTTCAAACCAACAATTTCCTTCTTCATCAAAGCTTTTCCATAGCATTTGAGAAGAATCATTTTCTTCAATTAGTAGCCATTGCCCTTTTTTGGTAGGTATTGCTAGAGCGCATGCACCATCTAATACTAAGTATTCGGCTGTAAGCAATAATTTACCATGACTATAAAAGGATTTTTTCATTTTAAGCCCTTAGTTTTTCAATCTGTGTTACTACTTCACTATGGGTAACAGCATTTGTTTCAAAATATTTTATAAGTTGTTTTTTTTCGTCTTCTGTGGCTTTAAATTGATTTAGAATATTCATCAAATGCATTTTCATATGCCCTTGTTGAATTCCTGTAGTGATCAGTGAATTTATGGCTGCAAAATTTTGGGCGAGCCCTGCTACAGCTGTTATTTCCATAAGTTTTTTGGCATTAGGTTTTTCGAGAAGCTGCAATGCTAATTTTACTAAAGGATGAAGAGAAGTTAAGCCGCCAACAGTACCTAACGCAAGAGGTAGTGTAATAGAGAAAGTTAAAATGTTATTTTGTATTTCGGCATGAGTAAGGCTTGTATATTTACCATTTCTTGATGCATAAGCATGTGCTCCTGCTTCTATTGCTCTAAAATCATTCCCTGTAGCTAATACTACTGCATCTATACCATTCATAATCCCTTTGTTATGTGTTACTGCGCGGTAGGGTTCAACCTCGGCAATGCGCACTGCTCTCACAAATTTGTTGGCATATTGCAAAGAAGAAAGTGATGGTGTGCTGGGTAAATCATTGATATCACAAGATACAGAAGCTTTTACCAAACACTGTGGGACATAATTAGAGAGAATACTCATAATAATCTCAATATCTTTTTCTGTAGCAGAAAAACTATGGTATTCTTTTGCCTCTGTAGTCATTGTTTTTGCAAACTGCTCCAGGCAGGAGTTAATAAAATTAGCTCCCATAGCATCTACAGTTTCAAAAGTGCAATGCAATTGATAGTAGTTATCAATTTCTGTGGTTTTATCTCTAAGCTCTATGTCAATTACTCCACCACCTCGTTTTTCCATATTTTTAGTCATATGGGATACAGATGCTAATAACTTAGGTTTAATTATAGAAAAAAAATGTTGTAGTTTTTCAGATTTTCCAGTATACGTAAAATGCACCTGTCCAACTTTTATAGTTGATAGTACTTTGGCTTTAAAACCACCACGTGTTTGCCAAAATTTAGCAGCTTTACTTGCTGCAGCAACCACAGAACTTTCTTCGATGGTCATAGGCAGCGTATAACGCTTATCATTAATAAGAAAATTTGGTGCTACCGAAAAAGGTAGGTAATAATTAGAAATAGTGTTTTCGGTGAATTCATCATGAAGCTGTTGAAGCCCGTCATCAGAATTCCAATAGGTTACTAAAGTGTCTACTGCATTTTGATCATCATTAAAATGGTGCTTTGCTAACCATTTGATTTTATCAGTTTTAGAGAGTTTAGAAAACCCAGAAACTACAGGTGCCATTATGTTTGTTATTATTAGTGGCTTCAAATATACTATTCTGTTTTATCATACACATAGCTAAATGATTTTAGATATATCAAAAACATTATTCTTGATATGTCGATTGAGGTATGAATTGAGAAATAGAATTTTTTAAGATTGCTATTTTAGGCAATAAACAGGTATAAATGATTGTTTTATGAGTTTTGAGTTGATTAATAAAAGTGCGAATATATGATTTGTGAATAGTGAAATAAGCTGACAAAACTCTAGGTGTTATTGATAATATGCTAAAAAAAACACCTATGATTTTATGATTTTATTGTATTTAACAGCAATTGTTGTATTTTTCACGGATTTTTTAGTATTCTTGGCGTCAACAATTTTTAAAAATTATTATCATATGAAAATTACAAAATTGTTTTTTACAATTACGATTTTTATAGGTCTTGTAGCATCAGCACAAGACAAAGCTTTTACTCTACAAGAAATCTGGGGAGGAACTTTTAGGACTCAAGGCTTGCAATCATTACATTCTATGAAAAATGGAACTGAATATTCGGTCATAGAAAAGGATGCAGCTTCTGGAGCAATTAATATTGAAGTCTATTCATATGAAACTGGTGAGAAAGTAAGAACCTTAATAAGTACTGCTTCTATAGATGATCTATCTACGTTTCAAGGGTATTCTTTTAGTAAAGATGAAAATAGAGTTTTACTTTCGAGTGAGCTAGAACAGATATATCGCCGTTCTTCAAAAGGGATTTATCATATTTATGATGTTCCTTCTAAAGGTATTTTTAAAGTTAGTGATAAAAAAATACAATCCCCTATGTTATCACCAGATGGAAATAAGATAGCATACGTTCTGGATAATAATATTTATATGCTAAATTTTGTAACCGGTAAGGAGGTACAATTAACCGATGATGGTAAGAAAAATGAAATTATCAATGGGATTACAGATTGGGTGTATGAAGAAGAATTCTCTTTTGTTAGAGCCTTTGATTGGAGTGCCGATAGTAACAAGATTGCTTTTTTACGATTTGATGAAAGAGAAGTGCCTGAGTTTTCTATGGATGTCTACGGTAAAGATTTATATCAAAAACAAGAGGTTTTTAAATACCCTAAAGCAGGAGAGAAGAATGCAAAAGTCTCCTTGTTTGTAGCCGATATTAGTGCAATGGCATTAGATCAGATTAAACTAGGCGATTATAAAGATTTTTATATCCCTAGAATAAAATGGACAGCAAATCCAGATATTTTGAGTGTACAGGTAATGAACAGACATCAAAATAATCTGGATTTAATTTTTGTAGACGCCAAGACCAAAGCAGCAAAAGTTGTACTTAATGAAAAAGATGCTGCTTATATAGATATTACAGACAATCTTACATTCTTAGAAGATAATAGTTTTATATGGACCAGCGAAAAAGATGGATATAACCATATATATCATCATGCAGCAACTGGTGAGTTGGTAAATCAGGTAACCAAAGGTCCCTGGGAAGTAACAAGTTATTATGGTTATAATAAAAAGAATAAAACTATATATTATCAAAGTGTAGAGAACGGGAGTATCAATAGAGATATTTATAGTGTGACCTTGGATGGAAAAGACAAAAAGCGATTAAGTCAAAAAGAAGGAACCAATGATGCAGACTTTAGTGCAGATTTTAGTTTGTATATTAATTATTTTTCTAATGCAACTACTCCTTACGAATATACCCTAAATGATGGCAAGACAGGAAAAGTTGTTCGTGAAATCAAGAACAATAAAGGGTTACTAGAAAAACTAGCAAAATATGATGTGCGACCAAAGGAGTTTTCTGCAATAGAAATTAATGGAGAACAATTAAACACCTGGATGATCAAGCCCAAAGATTTTGATCCAAAGAAGAAATATCCATTGTTTATGTATCAATATTCTGGACCAGGATCTCAATCGGTAAAGAATTCTTGGAACAGAGCAAATGATTATTGGTATATGATGTTAGCGCAACAAGGGTATATAGTTGTTTGTGTAGATGGTAAAGGAACTGGACTAAAAGGCGCCAAATTTAAAAAAGCTACTCAAAATGATTTAGGAAATCTAGAGGTTCAGGATCAGATTGCTGCTGCTAAGTATTTTGGGGGATTAGAATATGTTGATGCTTCCCGAATTGGGATTTGGGGATGGAGTTACGGAGGTTTTATGTCTAGTAATTGTTTATTTAAAGCTCCCGACACCTTTAAAATGGCAATTGCTGTAGCACCAGTTACAAGTTGGAGATTTTATGATACCATTTATACGGAACGATATTTGATGACTCCTCAGGAGAATGCGAAAGGATATGACGATAATTCGCCTATTAATTTTGTGAATGGATTAAAAGGAAAATTCTTATTAGTACATGGTAGTGCAGATGATAATGTGCATGTTCAAAATACAATGCAATTGGTTGAAGCATTGATACAAGCAAATAAAGATTTTGATTGGGCAATTTATCCCGATAAAAACCATGGAATTTACGGTGGTAATACTAGATTACATTTATTCAATAAGATGACTAACTTCATTAAAAACAACTTATAATTAATTAAACAAACGTAATGGCAAATACAGTTAAAGCAGCTCATCAGAAAGAGCTTTTTGGGCATCCGGTGGGATTATACATTTTATTTTTTACAGAAATGTGGGAACGCTTTTCATACTATGGTATGAGAGCAATTTTTGTGTTATATCTAACAGCTAAAACCGTGGATGAAAATGCAGGTTTAGGCTGGTCATCTGGAGAAGCTTTGGCACTGTATGGATGGTATACGATGTTGGTTTATGTAGCATCAATTCCTGGTGGATGGATTGCAGATAAATTTTTGGGGCAAAAAAAATCAGTCTTAGTCGGAGGAATTTTACTGGTTGCAGGACATAGTATTTTGGCTGTTGAAGAAATGTGGGCCTGGTATTCTGGCCTTGGATTAATTATAGCAGGAGTAGGAATGCTAAAACCTAATATTTCAACCATGGTTGGTGGTTTGTATAAACAAGGAGATATACGAAGAGATAAAGGATTTACTATTTTCTATATAGGAATTAATATTGGTGCATTTTTGTCAAGTTTAATCGTAGGATATGTAGGAGAAGTGCATGGATGGCACTACGGTTTTGGTCTTGCAGGAATAGGAATGGCATTGGGATTATTACAATACTTATTGGGACAAAAATACCTTGCGGGAGTTGGTAACTTTTTAGGAGCTTCTGAAAAAGAAGAAGATAAAGAAGCTATGAAAAAACCATTAACTAAGATCGAAAAAGATAGAATTGTGGTCTTATTTATTTCATTTCTTTTAGTGATCGTTTTTTGGGGAGCTTTTGAGCAGGCAGGAGGATTAATGAATATCTATGCCAAAGAAAAAACAAATAGAATGCTAATGGGATGGGAAGTTCCTGCTTCATGGTTTCAATCTCTAAATGCGATGTTTATAATTTTCTTAGGAACCACAATCGCTTGGTACTGGGCAAATAGAAAACTAAAAGGAAAAGTTTCGAGTTCTTTGTTTAAGATGATCATCGGACTTATTATTATGGGAACCGGATTCTTTTTCATGACAGCTGCGTCTATGGAGTTTAACTCTAATGGATCTTCTGCAATGTATTGGTTAGTATTAGCATATTTGTTTCATACTATTGGTGAGCTATGTATATCGCCTGTGGCATTGTCGTTTATTACAAAATTGGCTCCGGTTAAATATGGAGCATTAATGATGGGAGTATATTTTGCAATGACAGGCTTCGGAAATAAACTGGCTGGTTTATTAGGAGAATCTGCAGAAGACCTTGGTGAATTTACCATCTTTACAGGGATCGCCGTTTTTTGTGTAATCTTTGGATTACTCGTTATGATTTTTAGAAAAAAATTAGAAATTCTAACGCATGGTGTTGAAGATAAAGAAGGAACTTTACATGAAGAAGCCGAAGGTTTTGAATTAGCAGATAACTCATAAATAATATTATGACGGTTCAAGACGATTCAAATGACTTTAGTTTATTAGGTCATAAACCCGCATTATATGTGTTATTCTTCACAGAAATGTGGGAACGATTTTCGTATTACGGAATGCGCGCAATTTTTGTGCTATTTTTAACTTCTACTTTTGCAGATGGAGGTTGGGAATGGTCTAATGAAAGGGCATTAGCGCTTTTAGGAACATATACTTCTTTAGTCTATGTAACTCCGGTTATAGGAGGGTGGATTGCCGATAAATTTACAGGATATCAAAAAGCAGTTACACTAGGTGCTTTGGTAATGACTCTGGGACATGGTGCAATGGCATTAGAAACAGAGACAACACTATATATAGGTGTAGGACTTTTGATCATTGGTAGTGGTTTGTTTAAGCCAAATATTACATCAATGGTTAGTGGCTTGTATGATAAGTTTCCTGAAAGGAAAGATGGGGCGTTTACCATTTTTTATATGGGTGTAAACTCTGGTGGATTTATTGGTGTTTTACTTTGTGGCTTCTTGGGTGAGAATTTAAGCTGGGCATGGGGATTTGGTTTAGCCGGTATTTTTATGATGCTTGGGATGTTTCAATTTTGGTTTGGTAGAAGTATTTTTGAAGGAGTAGGAGTAGAGCCATCCAAAAAAATAGATTTATCAGACGCTATTGAAAATAAAATAGATAAGGTCGAAGAAAAAGTACCTGCTCATGTACAAAGAGATCGTTATATTGTTGTAGGTATTCTAGCATTTTTTGTAATATTCTTCTGGGCTTCATTCGAACAGGCTAGTGGATCTATGACTATTTTTGCAAATAACTTTACGCAACGTGTATTAAGTGGGGGATCTGCATTACTATTTAAAATAGTAGACACATTAATAACAATTATACCTTTAGGAGTTATTACCTGGGTTTTATTAAAATTATTTGCACAAACGTTTAAAAAAATCTCATTATCTAATATTGTTTTGGGAATAAGTTTTTTAAGTGTATGGGCAATTGCATTATGGAAACTATCTGTAATTCTTCCTCAGGAGACAACTGAAATTCCGGCATCCTGGTTTTTAATTTTGAACTCTTTATTTATTATTACTCTTGCACCTTTGTTTTCTAAAGTATGGGAAAGTAAGTATAATCCTTCTGCCACTGTAAAATTTGGATTGGGAATGATATTATTGGGTATAGGGTTCGGAATGCTAGCATGGGGTTCTGCATCGATTCCTCAGGGAGCAAAAACGGCATCTGTTAGTTTAGTGTGGTTGGTTTTAGCTTATTTATTGCATACTATGGGAGAATTATGTCTATCTCCGGTAGGATTATCCTATGTTTCAAAATTAGTACCAGCAAAAAAAATAGGATTAATGTTTGGTCTATGGTATCTGGCTATTGCTATTGGTAACAAATTAGCAGGTTTTGTAGGGAGTTATATTGATGTGATTGTTAATGAATATTCAATGTCTGCTTTCTTTTTGATCTTTACTATAGTTCCGGTAACTGTTGGAGTAATATTAATTTTAATTACTTCAAAAATGAAGAAAATGATGCATGGAGTGCATTAATATGTAATAAAATATATAACTTTACTTGCTTCCCAAAGGCAAATGAATTTTTTAATAAGGAATAATTTTTGTTTCCGACTAGTTATAAAAATTTAAGATTTATGAAAAACCTACTTTTTATTTTCGGATTTCTGCTAAGCTTTTACACTCAAGCACAGGAAATCAAATGGATGTCTATGAATGATGCTTTAGAGGCTCAGAAAAAAGAACCTAAAAAGATCTTTATGGATGTATATACAGATTGGTGTGGGCCTTGTAAGCTTCTGGATAAAAAAACGTTTCATAATAAGGATGTAGTTTCTTATGTAAATAAAAACTACTATGCAGTAAAGTTTAATGCAGAAGGAACAGAAGAAATAAAATACAATGATTTCACCTATACTAATCCAAATTATAATCCGGATAGGAAAGGAAGAAACAGTCAACATTTTTTTGCAAATGCGCTCAAAATAACTGGATATCCTAGTATGGTATTTTTTGATGAAAAAGGAAACCTTATAGCTCCTGTAGTAGGTTATAAAACACCACAACAGTTAGAGATATATCTTAAGATGATCCATAATAACGATTATAAAAAGTTAACCAGTACAGATGCTTGGCAGAAATATGAACGGTCTTTTGTAAGTACTTTCGAGAATTAATACAGATTACTATATTTTTAAAAGCCTCCATTTTGATCATATGATCAAAATGGAGGCTTTTTTATGAATACAATTAGCTACAAAAAATATATTTACCTGTAGATTTGTGTATTTTGTCTTGTTTTTTTGTCTTTTTATCGTAAATTGGCCATGATAACATTCAAATAGAATGTTTTTTGTTTTTACGGAAGATTTTTCTTTCAAATTCAAAAATTGAGAATGATTTTGATATTAAGCTTGTATGTAACCAGCTTTTGTATTTATAGAATTAAGTCAATTCAGAATACATTAGTCCTGATTCTAAATAAGGATAGTACAATTAATTGAAGATCCATTCGTTAGTTAATAATAAACCTAAAATAATACCCAAATCTGATTCAAGAAATGAAAATAAAACTAATCTAGCTTAATTCAATTTTAATACCTACTCTATAAATTGTAATTGCTTTTTTGATTTTATTCATACTTTTTTGAATTGTAAACCTACTTATGAAAAGAATACTAGTCATAGCTGTCCCATCTATGTTGTTTATTGCGCTACTTTTTTCTTTTGTTTCAGCAGAACAACCAGAATTACCTCAAGAATCTCAAGCTATTCAAATATCCCAACCAGCAGAAATTTATTTTCCGAATTCAGATAAAGAACGATTGGCAGATTCTATCCAGGCGTATTTTAAAAAGGCAATAGATCAACATCAAATTGTAGGAGCGGCTGTTGCTATTGTAAAATGTGATTCTATTATTTATGTAGATGGTTATGGTAAAAGGAATATCGCTTTAAAAGACAAGATTAATAAAGAAACCATCTTTAGAATTGGTTCGGTTTCTAAAGGTTTTGCAGGTATTCTTACAGGAATTCATGTAGAAGAAGGCTTAATAAATTGGGAAGATAAAATTGTAGATTATGTTCCAGAATTTCAAATGGCTAATAAAGAACAAACTAAAAAAGTAACTTTATCTCATGTGTTGTCGCATACTGCAGGTTTACCATACCATAGTTTTACCAACCTTGTAGAAGATGGATTACCGATAACAACAATTGCAAGCTATTTTAAAAAAGTACTTCCTATTGATCAACCAGGTAATATATACAGTTATCAAAATGCTGTTTTTGCATTAAGTGGTAAGGTGATAGAGCAAGTTACTGGTCAGTCTTTAAGAGAGGTTATTCAAAATAGAATTTTTGAACCTCTACAAATGACTTCTGCTTCGGCAAGTTATGAAGCTCTTAAGAAGTCTGATAATGTGGCACAACCACATCAGCGTATTAGACGTGGGTGGCGACCTACACGTATTAATAAAAAATATTATAACAATGCTATTGCTGCAGGAGGAATTAATGCAAGTATAACAGATATGGGGAAGTGGATGAAATTTTTGCTCGGGAATAATCCAGAAGTAATGATGCCTAATACAATGCGTACTGTGTTTAGCCCAAAAATACAAGTAGGAGGAAGAAGGCAGTATTATCAAAAGTGGCCAGGGTATTCAAAATCTTCCTATGGTTTAGGATGGCGTGTACATTCTTTTGTAGATGCTGATACTAAAGAACCAAGTACTATCGTACATCATGGAGGAAGTGTTAATAACTATAGAAGTGAGATTGCAATTTACCCTAACGAAGATTTAGGAATCTGTGTGCTCTTTAACAGTCAAAATAAATTGGCCAAAGATTGTATACCGACAATCTATAAAATGATACAAGAGATAATGACGACTCAGAAGGATCAACTACTAAAAGAATCTTTAGTGTTATTATAAGATTTTGAGAAGATTATTTTAATATAAATGCTCCCTTTTTATCTGTACGATGAAAAGGGATTTTTTGTTTTTTACAACTGATTTCCCACTGATCGATATAACTTTTATAATTGCTCGCATCTACAACGATTTGTTTTGGATGCAAACTATCTATTACTCTATCCAGATGAATTTTTGGTGAATTAGACAAAATAATAATATCAGGATAAAAACTTTTGATAGCATAGATTGAAGTACTATCAATAACCATAATCGTTTGTTTTTTATATTGATAAATGTTTTTTAATTGCATAACTGTATCTAAAGTAGCCTGATTCTTAGTAAGATAATTGCCAAATAAAAAGTGCTGAGTTTTTACTGCAATAGAATCTTTACTGTATATTCTAAATTGCTGGTTTTCTAAGATTCCTAGAGTAGTATTACGTTGGTTATGAAATACAATTAGTTCTTCTAGATTCGAAATAACATACTTTTCATATATTAAAACAGAGAACAGTGTAATTATTGATACTCCTAACCCATACAATTTTTTCCTTTCATATTTTTTGAACATCATGACCAAAAGAATAATAGTCAAGTATGAGACGATACACATACTGGTCGAGAAAGGAATATTTTTAATAACAAAGCTTTCTTGATTAGCTATCCATTCAATAATAATGTTCATGATGTTAATGCAATCACCAAATAAAGTTGCTATAGATCCAGGGAGAATATTTAAATAAGCGAGTAGAATGACCAAAATACCAAACCCAAGAATACCTCCCAAAAAAGGAAGAATAATAAGATTAGACATAAAAAACAAAAGAGGAAACTGATGAAAATATAATAATGTGAGTGGTAATAATCCAAGTTGAGCAGCCATAGTAACTGTAAATGTTTCCCAAAGTTTTTTAGAAAGATAAAACCGAGGCTTATATATTTTGAATAATAGTGGTTGTATCCAGGCTATCGCAAAGACTGCTAAATAACTTAATTGAAATCCTACCGAGAACAATAGTAAAGGATTAAAACAAATGAGTATAAATAGAGAAATAAACAATGAATTGTAAATACTTGTTTTGGATCTAATTTTTATTCCTATAGCAAGAAAAGAAAACATAGTGACTGCCCTAAGTACCGAAGGGGATAATCCCGCAATAATTGCAAAACACCAAAGTGATAAAATAGTGAGAATTAATTTGATTATTTTTCCGTTTTTATGATACCTATTAAGAGGTTTTAAGATTAAATTTAATAGGAGTAAAATGATTCCGACATGAAGTCCCGACACTGCCAAAATATGAATAGCTCCAGCATCTCTATAATTGTCAAAAACATCTTGACTTATATCTTGTCTTTGTCCCAAAAGCAAAGCATTAATAATGGATAACTGTGTGGAGTTAAAATTGTATTTCGATAGTTTTAAATTACTGGTTTTTCTGATTTGATTTGCTAGATAACCCAGAGAATATTCGATTTTATGGTTATCAATGAGTTGATGAGGTAATACAACGATCTTATGAGATATGTATTGAGTATGTAAATATTTTGAATAATCAAATTGGTATGGGTTTAAAGCACGAGGGATAGGTTTTAATGCGGTAAATGTGGTATATGTATTGCCTATGTCCAAAACATTTTGTGTGCTATCTTTTGTGACCTGAAGTAATATTTTACCATGTACAGCTTTACCATCTACAAGTTTGATAGAGGCAACGTATTTATTATAGTAGGATGAAGGTTTTAATCGTTCTTTAATATAAAATTGAATTCCTATATCATAGGGTTGCTCTTTTAGATTTATGTGATTGCTGTAGTGGTTGGGATAGTTCTTTGGGTTGTGGATTTTGACTAAAGCGATTCCGAAAATGATAAAAACAATCACCGTTATAATAACAAAAGAATGCCCTTTGCTAAACATCCTTTTTGATCGTTTCCATGAAACGCCAAGTATACATATAGAGATTGAGAAACTTAATACTACAATTTCGGGAACAATAGTCAAACGACACCCCATGAGTATGCCAAGTAAGGTCGAAATAGTGATGACTATAAAAGGAATATTAATGAGTTTCACATTATAGACTTAATAAAGGGTTATGTTGAGTAATTATTAATTACTCAAAAATGTTTATAGTACAATGATAAGAGACCCTAGTTTCATTTTTCGGAACTGGGATTAATAACAGAAGTAGAAACAATGCTGTTCAGAAAGAAGGGAGAATTTGTTAAGAGGATGATTTATGATTTACTAAGCAAATACTGTTAGCTATAAAACTCTTCTGGCACCGGCAAAGCATTTGTTCCAGTATTTCTCATCAAGACTTGATATGATAACTCCTCTTGATGTAGATGCATGAATAAACTTAATGACTCCTTTAGTCTCAACTACCAGTCCTACATGAGAAATAACATTTTTTCTTTTATTGGTTTTAAAAAAAAGCAAATCACCAACGTTTACTTTTTTTAATGATATAGCCTTCCCTTGTGTGGCCATAGTTTTAGAAGTTCTGGGAAGAATAATATTCTCTTTCTTAAATGAAGTATATACTAAGCCAGAGCAATCCATTCCTTTCCTTGTAGTACCTCCAAACTTGTATCGGGTGCCACCAAAGGTTTTAGCATAACTCACAATACTTTTAATTTTTTTGGAGTTGGGACTTCTAGTTGTTTTGACTTTAGCAGTAGTTCTATTTTTTGAAGATATAACCGCTTTGTTTTTAGAAGAACTCCCACAAGAAGTTAAAGCTATAATAATTAAAAGATAAAAGATTACTCTTTTCATTAGACTTGGGTTTATAACAAAAATACATGTTTTTAGTCAAAATCTTCAAGAGTTTAAAATTGTTTAAGAAGCTTGCAATTTTTATTATTGTCATAAATAAGCGTTTTGTCCTAGTATAAATTATTGTTTATGTCCTGGAATTACGGCTTTTACGGTATTTGTTTAAGGTTATGGAGTAAAAGACAATATAATTTAATATCTTATTAGTTAAATACTTATTAATATTCTTCAGATGAAATTGAAGGTACTTCTATATAGTGCGTGTTTATTAATGCATTTTGCTATTATCCCTTTGTCTGCGCAAGTTGCTGATAAAGAGGTGAATTCGGATAGTATAAGAGAAATTCTAGAAGAATCCTCAAGATCATTTTTAACGCAAACAACAGAAGGAAAAGAAAAGGGAATCTATTTTTTAGAACTCGCAGAAAAATTGATAAAAAAAGTTAATGACCCTTTGCTTGAAATTCATATTAATAGAACGAAAATAGACTTTTTTCTTGGTACACAAGATACTATTAGAGTTGAAGAATATTTAGCTAAAAATTTAAGCATCATTAAACAAATTGATGATAAAAGGCAGCTTGGGTTGTATTATGAAGGGCTTGGAGTACACAAATCTATGCAAGGGAAAAAGGAAGAGGGGTATCAAGCATACCTTATTGCAGAACAACTATTAAGGAAATATGGGAAAACTGAAGATGTGATTGATATCAATTACAATCTTTGTTCACGATATATGAAAGTAAAAAGATGGAACGAGGCCATCGAACACGCATTAAAATCGGTAAATGCTGTAAGAAAAACAGGGGTTAAGCAGGACAGGAGAAAGAATTTAAATCTGTTTTTGGCAGAAAGTTATATCAATTTAAAAGAATTTGAAAAAGCAGAACGTTATTTTGACACTATTGAAAAGGAAAAATCTGCATATTCTGGAGATTTATATTTTGAAGGAAGATTATATTCTGGTAAGGGGTTGTATTATGAAAAAATTGGAGACTATAAAAATGCAGCACTTTTTTATAGTCAATCCTTCAACAATCTTTTAGAATACCATGCTCAAAGAACAAGAGAGGTAAGCACCGCACTTGCACTATCTAATCAATTAAACCTGAAAGAAGAAGAAAATAAAAGGATAAAACTAGAAAATGATTTAAAAGCAGAACAATTAAGAAATAGAGGCCATATTATTTTGTTAAGTGTAATAATTATTCTGGGATTAATTCTAATGAGTATAATTCAATACAGAGTCTCTTTATATAAAACGAAAATAAATAAATTACTTCAAAAGAATTATGAAGAATTAATAGAAGCTAATCAAAAAGTAGACGAAGCACTAGAAGCTAAGTCAGAGTTTTTAGATTCGGTAACTCATGAACTTCTTACTCCTTTAAATACAATAAAAGGCACGACATTTTTACTGCAAAAAGAAGAATTGACATCACATCAGGTAAATCAAATGAAGTTAATCAATTTGTCTAGTGACTATTTATTAAACCTAATTGCAGATGTAATCCACTTAAATGATCTTGAAAAAGGAAAGCTAGAACTGAAAAATGAGAAATTTGACCTAAGGGCGTTATTGAATAACTTAGTAGATTCTTCTGTGTTAATGAAGGATAATAATAATAAAATTCATAAAAAAATTGATAGCAATATTCCTGATAACCTAAAGGGAGATGTTCTTAGGGTTTCTCAAATCTTCTTAAATATATTGGATAATGCTTTAAAATTTACGAGAGACGGAGATGTTTACGTAGAGGCCTTATTAGTGTCAAAAATAGGTGATATTGCAGAAATAGAGTTCTCCATTCGAGATACGGGCATAGGCATGTCAGAAAAACAGATTAGTAAGGCTTTTGAAGCTTTTCATCAAGGATCAGTTAAAATCAATAGAAAATATGGAGGTACAGGACTAGGGTTGTCGATCGTAAAAAAAATACTGAAATTACAAGGGAGTGATGTTGTTTTAAAGTCTAAACCAGGAAAAGGAACTTTGGTTTTATTTACGATGAAATTTGATATTCCTAAACAAGTAATAGAAAAAAATATTTTCTCGGGAAACGGTTATGACGAATCACCAGAAGGAATTAATGTTCTATTGGTTGAAGATAATAAGGTAAATCAATTAATTACAGAAAAGATAATTTCGAATTATGGCTTTTACTGTGATTCTGCTAATGATGGAAAGGAAGCAGTAGATATGGTTAAGAAAAATAAATATTCTATGATCTTGATGGATATTATGATGCCAAAAATGGATGGTTTTGAAGCTACAAAATATATAAAACAATTTGATAAGGGAATACCAATAGTTGCATTAACAGCAATATCCGAGAAATTGAACAGAGAAAAATTTAATGAAGTAGGAATATACACTGTTCTTAATAAACCAGTAGACCCAGAATTGCTTTACGAAACTATTATGGTGTGTTGTGATAAATAGAAAATCAATTTTTTATAGACTCTACAATTAATTTTGCAGTCTTATCATTAGCCCCTCTACCGCCAAGCTTTTTTTCGAGATCATAATACTCCAAAAACATAACTGCTCTTTTATAATCATCAATTATTATAGTAAGCTCTTCTTTAAGCCTTTTAGGATTAAAATCACCCTGTATTAATTCGGTTACAACAGGTTTATCCATAATTAAGTTTACCAAAGAAATATAATCAAGGTTAATAATCCGTTTTGCAATTTGATAAGAAATAGAGTTCCCTTTGTAGCATACTACTTCTGGCACTTTAAATAAGGCGGTCTCCAGGGTTGCAGTACCCGAAGTTACTAAGGCAGCATTACTAAGGCTTAATAAATCATACGTTCGATTCATAATTAAGTGAACTCCTTGTTTTTTAATAAAGGGAGCGTAGAAAGAAGCCTCCTGGCTTGGTGCTCCTGCAATGACAAACTGATAATTAGGAAAATCGTCTACAACGGTAAGCATAACCTCAAGCATTTTACGAATTTCTTGTTTTCTACTTCCCGGAAGTATAGCAATAATAGGTCGATCATCCAAATTGTGTTCAGCCTTAAAAGTTTCAGGCATGATTTGCTTATGATCTGCAATGGCATCAATTAATGGGTGCCCTACAAATTGAACCGGAAACTCATGTTTATCTTCATAAAAAGATTTTTCGAAAGGTAGAATTACGTACATCATATCCACACATCGTTTGATAGATTTTATTCTTCCTTCTTTCCAGGCCCATATTTGGGGAGAAATATAATAATGTGTTCTGAACCCTTTTTCTTTAGCCCATTCTGCAATACGCAAATTAAACCCAGGATAATCTATAAATACAATTACATCTGGCTGAAAACTTGTAATATCTCGTTTGCAAAGTTTTAGGTTTTTAAGGATAGTAAACAAGTTTAATAAAACCTCTACAAATCCCATAAACGCCAAATCTTTATAGTGTTTTACCATCGATCCACCAACAGCCTGCATAAGATCCCCACCCCAGAATCTAAACTCTGCTTGAGGGTCTTCTTTAAGAATTGATTTCATAAGATTTGCACCGTGTAAATCTCCAGATGCTTCTCCTGCGATGAGGTAGTATTTCATGTTTTTTAATTTTCTAAAGGGCAGACAAAATATCGAACAACTACAAATTTAATGTTTCCGAAGTATCAAAAACTAACATTTACGTTATCGATTTTATCTAAAAAATATGATATTATCTTTTTAAGATCACCCAAATTTACTAATTGCAATACAAATAGCCGCAATAAGCGTAGCAAGAAGCACGCCACGAGCTCGATATATATTATTTTTTCTTAAAAAAAGAAAGAAAATAAGTAAATTAGGCATCGCTCCTAGAGCAATTAAGCTTCCTAAAGAGTCATTCTCTGCAGAGGCTTTTATCATTTCTGTAAATGATAATCCCTGAGAACTTAGTGCAGAAAAAATAAATACGCATATGATAAACCCTATTATATTCGTAAGTAAGCCGATTGTAAAACCAATAATAATCTCTTTTTTAATCATGTAATGACCAATTGTTTAGTTCTTGTATAAAGTGATGAGCGGTAAGATCAAATTGAGTAGGTACTATAGAGATATAGCCGTTATGTAATGCCCATTCATCAGTATCTTCTCCTTTATCTTCGTTAATAAATTCACCAGAAAGCCAATAATATTCTCGCCCCATAGGGTTTATTCTCTTATCAAATTCTTCTACCCAATGAGCATTCGCTTGGCGACAAATTTTTATGCCTTTTATATCCTCCTGAGTTAATTTTGGAATATTCACATTAAGAACTACTCCTTTGGGTAACCCATTTTTGAGGACATTTTCTACAATAATTTTTACATATTTCTTCGAAGGCTCAAAATTGGCATCCATACTATAATCAAGTAATGAAAACCCAATGGCAGGAATTCCTTCAATACCAGCTTCGACAGCAGCACTCATTGTACCAGAGTAGATTACATTAATTGCAGAGTTTGAACCATGATTAATCCCACTTACGCATAAATCGGGTTTCCTGTCAAGGATTTCACGAGATGCCATTTTTACACAATCTACAGGAGTACCAGAGCAGCTATATTCTTTTTGTGGAGCATTTTTATTAATCACAACAGGGTCGCAATAGAGAGTGCTGTTAATTGTAATAGCATGTCCCATTCCACTTTGTGGACTATCGGGGGCAACTACCACAACATCACCAATTTCATTCATAACATCTATCAGTGCACGTATTCCGGGGGCAGTGACTCCATCGTCATTAGTAACTAAAATCAGTGGTTTTTTTTGCGGCATAGCTTTAAATTTTACGACAGTAAAAATACACTTTTTTTATGCGAAATAAGCATTACTAAAAAAAGCAATATTTACTAAAAAGGCAATGCTAAAAATTTCATTAAAAAAATATAAAACTATAAATACAAACAGATGAAGTTTTATGAGAATAAAGAGTAAGAAATAATATTAGCTCATTTAAGAAAAATTTAGTAATATTACCTGTTATTGGCACGATTTTTAATGTATTTTGCCTAGAATCCCTAAATTAAATGAGCGTATGAAAAAGAGTTTTTTGATTTTGATGCTTACCGTGATCGTTTCGGCAGCTTCTTGCAGTTTTACCACAAAGGTCGAAAATGATCCTGATAAAGATAAATTGCTAATTGATTTAATAAGTTATGTCTTAGGTAAAGGACATTATGATGCGAAGGATATAAATGATGATTTTTCTAAAGAAGTTTTCTCTGATTATGTTGATGCCTTAGATCCTCTGAAACGATATTTTTATAAAAGTGATATAGAAGAATTTAAGAAGTTTGAAAAGCTGATTGATGATGAGATCAGAAATAAAGAAATTACGTTCTTTAACCTAACTTATGACCGTTTACAGCAACGAATGGCAGAAGCTAGAACATTACATAAAGAAATCCTGGAACAACCTTTTAATTTCGAAAAAGACGAAAGTATCGATACAAATTATGAGAACTTACCTTATGTAGAGAGTAAAAGTGAAATGAAAGATCGTTGGAGATTGCAACTTAAATTTAATGCATTATCCAGCTATTATGATAAAGTTGAGGAACAAATAGATTCTGTTACCAAAAACAGTAATTATAATCGTAAAACCTCGATCGTTTTAGAAAAAGAATCTCGTGAAATTACAAAGACTTCACTAAAAGAATATTTTGAATTTGCAGATGATTTAGAACGAAAAGATTGGTTTTCGATATACATCAATTCTATTGTAGAAGAATTTGATCCTCATACCTATTATTTTGCACCTCAGGATAAAGATAGATTTGATATAGCAATGTCTGGAAAATTAGAAGGGATTGGAGCCAGATTACAAAAGAAAAATGATAATGTAAAAATAATAGAAATCATTTCTGGAGGCCCTGCATGGAGAGGTAATGAAGTTGAAGTAGGGGATCTTATTATGAAAGTAAAGCAAGAAGATGAAGAAGAGCCTGTAAGTATTGTGGGAATGCGCCTTGATGATGCTGTAAGTTTAATTAAGGGACCAAAAGGCACAAAAGTAATGCTAACTGTAAAAAAGGTTGATGGTACTATCGAGATTATAGAGATTGTTAGAGATGTCGTAGAGCTCGAAGAGACGTATGCAAAATCATCTATAGTTAAAAAGAATGATAAAACATTTGGTGTCGTTAATTTGCCAAAGTTTTATTTTAACATGCAAGATTATAATCAACGTAACGCTGCCAAAGATGTAAAACAAGAAATTATCCGTCTTAAAGAACAAGATATGGATGGTTTGGTAATCGACTTACGAGATAATGGAGGAGGTTCTTTACAAACTGTAGTAGATATTGCAGGATTATTTATTGAAAAAGGCCCGATTGTACAAGTTAGAACAAAAGGAGAATCTCCAGAAGTTTTAAGTGATAAAGACAGAAATATACTTTGGGATGGTCCATTAGTTATTTTAGTAAATGAATTATCTGCTTCTGCTTCAGAAATTTTAGCTGCTGCGATGCAGGATTATAAAAGAGCAATCATTATAGGAAGCAAACAAACTTATGGTAAAGGAACGGTTCAAAATGTAATGGATCTTAATAGATGGATGCGTAGTAATGATTTTGGAGATCTCGGAGCTTTAAAACTAACTACTCAAAAATTTTATAGAGTTAATGGAGGTTCGACACAATTAGAAGGTGTAAAAAGTGATGTTGTGGTTCCAGATCGTTATAGTTATATTGATATTGGTGAAAAAGATCAGGAAAATCCACTACCATGGGATAAAATAGCTGCCGCTGATTATGATCTTTGGGATGGTTATATCGATTTTGATCAAACCATCAATAACAGTAAAGAAAGAATGTCTAAAAATGATCAATTAAAATTAATTGAAGAAAATGCAAAGTGGGTTAGACAAAAAAGAGATATAAATAAATATTCTTTACAGTTTAGTAAGTATAAGCTAAATATTGCACTTAACGAGAAACAAGCAGAGCGTTTTGATGCGATTAATGATTATACGACTAATTTAACTTTTCAATCTTTACCTTATGAAAAAGAATTGATGAAAAAGGATTCGATTCTAACAGAAAAAAGAAAAAGATGGCATGAAAGCCTTAGTAAAGATGTTTATGTAGAAGAGGCAATTAGTGTTCTTGAAGATTTGAAGATTAATAACATTCGAAGATCTAAAAATCCACTTACGGTAAAGAATTAATATATTAATGCCCAAAGCAAAATCAAACTCTTTAAGTATACTGGCGCTCCAAAAATTCAAGAAGAATTTTTGGGGCGTCTTGAGTTTTTATTTTATTGTTCTTTGCGCAATTATAGCGATTTTTGCTTATGTATTGGCTCCTGATGATTCTCAGAACGCAAATCAGATGCATTTATCAATTCATTCTAAACCTCCTGGGTTTGAAGTTAAAATGCTTACTATTCCTTCTCAGGACGTGTCTGATCAATCCTTTTTAAATAGAATCTTTTTTGGAGAAAAAAATACAGATACAGAGATTCCTATTGATCGATATACCATACAAAATAATACAATAGAAATTTCCCCTTATAGTGAGGGAGAGGTTATAGAACTGTCAAAAGAAATCAAATTTGAACATTTTCCCAGAGGATTAACATCGCAAGAAATAACCGATACCTATATAAAAACACAAACCTTTATTCTAGGTACCGATAAATACGGAAGGGATCTGTTAAGTAGAATGTTGGTTGGTATTAGAATTTCATTTTCTATTGGCTTTGTGGCTGTGCTAATTTCACTGATCCTTGGGATATCATTAGGCGCTATTGCCGGATATTACGGAGGTAAAGTAGATGCTATGATCATGTGGTTAATAAATGTTACCTGGTCAATACCTACGTTATTATTAGTTATTGCTATTACTTTGGCTTTAGGGAAAGGTTTTTGGCAGGTTTTTATTGCAGTTGGCTTAACAATGTGGGTAGAAGTAGCTCGTGTGGTTAGAGGACAAGTATTAAGTGTAAAACAAATGCAATATGTGACTGCTGCAAAAGCATTGGGTTTTACCAATTTTAGAATTATTACAAAACATATACTACCCAATAGTTTAGCACCGGTAATTGTAATTTCTGCAGCAAACTTTGCTGGAGCTATTCTTATCGAAAGTGGTTTGAGTTTTCTAGGAATAGGAGCGCAACCACCAATGCCAAGTTGGGGAGCAATGATCAAAGATCATTATTCTTATATCATCCTAGGTAAAGCATACCTTGCTATTATACCTGGATTAGGTATTATGAGTCTGGTAATGGCA
>NZ_JACB01000057.1 GCF_000520975.1 Aquimarina megaterium XH134
AAAACCACTCGAACTGACGGGTAAACACGCTACGTCACAACACAAACGCTATGTCACGTCGAGTGTTTTTTTGAAGCATAGCGTATAAAAAATGTATCGAGATGCATTTGAAAACGATAATATGATGGGCACTCAAAGGGTACAATCACACCAATTCTATAAGATATTTTAATCGATGATAACACTCTTTTGCCAGGGGGCGTAGGGATTCTCCCATGGGAGTGATGTCATAATCGGTAGCCATACTCATAAAAGCGGCATAGGTCTCGGCCAGGTAATCGTTTTTTTTCTCACTGGGGATATGCATAAGCTGGTAAATGATTTCTAATATCTCTAGATGATGTGTATTTGATCCCTCTAATCCCAATTGCGCTAAGCCGTATACCAATTGGCAATGTTTAAGATCTTGTTGTATCAAATCGATGATAAGCTGCTCATTGTTTTGGTGCATGGTATCTGTTTTAGTAACAAAACAAATATCAGTCAATCATAGGAGATTCTTGTCATACAAAAAGTTGACAAGGTGTTTTTATTTAGAAAACGGAAAAGTAAACCCTACCATTTATTCTCTTTTAGAAATCTCTAAAGCTTTGGAAGTTTCGTTACCGGAGTTGGTGACGTTTTAAAGATCTTAATTTGCGTATTACACGGATTGCAAATCTGTGTTATTGAGCTAAATTTCCAATTTCATATATTATATAGAGTTTTTTTATTTCGGACAAAGTTTAATCGATATTCCATCCAGCCTTTATGCTCAGATGAATTTGGAAATAAAGATTTAAGAGCTTTATCCGAAATTAAGTCCAAATAACATTCAATTCGTATAGAAAATTCATTCATTAAGGGAACAAGTTCAAATTTCTCAACGACCTCATGACTGGAAACAATCATTAAACCATTTCCCCATTTAGATATTGTAGATTGCCCTAATCGATAAGATTCTTTTTTCCTTTTATCTTGTTCTATAACATTTACATAATTTGGAGTATGTGCGCCTAGTTTATTTCTTATATCAATTATTTTCAATGCTTTTAATTCAGTAGCTATTTTTTTCTTGTAGGGAACTTTAAATAATTCAATAAGCTCAATTGTAGATTGCATTTGTAAATAAACAGCATTTAATACACCATAAAGTCTAAGGTACATTTCTCCGTGTCCATTTGATGTTGTAATAAGTCCATTTTTATAAAATTCAGAAATAGCGAATTGACTATCTTCTGTTAAGTCAATACAAGCTCTTAATCTTAAATGATCGTCCGTGTTTTCAAATTTCAAATTTTGATTGAGTATTTTTTTATAATCTTCCTCAGTCTGATAATTTTTAACAGGAATATATCTTAAAATTCCAAGTAGAATTTCACAATAGATTTCAATTTTACTCATTGAATTTAAGTATTCGTCGTCTGTCATTTTTTGAATTGTATAGAATGTTTGGATATAAGTAGCGTGATTGGCAGGGTGCATTACTTCATACCAGTTGTCAGATGTTGGTTTTTTACAATATGTATTTATTCATTTCGTACCGATTTAAATCATTAATTGTCGTTAAATATTCTTTAAATTCTTCATTAGCGATAAGGTTGTTAAAAGAATCAAATTCAATGTTCTTTAATTGATTATCACTTTCCAACTTTCCAATTAGGCTAATTGTCAAGCCACTTCTTGTTAATGCAATTTTCTTTTGATTAGTAGTTCCATATATGAAGCTGTTGTATTCTTCTTGTGATATTAAATCAAAGTCAAAAAGCATGACTATAAACCTGTTCAATTTAAAGCTAATAAAATCATCCTCCATTTTTAATTTAACAATTGCTAGATTAACAATTTCTTCCGTTGTTTTAATTCCCAAATTTACGTAGTTCTTAAAGGAGCTATCAGTATTATTGTCATATGTTATTTCACCATATGTCTGTCCAACATAAAGTAGACGCCTTTGTAGGTCGGGATTTCTGGCTAATTCCTTGAAGTATCTTAAATGAGAAACTACTCGTTGATTGAATGAGTCTTTTCTTAGATTTGAAATATAATTATCATAATAATTTCTTGCTTGCTCATTTTGTAACCTATTAAATTCATAATCAGAAATTTCTTGAGAATTTAAAAATATGGCATGAACTTTTTCAATAGTATTTAGTGAATCCCAACCATTGAATTCTCCATTATTTACTAATTCTCTATTTTGAATAAATGACGATAAAAAAGAATCTATATTAGTGTAATAGTCAATTATTCCGGACTCAATTAGGTATTGTTTTAATTTCCCTTTTTCTGTAGTTTGATCTTCTAATAAAACAACTTCGTTTTCAAGTATTTTTTCAACAGATAATTTTTGCTCATTGCTAAGTTTTGAATCATCAAATCTTTCCAAAGTAGGATTGTCAATTTTATCTTCAAAAATTCTGCTTCTAAGTAATCTTATTTTTTTATTATGACCATCGGCATATTCTTTGTTGTTAATGAAATGAACTTTTGGGAGTAATTTGTTTAGGTCTAAATTGTCAGAATTAAATATTTCATTAAGTCTGTTAATCCTTCCGATTAAATTTATCAACTCTTTACCATTTAAGCGATATGTATTTAGTATGAAGAGTGAGTCAATTGGCAAGTTTATTCCTTCTAAAATCACGGAATTAGCTACTAAAAATTTTATAGATTCTATTTCCTTGAACTTACTTTCTAAATATTCTTTTATTATATCTGGTAATTTTCCATGAAGATAAATGATACCATTCTTTAAATATTTAATTCCGTAAAAATCCTCATGAACTTCTTGTTTCAAAACATTCAGAAGATTGTTTATATCACTATCATTTTCTATTAAAGACAGATGATTGGAAAGGGATTTTGCTTCTGTTTCTATTTTTCTTGGAGAATTTTCATAAATAAAGTTCTTTGCCAGAGAATTTTTTAGGATGTAATTATACTTGTTTGGGACACTGGATTCAAGAAGATAAAACTGATTTACAAAACGATTGTATTGATATTTATTGTTTGTTATTGTTAGTTCAAATATTTCTGGTTCTTTAATGTTAAAATGAATCTTGTGAGAATTAATATTTTGATTTCTCGAAACACGTAAATTTGATACATCATCAACTAAAGGGGATAGATAAATAATCTTTTGATTAGGATTGTTTTTTAAATTTCGAGCTATTAATCTAGATAATAAAATTTGACGGTTTCCACTATCGTTCTTGAGAAGATTGTGAGCTTCATCTACAATTAAAGCGTCAAAAATTATATTTTTTCTGCTAATTAATCGAAGGGCTCTTTCTTGAGTAAATATAGCAATGAAACTTGATTCACCATTATACATTTCATCATGAATAATTATTCTCCTTGCTAAGTTTGCATTTCTTATCATGCGATAAGTTTGCATTAATAGTGATTTTGTAGGGACAACAATTACTACTTTTGAATTTTGGGCAACATTACTTCTTATGTAATCAACAATTATAGAACTTTTACCAAAAGAAGTTGGTGCTAAATAGGCTTTTTCATTTGTTATATCTTCGAGAAATTTACTGCTTTGCAAATTCTGTTCTAAAGTTTCAGTATAATCGTTCGGATTCTTGAATTCCGCTATTCGCAAGCTTACAATGTAGTCAACTAATTTTTCTTCAGAGTAAAGTTCTTCATTAAGTAATGATTGAACAATAGGGAAAAAGCCAAAGTTTACTGAAAAATCATATAAAGGAATATAATCATTGTATTTGTTTGAATATTTAAGAATAATGTAATAGGCAATGTCTGCATATGTTTTGTATTTATTGTTTTTCTCATAATGTTTTATAAACAATATTGCGGTGGCAAGCATAAAAGATTTCTCATAATATGAAAGTGTATTATTAATGGTAAGCTTTTCAAAGACAGTCTGAAATAATTCAGTTTTACCAATTGCAGTCAGATTTCCCTTTATTCTACTTAACATACTTCATAAATTTAAAAAATCTTCTAAAAGCTCTATTGACTTATTGTTTATACAAAGAATGTTTATTCCTTTGAAAGTCTTGGAAGCAAGTGAGGAACGAATTTGAGATTCTAATTCACTTTGATTTATGGCATTCCAAGTACCTTCTAGAAAAATTGTGGACGCTGGTAGAATATTTAAGTTTTCGATTTTTGTATACTTTTTGTTGTCAAAATCATCAGTCAGAATTTTCAGATTTTTACGTATATCATCTGCACTTTTCACATCTATATGACAAGCATGATTGTACGCATTTCTCCATGGATTATTTCCGTTAACATCTTTTACTTTATTTTTCAAATCTGTATACGCTTCGGAAAATTTGGAAGGATGAGTGTTTCCAGGAATTGAATTGTTTCCTGATTTGCTTTCAAGAATCCACTCTTCATTGTTAATTGAGTAGTAACCATCAAAGCCTTTTTTTATAGACCTTTCCTCTAAATTGTAGAATAAAAACTCTTGCTTAAAACCTGCTTCATTCATATAAACATGAATCATAAATTCGGCAACCGCTCCCATTTCAATTGTAGTACCTTTCTTTCTTTGCAAATAGTCATAAAGCCTTCTTTTTACAAGTGAAAGATCAGTCGAAGTGTTTCCCTCTGTTATTAGCCTTATTTTATCGTTTATTAAATTTCCTAAATCAGGAGAAATTGACTCTATTTCTATAATATGTAAAAAATTATTATTTCCAAGGCTAATTGGTGGATTTGTAAATATTTGAGTTGTTTTGGACATTTATTTAATTTCTTACTTGCATCAAACATCTAGATTATGGTTTGTACGAGAATTAAAATTACTGAATTTCCTATTAAGTACTTAGTCAAAACTTTTTATTTTATTTTAAAAACCACATTTCGATATGCTCAATACTGACTTTAAAGATTTGGTGGTTTTTGTACATATTGTTAGCCTAAGTTATTCTTCTCTAACTTCATTGCTATAATCCAATAAATTTTCAAATCTTCTTAATAGGTGTTTGTCCGTTATTTTTTGAGCAATTTGTCTTTTCTTTCTTAACTTTTCAAGCCCTTCATTAGCTTTCATTCCTTCATTTTTAACAATTCTTGTTATGATTGGTGCAGCACCATTACTGAAAAATACAGGTCTATGTGCACTCCATTGTCCGAAACTTCTTTCTCCAAGGTAAATCCTTGTTAATTCACTTAAAATATCTTCGTAATGTTCTTTTGGACAATAGGCAATACCACCAATATCTTCTATTTTAGCACAAACTTTCTTTTGTTCGCTCCAACTACTTCCTGTATCACTTAATTCTTTTTTAAGTATTCCAAAAAAGTCTTTTAACCTTACTTTTTTGAAGTAACCTAAAGCACCACAAGCGTGACTTATTTTAGCTGTTTTAATATCAATACCAGATCTATCAAGTTTATTTTCTAAAATTGAAGCAATTTCTATAGTAACTGTCTTATCAGTCATTGCTTGAATATGCCTTAATAACTCAATACTGTTTTCTCTAACTATATCTGGTTTTTTATCATCAGATGCAAATGAAATCAACAATTCAGTAATTTCCTTTTTTCGTCCTTTTGGCGCTCTTGTATAATCAGTTAAAAACTCTTCGCTGACCGAAATGTTAGTATCGCTTTCTACAAGTTCTCTAGCATCTGTTACTTTTAATAATTCAATTGGGTCTTTTGAAAGAACTACATCTATGGATGTCTTAAAAATGTAAAAACAATCTTCAAGTACTGCTTCGTACTCATCATCTTCGTGTTCAAGATCTCGTCTTATTTCATAACATCTGTGTATTCTTCTCCATTCAGGTCTTTTTAGTATTCCCATTCGATATGCCAAATCAATCGTTTTGGAAACATTATATTCTAAAATATCTTCTTCTCTTTTTATTGAAGGTAATTTGTAATTAATTGCGGTCTCATTTGCGATATCAACTCCAACTATGAGTATTTTTTCTTTTAAATCGTGAACAGCCGCATTAAATAACCTTTGACATGCACTACTTGGGTCTATCGGTAAAAGTCGATTTACTCTTTGGATTAAATTTTTCCCTTTCCAAACTGGTCGAATTCCATCAAGTAAATTTTCAATTCCACTTTTACTTATTGGTTCTCCAGCAGGTATGATTTCATAATTTTCACTCATTTAGTTCGATGGTTGGTTTTAATGTTGCACAACAACGACGATATATGCACCAAAACACATACACCCATTTATACATATCGACAAGCATTCATTTCATCATAAAAACTCCCGCCTATCAATGCTCTTATGTTTTAATCCCCTAAAACTACAGCTACCTTTTTTATTACGGTTACGGGAAACCACATGGTAGGGGAGAAAGTTTTTTGTATGTGATTTAGGTATCAGGTGTCAGGTATCAGGTGTTAGGTCTGAGGTTTTGGGTGTTAGGTATTAGGTGTACCCTTCGGCTGCTCTCAGGGTACGTGGAGGGATTGCATGGATTACAAATCTGCCTTTACTTTGAGATTAGATAAGAATAGACCGTTTTTATCGATTCTTTGGGTCGGCTCCATATTTATTAGTTCCTTCTGTTCCGTCTGCAAATAGAACATATAGCCCGAAAACTACATTGACGTAAGGAATTAAGAGAATAAAATACCACCAACCACTCATATTAATGTCGTGTAATCTTTTTATTGCTTGAATTGTTAGTACTACCCAACAAACAATCGCTATAATTGAAGAAAAAAACAAAACTACTTCATTACGAGAATTTTCAATAACTGCCATTACAATTCCAGAGAGTAGTCCTAATAAAATTAATCTAATAAGATAATCCTTTCTTCTTAATCTACCTTTTGCCGACCAAAACGTTTCTGGTTTTATGTTATTAGCAGAGCTATATGAAGTTGTTTTTTTATAGGTGCCAGAAAATCCACTTTTATGAGTTGATTGTGTTTTAGCATCTCTAAATACATTATTTTCTAGAATAATCTGTTTAGATACATATCTAGAGATATTTGTATTTGTGGCTTTTAGTTCAATCGTTACGAATTGTTTATTAATGTTGTTGAGCTTTAATGTTTTACTGCCATTTGCACTCACTATTCCAAATGGTTTAATTTCAACCAAGTCTGCATTAAAGGTTCTCCATTCAAATCTTATTTCGTCTCCACTATAAAATAAAGTTTTATTAGATTTGAAAAAATCTATTATTGGTTTAAAATCAGAATATGAATTCTCTTGATTAGCCTGATGATTTGTTTTGCTATCATACTCATTTCTTTTTTGAACATTGCTTAAAGTTTCATACGCCTCTTGAATTTGTTTAAACATATTTTCAAAAAATACATCTCCGTTATTTTTATCTGGATGAAACTTTATTGATAATTTTCGGTACGCTTTCTTGATCTCTTCTTGAGAAGCTGATTTTTCAATCCCCAGTGTTTTGTAATAGTCTGTCATTTATTTTAAATGTGTGGCTTTTCTTAAATTATGCAAAAAGAAACAGGTTTAATAGTGATCTATTTCTGACCAAATACTATTTATATTAAAAACTCACGTCTATTATTTAGTTCCCTAAAATTACAGCTACCTTTTTTAATACAATAGCGGGAAACCACATAGTGAGGGAGAAAGTTTTTTGCATGGGTTAGTAGGTGTTAGGTGTCAGGTATCAGGTATCGGGTATCAGATATCAGGTGTGAGGTGTTAGGCGTACCCTTCGGCTACGCCTGTCCTGAGCCTTTTGATACACTCAGGACAAGTTTGTCGAAGGGCTCAGGGTACGTGGTGGGCTCAGGGTACAGTATGGGTATGTCACATCGAGTGCGTGAGGAACGAGCGTGTATCGAGATGGATTTGAAAACGATAATATGATGGGTTCTCGATACAATTTTTCTCCATTACATTACGAAAAATCACTCGAACTGACGGGCATTTATTATTTCAAACTCATCTTTTTAATCGCATACTCTAGTTGTGTGTCTCTATGGGTAAGGAAATCTTGGTAGGTTTGTACTACAGTATGATCGGGTTGTATGCCATCGCCATACTGCTCATCGGGTAGTTGTCGAACATCCTGCTCCAGGTCAACTATCGAGAATTTAAGTTCTAATTTAGAATGGGGTAATTCATAATGTACAGGGATATGTCCCGTATGGCCATAGTACCCGCCCAGTGTTTCTTCGCCGATTACGGTAGTATTATCGTCGCTTTTTACCAAACTGGCAAATAGAGAGCCTGCCGAAGCTACAGGAGGATCAATCAAGAGTACCAGGTCGCCTGTAAATGCATTTGGTTTGGGTTGCCAGGCAGGATTAAAGGTAGCGTTTTGATAATATTTACCATCCTTAAAAATCGAATGCTCTTCTTTTAATTCTTTGGCTAACTCATCGATATCATCATCGAGATAATAATTAGGAAAAGGGATTTCCTGAAAAAGGGTGTGTGCCGTAGTGTTTTCTCTAAAACTTCGATCGGTGAGATAGGAGTATAGCAATAAGTCGTTTGGGTCATTACCGCCGCCATTGCCTCTTACATCTACGATAAGCTTTTGGGTATGGTTATCTTTTAGCGCTAAAAAAACCGAATCCAAAAAGGTGGCGTACTGCTTATGGCCTTCAGATTCGGGTCCTCCCATAGCAAAGGTGTTGATGTTTAGATACCCAATACTGTCTTTGTATGTAAAGAAATAGTCTTTGGTAATACGGTTATCATAGGTAGCAGAATGACGCTTTTGATAGGTATTAAAAAAGGTGTTATAATCTACACTTTGCACCGTAGCAGATGTAGATCCTGCTTTATTTTGGTACTGCAATGTAAATTGCTGCTGCTCCCCAAAGACCAGATACATATAAAAAGCAAACCAGTCAGAATCCAGATCGGCATATTTACCGGTTTGGTTATACCCATCGGTACTTATAAAATGCCCGCAGCGTTTTGCGACTTCGTCTATAGGCATTTTGTTTATAGATAAAACTTCACTACCCATAGCAATATCGTTGTAGGTGTAATTTGTATAGAGTTTTCCGTCGATATATTTTAATGGGATAGGAAAGAAAATGTTTTTTTCATTTAATGCTTCGTCCAAAGCCTCGGGATAGGTCAAGCCGTTATGGCAACTCCCGGTGTAATCAATAACATTCCAAAGTAGGGTATAAAACTCGCGATACGATGTGGTCTCAGAAATCTGAGCTTTATTGGCAGCAAAAGCACTATCTACCTGTTCTTTTTTACGATATTTATAAAGCCCTGCATTCGCTTTTTCATAGATAGATTGAAAGAGGAGAAAATCTTCTTCCATTTGATCGGGGGTCATAGCAAATAGCAAATCTTTTTTTTCAGCTTTGCATGAAAAAAGAAGAATGATACTAAGGATTGCAATAAGATGCTTCATATATAACTGATTTCTACAAAGAACGAAGGATCTTGTCTAACAGGCTTGTATAATATTGACAATTTTATAATCTGAATGCGACCGAAGCCAAAATGTTTAAAAAAGCGTCAGTTCGAGTGGTTTTTTGTAATGCCCTCTCGACTACGCTCGAGATGACAGGAGAAAAATTGTATCGAGAACCCGTTTTTACTATCGTTTTTAATTGCGTCTCGATACATTTTTTCTACGCTATGCTTCAAAAAAACACTCGACGTGACGTAGCGTTTGTGTTATGACGTAGCGTGTTAGCCCGTCAGTTCGAGTGGTTTTTCGTAATGTAATAGAGAAAAATTGTATCGAGAACCCATCATATTATCGTTTTCAAATGCATCTCGATAGCTCTGCTGAGCCTGTCGAAGTACAATTTTATCAACCGCTATCGCTACTGATAAAATCACTCGATGAGACGTAAGAATATATAAAGAAAAATCAACAAGTTAGAGAACATGTCAATAGTAGGTAATTTTATTTGAGAACTGGTAGTAACCGATCCTGAAATACTTTGGGTGATATACCAATATACCTTTTAAAAGTCCTCGAAAAATGAGCCATATCGGTAAAGTTATACTGGTAAGCAATCTGGGTAAGTTCTGAGTTTTTATGGATAGCTGTTTTGGCAGCCATGATCTTTTTCATTAACAGGTAGTTTATAGGTGTTAAGCCTGTCTCTGTTCTAAATTTTCTGGTAAAACTAAACTTGTTGATATTGGCGATTTTGGCCAAATCTTCTAAAGAGATTTTTTGAGTAAGGTTGTTTTCGATATAACAAGTAATGGTATTAAAATCCCGAATGCAATCATCATATTGATAAGCCGAAACAGTAGAGTATAGGCTTAGTTGCCGGATAAAGCTTTTTAAATACTGCTCGGTTATGCTTAGATCGTGTTTTTCCTGGGCTTCTTTTAATTGAAAAAACAATCGAATTAATGTGTTATCATGGATAACCCGTTCTGTAAAATTTAAGGTCTTACCATTAAGAAAGAATTTTACCACATCATTAGAGAGATAAAGTGTATCAAAACTCACCCCAATATCTTTGTCTAAAACAGGCGTGGTATGTACCTCGTAAGGATGTGTAACAGAAATGGCGCCGGCACTACATAATAAAGTTTGGTGCTGTAATTGCGTTTGCTCGATTCCCGAACGAACATAAGAGATACAAAACGTATCGTGATAATGCATCGGGAAATCCTGCGCTTGATCTGTAATGGATAAAAATTCAAGATTATCTAATGGCATGGTATGATCTCAGGTTAAATTTTTCAGGAAATTAGCAAATTTATGCGATAGACCACACAACTCACCTCTTTTTTTATTGATGTACCAGCTGCAAAGTGTTTTCATACAGCGTACTACCTTCGACCTTAGTCTTTATCCAGGCATAAAAACTCATATCAAAAATGTCTTCGTCTTCGGGAGTAGGAGTGGTGAGTGTAGTATACATCTTATCCTTAAATGCTGCTGTAGTGACCACCTCTGGTTTGCGGTAATATATAGTGGCTAGTTTTAAGAATTCTGATGCCCGCGTTTCTCTATTGTTCTTAAGGTACGTACCGTGTTTCTTTTTAAAACTGTTTACTCTGGATTCTACGATATCGATATGATCCAATTCTATACGCAACAGGATCTCGATCAGATTTTTCTTAATTACCCAGGCCAGGCCCGCTTTTTCGGTATACCAGTGATCACTGTGGTAAAAATCATTAAGAATACCCAGGGCTTCTTTATACTGTTGTTGCTGAAAATAAAATACAATATGACTTAGCTTAAGATCCAGGATATATGCGATCTGTTCTTTGTATTTTTCATAATCAAAGGTATCTAAGATCATAATAGCATCTTTTGCCCGGCCAGTATAATTAAGATTAAGCGAGTGTAGTAAGGTGTATTGCGGAAAAAATCGCTTGTAGTACTTGTCCTGGTGTTTTTTCATCTGCTCATGCATAAGGACCAGGTACTGCTGCGAGGTCGTAAAATCTTTACTTCTAAAATAAGAATTGGCTACATAATACAGAATCTGGATATGGTAGAAGAGGTGCTTATCGATTACATCCTCTTTGGCATCTATTTGTGTATAGACTTCTTCTACAAAAGGAAGTATAGTACGATAATCCCTGGTGATATGAGCCGTTTGATTTGTAATCTCCAGGATCTTAAATAAGGATCGAAACGTAAGATCTTGTGTGATCGATAATCCAAATCTGGATAAGGTGTTTTTTATAATCGGTACGGCATCTCTTCGTTGTTTCATGAGTTCGTGCTGCACGGTGGCATAAAACAGGTTTAGGTTTTCTTCTTGCTGTAGCGATTTTTTATTACTCCTGAAATTAGCAAATAAAGCTTCTATTGCTATACCACGATTAAGATGAGCGTATTGAATCTGGGTGTAGTAAATCTCATTTAGGATACTGAAAAGTGCATAGGTTTTGGCCTTTTGCTCGGCTTTGGCAATGGTTTTAAAAGCAATTTTATATTGTTTCTGTTCAAAGAAACTCCTGCTGGCTCTAAGGAGCTTAAGAGTTTCCATCTCTTCTGAAGTTTCTTCCTCAAAACTTTTGGCGGCAATAAAATCAATGAGCGTATCATGCAATCTTTTGCATAGAGCGTGATACGCGCCCTTGGCTCTTTTGCCATAAATCTGGATATCGAGATCTTTAGCAGTTGATGTGGTATCCAAAAGCTTAAACAGCTGTATGTTTTTGGTATCGTTTCTTTTATTCTTTTGCCGCAATATCGCGATGAAATTTCGCTTCGATTCGTCGGATAAGGTGTGGATTATAGAAGAAATAACATGCATTGTATCGTAAGTATAATTTTGATAAATATACTATGAATATTGATAGAGTTAGATTATTAACATAAATATATCGTAAGTTTTTGTTGAAAATAGAATTTTATATCAACGCATATCATCGCACATTTGTCCTGTTCGAATGAACAATTGAATCATCAAAATCAATTATTATGAATTACAAATTTAGTAACGATGTATCCGAGGATACCGTAATCGAAAATGTAGAAAAGAAAGAAAACAAAGTATATGATCAAAAGCCAACACCGGCTTTTATATCAGCATCATGGTCTGCACTGTTTATAGGAATGATATCCTATTGCACCGGATTATGGAATGCGGGTATGGTACTTAACGAGAAAGGATACTACTTTACCATCCTGCTATTTGGATTGTTCTCTGCGGTATCTGTGCAAAAAAGTGTTAGAGATAGGCTAGAGGGAATCCCTGTTACCGATATCTATTACGGGATTAGCTGGTTTACCACGCTTACCTCTATTTTATTGCTGATTATCGGCCTGTGGAATGCCGATCTGGAGCTTAGTGAAAAAGGGTTTTATGGGATGTCTTTTACCCTAAGTTTATTTGCTGCCATTGCAGTGCAGAAAAATACCAGGGATAAAAAGTTTATCGAAAACAACGAAGAGTAATTAAACCCGAATTGTGCATTAGCACTTCGATATAAAGGGTTAACAAAAAGTGAAATCAAAAGAAGGGGCCTTAGGGGGGCTTGAGGTCTCTTGTTTTGATGATTAAAGAAGACGGCCGTGTGGCTGCGGCTGTCTTTTTATAATCATTAGTAGGTCTAATAAAGATGAAAGAAATCAAAAATATAGTACTTATAATCAACGCATTGGCTTTTGTAACCACCTTAGGGTGTTACGGAATTATGGGAGAGAAAGATGGGTTATTTGCTCAAATTTTTCTTGGCGGCATTCAGCTTGGTATTGGGCTGGGTTTTTTTATTCAATGGAAAAAACGAAGTGCCAAGGTAAAAAAGAATGTATTGGTATACTGGGGTATAGTTTTGTTATATGGTGTTTTATTTCAGATGGAAACAAATGATCTACATATGAATAGTAACAGAGAGTTGATTTTCTTAGAGATTATACCCATGTGTATCGCCGCGTATTCTGTGTTTATTACATATCTGAATATAAAAGATAAGTAGAGATGAGTGCAAAACTGGTGCATATTATAATTTGTAAGTATTCCTGTATACAGTTTTATCGATTAACATTTTAATACTTTTTAATTCAAAAATGCACAACGGATTAAAAGTCCATTAAACAACAATATATTATGAGTTCAAAATTTAATAAAGAGCTGCAAACACTGGTAGGAGATAAGATTATTTCTCCAGAGCTTGCAGATAAAATAGAGCAATACTATGCTACCAAAGATGTGGGAAAGCCTAATAAGCTGTTTATGATCTTTGGGATTTTTGGAGCGTTATTAGTGGGGTCTGGTATTATTTTAATGCTGGCACACAATTGGGATGATTTTTCGCGATTAACAAAAACAATCTTAGCATTTGGTCCCCTGCTATTGGGGCAAATCTTTACAGGATTTTCAATACTAAAAAATAAAAGCGTCACCTGGAAAGAAGCTTCGGGGACTTTTCTGTTTTTCGCAGTGGGTGCTTGTATGGCACTGGTAAGTCAGATCTATAACATCCCGGGAGAATTAGGCTCTTTTTTACTTACCTGGATTATCCTCTGCTTGCCATTGGTATACCTGTTACGATCACATGCAGTGGCCTTGCTTACCATACTACTAAGTACATACTATGCTGTAGAGGTTGGACTATGGAACTATAGAAACACAGAAACTCCCTGGTTATATATTGTGTTTATAGGAGCTATACTACCGTATTACTACAGGCTTATCACAACAAATACGGCCAGCAATACGGTTACCATTTTTACCTGGATTTTACCGGCAAGTATAGCAATTGCATTAAGTGCATTTATCGGCCGTAGCGAAGATCTTGGTTTTGTGATGTACATCACCATGTTTGGCTTCTTATATACGATAGGAAGACTTCCTGTATTTAAAGAGTTACGAACACTTAGAAATGGTTTTTTGATCATCGGTTCGCTAGGGACAGTAGTATCGTTGATGATTTTTACGTTTCGTTGGATATGGGACGAACTCCCAGAGACATTTAATTATGATACTCAGGAGCTCTATACAGCAGTAGTAGTATTCTTGTTGAGTATCTCTGTGTTGGGGTATACGGTTATAAAAAAGGGAATACGGGCTGTTAATCTGTTTCAGGTAGCTTTTGTAGTCTTCCTTTTAGTGTATTTCTTACTTCAGGATACAGGTGTTTTACCGGTTGTATTAATGAATGCATTAGTGTTTGCCCTGGGGATGTCTGCCATAAAGATCGGAGCAGATAAATTTAACTTCGGGATCCTTAACTATGGATTATTGATCATTTCGATTCTGATCATTTGTAGGTTTTTTGATACCGGAATGAGCTTTGTTGTTAGAGGAATTTTGTTTGTGATGGTAGGAGCAGGGTTCTTTTTAACCAATTATATCATGCTAAAAAAACAACAACGTATTAAGAAGTAATTAAAAATATAGAGATATGAAACCGATTTATTTTATAGTATTTATAGTCTTGGCGGTAGTACAAATTGGGACTCCGCTAAAGATGATTTTTGATAAGGAGGATATCCTGATTTCGGGTACGGCTTATAAATTTAAAACCAGGCCGATTGATCCTACAGATCCGTTTAGAGGAAAATATATTACCCTTCAGTTTGAAATGGACTCTTTTACAACATCAGATACTAATTATGTATACGGAGATAAGGTACGAGTGTACATAGAAAATGATGATGAGGGCTTTGCAAAAGTTGCTGGAGTAAGTAAGGAGCTTCTTGATATTGGTAGCGATTATGTTATGGCCAAAGTAACGAATACGTACAATAATAAAATCATGTTCGAACTCCCGTTTGATAGATTTTATATGGAAGAAACCAAAGCATACGACGCAGAAAAAGCCTATAGGGATATGAATAGAAATAATAAAAAAGATGATGTCTATGCAGTGGTATATGTTAAAGATGGCGCATCGGTTTTAAAAGATGTAATTATAGAAGGGATACCAATACAGGAGTATGTAGAATGAGTTGTTATGCATTAATCCTAATTTGTTTCGGGATCGAGTGTTTTTTCATTCCAATAAGTTGTCATCCCAGACTTGATCTGGGATCTACTTTTAGAGATGGATTATGGATTCCGGCTGAAGTCTATGCTGAGCGTAGACGAAGTGCCGGAATGACAAGAGGTGATTATATTACAACAAATCGAATTGACGCTTTTTTATAAGATGAATCAAAATACATAACAAGTGTAAAATGATAAAAATCACATTTTTAATATTATCAAATTAAACCTTTTTGTAATCCTGAAGTCTTATAATTAGAAATCAAAATAGTAAGGATATGCAAAGTATAATGAAAATAGTGGTGCCGGTTGTATTGTTTGGATTTTTAATTACGTCTTGTGCTACTACAGTGCAAGTGCGGCCGGCACGAGGAGTTGTGGTTACCAAAGTACATCGCCCTAAAATTATAGTACATAAAAATGTAAACTATTACAGAAGCGCAGGCGTATGGTATGTAAAAAAGAATAGAGTCTATAAACGAGTTAGCGTTCCTGCCGGAGTACGAGTGGCTACTCTGCCAAGAGGCTATAAAACGGTAAAAGTAAGAGGTGTAAAGTATTATACCTGTAAAGGAGTATACTACAAGAGATCAGGTAAAAGATATATTGTAGTACATGTATAGTTGTTGCATTGAGTTGGTTAGTTAGTTTTGATGGGGATACCCCGGCGTGAATACGTCGGGGTATCCGTTATATCAGAACCTGTAATTACCAGGCCTCTTCAATCTGTAGTCGTTCTCCGTTTTGATATGAAGCGATAAAAGCATTTCTAAACCCGAGTCGTACTAATTCTCTACGAAATTTTTTGGCTTCGTTAAGTGTTTCAAAATTTCCTAAGGCATATTTATTAAATCCACCACTTTTAATTTGTCTGAAATTCACAAAATTCTCAGAATACATAGACAAATCGATACTTTCAAAAGCTCCGATTTGTACAGCATATACCAATTCATCTTGCAAAGAACGACCATTTCCTACTCCGGTACTATTGTTAGCATTCAATTCCTGATTCATAGACAGGTTTTTAACCGTTTCTGTTAGCTCAGCGATTTTGGTATCCCGTGTAGTCACCTCAGAGGTGTGTTTTTTCTTGGTAACCATGTTTTCTGGAGTATTAAAATTCATGAAATACACAGTTCCTGCAACACCTAGTAATGCTATGATACCTAGTATGATGGTTGCGATCTTAAATTTTCGAGAGTTTTCTTTTTCGTCTTTTACAGCTTTATCACGCGCATAATCTACAGCACGTTTTGATTCTTCAGCTTTTTCTATCTGGTCTTTAAAACCCTGTAATTCTTCGTCTGTTATAAAAGGCATCTGATTTGTGTTTAGATATTCAAATATAATTGTTTATTATAAAACTTCAAGGTTTTGTGAGCTTTAGGAATATTTATATATTGCAAACTGAAAATACTACGGTATAAACGTAGAATCAGTAAGGTTATTTAATATATAGATAACATTTATATATAAAAGTATAGATATCTTTGCTACATATAAATAATTGATCGAAAGGGAATTATTTGATTTTGGATATTGATGATCTGTGATATCCAAATCTTTAAAGTTGAGAATACGTAAGGATAACATTTTCGGCAAGGATTACCCGGATGTACTAGGATGTCATTATTGCATTGTTAGAAAAGTATGTTCGAAGACAACTGGGAAAGTCTTGTGTATCCGGAATTGTTTGAGGGGAAAACGCAACCAGTAAGGTTGCGTTTTTTTATTATATACAGTATTTTTATTTACTATTAATTTCCGTCTTGAGTAGTTGCTGAACTACTACATTTGGTAAGTTCATTACAAAACTTTAGTAAACTTTCCTGATTGTTTTTGTACTCTTTATTAGCAATTTTTTCGATTACTGTTGGGCAACCTTCAGCATATTTGGTAAGGTTCTTTTTAAAACCAAAAACAAAACCAGCGGCCATAGTTGATTTTCCTTTTTCACTTCCGGCAGGAAGAATAACCATCTCAGATTCATTAAATAGATATAAATTAATCTTATCAGACTCAAAAAGCACTTTACAAAGCTTATCTGTGGCTCCGCCCAATACCATTTGCCCGGCATCTACAGCTCCTGATTTGATAGAAGATTCTTTAAACTTAATATTTCTGTAATGAAGCCCATCGACAAAGACAAGTTCTTTACATTTTTTTGCACTCTTTACTCTGCTTCCGATTGGAGTACCGTTTTGATCATACTCTACTGTTTTTAGCTTATATCCGATTGAAGCAATATCACTGGATTTGATATCAACCATCGTAGTATCATTTTCTTTGGTAATTAAATATGCTTTATTTAATTCTATATCTGTAGCTTCTTCTTTTTCCTCTTCCTCTTCAGGTACATTGCTTAGATCCTCGGTAAGCACTTTCATGTGTCGAGTGTTTGTTTTATTCGTCTCTAAAGATTTGATGAGCTGATCTGCCTTTTTGATAAAATATTTACCATCTTTTTTATCATAATTATTATCGATGATTTTCTGAGCGTACTCTTTTACTTTCTCTGGCATTTCTAGATAGTAGTACAAATTTGCGATGTTGTAATAACTGGCATATCGTACCTTTCTTATTTTACGTTTATCACCAGGGTAGTTTGGAATTACACTATTAAAATATTCGATAATGGGTTCCATCTCTTTTTTGATCTCATCGATAGGCTCATCGTATTTGATTTTATCAAACGAAGCTTTTACCTTATCAAACGCTTCGTGATGTTTTTGAAATTCTGGGTGCTTTTTCGAACCTAAAATCCATAAATATTCATATTCGGTTGTATAAGGGATGTATCCATATGCACGATTTGCATAGCTATTGATATTGCTTATAATCGTGTTCTTATGAGCAGTTCTATACTTGTTTCTTAAGTTATGTCGATTATTGTTGTAATAATCTTTTGCTTTGGTATAGCTGCCAAAAGTACTACTCTTATAGGTTGTACTTTCTGAATATGTTTTTTGAAAATTGTCTGCAGTCTCTGCATTGTTAAGCGATAAAGATCCAGAAGAGGAATAGGTAACAACTACCATATATTCGTAGCTTACAGAAATAACTTTTCCTTCTTTATCCTTTTTCTCAATTTTGTTTTTATTGATATTGACTTCTCCTATTTCTGTACCGTTAAACGTGTAATTAAAATCTAGTGTTCCTTCAGATTTTACTTTTGAGAATCCAGAAATTGAAATCCCCCTATGATTAGTTGAATACGTTCTTTTGGTATCATCCAGAATGGGTTTTGTGGGTAATTTTACATAAGAAACTTTAAAGTTTTCTTTATCCAAATCTGCACTTTGCGCAAACGAAATTAGACAAAACAATAGGGTAATAGATGTTAGTAATCCTTGTTTCATAATAGTTGAGGTTATTTATAAAATAGCCGCCAATATAGTTAAAAAAATGTTAACGCGCTATTTTGAAACAAGGACCCTTGTTCTTTGTCTATTCGGTGACTTCTATAATTAGAGCATCATCAGTCTTGGTTACTTTTGTTAATCCTAATTTAGAAAGCCCTTTAATACCTTTATCCCAACCTTTATTACTTAAGCCTGTAGCGCTCTTAAGTTCTGATAGATCCATACTTTTTTCTTTTTTAAGAATCTCAAAGATGGCTTTTTCATTGTCATTAAGCTCTACTTGCTTTTTCTCTGGACGCATCTGCGGGAAAAATAGTACTTCCTGGATAGATTGATTATTGGTCATAAACATGGCCAATCGATCGATACCTATTCCGATCCCCGAGGTTGGAGGCATCCCATACTCCAGAGCACGTAAAAAGTCCTGATCGATAAACATTGCTTCGTCATCACCTTTTTCAGATAATTTAAGCTGATCTTCAAAACGTTCGCGTTGATCGATAGGATCATTAAGCTCTGTATAGGCATTTGCCAGTTCTTTACCATTTACCATAAGCTCAAAACGTTCTGTAAGCCCTTCTTTAGAACGGTGTTTTTTGGTAAGTGGACTCATCTCTACGGGATAATCGATAATAAATGTAGGTTGGATATAATTGGCTTCACATTTTTCTCCAAAAATTTCATCTATCATTTTTCCGATCCCCATAGTTTCATCAACTTCGATACCTAATGCCTTAGCTGCTTCACGTACTTCGGCTTCGCTCTTTTTATAAAGATCATATCCAGTATGCTCTTTTATCGCATCAAGAATACCAATACGCTTATAAGGTGCTTTATAATTAATGACGTTATCCCCAAATTGTGCTTCGGGAGTTCCGTGAAGTGCGATGGCTACTTTTTCTAACAACTTTTCGGTCGTATCCATCATCCAATGGTAATCTTTATAAGCAGCATACATTTCCATTACGGTAAATTCTGGATTGTGAGTACGATCCATACCTTCATTTCTAAAATCTTTTGCAAACTCATACACTCCATCAAATCCTCCTACAATTAGACGTTTTAGATATAGCTCGTTGGCAACACGAAGATAAAGAGGAATATCCAGTGCATTGTGATGCGTTATAAACGGGCGTGCTGCTGCACCCCCCGGTATAGGCTGAAGAATAGGAGTTTCGACCTCTAAAAAACCCATTTCGTTATAAAAATTACGAATGGTATTTACAATCTGTGTACGTTTAATAAAGGTATCTCTAACTTTTGGATTCACCACCAGATCAGCATAACGCTGACGATATCTTAACTCTGGATCATTAAATTCATCAAAAGTATTTCCTTCTTTATCTGTTTTAGGAAGAGGAAGAGGTTTTAACGATTTACTTAATAGTGTAAAGTTTTTAACCAATACGGTCTTTTCACCAACCTGAGTGGTAAAAAGCTCTCCTTCGATACCTATAAAATCACCTATGTCTAATAGCTTTTTATAGACTTCGTTATATAAAAGTTTATCCTCACCAGGACAAATCTCATCTCTGTTAAAATAGACTTGTATGCGACCATCGGTATCTTGTAATTCTGCAAAAGAAGCTTTACCCTGTATTCTTCTAGACATTAATCTACCTGCAATAATTACCTTTTTACCTTCTTCAAACTTGCTCTTTATCTGTTTCGAGGTATAGTCAACCGGATACAATGCAGCCGGATATGGGTCGATACCTAGATTGCGTAATGCGTTTAATTTCTCTCTTCTTACAAGTTCTTGTTCTGATAATTGCATAAATTCGTCATTTTAAAGGGACAAAAATAGCCTATTTGAAGAATTTAAAGAAAGGTCTGATTAAAAACTTTTGACCTCAATTTTAAGACTTTGAAAAAAACGTAATCCTGAGCGGTTTTTGGATAAAAAATATAAATAGATCAGGTCGTATTGAATTGGTAACCCAAATTAATTTGATGTAGCGTTTAGCTCTTTAATTTTATCTTGTATTTCTTTATTGTCTTTAAATTCTAATGATTTTTGGTAGTATTTGATTGCGTTGGCAGTATCCTTTAGATAAAGATATGTATTGGCTAGACTTACATAAGTATTTGCTTCTTTAGGAAACAATGCCGTATTAAAGTCTAATATTGTTATGGCTTCTTCTTTTTTGTCGGCATAGAAAAGAACACTGGCATAGGTGTTTAGTTCGTATAAACTCTGGGTCTTATCTTTAAATTGTTTGACTAATTTTTTGGTGTTCTTAGTGATATAGGACGTCCCTTTTTTGGTAAGGATGTCATCCATTAGTATTACCGAACTATATTTTGGAGTATAATTTTTAGACAGTATAGCAAGCATATCTTCTTCCAGTGTTTTTCTAGGAGATTCTACAATGCGATTAACTTCTTTACCGTCTTTATAAAAAATTAGAGTAGGCACCCGATGTATATTCAAACCTTCGTGTTCTCCTCCCGGGCTTTGTTTATAGGCCTCCCGGCTTCGATCTACCGCAACAACGGTAAGTCGATCCAAGGGAAAATTACTTTCTTCTAATATTTTGTACATACGAGGAACCTCGCGTTTACTATCTCCGCACCAGGTGCCCATAAAAAGAGTAATCGCATAGGAGGGCAGTTGAGCTTTTAAAGAATCTATACTGCTTTGTTTTGGGATATATTCTTTATGGTTTTTTGAAAACCACTCGTTATATGGTTCTTGTGTTAGTCCCTGGTTATTGATTTTACCAAGAAGCATAGGAGAACTTCCCTCTGTCTTGATCTCATGATTAAAAGATTGAGCAGAAAGTGTCATTATGGATAAAATCATAGATGTAATAAGACATATAATTGTTTTCATTGTGTTGGGTTTAAATTAAGTGGAAATAAGATGTAAATGATGAGGCTGTTTGAAATACATTGTCAGTCTGAGCCTGTCGAAGACGTATTGCCTATCAATAGTATAAAAACTTCGACAAGCTCAGTTTGACATTGAGATTCTATTTTTTAGAAAGCTTCATCGTTTTGGGTTTAACCCAAGTGTAACTATAACTCCCTCTATTAGGAGTTGATTAATCGCGAGTTACAAAACCTATTTGTATAGAGTGACTATTTGCTTATTGGAGCCCCACTTACGGCTTTAGCTCTGGGAGTAACCATAGCTTTGATTTTAAGTATTTCTTTACCGTTTTCGGTATTTGCCGTAATCGTTACCTGCTTGTTTTGCAGATTGGGTTTACCATTAGAATTAAAGGTGACCAACATATCTCCCGTAGCTCCCGGAGCAATGGGTTCTTTTGGCCATTTAGAAACCGTACAACCACAACTACCTTTGGCGCTTATAATAACTAATGGCGCTTTACCAGTATTGGTAAAGGTAAATTTGTGTTCTACAATATCACCTTCGTTAATAGTTCCGAAATTGTGATTGGTTTCGGCAAAGTCCATTACCGGAAAATCTGAGATTTTTGCATCTCGACTTTCAGAAACAGCTACGTTTTCTACATTTATCTTTTTGGTAGCATCATCTTTACAAGATACTACAGCCATTACAAGTAGGCTGGCTAAGATTAGGAATTCTTTTTTCATGATTTCGATTTTTTAATTATTTAAAAGGGTTAAAAACATTGTTTGTTGAGAAGAGGTATTATTCTTCTCGGTTTAATTCTTTTGTAGTGTTGTAGATAGTGCCATCTACAATTATTTAATTTGTTTAATCAGTTTAGCTATATTTTGATTAAAATTATTTTTGGTTATACCGGTTACTTCTTCCAATACAGGAAAATAATCCTCATTTTTTTTACCACAACTCAGTAATTTGAAAATAGGAGAAAAGCCTTTTTCTGCGTTTATTTTTTTTACCAATAAAGCATTAAGGGTATAATCCACTCTCAAAGCCTTATTAGTTTCGTCTCCATAATTTTTACCTTCGTTATAAAGGGTTATCCAGTCGGCATCTGGGTTTAAAGCTATAAATCGTTTGAATTTTTGAAGAATTTCTTCCCAACTATATCCCCAGCTACCACCAAATAAGAAAGCACAACCTTCATCGACTGGTTTGTATATTTTTTTTGCAGGAAGTATTTTTCGTACTCTACTATGCCATAGATCATGCGGATCAAAACCTTCAGAGTTAGAAGCTAGAATACCATCGATAATTAGAATAGTAGTATTGTCATTGGAAATAAGTGTATTATGACTGTATCCGTTATAATCTACTTTGAAATCTATACCCACTAATCTTAGTACCTCATTAAAATTTTCGGCACAATATAATTTGGTGGACTGTTTAGGAATATTTAGTATGCTATCATATTCTGCAATTTTTGAAGTATATGCTATTGCTTTGGAGATTTCAAAATTGTTTTTAAAATAAAAGGTGTTATTTCCTATTGTTTTTGTTTGCCATGATACTGTATTTTGATGTAGCGGAGAATAGAAATAAAATTGATAATTTCTCTTTTGTGCAAGTATACTATAGTTAGCTCTTAAAATGGGTTCGTTTTGATATGTACCCATATAATAAAATTGAATTAAATATTCGGTATCATTAAGTTTGAGGATATTATTTACATAGCATTTATAAAAATTGTCATCTTTAAATTTGTTACTCTTTTCTATACCTTTTAGCTCATCTAGTAATGCCGTGGTTGCCAAAAGGTTTTGAGGTAAGACAAACGTATTTTGGTTATTAGGTTTCTCTTTTAGGCTAAGAAATCCATCAAATGAATCAATTAACGTTTTGGTTATAGTTGTGTCTTTTGGTAATCTCGTGGTTTGAAGAATTTGCACAGAACTGGTTTGTGCCTTTAGAGTATGTAGTGATACAATAGAGAGTATCGAAATAAGAATTGTCTTTACAGGTATTTTATACATTTATTTTGATTTGGATTAGCGTTATCAAAAATCAAAACATAAAGGAATAAAATCAATAAAAACAGGTTTGAAAAGAGGACTAGACCCCGGGTGGATTTTTTATTACTTCTTGATATATAGGGATTTAACTTCGTCTCTTGAGCTTACTTCAAGTTTTTTATACAGATTGTTGATATGAGTTTTTATAGTGCTAATACTTACAAACATGGTAGAAGCAATCTCTTTATTGGTCTTGTCATCAAGAATAAGGTCTAATACTTTTTGCTCTTGTTGTGTAAGATTTTTTTCTGAACTATGAGACGCATTTATCTTTTTTCGATAGTTGAGAAATTGAAAAATGTTAAGTGCTATGGCACATGCTAACACTATCCATAACCACCAATTTTTATATGAAACGTCTTTGGAACTGATTATAAATTTGTCTGAAGCTAATTCTGTTTCATATTGCTTGGTGTATGTGCTATTGGGATATTTTTTTTGTAATCGTTCTAATAGATTATCATAATATGTGTTTTGTTTTAAATCTTCGAGATAATGCGCATACAGATTGTTGGCTTTATCGGATAAAAAAGCATAAACGTAAAGTTCTGTAAGGGGTTCGTTTTGGTTTTTTACGAAACGTTGTAATGTAGTAAACCATTTTTTTTCATTGATCTTACGATTGGTTTCACTTCTATACGAAGCAAAGGCAAAACGCATTTCATCAATGATAGAGTCGACCTTAATAAAAGCATTACTTTTTTCATTATTCGAAACAATTTTACAAAACATTTCATTATCAAAAGAAAAAGGTAAGGTAAGTGTATCTGTATTATTGGCAATAAATAGTATTTCTTTACTATAAGGACAAAATCCATTAAAATGAATTGGTTTTTTTTCATTTTCAGAACATCCTTCTATATGAATCCTATACATGTGATTTTGTAAGGGAAGATTATCTCCCGAAAAGCTAAAATAACCCATTGAGTCACTTACCGTTTTCTGAATAATCTGTTCGGGATAGACCCCTGATAACTTTCTGTAATCCTCTATCAGCGATAAATAAATATCTCCCGACCAGTTTTTTTTATCGACATAACCAGAAAATTTATATTGAGCCAAAATTATTTTGGGACAAATCAATACAATAAAGTATAGTATTAGAAATGGTAATTTCATGCATTTAAACCTTTTTAAAATTTGGTATTGCTCGTTTCATTGTTTTTAATTTTCAAGCCAGGTTAAAAATATAGAAATTAATTTTATAGTAATATTGTAACATAATAAAATTGTCATCTACTTATAAGTATAACATTTAATTTATTTTACATTACAAACTATGAGTATCTGGAGAGTTATATTGGCTATTTTTTTTCCACCGTTATCGATATTAGATAAAGGTTGTGGGTCTGTCGTAATAGTATTGTTGTTAACTATTTGCGGTTGGGTACCTGGAGTGATAGCAGCATTGGTAATACTTAATAATCCAAAATGACAGAAAGCACTTCTTATTTTTTCTACAGAAAGCTAATCGATACAGTAAAAAAAACAGAATAATTGTGATTAATACATAACTACAATAATTGTGGCATACATTTAGTGGTACACTTTCGGATCCAAAATGAAGTCTTATGATTAGAACGTTATTTTTATATGTATTAGTCCTTTTATTAACAGCTTGTTCTTCAGTAAAAAAATATAATCAACAAATCAGCGAACTTCATAGCCCAGAAGAAATACGCGATGATATAGATTTTGCATATCGTAAATTACAAAAACTACACCCGGATCTGTACTGGTATATTAGTAAGGATTCATTAGATAAAAAAATAGATGGATTAAAGAAAAGCATAAAGCAGCCTGTATCCAGTATTACATTTTATAAACAATTAGCTCCTGTAGTTGCCAGTATACGACAGGGACATACCGCAATTTACCCTCCGTATAAAAAGCAAACAAGAAAAGAGAAAAAAGCAAAAGGAAAAAGGAGTTACCCTTTTAAATCATTAGCTTTTTATAGTGTAGATAATAAGGTGTATGTCGAAAAGAATTATGAAAAAAATGATACCCTCGTAGTGGGTTCGGAGATATTGAGTATAGATGATCAAAAAACAAGTGATCTATTGATCTCTTTTCAAAACTTACATACAGGGGATGGTTATAATAGAACATTTATCCCAAAGTATATTGGTCATGGTTTTGGAGCGTTTTATGCCAGAACGCACCAACAAAAAGATAGTGTACTAGTGAAGCTTAAAACCAGGGATAGTATTTATTCTCGTTATGTATACGCAGGGTATAGCAAAAAGAAAAAAAAGATAACAAAGGACACTATAACAGTACCTGTAGAAAAGAAAAGTAAATCAGATAAAAAAATAGCCAGAAAAAAGAATAAAGAGATACGTAAGCACCATAATAAATATGGTTTTGATACGTACAAGAAAGAATACAATAGAAATTTTAAATTTATTACATCAGACAGTACTTCTGCTATTGCTTATATGAAAATAAGAAGTTTTACGAATGGAAATTATAAAGATTTTTATAAAGAAAGCTTCTCAAAGATAGATTCTGCAAGCAGTAAAAACCTTATTATAGATTTAAGAGGAAACCTGGGAGGCAGATTAGCAGAAATAGAAGAGCTCTATTCGTATTTGACCGATAAAGAATATGTGTTTATCGAAAAGGCAAAGATGACGAAACGACTAAGTTTCTTATACCCGCTTTTTCATACAAAATCCTGGATTGGAAAAACAGGAGCTATCCTGTTCTCTCCGGTGTTAACAACATACCAGTTTTTTAAAGTTAAAAAAGAAAAAGGAGATCCTTATTTTAAATTTAAGTACAGTAAACTCAGAACACCAAAATCAAATTCATATACCGGTAAACTATATGTTTTAATAGATGGAGAAAGCTTTTCTGCAAGCAGTATTTTATCTACTCACCTAAAAGCGACCAAACGTGCTACTTTTGTAGGAGAAGAAACTGGTGGGGCATATAACGGTACTATTGCAGGCTTTTTTGCCTATGTAGAGCTTCCTAATTCTAAAATAAATATGAGAGTTGGGTTGATGAAAATAAACGCACCTCATACCGTAGAACCTGATGGTTTTGGGATTAAACCAGATGTTTATATCGAAACAAAAAATGGGATAGATAAAAACCTTGAGTGGGTATTGCAAGATGTAAATAAATAAAAAAATGTTCTTTTTTTATAGTATTTATGGGTTCTACATAATAGTTATAACAATTTGATTTATTTTTACATCACCGTAACTATTTAGATAGTATAAGTAGGTTTGTTATGATAGTTACCCTTGTTTAAATAAATAATAAAAGTATATGAAAAGATTTAGTCTTTGTGTGTTAACTATAGTATCATCTATACTTCTTGTAGGATGTCAATTTTCAGAGAATTTGAACTTGAATGAAGATGGAACAGGAAAAATTACCATAAACTTTGATGGATCAGAGCTTATGAAAATGGGAGAAGGACAGGTTACAGAAAAGAAAAAAGAAAATGTTGATTCATTAGTAGTTTTTAAAGATTTTTTAGAGGAACATAAAGATAGTATCTCCAAATTATCAAAAGAGATGCAGGAAAGATTGCAGAGATTAAAAGATTATGAAATGCATATTGTGGTAAATTCTGAAGCTCAAAAAATGAATATGGATATGTATAGGGACTTTAAAGATGTTTCAGAATTAGGAGATGTATTTGGTGATTTTAAAATTTCTATGGCTGTAGGAGAAACAAATAAAGGTTCGGGAGCTGGTAAAATAAACCCAGTAGAAACTATGATGTCTGAAGAAGGAGGGACCAAAGTAAAGTATAGTTTTAAAAACAATAAGTTTAGTAGGATTACAGAGATTATTGATGAAGAGAAGGTGAAAAAAAGCATGGATAGCTTAGAGAAAGCGAGAATGTTTTTAGCGAGTTCTAAATATAAATTGAAGTATACTTTTCCGAGAAAAATAGTAAAAATGTCATCTGATAAAGCCACATTTAGTCTTGATATGAAGAGTTTTGTACTCGAAGTTGGGTTTATCGAACTTATGGAAAACCCTAAGATATTAGATGTCGAAGTAGAGCTTGAAAACTAAAAAAAATATCATTTCACTTTTTTTATGACGTATCTTTGTGAACTATGAATAAAAAAATTCAACTCCAGGATATTGGCCGTAAAGATTATAAAGAAACCTGGGAGTATCAGGAAACTCTTTTTAAAGAGATTTTAGATATAAAAATAAAAAATCGAAGAGAAGATGCAGGGCTTAGTACACCAAATCACTTTCTTTTTGTAGAACACCCACATGTATATACGTTGGGTAAAAGTGGTGATATTAGTAATTTGTTATTATCAGAAGAGCAATTAAAAGAAAAAGAAGCCACATTTTATAAAATTAATAGAGGAGGAGATATCACCTATCATGGCCCCGGGCAGATTGTAGGGTATCCAATTCTCGACCTCGATAATTTCTTTACCGATATCCATAAGTATCTTCGTTTTTTAGAAGAAATGGTGATTCTTACTTTGGCAGAATACGATATTAATGCCACAAGAAGTGAAGGTGAGACTGGAGTGTGGATTGATGTGGGTACTCCGTTTGCCCGTAAAATCTGTGCTATGGGAGTTCGAGCCAGTCGCTGGGTTACAATGCATGGCTTTGCCTTAAATATTAATGCTAACCTGGGGTATTTTGATCATATCATTCCTTGTGGAATTAAAGACAAGACCGTTACATCATTGCATGTAGAATTAGGAGTAGATCATGTAGACGTAGATGAGGTTAAAGCAAAGTTACTAAAACATTTTACAGCTCTTTTTGAAGCAGAATTTATACAACAAAAAGCCAAAATTTAAATCTTCGGCGTTTCATCTGTTTATTTTATTTGTAGTATTGGTCAGATAGGAATTTCCTAATACTAATTTTGGTTGATATTAACTATATTATTATGACTCATTTCATACTAAAAAAGTTAATCCTGGGTTTTATATGCAGAGGTGATTTAAACTTTTTTGATTGAAGTGAAAATAGGAGTGAAAAATAGTATTTTGAAACCATTGAAAAAAGTGTAAATCCCTTCATAATAACAATCTGATTTTTTTAACAAAAGAAAAGATTAAAAATAATAAACAGATGAAGGTATATACTTTTCTTAGTGCTCTTATATTAGTATGCGCATGCAAAACTCAAAACACAGTTGATTCTTCAAAAGAAATAGCGGTAGTTTCTGAACCTCAAAATAAAAAAGTGTATTGCCCGGAAGGTGGAAATTGTACTGTTAAACTTCATAAAAATTCGTCGCTGGTATTAAAAAAAGATACTACAGATAGATATTATCCTGTTATCGAAAAAGGAGAGGGGATAGTTGTCGAATTTAAATTTTTAATCAAAGGGCCAGAAGGTACTGCAGATGGGGATTATTCTGAAACAATACATTTTGAAATCAATAAAGATACAGAGACTTTAAGTCTAAGAAGTGAGGCATTAGAACAAGTAGATTTGCTTTTTGGGAAACATTGTTTTTGTAGAGGAGAGGCAGGATACTATAAGGTGAAAAAAGGGAATTTGACACTTCAAAAATCAAAAGACGAAATCAATATTGATATATCGCTTAGCATACCTGAAGTTTCTCATAAAATCTTCAACATTAAAGAAAAAATAAGGCTTTAATCTGGGTTTAACTTAAAAAAGTAAGCGATGCATTTCTCAATGCATCGCTTACCATAATTAACTATTATCGAATATTTACTCTTGTACAAATTGAAAAGATTTGTATTTACCTTTACCTCCCGGGTTAAGTTTCAGGATATATAGTCCCGATGGTAATGCACTGGTATTGATTGTTTTTTGAACTAACTTACCTTTCATTACGATTTTTCCAAGAATACTTACAATTTCGTATGAAGTATCTTTTTTAGAAACGATTACATGTAGTAAACGATCTTTTCCTACAGGATTAGGGAATGCAGATATTTCTACTTGTTTTGTAGTTGTTGTACCATCTACGGTTACTAATGATCTTGCAGAAGGACTGCCGATTGTAAATGTTGTTGCTTCAGAAGATCCAAAAGACCCTCCAGAAGCGATTGTGGTTCCTTCTGAAGTAAGCGTATAGGATCCATTACCATAGGCACAGCAGATACCATCGCCATACGAATCATTAAGTGTAAACGTATAGGTTCCTGGTTCTAAGCACTCTGTAATTGTTAGTGTTGATCCATCGGGTTGAGAGCCATAAGTTCCTCCTGATGCTACAACCTGGCTATTGCTATCTGTAATTTGCCAGCTGGTTTCTTCTGGGTAATTATCAAAATTAAGCGTTAATACAACATCAGTACAGGTAGTTTGTGACCCTCCTTCGCTTAAACTCACATCATCTATAGCCATATCACCTTGCCAGGTATTACCTGTAACCCCATTAAAACGTAATTGTACTGTACCACCTAAGTACGTACTTAAGTCTACAGTTGCCGATTGCCATGAGTTTCCTTGATTTCCTGACTTAGACCAAACTGAAGTCCATGTAGTACCATTATCATTACTGGCTTCTAATGTTAAACTCCCCATAGTCGAAGCACCATACATATGATACTTAAATGAGAAATTAGCTTTTGTCTGACCTGTTAAATCAAAACAAGGAGAGTTAAGAATTGCTCTTTTGGTAGGGTAATTAGGTGTAGACGATTCCATATACACATAGTAAGTTCCTTGTGAAGCACTAGAAGGTCCAGTGTTTCTAGATGGAGTTCCGTTAGCATCTACAGCCCAATCAAAATCATCTCCAGTTGCCTGTTTCCAAGCTCCAAGAGTATTTTCGAACCCTTCGGTATATGGGAATGATGAGATCTCTGCAGTACAAGAAGAACCTCCTGTATCCGGAAGAGTTGTAATATTTACAGTATTACTGGCATTAGATTCGTTACCAGAAGCATCTTTTGCCTTTACGCTAAAGCTATAGGCAGTATCTGGTGATAATCCAGTTGCTTGATAAGAAGTAGTCGTAACTGTAGAGATGACTGTAGCCCCTCTATAAACATCATATCCGCTAACTCCTACATTATCGGTAGAAGCATCCCAGGAAAGATCAACCGTGGTCTTTGTAATATTAGAAGCTGCTAAATTAGCGGGAGCTGTTGGTGCTTGAGTATCTGGTTGCGAAAGCGTAGTAGCATTGGCAGTGTTACTAAAATTAGATTCATTACCTGCTGCATCCTTTGCTTTTACTCTAAAACTATATGATGTATTAGCCGATAATCCTGTAACCTGGTATGAAGTAGAGGTTACTGTAGTGACTACAGTATTCCCTTGATAGATATCATATCCCGTAACTCCCACATTATCTGTAGCGGCGTTCCAGTTAAGATCAACTGTAGTTTGTGTGATATTTGAAGCGGCTAAACCATCAGGAGTTGTAGGGGCTTGTGTATCTCCACCACTTCCTCCAGAGATTTCAAAATTGGCATTAGAAATATCATAGAAAATATGTCCGGATCCTCTAACCATTATTCTGTTCTGTGTTCCTATCGCATTTGGTACAGTGATGCTATGAGAACCATCATTAGGGACTGCAGAGGCAATTGTTGTTGTATACGTATTTCCTCCGTCGGTAGATAGTAAAATATCTACGTTAGCAGCATTAATACCATTACCAGTTGTTCCTGCAACATCCCAGGTAACGGTTTGTGTTGATCCCGAAGCCCAGTTAACATTGGTATTTGGTGCATTAACAACAAAAGGTCCAGCTGCACCTGCAACGGTTATTTTTGTATCGTCACTGGCAGTACTTGCTCCACCAGATGCATTATCTCTTACGGTAAGTCTAAAATTCATTGTTCTGCTTACAGAAGGAACAACCTCCCAGGTAGAAGAGGTTTGCCCTGAAATAACTGTCGGTAATGCCGGCATATATCTATCAGGCGAAGCAGCTGGAGTTAAAGATCTAAAAGCAGGTCCGTTGGTCGAAGTGGCAACAGGTGGCATAGTTGCAGGTTGTGCGTCCATTTGCTCCCAGCAATACGTAAGGTTGTTTCCCGAATTAGCATCAGATCCATTACCTTTTAACACAAATGGTGTTGAGGCAGGAATCGTATAATCCTGTCCGGCATTAGCAGTAGGAGCAGCATTACCAGTATTACTTTGATTACCACATGTGCTGTTTCCTTGCGAAATATTCTGCCACATTTCCTGGATGCTAATTGCATGAAAATAAGCATCACTATTGTTTTGTACGTTTGGAGAACAAATACCAGCATATCCCATAATCGTAGAAGCACTTCCTGGCTCTACAGATGCATTAGATCTCTGGCAGCTATTATTTTGAGTATGATTTCCACCGTATTGGTGTCCCATTTCATGAGCAACATAATCTACATCATATGCATCTCCGATAGGACGACCACTTCCTGTGATTCCTCGTGCTTTAGAATTTGTACAAGGAGATCTAAGCTGTGCCAATCCTCCTCCTCCGGTGCTAAATGCATGTCCGATGTCATAATTGTTAAAACCAATAACATTGTCACAAACAGTCTGACTTTCATTGATTAATGCACCGGCATTACTATTACTTAAATTATCGGTATTAGCGTTTAGAAAAATGATGTCTGTATTATTATTTACCAATACCATGGTAAGAGCAAGGTCTCTTTCAAAAATACCATTTACTCGAGTCATAGTAGTATTTACAGCAGAAAGTACAGCTTCTTTTTTTACTTGATCAGAGGCGCCAGAGCTAATTCCCTGATTGTTGATATGAAATTGAGAATATTCTCCTGTACACGCGATAGCTAATCTAAAAGTTCTTAGTTTACCATCATTAGCATTTTTTAACGCATTGAATTGCTGATTAGAAAAGTTTGATTTAACGTTTTCTTCAACCAGACACTCAAAACTATTAGGATCAGCAGGTAGATCTGCTTTAGCATAACAGATATAACTCGTTTTGTCTTTTGTGTAAGGATCAATATAGATGGTCGAATGATTTCCAGAAGTTATCATGGCGTGTAAACCAACTTTAGAGAAACTAAATCTGGCAATAGATGTTGGGTCATCAATCCCGTATCCAACAAAAGATTGGATACTTGGAAATCGTTTTGCGAGTCCTTCTTCAAGAACAGAAGCTTCAAGAATTCTAAATTTTTGTAATACTCCTTTTGCAGTAGGGAGTTGGATTACAACACCAGAACTTTTTTGCTGTACTCTTGATGGTGTACGTTGCAAAATAGATTGTAACGCTGTAGTGTTTAAGTTAAATAGTTGATACTGCGTTGGTGTTGTTTTTCTAAGCTCTTTGGATTTGGCTTGTGCTTTTGCGGGAGATACAGGACTCCATAGTTGTGCATTAACACTAATACTCACGAGTAAGAACGTGAGCACCAGTATTTTGTTAAAAATACTTGTTTTCATAATTGAGTTTGGTTTGTGTTAGTAAATTTGTGTCGTTGGCTGTACAACTCTTAATCATGAGATTTAGTACTTGTAAAATAACATTTAACATAAAATAATAATAATTCGCATAAAATCTTAATTTAATGTTAAATAAAATATATAGGCGTATTTCCTTAAAACAGTAAGATAAAAAGTAGGAAAATGCTCTGTAGTATAGAGTTATGTGTAAAATGAATTCTGGAAAAAGAAAACCTTAAATTTAAATTTAAGGTTTTCTTTTATCGATGTTTTTTAACAATGAATTAATTTATTTGGTAGATAAGTACTCCATTTTCTTCTCCCTGAACTACAAATTCGAGATTAGGATCTTTATCCATATTCCCTAAACTTAGGACAGAATTACCATAAACCGGGAAATTAGGAAATAGATCAGCATTGCTATCATACAAGTACACTTTTTTGGCTTGTATATCGGTAATAGTAATGTATATCTTATTATTGATAAAATAAAGTTTTGGTTCTGTATACACTCCAAAATCAAGTTCAAGGGTTTTACCTTTTATAGTAAGCTTATTTTCAGAAAAAGTAACCAAGGTTTTATTGGTAGCTACCATTCTATTATCCTCATGCAAACTTAGGTTTTGTTCTACAGCATTACCATCGTTTTGTACTTGAATTAATTTTCCACTTTTGGTTGTAGATGTAAATTTGTTCAGGTACTGGTACCATTCATTTTTAGAGAAATCAACTTTTTCTTTTACATTAACTCGCGGTTTACCTATTCGATCCAGGATAGTTAATGTTCCATTTTTTTCAGAAAGTAAAATATAATCTTTGGTTCCGATTCTAATATGTTTTGGCGGTAAAATAAGTTCTGTTTCTGTGTTTTTAAATCTAAAACCAGTTACAGCTTTTGCCTCTGCATCAAACATTTTTATTTCATTGCCCTGGGTAATAACAATACGATAACGCTTGCTTTTGTCATAATCAAATAACGCAAGAGGTTGTGTAATTGGTTTTTCAAATGTCTTAGGGTATGGTTTTACATCTTTTCCATCGCGATCAACCAGGTATAGGGTATTGGCAGTGTTAAATAATAGTTGGTATCTGCCATTTTTGTAGATATCGATTTGTTGAATATCACCTAGTATTTCACCATCGACTTGTTTTTTCCAGAAAATAGCACCTTTATCAGAAATTAGATATACGTTGTTTTCGATATCCTGTACTGCCACATCCATACCTTTGGTTCTGTGGTTTTTAACAAGAACAGGTCTGGTTAGTACTTTATTCTCTAGAGTAGTTGATGCGGTTTGTGTGACAGATGTAGCTGCGCCTTTAGCTCTGCTTTTTTGTAAGATGCTATGCACATGAGCAAAATCGTTTTCTTTTATAATCTGTACTATTCCTATTTGATATCCTTTATCCTTAAGTGCTTCCCATTGTGACGAATATTCTTCTTCAACATTTTGAGAAATGTATTCTTTTGTGTTTTTGATAGTACCCGCTATTAATATCGAAGATTCGTCGGATAAATCTTTTACAGTTGCTTTGTAATACTCTTGATCATAGAGTAATGTTTGGTTCAGGATATTGGCAATAATATCTTTAAGAGCCCCGATAGAAGATCCGAAAATGATAAAATCATCCCGAACAAAATAATACTTGGCATCAAAATCGTTTACCAAAGGAGTAAGGATTTGCGAAAAAGCAGAGGAGCCTTTATAACTGTATATTGGTGTATTTCTATAGGTGTCTACTTTATCTCCTGCCAGACTTTCCTGGGCCGTTTTGGGGTTTAGAGAATTTAGAACTAATATATTTTCTTTTTCGAGAAAGATCATACCGACCTCAGAAACACCCGATAATATATCGTCTAGATCCCCTGGGATATCTTCTAATTCTCTATCCTGTGCTACAGATAGATTTTTTTTCAATATATCAAAGTCATCATAAGTATAAGAGATAAATCCTCTTGCAGTAACAGGTGTCACTTTTGAAATTTTATTTTCCTGGGCAATTGTATTATCAAAAATCCCAATGGTACTGGATAGTGAATCTTTTTCTATAGCAATACCATCTAGGTACATTGCATCTTGTCCTATAGTAGCATCGGCAGATATCCAACCGCTAAAATTTTGCAAGCTTTTGAGGTCTGTATTAGGCAGTAATGTATTGTGAATGTTTTGTAGTTTTTTTCCGTTGACCAGTACAGATAGTGTATTCTCGGTACCAGACACTTCATATACTTTTTGTAAATCTTTATCAATAGGAATTGGAGCGGCTTGCATTCGTATTGCATTTTCGATCAATAATTGAGAAGAAGAGGCAATAAGCAGACTATCCTGTCGGGTGGCAAAAAACGATTCTCCTTTTGATGTAACCTTATAAATGGTATTCTCAGAATAATTTATAGTTTCAATCTGCTTTGTATTTAGCGAATCGGTATTGATTACAGAAGGGTCGAATTTTGAAATATAAGTATACTCATAATCATTTTTTCCTAATGGAGAGAAACATAATATGCTTTCTGTCTGATGAGTTTGATCCAGGATAGACAAGTTTTTGAAGTATTCAAAAAAAGCAATTTGGTTATTGTTTTTGATAAAATTATTATCTCTTAATTTACTGGCAGCTCCTTCAAGGTCATTGATTTTTATAATGATTTGAGTATCTCTTGGGATGTGATCCAGTAAAGAATTTGATTTTTTCGATGTGTCCTCACAAGAAATAGTAATAAAAATTAAAAGAACAGCCGCTATCTTTTTCATTATACCAATGCGTTTTGTATTCCTGAATTTGGTTGTCAAAATAAAAAAGTTCAATTTCCTGGTTTGCAAAATAGATATTCTTGTTTAATGATCGAAATATAATTGGAGTTTTTCTCCTGTAAGCGTCAAAGATATAATTATTTAAGATCTAGTGTAAGTTGTTCTGGTAATAACCTAAAGCTTTTCCTGTGATATTTGGTAATACCATATTTACGAATGGCATCTCGATGTTCTACTGTTGGGTATCCTTTATTCTTTTTCCAGTTGTACATAGGAAACTCTTCATGTATTTTTTCCATAAACTCATCACGATATGTTTTTGCCAATACAGAGGCTGCTGCAATATTTAAATATTTTCCGTCTCCCTTTATAACGCAAGTATAGGGTATATTATGATATGGCTTAAACCTGTTTCCGTCTACAATGATATGTTCTGGTTGAGGTTTTAATTGCTCGATTGATCTTTGCATAGCTAGAATTGAAGCATTTAAAATATTAATCTCATCAATCTCTTCCATAAAAATATGTGTTACACCATAGGTCAAAGAGGAGCCTTCTATTATAGGTTTTAGTAGATTTCTTTTGGCTTCGGTAAGTTGTTTAGAATCATTAAGAACCGAACTATTGAAATCATCTGGTAAAATTACTGCAGCTGCTGTGACCGGACCTGCCAAGCATCCTCGTCCGGCTTCATCGGTACCACATTCGAGAAGATCAGGGTTTAGTTTTAATGTAAGCATAATACGAAGATACAGTATGCATAGAATACCAGAAAACTATTTTTTAAAATTAGTGAACTTAGATGGTAGCTATACCATAGTCTATAGAGGCCAGTTACCAATGAAAAAAATACACCAAAAACGACTAATGCCTTCTGGTTTTTTCTTTTTTGAAGTCACAAAAATATCAAGATGAGTTCTAAGAGTGTTTTTAACGATTTGTGATACATCCTGACCGATTATTGCATATTGCTTATCTGCAAAAGTTTTTATAGTGTAATTGACAGATTAATGCTGTTGATTGAATCAATAGTGAGCGTAGGTTTTAGTTGTTTTGACATGTTAAATGATATGAAAATTAAAACGATGAAAAAACAATGAAAAATTATTCCAACAAACTTACCATTACCGCTTTACTACTGAGCATAATCTTATGCATGGCATGCGGGAGTGATGATACTGAGTTTCCAAAACAAGAATTAAAAGCCCTTGTTTTATTGAATCCTGAAAACAAGGTGATTAATAGTGTGTTGCGTCCTACCTTGAAATGGGAAGAAGTAACAAGCAATAATAATGCAATAAGCTATGATCTGTATTTGGGTACAGAAGAAAACCCCAAATTATATAAAGAAAACATAAAAGATACTCATTTTAAAGTAACAGAAGAGTTAATCGAAACTACCCAATACTATTGGAAAGTCATTGCCAAAGATGGCAATAATGGTACCGCTGAAAGTGGAATCTTTAGTTTTACAACAGATCAGGCCATAGATGTAAATTCCTTATCCACTACTAAAGGGCTTATAGATACGAAGATTTGGATTAGAGGAAATGGTT
>NZ_JACB01000058.1 GCF_000520975.1 Aquimarina megaterium XH134
CAGGCCATAGATGTAGCTTCCTTATCCATTACTGAAGGGTTTGTAGGCACGAATATTTGGATTAGAGGAAATGGTTTTAGTGAGATTAAAGAAGAAAATAAGGTTACTTTTAATGGTGTTGAAGCAATAGTAAAATATGCTTCTGTTAAAAGTATTACAGTAATTGCGCCAGATGCAACTACAGGGCCAGTTGTGGTAACGGTAAAAGGTGTCACTTTTGAGACTACTCCTTTATTTACCTATGTTGGTGATGCAATGTCTTGCGAAGATTTTGGTAAACTCACAGTTACTAATTTTAAGATAACAG
>NZ_JACB01000059.1 GCF_000520975.1 Aquimarina megaterium XH134
GATGTCTTGTGAAGATTTTGGTAAACTTATTGTTACTAATTTTAAGATAACAGATACTAATGAATTAACATATGAAATGGATATGAATAATACAGGAGACGATTATATAGATCTAACCAATGTTATTGTACAAAACTACCTGTCAGAAGATGACCAATTAGGAGATGATAAACCGGCTGGTGGGTCTATAGTATCTTTTGGTGGTGAGGTTATTATGAAACCTGGTGAAACTAGGCAGTATAAAAATATTCCTTCTTCTAATGACCAAGAT
>NZ_JACB01000060.1 GCF_000520975.1 Aquimarina megaterium XH134
GCGTACAAAACTACCTGTCAAAAGATGATCAATTTGGCAATAGCGATGATGTAGGAGCTGGTGGGTCTTTGGTGTCTTTCGGCATTGATGCTATTATAAAACCCGGCGAAACTAGGCAGTATAAGAGGACTCCTTCTTCTAATGACCAAGATAACTATGATTACCTTATAGTAAAAATTTACAGCCGTGTAGAAAATTGTACAGAGGAGACCGTTATTATAGAAAAGATAGAATGAATTCGTTTAAGCGAGTTTACTTTAAAAGAAATTCAGAGTTGTATTCAAAATGAAGAGGATATGAGTTGTCTCTCTTCGGTTGTAACTCCATCGGTTTACATCACTGGTGGAGTTTTTTACCCCGATTCTTGTTTTTAACCGGTTGTAAGAATCTTGAGAAATGGTATTATTCAGCATTTCCCATTTGATGAGGTTGACAACCAAATCTTTTGTAAAATAGTTTACTAAAATAAGAAGTATGAGAAAAACCTACCTCTAAAGCTAGTTTCTTTACAGATACGTCTGTATCGTTTTCTATGATATTTCGGGCCTTTTGCAGTTTTATTTCTGTAATAAACTCATTTGGCGTTAGACCGGTTTCACTTTTAATTTTTCGATAAAACGAACTTTTAGAAATATGAAAATGATTTACAATACTTTCCTGGTTAAAGTGAGGAGTACTACATTCTTGATACACATAGTTTTTTATTAGTAACAGCCAATTTGTAATGTTTTCACTTTCTGGTGCAATAGCCTTTGTGTTCTTTATATAATTTAATTTAGATTTTTGATTAGCAAGCATATTTTTGATGCGTATCAATAGCTCTTCCTTTTCAAATGGTTTTTGTAGATAATCATCAATACCCAGGCGTAGCACTTCTAGTTTACTTTTTGTGCTGCCACGAGCCGTTAACATCATTGTTGGGATGTGTATTTGTTTCTTTTTGAGGTTTTGTACAAACTCTAAACCATCCATTTTGGGCATCATATAATCAGTGATAATACAATCTATAGATTCTTTTTCTAACAGCTCCAGCGCCTCGATACCATTTTCGGCTTCTAAACAAAAACAAGGGTGTAATAATTGTTTAAGATAATCTCGCATTTCTTTATGATCATCTACCAATAAAAATACACCTTTTATTATATCGCTTTCATTTTGTTCAAATAAGGATTGACCCGTTACAGTAATGGTTTCTTCTAAGGAATCGATGAGTTCTAGATGCTCTATTGCGGGTAAGGAGATTTTAAAACGAGCCCCTTGACCTAAAATACTTTTTACTGTTGTTTTTCCTTTGTGAAGTTCTATGATTTGATTACAGAATGCAAGTCCTACACCACTTCCTCCGGCATTGTTGATGTCGTTATCAGCCTGATAAAATTTATTAAATATTTTTTCCTGGTCTCTTTTAGAAATACCTATTCCTGTATCTTTAATAAAAATGTTAAGATTGCCTGCTTTTTGTTGAATCTTGATGCTTATTTCTCCACCTTTATCAGTATACTTTATAGCATTAATAATAATATTATTAAAAGCCCTTTCCAGAAGCATAGAATCTCCCATTGTTCTATATGTCTTTTTATGTTGCTGTATATTAAAACGAATCTCTTTTTGCTTAAAAAGAGGAGCAAAATTCAGAGAGATTCTTTCTAATAAGTGTGAGATGTTTACGGGTTTTGATCTTAAGTTGAAGTTTTTAGATTCCATTTTAGCCAAATCTAAAACATCATTTATCATAGTGGTTATTTTCTGCACTTGCCGACCCATCCCCTTTTCTATGTATTGAATTTCTGTATCGTCAAAGGTTTTTAGAGCATCAATATGCCCTTTTAAAAGTGTAATAGGAGTGCGTAATTCATGTGATATATTAATAAAAAACTGGGACTGAAATCTATTTAGGTCATCTAACTCTTGGTTCGTTTCTTTCATGACCTTTTGACTTTGCAAATTAATATTCTTAAAGTAATTAACTGCGATGAAAAAAAGAACAAAGAATAAACCTTTATACAACTTAAGGAAATCAATTCCATCGTTATAAAAATGAGGCAGTAAATAACACATAAAAGTTAGAGAGATAATAAAATAATTAACCCTTTTTTGATCAATAAACAGCAGTACACTTAGGGGAATAAATAAATAATCAAATTCATAAATCTGTTTTTTGGGATAAATGTTGGTAGAAACAAAAACAACAGAAATTAGTGCGAACATAAATAAGACTCTTGCTGTGTCTAAAAATGAAAAACCATGTATTATTTGTATGGCAAGTATTATAATGATATAAGTCAAATGAATAATGCTGAAAATTAGTTTGTCTTCATAGCTTTGAGAAGAAAACTGAGCAACATAGATAATGCAAAAAAGAGCGATGACATACCAACAATAACAAAAAAAATTAAAGAATCTAATTTTTTTCAGTTCTATAGAATGCATTTTTGGGTCACCACCAAATTGTAATGCTTTTAGAAAAAACGATACCATATTAGATAACCTCATGTATAATACCTGGTTTGTGGTTAAGTTATCAAAGCTATAATAATTCTTCAAGTCACAAAAGTATCTATTTGTATAAGAGCATTTTGAACGATTTGTGATGCTTCTTGACCGATTATTGAGTATCAATCATCTGCAGAAATTTCTTTATAACGTAATTGACCGATTAGAGCTGTTTATTGAATCAATAGTGAGCGTAGACTTTAGTTATTTTGACCAGTCAAAATAAATATGAAACTAAAATCATGAAAAATAACAGCATTAAATTAATCTATATTCTACTACTATGCAGCATTCTTTTTATGTCTTGCAGTAAAGATGATGATAACACAAAACCAAATACTCCACCCGCCGCATTCTCTTTGATTGCAGTTACAGATAAGGCTACAAATGTAGAGAGACTTCCTGATTTTAGCTGGGAAGCCGCTACAGATGCAGATGGTGATACGGTAACTTATGATTTGTATTTAGATACCCAGGCAAATCCAACAACACTATATGCAGGAAATATAAAAGATACTCATTTTAAAATAACAGAACTTTTGGATGGTATTACCCAATACTATTGGAAAGTAATTGCTAAAGATGATAATAAAGGTGCTACAGAAAGTAAAATTTTTAGTTTTACTACTACACCAAACACTCCACCTTCAGCATTTTCTTTGACAGAGGTAGAAGATAACGCAATAGATGTAGATGTATTACCTCGTTTTTACTGGGAAGCCGCTACAGATGCAGATGGTGATACGGTAACTTACGATCTGTATTTAGGTACAGAAGAAAACCTCACAACGGTATTAGAAGAAAATATTGAAGATACCTTTCAGAGAGTGTATGAGGCATTAAGTTTAGGAACTAAATACTATTGGAAGATAATAGCCAAGGATAGTCATGGTGATTCTAGAGAAAGCGAAACTTTTAGTTTTACCACTGTAACAAATACTAGATTTCCAAAAACAAGTAAGCATACATCTGTAATCTTTGATAATAAGATTTGGGTCATTGCTGGATACCCTAGTGTTGGTGCTTGGTACAGTGCCGATGGTCTTAACTGGACACAAACTATAGGACAAAATGATGACCCTGCAGATGATAGGAATGGCCATACTTCGGTGGTGTTTAAAGATAAAATGTGGATTATTGGTGGAGATAATAAAAACGATGTTTGGTCTAGTATCGATGGTATTACCTGGGTACAAGTTACAGAACATGCCGCTTTTTCGGCTAGAGAGCATCATACATCTGTAGTCTTTGATAACAAGATTTGGGTAATCGGCGGGCGTTATGATAATAATGGTGAAGAAAAAAATGATGTTTGGTATAGTGAAGATGGTCTTACCTGGATAGAAGCAACAAATAAAGCTGCTTTTTCAGAGAGAAGTTTCCATACTTCGTTGGTCTTTAATAATAAAATGTGGGTGATTAGCGGACATCCTTATCTTAGTGATGTTTGGTATAGTGAAGATGGTATCACCTGGACAGAAGCCACAAATGATGCTTCTTGGGAAAGTAGATCTGGCGCTACTTCTCTGGTCTTTAATAATAAAATGTGGCTTATCGGAGGGCAGGATTATGACTCAAAAAATGATGTTTGGAGTAGTACTGATGGCATTATCTGGACAGAAGCGATAGGTGTCGCTCCCTCTTCAGAAAAGATACGCTCTAGTTCAGTGATCTTTAATAATAAAATGTGGATCATAGGAGGAGTAGGACTGACTGGCGATGGTCAAAACGATGTTTGGATGAGCACTGATGGTGCTAATTGGGTAGAATCTAAATAGATAACAATACTGTATGGATATGAATACAGTAAGTAATTAAATGGTGAAAAAACGATATCCTAAACTATAATACTAACTATAACCAAAAGATTTAAGTTGGATTGAATTTGTCCTCTCGCCCCCAATACTATTGATTGAGATACCCATTAAATGTAATTTTAATGGGTATTCCTTTTTTATAAATAACCTATTTGTATGGTAAAGAGTACTCTTGTTAAACCCGCATTATGCATTAGAACTTCGTTATGAGGCATAATGTGGGTTAAACGTATTCTTAAAAATTAAATGTAACACCATAGCTTTGTGATCAGTCTTCTAATAAGAATCATATTATTAAAATCATTAAGTAATAACGGGTTCAATAAAAAAGTTAATTTATACAAACAATGAGTATCATTTACTTTCGTTAAAAAAGTATATTTTTGCCACAGTTTAGCATTCTAATGAGAAAAAACATAATATTTATAGTTGCACTGTTATCGGTTTCGATGATGTGGGCACAAAGAGATCAGGAGAGAGTAGGCGATGCTTCTAATGCAAGAGGAGATGGATCTCAAGAACCCAGAAAATCGTTAAGACAGCCAAAGACTAAAAAAAAGAAGCCACCGGTTACAGAATATAAGATCATTACGATAAAAAATGATACAACGTATCAGGATACAACATTAACGATACTAAAGGATTATAAGTTTAATTATCTGCGTAGAGATGATTTTGAGTTACTTCCTATTCATAATGTTGGGCAAACCTATAATAGTTTAGCTAAGCGAGAAGAAAGAGATCATATATTACCACTAATGGGAGCCAGGGCCAGGCATTTCAATTTTATGGAAGCCGAAGATATAAAGTACTACCAGGTACCTACCCCGCTTACCGAGTTGTATTTTAGAACTACCTTTGAACAAGGGCAGCAACTAGATGCTTTTTTTACGGTAAATACTTCACCAAGACTTAATCTTTCGATTGCCTATAAAGGTGTAAGGTCTTTGGGAAAATATCAACATGCTCTAACGAGTACAGGTAATTTTAGAGCTACAGCTAGTTATTCGACCAAAAATGACCGGTATAGAGTACGTACACATTTTGTATCACAAGATTTGCTTAATGAAGAAAACGGAGGATTATCAGAAGAAGGGCTAAATCAGTATTTGGGTACAGGCAATTTTGTTGGAGAAGAAGATGAATTTGCAGATCGAGGTTCGGTGTCTGTTAATTTTCAAAATGCCGAAAGTATATTACTAGGAAAACGATTTTATCTAAATCACGAATACGCAATACTTAAAAAAACAGATAGTTCTTCTACAGCATTGTCGGTAGGACATATAATGGATCTTACAGATAAGAGATTTAAATATGATCAGGCAGCAATTGCTCCCAATAATCTCTTGGGGGCATCCTATGTAGCTACAAATATTTCTGATAATGTAGCTTTAGAAGATTTTAGTAATCAGGTATTTGTAGATTTTACCAATAAGTGGTTGGGGAATCTGCGTGTACTGGGTGGAAGCTCTAATTATAACTACGGGTATAATGCAATTGTAAATCAGGTAAACAGTTCTGGTGCTCAAATAAATATAACAAATCGTATTAAAGGAGATATATATTCTGTTGGGGGTGAGTATAAGAATACCTATAAAGGATTTAAGCTGTTTGCAGACGGAATGACCATTGTTTCTGGTGATTTTACAGGAAATTATTTTAATGCAGGTGCAGGGTATGACCTTAATGATAACTATGGTATCCAGGCCAAAGTAAGTTCTACATCTGTTGCTCCCAATTATAATTTTTTACTCTACCAAAGTGATTATGTAAACTATAACTGGCAAAATAATTTTGATAATACCGAAACTCAAAAAATACAGGTTAATATCAAAGCCAGGAAAATTGCCGAAGTAGAAGCGAGCTATGCTACAATTAGTAAGTATACCTATTTTACAAAGAATGCCAATTCTGCAATTGTACCCCTACAAGCTCCAGAAAGTATTGATGTATTGAAGGTAAAACTTTCACAGGGACTTAAATACTGGAAACTAGGTCTTGATAATACCGTAATGTATCAAAACATTCAGGGAGGAGATCAAATATATAATGTACCCGAAATTACCACCAGAAACAGTTTGTATTATCACGATCACTGGTTTAAAAAAGCATTGTATTTACAAACAGGAGTCACTTTTAAATATTTTACAAGCTATAAAGCAGATGCATACGATCCTGTGTTGTCCGAGTTTTATGTTCAAAATACCGAAGAGATTGGTGGTTACCCTCAGTTTGATATCTTTTTTAATGCCAAGGTACGACAGACAAGAATCTTTTTTAAAGTCGAAAACTTTGGCGAAGCCTTTAGACAAAACAACGAGTTTTCTGCACCAGGATATGCAACACGTGATGCTGTATTGCGCTTTGGTTTGGTTTGGAATTTCTTTTTGTAACCGAACCATTATATAATGTGCGAATTCAATTTAAATATTTTCAACCTTATTATAATAGCGTCTATATTTATAGGAATCACATTTGGACTATTACTTATTTTTACTAAGCGAATAAATAAAAAAGCTAATGTACTACTTGGCTTAGTTACTTTTATTATTGTTTTTTGGAATATTTGGATATTAAGTTTGGATTTTCAAATCACTAATTATATACCACATTTTTATTTAATACCATTAAATTACTCTTTAGCTCTCGGACCATTATTATATTTATATGTAAAAAAAATAACCAATTTTGGTTACCGTCTTTCTAAAAAAGACAGCATTCATTTTTTGCCATTAGTACTAGAACTCGCAATACATTTTATGATTAGTCGTGATGCACTTGTTAATAATACTATTGGTATAGAAACGAATACCTATCTTCAATTAATGCCTGTTGTTCAGTTTTTTGCAATCATTTCTATAGTAACCTATTGTTTATATGCCCTAAAAGAAATTAAAGTTTATCATACATGGTTAAATAAAAATTACAGCAATAATGATGCATATAGCTTAAGGTGGTTATATAGGTTGATTATCGTATTTGCTGTACTTTGGTTTTTATGGACACCTTATACTATTATTGATTATGTAGTGTTTAATTTTCAGTTAGGCATAAGTGATTATTACCCAATTTATGCAGTACTGTCTATTATCACTATTTGGATTAGTGCAGAAGCTTTTTTAAGACCAGAAGTAATTTTACTCGAGGCTAATAGAGAAAATAGTATTGATAAAGAAAAACCATCTGAAGAAATCTACAAAAAAGCATCTTGGTTAAAAGAACAAATGGTAGCTAATCGTTTTTATCTTAACTCAGAATTGACATTAAAGTCTTTAGCAGAAAGTCTTAATATGCACCCCAATATTTTGTCTAAAGTAATAAACGATGGTTTGGATAAAAATTTCTCGGATTTTGTAAATGAATATCGTGTAAATGCTATTATCGAAAAATTACATAGTGGTAATTATGATCACATAACCTTACTAGGTTTGTCTTTTGAGTGTGGTTTTAATTCAAAAACAACTTTTAACAGAGTCTTTAAAAATATTAAGGGCATTACTCCTTTGCATTATAAGAAATCAATAAAAAAAGACTCTCAATAGCGTTAAATGAGTCCCATTCTATAATATGGAGCTTTTGTAAGCCCTGGTAGATCTATGTTTGTTGAATAATTCAATTATCAATCAAACATGAAATCAAAAATGAAATCAAATTGTTTAGTACTTATTGTTTGCTTCATCGTAGCATGCAATACTAGTAAAAGTTCAACACCAAAAAATTCTCAAACAAATGAAATTGAGAATCTATTCTTTTCAAAGGTTGACTTTAAAAAAAATAAACCTACACCAAATAACTATGTCAATAGTTTTACACTTAATAAAGATGAGTTTCTGAACATTCATTTTACATTAGATAAACCTCTTATTGAAAGCCTTAAATTATTAGCTCCAGGCTTATCACAAGATCAATTATTGAATAAAGGGAATTTTCAATTTTCGTTTTTAGTAGATGGCAAAAAAGTTCATGTAGAAAATTTAAACAAAGGTGCAGGAACTATAGATGCTAAGACAACCAAACTTAAACATATGGTTCCGTTAATGTATCCCGAACAGATTGATTTTTGGGGTTGGTTTATGTGGCTAAAGTTTATGAAATTAAGTGGAGGGCAAGATGTTCTCGTAGAAGGCAACCATTCTTTAACTATTGAAGTAAGACCCTATTTAAAAGAAGAAACGCTAAAAGTAGGGGCGATTTTAGCCAAAGGAAATATAACGATCGAAGTGGCCAAAATTGCTATAGACGAAAGTCTAATACCAGTTCAAAAAATACAGCCCGATAGTGGTTGGCAATTATCTAAAGATAGTTTTGATCGTCACAAAATAGAAGCACTAAATAGGAAAATAGCTGAAAAAAGATTCGAAAATATTAATGGAGTTGTCGTTATAAAAGAAAACAAGCTTTTAATAGAAGAATATTTTAATGGTGAAGACAGAAATAGTTTACACAACTCAAGATCTGTAGGGAAATCATTTGCATCTACAGTGCTGGGGATTGCTATTAAAGAAAACCATATCAATAGTGAAAATGCATTTTTAAAAGATTTTTACAAATTAAAATCCTTTAAAAATTATAGCAGTAAGAAAGATTCTGTAACATTAAAATCTCTTCTAACTATGAGTTCGGGATTTCTTGGTGATGATAGTGATTACAATAGTTTAGGAAATGAAGAAAATATGTATCCAACCGATAACTGGGTTAAATTTTCACTTGATTTACCAATGCAGAAAGATAAAACAATAGGAAAAGATTTCACTTATTTTACTGCTGGAGTTGTGATCTTAGGAGATATCATTCATAAATCTGTTCCTGAAGGGTTAATTTCTTATGCAGATAAAAAATTATTTGAACCACTTAATATTACCAATTATAAATGGCAATACACACCACAAAAAATCGGTAATACCGCCGGCGGAATACAGTTAAGAGCCATCGACTTTGCTAAGTATGGGCAATTATATAAAAACAAAGGAAAATGGAATGGCAAACAAATTATAACAGAAAAATGGGTAGAGAAAAGTGTATCAAAACAAGTATCACAAGCCTATGCTGGTATAAAAGATGGCTACTACGGCTACCTTTTCTGGAATAAAATATATACCATTAATGGCAAAGATTACCCAGTTTCTTTTTGTAGTGGTAGAGGTGGGAATAAGATTTTTATCTTTAAAAACATTCCTTTTGTTGTTGTTATTACTTCTTCTGCATATAACAATCCAAATGCTCATGCTAATGCAGACAAAATGATGAAGGAATATATATTACCTGCAATAATAGAGAAAAAATAAAGCCAATAGCCAGCAATGTATAAAAACGTAGGATGGTTTAAGATAGTTTGAAAGGCTTCGAAATTTACTAAGTCGCCAAATCTTTAATTAGACATTTGCAAAAAAATGATAAAAGCGAAATATTTATATTTGATTTAGTGCCAATCTAAAAAATATCGTTAATTAACCGCCCTACGTTTCTTATACAAAACGTTAGTAATAATTTATAATAGGATTTCTGTATTCAAGCTCTCAAAAAATAAGAAACAAATAACTTTCTAAGAACGTGAACTCTATCTAATTCATCAAAAAAGATTCACAAGGATTGTGTAACATAAATAAGTTTTTAAACTCTGATATTTAGAATCAATCAATCAATCAAATGAAAAACTTAAGTATTTACTTCCTTACTCTTATTTCAATTTTATTAATAAGTTGTAACTCAAACTCGAAAAAAGAAACTATTTCAGATGATAAAGAAGTAATAAAGAACTCTTCAATCAGTAAAGTTGAAGACACCAGAGTTATAAAGGTTAAATTAGGTGTTAATTCTAATCAGATATCTAATGAATGGAAAAATGTATTAGTAAGCAGGAAGAATGCTGCTATACTTGACTCTCTATCAAATGTGATTAAACAAATAACAGAAGAAGAACAAGATTGGATCAACTTAATTGAATCCAAAGCAACTAAATGGAATACTTTTAGAGACTCACTAAAAGTACCTTTTCAGAATATCAAACTTAAAGACACCATTTCTATCCTTTTAGGATATCAAGGAGGTGATGATGCTTTTACCTATAAAAATAAAACTGTTTGTCTCGATGTAAATGCATTACACAGAGAATACGGATCTGCAAAAAAACCTGCTAATGACAATCGAATTGACCGTATATTTGCACACGAATTTACACATTTACTTCATAAACAATGGGCAAAGGAAAACAACTTAAAACTCGATACATTTAAAGATCAGATTTTGTGGGAATGCGTAATGGAAGGTTTTGGGATGTATCGTTCGATGTCTACTAAATGGTTTCCTGTAGGAGATTCTTTATCCATGACATCAAAAAATACTTTTAAAAATTTGTATCCAATATTTACTGAAAAAATCATTAAAGTATCTACACAGTCAAACCTTACAAGGGAAGAAGAAAACAATTTGCACGCAAACCTATCTAGAGGTCCTATGAAAAAAAAATGGGGTGCTATGCCAGTTGCTGTATGGCTCGCATTAGAGGCAAAAGGGAATGATGAGAATCTGGTGAAATGGGTAAACAAAGGACCAGATGCCATAATTCTATTAGCTAAAAAATATTTAACAGGAGAAAGTAAAACTAGGTTTGAAAAGGCTTTTCCAGATAATCAGGACACAAACGATTAGCTATAACTATATAATGAGTGATGTACTCAATAACTTAAGATAACAAACGTTTTCAACTTAAATCGTTACAAAACAAATGAGTTGGTCTATACCTAAGCAAAAGTTAGTACTTATAACCTTAGTATTCTGTTTATTCAATCTAAATGCTCAAGAAAATAGTAATATAACTTTTCGGATAGAACCTGGGATTCTCTTATTTTCAGAATCCGGAAATTTAGAATTATTACTTAATGTTGAACCCAAAATTAAAATTTCAGAAAATAAGGTTATCGGATTAAGATTTGGGGTTGCATTAAATTCTCAAAAATTTGAAAATAATGATAGTGCTCAATTTAATATTGATGATCAATCTGATAATGCCGTCATTTCGTTTGTACCGACTTTCGATTATTACTTAAATGAAAATAATTATCGTCCTTATGTAGGTTTAGGGGTAGGATATTATTTGTTGAGCTATATCGATGTTTCCCCAGTTGGCTCTGCAGATGTGTTAGAAGGAAGTGTTAATAACCAGATAGGTTTTCTATTAAGAGGAGGATTTGAATTTGGTAAAACAAGACTTGGATTAGAATATAATCTTATTCCGAAAGCAGATATAGAACTACCGAGTGGCCAAATCATAGGAACAGTAGATAGTGGCTATTTAGGACTGTCTATTGGATTTACAATCGGAGGTAGGAAAAACCAGAATTAATTACGAATTTGGTTATTTTAAACCGATTAAACTGCAACAACACTTATCTTTAATGTATTGTAGTATATAGAAAATAAAAATGAAAGAAGAATATTATAAAACTAAAGATTCTGTTGAAGAATATATCAGATTAGCAAAAGAGGTGAATGGAGGTGAGCTGATTGAAAAATTTAAAGAGTTCTTACCATCCGATTCTACTCTACTTGAAATTGGAACAGGGCCAGGAACTGATTGGAATATTCTTAATAAAGATTACAAGGTTACTGGCTCAGACAATTCTAATGAATTCCTAAAGCACCTTATTTCAAGCTATCCTTCGGGTAGATTTCTTGATTTAGACGCTGTTACGTTAAATACAGATGAAAAATATAATGGAATATACTCTAATAAAGTAATGCATCACTTGAAAGATAGTGAACTTAAAAATTCAATTAAGAGGCAGCATGATATTTTGAAATCAGGCGGAATTATTTGTCATTCATTTTGGAAAGGAGAAGGTTCAGAAATTTTCAAAGGCCTTTTTGTAAACTATCATACAAAAAAATCATTAAGAGACTTTTTTGAGGATTATTTTGAAATACTCTTGATAATGAATTATACAGAATTTGAGGAAGCAGATTCCCTTTTATTAATTGGAAAGAAAAAATAGGAGATTGACACAAAACCTAAGCTGCCGTTTGCACATATCGCCTCGTATATTGGGATCACACTAAGAAACATTAAGCAGAATACGAAAGCCTAAAAACCGAATTTGATATAAATCAAATGATACGTTATAATTTAGATTGACCTTTGTGAAAAAAATGATGAATCGAATTCATTATATCTCGGGGGTTATAATTACAATTTTTATAAGCTTTCACTTGTTTAACCATAGTTATAGTCTTTTTGGGGTAGAGGAGCACATCCGATTAATGGATAAATTTCGTTGGGTTTATAGAAATGTTTTTGCCGAAACTCTTTTGTTGATAGCAGTGTTCATTCAGATTTTTTCTGGGATACGACTATTTTTAAGAAGGAGAAAAAATACCACTGGGTTTTTCGAAAAATTACAAGTATGGAGCGGATTATATCTAGCCGTTTTCTTTGTGTTTCATCTTGGGGCAGTATTCACAGGTAGGTTTTTTTTAGATTTAGATACCAATATTTATTTTGGAGTAGCAGGGTTGAATACTTTTCCGATAAATCTATTTTTCATACCCTATTACGGGCTTGGTATACTTTCGTTTTTTGGTCATATTTCCGCCATTAATTACGTCAAAATGAAAAACAATGTATTGGGACTCACACCTCGAAAACAATCTGTTTTAATATTTGTACTTGGTGTTGTAGTAACACTGGTACTATTTTATGGATTAACAAATGGATATAGAGGAATTGAAATACCAACAGAATATCATATTTTGATAGGAAAATAAAGAACGAACACATAACTTAAGATGAGTTCACTAATAATTAAGTAATGAATACGTATTTATGTATTGCAGGAATGCTATGTTTTTTCTTAGGAATTGTTCATTCCATTCTTGGAGAATATTTGATTTTTAATAGCAAAAGAAAAAAAGGAAACCTGGTTCCGTCAAAAAAAAGCGAAGCATTAAAAGAAAGGCATTTAAGGATATTATGGGCAACCTGGCATTTGGCTTCAGTATTTGGCTGGTGTATCGGGGCGGTATTGATCAAAATTTCGGTAGAATACAATGAGTTAAAATCAACTAGTATTGATTTTATAATACAGTCCATCATATACACCATGTTCCTGACGTCTCTTTTGGTTTTAGTAGGTACTAAAGGAAAACACCCGGGATGGATAGTTCTTTTACTAATCGGAATACTAGTAGTGATAGGGAACTAATCAAAAACAGCGGGATATTTTAGTATGCTAGATTGTATGATATGGATTTAATTAAGACTTTATAGGATCGTTTTGATATTTTTAGAAACGGTTATTAATATGTGTGCAAGATTACATAATAAGTATATGTGTACTAGTACACATATATCATTGTTACCAAACATTTTGAAATATTAAACAATGAGAAATTAAGACATTTATAATAAGGAAAGGAAACATGGAAACAACGAAATTATTAATATTGACATGTGTTTTATCACTCAACACCGTCTTTGCTCAAGAAAATAATATAAACGATGGGACACAAACGGTAGAAAAGTCTTATTTAGAATTACCTCGGATACAGGTAATCCCAATAAAGGATACTAAAAATGACAGGCAATATGAACTTTACGTTAAGCTACCAGAGGGATATTCAGAAAACGGTGACATCAAATATCCCGTGCTTTATTTTACTGATGCCCTGAAGCACATCGAACTATTATCAGGCTCCATCGAGCATCTGATGGAAAACACTATTTTGGTTGGTATTTCCTGGCAAAAAGATCTAAAAGGAAAATTAGGTGCATTAGGAGAACATGCAAGTAGATTTCGAGATTACTCAATAATGAAATCAAGTAATCCAGAACATCAAGCTAAATATCAACGTGGACAGGCTGGTAATCATCTGGATTTCATTCGTAACGATGTTATTAAGTATGTTGAAAACAACTATCAAACTGACCCCGATAACCGCAGCTATTTTGGGTATTCCATGGGCGCAAAATTTGGAGTATACATATTATTTGTACAACCAGACACTTTTAAAAACTACATTCTTGGTAGCCCGGGAGCTTTATTAGACGGATCATACATTTATGAACATGAGCCTATTACCGCCTTGAATCAAAAAGAGCTAAATGCTAATGTTTTTGTGTCAATTGGCGCATTAGAAAAAGAAAGTATGCTTGGACATGCTAAAGGTCTTGTTTCCATATTGAAAAGCAAAAATTATACAAATGTATCATCAAAGCTTGTGGTGATTGAATCTGCTAACCATGGTGGAGCTTTTCCCATGTCGGCAGTTCGTGGTATGTATTGGTTATCAGACTTGACAAAAGAATAGCGTATCAAAGCATAAACCGAATCTAAAAACACAGTATGTTAAGATATATAATCCAGGTTTAATCAAGGATTTTTAAAAACTATTCTTCAAAATCAGATTTTATAGGATAGTTTTGGTATTTTAGAAACTAGTATTGATAAAGTACACATAAGTATATAATGATTGTATGTCTACTAGCATATGCAGGGTTGTAAGTAGAAATAAAACTCAGTTATGAAGATATCTTTAGCAGAAAAAAAAGATCTTAAATCAATATTAGAATTGCAAAAAGCTTGCTATTTAGAAGAAGCAGAATTATATAACGATTTTTCAATTCCTCCATTAACACAAACCTTAGCATCAATTGAACTTGATTTTGAAAACGAAAAAATCTTAAAAATTGAATCTGATGGAGAAGTAATAGGCTCTGTTCGAGGAAGTTTAGACTCAGATACCTGCAAGATTGGTAGGTTAATTGTAAAAAAAGAATTTCGAAAACAAGGATTAGGAACACGATTAATGAATCAAATAGAGTCTCAATTTAAGGCTGCAAAGCGTTTCGAACTGTTTACAGGACATAAAAGTGATAGGAACTTAATACTCTATACTAAGCTTGGATATTCAGAATTTAGAAAACAAAGGATAAACAAAAAACTGGAATTAATTTTCCTCGAAAAAAATAATACTAAGAACAGTCACTAAAACTGTGTCCTAAAAAGGCATCAACCCTAAACTTAATCTAATACCTTTTTCATAGAATAGCTTCATGTGATATTCACACGATCCTCGTGCTTTTCACCATTTACCTTTACATAGATAAGTACTTCATAATTAATTTTGATTTTAAAATAAAAATCATGTTATGAAAAAACTATTAATTGCAATAATGATTGTTCTAATTTTTGTAAAAGATGAGTTGTATGGTCAAGAATTGTCAACTTCAACTCTTTATTCGACATACTATGGGAGCAACGGAACCGATGATGCTGATGTTGTTGCTGTCGACTCCGAAGGAAATACATACCTTGGTTGCCACTCAAGCTCTGCAGATTTACCTGGAGCTAATCGATATCCATATACTCTTAGTGGAGGAATGGATGCTTTTGTTGTGAAACTAAACAAAAAAGGAACAGAGGTTGCCTACTTAACTAAACTTGGTGGGGCAAAATGGGATGCTATCCAGGGACTCATATCAGATTCTATAGGAAATATCTATGCAGTAGGAACTACATATTCGTCTGATTTCCCAATAAACCCTAATGGATTTCAACCAAATTTTGGAGGAAAGAGTGATGCTTTTGTTGTTAAAATTAATTCCAAAGGAAAAGTTGTTTGGTCAACTTTTTTAGGAGGTAGTAAAGATGAAGATGGTAGAGGTATAGCTATTGATCAACAGGGTAATGTTCATGTTATTGGTAGAACTAAGTCTAAAGATTTTCCTACCTCTGAAGGAGCCTTACAATCAAAATCGGCTGGAGGAATAGATGCTTTTATTGCTACTCTTGATCCTAATGGAAAAATGCTGACATCAACTTATATAGGAGGGTCAGGTGACGATATTGGTTTCTCAATCAAATTGGATAGTATGGGGCAACTCTATATTGCTGGGACAACCAACTCAATTAATTTTCCAGTTAAAAATGCTATACAAAGTGAAAACAAAGGAGAAGATGATGCTTTTTTAGCTGTAATTGACCCAACTAGATCGGTCATTAACTTTGCCAGTTATTTGGGAGGGAAAGGAACCGAACGGCTTTACAGTATTGATCTTGACTCTTCGGGTAATGTATTTATGATGGGATTTACAAACTCTGTAGACTACCCAACAACTACAAAGGCGTTTCAAACTGATTTTGGAGGAGTGAGAGACGCCTTTGTCACTAGATTAAATCTTCATAAAAGAGAGATTGTATATTCGACTTATTTGGGCGGAGAGAAAGATGATAACCCCAGAAATCTTGTAGTCAACGAGAAAGGTTATGCATTCATTGTGGGTAATACAGCTTCCAAAAATTTCCCTATAATTAATAGTCAAGAAAACAATCTGCGCGGTGACGATGATGCATTTATAGCTATACTTGATCCAAGCGGATCATTTCTTCGTCATTCCACTTTAATTGGCGGAAAAGGCCAGGATATATTCGAAGGCCTTGCCATAGGAACTGATGGTTCGTTAACTGTCTCAGGAGCATCAAATTCGATTGATTTTCCAACAGTAAACCCAATGCAAACTACTTTTTTAGGTGGTCGATTTGATATGATTGTTGCTCGCTTCTGGACAGATTGAGCGAAATAAATATCATTATTAAATAAATATAGAAGAAGTATCTTTATCATAAATTGGACTTTTAAGTAAAAATGAAATTACTGCTAATCATAAGTTTTTTTTTAAGCACGCAGACAGTTCATAACATTCCCGAATACTATGGGAATGTTATAGATTTAAGCACATTTGATATAGCTACTTTATATAAAGGAAATACAAAGCAATTTCTTGCAGATAAACTAAATGCCAAAGGTATTTATGAACACGTAAGTAAAGAAGAAGGGCTTTGGTATGTGACTCTGGATTTTAAAGTTACAGAAGAAACAATTAACAATAGCGATATCTGGATACAGTTTCGTACTAACGTTAATGCTGCTAATCTATATTTAAATGACAAATTACTTTTTAGAAATGGAAGAGTTGAGAACATATCTCAATCAAAAATTGGAGGTAAAAACTTAGTAAAAAAAAGAATTCCAAAAGATTATCTGGTAAACGGGTATAACAAAATTGAAATAGAATTTACTAACTATAAAAATAAAACAAATGCAAATTTTAGAGATGTGTCTATCGGTAATTTAGAAGCGTTTCAAAAACACACAGCTGTAATGACAACAGCACCCATTTTGTTTTTTGGGGTATTCATTTTCTTCTTACTGATAAACGTAGTGCTGTATTTTTCTCTAAATAGAAAAAAGGTTTTTCTTCTATTAGCTCTTTTATTTTTAATTAATAGTGTATTAGTCGCTTATGAAGTGCTGTATTGGAACGGTTTTGTTTCATCTGCTTCTTTTATACATAGTTACACCCTTAGAAGTGGGCTAGAACATATCACTTATTTCATATTACTTTTTGTTTTATACTTCGAATATGAATATCAAAAGAAAACTCTTTTTCTTTCAATTCTAGTTTTCATCATAGTTTATGTTCTTGCTGCTTGGACTCACACTAATATTGCAGTTACTCTAAGCTTTATACCTTTTGTCATGAGCATACTTGCCTCGTTAAAAAGAGTGAAAAACAGAACTGTTATTACAATATCACTATTTGTTTTATTTCTTTTTAATTACCTGGACGATAGTAATAGTATTGAAAGTTACGCTTTTGTATATAGCAATTTTATAATTACATCTTTAGTCTATAAGTTAGATAGTCTTGGCATGATTATTTTTGCTCTGGTTATGATTTTCATTTCAGCAAAAGGGATATTGCATAAAACAAAATCACTTAATGAAGCAAAACTTAAATTAGAACGTCTTGAATACCAATTTTTACAAAAGCGTATTTTGCCTCATTTTATAATAAACTCTTTAATGTCATTACAACAATTGATATCAAAAGAGCCTGAAACCGCAAGTAAAATGATCGAAGCGTTATCAGAAGAGTTTCATTTATTATCTATAATGAGTAAAAAGAAACTTGTTCCGATACATCAAGAAATTGAAATATGTAAAGCGCATCTTAGAATTATGAGCATTCAACAAAAAGCTAGTTATAAGATGAAGGTAAACGGAATTATTGGTGATGAAATGATTCCTCCCATAGTTATTCATACTCTTGTAGAAAATGGAATTACTCATGGATATTCGGGTAATCAAGATGCTAATTTTGAATTAAGTAAGCAAGAAACATCAAGCTCGATATTGTATCATCTTTTTAATGACAGCGCGATAAAAAAAACAGATTTAATGCATACCTCGGGTACAGGTCTAAAATATGTAGAAGCTAGATTAGAAGAATGTTATCCCGGAAAATGGAAACTACATTCGAATAAAATTAAAAATGGTTGGGAATCTATTATTGAAATAAAACATAACGTATGAGAGTCCTAATTGTAGAAGACGTCACTCTTGTTGCTGACCGCATTTCCGATTTAGCAAAAAAGTATATAGTAGACTGTAAAGTTAAAATATCACATACTTTAGATGACGCGCAGTATTGTATTACCGAGGAAGTATATGATTTACTATTCTTAGACCTTAATTTAAACGGTGAAGATGGTTTTGAACTTCTTAAATTAGTTGCGTCATCATCTTTCCAGACAATTATAATTACAGCAAACAGAGAAAAAGCATCTATAGCTTTTGACTTTGGTGTTTTAGACTTTATAAGCAAACCTATTTTAGAAAAACGATTCAAGATTGCTATTGATCGATTTCTTAATAGTAATGGTATGTATCGTGAAAAACTAAAATATTTAGCTGTTAAATCTAAAAAAGTGATTAGTTTAATTAGTATTGAGAATATTGAATGGATTAAAGCTTCAGGCAACTATTCTGAAATATTTACAGTCGATAAACGTCGCTTTTTACACGACAAAAATTTAGAAAAACTAACAAAAATACTTCCTGACAGTTTTGTTAAAGTTCACCGTTCATATATTGTTGAAAAATCTAAAATTAGTAAAGTTATTAAACATGGCGGAGGGAAATATAGTTTAGAATTATTAAGTGGCGAAATAGTATCATTAAGTCGCACAATGTATAAGAAATTCTTCCTGAATACGTATTGAAATCAAACATGAAACAGCAGGTGTAATTAATCACTTGTTTTGTGTCTATCCAGAAAACTTTACAGATTTACCTTTGGTTCGTTTTCTTTTACTAATTTAGTCCTAACCTACGCAACCAACCATATACAAAGCCGTTAACAAATTATTTAAATCAGATAATATGAGTAGAAGGTATTATTTCTTATTAATGATCGCATTCGTTTTTGTCTTGCAAAATTGTAAACCAATTAGTTCGAATAACTCCTATATAGATGAAAAACTGCCAGGGATAACACCAGAATTATTCGCTCCATCCTTTGTAAATACAGATGCTATAGAAATTAATACAGTATTTAATGCTTCGTTTACCGAAATGTTTTTTACCAGAATTATTGATGGTAGTTTTATTATACATCATTCTGATTTTGTTAATGGCAAGTGGACCGCACCGCAACCCATACAAATGTATACCAACCAGGAAAGTGAATCTGTTGCCATTGATCCATCAATAACACAAGATGGTAATACGATGTATTTCCTCGGCGTTAGTCCTGAAGATCGTTTGAAAAAAGGTAAGCCAGACATATATAGAAGTCAAAAAATTGAAGGGAAATGGCAAATTGCATCAAAGGTTGGATACCCCGTATCAACAGAAAAGTATGTAGAATCGTATCCGGTCGTTGTTGCAGATGGAAGTATATATTTTACATCAAATCGCCCTGGTGGTCTTGGTAAAGGAGATATTTATAGAGCCCAATATCTGGGAGAAGGAAAATTCGATACCCCAGTGAATATTGGTTCTGAAGTGAATTCTGAAGAAGGCCAACGTGGCACCTATGTTTCTCCCGATGAAAGTTATTTGATTACAGGAAACACATATACAGATGAGAAAGGTTTTGCAATATCATTTAAAGAAAATAACAAATGGCAAGCTCCGGTTCATTTTGATATTGGGGAGCCGCTAAAGAAAGATTGGATTTATTTCTGCCCATATATGTCACCAGATGATAAGTATTTTTTCTTTTCAAAAAGATACAGTAACCCTCCAAAGAGTGGATGGAAAGGAGTGACCAAAGGAGAAGTGTATTGGGTAGATGTTAGTACTGTTTTTAAAGATCAAAGAAAATAAATGGTGGCTAGCGATGTATAAAGATAATAGTTGCTTTGATCCCTAATCAAAGTAACTTTTCTTTAGATTTATAGCCGATCTAAAACAGAAAGATCTGTGTTTTAAACTCGATGCTATTCTTGTACTAGGCTTTTACTATTAATTACAGAAACATAAAATATTCCAAAAATTTACAAACTCGAATTCTATTGTAGCTTTGATAATTTTCTTCTTCAAGTAATAGAGAATTCAAACGAAAATTGTGTTGAAAGAAAAACTAAAGAAACATATTGAAAAAGTAATACAACTTACTAATGATGAATATTCATTCGTTTCGTCACACTTCTCATTTGAAAATTATAAAAAAAATGATTTTTTAATTCAAAAAGGGGAAAATGTAAAACATTTCTATTACGTCGTTTCTGGGCTTTTAAAATTAGTTTATGATGATATAGACGGTAAACAGCATATTGTGTCATTTGCAATGGAAGATTGGTGGGAAAGTGATTTCTTAGCTTATTTTACTAAAACAAAAGCTACAATGTCATTACAATGCATTGAAGATACTCATGTGTTTTGCCTTACGCTTGAAAATTATGAAAAACTAATAAGTGACCTGCCTAAAATGGAAAGTTTCTTCCTTAAGAAATCTATCTCTGGTCATATCGCTTCACAAAATAGAATTTTATCTTTTCTAACATCAAATGCTAAGGAACGATATGAGCAACTGTTAAAACAGTATCCATTATTATTTCAACGCGTTCCTAAAACCCTTTTGGCTTCTTACCTAGGCGTTTCGCGCGAAACACTTAGTAGACTTTCTTCTTAATCTTTTTACAATTGTGATGTTTGTCACGCGCAGATAATGATATTGTTCAAATCTTTGCATAGAATTTATTAATTCATAATTATGAAAAGCAAAAGAGTAATTATAGCAATCTCGTTATTTATCACTATATCTACATTCGCACAAAACAAAAATGAAAAAGAAATGGAAAAACGAATAGTTAACCCCTGGAAATGGCAAAATGAAAGAAGTTATGTTCAAGCTATTGAAGTAACAAAAGTAAAAGGAACACTTTATGTTTCTGGTCAGACAGCAATTGATGCTGATGGAAGGTCAAGTACAGATGACATGAAAACTCAATTAATTAAGTCTATACAAAACTTAGAAAAAGTGATAAAGGAAGCAGGATATAAATGTAAGAACATAGTAAGGTTGAACATATATACAACTTCATCAGAAGAACTTTTTACTTGCTTTGATGTTTTCCAAAACTGGATTACAGAACATAATATAAAACAAGCAAGCACTTTGTTAGAGGTAAAAAGCCTTTTTGAAACATTGAAAATAGAATTAGAAGCTACTGTAGTAAGGTAGTTCTATTTAGAGGTAAACATAATGCATAAGAAACATCATAAGAAGGCTTAAGATTGTTCGAAAAGCAAATGACCTCTTATAGGGTTGTCAAATGTAAAATTTGGTGTCAATAAAAAGTATAAAAGTAAAATATTTATATTTGACTTGGTGCAATCCTAATCGTATCATTACGAATAGCCTTACGTTTTTTATACAAGGCGTTTTGTGCGTAATAAAACTACTATGACACAAGAACTATATCAAAAAGCAATCAAATTCGCTGGAGAAAAACATAGCAAACAAAAAGTCCCCGGAACAAACGCGAACTACTTGTTGCATATTTCAAATGTAGCTATGGAAGTTTTATTTGCTTATAATTTTGATCCTTCATTTGATATAGATTTTGCCATACAAACAGCAATTCTTCATGATACAATTGAAGATACAGATACAGATGCCGAAGAAATCAAACAGATATTTAGCGAACCTATTGCTAAAGCTGTACAAGCACTAACAAAAGATGAGAAATTACTATCCAAAGAAGAAAAAATGATGGATAGCTTGATTCGTGTAAATAAATTGCAAAAAGAAGTCGGCATTGTTAAAATAGCAGACCGAATCACGAACCTTCAAACTCCACCAGAACATTGGACTAAAAACAAAATAATTAAGTACTGTGAAGAAGCTAAACTAATTTCATCTCATCTTAATAATAAAAATGAGTATTTAAATAAGCGACTAGAATCAAAAATAGAGGAATATGAACAAATGATTAAAACATTATAATCATAGGTAGAAGATAAAGTTAATAGCAAAAGATTTCAAATAATAAACAAATTAATCATATAAAAAAACAAGCTCTGGTTATGAACTTTAAATTTCTAAATATAATCCCTTTCCTTGTATTTGTGCTAGCTTGCAATACACAAAAAAATGAAATAGAGTTTCAAAATAAGAAAGTAGCTTTATCTCAAAATGAGACAGAACATGTGATTAATAAATGGTTAAAGTTGTGGGAGACTTATGACTTAAATCTGCTAGACGATATCTTTCTTCAAACTGAAGACCTTACCTATTTTTCATCAGAAAAAGAAGGTTTGATGGTAGGATATAAGCATCTAAAACCACATCACCTGGAATTTGGTTTTATAGAAGGAGGAAAGCAGTCTGAAAAATCACTCTGGTTAGAAGATATTACGACAAAAATTTATGGAGAAACTGCCATGGTAGCTGCGGTATGGTATTTTGGAGATAGAAATGCAGTAAAAGATAGTATTTCAAAAGGGCCCGTTACATTTATTCTTAGTAATGATAAACAAGGTAATGCGAAAATAATACATACTCATTTTGCAAATTATTAAATAGACATTGTTATTTTGGTTTAATCATAAAATAATCCAATACTCACTACATAATTAGAGATAATTTACAGCATTTTTAGTTTATGAATTTAGTAATTACCTTTTTTTTAACCACAGGAATTGTTATTAATGTTATTATACTTCTGTTATTGATAAAATCTAAAACCAAAGAATCACCACAGCAATTACTTCTTTTATTTTTTTCTATAACCCTATTTTACATTATTCACGGGTATGCACAAATTCATAAATTAAAATTCTTATTTCTAAGCACTTTTGTGTTCAATGAAATTATTGAATTTTTTACCGGACCTTTGATATTTGTTTATATAAAATCTCTATTTGAAAATAAAACAAAACTAATAAGGAAATACTACATTCATTTTATTCCTACGGTACTCTATTTACTATGCGTATCAATTCCTTTTTTGGTCTCGATCATTAAGAAAGAGTTTGTGTTTAACTATTTAAAAGTGATCAATGATCATGGGGATCTATTTGGTATTTTGTTGATGTTGTATTTTATTTTCTACACATTGTATTCATTAAAACTATTTAATAGATATAAAGGTGCCATGAAACTCAATTTTTCAAACATTTCTGAAAATGATTTTGGTTGGGTAAAACGAATGCTTATTGGTGTGCTTGTGATTTCTTGCCTTGATGTCATATTTACTTTGTATGAGTCTACTATTAGAGAACTAAATTTTGAAACCTCGTATTTAACATTAGTTTCGGTAATTATATTGATAGTATATTTAGGGTATTATGGAGTTAAACAGTCAAAAATTTTACTTCCGGATTTCTTGATCAATACACCAGAGAAAAAAAATAAAGAGAGTAAAAAAAATGAGTACTTGTCTGGTATGAATGATGAAGAATTGAGTATGCTGAAATTATCACTAAAACGTGTAATGTTTGTTGAGAAAAAGTATTTAGACGAAGACCTTACTTTAAGCACATTAGCAAGTGCAATTTCAATTTCTGACAAAAAACTCTCAGCATTTTTAAATCAATATTTGAAGACTACATTTTATGACTATGTGAATAAGTATCGTGTTGCCTCTGTCAAAGAAAAAATAAAATCACCAGAGTATAATAATATCACACTTCTGGGTATTGCATATGAATCTGGCTTTAAATCTAAGACCAGCTTTAATCGAATATTTAAAAAAGAAACTGGTTTATCTCCTTCTCAATTCAAATCCTCACTTCAGGAAACACTTTAAAAATAGGTGCCAATAGAAGCATTGGGGCGTTTGGGTCTTCATTTTCATATTTATTTGTGTCAAATCTCAACAGAACAATTACCCGATAAGGTAAGCATGTAATGTTTGAGTAGTATGTAGTCTCAAAATGAATATATCAATCAAAAAAACAATGATTATGAAATCTTATTTTACTTTTATTTTAATTACTTTTTTAAGTATCCAGAGTTGTATATCTCAAGACAGAAAATTTACAGGCTATGCTACCGCTGTAGTTAATGGGGATGAGGTTCTAAAAATTGAAACATTTGGATTAGCCAATACAGAAAAAAAGAAGAAGTATTCAAAAAATACAATTCAACCCATTGGATCAGTGAGTAAAACTGTTATCGGAGTTTCTTTAATGATAGCCAAAGAGAAAGGATTACTTGATTTGGATAAGGATATTAATGAATATCTGGATTTTAAAATTGTTAATCCGCATGTCGACGATTCGAACATTATTACATTGAGACATCTGGCAACTCATACCTCAGGAATCATAGATAATAAAAATATATATGAATCTGCCTATGCCTATGAACTTTTCCCAAAAACACCGTTAAAAGCATACCTATATGAGCATCTTAGTCATAATAGAAAGAGTGTAAAGAAAAGTTTCTCGAAAAAGAAAGTAGGAGTACAATATGAGTATTCGAATATTGGAGCAGCATTAGCGGCTTATATAATTGAAAAAGTTAGTGATAAACCTTTTAATGAATTTACCGAAGACCATATATTCAAACCACTAAACATGAATAATACAGCTTGGTTTTATAAGAATATAGACAGTGCACAGCATAGTATACTATACGATGAAAAAGATCAAGCTATACAGCCTTATTCCTGTGTGACGTATCCCGATGGAAGCTTAAAAACAAATATAGAAGACTTGTCTGTTTACTTAATCGAACTCATAAAAGGATATAACGGAAATAGTACATTACTTACTAAAAAATCGTGGAGAGAGTTATATGCTAAGAATTTTGATGAAAGGAAAAATATTCAGAATATTAGCCCAAGAGAACCTAATAGCGGGCTTTTTATGGCGTATTTTAAATCTGGTAAAATAGGGCATACCGGTTCAGATCTAGGAGCATCTGCTTTTATGATGTTTGACCCCAAAACAAACATTGGGCAAATTCTAATGGCAAACGAAGATGTAACTTCAAATAATTTAGAAAGATTTAAGAAAATCTGGAATAAATTAGGCAAATAAACCGAACCACGTTTTTATCGGTTTAGTTATCTTAGTGGTGCAAAAAAGTACTAGTGTACTTTTCTGATACAAAGCTTTTGTGTAAGGGGTAAGAAAGGTTCGATGAAATTTAATTTAACATGAGATTTTCTTATCCCTTGTATGAATATAGATTTGTAATAAATGGTGTGATTTTTTTAAAGACTAGTTGAATTTTAAATCCTTGAGTCGTATAATGCAAGAGATTCCGGTAAGAAAAGGTAATGTGAACTCAAACGAGTCTATTTTCGCAATTAAAGATGTTAAGAAGATGTTAGGCGGAAAACGGATGACCCAAAATCTTCACAGGCATGATTTTTTCTTTTTACTCGCACTGGAGCAAGGGTCGGGTTTTCATGAAATAGATTTTATTCCTTATGATGTTTGTGCGTATTCTATATTTGTTCTTCGCCCGGGTCAGGTACATCAGCTTACATTAAATAAGGAGAGCACTGGGTATTTACTTAATTTTAATGCCAATTCTTATGTTGCTCATGATAGGGTAAAGGTAGCATTGCTAAGAAAAATAAGTAATTTGAACTGTTATCAATTTGATAGCAATGGTTTTAAAAAATCAATATCTGTTTTAGAAGCCATTTTTCAGGAATTTACAAATAAGGATGAGGGGCACCAGGAAGTAATTAATGCAAACCTAAGTATATTACTTACCGAACTTAGTCGGAAAATAGGAAAAGATCATAGAGGTAACGGTACACCATATTCACAAGAACGACTCGAAGAATTTTTAGAACTTCTAGAAACACATTGCATTACTCATAAACGAGCAGCTCAATATGCAGAAATGATGAACCTTTCTTTATATCAGCTTAATGCCATCACTAAATCTACAATAGGTAAAACATGTTCAGAGTTAATCAATGAACATATAATTTTAGAAGCTAAAAGATATCTTTTGGCTACGTCTAATCAAGTAAGTAGTATAGCTTATGATTTAGGATATGATGATGCATCTTATTTTATCAGGTTCTTTAAAAAACATATGGGGTGTTCACCCAAAGTGTTTAGACATAATTTTAGATAAGTCCTGGTAAACCAAAATTTTGTCCTACTCCAGCATCCTGTATGCGTACTAATTTTGTGTGTGTTAATATAATCTCTTATTACCTCTCTTTATCGTCTAATACTAATCAAGAAAACAGATATAAAATGAATTGGATATTAAAAACAATAATTATTGGTGTTGGTGCTACATTTGCAATGGATATTTGGTCATTTATATTAAGTTTGTTTAACATAAAATCACTTGATTATAGTCTTCTTGGTCGTTGGGTTGGTTATATACCCAAAGGAAAATTCTTTCATGATAAAATCTTTAATTCACCCTCATTAAAAAATGAATTGATAATAGGTTGGTTGTCACATTATATAATAGGAATATCATTTGCATTTTTATTGGTATTTGTTTGTAGTAAAAATTGGTTAGCTAATCCAACTCTTCAACCTGCTATTTTAATAGGCCTTGTTACCATTGTCGCTCCTTTTTTTATTATGCAGCCTGCATTTGGATTAGGAATTGCATTGTCAGATATACCAAATCCAGCTACAGGTAGAATAAAAAGCTTGCTTACGCATACCATTTTTGGGATAGGATTATACCTAAGTGCAACTCTATTAAATAAAATATTGACAATGTAATTCTTTGTTTATACTTAAAATAAACAATTAGTATAGTATAGGTATTGTACTTCTGTGATGTAAAAAAAGTATGTCTCTGCTTAGATTGTAATACCTCTTAAGATTAT
>NZ_JACB01000061.1 GCF_000520975.1 Aquimarina megaterium XH134
TGTAGAAGCAGTCCAGGATAAATCTGCTGTTGTTGCTCCAATATTGGAAGCTGCTAAACTTGCCGGAGCACTTGGTGCTTGGGTGTCGGGTGTTGTAGAAATGATCTTTACATTATCGATAGCTATATCACTACTCCATCCTGATCCTGTAGTTGCTTTAAATTGTAACTTGATTACAGATCCAGAATAGGAAGTAAGTGCAACAGTAGCTTGGTTCCAAACATCTCCTTGACTACCATTCTTTGACCATATAGAAGTATATGTAACTCCATCATCAGTACTTGCCAAAACTTCCATATTACCCATAGCAGTTCCCTGCATATGATATCCAAATTCTAATGATCCATTAGGAACTCCTGTTAAATCTATACATGGACTGTTTAATAAAGCTACTTTATTTGGACTACCCGCTGGAGTAACATTAGTCGAAGCTTCGGTATACAGATAGAATGAACCATCTTGCCCACTTGCAGGACCAGTACCGTTAGATGGGGTCCCTCCTGAATCTCGGGTCCAATCGATATCATCACCTGTAGCATTGGTCCAAACTCCTAAACCAGATTCGAAACTCTCACTATATGGAAAACTACTAATCCCAGCACAGGCTGGAGTAGCTGTAGTAGTAATATTGGCAACATTACTGTTTCCTGATACATTACCTGCTGCATCTTTAGCTTTTACAGTAAAACTATAGGCTGTTGAAGCAGTAAGACCCGTAACATTAAAACTAGTTGTGGTTGATGTTCCTATACTACTTCCTCCCTGAAAAATCTCATATCCTGTAACTCCTATATTATCTGTAGAAGCAGTCCAGGATAAGTCTGCTGTTGTTGCCCCAATAGTAGAAGCTGTTAAATTTTCCGGAGCACTTGGCGCCTGCGTATCAGGTGTTGTAGAAATGATCTTTATATTATCGATCGCTATATCACTACTCCATCCTGATCCTGTAGTTGCTTTAAATTGTAACTTGATTACAGATCCAGAATAGGAAGTAAGTGCAACAGTAGCTTGGTTCCAAACATCTCCTTGACTACCATTCTTTGACCATATAGAAGTATATGTAACTCCATCATCGGTACTTGCCAAAACTTCCATATTACCCATAGCAGTTCCCTGCATATGATATCCAAATTCTAATGAAGTATTTGTAACTCCTGTTAAATCTATACATGGACTGTTTAATAAAGCTACTTTATTTGGGCTACCTGCCGGAGTAACATTAGTCGAAGCTTCGGTATACAGATAGAATGAACCATCTTGCCCACTTGCAGGACCAGTACCGCTAGATGGGGTTCCTCCTGAATCTCGGGTCCAATCGATATCATCACCTGTAGCATTGGTCCAAACTCCTAAACCAGATTCGAAACTCTCACTATATGGAAAACTACTAATCCCAGCACAGGCTGGAGTAGCTGTAGTAGTAATATTGGCAACATTACTGTTTCCTGATACATTACCTGCTGCATCTTTAGCTTTTACAGTAAAACTATAGGCTGTTGAAGCAGTAAGACCCGTAACATTAAAACTAGTTGTGGTTGATGTTCCTATACTACTTCCTCCCTGAAAAATCTCATATCCTGTAACTCCTATATTATCTGTAGAAGCAGTCCAGGATAAGTCTGCTGTTGTTGCCCCAATATTAGAAGCTGCTAAATTTGCCGGAGCACTTGGTGCCTGTGTATCTGCGCTTACTACAACCCCGTTAACAATCAATGAAAAATCCTGAGAGCCATTAGTTAGAGTTCCTTTGTGAGTAACTGTAACGGTATATGTTCCTGCAGTTAAAACAGCATCTATTTTTTCGACATTATCTCTAAAATTATCACCTTTTTGAGCAGGATCCGTATAGTTATTAAAACTTCCGTTTGGTACCATTACCCAAGGAGAATAAGTAGTATTGTTACCAGTCACACGAACATCCAGGTCATTTACCAATACAGGTGTATTTCCTGAACCTATTGCTCCTGCGGGGTCATTCCATACGATAGTCAAAGCTAATGGGGTAGATCCATTAGAAATAATAGTTCTGGTATATGTACTTCCGTTATTTAAAGTTAACTCATCCATAATAGATGTGTTACCATTATTAGTGATCACCTGGGCAGCTCTTTCTGCATTCACCAGCCCCCATCCACTTGCAAAATCTGGACCATCATTAGCTCCCATTTCATCAGCAGTATCAATAATCAATCCTTTAGCTGTAGCAGCCCTCATATACACTCCATTAATATTTTTATAGTGCTCTTGTAACAAAGCAATAGTACCTGCAGTTGCCGGAGTAGACATCGAAGTACCGCTCTTAGTACCATAATCTGTATTATTAGCACTATCAGAAGAATATACCGTAGTACCATTATTAGTAATATCTGGTTTAATTCTCCAATCATCAGAAGGACCGTAGGAACTAGATGAAGACATACTTACAGAAGAAGGTCCTGTATAGTTTAGTACATCATTACAATTTCCGACAACCAGTAAATTCTTTGCGAGCTGGTTTGTTTTTACTACTCCATAATTATTCCCACTATTTCCCGCAGATTTACAATGCAGGTAAAATGGAGCATTATGAGTGACTTCATCCATATCGCGGGCAGTAGCGTCATAAACACCTGCCGAGCCACTCGGAGTATTAGAGTTATTAGCCAAAATTCCTCCGGCAGCTGCAAATGAAGCAGCTTCTGTTACCATCCCAGAAGCTGTATAGTTTTTTATAGTTGCTCCAGAAGCCATTCCTCTGGCAGCAGGATCGGTACCACTGGCAATTAATGTACCTCCTGTATGTGTCCCGTGACTGGTAACAGATCCCCCATCACCTCCATTAGAAGCTCTGCCTCCAAATTCCTGATGAGACGGTCTGGCATAACCACTTTCCCAGACACCTATTTCGATACCAGCACCAGTAAGATTGAGGCCAGATGAACCTCCTGCCCAAATTTTATTTGTACGTCCAGAAGCAGCAGCATCAACATTATCATCATATGCATAAATGGCTTCACCTTTTTCATTAAAAGAATAAAAAACTCCTAATCGACCATCTGCAGTGGTCTTAGTAAGAGGAACTTTTTGGTTAGCAATTTTGGCCTTATTGGCATTATTTACATTATTAGACCTGTCAACAATGCTTTGTAAGGCTTGTAAATTGGTCTGCTTTTTAATATTCTCTCGGTCATTCTGATTTTGTGCGTTAACGAATATCGAAAACAACAAAAAAGGAATAAGGAGGAATATGCTCTTCCTTGATTTCATGAGTTGAGTTTTAATTAATTAAGATTGTGTGTATAGAAAAATTAGTTTAAGATTTTTATCAGAAAAATCTTTTATGTCTAAAAAGACATTCGGTTCGGGGAATCATGATCTTCGTTTGGTTACTTCTGGTTTTTTGAGTATTCATAGGTTTTAATTTGGTTACTAATTAAAATGACTGTGTCTATTTATTATGACGTATTAATCATAATCACCCCCTAGTTCATTATTTTTTTTATTTAAATAAAGCTTTTACTATCAATAGATTATAAACCACCACCACAAACTACATCTATCCTGAAGGTAGTTTATCATTTTTCTTAAACTGAATTCATTTTTTTATAAAAATGCTATGTGTTTTTATAAAGCTGTAATCCAGTTTTTCTCTTTCTACATTTAGAAGTGTAAAATTGTAATAAATGATAGTATATAAATTTAGAGATGAAGGTATTTCTCCGCTTGTCATAAGCTTGTGTAGATTTGTGGTTAATAATGATTCAAAAATACTTTCTTATCATCATTCAAATTCTCGAATTAATCAACCCAAATCCTGATATTTATCAATTGTTTTTTTGATAAATGTCAGTTTAATGGCTTCATTAAAGATGATTTTTCTAATTTATTATTAGAGAACTTAAAAAGGTAAATACATTTCACAAAACTTTAGTATTTAGGGTTTTGAACAAGAGCAGAGTCCATTAATTTATTGTTTATATTTACTTTTCAAAATAATTCAACATTCACAATCAATGAATTCACACATCACTCTAAGGGTTACTTCCCTATTTTTATTTTTATGTACGCTCACTACATTTTCTCAAAATGCTAAAAAGGAAAAAGATTCAATCAAAAAAGCAACTAAGGAACTTCCTTTAGAGCCTGAACGTACAATATCTTTTACAACCGATCAGGGAACCTGGATTTCGCTAGATGTAAGTCCGGATGGAAAAACTATTGTTTTTGATCTTATGGGTGATATTTATTCTATTCCAATTAGTGGTGGTAAAGCAACACAAATTACTAGTGGTATGGCATATGATGTACACCCCAGATATAGCCCTGATGGTAAGTCTTTGGTTTTTATCTCAGATAAAAGTGGTTCTGATAATATCTGGACTCTGGATCTTGCTACCAAAGAGGATAAACAGATTACCAAAGAAGAAAAGCACAATTTCTTTTCTGCAGAATGGACTACCGATGGCGAATATATTGTAGGGGGTAAAGGCCGTAGAAATATTAAATTACATATTTATCATAAAGAAGGTGGTTCTGGTGGTCAATTGTTTGAAAAACCTAAGGATATCAAAGCCATTGATCCTGCTTTTAGTGCAGATGGTAAAGTATTGTATTTCTCTCAGCGTAAAGGTTCGTGGAACTACAATGCTCAATTACCACAATACCAAATAGGTACTTATGACATGGAAGATGGTGATATGGCGGTAATAACCTCTCGATATGGTTCTGCTTTCACTCCTACTTTATCTAATGATGGCAACTGGTTGGTGTACGGTACTCGTTTTGAAGAAGAAACCGGACTTGTATTACGAAACTTAAAAACTGGAAAAGAACGATGGCTAGCATACCCTGTTCAACGAGATGAGCAAGAATCGATTGCTCCTCTGGGAGTGCTTCCGGCTATGTCATTTACTCCTGACAATAAGAACCTAATTGTTTCGTATGGTGGAAAAATATATGCTGTTTCTGTAGAAAACAATACTGCCAAAGAAATCCCTTTTCAGGTTAATGTAAACCTTGACCTAGGACCAAAACTAGCTTTTAAATACCCTATAAAAGATACTGAAAATGTATTGGCAACCCAAATTCGTGATGCTAAACCGTCACCAGATGGTTCTAAACTGGTATTTACCGCGTTGAATCGGTTATATGTAATGAATTTACCAAATGGTACTCCCAGGCGTTTAACTACAAATAATTTTACAGAAGCACAACCTACCTGGTCTCCCGATGGAAAACATATCGTATTCACTACATGGAAACAAGGAGGTGGTCATTTATTTAAAGTAAGTCATGATGGTCGCTCTGCACCTGTACAATTAACCAAACAACCCGGTATTTATACAAAACCTTCATGGTCTTATTCTTCAAATAGAATTGCATTTCATCGAGGAGTAGCTCAGACATATGATGATGCAATTGATCCATTTTCAAATAGAGCCCAAGAAGATTTAGTATGGATAAATGCTAATGGAGGTATTATCAATATGATTGATAAAACAAAAGGAAGGCAAAGTCCTCATTTTACCAAAATAGATAATCGCATTTATTTAAGTAGTAATGAAAAAGGGTTAATTTCTATTCGCTGGGATGGATCTGATGAAAAAGAGCACCTAAAATTAACCGGAATCACTACTCATGGTTCTCAGGATGTTTTTGGTAAAGATCATCATGAAAATAATATTGATAGTTATATTTCTAGTGCATTACCATCTGCAGAAGAAGGGTGGCGTGATAAAAGTAAAGCTTCCAAGCCTTCAGAAATACAAATCTCCCCAGATGGGAAAACTGCACTCGCTTTAATTAATAACGATATTTATACGGTAATTATTCCTCGATATGGTAAAACACCTTCGGTTTCTGTCGCCAAAGTTAGCGGAGCTGCGTTTCCGGCTATGAAATTAACAGTTATGGGTGGTGAATTTCCTACCTGGTCCTCGAACAGTAAAAAAATACATTGGTCCCTGGGAGCAAGTCATTTCAGGTACGATCTAGAAGCAGGAAAAAAGTTTAACGATAGCATAACTGCGGCCAAGAAAAAAGAAGAAGAACTTAAGGAAACAGAGAAAAAATCTGGTACTACAAAAACAGACAAGAAAGAAGATGAAGAAAAAAAGAAAGATCCAAAATTTGAAGCTGAAGAATTTAAAATTAAAGTAAATTATAAAAAGGATATTCCTAAAGGAACTTTATTATTACAAGGAGGTCATATTGTTACTATGAAAGGATATGATGTTATCAAAAAGGGAGATATTCTTATAGAGAACAATAGAATTAAGGCTATTGGTATTTCGGGAAGCATAACAATTCCTGCAGGTACACAAACCATTGATGTTTCAGGAAAAACATTAGTTCCTGGATTCATTGATACTCATGCCCATATGTGGCCTAATTGGGGTGTACATAAAAACCAGGTGTGGATGTATTCTGCAAATCTGGCCTATGGCGTTACGACTACCAGAGATCCGCAAACCGGTACAACCGATGTTCTTACCTATAGTGATATGGTAGAATCTGGTATGATCCATGGTCCACGTGTATATAGTACTGGTCCGGGAGTTGGGTTTTGGAAATATCAAATCGAAAGCCTGGATCATGCCAAAGATGTATTAAAGCAGTATAGCGAGTATTACAATACCAAAAGTATTAAAATGTATTTGGTGGGCAATCGCAAACACAGACAATGGATCATGATGGCTGCAAAAGAATTAAAACTAATGCCTACTACTGAAGGAGGCTTAGATTTTAAACTAAATATGACTCAGCTTTTAGACGGCTATCCCGGTCATGAACATTCCTTACCTATTTACCCTATCTATAAAGATGTTGTAAAAACCGTAGCAGATTCAAAAATGGCAGTAACACCTACTTTATTAGTATCCTATGGTGGGCCTTGGGCAGAAAATTATTATTACTCACGTGAGAATGTTTGGAGCGATCAAAAAATTCAATATTTCACACCTTATGAAGAATTAGCACAAAAATCCAGAAGAAGACCAGGCTGGTTTATGGAAGAGGAACATGTATTTAAAAAACATGCAGCGTTTATGAAAGAATTGGTAGAAGCAGGTGGTTTAGCCGGAATAGGAAGTCATGGACAATTACAAGGACTCGGATTTCATTGGGAATTATGGTCTGTGGGTAGTGGCGGAATGAAAAATCATGATGCTCTTAGAGTTGCTACAACACTTGGAGCCGAAGCATTGGGATTAGATAATGATTTGGGAAGCATTGAAGTCGGAAAACTAGCCGATATTTTAATTTTATCAAAAAACCCATTAGAAAATATCAGAAACACAAATACATTAACTCATGTAATCAAAAATGGAAGAGTGTATAATGCAAATACATTGGATGAAGTATGGCCAAAAAAACAAAAAGCAGAAACTTTTCATTGGCAAACCAAAAAACCTAATGGATTACCCGGAATTAAGAAGTAGGTATGTGAAAATAGAGTTAATTTCAATAAATATTTGGAAAACAATAAAGAAACTACTAATATTTGCATAACAAAATGAGAAACAATAGACTACATATTAATCCTAAAACATTGTATAAACAATGTGAGTATCGTAGGGTAAATACATTATCCCCACAAAATAGGATGCTATATAGCTATTTTTGATTTTTTTTGAAGTGATTTAAAACTAAACCTAAATATAACTCAAGCGTCCAAGAAATTGGACGCTTTTTTTATTGAATCTTTTTAATGTAAAACAAAGTAAGTACAAAAATCTAGTCGAAATAATCTCACTAAAGAATAGAATTTGATATAAGTAACAATACATTTTGATCTCATAACTCAATAATCCGAATAAATTCAGTAAAAAAATTAGACATATGAATAAAAATTAATTAGCACATAAAAAATACCATTTGGAAAGTAAGCAACAGGGAGACAGACAATTGCAAGAATATCCAAAATCTGTTGAAAAACGGACAAGAACTCCTATATCTAAAAATAAACGCAACATACTGATTATCAATAAAATAAATCAAAAAAATATTTGCTTTTTTAAAAAATGTTTTGATCTTTGCATCGAAACAATTATCAACCTAAATTATTATCAATAGCACATATTTAACTAAAAAATTAAAAAATGACACCAAGTAACTTACAACATATACTAACTCGTTTTTTTATTAAACAATCGAGGTATTGTTCTGTAGTGAACATAAAAGGTGTCTATTATATACAAAAGATAATTATAAGAGTATAACTTATAAACAGATCAAGATATAAAAAAGACGCCCTAATAAGGCGTCTTTTTTTGTTGATAAGGTTCATTGACATATTGAAAAAATTAACGTATAAGGTTCTAATACCAGAACCAATATAATATAGTATGTACTGTAGCACAATGCTAGTATATCCTACTGTCTCTTGGATGTACATCCCGCACTGCGGGATCGGTACTACTAATTTTCCCGGGCATTACTTTTCTTAATACCCAAATAAACAGCAATACCTCCTGTAAAAAACATTAATAAGCTATACACTGCCGGAGCAACTGCAAACGAAGTATTTTTAAGCAAAACAACAGCAATAGTTATTGCTAGAGTTCCATTTTGGATTCCTGACTCTATTGCGATTGAAATAGCTCTTTTATCTTTAATATTAAATAATTTAGCAGAGTAATACCCCACAATCATTGTAATAACATTTAAACATAAGGCAACAATTCCTGCTTGCTGAAAGTAAGACACAATATTATCTTTTTCTTTAATTGTGATACCTGCAATTACAAGTATAAGTACAATGCCAGAGGCTCTTCGAACAGGTTTAGCCATTTTTAAAGCAAATCGTTCATTATATTTTCTAATTAACATACCAATACCTACAGGAATAATGGTAATTACCAATATCTGAACAATAGTTGTTACTACATTCAATTTAATCATTTGTCCCTCTTCCAAAAAATGAAGAAGTGCAAAATTTATAATAAAAGGTATAGTTAAAATAGTAATAAAGCTACTTAATGCAGTAAGAGTAACAGATAATGCTATATCTCCTTTTGCCAAATGAGATATCAAATTAGACGTTGGCCCACCTGGACATGCAGTTAAAATCATAATTCCGATTGCAATCTCGGGTTGAATAGGAAATAAAGATGCTAATGCAAATCCCAATATTGGTAATATTAGTATTTGGTTGGTCAATCCTAACAGTATTGCTTTAGGATATATAAATATTCTTCTAAAATCATCAACAACTAGCGATAATCCCATTCCAAGCATTATAATAATAAGAGATAAAGCTAAAATAATTGTCGATACACTATCCATCTTTTATAGTTCTAATTGAATAAGCAATATAGAAATTTTTGAAGGATATTCTGGTAAAACATCACAAGGAATACGGTATTCCTCAAGCATCTAATTACCATCAATTTAGATCATATCATAATTAACATATAGTATAAAAAAGCAAAAACTGATAAGATAACCTTATCGGCTCTATTAATCTTTAAAAACAATAATCATGAAAAATGATGAATCACAATGGTTTTTGCGTAAAACCACAGAAACAGGAAAGTTCATTGTACAATCTAGAACTATGAGTATTACTCCTCACCTCAAACCAACTAGCGGGAGTAACCACGATAGATATTGTCGCGACATGAGCTATACAGCAAAGAAACGAACAGAGAATTATTCAAATTCTTTTGAAAAAATCAACGCACCTGAGTTTGAATCATTACCAGGCACATAAATAACAATTGAAAATTTAATAATATGAAAACACAACTTACCACTAATAAAGAAAGAAAAATATCAAAAATATTAGCAAAATGGCTTTCTAATTACATTACAGCTATGAGCAAAACTTTATACCCCCCAGAAGTAAAAGGAGTACAAAGTAAAAATGACAGACATCGCATTTTTGATAAATGATAACATAATCTACACAAAATTGAAATTTTAGTGAACAACAAACCCTCATCAGGTTTAATAGGATTACCATAAACGAGGGCTTGTAGTAGTGCCCTGTTACAAATGGGGAAGGTAACAGGGTTTAAATTAGAATTATATCAAAAGGGAATTCTTATTTTATGAAAAATACGTGTAGATAACAATAACTATAATACAAATTGACGCACCTATAGGTACAACATATTTGAATGGACTTATATTTACTTGTCTTGTGTATTCTTGCTTATATTCGTTTTTCATTGGGTATAGTTTACCGATAAGTAACATAATAATTACATTTAGAATAAACAGCAATGCCATTACATGTAAGAAATGCGGATAATCTTCTTCTCCAATCACATATGGTTTTAATATAAACTGGCTAATAATATACAGTATAGAACCAGAGATAAGTCCTATTTTTGCAGCAATTGCCGGAACATGTTTTGTTAGATACCCTACTACAATTATTGTCAAAATCGGAATACTATAAATACCATTTGCCTCTTGCAGGTAACCAAATAATCCATCTGAAGCGTAAACAAGAAGTGGTGCTACAAACATTGATATTATTGCTAAGATAATTCCAAATCGTTTTCCTGCTTTTACAATAGTAGTTTCACTCGCTTCTTTATCAAAATATTCTTTATAAATATCTATCCCAAATAGGGTTACAGAACTATTCAAAGCACTATTAAATGAACTTAAAATAGCTCCAAATAATACTGCAGCAAAAAAACCTACCAAGGATACTGGCAAAACTTTACTTACCAGCATCGGATAAGCTTCATCTGGGTTTTTGAGTGTATCTCCAAACATATGAAAAGCAATAATACCCGGTAACACAACTATAATTGGCCCTAAAATCTTAATAAATGATCCCAATAATAGACCTTTTTGACCTTCTTTTAAGTTTTTTGCTCCAAGAGCTCTTTGAATAATTGCTTGATTGGTTCCCCAATAAAATAATTGCACCAACATCATTCCTGTAAAAATAGTTGTAAAAGGAACCGATGCTTTTTTATCTCCCATTGCATTAAATTTATCAGGATATAAATCAAATAAAACATTAACTCCTTCCGAAATACTACCACTCCCAATATCCCACAATCCAAATAAAGGGATCATTACTCCTCCTATTAATAATCCAATAGCATTAATTGTATCTGATACTGCAACAGCTTTTAACCCTCCAAAAATTGCATAAATTGAGCCTATACTTCCTATTCCCCATACTGTAATCCATAATGCTATTGATTCTGATACTCCCAGAAGTTCTGGTATATTAAACATTGTATTTATAGCCAATGCTCCCGAATATAAAACTGTGGGCAATAAAATAACTGCATAACCTGTAAGAAATAAACCCGAGGTTATTGCTTTGGTTGTTGTATCATATCTTCGTTGCAAAAACTGGGGTACCGTGGTAATCCCTCCTTTTAGATACCGAGGTAATAAAAATATGGCCGTAATTACCATTGCAATGGCTGCAAGTGTTTCCCATGCCATCACCAATATACCTTCTTTAAATGCTGCTCCATTTAGACCTACTATTTGTTCTGTTGATAGATTAGTAAGTAATAAGGAACCTGCAATGACTCCTGCTGTTAAACTTCTTCCTCCCAAAAAGTAACCATCAGAAGATTTTTCATCTGTTTTTGATGTAGATAAGTAAGAAATCACTCCTACCAAAAGTGTAAACCCTAAAAAAGAAATAATACCAATATAATTCATAACTTTATTTTAATCTTCATTTATAACTGCAACATAATTCACTAACAAACCTCAATATCTATGGCAAATGGAATAATGACTACTATTTTACCAATGTGTATCAAAACATTCTTTACACTTTTTTATATTCTTTCATTATTATAATCTCGAAACCTAAGGAGTGTTTTTATTCACTTCTTGAATTCTTACAAACTGTAAATAATCGTTGTTTTTTGCTGCTACAACATATCTAGTAGTATCTGTCTGTAGTATAGCTAAATCTTTTACATCTCCTTGTATGAATAAGCCGCTTTTGGCTGCAGAAATTGGCTTGAATTTTCCTGTTCCATCGCCTTTTAAGAATAATCCGTGCCCGGCATCATTTCTTGGTGTTTCAACTTCTGAAGCATGTAAATTTCCTGCAATAAGAGCATCTATATAACCATCTTCATCAAAATCATCTACCAAAATTTGATTAATCGATGATACTTGAGCTTCTAATGGTAGTTTATGAATGATGAATTTTCCTTCTTTATTTTCGAGATATACACTTGCAAAAGATTTTACTTGATAATGCAGTGATGATTCTAGTGATTTTTTTGTGTATACATCAACTAATGTGGCTTCAGAAAAACTTTCATAGTCTTTAAATTTATGTTTGATCATTGATATTTGATCAGATGAGCATTCTCTTCCTCTTACCGGAAATTGCTTTCCGTCATTATAATAACTAAGTACAATGTCGGCATTACTATCCTTATCAAAATCATTTACATAAATATCAAAAGTTTCTTCTTCTGTAGCTTTGTACTTGTAATTCAATCCGTTATTCCCTAGGATATAATCCATATCACCATCGTTATCAATATCTCCTTGCCCGATACTCCACCACCATCCTGTAGTATCTTTTGTTAATCCCAATTCTTGCGATACTTCTTTAAATCCTTTTCTAATATTTTTGAAAACCCGAATAGGCATCCATTCACCAACAACAATAATATCTAACCAATCATCATTGTCATAATCTGTAATTACAGCACTTGTGGCCATACCCAAATCAATAAAATCTTTTGCATAAGAATCAGTAACATCATCAAATTGTATATTCCCGTTCTGACTATTATTTTTTAACAGATAGCTATGTGCAGGAATTGGGTATTGTTCAGGAACCTGACGTCCTAACACCAGTAAATCTTGCTTACCATCTTTGTCAAAATCTAAAGGATATACTCTCGATCCACTTGTTAACATTTGTGGTAGACTGTTTTTTGATTTGGTAAAACGCCCTCTACCATCATTAATGTATAATCTATCTTGTAATATGTTTGATGTTGGAGAAAATTCATAACCTCCACTCACCACATATAAATCATTATCACCGTCTTGATCTGCATCAAAAAAAACAGCGCCAACATCTTCATTTAATTTATCTTCTTCAAATACCTCTACAATTTGCTTTTCAAATCCGGTTTTATTTTGAAAAAACAAACTTCCCGGTTGTTCTGATGCTCCGCCTACAAAAAAGTCATCTAAGCCATCATTATTTATATCTCCAACTGCCATTCCTGGTCCAAAAGCTGACATCTTATGAGGAAGTAAAACTTGTTTTGAGAAATCATTATAATTATTTTCCTGGTGTTTGTATTCTGAAAAGCCATCTTTTCCTTCTGAAGCAAATAAGACAGTCTCTTTTTTTGATATTGAATTTTCAGGTATTGCATCCTCGTATTTTACTGTCAATTTTTGGTTTACTTCAAGGTTTTTGAATTTTTGAAGTTTCCCATCAGGCCAGACAACTTTTAATTCTTCAATAGTTTTTGATTGATAAACTCCAAAATGTAATTCTGGAGCAACTGATGACTGAAACCCTCTTGATAAAGTGAGTTCTTGCATTTGAGTTTGATCACCTGTTTTGAGATATACTCTATTTCCTAATCCAAATTTATTTTTAATACTTCCATCAAATTGGATAGTGATATAGTTATTTTTATCCGAGCTCTTATTTTCAAAAACTGAAGCATAATCATCAATATTATTTGTAATAATTTCTAAATCTCCATCATTATCCAAATCTGCATATGCAACTCCATTAGAGAAGCCTTCATATTGTATTCCCCAACGTTTATTTACTTTTTCAAAGCTATAATCTCCAACATTACGAAACATGAAGTTATCTATCTTTTCAGAAGGGATCATTAAGCTTCTTTGCAAAAGACTATCTTTCTTGTTTTTTAATTTCTTTAAATTTTCAAAATAGTCGTTATTATTTATTTCTCTTCTGGTACCATTGGTAATGAATAAATCTTTACGCCCATCGTTATCAAAATCTGCAAAAAGAGGTCCCCAGCTCCAATCTGTTGAAGAAGTTCCTGTTATTCTTGAAACATTAGAAAAATGAGGTATTCCGTCATCTACTACTCCCGTATTTAATTGCAAACAGTTATGCATATATTGATAATGAAAACCAGAATTAACCGTGCTCCAGAACAACTTAGGGTTCATACTTGCCATATTTGCTTTTTTACGCCGGTTTTTCTGAGCATCCATATCCACCTGAAAAATATCCAGGTTTCCATCATTGTTATAATCTGCAATATCAGCTCCCATACCAAAAAAAGCAGTATGTGATGTCGCTTGTTTAACTACTTCCCTGAAAGTTCCGTCCTGATTATTTAAGTATAGATAATCTGGGGTACTAAAATCATTAGATACATATATATCTGACCACCCATCATTATTTAGATCTCCTACTGTTGCACTAAGAGTAAGCCCAAAACTCTTTACTCCTGCTTCTTCTGTGACATCAGTAAATCTATCTCCATCATTTCTATATAAATGATCTGTTTCTTTACCGGTTACATTTTTCATCTTAAACCTATAATAGAAATTAGGAGCATTAAATTTTGTGGGAGGATAATTAGCTACATAAAGATCAAGGTCTCCGTCATTATCGTAATCAAAGAATGTTCCCTGAACACTATTTCCAATATCATCGATACCATACTCAGAAGCTCTTTCTGTAAATGTATTATCCCCATTATTGATGAATAACTGATTCATTTTAGAACCAAATTTTCCACCAACAGAGCAGTATATATCTAAAAAACCATCTGCATTAACATCTGTCATGGTTACACCAGTATACCATCTATCATCTCCAACAACACCAGCTTTTATGGTAATATCTTCAAACTTAAGATTACCTTTATTGATATATAATTTATTTGAAACCTGATTTCCTGTAAAATAAATATCTATAAGTCCATCGTTATTAATATCACCTGTCGCAACACCTCCACCCATATATAAATATGAATATGTAAAGTAATTCAAAGAGTCATTCTCGGTAAGATCATTACTAAAATGAATCCCGGTTGATGAGTATTCTAGGTCTGTAAATATTCGATCATCAATTGATGTACTCTTTTGCGAACAACTGGTAAGTACGATCAAACTAACAACAAAAACAAAGCACTTATATATCATATTTTGCAAAATCATATGTAAAAGACAGCATGTAAAAACACGCTGTCTTCTTTAAAAACAATTCAAATAAACAAATCTAATATCCATTGTTTTGTTTAAGTTGCCCATTACTTACCGCAATCACGATTTGCGCTATAGGGTAACGTTCGTTTACTCCAGGAATAAATGATGCACTGGATAAATGTGAGCGCTTTGTAGTTTCAACAGATAGGTAAGAATTTAAAACCTGAGCGGCATTACCTCTTCTTACTAAATCAAAAAACCGATGACCTTCTAAAGCTGTTTCTATTCTATATTCATGAGCTACAGCTTTTATAGCCTGATCCTGACCAGAAAAAGTACCATAAGTACCCACAACATAGTTTGCTGCAGGGGTTGCGGTCGGCTTTCCATCTGCATCTAATTCTTTAACAAAATCATCTGGGTTTGCAGCACGCATTCGAACTCTATCTACCAATGATGCTCCCATGTCTCCTTCTCCTAGTGCTGCCATAATCTCGGCTCTCCAAAGAAGTACTTCAGCAAATCTTATAATATTAGTATTTAGCGCACTAACGCCAGGAGCCCAAGCTGAAGGTGCATCTATACCAGCATCATTAAACTGACTTTGTCTAAACACGGTTATCTTTTGAAGATATGGCCCTCCGTTAGAAGGGTTTCTAATCCAGGACTGCCCAGGCATTATACCCCATCCATTAAAATCAATACCTCTTCTACCTACTTTCCAATCTAGTCTAGGATCCAATTCTCCTGTATGTGGTGTAAATGCATCTGCAGAAGCCACCCCATCATCATTAGTAACATCGCTATTATTAAATGTATCTAATAAAGGTAAGCCTGTTGCATCTGTTTTATATGCATTAACCAGATTTTGTGAAGGTTGAAAAAACCCGCAACATGCATTTCCTGTAGTTCCTACAGGAGCCCCATTAGGGAAATTTAATGCATCTCCCCAATTACCATTATCATCCCCAGAAGATCCATCATCAACCGTATTTTGAACCGCGAATATAGACTCTATACTATTCTCTGATGCTGCATTAAAATTATCAGAATATTTTGGTGCCAAATCATAAGGCCCAGCATTAATAACATCATCTAATATTGGTGCTGCTGCTGCATAATCTAGCTGATACATATGTATTTTTGCCAAATATGCTTTTGCTGCCCAGCTATTTGCACTACCTACAAATCGAGAAGTCTCAGATAATTGAGCAATAGCAAATGTAAAGTCTTCTTCAATTCGAGCCCAGGAATCTACATTTACATTGGTTAAAGATTCTGTAGCCGTTTCATCTACATAAGGGATATTATCCCATAGTTTTTTAGCTTCAAAATGATAATGAGCTCTTAAAAATCTCGCTTCAGCTTCAAATAGAATTGCTTCTGATTCGGTAAGATCACCAGCTTCTAATCCAATCTTTGCTCCTTTTATTACCTCATTACTTCTAGCAACTCCTTCAAAAAGAGAATTCCATTTATATCCATAAAATCTTCCTTCTCCAGAATTAGGTGAGTAAAATTCTACATTATCAATCTGCGGCTGATCACCAGGATCACTTCCTTTATATGCATTATCTGATGCTACTTCTCCATAAATCCAGTTTGATGCTGCTGAGCGCCAAGGATCTTGTGTATCCAAATTTCCATCTAACATACCGTAGGCAGCTGTTAATTGGGCACTTACCCAATTATTATCATATACAATAACATCTGAACTAAACTGCCCTTGAAGAGGAATATCTAATTCTTCTTTACAAGATTGAAAAGTAGTGATCGTCAATATCGAAATACATAGTAAAAGGACTATTTTTTTCGGCTCTATATAGTTAACTATTTTTTTCATCTTTCTTTTCTTTTAGAATGTAACATTTAAACCTAAATTCAATGATCTAGAAACCGGATATGCTCCCCTATCAACACCTATCTCAAGGTTTGCTTGTTGTTGATTGGTATAGTTCGATAGATTAATTTCGGGATCCAAACCACTATAATCTGTAAATGTCAATAAATTTTTACCTTGTATAAAGATTCTGATTTTATCAACTTTTAACTTAGAAGTAATCTTATCATCTAATGAATAACCAAGAGAGACATTTTTAAGTCTTAAATAAGATCCGTCTTCGATATAGTAAGAAGAACCTGTTGCTTCATTTGCACTTAATGTTAATGCAGGTAGTACTCCATTAGGATTTGATGGCGACCAAGAATTTGTTACATAATCTATACTTTTACCTCCTTCAAAATTCGAGAAATCAGTCCAGAATTTTGTTAAATTATAAATATCATTTCCTTGTGATCCCTGAAATAACATAGTGAAATCAAAATTTTTATAGTCAGCATTAAAATTTATTCCATAGGTAAAATCCGGGTGTGGATCTCCTATAATATCTCTAGGATCACCTGTAAGAATTGCTCTTCCTGTATTTTGATCAATCCCTTCCCATGTTAACCCTACAAAAGAAGATATTGGATGCCCCTCTGCAGTATTTGTAGTTTCAAACCCAGAATGAGACCCTAAAACAGGATTAGCAATTGGCGCTGGGTTTTCTCTATCTAAGAAATCTACTTTATTTTTATAATGCGAAACATTTACTCCAATAGAATAATTAAAAGCATGCTCTGATTTACTCGAATAAGTAATTCCCAAATCAAAACCTGTATTGGTCATTTGTCCCAAGTTTCTATAAATAGAGTTTATTGTATTCCCATAGATCGTTGGATCAACTGGAGTCGCTAACAACATATCTTTGGTCACAGATTCGTACACATCCAAATTAACTCCAAGCTTATTATCGAAAAAATCCGCATCAATACCAATATTGGTAGTCGTTGTTGTTTCCCATGACAAATTTGGATCTCCTATATTGGTTAAGAAATATCCTGTTTGCCCATTATAGTTGTTATAATTAAGATTTGGACCATATGCTGTAACCCCTCGGAATGCTGGTATATTATCATTACCAAGTTCTCCCCAGCTAACTTTAAGAAGTAAATTGTTTACTATAGAAGACTCGCTTAAAAAATTTTCTCCAGAAATTCTCCAACCTACACTTACAGCAGGGAAAGTACCTACTTGATTACCTCCTTCAAACTTAGAAGATTGATCACGTCTTAATGTAGCGCTTAATAAATACTTGTCGTTATATGCATAATCTGCCTTTCCAAATACTGAAAAACTTGAAGTTTTTGTTTGACTGCTACCTACAATTGCAGTACCTGTTCCTGCACTTAAAAAAGTAGCATCTGGTGTGGTAAACAAGAAATCTGAAATTTGTGCGTAAAAAGATTCAAATCTATTTTTCTTAAATTCTGTTCCTACAAAAACATCAATATCATGAACATCACTAATATTCTTAGTGAATTGAAGGATGTTATACCAGTTTGTATTGATCACATCGGTCGATGTTTCTCTGAGCTGATTTACTGATCTCGCAGAGGCATTTTCATAATCTACAGGCTGAAAAAATGAAAACTTAGAACTTCCAATATCAGCAGTATATGTAGTTTTTATCATTAAATCACTGGTAATATCAAATTCTGCATATATAGCTCCTAAAGCTCTTAAAGTCTCTGTTGTATTGTTTTTATTTCTATCAGCGACTGCTACCGCATTATATCCATTACCTACACCAGGGATGCCTGCAGTTCCAGCAAAATTACCTCCAACATCTCGAACCGGGATAAGTGGATGCATTCTGTATAAGGCTGCTAGCTGACTTTCGTTATTTTGATTATCATTTTCATTTAATGGATCTGTAATACCTACTTTTTCAGAGAAAGAAGTGTTTAACGTTTCTCCAATACGAAATCTATCGGTAATATTAAATTCAGAATTTACCCTAAGATTATAACGATCAAAATAAGTTTCGCTCCCTACACCTTTCTGATCCAATAATCCTAAACCAACATAAAATTTTGAATTTTCACCACCGCCATTGACTCCTATATTATGTTGCTGAACCAATGCTGAGTTAAAAAATTCATCAAACCAATCTGTACCTCCTTTATTCGCTCGGGTAATTCTATTATCAGGAAAACTATACGCGCTTTCATCAACATTACCTGACACACCTTGAGGGAGTATATAATCTGGTAATACCGGACTTGCCCCAGAACCATATTGAGGATGAGATGGATTAGGGTTTCCATCATTTATTGTGGCTTGCCAATATGCATCTGCTAATTGTTGTGGTGTTGCCATTTCAGGAAAAACAGATCTAGGAATAAAATCTACACCCGTAACTCCATTGTATGTAAACGAAACTTTATTATTTCTATTTCCATTTTTTGTAGTAATGATAATAACACCATTTGCAGCACCTATCCCATAAATTGAAGCTGCTGCTGCATCTTTAAGTATTTGAATAGATGCGATATCATCGGGATTAAGGTCATTTAACCCTTGTCCCGTTTGGACTCCATCAATTACATATAATGGATCATTACCATTAATAGTACCATATCCCCTGATACGTACTGCTGCATTTCCTCCAGGACCGCCTTCAACTCCAACAGTAACACCAGATGCCTGCCCCTGTAATGCTTGTTCAATACTTGAGGGAGTTGTTGCTGCTATTGATTCTGATTGAACAATTGTTACCGAACCAGTTATATTTCTAGTACTTTGCTTTGTATATCCAGTTACAATTACTTCACTCAATTCACTTGCATCTTCAATCAAGGTAATATTTATTGCAGACTGACCAGAGAATACTACCTCTTTAGTTATGAATCCGACGTAAGAAAACACCAGAGATTCTCCATTAGAAATTTCTAATGTATAATTACCATCAAAATCGGTTTGTGTTCCTCTATCTGTTCCTTTTATTAGTACACTTGCTCCTGGTAATGGAACACCATCTCCTGTAATAACTTTACCCGTTAATATTGCTTGTAATGGATCTTTTGATTCTGAAAACGTTTTCGTTTCTAACTCTTTTTTTTGTCTAGATATAACTATTTGCCGATCAATTATTTTATAGGTGAGGTCTGTTTTTTTAAATACCTTATTTAGTATCTCTTTTACAGTAGATTGTTTAAGACGTAGTGTGATTTTTGTATTGGTTTTTACAATATCATCCTTATAAAAAAATATAAACTCGCTTTGAGAATGAATTTGATCAAACAGCTCTTCAAGAGTACCGTTTTTTAAATTAATGTCCAGCTTAGTTTGCGAATAAGAGTTATGTGCATATACACTTGTTAAGCCAAAACACAGAAATAAAATAAAAACTCTCATAAGGGTTAATAAAAAATTGAATTTCTTCTTTTCAGACAAAAAAGAAATGCCGTTAACTTTTTTATTCATAATTTTGTTTTTTATGCATTAAGTATTGCGATATCGCAATATTTTGATTTAGGTCAGGAAATGTTGCCGCATTTTCTGACTTTTTTGTAATAAATTACGGTTGTTTTGTTATTTCATATCATATAGTTGGTGATTTTAGTTAATTACAAATTTTCCATTTTCTATTTTGTATTTCAAATCTGTTGACTGTTTAAGAACTTCCATTACCTTTTCTACACTATCTTTTAAATCCAAATGCCCAGAGAAAGTTTGTTTTTTAAGTTCTTCGCTCTCGATTGAAATCGCAACATTATAGTATCGAGAAAGTTTTTTAACTATCATATCCATTCTTTGTTTTTTGAATATAAACTTACCATCTCTCCATGACATATATTTGGTGACATCAACTCTACTACTTCGTATCTTCTTTGTTTTGTTATTATATATAGCAAGTGTTCCCGGAGTTATTTTTATACTCGATTTTCCGAAAATAGAATTCCCTTGATATTTTATCTCTACACTGCCTCTTTCTAAAGCTGTACTAGTATAAAAATCATCACCATAACTACTTACATTAAATACAGTACCCAAAACTTTAATATCATAATCCTCTGTCACTACATAAAAAGGTTGTTTTTTATTATGCTTTACGTCAAAAATAGCTTCACCCGTAAGATGAACCTCTCTTTTATCCCCATTAAATACAACAGGATATGTAAGTTTAGAACCCGAATTGAGCCAAACTTTTGTGCCCTCAGAAAGTGTAATTTTAGTTCTCTTTCCGTAAGGAACAATAATTGTGTTAAAAGTATTCTCTGATGATTGTTCAACTTTTTTAGAGTTATTAATATCAACTTCTCCTCCAGAATTAGAATAAGTAATACTTGATGCCTTTTCAGTAATTTTCACTTCATCTTTGTCATTCAAAACTAGTTTCACATCTCCATCTTTATCAATACTGATATCTGTAGCATCAACATAGTTTTTAATTGCTGAAGAGTTTTGATAGTTATTTGTATACCTGACAGAAAAGAATACAATCGTGACTGCAGCCGCAGCAGTTATGTAATACCCTATTCGTCGTTTTTTTCTTTTATTACGATAATCAGTAATAGAAGTATTTATTTTATTTTTTAAAAGCCTTTTTTCTTCTTCATTTAACATTTTGGGAAGGTTTTAATATCAATTATACTATTTTATGTTCTTTATTTAACACATTATTATATTATAGTATTCGGCAAAATTTAGAGATGAAATAACAAATTCAGCACCTCACCATACTATTAAAGGATAAAAATCAAAAAACATAGACAAAAAAATTATTGTTTTTTTAATTTTTATTTAACTTATATTTTATTTCGCAATTTTTTTACTGCCCTGTAGATAAGTGTACGTACTGATTCTATAGAAATACCCATGATCGCTGCAATTTCTTCATAAGACTTTTTTTCTTCAAACTTTAAGGACAATCCTTTTCGCTGTCTACTAGAAAGAGATGTTAAAGCAACAGAAAGTTTAGCCTCAATTTCTGAAGAATTTTCTGATTGAATAATCGTTTCTTCTATGGATTTGTATTCTGATTTAATTTCATTTTTTTTCTCTTCTGTTGAAAATAGAGTAAGTTTTGATTTAAATTTTCTATTGATCTTTCTTTTCAAAGATTTAAAAAGATAATATTTTACATTATCTACATCAGAAAGTTTTTTACGATATTTATAAATATCCAAAAATAGATCATGAATACAGTCTTTAACATAGTCTGTATCGTTCGTATATTGAATACCAAATTCATAAAGTGCATCTATATATTTATCATATAGTTGATTAAAAGCATCTAAATCCCCTAATTTAACTTTTGTCCACAATGTAGTATCTTTAGTTTTAACGGATTGCATTTAAAATAGTTTTAAGCATTTATGAATTCCCAAAAGAATAGGGTATATTTTTAACGTTTTGACAATTGACCTAACATTAAATTAATAAAAATAAATATAATCAAAAATACCTATAACTCTTTTTCAAGTACAATTTTTTTAGAAAGTGATCCGATCATTATTTCGAATTCTCCGCTTTCTGTAACCCATTGATTATTGTCATTTACAAATTTTAAATCGTCAACCCCAATTGTAAATGAAACTGTTTTGATTTCTCCTGGTTGAAGTTCTATTTTTTTAAATCTTTTTAGTTTTTTTACTTCTGGTGTAATACTAGCAAACATATCTCTAAGATAGAGCTGCACCACTTCTTTTCCGGTTCTTACTCCGGTATTTTGAACATCTACAGTTATTTGAATAACATCTTCTTTATTAATAAATATCTTATCTAGTTTCAAATTTTTATAGCTAAAAGTTGTGTATGATAACCCATAACCAAACTCATATTGTGGATTATAACTCTTTTGATAATTTGCATCATCATTTTGCTCTTCATCCCCTAAACTTTCAGTATACTTTCTATTATATTTTTGTAGAGAATTTGTATATCTGGGATAATTGTAAGGCAATTTTCCACTTGGGTTTATATCGCCGTAAACAATATCTATCAAAGCACGTGCTCCTTCATTTCCCGGAAGATAACATTGTAAAACGGCATCCATATCATTTTCAAACTGATTTATGATTCTTGGTCTTCCTTCATTTAGGATTAGTATAACCGGCTTATTTAGTTTAGCTAATTCCTGAGCCAATTTGATCTGAGGTTCTGTGATTATCAAATCATTAATATCTCCCGGAGTTTCTGTATAATTATGCTCCCCCAGACATAAAACAATGTAATCTACATTACTGGCAAGTGAAACAGATTTGGCGATATCGACTTCTTCAAAAATAGATACACCAGGCGTATATATTACATTTTGCTCTCCTATTTTATTTTTAAATGCTTCTAAAATAGTAAGCTTATCATTTGCATATTCATCACTTTTTTCTCCTTGCCAAGTATATGACCATCCGCCATTAAGGTACTTCATGCTATTGGCAGTAGGGCCAGTTATCAACACTTTACTCTCTTTAGAGATAGGAAGTATTTTATCTGTATTTTTTAGTAAAGTAATAGACTCAGATGCTGCGATATACGACATTGCTATCGAAGAAGGGGAACCAAAATTAGGATAATCCTCGGGGTCAGTAACTGGTGTTCTAAATAAGTCTAGTTCAAACTTCACTCTCAGGATTCTACGTACAGCATCGTCAATTCTAGACATAGGTATCTCACCATCACTTACTAAAGAGAATAGCTCTTCAAAAAATGAATAATCCTCGGGAACCATACTCATATCTATACCTGCCATTACAGATTTTTTAACTGCTTCACGCATTGTAGAAGCGACCTTATGGCGCGTATGCAAGTAAATTATATCTTTCCAATCGGTTACAACAAAACCTTTAAATCCTAATTCACCCTTTAAAATATCAGTTATCATTTTTTTACTGGCATGAACCGGAGTACCATTAATTTCTCCAGAACTCACCATTACACTCTTGGCACCAGCACTTATACTTTTCTCATATATAGGTAAATCATATTGCCTTAAAACTCGCTCTGGTATAATGCTTGGAGTTCTATCTTTTCCTGTAGTTGGACTACCATATCCTATATAATGCTTAATACAAGTTGCTACTTTATCAGAATTACCAATGTCATTCCCCTGAAACCCCTTCACCATAGCAACCGCCATTTGGGAGGATAGATAGGTATCTTCTCCAAAAGATTCCCAAAGTCTTGACCAGGCTGGATTTCGGGGTAGATCAAGATCGGGAGAAAAGACCCAGGGTATTGAAGATGCTCTGGTCTCATAAGCAGAAATAGCAGTGCATTTCTCTACTAGTTCAGCATCCCATGTTGCAGCTAGGCCTATTTGTTGAGGAAATAAAACTGCTCCATTAGTATAACTTGCACCATGAATAGCATCTATTCCATAAATTATCGGAATTTTTTTATCGGTTTGATTAGTTTCTGCTAGAATTTCGTTCAAAATTGCATTCCATCTCTTTGGTGTTGGAGCTCCTGGATTAGGAGTATTAAGTATTGAACCTATCTTATATTTATGAATAGCTTTTTTTAGTTTATTTTTATCAAGTATTCCTGGATTCCCTTCTTTTTCAAGAGCAGTGATTGTAATTTGAGTCATTTGACCAATTTTTTCTTCCAAAGTCATACCAGATAATAGTGCAGACACTTTGGCCTCAATTGGATCAGAAGGAATATCTTCTTGTTTTTTAAATGAACAAGATGATAACAGAACTACACTTAATAGCATAGTAAAAATTGTACTAATTCTCATATTGGTGATATATAATTAATTCTTAAACATTCTTTATAAAGAGTGCCTATTTCAAAAAACATAGACACTATATTTATTAACTTTTCATTTAAATGCCTAAAAACTTAATTTTATTCATATCAAAACCATCGTAAATTATAAGACCACGTTGCGTATGATTTTGCCCAAAAACCTGGTGCAGTTTATAAAATAATTACGTATAAATACCTATATAATTTACTTCAAAAATTCTCTACCTTTAAATTACACAAAAACGAACCAACTTTACTACTGCTATGGATATTAACCAAACACTATCCAATCTTATTAAAAATGATAAAATCTGGGTTATTATCATCTCTTTGATTATTATTGTTCTGGGATTTAGTAACATATTAGTAGCACCAGCTATTAATTTTTTATCTAATATAAATGGAGATATGATGCTGGGTCTTGGCGTTGCCATGGAGTTAAAAAGTATCACTGCAGGTATTGACAATTCTGGTATCCTTTTAGTTGGTGGGCTGGCCACAGAGCTTTCTGATATTTTTACACGAGCCATCAATTACTTAACCTTTGCAAATATTGTAATCGCGGTTCAAACCATATTAGTGAATATGGGTAAATCGTTACTGTTTAAAGTACTTCCTTTAATTTTTCTTATTGGTATATTCTTCGAAAAATATAAAAAAACAGCTTTAAAACTGCTTATTATAGCATTGCTTATAAACCCGGGACTTTCTTTATATGTTAATGGAATACACTATGTATCTGACACAATGGAATTAAGTCTTGGTTCTTCGTTACATAAACATCTTTCATCTATTAAAAACAAATATGAAGCAAAGAAAAAGCACATCAAATCAAAACAAGAAGCTCGAAAAAACAGGCAATTAGAGAAAGCCAAAGAAAAAGGTCGTAAAGGTATAGGCATTTTTAAAAAAGTTGAAGATGCAGTTGTTGACAAAGTCGAAGATGTTAGTATTGACGCAGAAGAAGGGTTTTCTGAAGCTTTTCAAATCTTAAAAGAAGGTAAAAAAGAATTGATGAAACTTATCATAAACATGATTAGTAACCTCATTGTTCTTTTTCTTATTCTGCCACTATTATATTTTTATCTCATGAGTTTCTTACTTAAGAAGTTCTTTCATTTTTCTGGATTAAGTAAAATTGAAGAAGCTCAAGACGAAAATTTAAAAAAACTTGGCAAAGATCTAACTCATGATCCACATTAACCTAAAAATTAAACAATTAAATATTCTTAAGACTTAACCAATAGAATTCATGAAAAAAATTACCACTCAACTTTTTGTACTATCGTTAGTACTGTTTTCTTGCGCAACAGACAAAAACAATTTGTGTAGTTCAGAAAATCAAAGACTCGAAACAGACCCTTCTATCTTAGGGATGGATGTCTCTCATTTTCAAGGAGATATTAAATGGGATGATATTAAGAAAGACGGTGTTAATTTTGTGTATATCAAAGCTTCAGAAGGTGATGATTTTAAAGATCCAATGTTTAAAACAAACAGAGCAGCTGCAAAAAGTAAGTGCATCTACCGGGGTGCATATCATTTTTATGAAACTGGTTACGATCCTACAAAGCAAGCTCAAAATTTTATAGCTGCAGTAGGTACATTAGAACCGGGAGATTTACCTCCTGTTTTAGATCTAGAAGAATTAGGGATTCAAGCCCACGTAACCAAAAAAGAATATCAAAAAAACACCTTACTCTGGTTACAAACAGTAGAAAAAGAATGGGGAGTAACCCCAATTATCTATTCTAATTTTTATTTTGGTGTTAAATACCTTGACCATCCCGATTTTGCCAAATATAAATTGTGGATTGCAGAGTATACCAAAAAAACTCCAAAAGTTCCCAACACCTGGAAAAGTGAAGGCTGGATTATCTGGCAACGTACAGATCTTAAAAACTTAAAAGGAATCAGAGGCGATGTCGATTATGATCTATTTCATGGAAATGCTGAAGCATTCAGAAAATTGTTAAAAAAATAGCATCCCATATACCTAACTATAATTATTAGTTAGACAAAATCGATTGTATAGTTGATCCTCTTTTGAAGGAGATATAGCATTCTTATCATCTTAAATAAATTATATTTACCTTTCGAAACACACAAAACACTATCTAAAATTAATATCATGAAAAAACTATTGCTGTTATTTACAGTATTACTGATTTCTACAACGAATATATTAAGTCAAACAGGCACTACAGTTGATCTTAAAAAGTTAGATGAATACTATGCAAAAATGGCAAAAGACTGGGATATACCTAGTGTTTCTATTGGAATTGTTAAAGATGGAAAACTGATTTTCAGTGGTAATTACGGAGTAAAAGAAAAAGGAAAAGACGAAAAACCAGATGAAAATACGCTGTATGCCATTGCATCTAACTCTAAAGCGTTTACGGCTACTATTATTGGAATGCTGGTTCAGGAAGGAAAGCTTAATTGGGATGATAAAGTAAAAAAACATCTACCATATTTTGCGCTTTACGATCCATGGGTAAGTAATCAAGTTACTATTAGAGATATATTAAGTCATCGTGTTGGACTTGGCACATTCAGTGGTGATGTGATCTGGTATAAAGCAAACTTAACATCAGAAGAAATTATAAAAAGAATTAAACATCTTCCTAAAACTCATGATTTCAGATCTGGATTTGGGTACTCTAATGTAATGTACATTACTGCAGGAGAAATTATAAAAAAAGTAACGGGGAAAAGTTGGGGAGAAAATGTAAAAGAACGAATTCTAGATCCTCTGGGAATGGATAGAACCATAACATCATATAAAAAACTGGATACAAAAAAGAATTATGCCACCCCGCATGGTCGTGAAAATGATAAAAATATCCCTATCGACTGGGTAGATTGGGAAGAAATAGGAGCTATGGGTGGGCTTATTTCTAGTGTTAAAGATGTTTCTAAATGGATGATCTTTAATCTAAACCATGGTCGTATCGATAAAGATACATTACTTACCAAAAACACCAGAAATATGATCTGGACACCTCATAACAATTATAGAGTAGATCACACTTCAAAAAATGATTTCAATAAACATTTTAGTGGCTATGGATTAGGATGGGGATTAAGTGATTATCAAGGAAGACTTAGCGTTGCTCATACAGGAGGGTTTGATGGGATGATTACGGCAGTTACTTTAATTCCAGATGAAAATCTAGGGGTTGTAGTACTTACCAATGGTATGAAAAGTCCAATTAGAGTTGCAACTTATTATGCTTTAGATCAATTTCTAGGTACAGCATCTATCGATTGGTCTGCCAAACTATTGAAAAAGGCAAATAATAATGGCAAAAAAGATACTCGAATCTCTAAAAGAAAAGAAAAAAGAGAGCTAAACACCAAACCTTCTGTCGCACCAACTAAAATAGCAGGAGATTATATGTCTGATATCTACGGAAAAATTAAAATCTCGTTAGAAAAAGACCTGTTACGCATGAAATTTGAACATACTCCAGATTTATCTGCTACACTACGACACTGGCATCATGACGTTTGGGAAATTGTTTGGGATAAGAAACATGCCTGGTTTAGTTTTGGAACCGTAAAATTTAATACCGATAATAACTTAAATGTTAAAAGTATGGATTTTGATGTTCCTAATGATGATATCTTCTTTGAAGAACTAAAACCATATAGAGTTTCTAAATAATAGAAATAAAAAAAAAATGAAAAACCTGGATTCTAAATTAAATTCAGGTTTTTCATTTTTAACCTAACCTATTTGAACAAATCAATATGCTAATAATTCCATTATCTTAGCTTTTACCTTTTCGGTAGAAGGAATCATGGTTTGTTCCAAAGTGCTGTTCAAAGGAATGGCTGGCATATTCTCTGATCCAATAGTCATTACAGGAGCATCCAGAGATCTAAAACACTCTTCCTGGATTTTACCCGATAATGCTCTTGCAAAAGAATTATTGGTAGGTTCTTCGGTAACTACAAGACATTTCTTTGTTTTCTTTACCGATTCCATAATGGTTTCTTCATCCAGAGGATACAATGTACGTAAATCAATAACCTCAACTACATCTTTCATGTCTTTTGTGGCATTAAGCGCCCAATGTACTCCCATACCGTAGGTTATAATCGTCATGGTTTCTTTTTGATCCTGTGGCCATATACGTTGTACAACATTAGCTTTACCAAAAGGTAATATATAATCCTCTGATGGCTCTATGGTCCTGGCAGCATCGGTTCCTTTTACCTTTGACCAATACAAGCCTTTGTGCTCTAAGATTACTACAGGATTTGGATCATGGTATGCAGCTTTCATCAACCCTTTAAGATCTGCTCCGGTACTTGGATATGCAATCTTGATTCCGCGAATATTAGTTACTACAGATTCAACAGAGGAAGAATGGTATGGTCCTCCACTACCATAAGCTCCAATCGGAACTCGTAGAATCATCGATACCGGCCATTTTCCATTAGATAGGTAACATGACCTGCTTACTTCTGTAAATAATTGATTTAGCCCTGGCCAGATATAATCGGCAAACTGTACTTCTACAATAGGCTTTAAACCAACAGCAGACATTCCAACAGTAGAACCAACAATAAAAGCTTCCTGGATAGGAGTATTAAACACACGTTCGTCTCCAAATTTTTGAGCTAATGTAGCTGCTTCTCTAAATACTCCTCCTAGTCTTCCCCCTACATCTTGTCCATATAACAAACATTCTTTATGCTTCTTCATTAATTCTTCTACAGCAAACAAAGCACAATCTACCATCACTACTTCTTCTTTATCAGCAGGGGATCGTTCTCCTTTCTCTTCTGTAATTGGTGTAGGAGCAAAATCATGAGTAAATAAGTCTTCTGGTTTTGGATCTTCAGCTTTCATGGCTTCTTCCAAATCTTTGGCCACTACTGCTTTTGCTTCTGCTTCTATAGCCAGTACTTCATCTTCGGTAAAACCAGATGAAAGCAATTGGTTTCTCAATACAGGATATGGATCACGAGAACGAGCTTCTTCAAGATCATCACGATACCATTCCATTCGCACTCCCGAAGTATGATGATTTAGTAAAGGTACTTTGGCATGCACCAGAATTGGTCTTCTTTCTTCTCTTATAGTTTTGATTACTTCTTGTATCGCCAGGTAACTTTCTGTAAAATTAGCCCCATCGATAGAAATAGCTTCTAATCCATTAAATCCTGCTGCATATTCAAAAGCATTTTGTGCACGGGTTTCCTCTTCATTTGCAGAAATATCCCATCCGTTATCCTGTACCAAATACAAAATCGGTAATTGCTTTAAGGCAGCCATCTGAAAAGCTTCTGCAATCTCTCCCTCTGTTACCGATGCATCTCCAAGAGAACATACTACCAGAGGTTTATCTTTTAATGATTTGTCATCCAAACCAACCAATTCTTTGTATTGCATTCCTAATGCTACTCCCGTAGAAGGTATGGCCTGCATTCCTGTTGCTGATGATTGGTGCGGGATTTTTGGTTTATCTTCATCTCGTAAACTGGGGTGCGAGTAATAGGTTCTACCTCCCGAAAATGGATCCTCCTTTTTTGCTAGTAACTGCAACATCAAATCATACGGGCGCATTCCTATCCCCAGCAACATCGAATCATCTCTGTAATAGGGAAACGCATAATCCTGAGGTAATAGCTGCATTGCTGTAGCTATTTGGATTGCTTCATGTCCTCTCGAGGTAGCATGTACATATTTAGAAACAATCTTAAAGTTTTCTTCGTACAACTCTGTCATCGACTTAGCCGTACAGAGCGTCATGAATGCTTTTTCTAATACTTCTTTTGCTATTGTTTTTTCAGCTAACATTTTAAATCAATTTTTGATGTACGACTTACGATTTTTAATTTCACTTGCTCTCAATATTTTTTAACTATCGTTAAACACTGAAACAACCAAAATTCTTCCTTAAATAACATTCTAATTATTTTACTTTCTCTTTAATAGACACAGGTATAATCCAACCATGCTTATCTTCTCTTTTCTGAGCTTTGATCTCATCCAGAGTATTTTTCATATCCTGGCTTACAGGGTTTGTATCGGGTAAAGTGATTAATTCTTCATTATACCCAATAGCTTCTATCATGGCAATAGCAACTGCTGTTCCGGTTCCAAAAGCCTCTTCTAATTTTCCTTCTTTCGAAAACTCAATAACCTCATCAATCGTAATTGGGCGTTCCTCTACTTCAAAACCTTTATCTTTTAGCAAAGTGATTACACTATCACGAGTAATTCCTTTTAAAATCGATCCATTGGTCCTCGGAGTAATAAACTTACCATCTACCTTAAAAAAGATATTCATAGTTCCTACTTCCTGAATATACTTGTGCTCATTAGCATCTAACCACAATACCTGATCATAGCCTTTGGCTTTGGCTTTTTCGGTAGGTAGGATCGCAGCAGCATAATTACCTGCCGCTTTTGCTTCACCCGTTCCTCCGTCTGCAGCCCTTATATATTCGGTTTCAGCATACAATCTTATTTTTTTGGTAAAGAACGGTCCGGCAGGAGAGCAGATCACAATAAACTTATAACTTGTTGCTGCACGCATCCCAATAAAAGGTTCATCTGCGTACATAAATGGTCGTAAATACAATGCACTTCCTTCTTGTGGTGGTATCCACCCGTACTCTATGCCTACAATCTGCTTTACTGCTTCTACAAAAAGTTCTTCGGGTACAGAAGGCATTCCCATTCTTGCAGCACTATGATTAAATCGTTTTGCATTTTCTTCTGGTCTAAACAACAACGGAGTATTATCCTTTCCTACTGTAGCTTTCATTCCTTCAAAAATTGCCTGTCCATAATGCAAAGCCATCGCTGCAGGATGTGTAGGAATAAATTCTAATGGTTCGATACGCGGGTTTTGCCACGCTCCATTTTCATAATCACAGATAAACATATGATCGGTAAAGGCTTTACCCAAAGGAATATTATCAAAATCAATATCCTTTAATTTTGAATCCGAGGTTGTTGTAATTTTGATTTGCTGCTCCATTAGTATTTGTTTTGGGCACATCCCCGAATCGTATCTCTCGGGGTCGGGCTATTCGCGCTACATGGTAGCTTGCTTCTATCCCTTGTGCATGTATTGATTATTATATTTCTCTATTTATATCAAAAGCTTCCAGTTCATCACCTACTTTACGTAAAAATGACCCTCCTAAAAACCCGTCTACTACTCTATGATCAAAAGACAATGATAAATACATCATACTTCTAATTGCGATTTCGTCTCCTTTTTCTGTAGTAATCACCTCTGGTCTTTTCTTTATAATTCCTAAAGCCAGAATAGCAACTTCGGGTTGATTAATAATTGGTGTTCCCATCAAACTACCAAAGGTTCCTACATTAGAAATGGTAAAAGTACTTCCTTGTATTTCATCTGGTTTCAAGGCATTGCTTCTTGCACTATTCGCCAAATGATTTACACGTTTAGCCAATCCAAGTAGGTTTTTTTCATCTGCATTTTTAACCACCGGAACGATTAAGTTACCATTAGGCAATGCAGTTGCCATACCAACATTAATATCGTTATGTACCACAATCTTCTTGTCATCTACAGAAACATTAATCATTGGATATTCCTGAATTGCCTTAGCAACCGCTTCTACAAAAATTGGAGTGAATGTTAATTTTTCTCCGTGTTTTTCCTGAAACTTCACCTTTACTTCATTTCTCCAATTCACAATATTGGTTACATCAACTTCGATATAGCTGGTTACATGGGGCGAAGTATGTTTAGAGTACACCATATGATCTGCAATCATTTTGCGCATACGGTCCATTTCTACAATACGATCTTTGCCTTCTATAAATGAGATCGGAGGTGCATTATAAGTCGATTTTGGTGATTGCGGTTGTGGCCTGCTAGGCAGTGGGTATTTCCTGTTTTTCAGGTATTGCATCACATCACTTTTGCGTATACGACCATCTACTCCTGTACCTGCAATACTTTGCAGTTCTTCTATAGTGATATTTTCTTTTTGAGCAATGCTAATGATCAAAGGAGATAAAAAACCGTCATTTTCGCCTAGGTTTAGATTTTTAAAATCAGAATTACTTGTTGTTTTTGATTCTATTTGAACAGATGGTTCTGGTTTTTTTTGTGATCTTTCAATAGTAGTTTCTGTCTCTTCCGATTTTTGATGAGATGACCCAGATACTGCATCGGCATTGATAACAGCAATTACCTGCCCTATCTCTACTACATCATTAGGCTGATATCGTATTTCTGTAATCACTCCATTACAAGGAGAAGGCACTTCAGAATCTACTTTATCTGTAGCTACTTCTAAAATTGTTTCATCCTCTTCTACCGTATCACCTACATTCTTTAACCAGTTAAGAATGGTAGCCTCTGATATACTTTCGCCCATTTTGGGCATTTTTAATTCTACTGTCGACATCTTGGTTAACAAATGTTTGTTAGTTTATTTATATTAATTTTATTCGTTTATGTTACATTTCGGCAACACCTCGACAAGCTTAGTGCGGCAACTCAATGCTACATTCGTAATGATCTATTTTCGCTTAAACTCCTCTAGCGTTTTATAAAATGCTTCCTGCCTTCCTCTATCCTCCGGAACTTCTCTTAGAGGCTCTACTTCTTTTAGTGACTCATAACAATCTGCTGGCAATTGTTGATATAACTGTGTGCCCTTTGTTTTCCAGGCTATCATTTCATCACTTACCTCTTTAATTACCTTTGCCGGATTACCAACAATCAAACTTCGTTTTGAAAAAACTGTATTTGCTTTCACAAAAGACATTGCCCCCACGATACATTCATCTCCGATCTCTGCATCATCCATAATCACAGTATTCATTCCAATTAAACAATTACGTCCCAAATTTGCACCATGAATCACCGCTCCGTGTCCTACATGCGAACTTTCTTTGAGCACAATAGATTTACCAGGAAACATATGTACCGTACAATTTTCTTGCACATTAACTCCATCTTCAAGGATAATCTCTCCCCAATCTCCACGTATCGCCGCTCCTGGACCGATATAACAGTTTTTACCAATGATCACATTACCGGTCACTGCCGCCAGTGGATGTACAAAACTACTTTCGTGTACTACAGGTATATATCCTTTAAAGCTGTAAATCATTAATCTATTTAAATTCTTACTTTCTTAGACCTCACAGGTTTTAAAAACCTGTGAGGTCTATAAATTTTGATTACACTTTGGCAAACTCAGTGCAGTAATTACTATTTTATTTAAATTTTTTCAAGGTTTCTTTTGTAAAATCACTAAGTACCAATCTTCCGCTAATTACAGCTCTATCTGCCAAAAGCGTATCCCAATCTTCTGTTCCTTTCCAAAATGCTTGTTTCATATCCTTCATTGCCTCTGGATTGTATGTACATAAATGTTCTGCAAAAGCTTTTACTTCAGCATCTAATGTTTCTACATCTTCAAAAACTTTGGTAAACAACCCTTTATCTCTAGCCCACTCTGCATCATAAAACGAATTTGCATCAATTGCGATCTGCGTCATTGCGGACAATCCTATTTTACGTTCTACTGCAGGTCCTACTACAAATGGTCCTATACCTACATTAAGTTCACTTAATTTTATGGATGCATATTTTGTTGCCATACAATAATCGGTTGCAGAAGCTAATCCAACTCCTCCTCCAACAGTTTTTCCTTGTACTCGCCCAATAATAAATTTTGGGCATTTACGCATCGCATTGATTACATTGGCAAAACCAGAGAAAAATACTTTTCCGGTTTCGGCATCATTAATATTGATCAACTCTTTAAAGCTGGCTCCAGCACAAAACGTTCTGTCTTTTCCACTTTTTAATATAATTACCTTGATATCATCATTAGTACCCGCATCAGTAATAGTTTGAGCAAGCTTAGTCAAAATATCTCCCGGTAAGGAGTTATGCGCAGGATGAAAAAATTCAATAATTCCTACCTGATTTTCTATGTTTATGTTTACGTATGGTTGTGTCAAAATAAATATCAAATTTTAAATATAAAATCTAAAAGTTTAAAGGAGATAACATTGCTTTAAAATTTTATCATTTACTATTTTACATTGTTCGGTTTTTATAATATATTTTTTTCTTCTAAAACCTCACAGGTTTTCAAAACCTGTGAGGTTTATATTTTATTTTCTAAACTACTTAGCCTAACAGATCAAATTGATCAAAGTGATGGTTTAAATGTTTTCTTTCTAACAGATACCATTCATATTTATTCAATTCTCCGAAAACAATATTTTTTAGTATTGCATCTGGATTTTCCTTAAAATATGTTTTATATACTTCTCTTGCTTCGTTCAGCTTTATTACAGCTGTTTCTAGGTCAGGATGTTTTAAATCTTCTAACTCTCCTTTTTTAAGTAATGGAAAATCTGTGTTTTTAGGAAAAGGTTCGTAATTATATAAGCTATTATGTACTTTATCCAAAATCTTTTCTGGTGTTGCAATTTCAAAATCCTGAATTTCTCCTGAAGCAATTTTATAGGTATACTCCAAATGTTCTATCATATGCTGGGGTGTCATAATCCCCCATTTTGGTTTGGTGTCTGCAGATAGTTTCAGTAAGCATTTCTTAATTTTTGCTTCGGTCATTTCTACAAGAGAGGTTTGTTTTTTCTGTACCATTGTTAAAATGGTAGCAATAGCTACTAACTCATCTTCGGTATCAAATACTTCTACAAACCATTTTACAATACCACTAGGATGTTCTGCACTTGCAACATCGCGATCTACTTTTTCTTTACAGGTTAGTCTAACATATACTGTATCATTATGATAGATTGGTCTCAAGAATCTACATTCTTCTAATCCATAATTAGCTGCTACTGGGCCTTTGTTTGGATATACAAATAATCCCGCTGCGGCTGCCAGGATAAAATACCCATGTGCCGTTCGTTTTTCAAAAATACTCCCGTCTAAAGATGTGATGTCGGTATGCGCATAGAAATGATCCCAGGTAAGGTTTGCAAAACCAATGATATCTGTATCAGTTACTGTACGTTTATGGGTTTTTAGTGACATTCCCGGTTCTATATCCTCCCAATGATATGAGAACGGATGATTTTCTGATTCTTTATACGCAGAATTTGCCTGGTATATACCTGTTACTTCGGTAAGTGTGGTTGGTGTTCCCTGGATGGCACAACGTTGCATAAAGTGTTTAATTCCTCGCATTCCTCCCATTTCTTCGCCACCACCAGCTCGTCCCGGGCCTCCATGTGTAAGTAATGGTAATGGAGAACCATGACCAGTACTTTGTTTCGCATTTTCTCGATTACCAACCAAGATACGTCCGTGATGAGAAGCTGCACCTACGATATAATCTTTGGCTATTTTATCATCGTATGTAAAAATAGAGGACACTAATGATCCTTTACCCATTTGAGATAAGGTAATAGCATCTTCTAGCGTATCATAAGGCATAATAGTCGCTACCGGACCGAATGCTTCAATCGTATGTGCATTTGTATTTTTGAATGGGTTATCTTCTCGCATCAAAATCGGACTTACGAATGCTCCTTTTTGAGCATCGGCTCCTACAGTTTCAAGTTTATCTAAATCACCATATACAATCTGAGCAGTTTTAGCTATTTCTGAGATATTATTTTTAAAACTTTCTACCTGCTGCTTACTTGCCAGTGCTCCCATTCGCACTTCTTTCAATCTTGGATCTCCTACAGTAACTTTATCCAACTGTTGACCTAAAGCAATTTGTACATCTTCAACCAATTCTGAAGGCACAATAATTCTACGAATTGCAGTACATTTCTGACCACATTTCACAGTCATTTCTTTTCGAACTTCTTTAACAAATAAGTCAAACTCTGGTGTACCTGGCACAGCATCTTTTCCTAATATAGAAGCATTTAATGAATCTGCCTCCATTGTAAAAGGTACAGATTCTTCTATAAGTCTTGGATGTGCTTTCAACATTCTTCCTGTATGCGCAGAACCTGTAAAAGTTACTACATCCTGAGATTCTACTGTGTCCAGAATCGTTTTGGTCATTCCGCTAAGTAACTGTAATGCTCCTTCGGGGAGTATTCCAGAATCTATAATTACTCGTACTACTGCTTCTGTTAAATATGCGGTTTGTGGTGCAGGTAATACCACTGCTGGTACTCCTGCCATCCAGTTAACAGCACATTTTTCTAGCATTCCCCAAATAGGAAAATTAAAAGCATTGATATGTACAGCGACTCCTCTTTTGGGTACTAAAATATGATGTGCCATAAACCGTCCTCCTTTAGACAGATCTATAGGATCTCCTTCTACATGGTATGGTTGATTAGGGAATAGTTTTCGTAATGATGCATTGGCAAAAAGATTACCAAAACCACCTTCGATATCGATCCAGCTATCTATTCGGGTTGCTCCTGTACGATAACTTAGTTCATAAAACTCTTCTTTGCGTTTGGTAAGATATAATGCCAATTTTTTAAGCATATTACCACGTTGCTGAAAAGTCATTTCCCTCAGTATTTCTCCTCCTTTTGTTCTACCATATTGTAATACTTCGGGGATATCTAATCCTTCAGTTGTAGACGTCCCAATAACTTCACCTGTAATGGCATCGTGCATTACGATTCCATCTCCAGAACCTGAAGTCCATTTTCCGTTTATGTAGCTTTCTAGTTTTTTCATAAATCAGACATTTGTATTTTCGATTACACAAGCATATCCTTGACCTACTCCAACGCACATTGTGATTAGTGCATATCGTTTATTTTGTTGTTGTAACTCTAAAGCTGCAGAATACGCGATCCTGGTACCTGTTACTCCTAATGGATGCCCAATTGCAATAGATCCTCCGTTAGGGTTTATTCTTGGGTCATCATCTGCTAATCCCCATTCTCGTATACACGCTAATGCTTGTGAGGCAAAGGCTTCATTAAGCTCAATAACATCTATATCATCCATTGTAATCCCTGCTTTTTCCAGAGCTTTATTAGAAGCCTGAACAGGTCCGATACCCATAATCCTAGGTTCTACTCCTACCACTGCAGAGCTTACTATTCTAGCTAGTGTTTTTAGATTGTATTTTTTAACTGCATCTTCTGATGCAATAATGGTAGCTGCTGCTCCATCATTTAATCCTGAAGAATTTCCTGCTGTTACACTACCTTCTTTTTTGAAAGCTGGACGTAATTTTGCTAATACCTCTTTGGTAGTAGTTGGTTTTACAAATTCATCATCAGAGAATAAGATTGGATCTTTTTTGCGCTGTGGGATTTCGACTGTAGTAATTTCTTTGGCTAATCTCCCCGATTTCTGGGCATTGGTTGCTTTCATCTGACTCCAATACGCAAATGCATCCTGATCTTCTCTAGATATATTATATTTCTCTACCAGATTTTCTGCAGTATTTCCCATACCATCTGTACCATACAGGTCATGCATTTTTTGATTTACAAATCGCCATCCAAAACTAGAGTCATACATTTTAGAATCATTACCAAAGGCAGATGACGGTTTTGCGATCACGTATGGCCCACGTGTCATATTTTCTACTCCACCCGAAATAAATAGATCGCCGTCTCCTGCTTTGATTGCTCTATTAGCATGTATTATTGCAGATAACCCTGAGCTACACAAACGATTAACCGTTTCTCCCGGAACAGTAAAAGGTAGCCCTGCTAATAACGCAGCCATTCTGGCTACATTACGATTATCTTCACCAGCCTGATTAGCACACCCCATAATGACATCATCATATGCATCTTTTGGAATATTTGGATTATTTTCTACTAACTTTTCTATTACCAAAGCTCCTAAATCATCAGTTCTTACTGCTGATAATGTTCCTTTATAGCTTCCTATAGGAGTGCGGACTCCGTCTATTATATACGATTCTTTCAAAAGTTTAAATTTTAAATGTTAAATCATAAATTCTAAAGTGTAATCTCATATATCTGAACCACTTTTATATTTATCATTTTACGGTTTTATATTTATTCCTCCCAGTCTTTACTGGTTCTATATACTACTCCTTTAAAAAGTGCGACAATATCATCTCCTCTTTTAACTTCTACAATATTGAAGCCTACTTTTGTTTTAGTAATATCAACTGTAGCTTCTGCTGTTAGATAATCCCCCTCTTCTAATGCCTCGATATGATTGATCGAGGTTTCTATAGATACAGCATATTTGCCATGGGTGTTTGCAGAAAAGCCAAAAGCTGTATCAGCTAAGCTATAGGATATTCCTCCGTGAGCTTTACTCATGCTATTGAGCATTTCTTTCCTAATCGTCATTCCTACTTTACATCTTCCTTTTTCGACTTCAATAATTTCGATACCTAACCATTGGCTAAAGGCGTCTTGGGACAACATCTTATTAGGGATTTTTTCTGATTTTATCATACCAGTAGATTAATTATCTGCAACTAATTTTTCACTAAAAAAAGTTCTATTCTCTTTCACCATTTTTCTTAATAGTGGACTACATCGATATCGATCTTCATGATATTCATTATAGAGATTATCCAGCATAGTAACACACCAGTCAATTCCTTTTTCATCTGCCCAGGTTAATAATCCCTTAGGGTAATTTACTCCTTTGGTCATTGCATTATCAATATCTTCTGCCGAAGCTATATTCCAGAATAATGCATCAGCAGCTTCATTAATTAACATTACTAATACTCTATTAAAAATATACTCTGCCAGTACTTTATCTTCTTTTGGGGCATCTTTTACTGCAGTATCACTATAATCATAATATCCTTTACCTGATTTTCTTCCTAGATATCCTGCTTCAGACAATCTTTTTTGTGTAAAAGAAGGTTTATATCGGGGATCATAGTAAAATGCTTTGAAAACAGTTTCTGTAACCGTATAATTGATATCGTTTCCTATAAAATCCATTAATTCAAAAGGGCCCATTCTAAACCCTCCCAAAGTTTTTAAACTCCAATCTATGGTAGCAATATCAGCCAAGCCTTCTTCATAAATACGTAAAGATTCTCCATAAAATGGTCGTGCTACACGATTCACAATAAACCCGGGAGTATCTTTTGCTAAGGCAACTACTTTTTTCCAGCCATTAATGATTTCTACCACCTTGTCGGTAACCTGAGTTGAAGTTTGTACTGCCGGAATCACCTCAACCAATTTCATTAACGGAGCAGGGTTAAAAAAATGAATTCCTATACATCGCTCTGGTTTTTGTAATGATGATGCTATAGATGCTATAGATAAAGAGGAGGTATTGGATGCAATAATGGTATCTTCTGAAACATATGTTTCTAGTTCTGAAAATACTTTCTTTTTAATATCCAGGTTCTCTATGATAGCTTCGATAGTAAGATTTGCGTCTTTAAGGTCTTTTAAAGAATCTACATAAGAAATATTACCTTGAATACGTGTTTTCTCTGTTTGATCAATTCTTCCTTTTTCAATCAAGCGGGAAAGAATTTTTTCTAAAGCTTGTTTACTTCTATCTAGTGCTTCTTGCTTTGTGTCAAATACTTTTACTTTACAACCAGAAGTAGCTGCTACCTGAGCGATACCACTTCCCATTGTTCCTGATCCTATTACTCCAACAATCATCATTCTTATTTACCTTTAAATATTGGTTTTCTTTTTTCAATAAATGCATTTACACCTTCTGCATAATCTTCACTTTCTGCAGATTCTATCTGTAGATCCGATTCTATTGCTAATTGCTCATCGAGCGTATTTACCAATGACTGATTTAATAATCTCTTAGTCAATCCTAAAGCTTTGGTTGGCATTTGAGCTAATTTTGAAACCAGCTTAGTCACCTCTTCTTCAAAGGTTTCTGTTTCAAACACTTTATATATCATCCCTAATTGCTCTGCCTCTCTTGCGCTTACTTTATCACCTAACATCATTAAAGCAGAAGCTTTTTGAAAACCGATTAATCTGGGTAGAAAAAAAGTTCCGGCACTATCAGGAACCAATCCTATCTTACTAAATGCCTGGATAAAGCTTGCCGCCTCAGTAGCTACAACAATATCACACGCCAAAGCTATATTAGCTCCTGCTCCTGCAGCAACTCCATTTACAGCTGCCACAATAGGTTTTTCGATAGTTCTAATGCGGCTGATTATTGGATTATAATGTTCTTCTAATATTTTTCTGAAACCAGGGTTCAATTCGGGAGAAGTTACTTCTTTAAGGTCCTGTCCTGCACAAAACGCTTTTCCGTTTCCGATAAGCATAATGGCTCTTACTTTATCATTAGCATTACACTCGTCTAATGTTTTTTGTAGTAACAAGGCCATTTCTCTATTGAAACTATTAAAAGTATCTGGGCGGTTTAGCGTTATTCTCGCTACTCCATTATCAATGTGCAATTCGATTGAAGGCATATTTAATTCTCTATTTTGAATTGTGGGTTATAAATTATTCCGATGATATTATTCCATGGGCATTTAACTGTTGCTACCACGATTTCTCCTCCTACATTTGTTGGTTTTTCATGTTCGGTAGCTCCTAAATCGAGTAATCTTTGGTATGTTGCATCTATCTTTTCTACACCCCAATACGAAAGTACGCTATCAGATTTTGTTTCTGAAGGGGCTTCTTCTGGAAGTAATCCAAGTTCATACCCTCCTATATTGAATCCTATATAAAAAGGTTCGTCGAAATAGGGTTTCGTATTAAATGCGTCTGAATACCATTTCCTGGCTTTATCCAGATCACTAACTTTATATATTGTTGTTCTTAATCCGAGCATCATTATTTGAGACATTTGAAGTAATCAAAAGGTTCTAAACAATCATTACATTGAAAAAGTGCTTTACACGCTGTCGAACCAAACTGGCTTACCATTTTTGTGTTTGTTGAGCCACATTGGGTACATTTTACTATTTTTTTACCTCCAAGTAATGCTTCTTTATCTGCTTTTTCATGTAAAGGTGCGGCAATCCCATATTTTTCTAGAGCTTCTCTACCTCTTGGTGTAATCCAATCGGTAGTCCATGCCGGCGATAAGACTAAGGAAACTTTGGCTTCTATATTTTTTTTTGCAAAAGCACTTATAATATCATCCCCTATCACATCCATTGCAGGGCAACCACTATATGTTGGGGTAATTGTAATCTGAGCAATAGTTTCTATCATTTGAGCAGAGCGAACCACTCCCATATCCATAATAGACAATACCGGAATTTCGGGATCATGAACTTTTTCCAAAATTGGAATCAGCGTAGGATCAATATGTTTCTCAAATTCTATTGTCATAATAAATATGGAATATCGAACATTTAATATCCAAGGCTGAAGTTTTATTTCTCTTCATCATTCAATATTCTAAATTCGGTATTCTGTATTATTTCACCACTTCATATTAGGATAGGTACGTTGCATATATTGCAAATCTGAAAGCAAGTAGCCCATATGTTCACTATGAATACCTTGTTTACCGCCTTTCTGAAACCATTTTGTTTCTGGTATGGTAATTCTAGCCTCTTCAAATACGTCTCTAATCCTTTGGTCGTACTTTTCTCGCAAAGCCGCAGTATTAACACCAACTCCATTTTCTACAGCAATTTTATCATCCTCTGTCATATGAAATAGTTCGTCTGTATACTTCCACAGATCATCAACTGCTTCCTGAACTTTTTGATGACTTTCTTCTGTACCATCTCCCAATCTTTTCATCCAGTCAGACGAAAATCTTTGATGATAACTTACTTCTTTAATTCCTTTCTTTGCAATTGCTGCTACTGTTTCATCATCACTATTTTGCAATTCTTCTAACAATAGTAAGTGAAAAGCGTCATAGAAAAACTGTCTTGTAATCACATATCCAAAGTGTCTGTTTGGTTGTTCGACAAGAAGTACGTTTTTGTACTGTCTTTCTATTCTCAAAAAAGCAATATCATCTTCAGTTTTTCCATCTCCAGAAAGCTGAGCCACGTATTGGTAATAACTTCGCGTTTGGCCTAATAAATCTAATGCCATATTAGTCATTGCAATATCTGTTTCCAGGTTTGGTCCATGCCCACATAATTCTGATAATCGCTGACCAAGGATCAAAGCATTATCTGCTATACCGTAGATGTATTGTATTTTATTTTCGTTTTTCATAACACTGCCCGTAATGATGGGTATCTTATTTAAATAACTTTAATTTCAAATAGTAAGTTTTCCGTATTCACGGGAATTGCAATTTTTACCATTGTAAAAATCACATATGTTTTACTTCATCTGGTAATGTATAAAATGTAGGGTGTCTATACACTTTATCCTGAGCAGGTTCAAATAATTCTCCGTTATTTTCGGGGTTTGATGCAGTGATATGTTTAGATTCTACTACCCATATACTTACTCCTTCATTTCTTCGCGTATATACATCTCTGGCATTTTCTAAAGCCATTTCTGCATCGGCCGCATGAATACTACCAAAATGACGATGTTCTAAACCATTTTTACTTCTTACAAACACTTCCCAAAGTGGCCAGTTATTTTTCATAATTATGAATTTTAAATTCTGAATTCAGAATTATTATATTGCTTTTTTAAGCTTTTTATCTTCTTGTTTTTTGGCATATGCCATCGCTGCATCCCTTACCCATTCTCCTTTTTCCCAGGCATTAACTCTAGCTGCCATACGCTCTTTATTACAAGGGCCATGACCTTTTACTACTTGCCAGAATTCGTCCCAATCTATTTCTCCAAAATCGTAACTCCCTTTTTCTTCATTCCATTTTAAATCCGGATCAGGAATAGTAAGTCCAATTAATTCTGCTTGCGGAACTGTTTGATCAATAAACTGCTGACGTAATTCATCATTAGTTTTTCTTTTTAATTTCCACTTCATTGATTGGGCTGTATGTACAGATTCTGCATCTGTAGGTCCCAGCATCATCAACGATGGCCACCACCATCTATTTAACGCATCTTGCGCCATTTCTTTTTGCTCTGGGGTACCATTCGCCAATGTGATCATTATTTCATATCCTTGACGCTGATGAAAACTCTCTTCTTTACATACTCTAATCATCGCTCTTGCATATGGTCCATAAGAAGTACTGCATAGTGGCACTTGATTAATAATTGCCGCACCATCTACCAGCCAGCCAATTGCTCCCATATCTGCCCAGGTGATTGTAGGGTAATTGAATATACTAGAGTATTTTGCTTTACCTGTATGCAATTGCTCGTATAGCTCTTCTCTAGAAATTCCTAAAGTCTCACATGCACTATATAAGTATAATCCATGTCCTGCCTCATCCTGAACTTTAGCTAACAAAGCTACTTTACGTCTTAGAGAGGGTGCACGGGTGATCCAGTTTCCTTCTGGTAGCATTCCAATAATTTCGGAATGTGCGTGTTGAGAAATTTGCCGAATATGAGTTTTTCGGTATTTTTCCGGCATCCAATCTTTAGGTTCGATCTTTTCATCTCTGGCAATTCTCTGCTCAAAGATTTCTTCTAGACTTAGACTCTGCCCAGTCCCATGGTTTTTTATTTCTTTTTCGCTCATAATCCTAGAGTTTTATACATCAAAATCAACTACTACTTTTTCTGTAGTAGGAACAGCCTGGCAAGATAAGACAAGGCCTTTTGCTACCTCATCTTCTTCTAATGCGTAATTTATCTTCATCTCTACTGCTCCTTCAACAACTTTACATTTACAAGTACTGCACACTCCGCCTTTACAGGCAAAAGGCAGATCTGCGCCAGAAGCCAACGCTCCATCTAATATATTATCATGATCATCATCCATGGCAAAGTGAAACTCTTTTCCGCCATCTATAATAGTAACCACGGTTCCATCAAATTTATGATCAACTACTTCTGCTGCTTTTTTCTTATCTTCTTCAGAAACACCTGAAAAGAAAAGTTCATAATGAATTTTGTCTTTTGACAATCCTGCATTCATCAATCCATCCCTAATCAAAAAGATCATTTCTTCGGGGCCACAGACAAAGCATTCATCTACACTGGATACGTCAATTATTTTATCAGTAAGTTCCTGTATCTTTTCTTCTGTAAATCTTCCATTAAGTAATGGTATATCCCGATGTTCTTTTGTTAAAAAGTAAAATATCTCTACTCTTCCAAAATACTTGTTTCTAAGCGCTTCTATCTCTTCTTTAAAGATAATGGATTTCGCATTCCGATTCAAGTAAAAGAGCTTGAAAGTACTTTCTGGTTCAGATGCAAGATGAGTTTTTAGTATAGATAATATGGGTGTAATACCGCTTCCTGCAGCAAAAACAATATAATTTTTGGCTTTTGAAGGTGCTACTTCAACAAAAAAGTTTCCCATAGGAGGCATTACTTCCAGAACATCTCCTTCTTTAAGCACATCATTTGCAAAGTTAGAGAACAATCCCTGATCAATTCGTTTAACTGCCACCTGCCATTTATTTTCAACAGGACTCGAACACAAAGAATAAGAGCGTCTTACCTCTTCATCATTAATAGATGTTTTTAGAGTAAGATGCTGGCCTTGCTTAAACAAAAATGTATTTCTAAGCTCTTCTGGTATATCAAAAGTGATAGATGTACAATCCTTAGTTTCTTTAGTTAATTCAGAAACACGAATAGAATAAAAATCAGTCATATCTTAATTTAACTATATAGTTATAGCTAAACAAAACTAACAATTGTTAGTTTGATACACAAATAATTATCTGTTAATTTTATGACTACCTCAAAATACTAGTCATGCCACTCCTTTTAACAATACTGATATCATATCTCGTTTCAAGATATCAGAATCAATCTCTTTTTGTTCGGGGTACCATAAATACAATGTTCTTAAGGTAGAGAGTGTAGAAAACACCATAATTTCTACATTATAGGGTTTAATCTCTCCTTTTTCTAATCCTTTCTTTACTATATCTCTAAAATTATCTTCATATTCCTGGCGCATTTTCTCAAAATATTGCAAATTATTTTCTTCAAGATGCATCCAATCATTATTAAGTGAAGCTAGACCATCTGCATTTCGCAATGTCACATCTATATGTAAGTCAATAATGTTTTCCAGCTTTTGGATCGTATTTTCATCAGAATTCACAATTTTATTCATCCCAATAGTAAATTCTTCTGCAAGTCCAATTATGATAGTAGATAATATTTCTTGTTTTGACTGAATATGATTATACAAGCTTGCTGCTTTAATCCCCATAGCTTTTGCCAAATCTCTCATAGTTACTGCACTATACCCTTTTTCCTTAAAAAGAATAGCTGCTGCATTTATAATTTCTTGTTTTCTGCTTTCGGGTCTCATCTGTTTCGATTTATCATTTTTATTGGTCAGATAAAATTCACATAGTAATCATTTTTCAACAGGCTCAACTAATAAAGTGAAGCCGGTATCAAAAACCTTAACTATACTCATTTCATGGTAGGTATTTTGTTTTCCACTCAAAAATAAATTTTAATCTCATATAACCCATATTTTTGCGACCAAAAACAATGATTATGATGAATTTATGTTATAAATAATACTATATTAACCATAAAAAGAAACTAGACTTATGAAATCTTTACTAATCATTTTGTTTTTCGTGGCATTTTCAAATACAAATAGTTGTGCAAACAAAAATAATGCAGCAGTCAAAAGTCAGGAAAAAGAAAATAAGGTTACTAAAAAAACAACTTTTTCTATTACTCGTCTTAATGAGAAAGATGTTTCTAACAGGAAGTTACATATCACTTTTGACGAAGAACAAAGCTCTGCTTATGGCCATTCTGGCTGTAATACGTTTTCGTCTAAGTATACCGAAGAAGGCAACACTATTTCTTTTAGCTTTCCTATTGCAACAAAAATGTATTGTAAAAAAAATGCAGCAATAGAAAAAGAATTTTTTAAAACTCTTATTGAAGTTAAAACCAGAATCCAGAAAGAAGATACTCTAATTTTAAAAGATGGTAATAATAAAGAGTTATTCTTTGGGATAAGATCCAAAGAATAACTCTTTGTATTTTGTTATTCTATATCTAGAATTGTTTACTTACAATTACCTTTTTGGTAAAGGAAGTACCATCAGATGTGTTTTTAACATAAATAAAATACATTCCTGTAGATTTATCTGACATATCAATTTGTCCTTTTTCCTCAGACAATTTCCCAGAATCTACAACCATTCCTGAAATATTATAAAGGTAATATTCTAATTTACCCTCTACTGTATTAGTAATACTAATAATAGCTTCTGATGCGTTAAACGAAACCGCTAACACCTTTTCTTCTTCAGGTTCAGGATCAGGATCAATTGGTGGCGGTGGCGGTGGTGGCGGGTTTCCGCCGTTTTCTTGAGAAAGCATATTTAATGTTTCTCTTCCCGTATTATCAGGATCTAACCAATTAGAGAGTCTGTTAGAATCTGAGTTACCAAAACTCCATGAAATATTAAACCTACCATAAAAATCTGAAAGACCATTATCATTTGTTCCAGAACAGGCTGCTCCTCCTCCCGCAAGTTGCCCTACTATTCTACCACTTGGATCAAAAAGAGCAGAACCAGAAGATCCTCCTTCTGTAACTCCAAGATCCCAATCTATTACCTGCCAGGAATCAACAGGAGCCGTTAAACCCCCAATATTAGTTTTTATTTGTGATAACGCTGTATTTTCTCTACATACCTTCATTATATCTCCACTAGGATGGTGAATCCCTATCGCAAAATTTGCTGCTACATCTCTTCGATCCCAACCGGCCCATTCTAAATCCCAGGATTCATCTAAACCTCCATCCAAATTCAACAGTTTGAAATCAGATTCTGCATTCGCAGCTAATCGTGTAGCTCCACTCGTTGTTTGGTTTACTGCTGCATCTGTACTGCCTGTAGTTGTTGCACAAGAAGGATTAGGACTAATCCAATTAAAACGAAATGCCCAAGTAGATTCATTACCAGCATTACAATGATTAGCTGTCAAAAAATATGGTGCTTTATCATTCTTCGTATTATTAATCAATGTCCCTGTACAAACAAATCCTTGCATAATCACAAAAGCTACAGCATGTTTTAATCTATCTTTTAATTCATCAAAATCTTCTCCAACAGGACAATTCACATCTTGATTACAGTCTCCCGATTCATCTATTTTTTGCTGAATTTGAGTATTTGTAATTGAACGATATCCATGAATTACTTTAGCAATATTTAATTGCCCTTTACCAGCAACAGAAGCAGGTTCAAAATATTCTATCCAAACATTATCTCCTTCTACCATCCAAGTACCTAGCATCTGGTCTGGTCTGTTAAAGATATTTGTATATGCACCCAAAAGATCAGATTTATCTCTATTATATAGATGCACGGTAGCTCCTCTAGGTATTTTATAGGTGTCAAAAATGAAATTTAATGTCTTGGCACCTTTAGATATAATATTAATACGCCATATTCTATCTCCATTGGGTAATTCGTCCCATACTCCAGAATTTTTAAGACCTAAGTTTACTTTAAGTTCATAACCAAATCTCCATGGTCTTGATTTATCTAAATCATTCTTGGCATCTTCAGCTTCAATTTTAGCCAAATCAAAATTTTTCATAAGCATCGGAACTATGCTTTTTTTCTCCTGCATACCCCAACTTACTGGTTCACTATATGTAACCTGGGCATTTATACCTAATGTAAATAATAACAATCCTAATACTATCAGCTTAATTCTCACAACCATTTATTTTTTTAATTGATAAAACAAATTTAACTATTTAAGAATACTTCAATATCAAAATAAAACTATTAATTTTCCAATTAAATTGTCTTGATAAAAAATTAATTTCTATATATGTCTCTAAATATTGTATCTAACCCCCTAATTGAAAGGCTTCCCGCACATTTAAAACAATTCATAAAACCACAAAATTATGAAGAGTATACGCCGATAAATCAAGCGGTTTGGAGGTATGTTATGCGCAAAAACACCACTTCTCTTAGTAAAGTTGCCCATAATTCTTATCTAAATGGCCTTAAAAAGACAGGAATTTCGATCGATGAGATACCAAGTATGTATGGAATGAATCGAATTTTAAAAGAAATTGGTTGGGCGGCTGTAGCTGTCGATGGATTTATCCCTCCTAATGCATTTATGGAGTTTCAGGCATATAATATTCTTGTTATCGCATCAGACATCAGGCAATTAGAAAATATTGAATACACCCCTGCTCCCGATATAATTCATGAAGCGGCGGGACATGCTCCTATCATTGCTAATCCTGATTATGCAGAGTACCTACGACGTTTCGGGAAAATTGGTTGCAAAGCAATCTCTTCTAAAAAAGATTATGATATGTATGAAGCTGTGCGTACACTTTCTATTCTAAAAGAGGCATATGGTACAAATCCAAAAGAGATAGAAGAAGCAGAAAGAAAAATAGAAGAGTTACAAAATCAAAAAGAGAACCCTTCGGAAATGGCTTTGATACGTAACTTACATTGGTGGACGGTTGAATATGGTCTAATTGGTACAGTAGATGAACCTAGAATCTATGGTGCAGGATTGCTTTCCTCGATTGGAGAAAGCGAATGGTGCATGACAGACAATGTAAAAAAACTGCCCTACTCTCCCGATGCTGCTTTTCAGGATTTTGACATTACCAAACCACAACCTCAACTCTTTGTAACGCCAGATTTTGCTTATTTATGTCAGGTATTAGAAGAATTTGCAGATACTATGGCTTTAAGAAAAGGTGGGCACAGAGGACTTGCAAAATTAATCGAATCAGAAAATTTAGGAACCATAGAGTTAAGTACTGGTCTACAAATCTCGGGAGTATTTACCCGAATGATAAAAAATGAGGATAACGAAGTTATTTATTTTGAAACTAGTGGCCCAACAGCACTTTCTTTTAGAGAAAAAGAGCTTATTGGCCATGGTATAGAAGCTCACCCTAATGGGCTTAGATCTCCTCTTGGGAAATTAAAAGGGATCAATCTTGCTATAGAAAACATGTCTCCAAGAGACCTGAAAGCTTATAATTTCTATGATGGAGAGTATATAGAATTCGAATTCGAAAGTGGAATTACTATTGCAGGAACTAATATTACCGGGATAAGAAACATTAAAGGTGAATTGATTTTAATTCAATTTAGTGAATGTACTATCAAATACAAAGACGAATATCTTTTTAAACCAGAATGGGGTACTTTTGATTTGGCTGTCGGAAAAGAAATCGTATCTGCTTTCTCTGGTCCTGCAGATGATAACTCATTTGATTTAGTGACTCATAACCCTTCGTTGGTTACTGCACAAAGAACATATTCTGAAAAAGAAAAAGATCTACATTCTTTATACTCCTCTATTAAAAATATTAGAGAAGGAAAAAATACTACGTTTTCACTGGAAGCCGTATTCGAAATTTTAGAAAAAGATCACCCCAGCGATTGGTTACTCTCTTTAGAGATTTATGAATTAGTTTATGATAGAGATTCAATATTTGCTTCGCAAGTGTTAGAACATCTTAAAAACATACAATCTAAAAGACCTAATATTAAACATTTAATTAATAGCGGTATTGATACTGTGATCAATTCAGAATTTACGGTATAGAATACTATTTCTTTTTTTTAAATTATTTCTTCAGAAATCATGGCTTCTAGAATTTTTAGTTTGCTACCATATAAGTGTGTGTGTTTCTAAAATTCTTAACCAAAACAACTTAAATACTATCAAAAACCTCATTACCAACAGATTATATATAAAGTGCAACTTTATATGCATGCATAATAAATATGTAAAAAACAAAAAATCACTTGTCAATTTTTATGGCCTAACCACATTTTTTTTGAGTATTTAACACCTTGCAAATCAAGGTAATAAGATATCATTTTCCTAATTTTAAAAGACAAAACTAACTTAAGTATATTAAAATTATGAAAAAATCATTTTTACTTTTAAATGTAGTTCTCGTTTCCTTGTTATTTTTTAATTGCGAAACGGAAGAAGTAGTCGTTAACGAAACTAATGTCGTTCAAAACAAGAATAGAATAGACAAAAAGAAGATTGCATTTGACCTAATTGATTTACTAGCTAACACAGAGTTTAGTACTAATATTGTGGAGGTATTAGGCAAAGATCGAACACCAGGTATTAAGTTATCTAAAGTATTAAAAGAAAACGCCTCCTTATTATCAGATCAGGAATCGTATCAATCCTTAAAAAAAGTAGTAGATAAAGCAGATAATCAGCTTAAATCTAATGAAATACCTGATAATATAGAAATACCAGAATTATGGTTACAAAAACCTAATAATAAATCTGTAAACTACGCTGATCTATTAGTATCATTTGCTCCCGAAGGTGATGAAAAATCATGGACAAAAATTGAAGCGTATACGCTTGATGGAGAAACCGTTTTTCTAGACGTTAAAGATATACCTAGTGTACCTGTACTTGTTATAGAAACCAAAGGTTATGAAACCTTAAAAGCAGAAGTTGATTATATGAATAAGCAGTTACAAACTGCTGGATTACAAAATAATCGTTTTAAGTCTGCTAAAATGGACTTAAGTCCTTCTTCAAAAGCCAATGCAGGGCTTGAAACTACCAAATTAGACAAAATACGATTAAATAACGATGAGGAGCCCTGGATTAGTGGTGCTGCAGAAGTTTACGCTATCACTTCTGGAATAAAAAACAACAGTAATGAAGCTGAAGTAAAGATCATACCTATGTATTATCTGGATTATGAAGGCACAACATATTACCCTAACCAAATCTTGCTTTTCTGGGACGATTATAAATACCAGGCAGCAAATATCCAATTATTCGAAAAAGATGACAACTACAATTTTAAGCAATTGGTCACCATTATTGTTGATGGTATTTTTCAAATTGTTGGTACAGTTTCTGGACAGCCATGGGTAAATGTACTTGGGCAGGTGGCAGGAGCTATCTTACAAGCAATGCCAGATGAATGGTACACCAATAACGATGATTATGTAGATTCTTTGTATACCATTCAAAAAAACAAAACCTATACCAATCACGTAGGTGCCCGAGGTAATGCAACCGTTACTTTATCTCCTCTGTTTATCCCTAATAATTAAACAACACGTTATAAAAATAAAAGAGGTGACTGTATTTACTACAGTCACCTCTTTTTATTTTAATCATAGAACTCATAAATAATCATTCTCCCCAAATCATATGAGGGTATTCTTTATAGAGTTGATATTTTTTTGATTCAAGCTTCTGTAAAAATAACACATGTTGCTCACTTTGTGGATTAAACGGTCTATGCATCATTCCTTTTTTGATTTCTTCGACTCTACCCATAGTCTGGGCAGTCTTTTCAGAAATCCAAGCTTCAGAAAAACGCTCCCAAATATAATCTATCGCCAGTGTATTAGGGTGAATCATATCTACATTGTAAAACCGATAATCCCTAAGTTCATCCATCATGATTTCATAAGAAGGAAAATAATTTAGATTTTTATTGCTACTAATAGTTTGATGTAGCGATGTGATTAAATGAGACTTACTTCTATTGTTTTCTACAAACCCATCTTTACTATGCCGTACAGGGGAAACAGTAAATACAATTTCTACTGAAGGGTTAATACCTCTAATTAGATGTATACAATTCTGAAGGCATTGATTGATCTCATCTACAGATAATAATTCTTTTTCAAACTCTCTTTGCGGAATTTTATGACAGTTCGCCACCACCATATCCAGAGATTTTAATCGATATACCCAAGCGGTTCCTAAAGTGATAAAAACATGTGTCGCAGAATTAATATTCTTTCTTGTAGTCGTTAATGCCGTGTTTAAATTAGACAATGCTACATTTTGATCGGCATTGCTTAAAGAGGAGTGTGCATCAAAACAATGCCATTGTTCATTGATATAAAACAAATCTGTATCGGTATATTGTTCTCCCTGAGTAGCCATCCACAAAAATGTTTCTATTGCTTTAGGGTGAAATAATATCCCAAATGGATTGATCTTATTCCTGAACTTAAAATATTCGAATTTCTCTCCTATGTTTTCTGCAAAACATGAACCTAACAGTAAAAGTTCTGAGTTATAATCAACTTTTGGCTCTTGAGACTGTAGCGTTATTTTGGTTTGTAGGTTCATAAGTCTCCTTACTCCAACCTCTTCCTTTATGCGGAAGAGGGAGAGTTTTATAGTTTAAGATTATTTCAAATATTGTTTTGCATTCTCTAATGCTTCTTCTATACCGGCAGGGTTCTTTCCTCCTGCTGTAGCAAAAAATGGTTGTCCACCACCACCACCTTGAATATACTTACCAAGTTCACGAACCATTTGCCCAGCATTTAACTGTTTTTCTTCTACCAGATTTTTAGAAATATAGCATGACAACAAGGCCTTTCCTTTCTGATCTGATCCGAATAGCATGACAACATTTTCAAGTTCACCTCCTAATTCGAATGACAAATCTTTAATTCCGGCTGCATCTAAGTCTACTTTTTTAGCCAGAAATTTAACCCCATTTACATCTTCAAATTCTGATTTAAGATCTCCTTTCAGGTTTTTAGCTTTATCCTTAAGAAGAGTTTCTATTTGTTTTTTCAGACTTGAGTTTTCTTCTTGTAATGATATAATAGTTTTTAAAGGATCCTTTGTTTTAAGAACTGCTTTTACTTCTCCATACGCTTCAGATTGAGTTGTAAAGAATTCTTTTGCTGCATCACCGGTAATTGCTTCAATCCTACGAATCCCTGCTGCAATTGCACTTTCTGATACAATTTTAAAATGCCATATACTACTGGTATTTTTTACATGAGTACCACCACAAAGCTCCATAGATTCTCCAAATCGTATTGCTCTTACTGTATCTCCATATTTTTCTCCAAACAGTGCTATTGCTCCTTCTTCTATTGCCTGATCATAAGAAATATTGCGTCGCTCTTCTAGTGGAAGTTGCTCGCGAATTCTCGCATTTACAAAATGCTCAACTTCTTTCAATTCTTCAGTAGTCATTTTAGCAAAATGAGAAAAATCAAAACGTAAATTACCACTATGAACCATCGATCCCTTTTGTTCTACATGAGTACCCAGAATTGTACGCAATGCCTGATGCATCAAATGTGTTGCTGTATGGTTAGAAGCAGATCTCGAACGTTGTTTTTCATCTACCACAGCAGTCAAAGTCTCGTCTATATGCTTAGGTAAATTTTTAGTAAAGTGAATGATCAGATTATTTTCTTTCTTGGTATCTATGATGTATACCACATCACCATTAGGTACCTCTAGATATCCTTTGTCTCCAACCTGTCCCCCTCCTTCGGGATAAAAAGGTGTTTTATCAAACACTAACTGAAACAGTTCTCCATCTTTCTTACTATTTACTTTGCGATAACGGGTTACTTTTACATCTGTTTTAAGATGATCATATCCAATAAAATTTTCTGTAGTAGTATCATCTAGTAATATTTTCCAATCTCCCGCAGTTACTTGTGATGCTGCTCTGGATCTATCTTTTTGTTTCTGAAGTTCTATTTCAAAAGCTTTTTCATCTAATTCATATCCCTGCTCACTTAAAATTAAAGCTGTTAAATCAATCGGAAAACCAAAAGTATCATACAATTCGAAAGCTTTCTCTCCAGAGATTATATTTCCTTTGGTATTCTTGATCACATTTTCTAGCAATACTAATCCTTGATCCAATGTTCTTAAAAAAGATTGTTCTTCTTCTTTAATTACATTAGTAATTAAGTTTTTCTGAGCCTTCAATTCAGGGAAAGCTTTACTCATTTGTTTACTAAGTGTTTCTACCAACTTATATATAAAAGGTTCTTTGGTATCCAGAAAAGTAAACCCATATCGAATAGCTCTACGCAAAATTCTTCGTATCACATATCCTGCTCCTGTATTACTAGGTAGTTGGCCATCTGCAATAGAAAATGACACAGCTCTTACATGATCGGCAATAACACGAATTGCAACACTTACTTTTCCATCATCATTGGTTGGTAAGCTATTTTTATCATATGTAGAATTGGTGATCGTTTCAATTTCTCGAATTAAAGGTGTAAAAACATCGGTATCATAATTTGATTTCACTCCTTGTAACACCATACATAAACGTTCGAAACCCATTCCGGTATCTACATGTTGCGCGGGCAACTTCTCTAATGATCCATCTGCTTTTCGGTTATACTGCATAAAAACCAGGTTCCAGATCTCTACCACTTGTGGATGATCCATATTTACCAGGTCCCGACCAGGAGTTTTAGCTTTTTCTTCATCAGAACGAATATCTACATGAATTTCGGAACAAGGACCACAAGGTCCCTGATCTCCCATTTCCCAGAAATTATCTTTCTTATTTCCCATGATGATACGCTCTTCAGGAACAATAGCCGTCCAAAGATTATAAGCTTCCTGATCCATATCCAGGTTTTCATCTTTCGCACCTTCAAAAACAGAAACATAAAGAATATCTTTATCTATACCATATACTTGGGTCAATAATTCCCAGGCCCATTGAATTGCTTCTTTTTTAAAATAATCTCCAAAACTCCAATTCCCAAGCATTTCGAACATAGTATGGTGATAGGTATCCATACCTACTTCTTCCAGATCATTATGTTTACCACTTACACGTAAACATTTTTGAGTATCTGTTATTCGATTACTTTTTGGAATACCATTACCTAAAAAGAATTCTTTAAACTGGTTCATCCCGGCATTAGTAAACATTAAAGTAGGATCGTCCTTAATCACCATTGGTGCAGAAGGCACGATGCTATGTTTTTTGGATTTAAAAAACTCTAAAAATTGATTTCGTATTTCTTGGGATTTCATGAATTCTATGTATTACTATTTTTTCGAAATAAAACACTTAACACAATCGCGATCATTATTTTGCGTTGTTTAAAAAAAAGATTCTAAATCGATATTTGTCAGTTTTTTCTGGACTTTGTAACAATTTATTATATTTGTTGCGATGTCTTGGTTTTTTATAAACCACATTTTGGTTGATATCCTGCAAAAATAGCATATTTTAGATTATGTCAAAGGTTAAATATTACTATGATAGTGAGACGCTTTCTTATCGCAGAATTGAGCAAAAGAAAGGTCGTAAATTTGGTATAGCTGCATTAGGAGTTATTAGCGCTTTTTTAGCTGGTTTCATCCTTCTTCTTATTTATCTTAATATCCCTCAATTAGAGACTCCTAAAGAAAAAGCATATAAAAGAGAACTTGAAAATATGCAGCTTCAGTATGATTTAATGAATCAAAGATTGAAGCGTGATGAAGATATTCTAAAAGAAATCGCAGAACGTGACGATAACATTTATCGCCTTTATTTTGGTGCCAATCCTATTCCCGAGGAATTACGTAATGCTGGATTTGGAGGTGTAAACAGATATAAAAGCTTAGAAGGTTTTGACAATTCTGATATTATTATTGAAAGCAGTGAACGTATCGATAAATTAACAAAACAAATTGTGGTTCAATCAAAATCTCTTGATGAAATCGCATCGTTGGCAGAGAAAAAAGAAGAATTATTAGCCACAATCCCTGCTATACAGCCCATACAAAATTCGGATTTAAGACGTATGGCTTCTGGTTATGGATGGAGAAGTGATCCTTTTACCAAAGCACGAAAATTTCATTACGGAATGGATTTTTCGGCTAATACAGGGACACCAGTTTATGCATCGGGTACTGGTGTAGTAACCCGGGCAGATGCTAATTCTTCTGGTTATGGAAAGCATATTCGTATTGATCACGGCTTTAATTATGTGAGTTTATATGCTCACTTAAGTAAATATAATGTAGAGAAAGGTCAGAAAGTAAATCGTGGAGATGTTATTGGATACGTAGGAAGCACAGGAAGATCTGTAGCACCTCATCTACATTATGAAATTTTTAAAGATGGTGAACGAATCAATCCTCGTAATTTTTACTACGGAAGTTTAACTTCTGAAGAATTTAGTGAAATGCTTAAGGCCTCTAATTTAATTAATGAAACTTTAGATTAAACATCAATGCGCAAACTTCTTTTTATTGTCTTCGTTTTTGGTTTCTGTTCTTCAATACAAGCTCAAAAATATTCAAAAGAAGTATTGGATTCGATGTACGTAATAGTCCAAAACACTCAACAAAAATTAGCAAAACCAAAGTATATCAAAATCATGGCCGTTGGTGATATCATGATGGGAACTGATTTCCCTAATGATAGTTACTTACCTCCTGAAGGTAAAGGTCCTTTTGATGATGTTAATCCTATACTTAGCCAGGCAGATTTACTTTTTGGTAATTTAGAAGGCACACTTACTGATGAGGGAGAGAATGCTAAACGTTGTTCTGATCCATCAAAATGTTACTCCTTTAGATCCCCAGAATATTTTGGAAAATACCTTGAAGAAACTGGGTTTGATGTAATGAGTATTGCCAATAATCACATTGGTGATTTTGGTGAAATCGGGATTAAGAATACTTCTAAAACTCTCGAAAAGCACAATATTGCTTATGCAGGAGTATTTGCTCAACCTTCTACAATTTTTGAAAAAGATGGTATCACGTATGGATTTTGTGCTTTTGCCCCTAACAAGGATTGCATAAAAATTCATAACTTAACCAATGCTAAAAAAATCGTAACCGAACTCAAACAAAAGGTAGATATCGTGATCGTTTCTTTTCATGGAGGGGCAGAAGGCCTTAAATACACTCATGTTCCCAGAAAAACAGAACGTTTTTATGGTGAAGATCGCGGTGATGTATATCGTTTTGCACATACTATGATTGATGCAGGTGCTGATATCATTCTAGGGCACGGCCCGCATGTATCAAGAGCTTTTGAAGTATATAAAAACAAATTTATAGCATATAGCCTAGGCAATTTTTGCACCTACTCCCGATTTAATTTAAGAGGAATTAAAGGATATGCTCCTATTGCAGAAATCGATATTGATACCGATGGTAATTTTATTAAAGGAAAACTTCATTCTGCCAAACAAATAGATGAAGTATATCCATTTATGGATGAGAAAAAGGGAGCGTTAAATGAAATCAAATCACTAACAGAAGAGGATTTCCCTGAAAGTAAGCTCATTTTTGAAGATGACGGAAGTTTTACACAACAAAAAGAATAAGTATGTATGTAGACTTGCCTAAAAAAATGTATTATAGTATCGGTGAGGTAGCCGATGCTTTTGATGTAAATGCCTCATTAATTCGTTTTTGGGAAAAAGAGTTTGATATTATAAAGCCTAAAAAAAATGCTAAAGGCAATAGAAAATTCACTCCAGAAGACATCAAAAATCTCGAGTTAATTTACCATCTGGTAAAAGAACGTGGATTTACTCTCGAAGGTGCTAAAACTCACCTTAAAGAGCAGAAACAAGAAGCCTTAGATAGTTTCGACATCATAAGAAAACTAGAATCTATCAAAGGACAATTGCTTAAGATTAAAGAACAACTATAAAAAGTCATCTTATTATAATTTGAGTTATGAAAAAACTTTTAATACCAGTATTAGTAATCGTAGGAATCATTGTAATTCTGTATTTCTTTTTTGGAAGTCGTTATAACACTGCTGTTACACTACATGAAGATGCAAAAACAGCATGGTCTAATGTAGAAAGTGCTTACCAAAGACGTAGTGACCTTATTGGCAACTTAGTTAAAACTGTTCAGGGAGCTGCAGATTTTGAACGTAATACTCTAAAAGAAGTAATCGAAGCCAGAGCCAAAGCAACTGCTGTAAATATTGACCCTAGTAATATTACACCAGATCAAATAGCACAATTTCAACAGGCACAAGGAGGATTAACCTCTGCCTTATCAAAATTATTAGTAACCGTAGAGCGTTATCCTGATCTAAAAGCAAATCAAAATTTTCTAAATCTGCAAACCCAATTAGAAGGAACAGAAAATAGGATTAACGTAGAGCGTAACAGGTACAACGAAGCTGTAGGTGGCTATACAAAATTTATGAGAAAATTTCCTAATAATATCATTTTAAGTATTTTTGGAAGCCTTGAAGAAATGGCACGGTTTGAAGCCGATAGAGGAGCAGAAAAAGCACCAGATGTTGATTTTAATTTTAAATAATGTCTAAAGTAGAAGATTTTCTTACTCATGACCAAGAGCAACAAGTTGTAGCAGCAATTAGAAGTGCAGAAAAAACAACATCGGGAGAGATTCGTGTACATCTTGAAAAACATACTGAAATAGAAATTTTAGAAAGAGCTACCGAGGTTTTTCATTGGTTAAAAATGGACAATACCATCCAACGTAATGGGGTTCTTATCTATGTTGCTGTAGAAGACCGTAGTTTTGCTATTTTTGGAGATAAAGGTATTAATGATGTCGTTGAAGATGATTTTTGGGAAAGCACAAAAGATACTATACTCGAGCAGTTTAAAAAAGGTGATTTTACTCAAGGATTAATTAACGGAGTTCTTCTTGCCGGAGAACAATTACAGAAATACTTCCCCTGGGATCATACCGATATCAATGAACTCTCTGATGAAATCTCTAAAGGATAAATGAATACTATCAAACAATTCATATTGCTCTTATTGTTTCTAGGAATACCCTTCCTATCTTTTAATACTACATCTGCGCAAAGAAAAATTCCGCCAAAACCTAAATTACAAACGGCTGTTTATGACGAAGCCGATATGCTTACTACTTCTGAGTCAAAACACCTACAAGAAAAATTAATTCGTTATTCTGACACTACCTCTACACAGATTGTGGTAGCTACCATTAATTCTCTTCAAGGTGAAAATATTGGTTTATACGCAGCAGAATGGGCGCACAAATGGGGAATTGGTCAAAGTAAAGAAGATAATGGTGTTTTTATCCTGGTAGCCAAAAATGACAGGAAAATATGGATTGCCACAGGGTATGGTGTAGAAGAAAAGCTCACAGATTTTACCTCAAAAACTATTATTGATCAGATCATAACTCCAGAATTTAAAAGAGGTAATTTTTATACTGGTTTAGATAAAGGTACTACTGCAATTTTTCAAGTGCTTGATGGCACTTTTAAAGGTTCTAGAAAAAACAAAAAAGAGCTACCTATAACAGAATTAATTATTTTGGGTATAGCTTTTATCATCATCATTAAAGCTTTTTCTAAAAGCAATCATAGAAATGGCGGAAAAGGAAATCGAGGAAATCGATCAGGAAGCAGCCTTCTGGATGTAATCATCCTAAGCAACATGGGACGTGGGAGTTTTGGTGGAGGAAGCTTTGGCGGAGGATCTAGTGGTGGTTTTGGCGGTGGTTTTGGCGGTGGCGGATTCGGCGGTGGCGGTGCTGGGGGAAGTTGGTAACCACCCCTCTCTATTCTTATGTTATTTACATTAACAATCTTAACAAGCAATTCTCAGCACAAAGCAATTATTAACATAAAATATTAAATAAAAATGTTAATTTATTGCCATTCTGCCAAACAAACCGCATTATTTAATTGTCATTTTGACATTGCCATCCATACTATTGATAATCAGATACCTACATTGTTTTTTAGCAGGTTTATCATATCATCTTTTGTTTTTGGAACAAAACTTGATTCATTACCGATGATTATGAATTTTTAAATAGGATGAATATGTCGGTAAGTTTTAAATTAGCAGCCAAAAAGAATCCGGGGGATGCTTTGGTGATGAATAGGGATATAAGAGTGACTACTACCTTAAAAGAGGTGACTATGGCATTTATTAAACAAATTAAAATTCATGATCGTTCGAATATCGCATTAAACCCTATGTTTCAATTCAGAAAAAAAGAACGTATACATACGTAGTGTAACACTACAACGATAAGGGTACTCCCTGCACTTTATGATGCCAAGGAGTATTTTTTTGCCCAAAAAACGCTAAAACTCACCTAAGAAGCGATTTTTTTTGACCTTAGATGCCGTTTTTTTTGCTCTAGACGACCAAAAATAGTGCTCAAAATCACTAAAAAAAGTACATTTTCACACCAAAAAACATCAAAAAAATGGAGTGAAAAAACACTCTTTTTCTAGCTAAATTTTAATCCAAAAAATTATGATTTCAGTAAATTTTTAGCCTAAAATTCCCTGAAAAACATCTAGTGCAATTGCACCAATTTCTACACATAGTATATTATGAACTCGTTTAGTATATAACAAAAATGACCATAAAATGATAGCAGCATTAAAACCAGTAATTTAAAATTAAACATTTTAGACCTCACAGGTTTTAAAAACCTGTGAGGTCTAGTCTTTAATCCCTGTATACAGGGGTTTTATAAAATATCTG
>NZ_JACB01000062.1 GCF_000520975.1 Aquimarina megaterium XH134
AGCGAATTTTTCAGATGTTTTATATTGAGGATATAGTGCTAGTCCGTAAAACCCAGAAGCATCTCCGCTTTCTTGTGGTTCTGTAGATACGTAGGTTGTGTTTACGCCGAGATAAAAATCTTGTGTAAGATCCCATCCTGTAGTAAGATCTACCTGAAAAGTAGGACCTACTTCTCCTGGTTCTCCTTCATTACCATATCTAAAATTTAGAAAAGCACTACCATTATCCAGGGTATATCCTATTTGTGCTCCAGCGATATAGGTGTCAAAAGGGTTATTGTCTGTATAATCACTAGGGTTCATTACAGCAAGCATAGCAGACCATTTTTCACTTATTGCAATATCTGCTTTCAAACCAGTATGTGAGAAAGGGCCGTATGAGAACATATACGAAGTAGAGTAATTGAAATTTCCAGTTGGTGAAATCACTTCATACCCTATAAAAGTATTGAAATTACCGAAGGTTAGTTTAATGCTTTTGGTTACATTCCAGTAGACAAATAATTGGTTAATGATTTGAGCAGAATCATCAGAATTAAATACAGCATCTTCGCCTCTGGGTCCAAAGACAAGATCAGCTACGAACCCAACTTTTTCGCCTTCATATTCCAAGACGGTATTAGCCATACCTAATGCAAAGCCATTATCGTTTGCAAATGATGTTTTTGGAGCTACCGAGTTGTCATTAGGCGCTCCAAAATTGTACCTGTAGTATCCGTCGATAGATCCTGATAAGTTTATGTTAGATAATAACTTATCTAGTGTTGATTTTGGTTTTTCTTCCTGGCTAATAACTTTGGAACTTAACAAGATTAAAGTAAAAAGAACTACTTTTTTTAAAAATGTGGTGGTTTTTGTTTTCATAATAAACATTGATTACCGTTATAATTAGTTTTTAATTGGAACGATAAAAATATATAAAAACAAATTTGACCCTATAAAAAATAGGGTATGATTGTGTATTTTTATTTATTTTATAATTTATACCCTATTAAAATTAGGGTATAACTTTTATTTTGATGTATTTTGAGAATTTGAAAGCGTATTTTTAAGCTTTTCTTACAATATGTGCTTGTTTTGGTCTAAAAAATTTTAATAAATAGATTAGAAAGTAGAAGGTGATCAAAAAAACGATATGTATATATTTAGATGAAAGGTATTGAGGTGATTAATGTGCTAAACACTTAATGTAATGCCTGATTGCCTTTTTCTTCGGTTCTAATTCGGTAAGCATCCTGGATATTTGATACAAATATTTTCCCGTCACCGACTTCTCCGGTTTTGGCAGAATCAATTAGTGTACGAATTGTTTTTTCTTCAAATTCATCAGAGACCACTACAGATAAATAACTGCGGGGAATATCAGATGTATTATAGGAGGTCCCCCTATATATACGACTTTTCTTTTCATTACCGACACCAGTTACATCCCAATAAGTAAAGAAATTTATTTCAATTTTATGTAGAGCTTCTTTTACAGCTTCGAATTTTGATTTGCGTATAATTGCTTCAATTTTTTTCATAAGCCTTTATTTGAATTAATCTCTGGTATATTTTTATAGTATTATTTTACTATAAACATCCCTAAAAATATGAAAAGAACTCCAGCTACAAATGATCCAATAGCATAGATCATGAAATTGATAAAATCTCCAGATTTTAGTAATACATGATTTTCATAAGCAAATGTAGAAAAGGTAGTAAATCCCCCGCAAAAACCGGTTGCTAAAAAGGTAACTGTGTTTTGCGATATTACATTGTTTTTAAGAGCTAGCCCAAGAATAATCCCAATAAAGAGACTACCTAAAATATTAGCTGTAAAGGTACCATATGGGATTCCTGTAGAAGAACTATTAAGGTATTTACTTATAAGATAACGTGCGATGCTGCCTGTGCCACCTCCGATAAATACCAAGAGTATTTGTTTCATCTGTTTTATCTATTGTTTTTTTAAGCCCAGGGTAGCATTGATGTATGTTTGTATAAAGCTTCCAATGATATAGGATCAACTAAATTGCTCTATAGTATAGTGTTTAATGTATTAAACTGCATTCTATCAAATCATAGAATGCAGTTTATAAGGTGCTATTTTATTGGAATATAAATTTCGGTAACCCACTCAGCAGGATTTGGTTGTAATGTTGGTTCTACTCGATATACTTCGAAAGCTGCAGATTCTGTATTTGGCTCTAAGTTATTTTCTGCAATATACTTATAACCAGCCTCCCATGCTTCTTTTAGATTGTTGTAATCTCCTTTAAGTGTGGTTTTAACCACTTTCTGTCTTGGTAAAAAATCACAAAGAATAGCGCTTTCTTTTGGAGTAACTACTTTATCTCTGGTTGGTATTGCAGTAGAGAAAATTGCAGTTCCCTGTTCTTCGTTATACTCGTTATATAGTGTAAATGGCATTCCTGTTCGTGGAAGATTGTTTTGTTTCATATACGTATCTACCGCAGGGATCATTTCCTTCATTTTTTCAGGAATTACAGCTATTGAAGAAGCAGTAGCACTGTACATATAGAAACCGCCCCCATGCTCTGTGATTCCATCTACATGAACCGTATATTTTTTCATTTTTTCATCAGTAAATGCATCGAGTTTTTCGAGTCCGCGAGCATACATAGGTTTTAGCATTTTCGATATACTACTATCTTGAGTAGCCCAGAATGCTTTTTCCATAAAAGATTGTTCACCTTTCATACCCCAGGTTACTTTAGTCTTTTTATCTTCAATTTTTTCAAATTTCCAGTACACATCACTTATGCTTTCACCCATAGGAGTGATAAAGGTAATTTTTTGATCTATGCTGGTAAACGGAGAAGTTTTTATGGTCTCCATTTTACCATCTCCTTCTGTTTCACTTTTCCAGCTATAAGAAGCTCCTTCACCACTTGTTTTTTCTGGATATTCCATGATGAAATCATCAGATTCATCCATCCAAGGCCCCCATTTATCCCAGGTTCTATACTCATTGATTGTAGCAAATAACAATTCATCAGGAGCATCGATTACTCTACTTTCTTCTACTTGAAACTCACCGTCTATGGTAGCAACATAAACAGCTCCGCCAATTATTACTAATAATAATAGAAAAAATAAATATTTTACTATTTTCATGTTAGTTAGTTTAGATTGTTTGGTCAGCTAATATAAACAATTTTAACATCCTTTTATTTTGTTACATTTGTCAAAACAATAAAATAAAATAAATGAAACTCGACAGAATATTATTTTTTATAGCGATCACTAGTTTAATGATTGCGTGTAAAAAGGATCCAAGTGTTAAGGATCAAATTGACCAACAGGAACAAAAGCAGGAGGTAACAGAGGAAAAGTTTGATTATGTTGTAGAGCAATTTGCAGATCTTAAAATTTTAAGATACCAAATACCAGGCTGGGATAATCTTACTTTGAAAGAACAAAAATTAGTATATTATCTTACTCAGGCTGGGTTAAGTGGAAGAGATATTATGTGGGATCAGAATTACCGTCATAATCTTACTATTCGAAAAGCATTAGAAAAAGTCTACACTTCTTATGAAGGTAATAAGAGTGATGCAAATTGGAAAGCTTTTGAAACGTATCTAAAACGAGTTTGGTTCTCTAATGGGATTCATCACCATTACAGTAATGATAAGATCAAGCCAGAATTTAGCCAGGATTATTTTAGCTCTCTGCTTGCAGCTACAGGTACAGAAGTATCTAAAGAGGTATATGAAGTGATTTTTAATGATCAAGATGCTAAAAAAGTAAATCAAGCAAAAGGAGTTGATAATGTAGCACTATCTGCAGTTAATTTTTATGGACCTGGCGTTACCAATAACGATGTTACTTCGTTTTATGGTAAAATGAAATCTCCAAATGAAGAGAAACCTTTGTCCTTTGGTTTAAACTCTCAGTTGGTAAAAGAAAATGGAAAATTAAAAGAACGAGTATATAAGTCAGGAGGATTATATGGATCTGCAATCGACGAAATTATCAAATGGTTAGAGAAAGCAAAAGGTGTAGCAGAAAATGAAGCTCAGGGAGATGCTTTGGGATTATTGATCGAATATTATAAAACAGGAAATTTACAAACCTGGGATGATTATAATGTGGCATGGACAGCAGCTACTGATGGTAATATAGATTACATTAATAGTTTTATTGAAGTGTATAATGATCCATTAGGATATAGAGGTTCTTATGAAACTATTGTACAGATCAAGGATTTTGATATGTCTAAAAAAATGTCTGTACTATCAGAAAATGCACAGTGGTTTGAAGATAATTCTCCATTAATGGATGCTCATAAAAAAGATAGTGTGGTAGGAGTTTCATATAAGGTAGTAGCTGTTGCAGGAGAAGCAGGAGATGCATCACCAAGTACACCTATAGGAGTAAACCTTCCTAATGCAAATTGGATTAGAGCTGCTGTTGGTTCTAAATCTGTATCCTTAGGAAATATTATCGGAGCTTATAATAATGCTGGCGGTTCGGGACGTTTAAAAGAATTTGTACATGATGATGAAGAGTTCGAACTAGAAGAAAAATATGGACAATTAGCAGATAAATTACATACGGCATTACACGAAGTAGTTGGTCATGCATCTGGAAAATTAAATCCTGGAGTAGGTGAAACTAAAGAAACATTAAAGAACTATGCTTCTACTATGGAAGAAGGTCGTGCTGATTTAGTTGGATTATACTATTTAATGGATCCAAAATTACAAGAGCTAGGATTGGTTGAAGATTGGGAAAAGACAGGTAAAGCTGCTTATGATGGGTATATTAGAAATGGATTAATGACACAATTGATTCGTTTAAACTTAGGAGATGATGTAGAAGAAGCACATATGCGTAATCGCCAGTGGGTAAGTGGCTGGGCTTTTGAGCAAGGAAAGAAAGATAATGTAATAGAAAAAGTAACCAGAGAAGGAAAAACCTACTATAATATTAATGATTATGCTAAGTTGCGCGAAATTTTTGGACGTTTATTAAGAGAGACACAACGTATCAAATCTGAAGGAGATTATAAAGCGGCAGAAGCTTTGGTAGAAGGATATGGTGTAAAAGTCGATCAGGCAGTACATGCAGAAGTGTTAGAGCGTAATAAGCAATTTACATCTGCACCATATAGTGGTTTTGTAAACCCTGTTTTAGTACCTCAAACCGATGAGGCAGATGAGATTACAGGTTTTGAAGTATTCCAACCTAAAACCTTCGAAGAACAAATGTTATGGTACAGTAAGAATTATAACTTCTTACCAGAGGTGAATTAGAGAAAAACTAAATTATGCTAAACGCCCTTTTCTGTATAGGAGAAGGGTGTTTTTTTATGACAGCATCCAATATTTTGTGTAAATGAATAAAAGTTGTTTTAATTAGGATTGGGAGCAACATTGTCTGAGCCATTTCCTTTCCCTTCCGAGAGAGAGAATCCTATATTGATACCAATACCTAGCCAAGGCTTTTTATTGTATTTCCAATTTACTTCTTTATCATTATTACCTAAAAAATCTAATCCAGAAAAAATTCCAAGATTAATGTTTTTGTCAAAATGAAGAATTAAACCAAATGAAGTAGAAAAAGCACTAGCGGTTCGTTCTTCAGTAACATCGCTATTTTTATTACTTAGGTTTATCGAAGAAAGACCAATACCAATAGAGGGTTCATATAACCAACGATCTTCAATTTTTTTATTGAATCTAAATTGAAAACCGATATTCATTCCAAAGTTTATATTCTGTTCGAAATCAAAATCACTTATTCTTATCTTAAAAGGAATGGTGTAAAAACCAGCTCTAACACCCCTGAAAAAGGGGTAGATTGGATTTGTATACGTATTAAAATCTTTTCTACTCATGTTATGATTAATTATAGCATCATCTTTTTCATAGAGCAACCGATTTAGTTTGTACCCAGAGTCACCAGTAGTATCTGTATGGAATTTGTTTACCGTAAATATTATTGTATCATTTTTTTCATTTCCATCGGATGAAGGCAGAATATTTATCACTTTGATTTTGTAACCTTCTTTATAGCTTATGGTTGTGGATTTATCCTTATAATTGGTGTTGAAAATATAATTAGTTTGCAATTCTTGAGAAATACAATAATATGCCCCAAGCAAACTTATTGTTAGTAGTAATACAATTTTTTTCATGAGTATGAGTGTTTAATATATTATAAATCCACATTGAAGATGTTGTAAAAGGTTATTAGAGTTTTTTTAACTTGTTCCAGGATTTTTGTTAGAACCAGGTGTTAGTAATCCTGCAATCGCACCAATTGCTGTAGAAGCGGTAGCGATTAAAATGTCAGGCACATCAAAATTCTCATTGATTTTCTCCTGACTGGTTAGTATAATTACCCCAACACAAATGGTGAGTACAATAATTCCAAGAAATAGAACTACAAGTCTATAAATGAGTTTATCGTTGAACCATGGTTCAGATTTAAACTTTTTAATTGCGGCTACAGGATCTGATTTAAATTCTTGCTGAAGGGTAGCATCTTTTTCCAGAACAGTTTTGAATTGATTGAAAGAACGGACTTTGTTTTGCATGACTTAATGTTTTAATCCAAATCTACTTCACAATCAAGCACAAAAAAATACCCATAGCAGGGTATATTTATCTTTTAAGGAAGGGAAGATTATCTAAAAATCATACTTTTTTTCTATGGCATAGCGCAATAATTCCCCTTTGCCGTGTAGACCTAATTTGCGAATTATATTTTTACGATGTGTCTCTACTGTGGATACCGAATTAAAACGAATAGCAGCGATCTCTGATGAGGTTTTTCCTTGCCCGATAAGTGTTAGGATTTCCCGCTCACTTTTTGATAACAGTTGCTTTTTAGAAGGTTGTTTAGCATCTTTAGAGAAGAGTGTTGGGCTAATAGCAGCATCAAAATAAGTCTCTCCTTTTGCAATCTGTTGTATTGCTGTTAACACTTCTTCCAGGGGTGAGTTTTTAAGCAAATATCCAGATGCACCTGCTTCGATCATTTGTCGAACAGCATCTTCCTGATCAAACATAGAGAAGGCAATAACTTTGGTGTGAGGAAATTCTTTTTTTATGATTTTGGTAGCAGCAATACCATCAATTTTTGGCATTCTAATATCGGTAAGCACAACTTTGGGTTGTTTTCTTCTTACAATATTGAGGAGTTCTTCTCCATCATTAGCCATACCAACAATACTAATTTCTTCTTCATACCGAAGAAGAAGTTCTACACCATCAATAAGAGATTGGTGATCTTCTGCAATAGCTATTGTGATCATATGGGTATATTTATAATGATGTTAGTTCCTTTTCCTATGGTAGAATCAATCTCGAAGGTACCTTCGAGGTGTTCTACTCGTTTTTCGATATTTCTTAACCCCATTCCTTCTTTTTTGGGTAATATTTTGGCATCAAACCCTTTACCATTATCTTCTATGATAATATTTAAAAGAGAATCATGATTGGTTAAAGAGATGTGTATTTCTGAAGCTTCAGCATGTTTAATAGTATTGGTAATGAGCTCCTGTATCATTCTAAAGATTGAAATTTCTAACGTATTGTCCAATCGCTCCTCCAATCCATAATCTTGTATTTCTATGTGCAAACCATCTCCATTAGATACTTGTTTTGCTAAGTTTTTTATAGCGGGGAGCAACCCTTGATTTGCCATCACTCCACTATTTTTCTCATGAGCGATAGTGCGTACTTTTTGATAAGCTTCATCTAACAGTGCATTCGTTTTAGTATATAATTCTTCTACATGTTCAACTTTGGGGTTGTCTCTATTGTTTTGCAAATGTTGAAAATGAAGTTTAACAGTTGCTAATGTGCTTCCTAGGTTGTCATGTAGCTCATTAGCCAGGCGTTGTCGTTCTTTTTCTTGCCCGGATATCATTGCATCGATAGCAGCGAGCTCTTGTTCTTTAAGTAGTTTTTCTGTTTTTTGGATTTGTATTTCTCGTTCTTGTTCTGCAATACGTTGTTTGCGTTTGGTATTTTTATAGATAAGAAGCGCTATAATGATACCAATTATAATAAAAACAATAGAACCAATTAATAAGTTTTTATTCCGAATTCGACTCGTTTCGGTTTTTAGGTTTGTATTTAATAGTTGTACTATTTTTTTTTCGTTTTGAATTATTTCATTTTCTTTTTCTGAGGTCTGAAGTCTGACATTCAATTCTGATATTTTAATTGTATTTTTTCTGAAATCTAACTTTTGTTCATCTCTTATAGATTCTTTTAAGTATATGTAAGCAGAATCATACTTTTTTAAAGGCTCGAAATAGTTAATTGCAGTATATTTTTTTTGTATAAATCTGGACCGAATAGTATCTGAAATATTCCATTCTTTTTTTGCTTTTTCTAAATTTGATTTTGATTTTGAGAAATTATTATTTATTGAAAACAGTTGACTTTTTTGTATTAAACTACTAAATTTTAGATATTTTAAAAAAGATTTTTTCTCCGTTAGTTCTACGACTTTTTGATAGTTTATGATCGCATTATGAATATCTCCTTGTAATTGATGCCTGAGCCCGTCAAAATATTTATAATAAGAGCTTAAATTATCATTGTATTTTTTTTTTTGAAAATGCTTTTGAAGATTAATGAATGCTTTTTCAAATTGTTTTATAGTGTCATCTCCCTTATTGCGTTTAGAAATCAATTTAATATTATAAATATGAAACCAAAATTGTTCTGTATCATTTTTTATTAGGGATTTAAATTCTTTTAAATAATATAGATGGGTATCACTACTTTGTACGATTTCTTGTGAATACAACTCTAAAAAAAAGAACAATGTTATTTTTTGCCATTTGATTTCTTTATTTTGTTTTGCATGTATAAGAGAGTTAGTTAAAAATTTAAAAGTTTGTTCATTTGATGTATTGTTGTAAAGGTGATACATACCTAATGTGAGATTATAAAGTAACAGGTTATTCCTTAATTTAGCTTCCTTAAGTTGATCATATATTTTTTTATCTTTTTTGGGTTTTTGACCTGAGTTATATACTATTTGTTTCATAAAACTGAAATAAGGAAGATCAACCCCCTTGTCCAGTTCTGGAGCAATTTCATTTAAACGCTCAAAATTTAAACTAAATAAGTTATTGATAAAATCAACTTCTTTATAGTTGGATTGTCCTGCAATGGGACACGTAATTATAACAAAAAAAAGGAGTGCTATTTTTTTCACATAAATATAATTTTATTATTAGATGGAACACAGTTTAAGGATGGATAAGAGCCTGATTGGTTTCCTATAAAAGTGTCATCAGAATATTCAAATTTTTTTCTTTCATTTACATAATACCCGTCTCGCTTAAAACATTCACTATCAAAAACGCCATTATTAAAAGCGCGTTTTATCCAATGTTGCTTAGGATCGTTTGCTATATGACCATTCATAGGAATCAAAACACGATATAAGGTAATGAAATCTTCATCTTTTACAATCATTCCATTAGTTTCAGGAAAAAATCTGGTTAGATCTAGCTCGACATTTTCTTGGAAAGAGTTAGCATTAATGTTATGTTGTACTTTAAGGTCAATCACCCAGCCAGGAATATCATCATTGTCGGATTTTTTAGGTTTATCAAAAGGAGTAATTATCTTCAAGTTTTTTTCACCTTTGTAATTAATTAGAAAGAATTTGATCTTAGTAACGACTCTATCATTTGAGCCTTTTATAGGTTGAACATAAAATCTTGAGAAGACTCCAAAAAAGGTGCCATACAATTGACTTGCATAGGTTGCTTGGATTCTGGGTTCTTTTTCATTATTTGTTAATTCTAAAATGATGTTAGAAGAATAGTCCATAAGTATTACTTTATTTAATTAATGATTAGATTTTTGCTAGAGATGCTGATATATTCAATATTCCTTCACCCCATTTTTTGGTTTCCCATCCTGCTGGTTTTAGTACACTACTAAGTAGGATATCTTTAATCTTGTCTGGTTTGAGATCAATATTTTTTCTTTCAGCTAAGGACAACATAAGCCCAATACCCCCACCGACAATGGGAGTCGCAGCTGATGTGCCCTTGAAAGTGCAATAATCAAGGTATTCTACCCCATTTAATCTATAGTTTTTCCCAGCTTCCCCGGAAAAGTCAGTTGTGATCAAATGTTTTCCAGGTGCCGCTATGTCTACTTCATCTCCCTCATTAGACCACCAACCTCTACTTTGTTTAGCGATGTATTTCCCATCTAAATCTACTGCTCCTACAGATATTACTTCTCTAATTGTAGCCGGAAACTTTACAGATTTTGAGTTGTTTCCTACAGAAATTACAAAGGTTACATTGTTGTTATTGATGTAATATTTAATGCAGTCTGTTATACTTTTTTCCCCTGCAGGCTTAAAAGAATGTTTATTCCAGGGTATTATTATTACTTTCGAGTTTTTAGAATTTACTAACCAATCTATAGCTTTAATAATCATTTCTGGTGTATAAAGATTTTCATTAAAACAGCATTGTAGATGTTCTCTTACAACGGCAGAGGCAATGGAACAACCTGCTCCTAAATTAATCAAATCTTTATTTAAAATTGCATTGGTGGTCATAGCTGTAGCAAGTCCAATACATTGCATCCCATGAGGTCTTTTTTTATTTATTTGATTTGGAGTTTTGGAAGATGAAAAATTTTTTTGAGTAATACCTCCCGTAATAGAGTTATTTTTTATAGCATTATGGTTTATGTCGATAATCGAATCCAGAATACCTATTGTAATATTTGGAGTATTGATTTTGGTTATATCTTTTACTGAGGTATTTATAAGTCTATGTGCACATTCATTTAAAAAGCTTGATTTTTCTATGAGTGTATGTGCTTCTTTTTTATCATCATCGGGCTCCGAAGGATCAAAATCTATTTTTTGGTATGTTTTAAAATTAGGTTCAATATATTCAATGGGTGATGCATTTTTATTGGTTAAGTTAAAAAGCTTATTGAAATCATTTACAGATTTGGCTTCAGAATCATACCTAAAAATGAATAATTGATTTTTTATATTCTCAATATTTTTACATCCATGGTTTTCTCTAATATCTTTTAGTTGAACATTTTTATTAAGTTTAAGCAGGAAAGAAGATGTTCCAGTAAAAAAAATTTCATCTTCATCTTCATCAATATTAAATTTAATTTCTATTTGAACACCCAGAAATTTTTCATCAGTAATTTCCTTTTTTAGATCTAGGTAATCTAAGGAATCTTTTGTACTTATAGTAAGTATGTAATTGTCTGTTTTTTGAATATCAAATTCTGGAAATTCTTGTTTTTTAACTTGTATATATTCTTCCACTAATTCATGTTCCCAATCTGTAGGTAGAAAGATGGCCAGAGATGAACCACTTATTCTCTGTTTTTCTTTCTTATGCCAAAAATAATATGATATTTCTTTCATCTCTAGGTTATTTAGTTACTCCAAAACTCTCAAAAAACAGAGTGTTAATCCATACCCAATACAAGGTATTTTATCCTAATGGTTTAAGAAAAACCAAAAAGATAAGCAGATTACGTACCAATACGGTAGTAACCAAAATGCAACTATTTTGACTGAAATTCTAGGGGTGTTTATGGTTTACTCGGGTTGTAAATACGTTTTTAACGCAAAAAGCAACAAAATAAAGATAATAAAACCAATGAGAATAAAAAGACTACCCTTATAATATTTGCGATGTAGTTTGATATCTTTTCGATAGCTAAATATCATTAAGATGATAAATGCTACGACAAAAAATCCTGCAAATATTAACTGGCCCTGACTAAACATAAATTGTTATTTTTACGGCAAAGATAATCTATAAAAATATACTGATGAAAGATAAAATTGCTGCGGTACAAGAATTTCACACTTCATTTAAACTAGGATATAAAAACGAACCCATAGCCGATCTAGGAGAGGCTAAAAACACACTTCGATTTAACCTGATGAAAGAGGAGAATGAAGAATATTTTGAGGCTGCTCAAAACAATGATTTGGTAGAAGTTGCTGATGCTTTGGGCGATATGTTATATATTTTGTGTGGTACTATTATCGAGCATGGTATGCAACACAAGATAGAAGAAGTGTTTAATGAAATCCAGCGTAGTAATATGAGTAAACTGGGTGAAGATGGACAACCTATTTACAGAGAGGATGGTAAGGTGCTTAAGGGGCCTAATTATTTTAAACCCAATATCAAAGAAATCTTAGATCGATAAATAACTAAAACTCCCGAAAAAATATTTTTTCGGGAGTTTTGTTTTCATAATATAGTCGGTATAATTTTCATACCTCCAAACTACACTTTATATCTCCAGCCAAAAGTATCTTCGGCTTTATTGTATTGAATATCCATTAGTGCTTTTTTGAAATAAGAAGCATAAGAATTTTCTTGCTTTTCGATTTCGTAATGCTCTCCTTTATAACCAAATGCTTTTACAGGGCTCACCACAGCAGCAGTTCCTGCGCCAAAAACTTCTTTTAAACTTCCGTTTTTTGCAGCTTCAACAATTTCGCTAACCTTAACAGGTCGTACATCTACTTTAATACCTTCTTTTTCGGCAATAGTAATCAAGCTTTTACGAGTGACCCCATCAAGAATTCTATCACTAACAGGAGCTGTAAGTAAGGTGTCATTAACTCTAAAGAATACATTCATTGTTCCTGCCTCTTCCATATATTCATGAGTACTAGCATCGGTCCAGATCACTTGTTGGTATCCTTGTTCTTGGGCTAGTTTTGTTGGATAGAATTGCCCTGCATAGTTTCCGGCAGCTTTTGCATATCCAAAACCTCCGTTAGCAGAACGACTAAATTTTTCTGCAACCAATACACTTACATCACCACTATAATAGGATTGAGCAGGTGAGCATATGATCATAAACTTATATTCATCTGCTTCAGAAGCAGAAACACTTGCCTGGGTTGCAATCACAAAAGGACGTATGTATAATGAATTTCCATAACCAGGCTTAATCCATTCATTATCCAATTTTAACAAGGCATTTAGTCCTTCAAAAAAGTAATCTTCAGGAAATTCTGGTATAGCCAAACGTTCTGCAGATATATTGATACGTTTAAAGTTTTCATCGGGTCTGAATAAAAAAGTATCTCCATTATCATCTTTATACGCTTTCATCCCTTCAAAAACTGCTTGGCCATAATGAAAAACACGAGCAGAAGGTTCCATAGTGAGCGGACCGTAAGGAACAATTTCTGGATTTTGCCATTCTCCATTCACATAATCACAGACAAACATATGATCTGTAAAAATTTTCCCGAAATTAAGATTTTCAAAATCTACTTGTCCGATTTTGGACTCACTTACTTCACTAATTTTCAAGGCTTGAGAAATTGTGTTTTTCATTTGTTTCAGTCGTTTTAATTATTTTACATTACATTGATTAAAAGGTTAAGAATGAGTGTAGTCACTACATACTATGGTAAGAGATTTAAAATAGCTACTTTGAAGAAAAGAATATCTAAATTTCTTAATGCTCGTTTTACTTGGTTATCTTTTAAAAGTTAATGATAGCATTAGGCTTTTTTACAGCTTGTTATCATATTCTTTGTCTCAAAACCAAAGGAATACTAACATCCTTTTAATTCACTACAAAAATACCCTTTTCTTATAAAATAAGAATTTTAAAAATGTTTAATTTTGCAAAACATAAAGATAATAAAGGATTATGAAAAAAAATGCACTGTTTTTTGTAGGATTGTTAGTACTAATAGGTTGTAATTCATCGACTAAGACAGAAAACTTTTTTTCTGTTAACGATATTTCAAGTGAAAATTATAAAAGTTTTGGTGATAAAGTATCTTCAGATCATATTTACAATAGAGATGCAATAGCAGAAAAATATGAAAACTTAAAAGAAGGCGATACAGTAGCAGTTGCTTTTTCGAGTACGGTAAATGCTGTTTGTAAGGCTAAAGGTTGTTGGATGAAAGTAGCTTTGGATGGTGATAAAGAAACTATGGTGAAGTTTAAAGATTATGGTTTTTTTGTGCCAAAGAACATAGAAAATGATACTATCATTGTTCAGGGTAAAGCATTTGTGACTGAGATGTCTGTAGATGAACAACGCCATTTTGCCAGTGATGCAGGAAAAACCGAAGAAGAAATTGCCAGTATTACAACTCCTAAGAAAACGTATTCTTTTGTAGCAGAAGGTGTTTTGATAAAAGAATAATGCAAGAAGAGATACAACGTAAAATTATTACCACTGCCGATGGTTCAAAAACCATTCATTTGCCAGAGTTAAATGAGCATTACCATTCTAAACATGGTGCAATTAATGAAGCAAAGCATGTGTTTATTAAAAGTGGATTCGATCATATTCTGAGTAAAAATAAGTCGGGTTCGCTGGATATTATGGAGATAGGTTTCGGAACAGGTCTAAATGCTTTTATAACATTTCTTGAAGCAGAAAAAAATAATCTACCAATTTATTATGTTGGAGTAGAAGGATATCCAGTAGCACTACCAGAGGCCAAACTAATGAATTATCCCGAAGTACTTGCTGTAAAAGAGAAACAACAGGTTTTTGATACAATGCACCAATCATTATGGGAATTGCCAGTAGATATCACTTCAAACTTTAAACTCGTTAAGCGTAAGCAGTTTTTTGCAGATATAATAGATGAAAACAGTTTTGATTTAATCTATTTTGATGCTTTTGGAGCTAGGGTACAACCCGAACTTTGGACAATAGAGATTTTTAGGAAGATGTATGAAGCACTTCGTTCGAGAGGAGTTTTGGTTACTTATGCGGCAAAAGGCAGCGTAAGACGTGCAATGCAAGAGGTAGGTTTTGTAGTAGAAAGACTTCCCGGGCCACCAGGAAAACGAGAAATGCTTAGAGCTACAAAAGTAAAATCATAAATATACTATTTATTAGGAAGTTAGAAGAATACTAAACGTATGTTAAACCTATAATAAAGAGATAGGTTTTATTGTAAGTCGGTAGTATTTTGCAGTAAATTAATTATCTAATAATCACTAAAATTTAGACATGTGAAAGTTTTAATTACTGGTGCAACAGGTTTGGTAGGCCAGGAAATAGTTAATCTGTGCCATCAATCTGGAATCGAAGTAAACTACCTTACCACTAGTAAAGATAAGCTAAGTTCTAAAACGAACTATACAGGTTATTTTTGGGATCCAAAAAAAGGGGAAATCGATACCAATTGTTTTAATGATGTCGAAGTGATTGTTAATCTAGTTGGAGCAACGGTAGCAAAACGGTGGACATCTTCTTATAAAACAGAAATATTAGAAAGCAGAACACATACTGCTTCTCTTATTTTAGAATCATTAAAAAATATAAAACATTCGGTTCGTCATATTGCTTCTGCAAGTGCTATTGGTATATATCCAGATTCTTTTCAGAATTATTATACAGAAGATGCTCCAGAGTGTGACACTGGATTTTTAGGAGAAGTAGTTACCCAATGGGAGAATGCTGTCTTGCAGTTTAAAACGTTAGATATCGAAGTTAGTCTACTTCGTATTGGATTGGTTTTATCTGAGAAAGGAGGAGCTTTTCCCAAAATGGCAAAACCTATTCGATTTGGAATGGGAGCTTTCTTTGGAAATGGTAAACAATGGCAAAGTTGGATTCATGTTAATGATCTGGCCCGCATGTTTATGTTTGTTATAGAAGAAGAGTTAACAGGAGTTTTTAATGCGGTGGCTCCTAATCCTGTTTCTAACAAAAAACTAATGAATACTATAGCAGAGAAATTAGATAAAAAAATAATTTTGCCTAATGTACCAAGGCTAACAATGAAATTGTTTTTAGGAGAAATGCATAGCCTTTTGTTTTCTAGTCAGCGGGTTAGTAGTAGTAAGATTTCTACTACAGGATTTGATTTTAATTTTGATAATATTGCTTCAGCAGTAGATGTGCTTATCGATAAAGAGGCTAGATAAAAAAACCGATACTCTTATGAGTACCGGTTATAGTTTTTATAAAGAAAACAGGATTAAGCTTTATTAGCTTTAAGGCTAAGTTTTATTTCGATATCGTCATTAATGAATTTATCTCCCAGGTTCTCAAAAACCGATTTAGATCCATAATTTACGCCCCATTCTGTACGATTAATAGTAAACACTTCAGTGTTTAATGTTATTACATCACCTTCAACAGAAGTTGTGGCAGGAAATGAGATGTTTTTCTTAGTACCTTTTATAGTTAAATTTCCATCAATAAAAGTTTTTCCTTCTTTTTCACTAATTCCGGTTACTTCAAAAACAGCTTTCGGAAATTTAGCAACATTAAAGAAATGATCTTCTTTTCCTTCTCCTTCTCCTTTAAGGTGTCCTTCCAGATAGGCTTTATCATCTCCTTCAAGATCAGTGACATTTATAGAGGTCATATCAATGGTAAAAGATCCACTTGTGATTGCTCCTTCTTTAGTTTCAAATGTACCACTAGCTAGCTTTAAGGTTCCTGTATGCTTTTCTAAAGGCTTAGATCCAACCCAGTCTATAGAACTTGATGCAACATCGACATTATACGTAATAGCTTCTACCGGAGCTTCTTTTACCTCCTCTGGAGTATTAGCTTTTGTTTCGTTTTGTTTTTCTCCTTTACAAGAATAAACAGTTATTAGAAGCACAGTGATAACAAGTGTGCTAACAAATTTAATTTTCATAAATATTAGTTTTAGTTAAAAATGATGTCAAAATTATTTTTTTATAGAAGGAATACTCTTAAATATATACTAAAAAAATCCTGTGACATTATGACATTAATTCAAAAATGGCAGTACTTTTGCTTATTCAAAATGAAAACGTATAAAAGGTACGAGTTACATGAGTAAGAAAAATAAAAACACTGAAGATGTAAAAGATCAAGTAGAAGAAGTACTTGATGCTCCTGTTGAAGAGACAGAGAAAGAAGAGGTAGTAGATGCAGAAACACTACTAAAAGAAGAACTTGAAAAGGAAAAAGACAAGTTTTTAAGACTTTTTGCCGAGTTTGAAAATTATAAAAAAAGAACCTCTAAAGAGCGTTTAGAATTGTTTAAAACTGCAAGTCAGGACGTTATACAGTCAATGTTACCTGTGTTAGATGATTTTGATCGTGCATTAAAAGAAATTGAAAAATCAGAAGATACAGCGCTTATTGAAGGCGTAGAGCTAATCCATAACAAACTGAAGGAAACTTTAAAAAGTAAAGGTTTATCTGAAGTAGAAGTATCTGCGGGAGATGTTTTTAATGCTGATGATCATGAGGCAATTACCCAAATACCTGCTCCAAATGATGATCTAAAAGGAAAGATTGTAGACGTTATAGAAAAAGGATATAAGTTGGGAGAGAAAGTAATTCGTTTTCCAAAAGTTGTGACTGGTCAATAAGAAATTATGAAGGAAGATTTTTATGACATATTAGGTGTTAGCAAAAATGCTACAGGAGCTGAAATAAAAAAAGCGTATCGTAAGAAAGCTATAGAATACCACCCCGATAAAAACCCGGGGGATAAGACTGCCGAAGAAAAGTTTAAAAAAGCTGCAGAGGCATATGAAATTTTGAGTGATCCTGATAAAAAGGCACGTTATGATCAGTATGGACACCAGGCTTTTGAAGGCGGCGGCTTTGGTGGCGGTGGAATGAATATGGATGACATATTTAGTCAGTTTGGTGATATTTTTGGTGGTGGCTTTGGTGGTTTTAGCGGTTTTGGCGGCGGAGGCGGAAGACAACGCAGAGCTAAAGGAAGTAACCTTCGTATTCGTGTTAAGCTTACATTAGAGGAAATCGCAAATGGTGTTGAAAAGAAGATTAAGGTAAAACGAAAAATTCAAGCACCAGGTACCACCTATAAGACATGTAGTACATGTAATGGAGCAGGACAAGTAACCAGAATTACTAATACTATATTAGGGAGAATGCAAACATCTTCTCCGTGCCCTGCCTGTGGAGGAGCTGGTCAGACAATAGATCATAGGCCTGCCGATGCAGATGCTCAAGGTTTAAAAGCTATAGAAGAAACAGTAAGCATAAAAATACCAGCAGGAGTAGAAGATGGGATGCAGCTTAAAGTTGCTGGAAAAGGTAATGAAGCTTCTGGTAATGGAATCGCAGGAGATCTTTTGGTCGCTATAGAAGAACAGGAACATCCCGAATTGCAGAGAGAAGGAAATAATTTACACTATGATTTATACATTAGTTTTTCTGAAGCTGTTTTAGGAGCGTCCAGAGAAATTGATACGGTATCGGGTAAAGTGAGAATTAAGATAGAAGATGGAGTACAAAGCGGTAAGATTTTGAGATTGAGAGGAAAAGGAATTCCAAGTCTTAACGGTTACGGAAAAGGAGATCTTTTGGTACATGTTAATGTCTGGACACCAAAAGCCCTAAGCAAAGAACAACGAGAATTTTTTGAAAAAATGGCTAAAGATGATCATTTTAGACCTAGCCCCGATAGTGGAGATAAGTCATTTTTTGAAAAAGTAAAAGATATGTTTTCTTAATAAAATTATGTGATTAGACCTACTTTTAATCATTATAATTCTATTAACGTTTGATTAAGAAAAATTCGTATATTTGAGACATCACTAGCGCATTTAGTGATAATTTTTCTTTTTCATAGCAATTTTTTTCCCATCCTTAATACTTGTATTCAGGGTGGGTTTTGTTTTTAGAATTATGTACTTACGTAATTCAGGCTAAAAAAGAGAGACCAAATTTATTGCTGTTTTATCTTATTAATCATTAACATAATTAGCATAAGTTTTTAAGTTTTCGTATCATTCGGGTTTCATATTAAACTACAATCATATTTTATATCTATGGCTAATCTTTTAGAGGTACAACAAGCCACTAAACAATTTGGAAATTTTACAGCATTGCAAGATGTATCAATCCAGGTACCTAAAGGAAGTATATTTGGATTACTTGGTCCTAATGGAGCTGGCAAAACAACACTAATTAGAATCATTAATCAAATCACTTTGCCTGATAGAGGAAGTGTATATCTGGATAATGAACCGTTAAAACCACAGCATATTAGAGATATTGGTTATCTACCAGAAGAAAGAGGTCTGTATAAATCTATGAAAGTAGGTGAACAAGCATTGTATTTGGCTCAACTTAAAGGTCTTAGTAAAGCCGAAGCCAAAGAACGTTTGACATATTGGTTTGATAAATTTGATATTTCACATTGGTGGAACAAAAAAATACAAGAGCTCTCTAAAGGAATGGCACAAAAGGTACAGTTTATTGTAACTGTACTTCATAAACCTAAGCTACTAATTTTTGATGAACCATTTAGTGGTTTTGATCCCATAAATGCCAATGTTATTAAAGATGAAATTCTACAACTACGAGATGAAGGAGCAACAGTCATATTTTCTACTCACCGTATGGAAAGTGTTGAAGAATTATGTGATCATATTGCCCTAATAAATAAGTCTAAAAAAATACTAGAAGGGAAGGTAACCGATATAAAGAGAGCCTATAAATCTAATACATTCGAAGTAGGTATTTTAACCGAAAATAACACCGATTTATATACCACATTACAAGGTAAGTTTGATGTAACCCCCGCAGATTTTAAAACAATTGATGATCAATTGAAAATGAAAATAACTTTAGATAATAATACATCCTCGAATGAATTATTACAGTATTTATCAGATAAAGGCCAAATAATGAGATTTAATGAAGTGATCCCAGGAGTTAACGAGATATTTATTAAAACCATTACAGAGAATGAGTAATCTAAAATTAATTATCAAAAGAGAATTTATAGCTCGAGTTCGGAACAAGACCTTTGTAATGATGACCTTTTTAAGTCCTTTGATCATGGTAGGTATGATTTCTTTAATTGCCTGGCTCGCGACCTTAAACAATGATGAAATTCGTAAAGTAGCATTCTATGATGAAACAGGATTGTTTAGTACTGATTTTAAAGATTCTGGGGATGTCGACTATATAGATTATAGTCATCTAACTTTAAACGATGCAAAAGATTCTGTAGTTATCAAAAAACTTGATGGACTATTGTATGTGCCAAAGAAAAACTCTAATAGTGAACTTGCCAAATCAATACAGTTTTATGCAGATGAAGCACCAAGTATTTCAATACTTAATAGAATTGAAAAAATTATAGCTAACAAGTTAACCAATCAAAATTTTGAAGAAAAAGGACTGGATCTGGATGCCATAGAAAACTCAAAAGCCAAAGTAAATATTCTAATAGAAAACTTTTCTGGAGAGAAAACATCAAAGATGTCTAGTTATATAAAAATGATTTTTGGTGGTGTAGCGGGGTATTTCTTAATGATGTTTATTATCATTTATGGTAATATGGTAATGCGATCTGTTATCGAAGAAAAATCTAATCGAATCATAGAAATTATCATTTCTTCTGTAAAACCATTACAACTTATGATGGGTAAAATTCTGGGAACTTCTTTTGCAGGGATTCTTCAGTTTCTCATATGGGTGATTTTGGGTGGAGTGTTACTTGCTGTAGTATCTTCGGTTTTTGGGATAAATCCACAACCTGTGGGTATAGATCAATCGATGGCTATGCAAGGAGATAGTCAGCAAGAAATACAACTAATACTTCAAGATATCATGAAGCTTCCATTAGGGACTTTAGTGTTGTCTTTTTTTATTTATTTTATAGGAGGATACTTTTTGTACAGTTCGATTTATGCTGCTATAGGAGCAGCTGTTGATAGTGAAACCGATTCGCAACAATTTATGTTACCTATTATCTTGCCACTAATGCTGGGGATTTATGTAGGGTTCTTTTCTGTAATAGAAAATCCTCATGGCACAGTATCTACAGTGTTTTCTATGATTCCTTTAACTTCTCCAATAGTAATGTTAATGCGTATACCTTTTGGGGTACCCTGGTGGGAAGTATTGATTTCTATGCTTCTATTAGTAGGAAGTATTATCTTTATCACATGGCTGGCAGGAAAAATATACCGGGTAGGAATACTTATGTATGGTAAAAAACCAAGCTATAAAGAGTTATTTAAGTGGATGAAATATTAACGCTATGATGCAGGAAGAAATTACAGAACAAGTAAAGGAGCAGGTTAAAGAAGTTATTCCTAAAAATATTTGGGATACCCTGCAAGAATTTTTTAGTTATGAAATTTTTCATTTCGGAACAGACGAACATCCCTTTGTACTTACTGTAGGTTTATTATTTTTTGTATTACTGGTTTTTGTTATTACTTCGGTTATCTTAAAACTTACAAAGAGAGTTTTTACCCGTAAAATGCAGAGTCAGGATAAACTTAAGTTTGAATCGGTATTCTCATTTTCAAAATATTTCATTTATCTCATTGTTATCTTTTTTGCATTAGATAGTATTGGATTTAATATCACAGCTATATTTGCTGCTTCTGCTGCATTATTAGTTGGTGTAGGTCTTGCATTGCAAACTTTTATTCAGGATATTTTATCCGGGATATTTATTTTTATAGATCAAACGGTACATGTAGGCGATATTATAGAATTAGATGGTAAAGTAGGACGAGTAGAAGAAATAAAATTAAGAACGACTAGAGCAGTAACCATTGATAATAAAGTTTTAATTATCCCTAATCATAAATATATGTCCTCGTCCTTATATAATTGGACTCAAAACGGGACAGTAACCAGAGAATCTGTTTCTGTGGGCGTTGCTTATGGTAGCGACACACAATTAGTGAAAGAGTTATTGATTAAGGCAGCATCTTCTAATTCAAATGTGCTAAAAGACCCACCTCCAATGGTTTTATTCACAGATTTTGCAGATAGCTCATTAAATTTCAAAATAATTTTTACTATTGATGATAGTTTTCAATCAGGAGTTCCTAAAAGTGAGATTAGATTTGAAATAGATCGTTTGTTTAGAGAGCATAACATTAATATTCCTTTCCCACAACGAGAAGTTACCATTATAAAAGAATGAAAAAAAAGAGATAGAAAAGTATAACATACGCCCCAAAAAATGAGAAAGAAGAACCTGATTTTGATATGCATATTATTATATAGCTTTAATGGCGTACGTTGTCAGAGTACTGATTTAGCAAGAATCGAATATACATATATCCCACAAGCCGATAGTGATAATGTCTATAGCCGTATTAGAGTTTCTGCTAATTATCCTATTAAAATGGATGATAAAGGAACTTATCTGGTAATCGGTGCACAATATAGATTTAATAATCTACAGATAGATGATGAGTTGGGATTTGATGATCGGGGAGAACTAAATAGTTTTCATACAGCAGCTGTAGAGTTGGGGTATACCTTTAAGATGAAAAACAATTGGCGATTTGGGACTAAATTTGGAGTTGGAATTTCATCTAATTTTGAAGGATCGGGTTTAGAGAGTGATGATTTTAGATACAGAGGATCTTTATATTTTGTAAAGACCTATAAAAATATACAAGAACCAAAAACAGCTCGTTTAATTGTAGGAGTGCAGTATACTAACCCTGCAAGCCTTAATTTTCCACTTCCTATCATTAATTATTATAAAAGATTTCATCAAAGCTGGTCCTATGCTATAGGGACTCCTAAAACAAATCTTAAATATTTTTTTAATGAGAAAAGTACACTTCAGGCTTTTGTCGGGCTGGATCGTTTTTATGGTAATTTACAAAATAACAGAGCATATGTAAATGAAAACGGAGAAACAAAAGTAATAGAAAATGTATCGATGTTTAATGTTATGGGAGCATTGGGGTATGAATATTATTTTACGGAACACTTATTGTTTTACACATATGCAGGATATACATTAAGTAATGAAATTCGTTTGCGAGATGGTAATCAAGAAAATGTATTAGCAATCAATGATAAAAATACATTCTATTTTCGTAGCGGAATAAAATTAAAAATATAATGGCAAAAATATTAGTAATCGAGGACGAAGCAGCAATCCGTAGGGTTCTGGTAAAAATTTTATCTGAAGAAAATAGTAAATATGAAGTCTTTGAAGCCGAAGATGGGCTTTCTGGTATAGAAAAAATCAAAGCAGAAGATTACGATCTTGTGCTTTGTGATATCAAAATGCCAAAAATGGATGGGGTAGAAGTATTAGAGGCTATTAAAAAGATAAAACCCGAGATTCCTATTGTCATGATTTCTGGTCATGGGGATCTGGATACTGCCGTAAATACAATGAGGTTAGGTGCTTTTGATTATATTTCTAAACCGCCAGACCTTAACCGTTTACTCAATACAGTACGTAATGCCTTAGATCGTAAGGAACTCGTTGTAGAGAATAAAATGCTTAAGAAAAAAGTCTCCAAAAATTATGAGATGATTGGAGAATCAAAAGCTATTTCTGATATCAAGAGTATCATCGAAAAGGTTGCTGCAACAGATGCAAGAGTTTTAATTACCGGCCCTAATGGTACAGGTAAAGAATTAGTTGCGCACTGGATTCATCAAAAAAGCGATCGCTCAAAAGGACCAATGATAGAAGTAAACTGTGCAGCAATACCTGGGGAATTAATAGAAAGTGAACTTTTTGGACATGTAAAAGGAGCTTTTACATCGGCCAATAAAGACCGCGCCGGTAAGTTTGAAGCTGCTAATGGAGGAACCATATTTCTTGATGAAATAGGAGATATGAGCCTTTCTGCACAAGCAAAAGTACTTAGAGCACTACAGGAAAATAAAATACAAAGAGTAGGTAGTGATAAAGATATCAAAGTAGATGTACGTGTAGTTGCTGCAACAAATAAAGATTTAAAGAAAGAAATAGCAGAAAATAAATTTAGAGAGGATCTCTATCACAGATTGGCAGTGATTTTGGTAAAAGTTCCGGCATTAAATGATAGAAGAGATGATATTCCTTTATTGATAGAGTATTTTGCTAAAAAAATATCAGGAGAACAAGGATCACCTATTAAAACGTTTTCTCCCAAAGCTGTAAAACAATTACAGCAATATGATTGGACAGGTAATATAAGAGAACTACGCAATGTAGTCGAACGTTTAATTATTCTTGGCGGTAACGAAGTAAGTGAAGAAGATGTAAAACTATTTGCGGCTAAGTAATTATTAATCTTCATCCTTTTATATGATCATAACGATCAATTATATTTTTTGATGAAAACAATTGTTGTAATTAATACGTCTTATATTACGACCAATTCTAGTATATGCCCAAAATAATGAGAAGAATTTTATTGTTGACTTCGTTGTTGTGTATACCCCATATGTCCTCTGCTCAATATGATCCGGGAGCAACTAATTATGGATTTGCAGCGGCAAAAAGTTTTGGACTCGAAAATGAATTAGCATTAGGAGTCAGGATAGAATATGCTTTTAATTGTTACACCACTTTTTTAGGAGAATACAATCGTTCATTTGCTATAGGTGCAGATCAAGAGTATGAAGGGTATAATGAACTGGCAATTGGAGTAAATTTAATTTTATTTAATTGGTATCCTACTACAATAACCGCCGGAATAGGATATGTAGGTAATGATTCAGATGAATTTGAAGCAATTGAAGAGGATGCTTTTCTGGGGTTTAGAACAGGAAGTTTTAACCATGGAGCGCAAATAAAAATAAGAGCATTACATCAGATTTCTATACCTGTACATATTTTTGCAGAACTTAATGTTAAGAGTTTAGGACGTAGATATGATACGTTTATGGTTGGATTTAGCTATGATTTTTATGCTAGGTAAGCCTGCTTATTTTTCAAATGTTTCTTATTAGACCTTAGATTTTGTTAAAAAAATATATTAAAAATGGGTATTGATAAACTATTTTCCTACAAACCCAAAACTTTAGTATCTTTCGGGTGATAACACAAATCATAGTATGAAGAAGATAAATCATAAAGATTTTATGGTATCTAATACCGTAGAATTATCCAAAATCCCAACCACCTTTGACCTTAATGAGAGCGAGAAAAAAATTGAGAAAGAACTCGAAGAAACACGTGAGAAATTAGGAAAGCTTCAGGATACTTTATACGCCCATGGCAAGTATGCTGTGCTGGTTTGTCTTCAGGGTATGGATACCGCTGGTAAGGACAGTTTGATTAGAGAAGTATTTAAAGATTTCAATACTCGTGGTATTATTGTTCACAGTTTTAAGGTGCCTACAGCGTTAGAACTAGGTCATGACTATTTATGGAGACACTATATCGCTTTGCCACAACGAGGAAAGTTTGGAGTCTTCAATAGAACACATTACGAAAATGTTTTGGTAACACGAGTACATCCAGAATATATAATGGGAGAAAATATACCTCATATCAATACAGTCGAAGATATTAATGATGCATTTTGGGAGCAACGTTTTGAACAAATTCGAAATTTTGAAAAACATATTGCCGAAAACGGTACTTTGATTTATAAATTTTATTTGCATTTATCAAAAGAAGAACAGAAGAACAGGTTACTTCGAAGACTAGAGAAGAAAGAAAAAAACTGGAAGTTTTCTGCAGGAGATCTAAAAGAACGTAAACTTTGGGATCAATATCAGGATTGTTATCAGGATGCCATAAATAGAACTTCTTTACCACATGCCCCGTGGTATGTGATTCCTGCCGATAATAAACCCGTAGCACGATATATTGTAGCAAAAACGTTATATACAACACTAAAAGAATATGATGATATACAAGAACCAGAATTAGATAACAAAACAAAAGCCAATCTGGATTTGTATAAACAAGAATTAGAGAACGAATAAAAAAGTTTAAGAAAATACTATGGTAAGAACTATAATCCCCATCATTTTTGCAATTTTATCACTTAATAGCTTTGCGCAGAATGAAGTAAAAGAAGATGCTGTTACATTAAAAAAAATATATGATACCTCACTACTTGATGGTAAAAGTTATGCATGGCTGGATTATCTCTCTAATCAAATCGGGGGGAGACTTTCTGGTTCTGTAAATGCTCAACTAGCTGTAGAATGGGGGGAAAGAGAGTTAAAAAAGCTAGGCTTGGATAAAGTATGGTTACAACCGGTAATGGTACCAAAATGGACTCGTGGTGTAACAGAATTTGCCTATATCGAAACAGAACCAGGCATAACGACCAATGTGCCAATTTGCGCATTAGGAGGCTCTGTGCCAACACCAATAGGAGGTATTAAAGCTCCTATTGTAGAAGTTAAAGGATTAGAAGAACTCAAAAAACTAGGCACTGCTCAGATTGAAGGGAAAATAGTGTTTTTTAACAGACCTATGCAAGCAGATCTTATCGAAACATTTAGAGCTTACGGAGGGTGTGTAGATCAACGATATTCTGGAGCAGCAGAAGCAGCTAAGTTTGGCGCTGTAGGAGTACTTGTTCGTTCTATGAACCTTAGACTAGATGATTTCCCTCATACAGGATCAATGAGTTATGGTGACCTGAAAGATATAGATAAAATTCCTGCCGCAGCAATAAGTACTAATGGAGCAGATTTGTTAAGCTCTATGTTAACATTAAATCCTAAAATTAAATTCCATATTAATATGAACTGCCGTACCTGGAAAGATGTACAATCATACAATGTGATTGGCGAGATTACAGGAAGTGAATTTCCTAAAGAATATATGGTAGTTGGTGGGCATTTAGATTCTTGGGATTTGGGAGATGGTTCTCATGATGATGGGGCAGGAGTAGTACAATCTATGGAAGTATTAAGACTATTTAAAGAAATAGGATATACGCCTAAGCGGTCTATTCGCGTAGTATTATTTATGAATGAAGAGAATGGATTACGGGGTGGTAAAAAATATGCAAAAATTGCTAAAGATAAAGGAGAGAATCACGTTTTTGCTTTAGAAAGTGATTCCGGAGGATTTACCCCCAGAGGCTTCTCATTTGATTGTGATGATGCTAATTTCGCCCAGGTACAAGACTGGAAACCTCTTTTCGAACCCTATTTGATACATTCTTTCACTCAAGGCGGAAGCGGTGCCGATATCGGGCCACTTAAAAAAGATGGAATTGTACTCGCGGGATTACGACCAGATTCACAACGTTATTTTGATTATCATCATGCAAAGAATGATACTTTTGATGCCGTTAATAAACGAGAACTCGAACTAGGTGCTGCTACAATGACCAGTTTGATGTATCTTTTTGATAAATATGGAACGAAATAATATTTTCGTTGGGTTCTTGTCAATAATAAAATAACTGGCGGTTATGATAAACTATCAACTCCAGTGTATTTTACCTTGACTTTTTTAGAACTAGTAATTTCCAGAATATTTAACCATTAAAAAAATAACGTTAAATATACGATAAGAATCATTTAGTTTATTTCGAGTTCTAATACCTTTGCGTCTTCAAAATTGTAAAATGCTACAACAATACACTAAAGAATTTCGATATAATCTAAAGTTGGCTACACCAGTAATGTTGGGTATGTTGGGACATACTTTTGTTGGCTTAGTCGATAATATTATGGTGGGACAGTTAGGTACCGCAGAGTTGGCAGCTGTATCTCTGGGTAATAGTTTTATGTTTATAGCGATGTCTTTGGGGATAGGGTTTTCTACTGCAATAACACCATTGGTGGCAGAGGCCGATGGAGAAAACAATTTTGCTAGTGGTAAATCAGCATTTAAGCATGGGTTATTTCTATGTACTACATTAGGAATTGCATTATTTTTGTTGATACTCGTAGCAAAACCATTGATGTATTTAATGAAACAACCTCCAGAGGTGGTCGAACTGGCAATACCATATCTGGATCTGGTCGCTTTTTCTTTGATTCCGCTAGTAAGTTTTCAGGCATTAAAGCAATTTTCAGATGGATTGTCTATGACCAAGTATCCTATGTATGCAACTTTGGTTGCTAATTTGGTAAATATAGCCCTCAATTATGTATTGATTTTTGGAAAATTTGGTTTTCCGCAAATGGGAATAGTAGGAGCAGCCGTCGGAACATTAGCTTCAAGGTTTGTAATGGTTATCTTTTTATGGGTTTTCCTAAAAAATAAAGAAAAATCTACCTCATATGTGACTCATATCAAGTTTTTCTCGCTAGAGAGAAAAATGATAAATAGAATAATAGCCTTAGGATTTCCTTCTGCATTACAAATGTTTTTTGAAGTGGCAATTTTTACTACTGCGATATGGTTATCAGGTATTTTAGGTAAAAACTCACAGGCAGCTAATCAAATAGCATTAAACCTATCTTCTATGACGTTTATGATAGCTATGGGATTAAGTGTAGCTGCAATGGTGCGTGTAGGTAACCAAAAAGGGCTTCAGCATTTTATAGACCTAAGAAGAATCGCAATTTCAATATTTCTGCTCACTTTTTTATTAGCAGTTGTGTTTGCTTTAGTATTTGTTCTGTTTAACGATTTACTTCCTCGAATATATCTTGATATAGAAGATACCGAAAATATGGCAGATAATACCGAGGTGATTGCCATTGCAGCAAAACTATTAGTTATTGCTGCATTATTTCAAATTTCCGATGGGATACAAGTTACTGTATTAGGAGCCTTGAGAGGTCTTCAGGATGTTAAAATCCCTACTTTAATTACATTTATAGCCTATTGGGTAGTAGGATTTCCTATTAGCTATTATTTAGGATTATATACAGAATATAAAAGTTCAGGGATTTGGATTGGATTGCTGGCAGGCCTTTCTGTTTCTGCATTGCTTCTATATCTTAGATTTAATGCTTTGACCAAAGGTTTAATTCATAAGAATTAAAATCATAACGTCTTTTTTGCCTATAAAATCTAGGCTTTAGAAGTAATTTTTTAAATAAAAATAAAGACCAAATACCATTTTCATACTTATTACGTTTATTTGGTATTAACGAATAATTAACTATCTTTCCAAAAAAAGAGAATACAAAATATGAGAGTCCCAAATTCTAGATTTTGTCTACTGCTTGTAACGCTTATGATATTGGTTACACAGAGTAGTATAAGTCAAAACTTTGTTCATAGTAAAAATCAAAACCTTATTCCTAACCCTAGTTTCGAAGCTACAAATGCAGCTATTTCACGACTGGATATGGAGATGCAAAACTTTGGAATTGTTAAGGATTGGAAAGCTACAATTAATTCTCCAGATGCTTATCACCCTAGATTGGCTGATATTAGATTTATTCATAAATCACCTAATTTTTTAAAACAGTTTGGGGAACAGGAGCCCAGAACAGGAGAAGGTAAAGTAGGAATGTATATTGCCGGTGGTCCTTATAAAGAAGGAGTAACAGCCAAATTAAAACAACCATTATCCAAGGGGAAATATTACTATTTTCATATGTATGTTTCTTTAGGAGAAGGCATCTCGAATTCCTGTACTTCATCTATTGGATCATATTTTACTGCCAGAAGGCCAAAAATAACGACTACCTCTAGATTTCCTTTAAATATAGAATCTTCCAAAATGGTATGTAATACCAAGGGATGGACTAAAGTTTGTGGAGTATATAGAGCAAAAGGAACAGAAAAATATATTTCTTTGGGATATTTCTCAGATAGCCCAAAAGGAAAATCTGTAAAAGGAGGAGGGTTTGATACGGCCTACTATTTTGTAGATGATGTCTTACTAATGGAAATGAGAAATACCAAAAACCTTACATCTAGCCAGGTGTGTGATATGGCTCTTGATTTTTCACCTGTAGAATTCTTGGTGGGCGAAAGTGAAGCATACAAAGAAATTAAAGAAGCATTAGATTCTTATATTCAGTATGTAACGATATTTAAAGTAAGCAAAGTTAAAATTATTGGCCATGCAGATGATGCCGGTTCATCTTTTGAAAACGAAATCATGTCTGCAATGAGAGCAAGTAATGTAAAAAAATATTTTGTAGAACAAGGTATAGACGAATCTTTAATCGAAATAGTAGCGGCTGGAGATACTATGCCCGTTGTTACTGCAGATTCTAATTTGGATCCAGAATCAAACAATAGAGTAGAAATTAAAATTGAATAGTAGTTCCCTAATAATTTTCTGATTTCCTTAAAAAAGATAGTACCTTTGAAACTTTGTAATTTTAAGTATTCATTATGGACTTCCCAAAATTCTTATTAGGCGATAATACTGATTATCCAGATGCCATTTTTGTAATTCATACCGAGTTTCCGAGATGTATTATCAATCTGGAAAATGATGAAATAGAATGGCTTGAAGAGTTTGATAAAAATGATGAAAAAGAATTGTTAGAGGAAGCAGAAAATCTTTTTAAAACTGCTAATGATTTTTATGATCGTGAAATAGAACGTTACGACGAATAAAAATAGATAAACGACCATAACAATGGAAGACCTCATACAATTAGATAAAGAACTTTTTTTATACCTCAATAATCTGGGTACATCTGTATGGGATGGATTTTGGTTATTTATGACAGAGAAATTATACCAAATCCCTCTGTATTTAGTATTATTGATTTTTTTCTATAAATATTTTGGAGTTAGAGGTACGATCATCACACTGGTGGTTGTCGCATTATTAATTACTGCTACCGATCAACTATCAAATTTGTTTAAAAATGTGTTGTTTATGCGACCACGGCCATGTAGGGCAGATGGTGTAGCAGAGTTTACACGTTTTATTGCAGAACGATGTGGGCGACATGGATATTTTTCTGGTCATGCAGCTAGCTCTATGGCATTAGCTTTTTTTACAGGATTAGCCTTACGAAAACACCTAAAGTATATCTTTCCATTTATGGTGGTATGGTCAATTGTTGTTAGTTATAGCAGAATTTATATAGGAGTACATTATCCGGGCGATATCGTTACTGGTATGGCAATAGGTATTTTATTAGGAGTGGGAGCGTTTAGGCTACATACATTTCTGGTAAAGAAATACGGAGAAGTCAGATGATAAGAAGTAGGTTGTATATATTTTAGCTTAAAACCTCTTCTTTTTCTTCTTTTTGCCAAAAAGACGCTTAAAGAAATTATCTCTTTTTTCGGGTTTACAATCCAAATCCTTTAAAACTTCCTTTGCACTTTCTTCGAATTTACTTTTTGTAATAGGATCAAATGTACTATCCAGGTTCATCTTTTGATACAATTTGGCAAAAATTGGTAGTGCAGTATTGGCTCCTTGCCCCAAAGCAGTAGTTTTAAAACCAATATTGTAATTATCATTTCCTACCCAGGTGATCGTTACTAGATTTGGAGTAATCCCAACAAACCAACCATCTTTATTATCTTGAGTGGTTCCTGTTTTACCTGCAATATCATTTTTGAGGTTATAAGTGGTTCTAAGTCTGGTTGCAGTACCTTGTTCTACAGTAGATTTCATCATTTCTAAAAGCACTTGTCTTGTATAATCATTATAGGCAGGAGTCTCAGCTATTTCGGGTTCGAAAGAAGCAATTAAACGACCATTTTTATCTTCAATTCTCGAAATATAATAAGGCTTCACACTTTTACCTTCATTTACATAACTTGCATAAGCTCCTGCCAATTCTTTTAATTTGATACCATCTGTACCCAGCGCCATTGCAGGTTCTTCAGAAAGTATAGCAGTGACTCCTAGTTTTTTTACCTGATCTACAACTTTAGGAATCCCCACTTTATTGAGCACCTTTACTGCAATAGTATTAACAGAGTTACTAAGCGCTTTTTCTAGTGTAAAATTAAGATATGGATCATTTTGTTCTGATGCGTTTTTAGGTGTCCAGTTGTCTAAATTTGTATAGGTGATCTCTTTTGTCGAGAAATAAGAACAAGGCTTCATACCATTTTCTATAGCAGTGGTATACACAAAAGGTTTAAAAGTAGAACCAACCTGTCTTTCACTTTGCGAAACATGGTCATATTTAAAATAACGATAATCAATCCCTCCCAGATATGCTTGTACTGCACCCGTTGTTGGTTCGATAGCAATCATTCCGGTATTCAGAAATTTTAAATAATGTTGTATACTATCCAGAGAAGATATTTTTTTGGTAATGTTACCACTCCACTCGAATAGTTCTATGTCTTTCTTTACAGAAAGAGAATCTTCAATTTGCGCTTCTGTCAACCCTTGTTCCTTGTATATCGAATAGATTTTAAGGCTTTTGATCGCATTCTTAACGAGATCTTTATCGGTCTTCCAGGGAGCAGCACTACCAAAAGATTTTTCATAATCGTTTTGTAATACTTGCATATGTTCTTTCATAGCTTCTTCTGCCAAAATCTGCATTTTGTAGTCGAGTGTAGTGTGTACAATCAAACCATCATTATAGATGTCATAAGTACTGCTGTCTGGTTTTTTATGTTTCTCTAAGATATTGATCAATTCTTTTTTTACTTCTTCTCTGAAATAAGGTGCCAACCCAAGATCGTGGTTAAAATGTTGATAATCCATTATGATAGGCTGACTCATGGTTTGATTTGATCGATGAGCACTTAGGTATCCATATTTAACCATTTGTTGAAGTACAACATCTCTTCTTAACTGGCTTCTTTCAGGAAACAACCTTGGGTTATAACTATGATTAGCTTTAAGTGTCCCAACAAGTGTGGCGGCTTCAGAGAGTGTTAATTGATGAGTAGATTTATTAAAGAATTTCTGGGCTGCACTTTCAATTCCGTAAGTGTTATCCGGAAACGGAACAGTATTAAAATATAATGTGAGAATCTCTTTTTTTGAATATATATCTTCTATTCTTTTGGCAACAAAAGATTCTTTCAATTTATTGATTACAGTACTAAATAATTTATATTTTTTTCTTCCAAAGAGATTTTTTGCCAATTGTAAAGTTATGGTACTACCCCCTCCCGAAGATTTATCCCGAAGTAAAATGGTCTTAAAAAATACGCGTAAAAGACTTGTGTTATCTACACCATCATGTTCATAAAAACGTACATCTTCTGTAGCTACTAGTGCATCTATAAGATGCTGAGGTAAATCCTCGTATGATATGGGTTGTCTGTCATAGATATAATATTTACCAATCATATGACCGTCTTTATCCAGTACTTGAGTGGCCTCGGCCTGTTTTAAAGAACCTAATTCTTCTTTATTAGGTAATTTACCCCAGAAACCAAAATATATACTAGCATAAAAGCAAATGCTGAAGAAAATGAACCCACCAATAGCATAGAATAGCCATTTTATCCATTTTTTTTTAAATATTGTCTTTATCATAATCATAATACCGACATACATAACGTCGAAAATGCCATATTATTAGGGGATATGAGTTTCTTACTTTTTATAAAATCTCTAATGAATAATACAATCGATTATCATTATGAGTACTGAAAAAGGTAGTGAAGCAATACACATAAATTTTCTGAAAACTTTCGGAAATAAGTTATGATTAGATAAAAATTTAAAATTTTTAACAAGTAAAAATTTTAAAAAAATAATTGATTTTTAAAGTTGATTTCTTAAAAGTTTCATTTTTTTTATTTAGACTTGTAGTAACAAATTACTCAGTGAAATAATATACACTCAATTGAAAATTACTTGGAGTAAGTGAATAAAAAATACACCAAGATTTATAATCGAGAAAATAGCATTTAGCAAAAAAAATGCTGTTTTAAATATGTAAAGTATAGAATTAATTCTTAAACCTGTGAGTCCTATGAAAAGAGTAATTGTTGACTACAAAAAACTTAACAAAGACATTTTAAACCTACTAGTAGAAAAGTTTCCCGATGGTTATAATGATAGAGATATAGTTCATTTTAGAAACCAACATAATGAAGCAATAGAAGCTGTAGAAGTAAGAACAGAAGAGACAATCTATTTGGTTAAAATTAGCAAACGTCTGGCAGATACTATGGAAAGTTTTGAAGAGGAAGAAGAAAGTGTAAGTGCTAGCAATAATATACCTGAAGAAGTGAATAAAGATCAGGTAGCAGGTATTGATGATAAGTAACCTTATGACTATTATGTTATTATTTCAGATAAGATGGCGACATAAATAAAGATCATTTTTTTTCGAAGTATACATTCTCTTTACTTTTGATGTTTTTTTTATATGAATTAGGAGATTCTCCTGTTTTATTTTTAAAAAGCCTACTAAAATATGAAGGGCTTTCGAATCCTAGTATAAAAGAGATTTCTTTCGAGCTGATTTGGCTATAAAGAAGTAATCGTTTTGCTTCAATAATTATGCGATCAATAATTATTTTCTTGCTCGAAGACCCATTAACAAGCATTGTGATTTCGGTTAGCTTTCTATTTGATAAACCTAACTCCTGAGCATAAAAATCACACTCGTGATAACTAGAGAAATTAAGTTCTAATAATTCTAGAAATTTATAATACATCTTTTTTTCATAAGATTGATTTAAATTTTGGTTACCGCTATTGATTTCATTGCATTTTCGTTGTAATTTTACTAATAAAGTAAGTAATAAAAAAACGATTGTATTCCTTCTTCCATAAGAATATAATGGAGATAAGTACTCATAATGAAGTTGATCCAAAATTGCTTCAAAATGTGATACATCATCTTTGTCTAAAACAATTGTATTTACCTTGGATATATTATGAATTATTGATAAAAAAGAGATGTTATCGATTGTTGTTTGAAAAGGAATAAGTTCACTGTCAAAACGAATTAGAAAACCTTGCATGTTTTTTCCTTTAATAAAATCGTGTACCTGCCCTCGCTCTATTAAATAAAAAGTGTTTGGAGTTTTTAGATTCACAAGCTCATCGTCTATGTTCTGAAGTGCTTCACCAGATTTAAAATAAATAATCTCATGATATGTATGACGATGTGGATCTCTGTCTTTTCTATTTCTGTTTTTTTCATGAAGTAAGGGACGCATAAAAAAGGGTAAATCTTTTTTATCCGAGAATTTATCTAATCGAATCAAATCTTTATCTTTCATACATCAAAAATAACTCATTATGCTACACTAATAATAATGAAAAAACAAAAAGTGCAACAATTATAGCACTTTTATGAATCTACTTTGTTTTTAAATAAACGAGATTGCAACTAATAAATTATACTATGTTAACTTCATTACAAATAAAAGAGGAAGCAAATCGGTTACATGATTCAGAAAAAAATAAAAACCAGGTAGTAGCCACAACAAATTATTTTCCCGAGATGGATATCAATGATGCCTATCAAATTCAGGAAGAGTGGGTTAATATCAAAAAAAAAGAAGGTAGAAAAGTAGTCGGGTATAAAATTGGGCTTACTTCAAAGGTTATGCAAGTCGCTATGAATATCAATGAACCTGACTATGGAACACTACTAGACGATATGGTTTATGAAAATGGTTGTGAGATAAAGACTTCTGATTTTTTAGACCCTAGGATAGAAGTAGAGCTAGCTTTTGTGCTAAAAAAACCACTTTTTGGCGATACTCTTACAATAGAAGATGTATTGGATGCAACAGATTATGTAGTGCCTGTACTAGAACTTATTGCAGCACGTACTTATCGAGTAGACCCCAAGACCAATTACGTTAGAACTGTTAAAGATACGATTTCGGATAATGCAGCGAATGCAGGGATTATTTTGGGCAATACCAGAATTAATCCTCGAGATATAGATCTAAGATGGGTAGGCGCATTATTATACAAAAATGGAACTATAGAGGAGTCTGGTGTTGCTGCAGCGGTACTCGATCATCCTGCCAAAGGGGTCATTTGGTTAGCAAAAAAATATGCAAAACATAATATAACATTAGATGCAGGGCAAATCATTTTGGCAGGCTCTTTTACACGTCCAGTTATTGTAAAAGCCGGAGATACTATTACCGCTGATTATAATTCATTGGGAAAAATAACTTGTAATTTTATGTAATACCATGAAAATTTCTAAAAACACATTCAAAGAAGCAGTATGCAATCGTGAAACCATTTATGGTATATGGAACGGTATTGTAGATACCATTACAGCAGAGATTTTGGCTGGTTCTGGATTTGATTGGATTGTAATTGATGGAGAGCATGCTCCATTTGATTTACGAACTATTCAGACTCAACTACAGGTAATGGCTGCATATGATGTGCAGGTTATTGTTCGTCCACCTGTTGGGGATTCGGTACTTATAAAACAACTTATGGATATGGGAGTGCAAAGTTTGTTAATTCCTATGGTAGAAAGTGCATCTCGGGCAGAAGAACTTGTAAAGGCAATGCGTTATCCCCCAGAAGGATGTAGAGGTATAGGTACAGCATTGGCAAGAGCATCAAAATGGAATAGAACTAATGATTACTTTCTAGATGCTAATAATGAAATGTGTTTGATCTGCCAGGTAGAATCTGTTCAAGGAATTAATAATTTGGAAGAAATCTTAGCAGTAAATGGAGTAGATGGAGTATTTATTGGACCAGCAGATTTAGCTGGATCTATGGGGTATTTGGGACAACCCAACCACCCAAAAGTAAAAGAGGTAATAGTAAAAGCTATTCAGTGTATTAAGACTAAAGGAAAAACAGCAGGTTTCCTGTCTGTCTCAAAAGAAATTGTTAACTATTATAGTGAGCATGGTGCTAATATGATTGGAGTTGGGATTGATACTCTTTTATTAGCAAAAGCAGCAAAAGGATTAGCAGAAGATTATAAACCAGAACAAAAGAATAATACGTCAAATACGCACTACTAATTTGTAAAAAGTACAATGATTGTGATAGTGAGAATTTGATTCAGCGATAAAAACAATAAATATATAGGTATGAAACACGTAAGATTTGCATATAATGGAGGAATCCATCAGGGAATTTATGAAAATAATACAATACTAAAAGGTACACAAGAATTTAATCCTGATGATGTTATGTTTCTTCCACCTGTCGATCCACAGGGAGTTGGTAAAGCGATAGGTGTGGCTTTAGCTTATGCAGATCATGCCAAGGAATTAAAATTAGAGATTCCAGAATATCCCATATTGTTTCATAAAATGCCTCACACAATGATTGGGCATACATCTAATATTATTGTTCCGGCGGGGATAGATTATATGCATTACGAATGTGAACTTGTGGCAGTAATTGGTCGTTCTTGCAGAAAAGTTAAAGCTGCAGATGCATTAGATTATGTTGGATATTATATGGTGGGCAATGAAATCACAGTTCGTGATTTTGTGGTTAATTATTACAGACCACCACTTAAAGCAAAAGGATTTGATACCTGGGGGCCTTGTGGCCCTTGGATGGTCGATGCCAAAGATATAGACCCTAATAATGTTTCCCTTAAAACCTGGGTTAATGGAGAATTAAGGCAAGAAGGGAATACCAAAAATATTAGACATAGCATTGCAGAATTAATAGAATATATGTCAGGTTTTATGACACTTAATCCCGGTGATATGATATGGTCAGGAACTCCAGAAGGAGTATCACATATTTATCCCGGAGATACAGTAGTATGTGAAGTAGCAGGTATCGGAAAATTAGAAAATTACTTAATAGCAGAATAATGTTAGACAAGAATTTAGAAGTATTACAACGGTTTTTACCTCAATTAAAAGAAAGAGGTATCAAGAACCTTATCAATGGAAACACTGTTGAAGCAATTTCAGGAAAAACATTTGAGAATACGACACCTATAGATGGAAACTTTATAACCCACGTGGCCGAAAGTGATAAAGAAGATATTGATAATGCAGCGCAGGCGGCAATGGATGCTTTTGCAGAATGGAAAGCGATGTCTCATAAAAACAGACGAGATATTTTATATGCCATAGCAGAAAAAATAGAAGAACATGCAGACGAAATTGCAGTGTTAGAAAGTTATGATACAGGACAACCTATCCGCTTTATGAAAAAAGCAGCGATTAGAGGTGCTGCAAACTTTAAGTATTTTGCTGATAAGGTTATTGATGCACAAAATGGGTTATCTACACCAGATACTCATCATGCAAATTATACCATTCGTCAACCCATAGGCCCGGTTGGGATCATTACTCCCTGGAATACTCCGTTTATGCTAAGTACATGGAAAATAGCACCAGCTCTGGCAGCAGGGTGTACTGTTGTTCATAAACCTGCAGAATTTAGCCCTGTAACAGCAAACAGACTTGCAGAATTAGCACATGAGGCAGGATTGCCAAGAGGAGTATGGAATGTTGTGCACGGCTTTGGAGAAAAAGCAGGGAAATCATTAACAGAACACGAATACATAAAGGCAGTAGCATTTATTGGGGAGACTACAACCGGTAGCCATATCATGAAACAAGGAGCACCAACATTAAAAAGAGTGCATTTAGAATTAGGAGGGCAAAATCCTATTATTGTTTTTAATGATGCTGATGTAGAGCGGGCTTTAGATGCTGCAATTTTTATGAAATACAGTCTTAACGGAGAACGATGTACATCAAGTAGTAGATTACTATTACAAAAAGATATCTATTCTGATTTCGTTGAAAAACTAAAAAAGAGAGTCGCTGCTATAAAAGTAGGGCACCCATTAGACCCAGTAACAGAAATTGGTCCTATGATTCATCCTACACATCAGGAAAAAGTATTGAATTATGGAGAAATAGGAAAAAATGAAGGCGCAACTCTGGCAGTAGGTGGTGGTAAACCAGATGGGTTAGAAAAGGGATGTTATGTAAATCCAACACTTTTTATTGATGCATCAAAAGATATGCGTATTGCCCAGGAAGAAGTCTTTGGACCATTCTTAACTGTAATTCCATTTGAAACTGAAGAGGAGGCAATTAAAATAGCCAATGCTGTAAAATATGGATTAACAGCGTATATCTGGACAAAAGATGTAAGCCGTGCGCATCGAATAGCACACCAAGTAGAAGCAGGAATGGTTTGGATAAATTCTCAAAATGTAAGACACCTGCCTACACCTTTTGGTGGTGTTAAATACAGTGGTATAGGAAGAGATGGCGGAGAGTATAGTTTTAACTTTTATATGGAAACCAAAAATATCTCTATAGCACTAGGAGATCATGATATCCCAAAATTGGGGATTGAATAATAGTAATGATAAAAAAATAAGTATGGCACTAGTACCTCATAACTTCGATTTACCTTTTAATATTATTCGTTGTAGCCATGTAGAATATGCTGTAACCGATTTAGAAGAATCCCATAAATTTTATGTGGATATATTAGGTTTAATTGAGACCGAAAGAACTGAAGATACCATTTACCTGCGTGGTTTAGAAGAACAACAGCACCACTCTTATATTTTAAAAAAAGCAAAAGACCCTTCTGTACTGGCAGTTGGATTTAAAGTAGCTTTTGAAAAAGATTTAGATGCGTTAAAAACACATTTAGACAACATTGATGTTGATACTGAGTGGGTTTCAAAATATGCCGAGGACCGAACACTACGAGTCGTATCGCCACAAGGTTTTATTTTAGAGTTTTATGCACGTATGAAAAAAGTACCTCAAAAGCTCAGAGAATATAAAGCTTATCGAGGAATGCATCCGCAGCGGTTTGACCACTTTAATGTTTTTACACCCAATGCGCAAGAAACATATGAATTTTTTGTAAGTCAACTAGGATTTAGACTTACCGAGTATTCTACTACAGAAAAAGGAGAAATGTGGGCTGCCTGGATGCATCGAAAAGGAAATGTTCATGATATGGCACTAACCAATGGTGATGGACCTAGATTACATCATTCGGCTATTTGGGTACCTACCGCACTTAATATTATTCATCTACTAGATGTGATGTCTACCACCGGATATGTGAATAATATCGAGCGAGGCCCAGGAAGGCATGGCGTGTCCAATGCTTTTTTCTTATATATTCTAGATCCAGATGGTCATAGAATAGAAATTTATACCTGTGATTATTTAACTGTTGATCCCGATTTAGAACCGTTGGGTTGGGATTTAAGTGATCCACAAAGGCAAACACTATGGGGAGCGCCGGCACCAAGAAGTTGGTTTGAAAACGGAAGTACATTTATAAATACCAAAGTAAAAAAAGCAACCATGGAAGCACGTCCAATAATAGCAGATTAGTATGCCACATATAACATTAGAATGCTCAGGTAATATAGAAGCAGATTTTAGAACTGTTTTTCAAACCTTAACCGATGAACTCGTAGCCACGGGACATATTCCTCGATTAGGAGTAAAGTGTAGAGTTGTACAATCTAGTGATCATTTTATTATTGATGGTAATCCAGATTATAAAATGATAAATCTATTGATTCGTTTACGCGAAGGTCGTTCTCTCGAAGTTCGAAAAGAATTATCAGAAATCGGAATGAAAGTGTTGCAGAAATATTTTCAAAAAGAGATTAATGCTAAAGAAATTATCCTTTCTACAGAGATAAAAGAATTGATAATGGGACTAGACTTAACCAAAAATGCTGTAAGATAAATGAAATCAATACAAGAACTTTCGTTACACCCAAAGACTACATCTTTTTTTAGTGACCTGTCTAAGAAGAATTTTATAAATAATGAGTGGGTTTTAGCAGATTGCGATGAAGTTAGCCAAGTAATTAATCCTGCTAATGAAGAGGTGATTGCTACTATTCCTATTTCTTCACGAGAAGATGTAAACAAAGCGGTGGGGGCAGCTAAGAAAGCCTTGTATGCTTATGAATGGCGAAAAATGCTTCCTGCAGACCGAGAGCGGTTACTCTATAAACTAAGTGATTTAATTGAAGAAAATGCAGATCATATCGCCGAAGTAATCACTTTAGAAAATGGAAAACCCTTTATAGAAGCCAGAAAATCTGAAGTATTAGGTGCGGCCAAAACGTTTCGATACTATGCCGGATGGTGTAGTAAAATCGAGGGAGAAACCTTTAATATTTCTATTCCGCAACCCCATAATAAACAAAATTTTGCTTTTACATGTAGAGAGCCTATAGGAGTAGTAGCTGCAGTTATCCCTTGGAATACCCCATTCTCTATTGCAGCTTGGAAATTGGCACCGGCCTTGGCAACAGGTTGCACGGTGGTATTAAAACCATCGGGAGAAACACCACTAAACGCCTTGGTGTTAGCAGAACTTATTGCAGAAGCTGGTTTTCCGGCAGGTGTAGTCAATATTATATTGGGTAATGGAAAAACTACAGGAAATGCTTTAGTATCACATCCTGATATCGATAAAGTAACTTTTACAGGATCTACTACTACTGGAAAAGCGATAGGAAAAGCTGCAATAGATTCTATTACAGCAATATCATTAGAACTGGGAGGGAAATCCCCTGCAGTTGTTTTTGAAGATGCAGATTTAGATTGGGCATCCCAATGTGTATCTCAAGGTATTTTTAGAAACATGGGACAAATTTGTGTTTCGGGTTCTAGAGTATATATACAGGAAAAAGTTTATGATAAAGTCATGACTAATATTATGCACAGCGCTCAAAAAATGAAAATTGGACATGGATTTGAGGATAATGTGGCTTTAGGGCCTTTGGTGTGTAAATCACATTTAGATACTGTTACCAATTATATAAAATTAGGTAACGAAGAGGGAGCTACTTTAATTTCTGGTGGAAAAAAGATAAAAGATAAAGGATATTTTTTAGAGCCTGCTATTTTTTCTGCTACAGATAACAACCTGAGAGTATTACAAGAAGAGATTTTTGGCCCTGTATTGGTTGGTGTACCTTTTAAAACTATTGAAGAAGCAATTCAATTGGCTAATCAGACTAATTATGGTCTCTCTTCTACTGTTTTTACTAAAGATGTTTCTAAGGCTATGAGAATGGTAGATGAACTGGAAGCCGGCTGGGTATGGGTAAATTCTAATGCTAGGTCAGATCCTCATTTCCCTTTAGGTGGATTTAAACAATCGGGGATAGGAAAAGAATTGGGAAAAGAAGGGTTATATGCTTTTACAAAAACAAAAGCAGTAAATATAGTATACTAAACTATGACAAAATTAACGGGGGGACAGATCGTAGTGCGATCATTAATAAAACAAGGTATTAAAATTGTTTTTGGTTTGCCAGGAGTGCAAAACGACTGGTTGTACAATGCATTTTATGACTATCAGGATGAAATAAAGGTAATACATACACGCCATGAGCAGGGAGTCGGGTATATGGCATTAGGATATCACCTGGCATCTGGTAAAACAGCAGTCTATAATGTGGTTCCTGGGCCAGGATTCCTTAATAGCTCGGCAGCTTTGTTAACAGCCTATGGATTGAATGCAAAGGTACTGGCATTAGTTGGTCAAACTCCTTTAAAAACTCAGGGAAAAGGCTGGGGAGTATTGCATGAATCTAACGATCAATTAGGGATAATGAAACGCCTTACCAAATACTCGGATAAGGTGAGTGATATTAAAGAAATACCAAATAAACTACAGAAATCCTTTCAGGAAATCGAAACAGGAAGGCCACAGCCTGTGGGGCTAGAAATTTCTATGGATTTATTAATGAGTTCTGATGAAATAGCGTTTCCGGCTTTCGCGAAAGCAAAACAAGAAAACGAAATAGATACATCTATAATTAACAAGATAGTAGAGGCTTTAATACATGCAAAAAATCCATTAATTTTTGTAGGAAGTGGAGCTATGGACGCTAGTGAAGAAATAACAGCACTGGCCAATTATATGCAAATTCCGGTATTTGCATATCGAACCGGAAAAGGTATTGTCTCTTCTAGAAATTACCTAAGTCATCCTGTTCCGGCTGCGTATGAATTATGGAAAAAAGCAGATGTAGTTGTAGGGATAGGAAGTCATGTGCGTATGCCAATATTGAAATGGGGGATCGATGAACACATGTCATTTATTAGTGTTAATATAGATCCTAATGATCATGATAAAATTACAATACCCGATATAGCATTAACAGCTAATGCAGTGCAAGCATCAAAAGCAATCTTAGAGACACTTAAAAACAAGATTCCTCAAAGAGCGAGTAGAGAAAAAGAAATGCTGGCATTAAAAGCTGGCTGGAAAGAAAAGACAGCATATTTAGAGCCTCAGGCAACGTATTTAAGGATTATAAGAGAAGAATTACCCGACGACGGGATTTTTGTAGATGAGTTAACACAGGTTGGGTTTGCCAGCAGAATGTTATGGGAAGCTTATGCTCCCAGAACCTATTTGTCTACTGGGTATATGGGGACTTTGGGATGGGGGTTTCCTACAGCACTTGGAGCAAAAGTGGCAAGACCAGAATTGCCTGTAGTTACAGTTTGCGGCGACGGAGGGTTTATGTTTGCTGTACAAGAGTTAGCTACAGCTGTACAACACAAGATAGGTGTAATTATTTGCCTGTTTAATAATAATGCCTATGGTAATGTGCAGAATATGCAGATCAATAATTATGGAGATAAAGTGATCGCTAGCGATTTAACAAACCCAGACTTTATTACAATGGCAAAATCATACGGTGCTCATGCAGAAAAAGTATCAGACTTTGATAGTTTTAGACGAGCAATACAAAAAGCAAAAGAACAAGAATTACCAACACTAATAGAAATAGGAGTAGGTATTGATATGCCTTCTACAGATCAATTTAAATCGATGCCAAAGCTGAGAGGTGTAAAATAATCTATAAAGATGTATACAGATGAAAATAGCTATTATATCAGATATTCATGAGAATTTCCATAATCTTATTCTTGCATTAGAGGAAATCGAAAGGCAGAATTGCAAACAAATACTTTGCTTAGGAGATTTAATGAATGCTGGTATTGCAAAAGTATTATCGTGCTCTACGATTCCTGTATTTATGATTTGGGGAAATAATGATGGCGAAAAAGTAGAGATTACTAAAGTGGCACATTATCAGGGAGGTAATCTTAGTGTGAGCCTAAATACATATGATTTTTTAGAAATAGATAATCGCAAAATTTTTATTTCTCATTACGACGACCTTGCTATTCCTATGGCGAACTCGGGATTGTATGACGCTGTGTTTTTTGGGCATACTCATATATCTTCACTTCAAAAAGAAAATAAGACATGGGTTGTAAATCCCGGAGAGATTTCTGCTCACAAAACAGGAATAGCCTCTTTAGCCATTTATGATACAGACGCTAATGATGTATACATCTTAGAGCTTGAGAATAGCAAAACATTAAAAACAGAATTAGTAACCGATTTTTTTAAGAAAAATAAAGAAGTATTGAAGCTTCGCTCTGAAAAAGCTTTTAATGTGTGAGAGACAACAAAAAGTGCTGTAATAGTAGCACTTTAATGTATTATGTTTCAAAAACAAATTTTTACTTTTCTAGAGCCTTTACCAAAATAATCAAATGATGTATAAAAAGCATATATTAGACACTATACCTTATAAAGTAGGCGCGACAAAAGCTGAAAGTAAAAACAAAAATGAAAACCAAAAAATATATAAGCTTTCTTCTAATGAGAATTTTTTGGGGCCTTCGCCAAAAGCGTTAGAAGCAATACAAGAATCATTAAATGAATTGTCTGAATATCACCATAGGGATGATTCTGTGTTGAAAAAAGCCTTAGTTGATCACTATGATAATGGTATTGAAGCAGATCAGTACATAACAGCTAATAGTGGTGTAGAGATTATTGATATTATTTGTAGAGGGTTTTTAGATGCTGATAGTGAAGTAATCGTTTCGTCTCCAACATTTAAAGCTTATGGCAATTTTGCGGCTATAGAAAATGCTACAGTTATCGATGTCCCTTTAAAAACACCTGATTTTAGTTTAAATGTAGAGGGGATTATTGATGCGATTAATGAAAATACACGATTGATATTTTTAACTACACCAAATAATCCCACGGGAACTATAGTTTCTAAAAAAGATGTTGATTATTTATTAGATAATATCCCAGATACCGTTATTGTAGTTTATGATGAAGTATATTTCCATTTTGTTGAAGATCCAGATTTTTGTAATGCTGCATATTACATTAAGAAAAATGAAAATGTAATTGCTATTCATAGTTTTTCAAAAGCATATGGATTAGCTGGTATGCGTATTGGTTATGCATTTTCGACCCCTAAAATTGCTTCGTATCTGCAAAAAATTGGTAGACCTTTTATGATTAATGTGTTAAGTACTGCAGCTGCGGTTGGAGCCTTAACAGATGATGAGCATATAGAAAACACTCAAAAATTAATTAGCGAACAAAAAAAGTGGATGTACACACAATTTGAGGAGCTGGGTATTACATATTGGAAAAGCGAAGCTAATTTTATTTTGTTTAAATCCCCAATTGCTGAAGAAAAAATAACAAGCTCATTTCTGAAAGCTGGTATTATGGTAAGACCATGTAGTAAATTTGGAGTGAAAGACCATATTAGAGTAACAGTAGCAACCCCCGCTGTAAATACCATGTTTTTTGAAGTGTTAAAGACATTACTATCAATTTAAACGAATTGTAATATGGATTATTCATCATATATTGTTTTACCCAAAGAAGGAAAAATATATTCTATACTGGATACAGTCGCTTCAGAGGCTAAAATTGTATGTTTTACAGGGTTACCCGGAGTAGGAAAAAGTCTATATGTACAGCAATTTGCCTATATGGCATTAGAAAAGAATAGAAAGATCTCTATATTACAATGGGATGGTGCACGCCAGGGTTTTGAAACCGAACAGGTGTTGAAGATTTATCCTGAAATCGATGGAGTTACTCATGCAGGTATCAGAAAATCTTGCGGACTATGGTCTAGAAAAGCGGTTTATAACTGGTATCAATTACACAAAAACGATAATGAAGTGTTAATCCTTGAAGCTCCTTTGGTAGGAAACAGATTAATAGAATTAGGAAAAAAAACAAAAGATGAATTAGAACCTATATTATCAAGTAATAGTACTCAATTTATACTACCTGTGCCTTCAGATGAACTTAGAAAATTAATAATAAGTAAACGAGTAAAAACTGCAAAGAACCCTAATCATGAAATGGAGAAAGCAGATGCGCAACCACATGTCCTTATGGCATTATATCGCGAAATATGCGAAGTAGGTAAAGAGTTGGGGATGAAAGAGCAATTAAATGAAAACAATGAATATGATGCATCTTTTTATGAATCACTTTATAGAAAAGTACTTCGAGCAAGGCACGTAAAAACACTATTTGTAAATGAAGTTTTTGAGGTGAATTCGGCATATGATATTCGACAAAAATTCTCTAAAATGGCACCCTCAACAGAAGAAGTCTCTTATTTTATATCACTGGTACAGGAAAAGTATCCAACAGATGAACAATTAGAAATAGCAGTAAATAATTGGTATGTATTGAAATAGACTTAAGTACAGAAATTCTTATCTTCTTTAAGTAACCATGGAGATTTGTTTGGATTCTTATATGGAGTTTAGTAAAAGAAAAAACCGATATTAAAGTTCTGTTCAGCATTAAATATAGTTAGGTATATGGTTGTTTTCAACAACTACAAAAGTATATAGATTATGTTTTTTTATTTTAAAAACCCTATTTTGCATCATGTGGATGAATGGGAAAATCATCCAAATACTTGAAAAAAGATGTAAATGAGGAAAACAGAATATTATCTGCTTCTATTTCTTATTGGAACACAATTAAGGGGGCAAACATTGAATAACGAAAACAAAAATTCATTTTTTATTTCGCCAGAAGTAATACTAGGAAAAACGACAGAACCTAATACTGGTTTTCCTAAGACTAAAATCCTTAAATCTATTTTTGTTAGTGTAGGAAGTTACAACAAAAAGGTAGATGCACAATGGAGCTCTAGACTGGGGTATCCAAAAACCGGGCTAGCATTAGGAATTACCGATTTCGGAAATATTGAAAAAGTAGGTAAAGCCTATATCGTAATGCCTTTTGTCGAAATTGGATTATTTCAAAAAAAAACAAATAGATGGCATCTTAATATGGGGTTTGGTGCATCCTATATTGATACAAAGTATGACCCAGAAATAAACCCTTTTAATAAGGCGGTAACAACAAGTCTTAATTGGTCGTACAAAACTTTTTTGTATTATGATGTTTTAGTTGGTAAATCAACACAATGGCGTTTAGGACTTGGATATGGTCATTATTCTAATGGACACACGAGATTACCCAATCAAGGGCTTAACTCTTTTTTGGTAAGTGCTTCTTCATCTTTTGGAGAACCTCAAACTATTCTTGAGGAAGATGTTACAGTGTTGAGAAAAGAACGAGTCAAATCCTCACAGAACTATTTTTCATTTCGCAGTGGTATAGGTCAAAATGTACTCTCTGAAGAATTTAATGATAAAAAAGAAGTGTATTCTGTTGCATTATCTATGGGTAAAGTTGTTAACAAGATTTTTAAGATTGGAATCGGTTTTTATGGTAGATTCTATGAGCACTATTATGATTATATCAAAAATGATGAAATGCTAATACAGGAACAAGTTCCTTTTTTTAAAGAAAAACCTGTTGCATATGCAAGCAATTATGGTTTTTTTTCTAGTACAGAAGTTTTTATAGGACATATTGGTGTAGAATTTGAACTTGGACTTAATATATATAAGCCATTTTATAAAATTGAATGGCAGCTTAGTCAAGGAGAAACACGAGGAGATCAATATACTCTGGGAGAGTTGGATTGGTATTATGAAATAAAGCGAACAATTTCTAGTAGGTTAGGAGTGAAATGCTATTTGTTTAATACACATGACTCACCCAAAAATAATATTTTTTTTGGAGCAAATATTAATGCAAATTTAGGACAGGCTGACTTTTCTGAACTTAGTTTAGGGTATGTGTATCGTTTTAATTTTAAAGAAAGAAAAAAAGCATATTCAAACTAATACATTTTTTTGTGCTATTTATTTAATCCTAACAAATACCTAGCAGCAGCAAAGGGAGTAATTTTGTGTTGTTGCACGGCTTCAATTTTTGAATCTAGAGCAGCTTTAACTTTAGGGTTGTTATAAAAAGAGTTCTTTAATTGTTCTTCAATAGTTTGTAATAGCCAGAATTTATTTTGTTGGATTCGGTTTTTCTCAAAAAATCCATTTTCAGAAGTGATTTTAAGATATTTTAAGATCATTTTCCAAATATCATCGATACCAGTACCTTCTATAGCACTACACGTTAATACTTCTGGTGACCAACTGTTTTGGGTAAGAGGATATAAGTGCAGTGCTTTTCTAAATTGATTTTTGGCTTTACGGGCACGTGTTAGGTTATCACCATCTGCCTTATTAATTACAAGAGCATCTGCCATTTCTATAATCCCTCGTTTGATGCCTTGTAATTCGTCTCCTGCACCTGCCAATTTTAATAATAAAAAGAAATCTACCATACTATGCACAGCAGTTTCACTTTGTCCTACACCTACAGTTTCAATAATAATAACATCATATCCTGCAGCTTCACATAGGATAATAGACTCTCGTGTTTTTTGTGCTACTCCGCCTAATGAGTTTCCTGATGGAGAAGGGCGTATAAAAGCTTTAGAGGATCTTACCAATGACTCCATTCGGGTTTTATCTCCCAGAATACTGCCATGCGAAATTGTGCTACTAGGATCTACTGCCAAAACCGCAACTTTTTTCCCTTTTTGTAATAACAAATTACCTAAAGCTTCTATAAAGGTACTTTTGCCTACTCCGGGAACTCCTGTTATACCTATTCTTATAGAGTTATTGGCATAAGGAAGGCACATCTCGATAAGTTGCTGTGCTTTTTCAATATGGTTTTGTTGGGTACTCTCGATTAATGTAATTCCTTTACTTAAAGCAGCAGTATCCTGGGCAATGATTGCTTTAAAAATAGGGTCAATTACAACTTCCTTTTGCTGTAACTTTTTAAATCGATCAATTGCTTGACTACTAGTGCTAGAAGGTGTTTTAGAGAGAGGACTAGTATGTTTGGTAGAATCTTTGGACACAGAATGACTTTATGGCAAAGTTATAAATTCCTTTTAGAAACTTGTAATTAATGCATAGACCTTCTGATATTTTAAGTATTTGCAGCACTATATACTTAAAATGATACAAGTTTATCAAAGAGAACGTATTTATACTTTTATAGGGACTGCAATTGCAGTTCTATCCCACGCAAGATATAGTATGGTAAAATCATTTGCATTTTCAAAATAAATAGAAAATTGTTCTACTATATTTAATAGAGGTTGTACGGGGACTTCTACAGTGAGCACATCGTACGAGGCATCTCGTTTGGCAGTACCATCCATGCCTACTCCCCAATCATATTCTTTACTATTAAAAATTACTTTCCAGGATTTTGGATTTGGGATAGTCCATAGGGTATAGGTCCCTGCCTTAAGTACGGTACCATCAACGAGAAGATCTTTGTCTGTTGTAAATGTAGTGGCTTCATTGGCACCAGTTCTCCATACTTCATTAAACGGAACCAGATTACCAAAAATTTCTCTACCCTTTTTGTATGGTCTGTTATAAAAAACAGTGAAAGTAGCATCTTTTGCTGTGTGAGTAACGATTTCTTCAGGACTATGTTTTTTGGTACTTTGTTTCATGAAGTACATTCCTACAAATCCAATCAATACTAATCCTAATAAAATAAGTATTGCTCGTTTTAAAAGTTTTGGCATAACAATTTTTTTTAATCCTAAATATACTTCTTTTACAACTTATGTCTGTGTTTAAATATTCATAAAAGTAAGAAAGCTTTAGTAAGTAACTAAATAAAAGGGTAATATTTACATCATTTATACTACAAATGTCATAACAGGTACAGAGATCATAAATATATATTGTGTTTTTTAATTATTTGATATACAGTATATTGTTGGTGTACTATGATTTTTATGCATAATTTTGCAACATAGAATATATGTTTTCGTCTATATAGATGAGTACGATTTAAAACAGTTTTAAAGAATAATCACTAACCATAAAGTTAAGAAAGTTTGTTACAAAGCGAGCTAATAGAACAATGTAGGAATAACGATCGTAGAGCGCAAATGAAACTCTATAATAAATACTGTGATGGTATGTATTATGTAGCGTTGCGTTTCCTTAAAGATCCATTTGAGGCGGAAGAAGCTATGCAAGAATCTTTCATCAAGGCTTTTACGCGACTTCATCAATTTACTGGAGATGTCACTTTTGGAGCTTGGCTTAAACGAATTGTTATAAATAAAAGCATAGATATGCTAAAAGCTAAGAAAATGAATATGGTTGCGATTAATGAGCAGGTTATGACTACCGTAGAAGAGCAGAATGATTGGTCGGTGTCTGATTCTGTTACTGTAGATGAGGTAAAAAAAGCAATTGAAAAATTACCGGAAAAATATAAATATGCCGTCATGCTATTTTTAATAGAAGGGTATGATCATAATGAAATTAGTGAGGTACTGGATATTACACCAGTTTCTTCAAGAACATTGGTACATAGAGGAAAAAAGCAGCTACAGGAAGAATTAAAACATTTGAGACATGGCACAGGATATTAGAGAACTTTTAAAGCAGGATAAACAGATTCCTGCCGAGCAATTAAGAAAAGGACACCAACAAAGGTTTATGTCCAGGTTAGAGAATGAGCTCCCTAAAGAAACCAGAAGGTTTGACTATAAATGGCTTAATATTGCTGCTAGTATTGTTGTTATCTTTTCAGTTTCTTTACTTACATATAATCAACTTGGTAATAGTAGTGCCGAAGGACCTGATATAGTAGATATGAATACTACTCCTGTAAAAAATTCCTCTGTAATATTAGCAAAACAATCTTCTCCTCTGGCAGAAATATCTCCTGAGTATCAAGAAGTCGAAAATAGTATACTTACCAGTATAAAATTTCAATTATCACAGATTACAATTGATGATACAAATAGAGAGTTGGTAGAAAGTTTTATGGCCAGATTAGATAATCTTGATAAAGAATATCAGAAACTTAATAAAGAATTGATAGAAGTTGGACCCAATGTTCAAAGTGTAGAGGCTATGATGGAGAATTTAACGATACGGTTATCACTTTTAAATAGACTAAAAGATAAACTAAAAGAATTAGAGAGAATTGAAAACGAAAATTACAATGAAGTACAGGCTTAATGTAGCGACTCTTGGCTTATTGTGTTGTGCAGGCTTATTTGCACAAGACAGACAAGACAAATTAAATGAAAAGCTATCAGTAAATGAGGATGTTACTGTTGTTCTTAATACGAGTCATACTAATATTGTTTTTGAAACCTGGAATAAAAATACAATCGAGGTAGAAGCTTACTTAGAAGGTAATCTTTCTGATGAAAACAGCAAACATATTCTTGATAGTTGGCAAGTAGATGTATTAGGAGATAGCCAGAAAGTAACTATTAATTCTACGGCAGGAAATTTATGGAGTAGAAATGTCACTGCTTCTAGTATCACAATGGATAGAAAAAGCTTACAGGAATTAAGGATGTTAAGTCCTATGATTACTGATATGTTAGGACCTCTTATGGAAAACATAGCTAAAAACCCTATGCCGAGTACGCTTTCTCAAAATCAAGCTAACGTTAATTATAATAACGGAACCTTTAAAGAAAATGATGAAAAATATATTAAGCAGTGGGAGAGCCAGATACGCGAAAAGTTTATTGATGAACAAAAGCAAAAATGGGCTAAACAATTTGAAGCTGACCCTAAAAGCAAGATAAAATTAGAAACCTGGGATGAGCAATATGGAAGAAAAATGGATGCATGGGCATCTCAATTAATACAAGATATTGGTAATCAGCAGAACGGGACAGCTAATGTTACAGTCTATAGATATAGTACAAGTAGAGTTAATACTAATAGTACAAGTAAAATCATTAAGGTACGTATCCCTAAAGAGGCTAAACTAAGACTTAATATTCGCCATGGAGATGTGCAATTAGCAGAAAAATCTAATAATATTAAAGCTTCTCTATCTCATACTAAATTATCTGCTAATGTTATAGATGGTAAACAAACATTTATTAAAGCTTCTTATTCACCCGTTTTTGTTCGACAATGGAACAATGGTAGATTGGTGATCAATTATGTAAAGAATTGTAGAATACAAAATGCTAAAAACCTTCTTGTTAATGCAGATTCTAGTAATGTTTTTATCCAACAGCTTGATGAAAATGGAGCGATCTCGGGAAGTTTTGGTGTAATTACCATTGCCAATCTTGGAGAATCTTTTTCTACCTTAGATCTGGCAGTTCAAAACAGTGATTTTAAATTAAATTTACCCAAAACAGCATTTAATCTGTCATATAGCGGGGCGCAAAGTATAATTTCTTTACCTAAGACTTTAGAAATAAATACAAGAAAGAATTTTGGTAATGTGTTTGTTAATGGGTTTCAGAATACGCGTAGTACAGATAAAATAATTACAATTAATGCTAAATATAGCGAAGTTGTATTAAATAATAAATAAAGTTTTTTCATAGTAATGTAGTGTTAATTATAGAAAAGCTCTATCGGTTTAGACTGGTAGGGCTTTTTTAGTAGTACAATCCTATACCTAATTTAAATACATTCAATTCTTTACCCTAAAAGAAAGAAGAGTTTTTAAGAGAATAGCACTTACTAATTGATTAGATTTTTAAATTCACCTTAGATCAACCTTAGCTTAACATACCATATTTTTTTCTATTAGATAAAGGGGAAAAACGTAAGTATATTACAGAATAAGTCTTTTAATCTGTTAATTTTTGCTTTTAATCTGATTTTTTAACAATGTTTAAAAAATAAAGACTTGACTATCAGTATGTTAACATTAAATAAAGCTTAATTTAACATTTTTTGTGTCATTTGTCGAATATCGAAAACATTTGATCTAAAAGTCTGGTTTTTAATTTGTTTAACTATAATTAAGTAATATCATTGTATGGTAAAACCGTAATAAAATAATAACAACCCCCACTATAAAGTTTATAAAGATGAAATCAATAGCGTGTTTTTTTAGCTTATTTTTATTCTTGACTAGTTATGCAAATGACTTAGACCAAACCTTGCAGGTAGAGAAGGAAGGTCTTGTTGTGGTAGTTGTAGATTTTCAGGATGGAGATAAAATCAAATTATTCGAAGTAGAAAGCGGAGATCATATTTTATCTAAAACTCATGGAGAAATTGATTTGAGTCAATTGCCAATGGGATCTTATTTACTTGAAAACAATCAAGGAGAGTCTGTTGTTATTGTTCGCATGGAGGAAGATATTAATATTGAAGGTGCAATAGAAAATGTAGAAAGTAATTTTGTAGTAGAATATGATAGCGAAAGAGTAGACATGCCTTCAGAAGTTAATGTTGAAGAAGAGTTTGTACATTATTACGAAAATTCTGAAACAAACCTTTTAGAAATAACTAGAGAAGGAAATTTTGTTACTGTAGTTAATTTTGAAGAAGGAGATAAAATCAAATTATTTGAAGTAAAAAACACAGTACATATTTTATCAAAAACAACAAACTTTGTAGATCTTAGTCAATTACCGGTTGGAGTTTATGTTTTGGAGAATAATAGAGGAGAATCTGTTGTTGTTGAAAAATATGTAGATAACGACGTTCTTGTAGCAGATATGTAATAAAGAATTTTTATACTATATAAGAGCCTTCCAAATTTGGAGGGCTTTTTTTATTTAACCCATATAAAACCTTAAGGTAATTAGAGATGGATTTAAGAAACTCTTAGAGCGTTTTATAGATCTGTTTATATAATACCTCATATATGACCTAATGTTAATAGGATACCATGCCTAAATTTGATTATATACTTCTGTAAATTCAGGATAAGGTTCCCTATCCTTTAGTAGGATAGTCAAAGACGTAAACAAAAAAATATCCTGATGATCACATCAGGATATTTTTTTGTTAAGTAATATTCTTGTTTATTTATCGAGGTTCTTCGTCATAGTGAAGCCAGTGAATAAACCAATTCCTGCCATTAAGAAAATCGTACCAGGATAAGCAATATCTTCATCTACACCTACAGATAAATGTAGAATTCCAGCTATGAAAATTCCAACTCCAATACCCATTAATAATAAAGATAAATTTAGAATAAGTACTTTCCATATAGGAGTCACTCTTTTTTCTTTACTACTATAAAATATAGAAGCATCTGCTCCTTTTTCTATAAGCGCCATACGCTCTTTATTTCTAGCTGAAATAAATAAATAAATAATTCCAAAAAATACTCCTAAGATTGCGGGCATTATAATTACTTCTGATCCCATCATGTTTTTAGTTTAAAAGATTAATACTGTTCGTTTTCTAATTAAGACGAAGAGTAACTCGAAGCGGTTACAAAAAAGATAAAAAAAATATTTTGTACTTTTTAATAGAAATTATGTAACCAATAATTATATAGTGTCGTCATATGAGAAAATGAACCATCAATCAGATCAATATTATATTAATCAAGTGCTAGAAGGGCAGGTGAATGCTTTTTCGGTTCTGGTAGAACGTTACCAGGGTTTAGTATACACAGTAGTGTATCGTATGATTAAGAATAAAGAACAGGCAGAAGAAGTTGCTCAGGATTCTTTTATCAAGGCATATAAATCCTTAAGTAACTATAGAGGTGATGCCAAGTTTTCTACTTGGTTATACACTATTGCCTATCGAAAAAGCTTAGATGCAATTAAAGCAAGTAAAAGAATGATTACTTCTGAACTTATAGAAGAGGTAAGTGAAGGAGAAATGGAACTGGTTGGTGATGCATTAAACTATTTGCAAACAAAAGAAAGAAAAAAAATTATATCAGATAGTATCATGAAGCTTCCTGAAGATGAAGCTGCGATTGTTACACTATACTATTTTGAGGAAAAAAGTGTAAAAGAAATTGTAGAAATTGTAAATTTAACAGCAGATAATGTGAAAATAAAGTTATATCGCAGTAGAAAAAAACTATACTCGATATTGAAGTATCACATTTCTCCAGAAATTAGTAGTAAAAATGGAAGAGCAATATAAAGACATTAAGGGCTTAGTCAAAGAAGCTGGATTAGAGACTCCTTCAGTAAACTTTTTGAAGAATGTTATGGACCAGGTAGAGCTTTCGGCTATTGAGGTGTCACCGGTATACAAACCTTTGATTTCTAAGAAAGTTTGGTTTGTCGTTGGAGTTGCTGTTGCTGTGTTGCTGTGCACCATACCTTTTTTATCAGAGAGTAAAGAATCGATTTTAAGTACTATTGACTTTTCTTTTTTTAATAAAATAAGTTTTAAAAATCCATTTTCTGAATTTACATTTCATAAAACTACCATATACGGTATATTATTTCTTGCTCTTTTGTTTCTTATACAAATAACTATTTTAAAACGAAGGATCGATAGGCGATTCTCCCTATAATTGTTTGAGTAGATTTTACTCTCGAAGAATAAAATTTTAAATACAAAAAACTACCTAAAAAATGAACTAAAGCAAGACGTGCTCTATAATACATTTTTTAGGTAGTTGGTATAAAATAACCAGGTTTATTAGGTTATTTCTTTACAATGGTATGTATTTCTGAAGTTCCTTTGGATGTTATTTTTACGAAATAGTTTCCTTTTTCGGTTATTGTTCTTCCGAAAGGAAGTACTCCAGGGTTT
>NZ_JACB01000063.1 GCF_000520975.1 Aquimarina megaterium XH134
ATTAGAGCAGTTTACATTCTCCATTTCTGCAATGGTCATTGCGGTTTGAGGAACTATCGTATGTACATAGTTCTTATCGGATAATACTACCTGGGCCTGAAGATTCAATCCCATTAGTATTAATAGTATATATATAATTTGTTTTTTCATGTCTTTCTTTTTTATTGTCTCCCTGGTCCATCTCCGTCACCACCACTACCAGAAGAGTGATTTACTACAACTTGAACTGATAATGGTATTTTTTGTCCGGTACGGCTATCGGTAACAGTAATACCAAATTCATAATTCCCATTGTCTTCAACTCCATGAGTATAAAAAGTGTGACTAGCTGCATTAGTGTTTAAAGTATGGTAGGAGGAGACACTTCCTGTTCTAGTCACGTCCCAGTTTGACCGGGTGTATTGCCCTGACCCTCCTATTGCATTTACTGTAAAAGTAGCATCAGTATTAGAACTGGTAAGGTAAAAATCATTGCGAGGAGATATTGTTGCTGTCATAGGATTGTATGAATATATGGTAACACTTTTTTCTTTGAAATGCCCCGAAACTGTGTTGTCTATAACACGAAATTTAATGGTATATTCACCTGCAGTTGGGAAATTATTAGAGTAACTAGTACCCGTAGCACTTTGTTTTACGTTGTTCAAATACCACTCGTATCTTCGAGAACCCGAGCCTCCTCCAATACCATGAGCACTAAAAGATATATTTGCGCCTTTTACAATATAGATTTTACTAGCATTTACTGAAGGAATATTTAAAGGATTATAGACATATAGTGGCTTTGCTTGACTATTTACAGATTTACCACTTCTGTTATCAATCACCTTACAATATACATTTTGTGTCCCTGACGTAGGACTAGTATAGGTAAATGTAGTTCCTGTACTGCCTTGTTTTACATTGTTTACATACCACTCATAACGCAAATCTCCTGTCCCGCCTCCTATACCTGAGGAAGTAAAACTTACATTGGTACCTGTAATTACATGTGCATGATTTGCACTTACTGTAGGTACATTGATCGGAGGATAGGCTACTACCACACTCATTGTCTTACTTACACTATGTTTGGTTTGCGTATTATACACTATTACAGATACAGTGTATGTGCCTTCACTGGTAAAGGTTTTGGTAAAACTTGTCGTGCTATCACATTGTTCTTGTATACCATCAACAGACCAGGTATAGAGATCGGCACCGCCACTTCCTGAGGTATTGGCGGTAAAAGTAACGGCCTGATTGGGTTGTATGGCACTTAAGCTTGGATTAATGGTTACATCACCCAAAGTAGCCGTTTGTTCTCCCTGGTAATTATAACGTACTTGTTGTGCAACATGCTGATCATTATCTAATCCATACATGAGTCTATTAAATTCATCATATCTATAATAGGTGGTATAACCTTTAGCATCGGTCATACTTGTTATCCCAACCAGAGGGTCATAAGTATAGCCTGTTATTTGAGCATCTGCAAAATAGGTATGTTCTCTAAGATCTTTAAACAAATTACGCATGGTTTCCTCTTCTGCAGCTGTATCTTCTGTATTCGATGCGGTTTGTAATTGGGTAATTATTGCTGTAGCCGTAGCAGGAATTCCTGTATAACTGGCATTAGCAATTTTTACAATAGGCTTAGTGTTTTTATATCCCCAGATATACATGATCCGACTTCCATCAGCCTGTGAAACTTCTAATGGATTTCCCCGAACATCATATTTATGATATATGATTCTATTTTCCAGTTGATTCGTGATGGCATTGTATGTCCCTTTTAAGGCCTGTATCTCTATTGGTAAAACAATTCCATTTCCCCAATCTTTATAGTTGGTTCGCTTTGTACTTAATAAAATGCCATCTTTGGCACTTTCTACTTGTATAGGTGGCATGATGCGATGTTGCTCCTTTAATTTATCTATCGATGATTTTTCTATAGGTGTTAAATCATCATTCCCTAAATCATTGGTATTGCTCACATCATTTGGGTAATAGGTCTTAGTACTTACAATTTCACCTTTACTGTTAGTTGTTTCTACTTTTGTGGTCTGTAAATGATTTATCCCATCATAATAATATTTTGTAGAAGTACTAAAAACAGCAGGGAAATATTCCTTGGATTCTGTCGCTATTAATTTTACCGTTTCTCCCATTGTAGGGTAGCTTCTATAATCTAATTTGAATGCTGAAAGATCCTCAGTATTTCCATAATTAGGGTTAAAAACATATAAACCGTTTAAACTGGTACTATTGTAATATTTGTAGGTGTTTTTCTCCTCTTTTATTAATGTTTTTTGATCTGCCCTATTTTGATAGTATTTTTTTTCTAGTAAATTACCTCTTCTCCAGTCTAATGATGTTGAGGGTTTAAAAGGAAAAGTTCGACTAATATTATCATCATAAAAAGAAAATAGATACTCGGTTGTTCCATTTGTATTTTTATCCAAAATGTATTCAGTTACTTTTTTATACCCTACATAACCCCCACCAATGCTTGACAATGAAGTAAAACTATTTGATTTACGAGTATATACCGGAACGGTCTCAAAATAAGTAGATGGTGGATTAGAACCGAAATGACATGAATATTGAGCTTGTCTAAGATTAGTATATACCGGTAGATTTAATGCTTCTCCATCTTCATACTCATAGTTCTTAACAATAGTACCGGTTGCATTATCATGAAGCTGTATCTGTTTTACCCTCTGGCTTCCTACAGTTACGATTTGATTTTGAGGGACGTCAACAGTATTAGCCATTAAAACCTGGGCAAAACCATAAGGGATATTCATTCCTTCTCCCGGAGGTCTGTATAGTTCAAGTTCTAATGTATGTTCTCCAGGACTTAATTCTATACAGGTAGCCTCTGGGCGATCTGTAGGCAAAATAGTTCCGTCTAATCTAAGGACATATAAACAATCATTTCGATCAACACAAGTATACTCGGATTTTATATAAATAGAAGGAAGGTTAATTGATAGATTACATGAATTTTCTTCTACTGTAAATTTCTTCTCGATTATCCAGGTATTAGGATCATCAACATTTAATTCACTACTTGATAATGTAGCCAGAATATTAGGCCGTATATTAGGTTTCTCATAATCGTTAAACCCAAACCTATCTGCATTATTGGCTATATTGTTTTCATATACATACTCGGTATACCCTCCTGTTGGATATACGATTTTATTGAGAATTCCTGCTTTTGATTTAACGATATCCACACGACGGTTTGCTCCACTCAAAGTAAGATAATCAGCTGCTCCCGGATTAGGCGCCCATACATTTTTTATATGTACTTCGGGAATAAGTGAATTATTCTGAGCTCCATTATAATATCCCCAATAATCCTGGGAAAAAGAAGTTCTCGCCGGAAGCTTTATTGGATTATAATAGAATTGATGTGGTGGGATTTTATGTGCTCCTTTTTGTTGCTGTACAGAGCTCAGAAAAAGTCGTTTACCTACTTCATTAGGATCTTGAGGGTTGATACAAGGAGATGGATATAACCTTGAACCCTGCAGATTAAAAGAATAGTAATAATTAAATACATAAGATGTAATTAATGTATTAGTAAGAGTATTATAAACCTCTATTTTGTGTAATGCTTTATCTTTTTCAAAATCTTCTCTGGTACTTGTTTCTGGCACAAAAACTATTTTGGTATCTATAGCATTAATTTCTTTGATTTTTGCATACAAGACATTATTGTTACTATATGAAGTAACCTTAGAAAAATTAGTGATAGGAAAATTGCAAGGAGCATTTTGACTGGCAATTCCATAACTATCTTGCTGCCCTCCCAGAGTGCAGACATCTTTTTCATACTGATCATAACTAAATTCTACGATGTTTCCATTGATGTCTTTTATACTTGAAATATACCAGGCTGTTTTATGAGAAGAAGTTGTACTTAATCCTCCTCTGCCTCCTTTGTCACTAAAATTTTGATTCAGTAAGCTAAAATCGTAAGCCTTGTTTTCACCAAAATGACATTGGATTCCGTTTGGTAATATAATTTTCCATTCCTTTATGTCTTTATATGCCGCCGGATCTTGGTAAATAGGAGCGATTTTGATATCGTCCTTACTGAAGAAAACGACATCCTTGGTTTCCTGATCAAAAATAAATTTCCCAGAATACCCCAGTATATTAAATTGAAAAATATCGGCCTCATAATCCAGATTTCCATCAGATGCCAATTGTAATAAATCTCTCCTTCTTTCTTGTGAAGCATTAGAAAAAGCCTTTACTTTTCTATCTCCGGTAACAGTTAAATAGCCTCCTGAGATATCATCGGGTAAACCTCTGGTAGATCTAAAAACGGCCCCTCCATAATTTAAACTCCAACCCGTACCTACCCAGGAAGCAATTTCGCTAACTTTGATACCAGCAGAATGGTAGGATATATTGATTGGTAATTTTATCCCTTTTTGTTGTAACTCCCATATCGGAATACTAATTTGAGGAATTCCTGTATAAGTTGCTGCAGGAATTTCTGTGTATTTCCCTAGAGAGGATGCCTCTGGGGATACAGGGATGATTTTTGGGAGTTCTTGAGCAAAAGAATTAATCCCAACTAATAGCGAAGCTATTAGTAGTATTTTTCGTATCATAATCGATTTGTTTTATAAAAGTAATGAGTGACTGCTTTTTATTTTTTAATCATATTCCCGATGCAATATTAAACTATCCCAGTTTCGTTTTTCGGGACTGAGAAAAAAAAAGTGAAAGTTTTTTTAGAAATAAATTTGAAGGGGGTTTTTGGTTACAGATTTTGGGTCTTGGATTTCGGGTTAACTACTCCCTTAATTACCCTATAAAAGGGTTGATTATATTCGTTTTTCTATCTTTTGTGTAGAACCCAAAAGTAAAATCAACAGGCTCGGCATACACAAAACTCTGTATCGTGATATCGTACTCGATAGGAGCATTTAAACTTTTCATTGTATTAATAATGCGATACAGTTTGGTTTTTGAAATTCCTAATTTAGAAGTCAGTTCATCTGGTGCTCCTGTTGCTTGCAATCGAATAAGTTGATCAATACGTTCTATAAGTTCGATTTGTTTGATAATACTATTCATGATGAGTTGCAGATTAAACCCAGATAGTGCACTAGAACTTTAATATAAGTGCTAAAAATGTAAGGAAAGATGTTTTCTAAACATCGACATAAACACAATATGCTATCTCTAAAAGCATACTGAAATGTCTATTTTGCTATACGCTTAACACAGCATACATTTCCTAATGCATTATCTAAGGTAAAGTAATGAGAATATTAGTCATTGTTTAATGCAATTATGGGGTAGTTTACATTAGGTACGTAATGGGCTAAAAAAGGTATTTTGTTATATACATTCTTTTAGAATATTCGCTATAATTTTGTTTCTTTTGGTATCCTTTGTATTGGGTCATCTTACTATTTTTTTGTTCCCTCAAATGTACGGTTACAACGTAATCAAAAACAAGAAAAGTAAGTCGGTATTTATCAAATACGACTTACTTCGATACATATAAAACACTAGTTTTAAACTACTTAAACACAACCCTTATCCAAAAACTAATATTGCAGAAAAAACAAAAATCTGAAAGGTTTTTGCAATAAAATGAGAAAAAAATGATGCTAATGCATCAATTTTTTAAAGTCTCATGTTACAATCTTAATTGTAGTCTTGATAAAATTTACATTTTGAAGTGAAGGATAAATTTTTAAGCAAAAACCTTGTCATCCTGAGCTTCGTCGAAGGATCGATACAATTTTTCTCCACGTCACCTCGAGCACAGTCGAGAGGTCACTACGAAAAATCACTCAATTTGACGGTTTCCTTAAACTAAATTCTTACATCGAATTCAAGTTAAGTAGAAAGGATATCAGAAATGCGAAGTAATTCTTTATTAATTTCGTGACCCTCTTTTAGGCCAACATCAAAACTGGTTGCTGTAATTTCATTATTAATAATACCTACCATTACATTTTTCTCTCCGTCTAGAAGTAATTCTACTGCTTTAACACATAATCGACTAGCCAGTGTTCTATCAAAACATGATGGGGAGCCACCGCGTTGCATATGTCCTAAGACAGTGACTCTTACTTCATAATCTGGTAAGTTTTCGGTTACATAGTCTGCCAATTCATATACATTTTTCCCTGTTTTATCACCTTCACTTACTACGACTATGCTCGACGATTTACCCGATCGTTTACTACGTTTTAGTGATTCTAATAATCGGTCAAGCCCTAGGTCTTCTTCGGGAATCAGAATTTCTTCTGCTCCTGCGCCTACTCCACTATTTAGAGCAATAAATCCGGCATCACGGCCCATTACCTCTACAAAAAACAATCGATTATGTGAGCTGGCCGTATCTCGTATTTTATCTATCGCATTGATCACTGTATTTAAGGCAGTATCATAACCAATCGTATAGTTTGTCCCTGCAATATCATTATCTATAGTACCCGGGACACCAATAACAGGAATATCATATTCTTCGCTAAAAATCTGTCCTCCTCTAAATGTCCCATCACCACCAATAAGAACCATAGCATCTACTCCTATTTTTTTAAGCTGATCTGCTGCTTTTTTTCTTCCCTCGGGAGTTTTAAAATCTACAGATCGGGCAGATTTAAGTATTGTTCCTCCTCTACTAATGATATTTCGAACACTTCTGGCATTCATTACGGTATGATCTCCTTCTATCATCCCTTGGTATCCCCGATAAAACCCTATGCATTTTACATTATAATAAGCACATGCTCTCGCTACAGCACGTATTGCTGCATTCATTCCAGGAGCATCTCCTCCCGAAGTCATAACACCAATGGTTCTTATCTCTTTTGCCATAATTAAATATTTAGTAGATGAATTGATCTGCCATTGAAATAAAATCTTTGCTTAACAGATTAGTTGTTCTTTTCGGTAAAGTTAATAAAATTCGGAGTTTCAATTTTGGTCGTATCCTTGGGTTTTGCAATAGAATCTTTTGCTTTTTTATTTTTGAAAATCTTAGTCCATAATTCATTAAAATTATCAAAATCAACTGAGTATGAAAGTCCAATCCCTTGTTCATATCCCTGATTTCCTGCACCTACAAATTGAATTGTATTTTCCCGGTTAAAAATCTTTCCTCTCAGGGATCCATCTTCATTAAAAAGGTATTCTACCTCAACATCTCCAACGACACTAGATTCGTTAACTCCTCCAATAGGAACTCCTACTCTCCCGTTAATCAGAATTCTGTTACTAATCTGGGTAGAAAGGGTTAACCCAAACTGATCTGCATCTTCCTGATCCAAGCTTTTAACACCCTGAACATAATTTAACCCTACCTGAAACTTATCATCTTTATCAGAGAAAACATTATTAAAAAGGTTGGATGCTCTTTCTGCCACCAAACCACCAGTAAGCGCGTTGGCATCAAGGGTTCCGTTATAAAACTGCCCAGAAGAGACCAAAGAGAGTGCTTGTAATTCTTTATTAGACTGATCGCTTAGTTTATAATCCAACTCACTTTTTATCACAGAGCTTAAGTTGGGAAATTCTATATTAAAATTAACATTAGGTTGAATTAATTCTCCCTGAAGGTCTATTACTACTTCTACTGGGATTTTACGGTTTATAGAAGAGTTTTCTAACAATATTGCAGGATTTGCTTCTGTTTTGTATACTGCACTAAGGTCCAAAAGTGCTCTTGTAGGGCTTCCATCCCAATTAATTGTCCCTCCTTCTCTAACAGTAAACAGTTTTTCTACAAAGGCTCCATATCTAAAATTATACGTTCCCTCATACGCTACAAAATCACCCCACATATTAAATTTACCATTGGTATTAATCTCAATAAGTAATGTCCCGGCTCCACGTCCTTTTAACGAACTTCCTGTACTTTTATCTACGACAACCTCTACTTCGGCATTATCATTTACATCAAGTTCAAAATTAAGTTCTAGTCCTTTTATATCATCTAGTACAATTTCTTTTCCTTCTAGTCGGGCTCGTTTCTCATCGGGGCTTAAAAAGTGGATATATGAATTATCTCCTATAGATTCTGTTTCGTTTAACGGAATTTTAAAAATAGTGCCTCTTTCTGTTTTTGCATTAACATCGATAACCAATTCATCGGTTGGCCCTTTGATAGTTGCATCGCCACTTATAAAGCCGGTACCATAATACAGGGATTCTTCGTCTTCTTCGGTATCCAGAACCAGGAGTCTTTCATTAGCCAATACTTCTAATCCAAGTTCCCATTTAGAAAACCTTCGATGTGCAATGTATCCTCTCAGAATACCTTTGGTTTTATATTTTGTATCTGTAATATCAACATTATCAAAGTTAAAACGTTGTTGCTTTAAAATAACTTTTGAGTTATCGCCTAAATCGAGGTCAATATTAAGGTAGGGTACTGTAAGACCAGCCTGATCTAATGTCAATACTCCATCCATAGAGGGGTTTTTATAACTACCCGATATTTTTGCTTCTCCCGAAACAAACCCTCGTATATTGGTAAGTACGATTCCCCCGAGTGCACTAAATTCTGAAATATCGAAATCATCTAATTCTAGATCTACATCTATTGATGGGTTTGTTTTTGAAACATTAATTCCTCCTATGGCAGATAATGTTTTTTGTTTTTGGTTATTAATCAACCGTGTATTCACATTATATTGTGTAAGATCTTCGTTTCCGGAAACATTAAATCTTAATTCTCCCAGCAGTGTCTTATTAACTTCTAAATCCCGAATCACTACAGTAGAAGTCGGAAGGTAACTACCACTTTCCTGAAGAACCGATAATTCTCCATCTACTCTCCCTTTAAAATTTAAACTATCAATCCTGGGTGTTATTTTATTAAGATCTACATTTTCAAAGGTTGCTTTTAGATCCTTATAATCTTTACCTCTTGTAACTCCATTAAGCTTGATCTCTTCATCCAGATAACTAAAGATTACCGATCGTATATCTATATTTTTAAAATCATTATCAAAAATAATCTTATTGTTTGCTTTACTCTTTTCTCTATTGGCATACCAGGTATGGCCTTTATATGTGAAATCAGATTTTTTTATCCCTACTACAGAATTATTATCTTCGTTTATCGTATGATAGAACTCCAAGTTAAAATTGTCTTTATTGTTTTCTCCTCCCTTAAATTCTGAGTGCATAAATAAGGTATCTTTTAAGGTAACATTAATCAAACTAAACTCAGAAACATCATAATATTTTGAATCGATACTATCAATAGCGATATAGGTATTAAATAATGGGTTTTTATTATCTATCTGGATATCGACATCCTCCATAAAATTATCAAAAGCCTGAATCGATGGTGATTTAAACGTAAGTTTAAACTCTGATTCATTACTCTCTACTTTTCCTTTAATACTGGTGTTTGGTGCAAATTGGACTTCTGGAAAGAATACATCAACTATTTTATTATAAATATTGAAATTAAACTCCATAAACTCATCATCGGTAATTTCGGTGGCTTCAAAATTGGTATACAGACTTCCAATAGAATTTCTAAACAGGTCATAAACATTTTCGAATCTAAAAATTCCCTTTACATTACCTTCTACAATATCTGGGCTATTGATTGTAATGGTGCGTATATTTTTATCATCAAAACTTGATCTGATCTCAAAATCTTCGAAATAAAATCCTGCATCCTGATTGGTATACAGGGTTTTTTCAAAAGCAATTGTACCAAAAGCATCATTGATCCCCGTTCCTTTCATATTCATGTATACATCGCCATTAAAAACAGAAATACTGTCTCGGGTAAATAAGTTTAGCTTATTAAGATCCATATGATCTACATAAGCCTTAAAATTGTAATTATGTATTTCTTGTGATAAATCTGCTACTCCATTAAAACTAAACCTTATGTTAGGATCTTTAGAATTAAGATTACCATCAAACACACGGTCTTTAAGGTTTCCCTGTGCTTTTAAACCTGTATAGGTATACCCATTAAAATCAAGTTTGCTAATATCTCCTTCTATCTTGGTATTCAGGCTTTTTAAAGTAAAACCTGTTCCGTCTACATGAATATCAAAAACAGAATTTCCTATTGATTTTCTACCTAATAGCTGTCCTACATTAAAATTATTAGAAATAATATTTCCGTTATAGGATGCACGTTCTATATCATTAAGGTTTTCTAACAAAACAAAGGCATTAATCTTCCCTAGTTGTGAAAACAGATCCATATCTATATCTACAGCTTTTGTAGTTACAATAGCATTACCAACGGCACGCACACTACCAAATTGATATAATTGCCGTGGTAAAGAGGTGCCTAGCACATCTGGTAATAAATTCACCAGATCATAATAATTGCTGGTTAAGTTTTTAAAATCTCCTTCGAGCTCAAATTTTGAGGCATCGCTAACTGCATTTTTAATTCTTATATTTCCTTGTATTATGGATCTATCTAATCCCGATATGTTAGCATTAACTATTTTAAAATCATTAAGCACTCCTCTAACCGAGGTATTTTGCATCCTAAGCATTTGGTTTTTTCCGAATTCACGGTAAAAAGGAATCAAATCATTGGTAGAAATAGCTGCATTATCAAAATCTGCAGTAATATTTACCTTATTTTCAAAATCGTCTAACCCTCCAACATCATAAGAGAATAGAATTTCACCTTCGATCTTAGAGTCGTTGGTTTCTATAACCAATTCCTGAAACTTCATATCTGTAGAAGTTATCGTAAAACAAGTTTGAAGTTTGGAAACATCTAATCCTCTAAAATCTTTAAACGATAAGGCATCTATAGTAATATATACATCATCGCCATCTACCAAAAGGCTTTCTGCATCAAGAACGATATCGGTATACTCTACAGCTTTCGGGTTTCTTAAATTCTCATTAGTAAAACTATATTTTCCTCGCTGCAGGTCGATATTTTTTGTTGAAAGGATAAATTTTTCTCCAGAAGGTGGTTTTTTCCCTGTATTGAATTTTCTAACAAACGTCATCAGGTTATCACTACTTTCATCTTTATATATTTTCATATCAAAGATCAGGTCTTCTATAGCAACTTGTCCTAACTCGGGTCTGCCTTTGGTCACTTGTGTAATACTTCCTATAGAAGTTTTTATACTCCCGGCATATATTAATGTATCCTGATGATGGTCTCTGACTAAGATTTCCTCGAGATATACATTACCTGCATAGGTTAATCCTATTCGGTCAATATGGATATCAACACCATAGGTTTCATTAAGATAATTGGTAACTTTTTCTGCAAAATAAGTTTGAACCGCAGGAATAGAAAACAGCACTACCAAAAATGCAAATAGCGACAAAAGGACAAGAAATGTCCTTAACAATATTTTCCTAAATTTCCTGATACGTTTTATTGTTTTAACTTTGTTGACAATATTAACAATTTCTATGCCTTTTTCCTCATAATGAATCCACAAAAAATATACATCCTCGGTATTGAGTCTTCATGCGATGATACTTCTGCAGCTGTATTATGTAATGGACAGGTTTTATCCAATGTTGTTGCATCGCAAAAAATACATGAGTTATATGGTGGCGTTGTGCCCGAATTAGCCTCTAGAGCACATCAGCAAAATATTGTTCCAGTAATCGATCAGGCAATTAAACAAGCAAATATAAAGAAAGAAGATTTACATGCCATTGCTTTTACCCGAGGCCCCGGGTTAATGGGATCTCTATTAGTGGGCACTTCATTTGCCAAGTCATTAGCCCTGGCTCTGGATATCCCTTTAATAGATGTTAATCATATGCAAGCGCATATTTTGGCTCATTTTATTGAAGAAGATGAGTTTGATATCCCAGAATTTCCTTTTTTGGCAATGACAATAAGTGGTGGACATACACAGATTGTTAAAGTTAATGCGCATTTTGATATGGAAATTATTGGTGAGACTATCGATGATGCTGTTGGAGAAGCTTTTGACAAAAGCGCAAAGATATTTGGATTGCCATATCCTGGAGGACCATTAATTGATAAATATGCACAGATGGGAAATCCAAAAGCGTTTCCTTTTCCTAAGCCAAAAGTTGGTGATCTCAATTTTAGTTTTAGCGGGCTTAAGACTTCTGTTCTCTATTTCGTTCAGAAAAAAGTAAAAGAGAACCCTGATTTTGTAGCCGAAAATCTTAATGATATATGTGCATCTCTACAATATACAATTATTAATATCCTAATCGATAAACTTAAAAAAGCTTCTAAACAAACCGGTATTAAAAGTATCGCAATTGGTGGTGGTGTTTCTGCAAATTCGGGAATTAGAAAAGCACTAAAAGAAGGAGAACAAAAGTATGGATGGAAAACTTTTGTTCCCAAATTCGAGTATACTACAGATAATGCTGCAATGATCGGAATTGTAGGCTATTTAAAATACCTGAAGAAAGATTTTACGGATATGAGTGTCGTAGCCAAAGCCCGAATACAATTCTAATCTATAGTGTTTTATAAATGTATAACCTGATTTTTGACTATAAAATATAAAATGCAATTATTCTATAACCATACTTTAACAACATCTAGTAGTGAAATAAAATTTTCGAGAGAAGAAAGCAAACATATTGCCAAAGTATTACGAAAAAAGGAAGGAGATCAATTGCATATTACCAATGGTTATGGTTTTTTATTTATTGCTCGCATTATATTTTCTAACCCATCCCAATGTATTGCCAAAATTGAAAGCTATGACCAGCAACAGCATAGAAAGTATAAAGTACATCTAGCTGTAGCTCCTACTAAAATGAATGATCGATTTGAATGGTTTTTGGAAAAAGCTACTGAAATTGGTATCGATGAAATTACTCCTATTATTTGTGATCACAGTGAACGAAAAATCATCAAGGCAGAACGATTCGAACGTATCCTTCAAAGTGCGATGAAACAATCGCTGCAATGTTATTTACCAAAGCTAAACCCAGCTATTACATTTTCTGAGTTTATAAAACAGGAAAATGAAGATCAATTATTAATCGCACATTGCGAAGAAACCAAAAAGCAATCTTTAAAAAGTGTTCTTCTGCCAGAAGTAAATACTACCATTCTTATCGGTCCCGAGGGGGATTTTTCGACAAAAGAAATTGATATAGCGTTAAGCTCGGGGTATACACCAGTTACATTGGGAGAAACCCGATTACGTACCGAGACTGCAGCAATCGTTGCGGTACATAGTATAGCTTTTATAAATAATTAAATGAGCTACCTCAACACAATAGAAGCAGCTCATTTTTAATTATTTAATTACAGTACTAATAGTTTTATTTTTTAAGGAATTTCATCATACGAGTTTGTCCGTTTTGAGTTCGTAGCTTAACGATATACATTCCTGGTTGCAGGCCTTCTGTGGCTAGTACTATTTTGCCTTTTTGACCTGATTCTGCATTTTGAATAACCATCTTACCATGCACATCAAAAACCTCAACTTTGGATACTGCAAATGTTTTTTCAACATCTAATGTAAGGAGATTATTAACGGGATTAGGGAATAGGACTACATCTGTTTCTAATGGCTTAGCCTCTTCTGTTGTAAGGCCAACTTTACTTTTTTTGCACAGGTCTTCTTTGTATTCTACTCTAATCACAGGATGCTCTATTCTTCTATACTCATCTACAAAGATTTGTTGCGCACTTTTAGCAATACAAGGTTCGTGCTTTATTTCTTTTAGATCTATTTCTTTTTCACAAATTGTACCTGTCTTGCCTGTATCTGTGGTTTCTACCAGGTAAATTTCTGTAGCTCCGGCTCCAAAAGAAGTTGTATATCCTGTAAAGGCAAATCCTTTATCATAAGTATCGGTTACCATTTCCATTCCTCCTTCTTGTTTATCATAACCATACTCACGTGCCCATTGTAAAGTACCCCCAGCGTCTGTTTGAAACAGCATAGCTTTACGTGATGAAATAACCTGTTGACCAACTACTGTAAACCGCTGGTTTCCTGCTCCGTCAAAAGTTTCTTCTAAACTAAATCCTAGCTCTGTTCTCTCTGTTCCATATGTTTTCATCCCCATGAAGTTACCTCCTCCATCCAGGTATAATAAAAATGCATCATAAGAATTATTAATCCCAAAACTATTGGTATATCCGGTAAGAACATAATTACCATTTCTATCTTGTTTTACACAAGTAGCTACATTTCTATATCCCATTGTAGGATCTAGCTCATTAGGATACCCCAATATTCTGTTCCATTCTATGGTAAGATCAGGTTTTAGTTTTATCACAAAAAGATCTGTAGGTGGGTTGGCCAACGTAGTACTAACACCACACCAGTAATTTGTAGTCGATCCTGCAATGATGTACCCTCCATCTCTTGTTTGTTCTATCCACATACCTCGTTGGTCTCCTCTACCTCCTATTACTGTAGCTCTTATTAGGTTTCCTTGCAAATCTGTTTTAACAACATATACATTGGCTCCCGGAAATGCTGTATAGCTTCTAGTTTCACCAACAAGAATATAGCCCGGTTTTCCTGTTACTTCCCTATTATTTTGCACACAGTGAGCAGCATCATATTGTTGCCCCCCATATACTGCAGAAAAAACAAGAGCACCATTAGTATCTGCTCCCATAAGATATGCGTCTCCGCCTCCAAAACCAAAACTACGAGTAACTCCTGCAGCCACATAAGCTGTTCTGTTGTTGGGGCTAAAAAAGGTGGATTGTCTTACTGAATTAAAATATTCGTAATCTTGTCCTCCGTATACTCTAGACCATATTTGATTACCATTAAGATCTGTTTTGACCAAGGTTGCTTCAAGACTACCAATAAAGTTTTTTGAAGTATATCCTGCTATCAAATACCCCTTTTCAACTTGCTGTAGCTGAGTAAGAGATCTACCCATCTCTGATTTTTCTGTTCCGAACGTGTGTTGAAATTGTGAAAAGCCCATACTTGTAATAAAGCAAAAGGCTACACTACATAAAATTGTTTTCATGATGATTTATATTTAAATTGGTTAAAAACATATTCTCCTATGCAATTGCATAGCTATGGGTTTAAACAACCTGCGTCCTTTGTCTATTGATTTTTTAACGTATCTCATAACGAGAAATCAAAGACCTGTCTCTGTGTTTTTCTACATTAACCCATCACTACTAATTTACAAAACAACACAATGACTATCAAGTGGTTACACCCCATAAATACAGGGGTAAAAGCCTGTTTTATTTTATATATTTACTAGTAGATTACAAGACAGTATTTATACGTTTATAACAGTATTTTTCATTACAAATTGATATCTTTATCGCTCAATCCAGTTCATTATGGTACAGGTAATAAAAAAAGTATTTTTGATTGTTTTGGTATGTTGGTGTTGTTCTTCGAGTACAAGTGATACGGCACCAGTTACAGGCGATGAGCCTACACCAATACTTCCTGTAAATGAACAAAATACAATTAGTGCTCTTGAGTATATCGATGAATCTGTACTTGCAGACCAGGAAATTGATGGTGTCCCTATAGGGGGCTTTTCGGGAATTGATTATCAAAATGGTAAGTGGTACATCATCTGCGATACTTCTACACCCCCTATACGATATTATGAGGCAGATATAACTTATACCAAAGATGGTTTTACTTCGGTTGGGATTACCACTATGGTAGAAATTAAAGATGAGGCAGGTGCTCCTTTGGCGCAGGGAGCTGTTGATCCCGAAGCTATACGCTTTGATACCCGTACAGGTACGATTGTGTATACTAGTGAGGGTTCTATTACTAATGGTGTGGATCCGGCTTTGATCGAAATAGCTCCCGAAGGAAATCAAATCAAACGTTTTACATTGCCTGATAATTTTAAGGCCAATACAGTGGATACTTCTTCTGGACCAAGGCATAACGGAGTTTTAGAAGGTCTTTCATTGGGTTTTGAGAATAAAGGATACTGGATCTCTTTTGAGTTACCTCTTATTGAAGATGGTCCAGAACCCACCACTACAGACACACAATCTCCTGTAAGAGTCACCTATATAAACAAAACATCAGGAATTGCCGAACGACAATTTGCTTATGAGCTTGATCCTGTAGCACGTGAAGCCACACTAGGTACTACATTTGAAGTGAATGGTTTGGTAGAAATTCTGGAATACGACACTAACAAATTTCTGGCACTAGAACGTTCTTTCTCTTCTGGATATATAGACGGAGGAAATACAGTAAAAATATATAAGGTAGACGCTACAAATGCTACAGATACGTTGTCTACAGAAACATTAGCAACTACCTCCTATACTGCAGTAACAAAAACTTTACTTTTTACTTTTGATAGTATTCGAAGTCAACTTACTAATAATACTGTAGATAACCTTGAAGGTTTTTCGTTTGGGCCAAAATTAAAAGATGGTAGTCGAACGATCGTTGTAATTTCTGACAATAACTTTAATTCCTTTTTTCCACAACTTAATCAATTTATTGTTTTAAAAGTGGTACCATAGCGATACTCTATATAATACTAAGTATTTAGTTTTATTAAAAACCTTTCGATTTGCCTTCTGTGTCTTAAAATATGTACAATAGCATGTTCTAATAACTGCTCTATATTATACCGTTGTCCCCATGTTACTACTATTTTTTTATCAGGATCTTTTTCTTCAAGATGTAAATCAGGGTAATCTTCAAAAAATTGTTCATTGTATATAAACATTTCTTGTAAACCTGTTTGATATTCTTTTACACTATTCAATGGTTTACGTTCTACAAAATCAATCTGCTCGCCTAATGATTTTCTTATTTCAATAACATAACAATATCCAGCTCTTATCACATGGGTCAAAATAGTTTGTATTGATCTACAATCAGGGTCTTTGGTCTTATCATCTACAATAGTGGTCAATTTTTGGTCACTAACATCAGACAAAACGGTGATAACTTCTGTTACTGCTTTTTCATACTCATCTAATAATGCTCCTACCGCTCCTTGATCTCGATACTGCTTCATCTATTTTGATTTTTGACGCTACTTCTTAGCAATTATAATGGTACCGTTTCTATATAAATCTAATGCCAGATTTAAAATTAACTTGATTGTCGTTACGGGTAGATCTTTGTTTGGGTCTATCCTAAAAATTTTCATTCTTGCGCGATCACCCGTTTCTAATTGAGGATGGTCAAGATATTTTCCTTCTACCATGAGAAAATAGGGTTCGTCGGTTTTTTTATCAACCCATAAGTAACAGAACATTTTCCCTTTATAACAAAAACACGGCATCCCATATTTACGTGTTTCGATAATATCTTCATCTTGATTAAGAATAATACTACGCATGGTCAACAAACAGCTTTTGTTGGGTTCATGCTTATCGAAATAAAATTGATCGTTAGTATTCATTATTTCTCATTGATTATTTCAAGAAAAACCATCCATGACTACCTGCCACTGCTCCTGCTGTAGTAATCAAACTTAATACCAGCAAAATCCAATGCATACGATGCATAAATCTGAACGTTTTTGCGGGATTATCCTCTGCATACTTTTTAAACAATTTATGCAATACGAGTGGTTCTAAAACATACAGAATTAGTGAGAATAATATCCAAACCAGTGTCATTGCATGGATCCACCAAAATCTATAATCAAAATATCTATCCCACGCATCCAGTACATACAACATATAAAACCCTGTTATACCAGTTATTAAAGTTGTAATTTTGGCTTGCAAGGCAAAATTACCTTCTATCTGTTCGAAGGTTTTTATCTGATCTTCCTTCGATTTTAATTTTTTAACAGCGGGGATAATTACAGTTGTTACCATAGCCACTCCACCTATCCATAAAATCACAGCTAGAACGTGTAGTACTCGTGCCAATGTGAAGTATTCCATTTTTTATTTTATTAGTTGTGTAATTTTTCTATTTGATCTAAATGATGTTGCATATGATTTACATAGTCTACAATTAAAAACTTAAAATCAGATTTTTCTCCTTCATTAATTTCAATTTGATATGCTAAAGTATACTCATCTTGCAATTCGATCACTTTTTTAATTCGCTCATTAATAGCTAACCAAAAACTTATTATTTCATCTGTATTAGCTCCGTTATAATGATTGGCATTAACGAGTTCATTTTGGTTATATTTTCGAATTTTGTAGGGTTTGGTTTCAAATTGGATTTCTGTAAACCTTTGCAAGTTATTTATTCCAGAATCTATCAGGTGGCCTAAAATTTCTTTTTTCGACCATTTATTTGGAGAAGGTTTGGATTTAAGTTCGTTTTCACTGCTATCATGTATTAGCTTTGCTCCCTTTTCTAATAGATGACTAAGTTTCTGTGTTATTTCAGATATTTGCATTTTTGACTATTGTATATGATCAGACTGTTGTATCAAAGTTACAAAAGGCAATTGTACTTATCTACATTTACAAATGTATATATTGCAATCATTTTTGAATTGAATAATAGAGTCACTTTACTTGACAACATTCCTTAAAAACTCGTTTAAATGGAAATAATAGCTGTTGGAGGTAGTTTTTCTGTTTTGGATATAACATATGGTTTTCTATGACTCCTACATCATCGACTTCTCCTTTACGATTATAATAAGTTCCAAAAACCAAATCCCAATAGGGTAGAATATTCCCATAATTTTTAGCTTCATGCAGTAGTTTACTATGATGAAAATGATGTAGTCGTGGTGTAACGATCAAATAATCCAAAAAGCCTGTTTTGGTTTTGATATTAGCATGAGAAATATATGCTATCACCACATGTGTTACTCCTACCAGAAAGATCATATCTTTATTAAACCCTAAAAGCAAAAGAGGTACCATTTTAAATACAGTATTTAAGAAGATATTAATTGGATGTATCCAATTTGTCTTAAACCAATTTAACGAAGTTGGTAAATGATGAATCGAGTGTATTTTCCATAGCAATAAACTTAGGATAGAATTAAGGTTTCCGATATGGCTAATTCTATGGTAGAAATAAGGTAGAAATTCTCCTATTATATTTGCGACCACAAATATTAGTACGAGAGGAACATCGTCCCATATTTCTGATGCTATAAAGAAATTTTGTTGAAGATATAGTACAAAAGAAAGTGATACTGTTTTGCCTAATGCATCAAATAATGCTGTCGAAAATATAAAGTGTTTTATATCTGTAAAAAGGTTATTTCGTTTGGTTTTCCAATCTATTTTTAAGGGAATAATTTGTTCGAATATTAAAATATAAATTGCCGTAAAAAGAAAGATAGCGTAAGACGATATTTCAAAACTCCAACGCTTACTAATCGTTAAGGATGCAATTATGCCGGTTATTAACAGTAGAGCGGGAACGGTTAAAACGGATAAAATTTTATGTTGCTTCATTATTCTATTTTAACCTATAGTCGTACCAATAGAACAAAAAGATGCAGCTTTATATCGTTAAATTTAATTTATCTATCTGGGTTATCAGTTCTGGTGGTAATTCGCAATCATCTTTAAGTAGAAACCCAGTTATCTGCCCTTTATTATTGTATGATATCTCTATACAATCGGTCACTAATTCCTTTAGCTTTTTTCGCCCTCTTTGTATTCTGGATTTGGTAGCTGTTAAGCTTAGGTCTAAAATTTTTGCAATCTCTTTTTGAGGCTTTTGTTCGATATCACTTAGATAAAGTGCATCTGCATATTGCTTTGGAAGGTAATTTTGGATAACAAATCCCGATAAATCACATACACAAGTACCAGACATTGATGTTTCGGCAATCTCTGGTTGATCTTTTATAATAGTAGTCGGTATTTTATTTTTTCTATAATAGTCTGCAATCGTATTTCTTGCTACTTGAAAAAGCCAGGATTTGTAATTATTGATTTCTTGATTTTTGTATAAGGCAGTATGTAGTTTTATACCCACATCTTGTACTATATCCTCGCCAATATTGTTATCATCAACTCTTGTCTTAATGAAGTTTAATAACGGTTTTTTATGTTCTTCCCAGATATTTTCGAATTTCATATAGTTACCTTTTTTGTATTACTTCTTCTGAGGTTAATCCAAATATAGGTGGAGTCTTTATCTCTAATAGTGCCAGATACGTGTATAGTACTCCTCTATGGTGGATTTCATGTTCTACCATAGCTCGTAGTAATTTCCATATTGTTATTTTGTGGCCTCCTGGTGTTTCACATTTTTCAAGTAAATCTTCGGACTTAAGCTGCGAAAGAATTGCTACCGATTCAAGATGTAGTTCATTATACAGATTAATTGTCTTTTGATATCCATTTGCATAGCTTTCTCCACAACCAGTATATAAACTAGGTTTTAGCCGAACATTTTCGACATACATAAACCTCTCTGTAAGTGCCAGATGACGTATGATATCACCAATAGTAAATTTTCCCTTACTAGTGGTCCATTCTATTTTTTCTGTTGGAATATGTTCAAATAATCTTCTGGTACGATCTTTTATCCTGGTGTAATACCTAAGAAAACTATGTATATCCTTTATTTCCATAACTTCATTGATCTAGGTATAATCTTTACTAAAAGTTAAGATTAAAACGCATTCATCCAAAGTTACTATAATGATTTTGAATAATATTAAACTTATAAGAAGTTCTAAATATACTATACCCAAACAATCACCTAAGAACTGCCAATTTTGTAGCTCCTGTTGTTTTTAAAGTATCATCTTGTGTATATGCAATTACAGATAGTTCATCATTTTCTGAAACCCAATCAGGAATGGTCATCGAGATATTCCCCGATTCTTCTTGTTTAACCATTCGATTCGCTACAATATTGGTGTTTTTTAATGTTCTATTTCTGTTTTCTCCTCTCGATATATTAGTAATACGCTCAGAAACTACCAAAGCTAGTGTAATCGTATTAAATGGGGCTCCATCTACCTTATAATTAAAAACAATCTGAGAAGGCTCTTGTCGCATATCCTTTATCAAAATAGTAGAATTAACCCTAGTTTTTGAATACTTTTTTAAAGCTATATTTGCCTTATATCGATCTGATCCGGTAAAATGTTCGCTTCCGTTGACTACTAATTGTGGAGTATAAATAGATCTGCTGTTAAATTGTTGTGCATACGCTCTTTGATAGTCACTAAATCTTGCCGAACTAAATGGGTCTTTCCACCCCAATCTATTCCAGTAATCTACATGATATGATAGCACAACTACATTTTGATCTTGGTGTTTTTTCTTAATATCCTCGAGTAATTCATCTGCCGACGGACAGCTACTACACCCTTGTGAGGTAAATAATTCTAATACTATTGCTGATTCATTGCTTTTCTGAGCATTTATAGGTATCAAAACAATAAGCGTTAATAGCATCATAAGCTTCTGTAACATCTGCATAATTTTAGTACTTTTAGGCTTTATTTTAGACGAGCATGATGATAAAACTTACTAGATATATCTTCTTTTTTTTGGTAACCATATCAATTTATGGGCAAGATATTGCCATTTTACAATATAAAGGAGGTGGTGATTGGTATAGTAATCCTACGGCTCTTCCTAATCTTATTACATTTTGTAATCAAAATATTAATACTGCAATAAGTGCCAAGCCAAAAACAGTTAAGCCAGAAAGTGTTGATATATTTCAGTACCCATACATTCATATGACAGGGCACGGTAATGTTTTTTTTACAGATGTAGATGCCCAAAACTTAAGAGATTACCTCTTAAGCGGTGGTTTTTTACATATTGATGATAACTATGGTATGGAACCATACATTCGAAAAGAACTCGTTAAGGTTTTTCCTGATAAAGAACTGGTAGAATTACCTGTAACACATCCTATCTTTTCATCAAAATATAATTTCCCGCAAGGATTACCTAAAATCCATGAACATGATGGAAAACGACCACAAGCACTGGGGATTATTCATGAAAATCGCCTGATATTACTCTTTACTTTTGAAAGTGACCTTGGTGATGGTTGGGAAAACCCAGAGGTCCATAATGACCCACAAGAAGTAAGATCCAAAGCACTAAAAATGGGAGCTAATATTATTAAATACGCTTTTGAGAATTAATGTCAGAGCAATTACATCATCATCATAACCGGTTTGTAAAAAATCAATTTCGGATAACGCTTATCTGTGATCGGGTGAATTCGCCCGCAAATATTGGAAGTATATTTAGAATCGCAGATAGTTTTGGTATAGAGCAAATCTATTTTTGCGGAGAAGATATTACCGTGATTAGTAAACGTATGCAACGTACAGCAAGAGCTACACACGAGATCATACCTTATCATCAAGCTGATGATATTATACATACCGTACAGCAATTTAAATCTGATGGGTATACCATTCTGGCATTAGAAATTACCGATACAAGTATTCCTGTTGCTGATTATAAACCATCTCCCCAGGAAAAAATAGCACTTGTGATCGGTGAAGAAAATTTTGGAGTATCTAATGAAGTTTTGGCTTTAACAAAAAACAGTGTACACATCAATATGTATGGCAATAATAGTAGTATGAATGTTGCAACAGCAACGGGAATTGCTCTATATGAGATTACAAAACAAATATTGAACAGTAGAAAATAATACTCCATAAGGATAGCAATAAAGGACAAATCAAAACTTTGTAACTTTGAATCTTCGAAATTTTAAAATATGAATTCAAAAACAATTGCATACGGAATCTTAAGAGCAGTAGCTATTATTATCGGTGTCTTAGGATTACTCTGGTTTCTCTATAAAATACAGTCTGTTCTTATATACATTGCCTTTGCTTCTGTAATTTCTCTAATGGGTAGACCCTTGGTCCTATTTCTTAAAAAGAAACTGAAATTTAAAAATTCGTTGGCAGTGGTCACCACACTACTAATTGTTATTGGGTTATTTCTAAGTATTTTTATGCTGTTTGTTCCTATTATTAGTGAACAAGGGCAATTAATTGGTGAAATTGATATCAATAAATTAGGGGATGATATCAATAGATTTAATCAGGAGGTTAGTGCTTATTTTAAAATAGAAAAACTAAATTTTGTAGAACTGATGAAGCAAACCGATCTAATGCAATTTTTTGATTTAAAAGCTATCCCCAATGCCATAAACTCGTTTTTAAGTGGTTTTGGAGCAGTTTTAATTGGGTTATTCTCGGTTTTATTTATTTCTTTCTTTTTATTGAAAGATAGTCTCCTTCTCGAAAATAGCTTATTAGTACTTGCAAAAAAAGAAGATGAGAACAGATTTATGAGAGCATTTACCAAAATTAAAGATTTACTCTCACGCTACTTTGTTGGGCTACTATTACAGGTAATTATTCTCTTTATCTTATACACCATACTCTTATTGATATTTGGAGTTCATAATGCCATTGCAGTCGCTTTAATTGCAGCAATTTGTAACCTAATTCCATACGTAGGCCCATTATTTGGGGGAGTATTTGTGATTATACTAGCAATCACCAGTAACTTAGGATTTGATTTTCAGACTGTGATTTTGCCAAAACTAACTTACATTCTAATTGGTTATCTGATCATTCAATTGATTGATAATTTCTTAAACCAACCCTTGATTTTTGGAAACAGCGTAAAATCTCATCCGCTAGAGATCTTTTTGGCTATTCTTATTTTCGGATTACTTTTTGGGATCGGCGGGCTTATCGTTGCAGTACCTTTTTATACTGCGATTAAAGTAATTGCTAAAGAATTTCTTTCTGAATATAAAATTGTAAAAACACTTACCAAAGATCTCTAATTGAATCCTCTACTGCTACATAAAGAAGTTCAGGAGTTTATTGCTGAAAAATCTGAGAGTACACTCGATATAAGTACCCTGATTTTAAGCAAAAGCCCTTTTGAAAGGATCTCTAGCAAAGAGTTAGCGCAACAAATCCAGGGAAAGCGTAAAGTAAAAAGAAAATTACCCACCTGGTATGCTAAAAACAAAATCTACTACCCGCCAACACTTAACCTGGAGCAAACCTCTTCTGAAATAACAGCATTGTATAAAAGTAAGCTTGTTTCGGGAGCATCTTTAATCGACCTAACAGGTGGTTTCGGAATTGATGATTATTTTTTTGCCAAACATATCACAACAGTAATTCATTGTGAATTAAATGCATCATTAAGCGAAATTGCTTCACATAATTTTGAAATACTCGAGCAGAAAAATATCCAAACTATTATCGGAGATGGGTTAGACATTTTGAAAAATCACAATACTCTGGATTGGATTTACATCGACCCCTCTAGAAGACATGATAGCAAAGGAAAAGTATTCTTTCTAGAAGACTGTTTACCCGATGTGCCTTCTAATTTAGATTTACTTTTTAAGAAAAGTAAAAATATCTTAATCAAAACTTCTCCATTATTAGATATTCAAATGGGGAGCAAAACATTGCAAAACATAAAAGAAATTCATGTTGTTGCTGTAGAAAATGAAGTTAAAGAATTGATATGGATTCTTGATAAAACCTATACTGGAGATATCAAAATTGTGACTGTCAACATTCAAAAAACGGTACATCAGGAGTTTTCTTTTTTCCTAAAAGATGAAGCCAGGCAATCTGCAAGTATGGGGTTACCTATGACCTACCTTTATGAACCCAATGCCGCAATCCTAAAAAGTGGAAGTTTTCAAAGTATTGCTACTGCTTTTAAGCTAACAAAACTTCATATTAATTCGCATTTATATACTTCTGATCATAAAATTGATTTCCCCGGAAGAAAGTTTGAAATCATAACAGTATATCCTTATCAAAAAAAGGTACTGTCCAAAATAGGGATCACCAAAGCCAATATTACAATACGTAACTTTCAGGAATCGGTTGCTACTCTAAGAAAAAAGTTTAAAATTAAAGAAGGAGGCGATGGTTATCTCTTTTTCACAACGGGTTATGACAACAAAAAAGTAATAATCCATTGTAAAAAACTTAGTTCTTAAAACAATGAGGCATTTAATTAATCAGAAAAAATAGAAGACTGTGCTATAAAATTTTCTATATATAGCTTTAGCTCTTTATCATCAACCTTATCAATATTATCAAATATATAATCTTTATCTTCTTCTAAATTTTTATAATAATCCGCTATTTTAGGAGTATTGGCTTGAATACTTAGTCTGATCATCCTCAACTCTATATTATTTGGTTCAGACAATATGGCTTCCTCTATCATCTTCTTTGCTTTGTTGAAATACGATATTTTACTAAATGGGTTCCAGGAAAATGAAGCTTTTAATGCGAGTGCTGCACCGTGATATGCTCGATAAATTGCTCCTTTATTTTGCAACCCTTTTTGTGTAAGCTCATAGAACTGTTCTGTTTTTTCTTTAGACTCATTACACGTCTTATAGGCATTTCGTATATCTTCAATACGAACAGTATCACCTACTAAGAAAAAAAAAGTTACTATGATTAATAAAACCTTCATTACTTTTTTATCGCAAAAAAAGCCGATTTATTATTTGGCCAATGATATTTTAAGCAACAAGTTATTCTTTTTACCATCATAAGCTTCCATAATCATACTTTTATTAGGTAACATTGCAGCTTTAGTAAGTTCTAAAACATCTAAACGTGCATTCCTGATGTCACTTCCGGTAAGAATAGCTTCTTTGGTAACCTCTCCTGTAGCATTATCAATAACATAGGATGTAAGGTATATGAACTCTTTTTTACCATCAAAATATCTTGTAGGAGTCTCGTCAAATGATCGTTTAAGATTAGTAAAGTCATCCATATAGAATAAATATAATTTACCATCATTTTCAAAATTAAGATAAGACATACTTCGTTTACTTTTTGTTCCCATCTGATACTTTGGGAGTTTATGCATCCATATCATAGTATTATCTGATCCTAATTTTAAAACAAAAATATCCCTGTAATAATACTTATATGTTGTTCTGGATCCCGAAGAACTAGAGGTAGTAAATGATTCTACAAAACGTTGCTCTGCCAGAAAGGTTGTACTACCATCACTATTAAATATGACATCATTTATTTTAAGTCTTTCTAGGTCTTTTAGATCGTTTTCTTTTTGTGTTCCTTCATTAACCCGTTCTTCTCTTTTTAGAGCAAGACTTTGTAATGTTTCTAAAGGAATATCACTTTTTATTGTAGAGCTTACTATACCACTATCAGACAAGGTAGTAGAAAAGACTCCTGAGACCTCTTCTTTATTGTTTGAATTAGCATAAAAACCAGATACTTTTACTTTTCCTGCTCCGTCAACTTCAATCACAGCATCGGTAATTGATCTGCCAGAGATATCAATCTTACTTTTTATAATTTCACTGCCACTTTCTTCGGTAATTTTAAAAACTTCAGTGTGGTATGTATTTTCTAATTTATTTTTGTCCTTTGATTCTGAATTAAAAATAGACGCTGTCATATAAAAATGACCATCATTACCAATCGCAAAATCTTCATTCTGAATTCTGTCGGACGAATATGGTAATGTCACTTTTCTTTTCCATAGAAGGCTTAGATCATCGTTATACACTGCGATCCCTATTTTATCTCCTTTTCCCGAACTTGTCTCTATGCGATATAAAATCAATAGCTTTTTTTGATCTGCAGATTTTTTAAATACAAATTTGTTAATTCTTCCTCCTGCATCAAATCCATAAGTACTCTTAAAACCAAAATCTCTATTCACATTTTCTCTATCATTAACAAGCTGAATAGGTTTTTGTACCACTATACCCGTAAGAGATACTTTTTGTGCGTATGCTTTATCTTTTATAGAATAAAACACCACTGCTTTTCCTCCTAGTTTCATGACAGTTTCAAAATTTCCTTTATCATCTACAACTTGTCGTTTCTTTACATCTTCTTTAAGGTCATCTAGAGAATACCGCTGTATAGTCATAGAATTGCGGCCTTTCTTAATAGAAACAAGTCGATTTCCTGAAGCTACCTGATACGTATTTATATTTCGTATTCGTTTATATTTTTCTCCTATTTTAAAAGAAAAATCTTCAAGTAAGATAGGTTTCTGTGCAAATGTATAGCTAGAGATAAGTAAGGCAAAAACTAAAAGGTATCTACTATTCATTTTTTTATTGTTTTTATAAATCTTCATAACATACTATAATAGGTCAATAGTATACAAATATATAAAAGAAGTATTTAAGGTTTCTGTAGCATATTGGTCAAAATTCAGACCAATTTATGTGTAAAGAAAAAACTGATTTTCAAGTTTTTAAAAAGAAGGTTGCGTTAAATAAAAAATAATGGTAAAAAAATGTTGCATCATAGACTCATAAAACCTACATTTGCATCCGCATTTGAAATACTAATGCGATGTTCATAACAGAATGTACAGGAGAGGTGCCAGAGTGGTAATGGAGCAGATTGCTAATCTGTCAACGCGCAAGTGTTGCCTGGGTTCGAATCCCAGTCTCTCCGCTTTATTTTTATGATTCGGGGTGTAGCGTAGCCCGGTTATCGCGCCGCGTTTGGGACGCGGAGGTCGCAGGTTCGAATCCTGCCACCCCGACAATAAAAATAAATTACAATACTGGTCGCGTAGCTCAGCTGGATAGAGCATCTGCCTTCTAAGCAGACGGTCACAGGTTCGAATCCTGTCGCGATCACAAAAAGCCTTACTTTTGTAAGGCTTTTTTGTTTTACAATTCTTTATAAATATGTTTATCGTTTATATTCTTTTTAGTGAATCTATTGATATGTATTACGTAGGGCATACAGCAAACATCAAAGACAGATTAGTAAGGCATAATCAAGGAAGAAGTAAATCTACTAAAAGAGGGGCACCCTGGAGGTTAATGTATTCAGAAAGATTTAAAACAAAATCTGAAGCATATCAACGGGAAATGGAAATCAAAAAAAAGAAATCCAGAAAGTATATCGAAAATTTAATCAACTCTAGCAGATAGAGCATCCCGATTTTCTAATCGGGACCATCACAGGTTCGAATCTTGTCGCGATCACAAAATTGTAAATATTTACCAAAGCCAGACAATTATTGTCTGGCTTTTTTATAGGTTATTGTTACTTTTATATTTTGAAAATGAAGGATATGTATCCTTTATCTCAATGTTGTAGGTTATGAAGAATAAAAAAGAAACCATGAAAATTAAATCTATCATATTCTCTATAATTAAAAATGAATCAACCAATCATTTGTTTTGAAGGTCCAAGTGGAATAGGAAAAACAACAATGTGTAATTTACTTTTAAATAAGTACAACATAATCCCTGAAGTAAATTTTCTATTTGAAAGAACTGATAATGAACCAAAACTCTGGTATTATGAAAGACAGCTAGACAGGTATCGATTTTGTGAAAATTCAAATAAAAAATCAATCTTGGATGGAGACATCTTCCAGCCAATATGGTACAATTGGGTTTGTAATTACCCTTCAAGTTTTGCATCCAAAAAAGAAACTCATGAATTCTATAGAACTAAATTATCGGAAGGTAAAATTGCTTTTCCTGATTTATACATAATATTTTATTGCGATGAAAAATTGCTGCATGTTCGAAAAGAAAAGGACAAAACAAGGAAACGAAGAAATTTCGAAAAACATTTAGAAATTATTGAGCCATTAAAAGAATATTATAGATTCTTGGAAAAAGAAACTGATATAGAACTGAAGTTTGTTGAATATGAGAATATAGAAATAGTAAAAAGGAAGGTATTGAATTACATTAATGGTTCCCATAGAAAGAAAATTCAGCAATTGAAAACATTTGAACAGATAGAGAATTGGATAGACACAAAGAAAAAATAATACAGCTTACAACGACATATATGACGTTCGTTGTGTATAAACCAGAAAATAGTATCTTAAATGGAGAAATGGGATATTTATGATAAAAATAGAATCAAAACGAATAAAGTAGTAAAACGAGATGCATCTTTCAGTTTTAATGAATTTCATTTGGTTATACACGTTTGTATAATAAATTCGAACAATCAGCTGCTAATCCAACAAAGACAATCTTTCAAAAAAGGATGGTCAAATATGTGGGATTTAACAGTTGGAGGAAGTGTTCACTCTGGTGAAAATAGTTATAATGCGGCAGAAAGAGAAGTGTTCGAAGAAATTGGATATACGGTTGATTTAAGCTTTGTTAGACCAACTTTTACGATTAATTTCGAAAGAGGGTTTGATGACTATTATATTATAATAGCAGACATAGACATAAGTAAACTGAAATTACAAAAATCAGAAGTAAAAAATGTTAAATGGGCTGGCAAAGATGAGATAATTCGAATGATTCGAAATAAAGAATTTATTCCATATCATATTAGTTTAATTGAAATGATTTTCGATATGAAAAATGGATACAGTGTTCATTCAAATAATTTCTAGATATCGGTCATTATACAACATGGTGTATAGGCAATAAAGCGAAAGAAATAAAAATGCTAACCAGGTTGTATGCTGGTTAGCACTTTTAATAAGTTGTATCTAATAAAGAGGAAAAGTAAACACAAGTTTTCCTAATTATATAAAACTAGATTATCTAGCTGTAACCATACAAACGCAATGCCCTAATTCATCACTAAATACTCCTACCCCATTTATACAATGCTCTGGGTTATCGCCCCAATCTGAACCTTCTATATGGCAAGGAACACGTTTATTTGTCCTCCCCATGATTTTCTTTTGTTCTGCTTTGTTTAAAACGGTACATAAATTTGAAATTGATTTTAACATGATTAATTAATTTTAGTTTCCCTACTCTATTCTTATATGCTTTTCAGGTTCCGCATTTAAAAATTTTGAAAAGAAATGTTAATCCTTTTCTGGCTGTAGCTAGAAAAGAAGAACATAGATGATTTGCGTGTGATAATAGATTGTTGAGAACAACTCATTTTCTGATTAATACTACTTTTATTTAGGTAAAATTAGCTTCCTTTAATTAAAACTAAAGGTATATGCAGTAAGCGAAATAAGAAATAGGTAATCTATTTCCGAGGTCTTAGAATAAATAAGTGTGACTTTAGGTTAAATATTCGTGGCGTAGGATTTTAGTAGACATAAATAGTTTGTGTGAATACAGAAATAATACGGTTTTTAAGAACTGTTTTAGTAAAAGATAAAACTAGGTAAGTGAACTTCATTCAAATAAATTAGTAGATTTAACAATTGATATTTATTACTATAAGAAACTGTAAATTCGTTTTATGAATTCTATTAAATACATTTTCATAACAGTTGTTTTTTTTCTTTTTTCAAAAGACATAGAAGCTCAAAATAAAAAGATTGATAGTCTAAAAATTGAATTAGAAAAACATAAAACAAATGATACAATTCGAGTAAATTTATTATATGATATAGCGTTTTCTTCTTTTCAAAAAGATATGAATTCTACCGAATTATACCTGGAGAAAGCAGAGGAATTAAGTAACATGCTAAACTATACAAAAGGAAAAGCAAAAGTATTATACCTAAAAGGGATACTGGAAAATATAAAATCAAATTATGCAAAAAGCTTAATTTTTTTTAATCGCTCACTAAAGCATTATGAATCTATTAAAGACCAAAAAGGAATTGCAAATATTTATACTGCATTTGGGATAACTCATTTTGACCAATCACAATACAACGAATCCCTCAAAGCATATAAAAAAGCATTAGAAACCTATGAAGGTTTAGGTTATAAAAGAGAACTTATTACTATCTTAATAAACATTGCAAATGTATATTCTGAAACAGGAGAATATAACAAAGCAATTTCAAATTATAAAAGAGCTTTAAAACTAAGTAAAGCGATTAATGATGAAGATGGTGCTGCGTATGTACACCTTAATTTGGGTGTTGTTTATACAGTGCAAGGTAACTACCCATTAGCAATAGATCATTATAATAAAGCTTTAGATTATTATCAAAAAGTCGATAATACTTTGAGTATAACGAATACACTTAATAATTTAGGAAACGTTTATAATTCCTTAAAAAAATACAATAAGGCTTTAGAGTACTATAAACAATCTTTAAGCTTTTCATTAAAAATAGAAAACAAGAATCAAATAGCCATAAATAATAGCAGTATCGGTGATATATATTTACGTAAAAAAGAGTATTTAACCTCTCTCCAATATTATCGTATGTCTTTAGAAACAAGTCAAGAAATTAACAATTTAAAACAGACTTCTATATGTTTTCATCGTATTGGAAGAGTTAATTTATCACTTAACAAACCTTTAATAGCGCGAGAAAATTTTGTGAAAGCTAAAAATATTAGTGAGAAAACAAATAACCAATATATCTTATCTGAATGCCTTTTAGGAATTGGAGAAACTTATTCATTTGAAAAACAATATCAAAAAGCACTTCCTTTCATTGAAAAAGGTAAGGAAATAGCAGAAGAACTAGAATTACTAGAAGCTCAAAAAAAAGCATCTGAACTTCTCTTCAAAATTTATAAAAATACTAGGCAATATAAAAAGGCATTTGAAAATCATCAGCAATATAAAATATTCAATGATAGTATTTTTAATAAAGAAAATATAGAAAAAATTGTACAATTAGAATACGAATATAAATACAAAAACGAGTTAGAATCTGCAGAAAAAAGAGAATTAACATTAACAAAAACCGTAAAAACAACTTCTCAAAATCTAGCAAAGTCACAACGTGATTTATTGTTGGGTGTAATTGCTTTTTTAATAACAACGTTACTTTTGGCGGCCATCATTTTCTTTTTAAAATTGAGAAACGAAAAATCCAAAACTCAAAACATTGTGATCGAACAAAAACTGTTACGCTCACAAATGACCCCCCATTTTATATTCAATTCACTCTCTGTTTTACAAGGAATGATATTAAATAAAGAAGAAAAAAAGTCGGTTTCATATCTCTCCAAATTTTCAAAACTACTTCGTATTATATTAGAAAATTCCAGAGATAAAACCGTTTTACTATCTCAAGAATTAAAAGCAGTGAGAAATTATCTAGCACTTCAAACTTTAGAGAGTAAATCCTGCAAATACACTGTTACTGTAGAAGATATAATAGATGAAGCCTTATTTAAAATATCACCTATGCTTATTCAACCCTTTGCCGAAAATGCCATAGAACATGCCTTTACCGATCAACAAGAAGAGAAAATCATCGATATACATTTATCATATCTGAATAATGATTTAATTTGTAAGATCTCAGACAATGGCATTGGCATTGATGCTGTGAAGAAAAATAAAAACCAAGATAAAAAATCATTATCTACTACTATAACTTCAGAGCGATTAGAAATGTTATCAAAAGATTTTAAAATGAGAGGTTCGGTTATGGTTGAAGATCGAAAAAAATATAACGAAAAAGGGACAGTAGTCACTTTGATAATCCCCTACATTTTACAAAAACCCTAATACCGTACCCCAAAAAAACAGTACTCATAGAAAATAAAGGGTATATCAGAAAAGGGGTACTTAACGTATTATAATTAATAAATGTTCTATCCTTTGCGAATATTTTTTTAAGTATCGCGTTTATTTGTTCTAAAGCTTCAGAAATAGATTACCTATTTCTTTCTCCGCTCCTACCATATACTTTTATCACAAATAATCGATAAAAGCATATGGAAAACATTAAAACAAAATTAAGTCAAGGTGGATTATTACTCGCAGCAATGGGCATCATATCTATCCTGCTCTCCATTTTCAATTACAACATCAAGTTACTCTCCTGGGTAGATCTATGGGGAAATACCATGGGTTGGATTATTAGGTTTCTTCTCATACTTGTAGGAGCTGCATTGTTTATTCTTTTTGGAAGAAATGAAGAATAAATCAATGAAAATCTATACCCCACTTCTCAAGAACAATACAAATAAAACATATGAAAACAATACAATGTATAGCAATAGTTGCGGTTGCAGTAGCAACTCTAATATCCTGCGGAGGAAGCATAAGCAACCAACCCGCTAATGCAGATGGTTTTTCTGCTATCGCAAAAGAAATAGAAAACAAATTTGGTGAACATGCGCATTTTACAAACATAACTATAATGCACAACAAATCTATAGGGAACACAATTTCATTAACCGTTACTGAAGCCCCAGAATCCTTAAAAATGGGACAATGGAATTTTGTAAATGCCTCTTGGGAACAAAACTCAGAGATTACTGTTGAAATTCCTGAAGGTACAAAAGCTGCTGATTTTATGTTTCAGTTAAATGAGAAAATAAACCTTAAAAAATTAGGTGAGTTAACCGAACAATCCTGTAAACGATTAACCACCGAAAAAGATATCAAAAACCCTACGTTAAAAATGGCTTTTGTAAAGTTTCCTAAAAACGGAGATAACTCAAAAACTGAATATGTAGTTACGCTTGAACCAGAGAATGGAGGAACCAGCTTCACATTTTACTACAAGCTAAACGGCGATTTTATAAACATGAACTACTAAAAATAAAAACTAAAAGAATAAAAGTAAAAAAACATGAAAAGAGCATTAAAAACAACATCCTTATTAATAGCAATATTGTTACTTAATTTTAGCTGTAGTAAAGACGATGAAGTTCTGGCAATTAATCTTAAAGATGTAAAAGTAACTATCGATGAAAATCCTGCAAATGGACAGGTTCTTGGTAAAGTTGAAAGCGATAACAGCAGTTCATTAACTTTTAGTATAACAACGCAAACACCAGCAGGAGCGCTGAGTATAAATAAAAACACAGGGGAACTAACCGTTGCCGATGCGACATTGTTCGATTTTGAAACAAACCCTACAATTACGGCTACTGTTTCTGCGAATGGAGCTTTAAACAAAGCTACTGTAACAATTAGTATAAATAACATTAATGAGTTAAATATTCTGGATTTTACAGCTACCATAGATGAAAACCCAACCAATGGGCAATCCCTAGGTACAGTACAAGCCACAGGAGATGCGACATTAAGTTACAGTATCACTTCTCAAACACCAACGGGAGCATTAAGCATAAATACAAGTACAGGAGAGTTAACCGTTGCAGATGCTACCTTGTTTGATTTTGAAACAAATCCAACAATTACAGCAACTGTTGCTGTTGATAATGCTGGAAATATCCAGAATACAAATGCGACAATCAACCTTAATAATGTAAATGAATTAAGTATCCAGCAATTCAATACAACTACTGATGAAAACCCAACCAATGGACAATCGCTGGGTACCGTTCAGGCCAATGGTACTGGTGTCTTAAGTTTTAGTATTGCCTCACAAACACCAGCTGGGGCTTTAAGTATAAATGCCAGTACTGGAGAATTAACAATAGCCGATGCTACCTTGTTCGATTTTGAGACCAACCCTACGATTACAGCAAATATCTCTGTAAATAACTCCGAAAGTACCGAAACAGCTACAGCTACAGTTAATCTAAATGATATAAATGAAATTGGTGAGTTCAAGTTTGGAGGCATCATTTTTTGGTTAAACCCATCTGATAGTAACCACGGTTTGGTCTGTGCAGTTAGTGACGATCCAACTACTCCAATAATTCCGGGTTGGGGTTGTCAAGGCACAAATATAGCTGGAGCTATTGCAACACAGATAGGGCAAGGTCAAACCAATACAACTGCAATTTTAGCTGGGTGCTCTACAGCTGGTATAGCAGCAAATCTTGCATCAAACAGTACTTCTGGAGGTTATACGGATTGGTTTTTACCAAGTAAAGATGCATTACAGGAAATACATACCCACAGAGCAACAATAAATAGTACTGCAACTTTAAATGGAGGATCAAATTTAGCTTCTGGTGTTTTTTATTGGACTTCATCACAAAATGATAGTAATACGGCTTGGTCAATTTATTTCGACAACAATGGAGCGGCATTTTTCCTAAATAAAGGAACAACAGGGAGCAACATAAAAATGCGAGCAGTAAGAGCTTTCTAAAATTTTTGATTCAAAAAAGCAAATCACTTTTAAAACAAGGTGGTTTGCTTATCACTAAAAGGTACCTATTAGTATTACATCCTTCCAAAGACCAAACATTGAAGTCAGGCTTGATACCGGATTAGGTTCTTTATTTAAAAAAACATCATAAGACAGTTCATCCACTACTAAATCTAAATAAAATGAATAAAAACAATACCTATTTCCCGCCAATACATGCAAAAAAAGCAGCTACACGGCAAGACGAAAAGTGGGATAAAGCAATAGCTTTGTTTAACAGCAAACAATACAATAAGGTTTTACCTACAATATTGGATTATGTTGGCAGTCATTTACAAAGCAAAAAAAATGGTAATACCTATGAAATAGCGCATGGATCTGTGGTCATCACGATTACGCAAACAGCAGAAGAACTGTTGATAAAATGTCCTTTCCTGAACATCGAAAATGCTAAAAAAGTACCATTGATGCGTAAGTTGGCAGAAATACGTATGCATCCGCTTAACCTTACCAATGTTACGTTAGAGAATGATCTGGTTTATTTTTCTTTTTCTTGTCCCATAAATTTATGTGAACCCTATAAAATTTACGGTGTACTTAGAGAAATTTGTTACTATGCAGACAGTTATGATGATGAGTTTATAGAAAAGTTTGATGCAACACATCTTCAAGAACCAAACATAACACCTTTACCAGGCAACGTAAAGGAAGAAGCATATTCTAATTATCAAAAAATTATAGAAGAAGGTATACTGCGCTTTGATCATTATATGGAAAATCGCCACGAAAACAATGCCTGGTACACACTAAACATTACTTTAAAAAGAATAGAATTTTATGCAGAACCACAAGGTTATTTACGTACTGTAATTGAAAAAGCCATAGATGGCATTTTTGACAGAAATACTCCTTTTCAGAATCGATTGCTAAATGGTAAGGCAAGTTTAGAAAAGTTACAAAGCTATTCAATCGATAAATTTTCAGAAGATTTATATCAGGTAGAGACATTCATTCCTCATAAGTATAGCGGTAAAAAGGAGAATATCAGAGAAAATTGGGAAGACAGTTATATAGATGCTCGGGAAATGATAGCTAATGCCAGGTTTGAAGATGCTACAAATTTGTTGCAATCCTGCTTCTATGGTCTGTTCTACTATAATCTGGTTGATGAAAGCATCAGTAAACCCATTACCGACGCTTTGGCCCAAGCCAATGAACTGGATTGGAACCAGGCAGCGCATATTTTATTGAAAGGAATGGAAGCCGTTATGGAAGATAATTTCTTGGATAATGATTATGGAATGGATTTATCAAAAATAATGGGAGAACAAATGCAACAATCCATGGCGGCAATGCAGCAAATGATGAAAAACTTTAAAGTAAACTAAACAATGAATATCGTAAATAACATAGAAAATTCAGTTTATAGAATTAATACTTCCAATGGTTCCGGAACAGGCTTTTATAGCCTACAAGATAATATTATTGTAACCAATTATCACGTAGTATCTGGCTGCTTAACGGTAAGTATAGAAGGGCAAGATAAGAATAGATATTTGGCAAGGGTTGTGTATATAAATCAAGGAAAAGACATTGCCTTTTTACAAGCAGAAGATTTACCAAAACCTGCCGAGACCATACTTACAGACCACGATAGTGAAACTACCTCTAGAGATAAAGTGCTGGTGTTGGGGTATCCGTATGGCATGCCCTTTACGGTTACAGAAGGTATTGTGTCTAATCCCAGGCAGATCATAGGAGGTAGTAATTTTATACAAACGGATGCCGCTATCAATCCAGGAAATAGTGGTGGTCCCGTAATTAATGAAAAAGGTGAATTAGTAGGTATCGCAACATCCAAATTTTCGGATGCAGATAATATGGGCTTTGCAATCCCAATAGAAACGCTGCGCGAAGAGCTGGAAATTGTTAATGAATTATCTGGTGAGTATACTATAGGTTGTCCTAGTTGCAATAGTCTAATTGAAGAAAAAACGGATTATTGTCCTAATTGCGGAAATGACATTGATGAAAAACTATTTGAAGAAAATCCGCTTTCAGATTTTAGTTTAAAAGTAGAAGAAGCCATTACTAAATTAGATTTAGATCCGGTTTTGGCAAGATCTGGTAGAGAACGTTGGTATTTTCATCAAGGTAGTGCAGAAATACGAATGTTTGTATATGATAACAATTACTTATTTGCCACCTCTCCACTAAACGATTTACCACGTAAAAATTTAGCTGAAGTATATAAATATATTTTAACCACCGATATAGGGAAGCATAGATTATCCATTTCTAACAATCAAATATTTCTCTCCTATCGCATACATATAAGTGATTTGTATTCAGAAAACAAAGAAGAATTTCTTGAAGACATCGCACAATTGGCTTTAAAGGCAGATGATTTAGACGATATGTTCGTAAATGACTTTGGTGCAAAAATGACACATTATAGTAAATAATTTTATAACCCCAAAACTAAAAATCAATGTGGTTTATATTTCCAACAATTATACTATTGATAGGCTCATTAGGGCTTTATCTTAATATAAAATCCTATAAAAAAGGAGAAACTATTAGTTTCAAAAAACTCATAGTTACAGTAATGCTCATTTTCTTAGGTGGTGGTGTTTTTCTACAAAAAATGGGAGTAGTTGACAATGAACATTTAAAACAATTATTACTTGCTTTTGATAAGGAAGCTAGAGAAGAAATAGAAAAGGAAAGAGAAAAAAAGAAAAAAGAAGCAGAAAAAAAGAGAACAGAAATGTTTAAAAGAATAGGTGAAGATGCTAAGAAATTAAATAAAAATTAAAACTTATGAAAATTAACAAAACCCTACAATACATAGGAGGATTTATTGCAGTGGCATTATTTTTTCTGTTTCAAAACGGAGGAGGTCTGTTTCAAGGATCAGGGGAAAAGGGAGAAATTATAACTATTGAAACCTATAAAGAGTTAAGAAAGCATATTTCAAGTGACGGTAAACGTATTGCATTTATAGGTCGGGCATCTGTTTCAAATGCTAATATTACCAGAAGAATTGGGGCTCCCCTCAACTTAATGTTTCTTACTCCTAACGGTACTTATATAGAGCACCTCCCCTTTCCTTTCGGAAAAGAAGATAAAAACTCTTGTTATTTACCAAATTCTTTTACTCCAGAAGATTTAGTCCTATATGACAATGAAGGTAAGCTACATAAATATGATGAAAATGTTATGATATCATTCACATTAGAGCGCATAACAAATGCCATACCTGAAAAAGATCCTAAGACCAATGAGTATGCCTGGAGGTATAATCAGTTAAGAATTGATCCAGTAGAATAACAAGATTGAAAAATGAAGTTTCCTTCTACCATCATTCTATTATTTGTGACCATATCATCTGGTAAAACGCAAAGAAACCTCAAATAGAAAGAGTATAACCATTAAAAAACAAAAATTATGGGAATAGCGATAATAGTAGCAATAGCAGTTGTATTACTAATTCTTATAGTGGGAGTTATAATTAACAACCAAATAATTGCTAAAAAAAACCAAGTGGCACAAGCCTATGGTAGTATAGAAATTTACCTTAAAAAACGGTTCGATTTAATTCCGAACCTGGTGGCAACCCTCAATAAATACCTAGCACATGAAAAAGAGATCCTTCTAAAAGTTACAGAACTTCGGGGTCAAATAGAAAAGGCAATCGAGCCTAAAGCTAAGATCGAAGCCTCTAATGAATTGACAAAAGTTATGAGTAGTTTGAACATTAATGTAGAGAACTACCCAGATTTAAAAGCCGACACACAATTTATAAACCTTCAGTTTGAACTGTCGGATATAGAAGACCAGATTTCTGCAGCCCGTAGAGCATTTAATGCTGCGGTAACAAGTTATAATAACAAGATACAAATGTTTCCGGCAAGCATTATAGCAGGTATTAGAAAAGATAAAGCAGAAACGCTGCTAGAAATCCCAAAAGCAGAACAAAAAGAAGTAAATATCAACCAATTACTAAACAATTAAAATCGAATATAAATATGCAAATGTTACAAAATTTACCATGGTATGGCTATGTAATACTGGCAATAGGAATTATTTCTTATGCTTATAAATATTTTAAAACAGCCAAAGAAGGTCATGATGAAGCCGATTTAAAAAAAGTTAAATTTAAAACATCAGAAGGCAGCACTCTAACCAGAGAACAACAGTTTGCCATTGCGCTATACACACCCATAGCAGAATGGTGGGGTGCAGATACAAATGCTCTAACATTTCTTAACCCAAAATCTGCAAATCGATACTTAAAAAGATGGCGTATAGATACTAAAGAAGGTTATTGGGACTTAACGGAGTATTTTATGAAAGATGGCAGACGCTGGTACTATAACTTCATTTATAATATGATGAACACTCTACCTGAAGAAGACTGGGAGAAAGTAATGAAGGATTATTTTGGTGATAATGAAAGAGCCTTCAATTATCTAAAAGTGTTAACATCTAATAAAGCACTAAACGAACTCAAACAAAACGGACTTCTTACCTTTGATAATGAAATGGATTTGGGTATTGCCGGGTATGATGCAGCAATTCTGGTAGGACATGCCAGAAAAGCCTATACTACAGGCGTAATTACAGAAGAAGAAGCTTTTAAAGTTATCAAATTTGCAAGAGAACTTGCAATACATCATTTCTCTTCTTGGGAAGAATTTGGGAAAAGTTTTGTTCTCGGCTTTGCTTTTGATCAACAACACCGTGAGCGTTCTTATAGAGAAGAAATATACCATCTCTACAAACAAGTATTAAAAAATCCTGTGAGTCCTTGGAATACTATTAATTGGCCCAATAGTTAAACTATGGAACGTTTAATACAAAAGGTATATGCCGAGGTAAGTAATGAGCTTTCTATTATTTACCAAAAAAGAAAACGTGTCTTGTTCTTTCAAAAAATAATGTGGCTTATCACAGGGGCATATTTTATTTTAATACTATTGAATATAGCAGTCAATTATTTTCCAAATTCAAAAAATAGTTTTTTAAACTTTTTCGAACAGTTTAGGGCCACACCTAATAATCCGTATGTAAATATATATCCCATTATAGGATTGGTAATTTTATTATATCCCACCACATATGGATTTGCAAGGGCATTTCAAAAATTCAAAATAAAGGAAATGCAAATCATAGCCAAAATGGTAAAAATGTTATTTCCAAAGGTAAGTTTTGCCCAAAATACAGCTGTTCCCGCCAACGAAATAGCCAAAAGCAAACTCTTTTCCTGGATAAAAGTAAACTCGTTGATGTATAGTTATGGACAACTACGAAGTTCAACAAATGATAATGTCATCAACATTGCCGATATAGGTATTGTCGAAGAAAATATTTCGAACAAAACCAAGGGTACTTTAATGCATATTCCAATATTAAATATAGTTCTAATAATATACCAGTACGCACTCAAGAATATATTCTCTAACAAATCGGCAGATAATGTCTATTATACGTTTAGAGGAATGTTTTGCTGGTTAAAGTTGAAGAAATCTCTTAATGGACATACGGTAATTTTAACAAATAATCAACGTTCTAAATTAGATCGGTTTTTTAGTACCCATTTTAAGGAAGAACAAAAAATACACTTGGAAGACCCCAGGTTTACCGATCAGTTTATAGTGTATGGGACCGATCAGATCGAAGCGCGTTATGTATTATCTACAGCACTTATGGAACGAATAGTTGCTTTAAAAGAAAAATTTAACCAGCCTATACTCTTATCTTTCCAAAATCAACAAATGTACCTGGCTATAAAAAACGAAAACGGTTTGTTTTCTTTTCCATCTGGAAAATTAGCCAGTATAAAGATTATAGAAGAATTAGCTAATGATATAGAAACGGCTTTACAAATAAGTACTGAATTAAAATTAAACTACAAGCTTTAAAGATACCATCGGGATAGGAAACAAAAAACCTTTCCTATTAAAGCTATAAAACTCAACCTGGTTTTTACGGATGAATTTTTTTTAAGTATCACATTTTTTGGTTCTAAAATCCTGGAAATAAATTTCCTGTTTCTTAAGCCTTAACTAGTCTCTATATTTACTATTGGTGAACAACCTATTATGAAAATGAAACCATTTCGAGAAATAAACCAAAGTGAAGTTGCCAAAAAGAAGTTGAGATCTCTCGCAAAATCATCAAACTTCAATGTTGAGTTGGTGACATTACTGCAAATTATTCTTGGGATTACTATCCTATAGATGGAGAACCAATGGGTTGGGTTCGAGAAGAACAAATGGATACAAAACAACTTTTGAAAGATAGAGAACTGATATTTGATTATCTGGGACTCAAAAATGTTGAGCCTATTTCATAACCCAAACGAAGATGAAGGTTTAAGATATAATGCTAGTGTAATCATTGATAATAATACAGATAAAAATACCTTAATGATATTTTATAAGAGCTTTATAGATAATGCTGACCCACATTTTGCAGAGAAATCAAAACAACGGGTTAAAGAGATTACAGAAAGAGTAAAATAAACGAACAAGAATAAACATATACTAAAAAGAGAAATTCTTTAAAAACCATCTTATTCTTATTTGTAAAACTACTTTAAAACAAGAATAGCATAAAACTATATTAAAAAACTACACCTTTTTCTTTATCAAAACTCTTTTACTAAGAATGAGCATACTTTAAGAGAAACCTGATTTCATTGCAAAAATTAAAAAAAACAGTTAATTCATGGGGTAAAACATCGATTTTACGAACATATAGCAATATGACTATACTCAGAATGTGATTACATTTAAAATCCTTTTTAACCAGTATCACTCAAATTTAAACAATAGTGTATAACATAAGAAAACACAAACAATCATGCACCTTACGGAGGTACAATAAAGTATTTTAAAAAATTAAAGTTTCCCCCTGGATTTTTATAGAATAGAATTGTATTAATGTAAACTAAAATATAATGAAATTTATTTTTCGAAGTGGCATCATATTAATGACACTACATCTTACTATGTTATCTGTTTTTGAGAATAACACAGCATCAAATAAAATACCATATCTTGATTTACTTACAGTAAATACTATTTTTGATTATGGTCAAACACATCATAAAACTTCAAGCAATTTTTCTAAACCTATTCTCTGGTGCTATAACTCTGATATATTGGTTCCTAATGTACTTGATGCTGAGTCTGATGTTACTACCACATGCGGTGAATTTCCTGTTACCATAGAAGGAGGTTTTCCAGGGGCTATTACTTATACATGGGCAAGAGCAGATATTGGTACGACTAATTTTATAGACATTCCTGATCTTCAAAATATATTTCCTCTTTTAGATGCTAATTCAGAAGGAATTTATCAATTAAGAGGATATGATAATACAGGTGTAGAAGTTTCGGGATCTCCTTATGACTTAGTAGTGTATGATGTTTCTAATGCTATTATCTCTGTCGGATATGATATTGAGGAAGAATCTTTTTCGGGTAGATACACTATTACTTCAGAAATAGTTGCTTCTACAACTATTGAAACTATAGGATTTGATACTATTGAATATAGGCTAAACAGGGTTTTAAATAATCAAATAATAGAAGAATATAAACCGTTTCAATTTTCGCCAGTTTTTTCAGATATTCCTCCTGGCGATTATTACATTACAGCCAGATATACAGATTGTCCAGATAGTGAAATTATATCTAATCTTATTATGATTTTAGGATATCCTAAATATTTCACACCAAATGGAGATGGCTTTCATGATACCTGGAGTCTTATTAATATCGAGAATCAACCCTCTGCTTTAATCTATATATTTGACAGATATGGTAAATTATTAATTCAATTAAGAGCTGGTGGCCCTGGTTGGGATGGTACTTATAATGGAAAAAACATGCCTTCTTCTGATTACTGGTTTAAAGTAGAGTTTAATGAACCCAGAGATCCAAATATGCGTAATAGAGTCTTTGCTGGTAACTTTTCATTAGTACGATAATATTTTTATAAAAAATTAAACTAAACTGCGTAATAACGTACAGAGTGTATTTGCCTTCTAAACTAATCCTTTGTAAAAATCAAAAAAAACACTTAATTCATTGGTTAAAATACATTTATTCTACCCATTTGGCAATATATATATAATCAGGTTGTAACTAAATTTGTTATCCTTTTATTAACCAATAATGTATAAACTTAGATAATAATATATATAAGAAAAGCACAAAGCCAATAGATACTTTACATATATATAATTAAGATATTTTAAAAAACTAAAGTTTCCCCCTGGATTTTTATAGAATAGAATTGTATTAATGTAAACTAAAATTATAAATGAAATTTATTTTTCGATGTGTCATTCTACTATTGACACTATACCCTGATACATCACTTGCTCAAAGTAATCCTAGTGCTATACCATTTGATTATTATGTTGTAAAAGATAAAATGCAATATTTTGATTTATCTGCACTAAGTGATCTTTTTGATTTTAAGCAACTCACTGGAGGTAATAAAAACTCATATATTCGTGAAATTCCTGCTCGTGATAGAGGATATCGTCGTAACACGACTGCAGGAATATCTGCTTTTAAAAGTTGGGTGTTTGAAAACTTACCTGCTAATGGAAGAATCTACCAGGATGGAGTAGAAATTACTGCTCCCTCTGCCCTGAATAGGTCAACAGGCTTTATTTATATTCCAAATCCTGGTTTTGAAGGAGTTGACAAAATTAGTTATCACGCTGTAGACATTAGAAACAGGACATCATCTAGTGCAGAAATTATGTTTCATGTCAATGCCGCCGGTAGTTATAAAATGCCTCTTGGATTTCCTAAAAATCAGTGGGGACTATTTATAGATCCACCTGCAGATCCTCCAGAATGGCCTAGCAGAGAATCTGCAAAAGACTGGTATATTGATTCTAAGTGTAATCCTTGTGCTACCTCTGGTAAAGGATATCCTGATCGACCACGTAAGACTCTTCCTGGCAACAGAACAAATTTTGCTCCAGGAGCTAAAGTCGTTTTGGTAGCTAACGGAATTTCTGATCCTTATTATTTGCCTGACGCAGGAGAAACTATTTATAATATTAATGGCACAGCTACAGCACCTGTTTTCTTTGTTGGAGCAGATAACTCCCATATACAACCTGTTATCGCAACCGTACCCAGTAGAAGAAGCACGAGTCGGTTTACTATAATAGGTTCTTATTTTGTATTGAGTGGAATTACCTTTGAAAATGCCACAATACAAGGTAAGGGACGAGAGAATATGCATCATGGAGTTTTGCGTCACTCTGAAGTAAGATATGCCGAAGTAAATAGAGGCTCTGCTGTAAACCTTAATTCTGGTCGAGGAACTTCTGATGAAATGTCAATTTTTGCTACTTCGATACATAATAATGGGCATCGTGATTTTCCTGCAGAAACTTTTGTACATGCGATGGGATGGTATAATTGTGATGATTGCATGATTCTAGATGTATTATCGAGTGGTAATGGTGCTGATTCATTTCAAGCTCTTCAACATAACAGTAATGGTTTAATCAGAATAGGAAGACTTAAAGGACATAGTGAAGGAGAAAATTGTATAGACATTAAAGCCCATAAAGAAGGGGTTTGGGTGGTAGATAGTGATTGCTGGGATATACGAGCTACTTTTAAAAGTAATGGACAATTAATGTATCAAAATGATGATGATGCACCGGAGCAGCATCCTGACAGTAAAATTATCTTTCTTAACAATAGAGGTTGGGGTACCAATGGTACTGCAGGTATAGAATCCGCAATACAGGGAGGTACACATATTATAGCTGGTAATCGATTATTCGGATTGCAAGGAGGAAGAGGTTTTAATATAGAAAACGGAGCAAGAGGTAAAACATATATTCATTTTAACACTGTATCAAATGCAAAGACCGGAATAACAATAATACGTCCTAATGGAGCTTTAACACAAGTGTCAGGTAATGTATTTGATATCAAAAAAGGAAATATCAATGCCAAGATAGTTAGACGAACAGGGGTTGATTTATTTGATTATAATTATTACACAGGAGACCCCAGCTCATTAGAATTTTTATGCTGTGGTAATCGTACACCAGCTAGACGTGTTGGTATAAACGCTTGGAGAGGAACATATGGGCATGACACTAATTCTGTTGCAGGGGCCATTGCTGATTTTAATTTAACTACTCCAGATGATTTTTCATTACAACCTACTTCAGAGTTTATTGATGTATTTACACAAGATCAGGTAGATCAATTTATGCCCGGCATAAGCATTATGCTATCTACAATGGGAATTACCTTTAAGGACTGGAAAAGTGTTGATAGACCTTTCAATACAAAGTATGATGTTGGTGCTGCAGAGTTTGGTACACCTACTCCTCCTGATGCTTTCCCAATAGCACAAAATGATATTATTGATATTGCTCCTGGAAGTGGTACTGTACAAATCATGGTATTACTAGATAATAGCAATGGTCCAGATAGTTTTGGAGCAGATGGCCCCAATACAGGTAGTATTGTTTTTGGTTCAACTGCACCAACAAATGGTACTGCAACCATTAATGATAATGGTACTCCTAATGATCCTACAGATGACTTTATTACTTATACCCCAAATCCAGGGTTTAGTGGTATTGATACATTCACCTACATTATTACTGATGCCGATGGGGATATTAGTGAAGCTACTGTCGTTGTAAAAATAACAGATGACAATCCTATTGCACAAAATGATGAAGTGAACATTCCTCAAGATAGCCCAGTTACAGCTATTTATGTGTTAAACGATAATGGTAATGGTCCTGACGATTTTGGAAAAAATGGACCTGGTTCAACACCTATTACCCTAGGAGCTATTACTCCTACCAATGGAACAGTAATTCTAAATGAAAATGGAACTTTAAATGATCCTTCAGACGATTTTTTTGAATATATCCCAAATGCTGGATATAGTGGTTCCGATCGTTTTAATTATACTATTGCAGATAGCGATGGAGATACCAGTACTGCAGAAGTAATTATAAATGTTATTCCAACCATCACTGTATTGGATGCTGTTGATGACGTCTTTATTGTAGACGAAGACAACCCCGGGATTCTGCTAAATGTATTAGCCAATGATGATTTTGGAAGCAATGGTCCTAATACAGGTAGTATTCTGATAATGACACCACCTACAAACGGTATAGCTACTGTAAACAATGGAGGCACTCCTAATGATCCTACAGATGATCAGATCGATTATGCTCCTGATCCTGATTTTAATGGTACAGATAGTTTCATCTATCAAATTGAGGATGCTTTGGGTAATACAGATATAGCAACCGTATCAATCACGATTATTTCAGTAAATGACTTACCAGATGCTGTAGATGATAGTATTACTATAGACGAAAACACTACGGCAAATCCTATTAGTGTATTAACCAATGATAGTTTTGGAGGCGATGGAGCTGGTACTGTTCCAATTACCATTATAATTGCACCAACAAATGGGGTCGCTACTGTAAATAATAATGGAACTTTCAATGATCCTACAGATGACTTTATCATTTATACTCCTCTTTCAGACTTTGCGGGTACAGATACATTTACCTATCAAATCACTGATGCTAATGGAGATACTGATATTGCAACAGTAACTATTATAGTTAATCCTGTCAATGATCTCCCTAATGCGGTAGATGATACTATTTCTATAGATAAAAACAGCGAAGCAACTACAATAAATGTATTAATCAATGACAGCTTTGGAGGTGATGGAGCTGGTACTGTTCCAATTACTATTATAACTGCACCGACAAATGGCACAGTTACCATAAATGATAATGGCACCCCCAATGATCCTACAGATGGTAGTATTATTTATACCCCTCTTCCAAACTTTGCGGGTACAGATAGTTTTACATATCAAATCACAGATATCGATGGAGATACTGATAATGCAAGAGTGATTATAAATATTATCCAAACGAATAGTAATCCTATTGCACAAAATGATGTTATAACTTTCGAAATGGATAGTGGCCCTCAAATGATTTATGTACTACATGATAATGGTTATGGTAAAGATAGTTTTGGAAATGTTGGTCCGGGTAACAAAGCAATTACCCTGGGAAATACACTTCCGCTTAAAGGGATTGCAACTCTTAATACCAATAATACCGATACACCATTAGATGACTTTGTTATGTATACTTCATTTCCCGAAGCTTATGGTGATGACATTTTTGACTATACCATTACAAATGCTATGGGAGAGATTGATAAAGCGGTAGTTTATATAAATATTACTAAAGAAACTTCTTTTCCTGTTGCAGTCATTACACCAAACCCTACTTCTGGCTTAGCCTATATAGATTTTAGGGTAGAGCGATCAGGAAATTTTAGAGTTATAGATGCAAAAGGAGCTAAAATTTACAATTCTAAGATATTTAAAAACCAACAACTATTAGAAATCGACCTTAGTGTATTGGCCAACGGTGTCTACTATATCAAACTCCAGTTAGATTCGGGATCAACACCTACTTTTAAAGTGGTCAAAGAATAATTATTTAGACATGTAAAGTAAGAAAATAACCTTTTACAATTCTCTAAACACACTGTTGTAAGCACTTACTCTAAAACGTAAAAAACCCTCAATTATGAATATACAATTTTTAAAAACCTTATGTATTCCATTGCTCATTGGGATGATAAGTGTCTTTACTATAAACGACTCTGTTAATAAGCCGCTAGAAGCGAGCAATCAAGATAATATCTGTGAAACAATTACGGATGATACCTGCCCAAAAAACGTAATCACATTAAGTCGAAGCAGTATAAGAGCCGATAGAGAACTACCAATAGGTATCCCCACACCTACTTTTGGATGGAATTTTGACTCTAATGTCTCCCCAACCATTTATGTAGACAATACAAATCCAAATTGTAGCAATAGTGATGGCTCTGCTGCTCGACCTTTGTGTGACTTATTTAAAGGAGGAAGGACAGCTACTTTCAACGCAGGAGACATAGTCGAAATTTCTGGAGGACCATATAACATCCCAAACAATGCGGTTATTAATCTTAACGGAACTGCCAACAACCCTGTAATAATAAAAGGAATAGGACAGATTTTGTATGATGGTAGAGGTAACCGAAGAGAGATTACCTGGCGAGGGCAATATGCTATTGTTGAAAACTTGAAGTTTTTTCATAAATCCCGTCATGTCATACAAGCAGATTATATTGCATTCAGAAATATCGAAGTATCCAATCCGGTAAATGCATTTATCGATTTTAACCCTGTCGTCTCTATCTTTGGGCATGATGTACTTATACAGGACAGCAAAGTATATAATAATATCCGAAACAATGATAAAGATTCTCATGCATTTCAAGCTAGTTCTGGATCACATCATGTATGGATATTATATAATGAAACCTACAATAATAATGGTGATTCATTTCAGGCATGTCACAAGTGCAATACCAATCCTCCTCATCATGTATACATAGGAGGAAACAAAATGCACAATGATCGTGAAAACGCTGTAGATCTGAAATCGGTTAGGGATGTGGTTGTTTCACAAAATATTTTCTATGGCTATCAATCTTCAACTACATCAAATGGTGATGCCTGCGTTGTTGGTAGTACCGGTTTTAATGATGTCACCAATGAAGGGCCCAGAAACATCTATTTTTTGTATAATGAATTTCGTGATAGTACTACAGGTCTTCGTTGTGAAGGGACACAAGATGTATGGTTAATAGGCAATATTTTTAAGGATCTGGATGTGGGAGTACAAATTGATGCCAAAGAACATCGTATCATTTCTATAACCAGCAATACGTTTACAAGAATAGATAATGTAGGGATCAGAGCCTGGGGGTGTCAACCCGATGACCTTATTGTCACCAACAATCTGTTTAAAGATGTAGGAGGGCGACAAGTTGACCTTACCGGTTGCGGTCCTTCTATTTTAAGCGTAAATAATAATTTCGTAGAAGGAAATTTTTCTATGCGCTTTGATGGTACACGATATGATAGTGCCAATGAGTTAAATCAAGAGCCATTTGCGAAAGACAACCTAGAAGGTGATGCCAAACTTAATGTAAATCTAATGCCTCTAGATGGTTCTCCTGTAATCGATGCAGGGGCTCTCTTAGCAAATATCTATGATAAGTTTCGAGCAGATTTTGGAGAAAATATCGCAAAAGATTTTGTAGGCACTTCTCGACCTAGTGGAGCGGCAGAAGATATAGGTGCTTTCGAATTTAATGACGGTACACCACCTAATGGATCTCCTATCGCACGAAATGACACCTCAACGGTAGATCAAGATAGTAGAGACAACATCATTAATGTATTAAGAAATGATGACTTTGGTTCTGATGGACCAAGTTCTGGAGCCATAACTTTGGTAAGCAATCCAAGTAATGGTACTGCAACTGTTGACACCAATGGTACTTCTGGCCCTACAGACGATATTATAAAATATACACCCCGTGCAGGCTATAGTGGTTCCGACTCTTTTTCCTATGAGATTACTGATAGTAGCGGAGATAAAAGTTCTGCCACTGTAACCATTACCATAGACGCAACTCCTGTAAATGATATGCCCATTGCACAAGATGATAATTTTACTATACAAAAAGATAGTAATGATAATATTCTTAATGTAGTATCCAACGATAACTTTGGTGCTAATGGAGCAAAACCTGGAGCAATCGTCATTATAAACACCCCCAGTAATGGTACTGCAACAGTCGACACCAAAGGCACTACCAACCCTGAAGACGATACCATAAAATATACTCCTAATACAGGCTATATCGGTACAGACAACCTAACCTATGAGATCACAGATAAAGATGGTGATAAAGATCAGGCAAATGTAACCATAGAAGTGAGTGTAAACCCACAACCCAATATCGAAACAAGTGATCTAAAAATAAAAATAAAAAACGCCACCTGTCCCAATGTTGCCAATGGTAGTTTTGAAATGACTATCGATCAAAACATTTCTTATAACTTTAACCTAACTATTAACGGGAGTTCATTAAGCACACCAATTCGTACAATAATAAATAAGAACACTCCTTTCTTGTTAGAAAAATTAGCAAAAGGTTATTATCAAGTATGTTTAACCATAGATAGTTTTCCTGATTACAAACAATGCTATGAGATAGCTATTGTTGCTTATGAAGATCTTGTTGTAAAAACACAAGGAATAAAAAACGAAGATAAAACAGCATCCTATCAGGTGGCAGGAAGTACATTTTATGAAGTAAAGGTAAACGAGGAATTATATTCTTTTGAGTATGAAACTACAACGCCTGTCAGCATACAAATTCCTTTAAAAAGTGGTCCCAACAAAATACAGATTGTTGGCAAATCAGATTGTCAGGGCGTTTTTAAAGATACTATTATTTTTAATCCTATTAAGGTCTATCCTACCCTTGTAACGAATCAAATGTATCTTGAAGGATTATCTCGTACCGAACCCGTAGCAATAAAAGTGTTTAATCTGGCAGGTGTATTGGCAAAAGAAGTTAATCTCCTAACCAATAATGGTAAGGTAGAACTCAATTTTGAAAATCTTTCTAATGGACTGTATTTTATTTCTCTAAAAACGAATCATCAAACCTTTAATGTTAAAGCAATTAAAAAATAAGAAAATGAAATATCTAAATACATTAATAGCAGTAATAGTTGTTTTGGCTTTGTGTTCATGCTCTAATGATGATGCTCTACCACCAGTAGAACCTTCTGCAGTAGATTTACTATTTCCAGATAATAATCAAATTTGTCAGGAAGGTGAAATTATAAACTCTGATGTGATTACTATCCCTTTTGAGTGGTCTACAGGTGAAAAAGTCACTAGTTATGGGCTAGAAATTATTTCAATAACTTCTCCAAAAATGAGAAAACTGATTCCGACCACGGATACAAAAGCTACTGTTGAATTATCTCCAGGTACTCAATACAAATGGAAAGTGTTTTCTATCAACGGTTCTGAAACAGCAGTTAGTGAAACCTGGAATTTTTATACCCAGGGAGAAGTGATTACAAATCACGTTCCTTTCCCTGCCGAAATAACTGTAACAGATAATAATAATGGCACTATTGATTTGTCCTGGAAAACTGCAGATATAGATGGAGATATTTCACATTACAACATCTATCTATTAGACAAAAATCCTCCTGCTTTATATAAAGAAAAAGTAACAGCAACCAGTATTAAGGCTATACCTCTTATTTCTGGTAAACGTTAC
>NZ_JACB01000064.1 GCF_000520975.1 Aquimarina megaterium XH134
ATTTTGTTTTTTCATAAAAAAATGACTGAAAACATTTCAAGTATTATTTCTCTAAAAAAAGAAAGTATTTTATCGTCTAATAATCATAAACAAAAAATCGTCTGAAATATATTTTTCAGACGATTCATCTCAACTTTCGAAAAACTGTGTGTTTACAAATCAGCTAAAAATGTATTAGCAAAGAATCTCGATAAGTATTGTTATTTACTTGTGAGCATTAACACATACCTGGCAGCTCATAGGTGTTTGTGAGTATTGACATGCCAATCCTTGCGTACCATTTCCACAACCAAATGGATCTGCTGTTGGTAAACCAGGTCCTGTTATTGGATGAGGCCAGTTTATTCCCCCCTTAATGCTATCTAATTGTGCAACATTCATTTTCTTAAGACTCAATTTCTTTTTACTTTTCATGATATCTAATTTTAAGTTATACAAATATCAAAGCGCTTTGATAGAAACAAACATAGCTTGCTCTATAAGCTTAATGCAAATAGTAGTATTGAGTATTCTGGAAAAACGAACGATTTTCCAGAATTTCGACTTTGTTTTTAGATTAAATGGCAGAAAATCTTATCATGAGGCGGTTAAAATGCCTCTATGAAATTGTAGTTTTTGAAATTATAAAGGAAAAAGAATTAGCTAATCAAAAGGCATTCGTCCCATTTGGTGTCAAAAGGAGCCAAATAGGATATTATAGATAACCCGATACCCGCAACACCTTCAAGCAAACTTACTTCGGTTTTCCATTTTTCTTCATCTGTTCCTCGCCATACCATATATCCCGCGTATCCTTGTTCATGTATCGCCATACCAAGTGCTTTCTGGGCCCAAAAATCAGAAGCTTCCTTAAATGCTATATCGTTTGTTTTTCTATATAAATAATTATAAATATGAAGTACTCCATATGCTCCATGGCACAATCCAGCATCCTGAATTCCTGCTTCTTCAATATTTTTTCGTTGCGTAGAATATTTTAAAATAGCTATTGCTTCATCACTAATTTGGGTATCTCCTAATATTGTACCCGCTCTAAATATCGATATTCCTATCCCTAAATCTCCATAGCACCACGCTAATCTCGAATTATTATCCTCTACATTCTCTTCAATAATCCAATTAGGAAATGTAGCGGTTAGTGTTTTATCTTTATTTTTACAATGCAATATATAGCGCACCGACTGTTGTAACATCTCTCTAACATCATCATAAAATTCTTTATGTTCGGCTATTCGGGATAGGAAATTAACCATACTTGATATTCCGTGAGACAAACTTAAATTACACCCCTTAACTCCTTCTTCCTGCCTTAGAACAGACTCCCACCATACTCCGTGGTCATTCTTTTTTGATGATTTTTTTAGTGCTGCAATTAATTCATCAAGGTAGTTCTTATAGTGCTTTTTTGACTCTTCTGAAGCCAGATTTTGATAACGCTTTAAAAAATAATATCCATATCCCATTGCACCATGTAGAAAATCATAATTCTCTGTTTTTATATCAGCTCTCATTGCTTCTAACAAATAAGAATCTAAATCAGACGAAAGGAAGTCATCATCTAACTCTACAAACTCTTCTTCTTTAAGAATTTCGAGCACCCAACATGCTCCTGCAATTCCAGTACAAAAAGTGGGAAAAGTAAAACCATTATTAATAAGTTCTACAGCTCTTGTAATTGTTTCTGCTCCTTTATCTGCATGAATATCCTCATCTAAAAATTTTGAATAATAAAACTGAAATAAAGCAACTCCAGAAACTCCTGATAAAACCCCTACTTCCTGATTATTTTTTGCTTTAGCATCTAAAACCTCACTTATTTCCTTTAATTTATTCCTTAGTTGAATTTCAATAGTCATGTAGTGTTTAGTATTTCGAATTTGTAAAGTGGTAAAGATAAAAAGTAAAATAGTAGGGCTTCAAACAATATCAGTCTAAATTCTAGAATTTAGACTGATATCTATTTTATAGTACCCAAAATGATAAGGTATATATTTAAAAACCACAACTAAAACTACCTATAGGAGACCCATCTGGTATTTTGGGAGATGGTAATACTTTAAAATCCTCTGGCTTCTCTATAAATTTATTAATTTGATTGAGATAATATTCATTATACATTTTATCTGTAACATCGCCAGTCTTGCTTTTAAGAAGGGGAATTAAACCTTTAATTTTTGCATATGCGATAGCGTTAACTTGCGAATACGTTTGTGTATTCTTACTAAGGTTCATTAAATATTTTAAAATATTAGCTTTTACCATATGTTGAATTTCTTTATGGTAATTATTTTTAGCTTTGGTTTCAAAAGAGAATCTTAATAATTCATCTAGAGTTTCTACTAATCCTAATTGATTTTGATCTAAACTTTTTTGCTGTACCAGTCGAGATGCTCTCTCGGGATGCAATAACAAAGAAAGACTCATATCACTTGCTGTAGAAGCTACGCTTAGAGCATCAAAACCAACTCCTGTTTTTCCTTTAAAAGATTCTCTGGTTCTACCATATCCAAAAGCTCTTGGTGGAAATAATTTTAATTTATCTTCTGGAATAGCCAAAATTTCAGGAGATAATGTCTTTAAAACTGCTTCAAGTGCTTCTTTTTGTTTTTTTGAATTAACTGTTTCTACAATCGTTTGTTGATCACCCTTAACTGCATAATTATAATTTAGTCCTCCAATAAGCTTTACTGTAGCCTCCGTTTGATACCTGTGGAAAAAATACAATGGTACAAAAACATCTTCTAAAACCGAATATGGTTCATTACTTCTTATGTTATCTGAAGAAAAATTGCGTATCGCAACTTCTCTAATTTTCAGCATATTATCTAGTTCTTCGGTAACACTTTTACCATTATCCCATAAATGAGCTAATTCATGTGCTCCTCCTTGAGGTCTGGCATCACTATCTGAAATAAAACGAAGACCCGATTGATAAGCGGTATTCAAAATCTTGTTAAGTGCTTCTTTTTCATTAGTATTTTTATCAAATTCTGAATAACTGTATGCTACTGTTACCTTATCCCATTCTCCTATATTGGTATCATAAGCATTCGACAAATCTATTTTGCCATTCTTAAGTGCCACTGTTGGGTGAGGATAATCCATTACCGATGCTCTTCCGTTTGTACTTGCGGTAAAATTATGCGCAAAACCAATAGTATGGCCTACCTCATGCGCAGATAATTGGCGAATACGAGCTAGTGCCATTTTCAACATAGGTTCATAATTATCATCACGAGTAGCAAAAGGTTGATTTAGTAATGCCTGAGCTATTAGAAAGTCCTGACGTATTCTTAAACTCCCTAAACTTACATGTCCTTTAAGAATCTCTCCTGTTCTGGGATCAACAACACTTGCACCATAACTCCACCCTCTGGTAGAACGATGTACCCATTGTATTACATTATATCGTAAATCCATAGGATCTGCATCTGCAGGTAACATCTTAACCTGGTACGCATCTTTAAAACCAATTGCTTCATATGCCTGATTCCACCATCTTGCTCCATCCAATAATGCAGATCGCACCGGTTCTGGGGTACCAGGATCTAAATAATAAACAATAGGTTCTTTTGCTTCACTTATATCTTGATTTGGATTTTTTTTCTCTAATCGATGTCTAATAATATAGCGCTTCTTTATAGGATCTTGTACAGGTGTTGCATAATCCAGGTAGGAAACAGATATAGCTCCACTTCTGGGATCAAACTCTCTTTTCTTATATCCATCATCTGGTAGTTCTACAAACGAATGATGCTGAATAACAGTTAAGAATTTTGAGTCTGGTGCTACGGATCTAATATTTTGCCCCGTAGGTGAGCCTTTATAGGTAATCAAAGCCTCAAATTCTACATTTTTAGGAAAAGCTTTGGTTCTTTCGAGACTCAAACTGCTTCTGGTTTTGTCAACACTGTACGTTCCTTCTTTTTGATACTTTAATCGATTAATGATGTTATGAGTATCCTGTAGAAGAAAAGGAGTTAAGTCAATAATATATGTATTAGACTTCTCTTCTTTAATAGGAAATCCAAACAGTACAGATTTTGCAAAAGCCTGTTCTACACTTCTTTTCTCTAGTGTATTGTCTGTTATAGCGCGGTATCGTTGATTGGGTTGCACCAGTAACAGCTTACCACCTGCTTTTTGAAACTTTACTACTACGCCGTCTCCAATCTGTCCTCTATCTAATCCTATATCATTTGATCCTAACCCTGTAGCCAACGAATGTACATATAAAAACTCTGAGTCGAGCTTATCTACTTCTAGATAAATCTCATCTTTTGATTCATTATAATAGAACTTAAAATAGCCATCAAAAGATGCCAAATTTTTCTGTTTTTCTAAAAATTGAGCCGAAATGATATTCCCCGCTAGAAAGAATAAACAAATGAAGCGTAGTTTCATAGACTGATGATTTATGTGATAAAATTTCTAAATCTATAAAATAACACAAAAATTACTTCTTACTGAACTGTTAAATCTTATTTTTGTCAAAAATAAATTAGATTATGATCAATACTGAGACTTTACAAGATCTTAGGGAGCGCCTGGTTGCGTTAAGGAGGTATCTTTGACATTGATGCCAAACTTATAGAAATAGCTAATCAGGAAGAAAAAACATTTGCTCCGGATTTTTGGGATAATGCCCAGGAAGCCGAAAAACTAATGCGCATTCTAAATGCTGAAAAAAAGTGGGTTTCTGAATACGAAAAAGGAGTTACACTGGTTGATGACCTCGAAGTACTTTATGAATTTTATAAAGAAGGTGATGCCACCGAAGCAGAAGTTTCTGAACGTTATGATGAAACCAAATCGTTAATTGAAGATTTGGAATTTAAAAATATGCTTAGTGATGAAGGGGACAATATGAGTGCCGTACTACAAATCACAGCAGGCGCAGGAGGTACCGAAAGTTGTGATTGGGCTAGCATGCTCATGCGCATGTACCTGATGTGGGCAGAAAAACAAGGCTTTAAAATTAGAGAGCTTAATTATCAAGGAGGTGATGTAGCAGGTATAAAAACAGTTACTCTCGAAATTGAAGGAGACTATGCATTTGGATGGTTGAAAGGAGAAAATGGTGTGCATCGATTAGTACGTATCTCTCCATTCGATAGTAATGCAAAACGTCATACTTCGTTTGCTTCTATTTATGTGTATCCTCTTGCCGATGATAGTATAGAAATAGATATCAACCCTGCTGATTATGAAATCATCACATCTCGTTCTAGTGGAGCAGGTGGACAAAATGTAAATAAAGTAGAAACCAAAGTACAGCTCACCCACTTCCCTACCGGAATCCAGATTTCATGCTCAGATACAAGATCACAACAAGAAAATAGGTTAAAAGCATTACAAATGCTTAAATCACAATTGTTTGAAATTGAACTTAAGAAGCAACAAGCGCAACGTGATGAGATCGAGGCCTCAAAAATGAAAATAGAATGGGGATCTCAAATTCGTAATTATGTCATGCACCCTTATAAATTGGTTAAAGATGTAAGAACTGCAGAAGAAACAGGTAATGTAGATGCTGTAATGGATGGTAACATCAATCAATTCTTAAAGGCTTACCTTATGGCAATGGGACAAAAAAATGACGATTAAAAAACAAAACCAAAATGATCACAATTTATCATAATTCGAGATGTAGTAAATCAAGAGGATGTCTTGCCATACTCGAAGAGCAAAAAAAAGACATTACTGTGGTTAATTACCTACAAAATCCACCTTCAGAAAAAGAATTAAAAGAAATACTTAAACTTTTAGATATCTCTCCTATAGACCTGGTTAGAAAAAATGAAGCCATCTGGAAAGAAAATTTTAAAGGTAAAGATTATACCGATTCTGAATTGATCACTATACTCTCTAATAATCCAAAATTAATCGAACGCCCTATTGTTGTTAACGAAGGTAAAGCAATAATCGGACGACCACCAGAAAAAGTTATTGATATTATATAAGTAATCCCTCTCTTATAAAATATTTTTTGCTTAAGATTAAACCTTTTACATTTCTTCATGTCTAAATGCAAGTAATTGAATTAGGTGATACTACGTATCATCCATTTTAAATACATCACATTTAACACATCATTAACCGCCTTCTCGTATCTGCTTCGATACTTTTGGCCAGAATTATTCAATTTTAAAAATGAAGAAATTTTTATTCTTACTATTTTCGGCATTAACACTTACACTATCTGCTCAAAATCGAAACTTTACAAAGGGGCCTGTAAACATTACTGGTTTAATCTTAGATCAAGACACTAATAAACCCCTGGAATATGCTACAATAGCTTTTTTTAGCCCCAGGCTACAGAAAATTGTTACTGGCGGTATTACCGATAAAAATGGAAAATTTGCTATCGAAGTAGATGCTGGAGTATATGACGTAAGTGTCGAATTTATCTCATTTAAAACCAAAAAGCTTCCCAGGCAAAAGTTATTCAAAAACACAAACTTAGGTACAATTACTCTTGGATTAGATACCGAAACACTAGACGATGTTGTCGTCATAGCAGAAAAAACTACTGTAGAAATCAAATTAGATAAAAAGATTTATAATGTAGGCAAAGATCTCACAGTGAGTGGCGGTACGGTGAGTGATGTTCTGGATAATGTACCTTCTGTTTCTGTAGATGTCGAAGGAAATGTTGCACTTCGTGGTAACGATAATGTAAGAATCCTTATTAACGGAAAGCCATCGGGTTTAGTTGGTTTAAACAGTACAGATGCATTAAGACAACTGCCTGCAGAATCTATAGAAAGAGTCGAAGTAATCACCTCGCCTTCTGCTCGTTATGATGCAGAAGGAACTGCAGGGATTTTAAATATTATTCTAAGACGAAGTAAATTACAAGGTATGAACGGAGCCATTACAATTAATGGTGGTTATCCCCTATCTGCTGGTATTTCGGGAAATCTAAATTATCGATCTGGAGATTTTAATTTTTTTACAACTTCAGGATATAACTATAGAGAAGTCCCAGGGAATTCTTTTTCACAAACTCAATATCTTTTTAGTGGCTTACCTAGCTCTTTTTTAAGAGAAGAACGGGATTTTGATAGGATACGTAAAGGATTAAATTCTAATATAGGAGTCGAATGGTATATCAACGAAACTTCATCTGTCACAACATCTTTTTTATATAGATCTAGTGATAAAGAAAGTAATACAACAAATAGAATTACAGAATTAAATTCTAATGGAGATATTTTAAGTCAAAATATTCGTTTTGATCCAGAAATCGAAGATGATATTACGAAACAATACTCTCTTAATTACACTAAAGATTTTGATACCAGTGGTCACAAATTAACTTTCGATTTTCAGATAGAAGATAGTAATGAAGATGAAAGATCAAAAATTACACAAGAAAATATAACTGCTGTAGAGCTTGTAGAAACAATAGAAGAACAAAATCGTATTCTGTTGCAAGCTGATTATGTATTACCTATCGGTGAAAACACTCAATTCGAATTAGGATATAGAGGTAATTTTAATGAGTTGGATACTGATTATCTGGTACAGTTAGAAGATAATGGATCCATAACAACAAATTCTGATTTATCAAACACCTTATTGTATACAGAACAAGTAAATGCTGGGTATACACAATTAGGAAGTAAATGGGGAAAACTATCTTATTTATTAGGACTTAGAATGGAAAGTACTCGAATTACCATTGATCAGCAAACTAGTAATGATTTAAGCAAAAAGAATTATACCGACATATTTCCTACGGTTAATCTGGGATACGAAATCTCTAAAAAACAAAGTTTAACTCTTGGTTATAACCGTAGAATACGTAGGCCTAGGTCCAGATTTATTAACCCTTTTCCTTCTAGATCTAGTGCTACTAATTTATTTCAGGGAAATCCAGATCTTGATCCAAGTTACTCTAATGCATTTGATTTAGGATATTTAAATAGAATGGGAAAGCTTACTTTAAATACATCTATATATTATAATCACTCTACACAAATATTCACTTTTATTTCTGAAGATACAGGTGATACTACAACTATTGGAGCAGATGCAAATAATCCTGGTACAGAAGTTCCTGTTATTAGAAGAACACCTATAAACTTAACTAGTTCTGATCGATATGGTTTTGAGTTTACTCTTACTTATAACCCAAGTAGAAAATGGAGAGTGAATGGTAATTTTAACGCATTTCAGAATAGTGTTCGAGGAGAGAATAATGGAGAAAATCTTGATGCAGATAATTTTAGTTGGTTTGCAAGACTTAATAATAAAGTTACACTACCAGCAAAAATAGATTGGCAAACCAGTATGTTTTATAGAGGGCCAAGTGAAAATGCACAAACAAAAAGTGATGGTATTTTTAGTATGAACTTTGCATTCAGTAAAGATCTTTTTAAAGAAAAGGCTTCGATAACTTTTAATGTTAGTGATGTATTTAACTCTCGAAAGCGAATAAGCACCTCTACTACTACTACATTTATGTCGGATAATGAATTTCAATGGAGAGAACGTAGCTTTAATCTATCATTTACCTACAGGTTTAATCAGAAAAAGAAAAGACAACGCCCTCAAAGAGGTATTAACGGGGATGAAGAATTCGAAGGATAATACTTATAGAATTAAAACAAAAAAAGGAAGTCAAAATGACTTCCTTTTTTTATAATGTTATAAACAATTATGCTTCTTCTTTCGCTTTGCGTTTAGCTTCTCTTCTCAATTTGAAGTTCTCAACATTAGCTCCTATAATCCAATAAGGAATAACAAAAGTTAACAAAAAGATCATTAACCAAAATCCAATGGTAAGGATAGTTAAGAACGCTAAAAAACCAAGGTACTGATCGAATTCAAACATAACAATATTCTAATTTTCAAATTTTGTCAAAGATAATAACTCTTACTTATATCTCATAGCAGAAATATAATTTATTTTTAAATCTCTTATGATCTCAATTTATCTACTAAAAAGTAGCTACTTTATTCAAAAATAGTGAGGCAAATGCTTAAATTTGCACTCTTAAAAAAAACAAATCATCTTACCACAAATGGAATATAGAATAGAGAAGGATACGATGGGCGAGGTAAAAGTACCTGCTGATAAGCTTTGGGGAGCACAAACAGAACGCTCCAGAAATAATTTTAGAATTGGTGCATCAGCATCTATGCCATTAGAAATTGTATATGGTTTTGCTTATTTAAAAAAAGCTGCAGCATATACAAATTGCGAATTGGGCGTATTACCGATAGAGAAAAGAGATCTTATTTCGCAAGTATGTGATGAAATACTAGAAGGAAAACATGATAACCAATTTCCTTTGGTAATCTGGCAAACTGGTTCTGGTACTCAAAGTAATATGAATGTGAATGAAGTTATTGCTAATAGAGCACATCAATTAGCTGGTAAAACAATTGGTGAAGGAGACAAAACATTACAACCAAATGATGATGTTAATAAATCTCAATCATCAAATGATACTTTTCCTACAGGAATGCATATTGCAGCCTATAAAAAAATAGTAGAAATAACTATTCCGGGGATAATTCAATTAAGAGATACTCTTAAGAAAAAGTCTGAAGAGTTTAAAAATGTAGTAAAAATTGGTCGTACTCACTTTATGGATGCTACACCACTTACGATAGGACAAGAATTATCAGGGTATGTTTCTCAATTGGATCACGGAATTAAGGCTTTAGAAAACACCTTACCTCACATGGCAGAATTAGCCTTAGGAGGAACTGCTGTAGGAACTGGGTTAAATACTCCAAAAGGATATGCAAAACGAGTTTCAGAATTTATTGCACAATTTACCAGTTTACCATTCATTACAGCTGAAAACAAATTTGAAGCGTTGGCTGCACATGATGCCTTTGTAGAGAGTCACGGTGCTTTAAAACAATTGGCCGTTTCATTAAATAAAATAGGAAATGATATTCGTATGCTGGCTTCTGGGCCAAGAAGTGGAATTGGTGAACTAATTATTCCTGCCAATGAACCAGGGAGTTCTATTATGCCTGGTAAAGTAAACCCCACACAATGTGAAGCATTAACTATGGTATGTGCACAAGTTATGGGTAATGATGTAGCTATTAATGTTGGAGGAATGCAAGGGCATTTTGAATTGAATGTATTTAAACCTGTTATGGCTTCAAACTTACTTCAGAGTGCTCAACTTATTGGAGATGCCTGTATTTCTTTTGATGAGCATTGCGCCCAGGGAATCGAACCTAATCAAAAGAGAATTACTGAATTATTGAATAACTCATTAATGCTGGTTACTGCTTTAAATACTAAAATCGGATATTATAAAGCCGCCGAAATCGCTAATACTGCTCACCAAAATGGAACAACTCTAAAACATGAAGCTGTAGCTTTAGGATATGTAACCGAACAAGAATTTGACGAATGGGTAAAACCAGAAGATATGGTAGGTAGTTTGAAATAACAACACCTTATCTATTTCAAAATAAGAAAGCCTTACAATTTGCTATAAAACAGAGAGTAAGGTTTTTTTTATGCAGTATATTATAAATCATTTTAGTTTTTTTTAAGGATTAATCTAATTTAATTGCTAAGTTTACGTTAATGAAATTTATCATATTCTTAGTATTACCCCTTCTTTTTCTAACATCTTCTGTAAGTTCTGATACTTATATTGGAAAATGGAAAATTAAAGGAGGATCGATTATCGAAATCTATAGAGATGGAGACTATTTTTTTGGAAAAATTGATAAACGAGCAGAACGCCCCTTATCCAATCTTAATGGTTTGGATAATAAAAACCCTCAAAAAAAGCTTCAAGGTCGTCCTTTACTTGGGATGAATATTTTAGAAAACTTAAGATATAAAGATGGGGCATTATCTGGCGGAACTATTTATAATGCAGATAGTGGTAAAAGCTATATTGTAAAAGTTTGGATTAATAGTGACAATACTGATCTTTGTTTTATAAGAGCATATAAAAGTTTTCTATTTAAAACCTTTGAAGCCAGAAGAGTTAAATAAGTATAAATATTCTATTATGGCATTTCACTTATTCTTCATCAAAATGCTAATTAGATGAACTTATAGAATCCTACTGGTTTTTAAAAACATACATATTTATAAAAAACTTTTAAATTTGTATACTCCCCTTTTTCAGAACTAACAAACTATGAATCTAACTGTATGTTGCTATACGTATTATATTCTGAATTTAATTTTAACTATAAATAAACAGCAACAACATGAAAATTTTAAAAAAAATAGGAATTCTGCTTATTGCACTTATCGCTATTATCCTTATAGCGGCAGTCTTTGTTTCTAAAGAAGTAGTTTATGAAAAATCTATTGGTATCGATGCTCCTATAGAGGTTGTGTGGGAAAATGTAAATAGTCTCGCTGATTTAGATAAATGGAGTCCATGGAATGATTATGATCCAAACATGGCAAAAGAATTTACAGGTACAGATGGGAAAATTGGCGCAACAGCTAGCTGGGATAGTGATGTAAAAGAAGTAGGCAAAGGCAGTCAAACTATTGCCAAAATTGAAAAGCCAAATCTTTTTGAAACAGATCTTAAATTTTATGAACCTTATGAAAGTGAAGCAAAGGGATATATTAAAGTACTGAAAGAAGGCAATACCACAAAAGTAACATGGGGATTTCAAAGTGAAATGCCTTATCCTTTTAATCTTATGAATTTATTTACCGATATGGAAGAAATGATGGGTAAAGATTGGAATAAAGGTTTATCAACGCTCAAAAATATTTGCGAAAATAAAGGGTAATATATTAATCAATAATACAGAGTATTTACTTATAAAAAGCACAGTTAAAAATTAACTGTGCTTTTTATAAGTAAAATTCTAATTTTTATAATTTTTCTAGCTCTCATTTAGAATTGATTTTTACTTTTTCTAATGCCTGTTCTAAATCCCAGACCAAATCTTTGGCATGCTCTACTCCTATAGACAACCTTACCAATTGATCTGTAATATTCATTTGTTGTCTTTGTTCTTCATCTACACCTGCATGTGTCATAGTTTTGGGATGTTCGGCTAAACTTTCTGTACCTCCCAAACTTACTGCTAGTTTCATTAGTTTAAGGTTGTTAAGGAATATAAATGCTTCTTCTTCTCCACCTATGATATCAAAAGACACCATTGCTCCAGGAGCAGAACATTGCTTTTGAAATGTTTTATACCCTTCTGTTTCTTCTTCTAATAATCCCAAATAGTATACGTTTTCAATCTTAGGATGATTATTTAAATAATCAGCAATGATCTGAGCATTTTTTGTTTGCTGATCCATTCTTACTTTTAAAGTTTCTAAACTCCTAAGCATTAACCACGCTGTATGAGGGCTTACCATATTTCCTAGAAAAGTACGAAGGGTTTTTACTCTTAACATTAGTTCTGCATTCCCTAAAACTGCTCCTGCAATAAGATCACTATGTCCTCCTATATATTTTGTAGCAGAGTACAGTACCAAATCTGCTCCACATTGTAAAGGGTGTTGCCATAATGGTCCCATATACGTATTATCTACAGCTACCAAAGCTTTTCTGTCATTAGTACTAAATTGTTTAGCAACCTGGCTATATTTTTCGATATCAACAATATCATTAGTTGGATTGGCGGGAGTTTCGAGATAAATCATTGCTAATCGATCTGATTTTCCAGAATCTTTGATCATTTTAATCACTTCGTCTGTACTTTGATTTGGCATTACTCCTATCGTATGTACTCCTATTTTATCTAAAAAATGATGGATAAAATGATCTGTCCCTCCATATAATGGATTACTATATACTAACAAATCTCCAGGTTTAAGAAATTCTAACAATACTGTACTTATTGCAGACATTCCACTTTCAAAAACTGCACAATCATCTGCTTTATCCCACAAACATAGGCGGTTTTCCAGGATTTCAAGATTGGGGTTATTAATTCTACTATAAATAAGACCAAGTTCTTCTTTTGGAGATTTCTCCCTTAAACCATAGGCTAATTCAAAAAAAGCTTTTCCCTCTTCTGCAGTTTTAAAAACAAAGGTTGATGTTTGAAAAATAGGGCACTTTATGGCTCCTTCTGATAATTCTGGCTTATAACCATGAGTCATCATTAAACTCTCGGGGTTAAAATCGTGTTTCTTCATCTATACTATTTTATTCTTTTTTTAGTAGTAGAGCTAATGCCAATATAGATCAGCATGTTTACTATTATTTTCAATATTGAATTGATATCCTAAATACTCTTTTCAATCTTTAAAACTACACCTAAAAGAATTAAAAACCTTATTCTTATCAATTTTAAGAAAAAATAATCTTCATTTATTATTCAAATAGAATTTTATTCTATATTTGATATAATATCAAGCTTTATATAGAAAATTATTATGGATAAAATAGATCGGTCAATATTATTGTTATTACAAAAAGAGGGTAAAATCACGATTAAAGAAATTGCAGAAAGATTAAACCTAACTACCACTCCGATTTTTGAGCGTGTCAAAAAATTAGAACGTGAAGGCTACATAAAATCATATAAAGCTATTTTAGATCGTAAAAAGACTGGATTACAATTGATGGTGTTTTGTAATGTTACCTTAAATCTTCATCAAACCGATTACCTAAAAAAATTTGAAAAAGATATTCAACAATTCCCCGAAGTTGTAGAATGTTATCATGTAGCGGGTATGTTTGATTACTTAATTAAAATCTATGCAGAAGACATGGAACGTTACCAAGATTTTTTATCTAATAAACTAGCTTCTCTAGAAAATATTTCTAAAGTACAAAGTTCTTTTGTGATGACCGAAGTAAAAGATTTCTCATATCTGCCAATTCCATAAAAAATATATTTAGGCTTAACAAAAGATTTAGAATACATACTGTATTTTTGATATTCAACTAAAGAAAATTGCACAGATTATGAATATTAAAAATGCGAAAGTATTAATCACAGGTGGTAATTCTGGAATAGGAAAAGCTACTGCTAAGCTTTTAAAAGAAAAAGGGGCTCAAGTAATCATTTCTGGAAGAAACGAAACTACATTACAGGAAACTGCAAAAGCATTAAACATTGAGTATATAAAAGCAGATGTAACCGAAGAAAATCAAGTTCGGAATATGGTGCAGGAAGCCAAAAATAAAATGAATGGACTTAATGTATTGGTTAATAACGCTGGTTATGGATATATTTCTAAACTTGTTGATATCGAAGCTGATAAATTTATCGATCAATTTAAAACTAATATCCTAGGTGCTACACTATGTGCCAAAGAGTCGGCAAAGCATTTTGTTTCACAAGAATATGGCAATATTATTAATATAGGATCTACTTCTTCACTAAAAGGTTCACCAACGGCGTCGCCATATGTTGCTACCAAATTTGCTCTACGAGGTATGACCGAAAGTTGGAGAAACGAATTACGTCCTCATAATATTAGAGTTATGCAGGTAAATCCTAGTGAAGTTATGACTGGTTTTGCAGATAATAGAGTAGATCATAATTCTAAAACAAAACAATACACCGAAGCAGAACAGCAAACCAAACTTAGAGGAGAAGAAATTGCCCATACTATTAGTAGTCTTTTAGAAATGGACGATCGAGGGTTTATTACCGAGGCTACCGTTTTTGCAACAAACCCCAAGGTATAAGCTACCTCATTATTTTTACCAGAAGTTCTTTAAGAATATCACCTTGTGGAAGATTTGTTGCTCCTACTCCTTTACTTTTTACATCGGCATCTCTTAGGTAAGCAATAATCCCACTAACTTTTTTCATAGGATAATTATGAGCTGCTTCTGAGTAATCTTTTACAAAATATGGATTGATCTTTAAAGCACTGGCAACATTACGCTGCGATTTATCGGTCAAGCCATGATATTGTAATACTTGAGAAAAAAAGCTATACAGTAAAGAAATCGTAACAACTAATGGGTTGTCTTTGGGGTTTTGTGCAAAATAATTTATAATAAGATGTGCTTTAACTCCATTTCTGGTTCCTATTGCCTTTCGAAGTTCAAAATTATTAAACTCTTTACTAATCCCGATATTCTCTTCAATTTGATCGGCGGTAATCTGAGTACCTGAAGGAATAATTAATTTTAGTTTTTCTAGCTCATTATTTATTTTGCTAAGATCGGTTCCTAAAAACTCTACCAGCATTTGAGACGCTTTGGGTTCTATAGTATATTTAGCTCCACCAAGAACCCTTCTTATCCAATCAGAAACCTGGTTTTCATATAGTTTTTTACTTTCAAAAATAACCCCATTCTTCGCAACTACTTTATAGAGTTTCTTTCTTTTATCTATCTTTTTATATTTATAACATATCACCAAAACAGTAGAAGGTTGCGGGTTTTCTACATAATCTGCAAGTTTTTCAATCGTTCTGGATAATTCCTGAGCTTCTTTAACAATAACAACCTGTCTCTCTGCCATCATCGGAAAACGTTTTGCATTAGCCACAATATCTTCTATACTTACATCACGACCGTACAATACCATTTGATTAAATCCTTTTTCTTCTTCGGCAAGTACATTCTTATCAATAAATTGAGAAATCCTATCTATGTAGTATGGTTCTTCTCCCATAAGGAAATAGACAGGTTTAATATTTCCATTTTTTATATCACTTACGATTTGTTTTACTTCATCCATTCAGAAAAAATCATCAAATTTGTGTTATGCAAAAGCTTAACTTTCCAGGGTATCAGTTCAGGTTCAAAAATAGCGAAAATAAAGTTTCTATTTTTGACAGAATTCGTAAAAAATTTATCATTCTTACTCCAGAAGAATGGGTACGACAACATACTATCCACTTTCTTATTGAAGAAAAGAAATATCCCGAAAGCTTAATTAATGTAGAAAAATTAATACAACTCAATGGACTCAACAAACGTTATGACATTATTATATTTAATCCAGATGGTAGTATTTTTCTTATTGTAGAGTGTAAATCTGCTCGTATAAAAATCACACAAGAAGTATTTGATCAAATTGCGAGATATAACCTTGCTTTAGACTCAGAGTATTTAATGATCACCAATGGTTTAGAACATTATTATTGTCAAATGAATTATACCGATCAACAGTATACTTTTCTAAAAGATATCCCAGATTATAAATAGTTGCTTCCTTCATTACTTATGGTAATACAGTTACTTAACTCAAAAATTTAATATTTCATATACATAACCAGACATGGTACTAATTTAATAGGATATACTTTATTCTTTTTTATTTGAATTTATCTCAATTATTCCTTTTACTTTGCAGACGTGAATATCGCAGTCGTCATATTAAATTGGAATGGAAGATCTTTATTAGAGCAATTTTTACCTTCGGTGATCAAAAATTCTAAGGAAGCTACTATTTATCTTGCTGATAATGCTTCTACAGATGATTCTGTTGCTTTTGTAACGACTACTTTTCCTGAAGTTAAAATTATTCAAAACAAAGTCAATGGAGGCTATGCTAAAGGATATAATGATGCTTTATCAAAAATTGATGCAGATATTTTTTGCCTTCTAAATAGTGATGTTGAAGTTACCAAAGATTGGTTAGTTCCCATTCTTAAAACGTTTAAATCTCATACAGAAGTTGCAGCTATACAGCCTAAAATCCTTGATTATAAAAAGAAAACTCATTTTGAATATGCGGGAGCTGCAGGTGGGTACATCGATAAGCTGGGATACCCATATTGTCGAGGAAGAATATTTGATACTCTTGAAGAAGATAACGGACAATATGATGATACTACTACTATATTTTGGGCGAGTGGAGCGTGCATATTTATAAGAAAGCAGGTATTTGAAGAGGTTGGAAAACTAGATGAAGATTTTTTTGCTCACCAGGAGGAGATCGATCTTTGCTGGCGTGTGCATAGCAATGGCTATACAATACTTTATGAAGGTACGTCGACAATTTATCATCTAGGAGGAGCAACTTTGGATGCTATGAATCCTAGAAAAACATTTTTAAATTTTAGAAACAACCTATACCTTCTGATTAAAAATGTACCTGGAAACAACGTTTGGTTTTTGATTTTTATACGAATGATTCTAGATGGGCTTGCTGCAATTAGATTTATTACACAAGGAAAATTTTCTCATTTTGCAGCTATTTTCAAAGCACATATTAGTTTCTATACTAATTTTAACACTTTTAATAAAAAACGTAAAAAACTTTTAAAAACGGGGAAATATTATTCTCTTTTTTCCGTTGTATGGCAGTATTTTATTTTAAAACGTAAACATTTTGATCAATTATAAGGAGATATAATAAATTATTGTTAATGTGACCTAGCATTACGTCACATTTTTAATAATTTTGAGTTATATAACCAGAATAAGACTAAAAACAAATTTTCTAATGAAAAAAGCAATGATTATTGGGGCCTCTCTAGCAATTCTACTATCTTCCTGTGTTTCACAGAAGAAGTTTTCAGAATTAGAAGCCAAACACAAAGAAACTGAAGATTTATTAAACTCCGCAACGGTTAAATTAAATAGCTGCCTTGAAGAAAAAGCAAGCTCGACTTCGCAACTTAAAGTGCTTCAAGATCAAGTATCTAATCTTAAAAATCAGAATTCTGCTCTATTAAACAATGTAGGTAACTTAGCCACCCTCTCTACTAAAGAAGCAGAAAACCTAGAAAAATCTTTAGAAAGTATTAAAGAAAAAGATTTACAAATTAAAACTATGCAGGATGCTATTACTAAAAAGGATTCTGTAACCTTAGCACTTGTAACAAGTCTTAAGGGAGCTTTAGGAAATCTTGCTGATGAGGATATCGAGATTAATGTAGAAAAAGGAGTAGTTTATGTTTCTATTTCTGATAAGTTACTTTTCAAGAGTGGTAGCTATAATGTTTCTGCAAGAGCTCGCGAAGTATTAGGTAAAGTAGCAAAAGTTGTTAATGATAAGCCAGATATAGAATTCTTAGTAGAAGGTCATACAGATAATGTGCCTATCAAAAACAAAGTACTTTTGGATAACTGGGATTTAAGTGTAAAACGTGCTACTTCTGTAGTAAGAGTATTACAAAATGACTTTAAAGTTGATCCAAAACGTATGACTGCTGCAGGAAGAAGTTATTATGTACCAGTAACTGATAATAGTTCTGCTGCAAACAAAGCAAAAAACAGACGTACAAGAATCGTAGTATTACCAAAACTTGATCAATTTTATAATATGATTGAAGATGGTATGAAAAAAGCTTCAGGGAAATAAAATAATATTTTTCTAATCATACAAAAAGGGAGATCATTTTGATCTCCCTTTTTGTATTTCATTGGGTAGTATTTTCTTTGATTAATCCAAAATAATACCTGTACCATTCTGTCTGGGAAAATTATGAGTTTTGTCCTTACCCCTCTCTTCTCCTTGTTGGAAAAACTTCTTCCAAAAAGAAGATTCTTTCCATCTGGATTCTGCTTTGTACAATTCATTTTTCACCAAATAATAACTATCAAAAACAGAAAATAATGTTTTAGAATATGTTACGAACCCTCTTCTCTCACCTGTTAAGATATAGGATTCTATAGCATCTGAAGCTTCTCTAACTGTATAAATTGCATTAGCTATACCATGAGAAGAAAGAGGGTCAAAAGATAAAGCAGCATCACCTACTGCCATCCAATTTTCTCCTGATAAGTAATTGGCTATAGATGAATTTGCATCTGATCCTATAATTTTCACTTCAGATTGTTCTACCAGAAAATCTTTTAACAAAGTTGTTTTAGATAAAACCGATTGCCAATCAGAATACTCTCTTAGTTTTAGCTGAACAAGGTTTTCTCTATTTGTAAAAATCGACAACACATTGGTTTTCTCATCTAAACCAGAAACAATCCCCCACCCGTCTTCAAAAGATTCTACAAATACATCATATGTCAATTTTGGATGTTCTACTTTTGGTAAATGACAACTAAAAGAGATAAGGTTGTCATATAACCGAATAGGGATATTTAACTTCTTAAGAATAGCACGATTTCTACCTGTTGCATCAATAATCATTTTTGCAGTAATGGTTTGTCTTTGATGATTATTTTCTATTTCTACACTAACTTCTTCTTTAGAAATTACCATATTCAACATTTTTTCATAACGCATCACATTCTCATCGCATAGTTGTTCGAGATCATCTACTACAGCTTTCTTATTAATTTTTAAACCATTTTTATATGACAATTGAGAGAAAAAATTGTTATTCGATATTCTTGTATTTCCCCACATTGAATGATACCCATATGTTTTCTTGATCGCATTTTTTTCAAATACCTTTAGGAGATCAAGAGAATGTAATAAAGGCATTGAAGAAGGAGGTAATGTTTCTGCCAAAGCAAAGTGCTTCTTCTTACTTTTACGATCCAAAACCAAGTGTTGTATTCCTTTTTTCTTCAAAAGAAATGACAACACTAATCCTGCAATACCCTTACCTACAATAATAACATCTGTATTCATTATTTTTTATCAGCTTCTTTTCCGCTATAAGAAACATATACCGTTTTGGGTAATCCTTCTATATCTATATCTAATTTTCTACCAGTGACTATTCCTATTTTATCCCATTGATATACCATATTAATGAGTCCGTTAAGGTATCCACCTTCTGCATGATACCCTATAAAACCTGTATCTGCAGTGTGCAACCAAGCCAAGCGATTTGCATAAATATTACGTTTGGTATCCTCCAAAATATTGGGGTCGAGAAGCTTTTGGTAGCTTTCCTGAGGAAACACATGTACAGGTAAATTAGCTGCCCACCATGACGGAATAGGATATTGTTTCTCTACAAAAACTGCCTGACAACTACCTGCATCAGATTGCCACGGAATCCCCATCCATTTGGTAAGATCACCAGGTGTAAGTTTCCACAACCAATTTTTCTCACTTTTGGGATTCATAGATTCACGAATATCTTCAGAATTCATCTGAAATCCAAAATCATTATAAAATATATCGTTTTGTTCTTTACTGGTAGCAGCATTAAGACGCACTTCTCTTAATCCATAAAACCCATATTTAAAAGCTCCTTCGGTTATCCATTGATATATTATACTATTCTCTGCATAAATAAGATTATGCCGCATAGGCCAGGTTAACTCTACTCCTGGATGAAAACCTCCACCATATAACGTTTCTAATACAGTTCTGGTCATCAATAATGGCTTTTTAGATTCATCTTTGGCAGCTTCTAAAAATTGACTTTGATAAAATGCTCCCATCTCATCTATAGTCTGAAAATCAAAATCAGGAGGTGTTTCAAATTTACCATCTTTCCAGTTTTCAAGTTGTTCATAGAGCATTGGCGGAATAGCAAACCACTGGGCCGGGCTTCCTGGATAGTCTATAGCATCTCCCGGATAATAAGGAAGTTTTAATTCATCGGTACCACTACCTCGATTTACAACATCAGTTTTATCTTTGCTTGGTATTATAGGCTCATTATTATAATGATATGAAGGGTCTCTAAAGAGATCGAATATTTGTTTTCTCACAGCATCTGCTTCTTCTTTTGGTTCTTTTTTATAGATATATTTAAACTTCCCATCTGCCATAAGTTTATCGATCGTTTCCTTAAATGATGGAGAAAGGAAATCTCCTAGATTAACCCATTGCATCCTGTAGAGACGATAAAATATCGGAAATACCAGACTTAACTCGGGAGCATAGCTCTCATTAGCTGCTCCGGCAATTAAATCAAACATCGTAGATATTGGCTGAATCTGTGGTGCATAATCTGGCGGTGCAGTGGCTACCCAAGCAGAAGATAGTGCATCATCCAAATGATATGTATCTCCACTTTTCTTAGAAACAATAGATGCTGTAACTCTTCCATCACATATATCATCATACCAATTAGAGTTGTCTGCAAAATCATTATTAAGATCAGATGGGTTTAGAGAAGCCGAAATACCATCTGCTCCATAAAAAATTAATGTTCCTTCATCATACTCGATAGTACCAAGGTCAACAGATTTAGAAGAAGTATTCATACTAGCCGCTAATTTACTAACTCCACCATTATCCGAAGGAAATTTCCCTCGAATTACCTCACGTTGATCACTAGCATTAACTTTTGTTTTTCCTGGGTGATTCACCAATTCTTTACGATAATCATATCCTCCTTCTACTCTCATGGATTGGTTTAGTACATTAGGATTTCTTCGTTTTGCTCCAATACCAGGTGCCAACTTGTTTTTTACAAAATTTGGAGATAAGTTTTGATTTTCGGATAGCACAGAGAGGTCCAGACTATTATTAAAATCATACCAAAACGGCTTCTTATTAGCTACTTCTACCGTCCATTCAATATCATAATCACTAGCATCTATTTGCTTAACAGGTACTCCATTGTCATCACATTCATAAATATAAAATCGCTGAGCTTGCTTTTTTAAAGCTCCCTCTTCGGTAAGATAATGTTGATCTGTATCAAACAAATTAGCCCAGGGAATCTCTGGACTAAAAATAACCTGATCTTTTGTAGCGGGACCGTTTCCTAATCGCGCAATGCCTATAGATGGGTAAATTCTGAATTTAGGTAGTTTCCTAGTACTCATTTTATTGGTTTTAAGTTTTCTTAAAGTTAATAAAAATCCTACGGCATTATACACGTATTTATACGTGGTTTTATACTAAAATCAGATACAATTCATACTTTATACCAATTATAGATTAGTTGTCTAAAGAGGTATTACTAAATCAAAAACTATGCTTTATTACTTTGTATAGAAATATAGGTTTTTGGAGTATGCCCCGTAAACTTTTTAAAAGTAGTTGAAAAATATTGTGATGAACTAAATCCTAAGTCAAAAGCTACCATAGTAATACTATCTTTCTTCAATAAATCAACTTTTGACTGCTCGATTTTTAACCTATTTATATATTCTTTAGGCGGAATACCCTTGATGTTTTTAAACCAAAATTTAAAATATCCCTCAGAAACGTTACAAATACTTGCTAGTTCATCAACATAGATGATACGGTGTAAATTATTCAAAATATAAGTATCGATATCATTTAATCTTTTTAAAGGAGGACTATCTTGTTTTCTCTTTGAAAGGATCAATATTTCTAATATAGCCTGAACAATAAGTTGATTTATGGTAATTTCTGATAAAATAGTACTACTTGATTTCAGTTCATTTAAAAGTTTTTCGAGGATAAATTTGATCTGAAATGCTCCCTTAAAAACCTGTTCTGAAGTTTTCTCTAACTCTTTTAGAAGGTATTTTGAATGCTCTTCTGATAAATTACATAATCTATCTCGCTTATCAGAACAATTGATTTGTAGCCAGAATAGCTCTCCTTTATCCTCAGGATATTCGCCAGTACCATGTTCTTTATTAGGAGGAATAATAAGAATATCATTGCCGTGCAACTGAAATAATTCTTCACCAATTACATAATGTTGCTCTCCCTTAATGCAAAAACATAGCTCTATAGCATTGCGATGTTCATGTATCGGTAATTGGGGTTGTGCTTTAGAATATTTATAATATCCAAACTGCAAACAACCATTAATACCATAATCTGGTAAAAAATGTACTATACGTTCTTCTGCATTTATATTCATTTTGTATAAAAAAATAAGGTAGTACAAATTTAGAAGATTTATTAAGATGTTTTATTCATCTTTGGATAAAATCAATACTATAAAATGGACACTATAAAAAATGAATTTTTAACTAACGGGTATACCAAAATAGATCAACTTTTTGATAACACAGAAGCCGAAAAATTATTAGAGATCTACAATGGTGTATTGAATGATAAGGAAAAAACAACACACTTAAGAAGTGATTTGGCAGGATTGGATGAAACTAGTAAAGCAATTGAACGGATCACCCAGATCATGAGGCCAAGTTTGGTAATACCAAAAATACTAGATCATATCGCATATAAAAAGGCATTACACTACGCAAAAAAATTACTGGGAGATGATATGGAATTAGATTTTGACATGCTTATTAATAAAGCACCTCGTACTAATACTCCAACCCCATGGCATCAAGATGCTGCTTATTGGATAAATTTGCCCGATAAAAGAGCTGTAAGTTGTTGGATTGCTTTAGATAATGTGTATGAGAGTAATGGTTGTATGTGGTTTCTTCCGGTACCAGATCAACACATATTAAAACATAACAATTTACCAAATGGAGGAGCTTTATATTGTGATACTGATACAACTAATGCGATACCTGTTCCTTTACAGGTTGGCGGATGTACTTTTCATGATGGTTTTACACTACATTATAGCAAAGGAAACACTACAAATAGTCAACGAAGAGCTTTAATACTAAATTTTAGACCAAAAGAAATGATAAAATTAGAACGAAACCAGGGAATAGACCATACTGGTGTAAGAAAGCAACGTTCATAAAAAGCTTTTTATCTAAGCTAGATAATATCAATACTCCCCTTACCCTCTCTAAGTAATATTGGCTCTCCGCTGGTAAGGTCAATAACTGTAGATGGTATATTATCACCATATCCACCGTCGATCACCATATCCACCAGATTATCCCATTTTTCTAATATCAATTCTGGGTCTGTAGTATATTCTATTACTTCATCTTCATCATATATCGAAGTAGATACAATAGGATTTCCTAATTCTTCTACGATAGTTGTGCAAATGGTATTATCAGGAACACGAATACCAACCGTTTTTCTTTTTTTAAAAACCGTAGGTAAATTATTACTCCCCGGAAGAATATAGGTATATGGTCCCGGAAGTGTTCTTTTTAATAATTTAAATGTTGCATTATCAATTTGCCTTACATAATCAGAAAGGTTACTTAAATCTTTACATATAAAAGAAAAGTTAGCTTTTGCTAGTTTTACACCTTTGATCTGTGCAATTCGTTCCAAAGCTCTATTATTTGTAATATCACACCCTAAGCCATATACCGTATCTGTAGGATAAATAACCAATCCTCCATTACGTAAACAATTAACTACTTGTTGTATTTCACGTGGGTTTGGGTTTTCATTGTATAATTTTATGAACTCTGCCATATAAAGTGATTGTAAATAAAGATACTATAAAATACAGTATAAAAAACTAATCCTTAGCTTAAGCAATTAGCAATATTATAAAATCTTCAACTTTGCAAAACGAAGCAATAACTTTTTAATCCCTCCCTTTTCAAAATGAATTTCGGCTTTCTTATCTTGTCCAACTCCTTCAATTTTAATAATTTTTCCTTTACCAAATCGCATATGTTCAACTGCCGTCCCTGGTATAAGATCATTATCAAAGAGATTTGTATTAGATGATACATCGGTCGTGTCACTAGATGTAGGTCTAAGTTTTCTTAGTTTACGTAATTGTTCTTCTGTAGGTTTATGTGCTAATGGTGGTGACCCGGAAACCGGTTTTTTAAGTCTTAGTTTACTCTTATCGACTTCTCCAAAAATATCAGAATCAATTAATGGTTTATATCGATAACTTTCTATCGGTGTAATATATTCTAAAAATTGCTCATCTATTTCTTCAATAAATCGACTAGGTTCGGCATCTACCAGTTTACCCCATCGATAACGAGATTGAGTATAGGTGAGATACGCTTGTTTTTCTGCTCGTGTCAATGCTACGTAAAACAGGCGCCGTTCTTCCTCGAGCTCGCTTCGAGTATTCATACTCATTCCAGATGGAAAAAGATCTTCTTCCATTCCTACGATATACACATATGGAAACTCTAGACCTTTTGCCAAATGAATAGTCATCAATGCTACTCTATCATCATCTCCTGTATCCTGATCCAGATCTGTGGCCAAAGCTACATCTTCCAAAAATTCTGCTAATGCCCCTCTTACATCCGCTACTTCTTTCTGTCCTTCTACAAAATCACGTATACCATTAAGCAATTCTTCTATGTTTTCGATCCTGGCAATACCTTCTGGAGTACCATCTTTTTTAAGTTCTTGTAGCAATCCTGTTTTTTTAGCCACCATTTCTGCTAACACAAATGCATCAGAAGTCTCATTAGTGATTTGAAAACTTTTGATCATGTTAATAAAGTTTTCTAATCGAGTTTTAGTACCACTATTAATCTTTAAATTAATACGATCTAAATTTTCGATCACCTCAAAAATAGAACGATCATAGTGATTTGCTGCAACTATCAGTTTATCTACGGTTGTTGCACCAATTCCTCTGGCTGGATAATTAATTACTCGCTTTAAAGCCTCCTCATCTTTAGGATTAATTACTAATCGTAAATACGCCAATACATCTTTAATTTCCTTTCTCTGATAAAAAGAAAGTCCTCCATAGATTCTATATTTTATGTCTCGTTTACGTAACGCGTCTTCTATAGCCCTGGATTGTGCATTGGTCCTGTACAATACTGCAAATTGCCCATTACCTAACTGATGTTGCATTTGGTTTTCAAAAATCGAACTCGCAACATATCGACCTTCATCTCCATCTGTTAATAATCGATTTACAATTATCTTAGGTCCGTCATCATTAGCAGTCCAAACTACTTTATCCAGTTTGGTTTTGTTTTTATCTATAATAGAGTTTGCTGCTTCTACAATATTTTTAGTAGATCTATAATTTTGTTCTAATCGATATTGCTGTACATTATCATAATCTCTTTGGAAATTAAGAATATTATTAATATTCGCTCCACGGAAAGCATAAATACTCTGCGCATCATCTCCTACCACACAAATATTCTGAAACTTATCAGATAATGCTCTTACTATAAGATATTGAGAATGATTTGTATCCTGATACTCGTCTACCAAGATGTATCTAAATCGGTTTTGGTATTTAGCAAGTACTTCGGGAAAACGGTTCAATAACTCATTCGTTTTTAATAAAAGATCATCAAAATCCATCGCACCAGCCTTAAAACAACGATCTACATAATGCTCATAAATCTCTCCTAACCTAGGGCGTTTTGCCATAGCATCGGCTTCTACCAGTTCTGCATTCTGAAAATATGCTTTTACAGTTATTAAACTGTTTTTATATGAAGAAATACGGGAGTATACCTGTTTATATTTATAGATATCCTTATCGAGTCCCATTTCTTTGATTATAGAAGCTACTAATCGCTGGGAATCCTGAGTATCATAAATTGTAAAATTAGACGGGTAACCTAATTTATCAGCCTCAAACCTTAATATTTTTGCAAATATTGAATGAAACGTACCCATCCAAAGATTTTTAGCCTCGCTTGAACCAACAATACTTGCGATACGCTTTTTCATTTCGCGGGCCGCTTTGTTAGTAAACGTTAAGGATAGTATATTAAAAGAATCTACCCCCTTATGCATCAAATAAGCAATACGATATGTAAGTACTCTCGTTTTACCCGAGCCAGCACCCGCAATAACAATCATAGGACCATCTACCTGAAGTACAGGCGCTCTTTGTGCATCATTTAATTCTGCTAAATATTCTTCCAAAGTAACATTATATTTAAAGGCGAAATTTAAGGAAAGAACTACGGTTATGGAAACGTACTTTGCATTTTTTGTAAACAAATCATAGTCAATAACTTTTATCGAACACCAATATCTTTTCAACATTGATTAATTATCATGTATATCGTTAACAATCAATTGGTAAATGAAAAATGAATTTCACCTAATATCTTATAATTAACAGCGATATATAATACAATATCTATTATTCATTAGAATTAAAACACAAATGAAATTAGTATCTATCTAACTAAGATTATCAACAATAAGAATTCTTACAAGTTGATATCTTTTTAATAAAAAATATAGATTAAATGCATTTTTTTAGGATAAAATGTACTATATTTAGCAGAAACGAAAAGTAAACACTAGTTTTTATTAAAATAAAAATTCAACCAAACTCAGCACTTATGGCCCCAAACATGAATGTACAAATGGTACAAAAAGAGCAAATTAAATTTTTAAAATTCCCCAAAGAAGATGTTTTAAATAAAAGAAAAGATCAAATAGATCGATTCTTAGAATTACAAAGAGCTCTCTCTTTAGGAAATCTAGAACATCATAAAGTAAGAATTGTCTTCGTAGATGATAAAGGTTTAAAAAGAGTAGAAACTACTATATGGGGAATAACGGATAAAGAAGTTATTTTAAAACAGTCTACAATCATTCCGTTAGAAAGAATCATAAGCATTTCATAATTATGTATTATGTATAGACGCCACTATTTCTAAATCTAGATATACAGTTAATTTTTAGCATTCTAAATTTAGATCCCGAAAATGGTATATACGTATTTTGAATATAGAAATACGTGTATGCTGTTTTTATTTTACCTAAATGCATAGATATTATAGCTTTATCCTATTGATATTTTTGATCTATATTACGCCTTATTATACTAAAACTAAGAATATTTAGTTGTAGTAGAAATTGCAGTCGAAATAATTACTTAATAATCAAACTCAACATGAAAAGAAAATCAGTACAGTATTTTCTTCTTATTATAATGATAATAGGAGGATATAATACTTACGGTCAGTCTGATAAATCATACCTCATATCAGATAATCAACAAAATTTTATAAATGACCTGATTAACCCAAAAAAAAGTAGGTCTTCAGTAATTAAAATTGCTAATAACCAGTCTTTTTCTTTTAAACTTAATGTTCAAAATCAGACTGATCAGGATCTTACATTAATAGGTACTGTTAATAATCATTCATTATCTTCATTTTCTTTTACCAAAACGAACAATTCGTTAAAAGGAAATATCATACTTCATGATTTAAAAAAAGCATATACTTTATATTCTGAATCCAATGGTCAGGTATTTGTAAAAGAAACCGATATCAATACAATTCTTTGTGTAGATTTTGAAAAAGCAAACACAAAAGACATTGACCCCGGAGCTACATTTTCAAAAGCAGCGCCTCAATTAGAAAGCCTTCCGGGAGCACCTGGTATTATTTATCTTGATTTTGATGGAGAATTAGTTTCTAACACAAGTTGGCTTGGTGGTGCTACAATTGATGCACAATCTCCTAATTTCTCTGACGAAAAAATAATCAAAGTTTGGAAAATCATGGCCGAAGATTTTCGTCCATTTAATCTAAACGTTACTACCAGAAGAGATCTTTTTGATGCAGCTCCCAGAAATCGTAGAATGATGTGCATTTTTACGACTACAAAAGATGCTGCTCCAGATTCTGGAGGAGTTGCTTACTTAAATTCGTTTTCGTCGAATAGCAATAACCCTTGCTGGGTTTATAATTTAGGAACAAGATCTGCTGGAGAGACAGGATCTCATGAAGTCGGCCATACGTTGGGACTATCACATGATGGCAAACCAGGTACAACATACTACTCAGGACATGGAGAATGGAGCCCAATTATGGGATGGAGTGCTAGTAGAACATTAGGGCATTGGAGTAGCGGAGAATATCCCGATGCAACAAATACTCAGGATGATATCGCAATCATTTCAAATAATAGAAACGGTGTTGGTTTTCAAAATGATGACCATGGTAATACCTTCAATGAAGCTACTGCACTTAAAGTAGCTCCTTCTGGGGCAGTAAGTGCCGATCAAAATTTTGGACTAATTAGTACTAGAGATGATAAAGATGTTTTCTCCTTTGCAGTAGAAACCGGAAATGTATCCCTGACTTTTGATCCCGATCCCGATTATCCCAATCTAAACATCCAGGTAAGAATTCTAAATGAACTTGGCCAGGAAGTAGCACTTTCTGATCCAAACGGACTTACAGCATCGATTAATCAAAACCTTACAGAAGGAATTTATTATATTGAGATTGACGGTGTGGGTGAAGGAACATTAGCCAATGGGTATTCTGATTACTCTTCGTTGGGTAATTATTCTATATCGGGTAATTATATACCCGGAGACGATAAACAACCTCCATTATCAGATTTCGAAGCAACTACAAACTGTTCGGTAGTAGAATTTCAAAGCACTTCTACCAATAGAATAAGTTCTTATTTATGGAATTTTGGAGATGGTCAAACATCTACAGAACAAAACCCAACACATACTTATGCAACTAATGGAAACTATACTGTATCCCTTACGACAACCAATGATTCTGGAAATAACATTAAAGAAAAATCAGATTTTATTTCTATAAATCTTCCTAATCTCCCTGTTGTAACAAATCAAAATGTTTGTGCTGGGGAATCTGTAACTATAACTATATCAGGAAATAGCGAATATAAGTGGTATACCACTGCAACCGGAGGTACCAGTATCGCATCTGGATTATCCTTTGAGACTCCTGCACTAGACGCTACTCAGGCCTATTACATAGAAGGAGCTATTGGTAACTGTACTACAACAACAAGAACAGAAGTAAAAGCAATTGTATCAGAAAACCCAGAAGAACCAGCGATAGCGGTAAATCAAAACCATATGCTATTTGTACCATCTCAATTTTCTTCTTACCAATGGTATTATAAAGGCGAACCTATTAACGATGCCAATCAAGCAGAATATTTACCCACAGAAGTAGGAGAACATACTATAAAAGTATTTAACGAAGCTGGTTGCAGTATAACTTCTAAAGCATTTGAAGTTGATCAATCCTTACTTAATTTGGGTCAGGAGAACAAAACATTTACCTACTACCCCAACCCGGTTAATGATGATGAAATATTACATATAGATGGCATAACGATAAATGATCATTCTGTAAGAATTGTTAACATACAAGGGCAAGTACTAATTGATACTACACCTACTCCCGAAATGGATATATCAGAACTTTCTCATGGGTTATATATCATTTTAATTAATAACAAACCTCTTGGTAAATTTGTAAGACAATAGACCTATAAATAATAAGAATTATTAAAGCATATCTTCATTAGTTTGGGGGATATGCTTTTTTTGCATAAAAAATCAAAATAATATTTTAACTTTCCGTTAATAGATTTTTGAATATCTTTAGAAGCAAAAATTAAAGCTTGAAAAACAGAATAGCATCCTACATTTTTATTTTATTTCCTTTTTTTATTTTTTCTCAACAAAAATCTAAAGAAGGTAAAATAATAACTGAATACGGTAAAACCTATACAGTTAGTGAACCGGATTTTAAAACTAAAATACAGCATGATTTAAAAGTTGTATTTGATGTTGGAAGAACGTTTAAAGACAGCTCAAAAGTAAATCCTCTTTTTAATACTGCTGCAAGATATCTTAATATGCATGCCGATGCTGGTGTACCACTCGAAAAGTTAAAGGTTGCATTAGTAATTCATGGTTCGGCAGCAAATGATATTGTAAACAATACAAAGTATAAAGCCAAATACCATATTGATAACCCCAATGCTCCACTTCTTTCTGCTTTAGCAAAAAAAGGAGTGCAATTAATTTTGTGTGGGCAGACTGCTGCATATCGGGATATTTCTAAAGACGATACGCTACCCGAAATACAGATTGCATTATCTGCAATGACAGCATTGGTACAACTACAAAACGAAAACTACAGACTTATTAATTTTTAAACTTAATGAAACTAATATGATCATAACCCTCATATCACAACATGATTATTTTAATCGCCTTAGGTTATCTGTGACCCTCTTTTAAACACTAAAACAAGCGCATGAAAACACAACCATCATCTCTTTTATTTATTTTTTTAATGATCTTTTGTTCCATACAGGCGCAACAAATTGATCCAGATATTAATACTGCTGCAGAAAAAATAGAATCCAAAGTAATTGAATGGAGACGAGATTTCCATCAAAACCCAGAGCTTTCTAATCGAGAATTTGAAACTGCCAAGAAAATTGCAAAACACCTAAAAAGTCTTGGTTTAGAAGTAACCGAAAATGTTGCTAAAACTGGTGTAGTAGCTCTTCTTAAAGGAGAAAAAGAAGGAAAAACTGTAGCACTAAGAGCAGATATTGATGCATTACCAGTAACCGAACGAGTAGATATACCTTTTAAATCTGTTGTAAAGACTACTTTTCTGGACACCGAAGTTGGCGTTAGTCATGCTTGTGGTCATGATACCCATACTTCTATATTAATGGGAGTAGCAGAAATCCTAACAAAACATAAAGATAAAATAAATGGTACGGTTAAATTTATATTTCAACCGGCAGAAGAAGGACCACCACCGGGAGAAGAAGGTGGTGCCAAATTAATGATCAAAGAGGGAGTTTTAAAAAACCCAGATGTAGATGCAATTTTTGGTTTGCATATCAATTCAGGAACAGAGGTTGGAAAAATTCGTTACAAACCGGGAGGAACCATGGCTGCAGTAGAACGATTTGTTATTAATGTAAAAGGAAAACAAACGCATGGTTCGGCTCCTTGGACAGGAGTAGATCCTATCCTGATTTCGGCCAAAATTGTTGATGGTTTACAAACTATTATAAGTAGAGAATCTCCTCTGGTAAATGAAGCTGCAGTAATCACGGTAGGTAAAATTACTAGTGGTGTACGATTTAATATTATTCCTGAAAGTGCTGAAATGATTGGTACTGTACGAACTTTAGATCCAAAAATGAGATCCCTTATTATTCGTCGTATGAATGAAATGGTGCCTGCTATTGCCAAAGCATATGGTGGCGAAGCTATTATTAAGTTTCAAAATAATACTTCTATAACATACAATGATCCCGAACTTGTAAAAAAAATGTTACCAACTATTGAAGGTATTGCTGGTAAAGAAAATGTTATCCTATCAAAGGCTACTACAGGAGGAGAGGATTTTTCTTATTTTCAGGAAGTAGTACCGGGGTTTTATTTCTTTTTAGGAGGAAAAACACCTGGAACCAATAAAGCCGCTTCTCATCATACACCTGATTTTTTTATAGACGAAAGCGGGTTAATATTAGGAGTTAAAGTAATGTCACAATTAACTATTGATTATCTTAATGCGCAATAGATAAAATAAAATGGAAAGTGTATTTAATTTTTTAGGTTCAATATCCTGGTGGATGTGGATCATTATTGCGCTTGTACTAGTTGCAATTCGCGATGTATTTTTTAATAGAAGACATACAGTAAGCCATAATTTCCCTGTTATAGGTCATCTAAGGTATTTGTTAGAAAGTATAGGTCCAGAGATAAGGCAGTATTTTGTTGCTAATAATAGAGAAGAACTTCCATTTAATAGAATTGAAAGAGGTTGGGTATATGCTTCTTCTAAAAATGAAAACAATTATGAAGGTTTTGGTACAGATAGAGATATTTATTTGCATCAGCATATTTTTGTAAAAAACTGTATGATCCCATATAAGATGGAGAAGGATCACCCCAATAGAAAAGATAAATCTTTTCTTCCTTGCGCAAAGGTGATGGGTTTATACAACCAACGAGAAAAACCTTATCGACCTGGATCTGTTATTAATGTTTCTGCAATGAGTTTCGGATCCCTTTCTGCACGAGCTATAGAATCTCTTAATATAGGCGTACAAAAAGGGAATGCCTATCATAATACAGGAGAAGGTGGACTTTCGCCTTATCATAGTAATGGTGGTGATGTTATTTTTCATTTTGGAACAGGATATTTTGGGGTGCGCGATGAGAATGGTAATTTTTCAATGAAAAAAATGAAAGATCTGGTAACCCGAAACCCTTTTATTCGAGCTATTGAGATCAAATTATCACAAGGAGCAAAACCTGGAAAAGGAGGTGTATTACCTGGCGCTAAGATTACTCCTGAAATTGCAAAAATAAGAGGTGTAGAAGTGGGTAAAGATGTATTATCTCCTTCTGCACATAAAGCCTTTTCTGATGTCCCAGAACTATTGCAACTTATTGAGGATATTGCCAAAGAGACGGGGCTTCCTGTGGGGATTAAAGCTGCAATTGGTAAAACAGAACAATGGGAACTCCTTGCAGAACTAATGGTAAAAACCAATAGAGGTCCGGATTTTATTACTATTGATGGTGGTGAAGGTGGTACTGGAGCTGCACCACCAAGCTTTGCTGATCATGTGTCTCTTCCCTGGGTATATGGATTTACAGCGATTTATAAAATTTTTCAAAAACATAATCTTACAGATCGAGTAGTTTTTATTGGTAGTGGCAAACTAGGTTTTCCTGCAAAAGCAGCAATGGCCTTTGCCATGGGTGTCGATTGCATCAATGTTGCTCGTGAAGCTATGATGAGTATTGGTTGTATCCAGGCACAAATATGTCATACTAATCGATGTCCCAGCGGAATAGCTACTCAGAGCAAATGGTTACAGAAAGGAATTGATATCCCATTAAAATCTGATCGTTTGGCACAGTATTTTAAAACATTTAGAAAAGAATTTACAGAGATCACTCATGCTGCTGGATATGAGCATCCTTGTCAGTTTACAATGCAAGATGTGGATCTTAATGTTGATGATGGAGAACTCACCAAAACATTAGAAGATTCGTTTAAATATGCAAAAACTCCTGTTGAATATACCTGTGCTAAAGATTTAAAAGAATGTACATACCTTGGTGGTTTTAACCAAAAATAGAATTCTTTTATCATCTAAACTAATACAAACCAGAAAATAACATTAGATGATTAACTTACTTTTTTAGCATATGTACTCATAGTACACCCATATTCCTCTACAAAGAAATCATCAAGATCATCGGCTTTTAATGCGAGTTCCTTTATTTTTAATTTAATATCATTTTTGGTAGCTTCATCCTGAAATATATCGGTGATACTAATTCTATAAGATATAAAAATAGTATTCTTATATACCCCTAATGAAAATTGTCCTTGGTCACTAGAAATTAAATATTCATATAACTTTTCAAGGTTTTGTTTTGGTAAATTATTTAAAGGAGAAGTTAGATAGAGATACTCTCTATTCATTACAAAAATCCTAATTTGAGAACTTCCTTGATGAAATTCCCAAAACTCTTGGCCCGTTCTTGTTAAAACAGGATTAATATCTAATTGTTTCAAAGAATCTTCAATAAAATTTGAAAATTCGTTGAGTTCCAATTCATCAAATACATCCTTAGATAATGTTGCCCCACAATTATTACAGTAATCTTGTGCGACATATGTGAGACCAGAACAAGATGAGCACTGTAGGGAAAACTTAAATTCAGGGTTATTTTCAATACTTTCGATAGCCTGCTCAATTTCAGAAATCGGAATCGCAAACCCCATATTATCTGCATTATTGAATTTTGAAGAATTAATACCTGCCAATCTTCCATCCTGCGTCACTAATGGGCCTCCACTATTCCCAGGGTTTATTGCTGCATCTGTTTGCACAAAATACCTCCCGTTCATATGTTGCTCTGGATTCGAAACAATACCTTCTGTAATAGTAAATGGCATTCCGAATGGATACCCAAGAGCAAATACTTTTTCTTGCCTGGTAAGTTCTAAAGAATTATCTACAGAAAAACCATGATCTATATTCAACTCCCCTTCTACTTTGAGTATTGCAATATCAATATCTGGATTTGTCATAATAACTTTTGCCAGCATTCTGTTATGATGATCATCTTCGACAGCGACCTCTTTACAACCGCTAATAACATGATGATTAGTAAGAATAATATTTTTACTTTTTATATAAAAGCCACTCCCCGTACCTCTTGAGGTAAGTATTTTAAATGTTGCTTCTTTTAAAGAATCTAAATTGCTCATAATTTTTTTCATTTATAATCTAACCAAATAACTTAGAAAAGAATCCTTTCTTAGGAGTCGAAGTTTGTACTGCTTTACCATTTAAAATACTTTCCATCCCATTAAACAGTGATATCGCTGATGCCTCCCACTCCTTACCAGCTGCATTTTTAAGTGAATTCACCATTTTTAAATTTATATCTTCTGGGATGTTGTTATAATAGTAAAAATCATAAAAAGCAACAAGTAGTGTTAATGTCGCTGCTGTATATTGTTTATTCTGAATTTCCTTTTTTGCATTTTCATAAGGTCGTTCCCAGCTTTGTTTTATATGCTCTAATTCACTTCGCATCTTAGTGGGAACGAATGATTCTGAAATATAGAAATCTGCTAAAAGTTCTTCTTTATTTTTATTTTTCAATGTATCCAAAAACTTTTTTCCTCTCTGAATTCGATTTTGCATATCATCTTGCGAATACAAATCATTTACTTGATTTTCGATATCTGTTCTCAACTTACCATGAGGAGCCATGAGATAATCTATACGTTTTAATGTAATATTAATAATATCCCAATTATAGTACCCCACCCTGGTCTGATCAAAGTATTCTATATATTGGTCTGCTTCTTTTAAATAAGAATTGATTTTTTCCCAAATCGTATCCAAAACTTCCTGACTATAATTCTCAATATGTGGATCATGTAATTGTTCTACATCAAACAAACTAATAAATTCATCATCAAAGTTATCTGCATTATGGCATATTTCTTTTAAAACATAATATATTTTTAAAGGCTCACAAAGGTGTAAAGGAGTGCTATATAAAAAATTAAGCTGATCATTATCTAGCTTGATTTGCGATAAATTAAGGGGAGAAAAATTAACCTCAGCAATTTTTCTATATAGTGGGATTTTTTGATTTTCACCTACTTTTAGAAAAGGTGCTTTAACATTAAAATGTGTATCTGTAATACTAATTTCTACAATTATAGAGCCATGAGGTATCTTAAAATAGGTTTCATCTGCATTGCCATATTTTTTTCTAATATCTAAATCCAGATAATCAAACAAGTTTAAAACAACATCTTTGTATCGTTTTTGATTATATGCTTCCTTGGTGTCATCCCATTTTGAAACGGTAATCTTAGTATCTAAAGATGACATAAGGGTCTCGTCAAAACTTAAAGTTTCCTTCATAAGAACAGATTAATAATTAATATTTATGTTATTCTCCCATTAGTAAAGAGTGCAACAAGTCTCTATTTTCTAAGAATTTAAATGTAAACAAAAAAACAAACCTAACAAAAGAGTCAAGAAAGCTTTATTTTTTTCTAAAAAGACATTGATATATGAAAATTTGCTGTACTCTTTCTTACGGAACAAACTTAGAATTTATCTTTAGCATACACATCCCTATTTTCAGTGAAAAAAATGCCTTTTGATTTATTTGTTTCAGGAAGCAAAGTATAAATTTTATGGAAAAAATAAATTTATTGTAAATCTAGATAGATAAATCAAAAAAGTTTGATTTATTTGTCTAGAGATAGTAATCTACACTTATATTTAATAACAACATATGGAATCCAAAATAGTTGATCTTCTTTTTAATATTATTCCTGCAGTGATTGTAGGGGTTATTTCATTCTATTTTTTTAGTCTTCATACTCGTAATGAAGAAAAACGTCGTAGATTTCTTTTGCATAGAGAACATCAAAAGCAATCGTTACCACTTAGGCTTCAAGCATATGAACGTATGGTTTTATTTTTAGAAAGAATTTCACCTGGTAATCTATTAACAAGAATAGCTCCGGTTGCAGAAGACAAAAAAAGCTATGAGTCTTTATTAATTCATACAATTGATCAGGAATTTGAACATAATCTTACCCAACAGATCTATGTTTCTGATGAATGCTGGAATACACTTAAGGCATCTAAAAATGCAACTATCGCTTTAATTAGAAAAACCGCACTAAAAGAAGACGTAGATTCGGCCATTAAGATGAGAGAAGTAATTCTTACAGAGCTTATAGAGAAAGGTGCTCCTAGTGATACTGCAATTGCAATTATCAAAGAAGAAATTGGTGATTTGTTTTAAAAATTTGTCTTATTTAAGAATCTACTTCAAAAGAATTATCCTGCAAGATCTATATCTTTAAGTTTATTTTCTTCTGCAGTTTTTGCTTTCTGAGCTGCGTATTCATAACCTTGTCTCCACCAGCTACTCATTAATTTTTTATTAAAAATCAATGAGTTCTCTGTAAGTTTAGATGGTGTGTAGTATAGATTTAAAGGAACTTCTTTGTTAATCGCTGCTAATTTACCTAATACCGTATCATGGCCTTCGACCTGGTCTAACATATAACTAAATAGGTTTACCATAAGCGAAAATGGATTTTTACCCAATACTTTATTATGCTCCATGTTTTCTGACTCCAAAATAATGGCATCAACTTCTGTTGCTCCTCTTCGTATTGCTTCTCGAATAGGTACCATACACCCAAAACCACCATCTGCATATTCACAACCGTCTTTGGTTACCAAGCTCATAAAAGGAACATAGTTACAGGATATCCAAACCCAATCACAGAAATCTTCATAAGAAAAATCCTTAATCGATTTATATTCTGTACTATTCTTGGTGAGGTTAGAAACGGTAACTACAACATCTTCAACTTTTGTACGTGCCAGTTTAAATTCTTCTTCAGAAAAGTTTCTGCGTATAGCACGTCGTAAATTTTTACTTTCTCCAAATGTTCGTTTTCTTTTAATAAATTGCCATAGTGAAGAAAAAAAGTTAATCGATACAAATTCTCTATTTCCTTTTTTTCTAACTACAAAAGGATTTACATTAAAAATTGTATGTTGGTTAACATTGGTATAGATATCATACATTTTCTCGATATTACCCAAAGCCAATTGCGAAATTAAAAGACTTCCGGTAGAAGTCCCGAGAAACAGGTCATATTTCTTACCTTGCTCCTGAATTAAATATTGCGCTACACCACCGGCATAAGCTCCTTTACTTCCTCCTCCTGATATTACTAGTGCTCGCATATTATAGTGGGTTCGAAATGTTCTTTTTCTTTGCAAATTTATAACCTTTTGTCCACCATTGTGTCATCTTTTCCTTATCAAAAATTAATGAGTTCGTAGTCAGTACAGTAGGAGTATAATACAGATCCATTGCTACATCGTGTTCTATTGCCTTAAATTTACCAATTCGAATGTTTTGATGTTCTATCCTATCCATCATAAAATCAACCATACTTGTAATTAAGGTAAAGGGGTTTTTGGTAGGCATTCTATTTAAATAATTAATTTCTGTTTCGAGTATAATAACGTCGAGTTCTGTTGCTCCGCGCTTTATTGCTTCTTCAATAGGTACCATTGATCCTAAACCACCATCAACATAATCACAATGGTTTTTTCTCACCAAACTCATGAAAGGCGGGTAATTGCAAGATATCCATATCCAATCTAAAAAATCCTGATATGTACATTCTTTTATTGATTTATATTCTACTTCATTAGCAGAAAGATTAGTTACTGTAATAACAATATCTTTTTCTCCCGTTTTTAGTTCTTCAAAATACGATTCAGAAATAGCATTCTCTATCAGATTCCTAAGATTTCTACTATCACCAAACGATTTTTTTCCTTTAATTAAATTATATAGTACATTAAAATGATTAATATTGATACTGGTATATCCTCTTTTCTTTTTAATAGTAAACGGGCAGCTTTTAAATATTGAAGATTGGTTTACTGAAGTATAAAAAGTTTTGATCTCCTCGATTTTTGATAATGCCAGATGTGATACCAAAAGACTTCCGGTAGATGTACCTATAAACAGGTCATATTTTCTACCCAAATCCTGAATTAAATACTGTGCAACACCACCTGCAAAAGCTCCTTTACTACCACCACCAGAAATTACTAATGCACGCATGTTTTATGTTATGGGGTTAATTTTTTTTCCAAAAAATCTTGTTGATTCTTTGGTAAACTACCCAATAAAACTACGTATTTCTTTTTATATTTTTCATCCTTGAGTATTTTATCCAGAATTTTTCTACAAGAGTTCCTAAAACGCCAATTATGATGCGTAGCTCCATCAACAAGGTCTATTAAGGATTGATCAGAAAAAGCTTGTAAACTTTCTAAATAAGTAAACGCATTCTCACGAGTACTGAATCCAAATTTTGACGATGTGTAACCCGATAGTTCCAGATAAAATTTTTGATGTTCGCTGGTATGGTAATCCTTTGTGTTTAATGCTAAAACTAACCATAACATTCTAATATTTTTAGTATTAAAACCTACAATTTCTTTGGTAAGATCCAAATATTCTTTTCTTTTTTCTGGGAAACTAGTCCATAAATGATAAAGCGCCGGCTCTATGGTAGCATATGAGGTATCTTTTAGCAAAGACTCATATTGTTCTTGTAAATCCTTAGGAACTGCACTTAATGTATTGGCAATAGCCTGGCGTACAAAAATGTTATTTGTCTCAAAAGCTTTATCATACAGGGCTATAATCTCTGGAGAGTTTTTCCCTTCTAATTGATATACAGCTTCCTGACCAATGTAATCATTTGTAGGAAAATCTAATGCCTTAGCCAAAGTCCCCCATTTTCCAGCCATAGGTTGAGTACGCTCTTGTGCCAGACCCAGGTAATTTTTAATGAAATCTGATTTTGCAAGTATATCTAATGCTTCTTGCGAAGGGAATTTTATATTCTCTAACCATAATTGCCTAAATGCTTTCAAATCTTTACCACTCACGGCCGAAGCCATTGCAATAAAATCATTAGTTGTAACATTTTGAAATTTGTGCTTTTCGAGATAATTATGAATTGTAATTTTAAAACTAGTATCACCAATCAAATTTCTTAATGCATGAATGGCCCACGCTCCTCTTTGATAAAATGTTAGAGAGCTTGCTTTGGGATTCAAAAGTGATGTTGCGTTCTTTGTTTTGGATAGCTCGGTGAGTTGTTCTGCACTTTCATACAATTTGTATTGAAAATAATCATCTCCAAAAATTTCTTTTTCTGCTAATAATGCATAATATGTTGCAAATCCTTCTTGAAGCCAATGATGTGTTCCTTCGGTTTCAGTTACCAAATCTCCAAACCATTGATGTGCCAACTCATGTGCATTGACATTAATATAGTTTTGATCAATGAATGCTGTTTCATCAACCATAAAGGCATCAGAAAAAATAGTTGTTCCTGTGTTTTCCATACCTGCATATAAAAAATCTTTAACAGGAATTTGCTTATAATTTTGCCAGGGAAACGAAAACCCAATCTCTTTTTCTAAAAAATCAAAAATCTGTTTACTATGCTTATAAGTTGCCTCGAATTTATGCTTATCCTTGGGGTAATAATACATTTCTAAAGGAGTTCCATTTGCCGAAGTTTCTACTACTTTATCATATTTACCTATGGCAAAAGCAACTAAGTAGCTACTCATGGGACGTTGCATATCATACTGCCAACTTTGGATAGAATCATTAATCGATTCTGTTTTAGTGAGTTTTCCATTAGCAATAACTTCGTACCCCTTATTAAAATTAATCGTAAGATCATATTCAAGCTTCTCATTCATATCATCAAAACTGGGAAGCCAATTAGAGGTATATTTTCCTTGCCCTTGTGTCCATACCTGATCATTACCTTCATAATCTTTAACAAAATAAAGTGCCTTTTTAGGTTTAGCTTCATAGTAAATCACTAGTTGATACTCGTTTTCTCTTTTAAAGTTAGAATTTATGATAATCTTCTTATCATCATACTTAAAATCTACATTTTTATCATCTAAAGACACTTTGCTGATTACCATATGCTGAGCATCTACAAAAACAGATTTCACAGACTTTATTATTTTAAAAGTATATGTTACTTTTCCTTTTATTTTTTTTGATTTAGCATCTACAGTCACATCGACTTTACCATTTTTAAAATCAACATCAGCTTGTTCCTTTTTAGAATTATGGGGTTGCACAGAAGCTACTTCCTGAGCATTACCGATCGAAGAAAAAACAAGTATTAAAAAGCTTAAAATAAATTTCATACTACACGTAAATCAAATGTTCTGCCAAAATAACGAAATTAGTCTGTTTATGTTACAAATTTTAGATTGACAATATTTCTATAATATAGTATATTCGCTATGATGAATCCTAATATTTTACAAACTCCCATAGATTATCTAAAAGGTGTTGGCCCATCCCGTGCTACCTTACTTCGGTCAGAACTGGGGATTCATACATACCAGGATTTGGTTAACTTTTTCCCGAATCGATATCTTGATAAAACACAATATTATAAAATCAACCAATTGCAACGCAATTCGGCAGAGGTACAAATTATAGGTAAGATTATTAATATTAAAACGGTAGAGCAAAAAAAAGGAAAGCGATTAGTTGCTAAATTTGTAGATGATACAGGTTCTATAGAGCTAGTTTGGTTTAGAGGACAGAAGTGGATTCGTGAAAATTTAAAAATCAATACTCCTTATGTCATTTTTGGAAAAACCAAATACTATAATGGTTTTAGTATGCCACACCCCGATATGGAGCTATTGACAGAGCATCAAAAAAATCTAAGAACGGTAATGCAACCCATATATCCTTCTACCGAAAAGCTCTCTAATAAAGGTATCACCAACCGCGTGATGAGTAAAATGATGCAACAATTGTTTGTAGAGACCAAAGTACGTTTCTATGATACATTGTCTCAGGAAATTCTTGAGGATCTTAAACTTATTTCAAAAAGTGAAGCTGTTTTTAATATTCATTTTCCTAAAAGCCAGGAATTATTATCCAAAGCGCAATATCGGCTTAAATTTGAAGAGCTATTTTATATTCAGCTACAGCTGATCACTAAAAAACTAATTCGAAAACAAAAAATAAAAGGGTTTCCATTTACTGAAGTGGGTAAGCATTTTAATAATTTCTATAAAGACTACCTTCCTTTTGATCTTACCAATGCACAAAAACGGGTGATCAAAGAAATTAGAAATGATATTGGAAGTAGTGCTCAAATGAATCGTCTTTTGCAAGGAGATGTAGGATCGGGAAAAACAATTGTGGGATTGATGACAATGTTATTGGCTATTGATAATGGATTTCAAGCTTGTTTAATGGCTCCAACGGCAATCCTGGCAAATCAACATTATCAGGGGATTACTGCACTTACCAAAGATCTTGATATTAATGTAAAATTATTAATGGGTAGTTCTACAGCCAAAGAACGACGAAAAATCCACGAAGAACTAGAAGAAGGGTCATTACATATCCTAATTGGTACTCATGCTGTATTAGAAGATAAAGTGCAGTTTAAAAATCTGGGGTTAGCTATTATTGATGAGCAACATCGATTTGGAGTAGCACAACGTGCTAAGTTATGGCATAAAAACACTTATCCACCTCATATTCTGGTAATGACAGCAACTCCGATTCCCAGGACATTAGCGATGAGTTTATATGGTGATCTGGATATTTCGGTAATTGATGAACTTCCGCCAGGTCGTAAAGCTATTAAAACGGTACATCGATACGATAGTAACCGATTAAAAGTATTTAAATTCATTTCTGAAGAAATACAAAAAGGAAGACAAATTTATATTGTTTATCCATTGATACAGGAATCAGAAGCTATGGATTATAAAGATCTTATGGATGGGTATGAAAGTATAGCTCGCTCTTTTCCCCCTCCCGAGTATCAAATTTCTATTGTTCATGGTAAAATGAAACCTGCTGATAAAGATTATGAAATGGAACGCTTTGTAAAAGGTGAAACCCAAATTATGGTTGCTACTACTGTAATTGAAGTTGGAGTTAATGTACCAAATGCCAGTGTAATGATTATAGAAAGTGCAGAACGTTTTGGGTTATCACAATTGCATCAGTTACGAGGACGTGTAGGTCGTGGAGCGGAACAAAGTTTTTGCATTCTTATGACTAGCTTCAAATTATCTGCAGACAGTAAGACCCGATTAGAAACTATGGTACGTACCAATGATGGTTTTGATATTGCCGAAGTAGATCTAAAGTTACGAGGCCCGGGAGATATTATGGGTACCCAGCAAAGTGGTGTGCTTAATCTTAAAATAGCAGATATCGTAAGAGATAATGATATTCTGAAAACAGCAAGGCACTATGCTATGAAAATACTAAATGAAGATCCTTCGCTATCTTTAGAAAAAAATAAAGTATTACTCTACACCTATCAGCAACTTGCCAAACATAAGAATATATGGAATTACATTTCTTAATACATAATAAATACTATACTATCATATTTAGTTAATTTATAATCTAAAATAAGAACTGTATTACGATATCTTTGAAATCTCTAAACAAAGTAGTTAAAAAATAAATAAAGACTTCTTAAAAATGCCATATCAACAGATACCAGAATATCCAGAGAATTATTCATCTGGTAACATAATTTCTAGACTTATAGATGGTCTTGGATATCGTTATTATTGGGCTACAGATAATCTTACAGATATCGATCTAAAATATAAGCCATCTGCCAAAGGATTTAATACATATGAAACCATAGAACATATATATTGGCTTTCAATAATGATTACGAATACTGCGCAAAATTTACCTAGTATCAGACTTACTCCAAACGATCTATCTCCTCTGAATTTTGATATCTTAAGAGAAAAAACGCTGTACAATCTAAAGAAGGCAAGTGAATTATATGCAAAAAATACAAAAGACGATATGGATAACTATATGGTCGTTATACAAAGTGATGGATACAAAGGAGAATTCCCTTTCTGGCATATGATCAATGGTCCAATATCTGATGCGCTCTACCACACAGGACAAATAGTATCGTTTAGGAGGACAACTGGTAATCCAATAGATCCAAAAGTTAATGTATTTACAGGAAAAGCAAGGAGTTAAATTTTGGTTAAGAAGAGATTTAAACGATTTTTTCATTCATATAATCATATTTTTATCTCTTGTAATCCTAAGTTTTCAGGTCTTTTAGAGCCTTTGGGTTACCTATTATTAGTTTAGTGCTTTACTATAAATTTTTAGTATTAATTATGAGTCATGAGGAATATATTATAAAAGAAGCTGCTCCAGATGAGTTTGCAAAAATTGGAGAACTAATGGTTGATGTATATTCACAGTTAGAAGGTTTTCCTTCTAAAAAGGAACAACCCAACTATTATAAAATGTTGGCTGATATCGGAAGTTTAACAAAGAATCCTAAAACTAAGTTGTTGGTCGCTATTTCTTCAAATAAAAAAATAGGAGGCGGTGTTGTTTATTTTGGTGACATGAAATATTATGGTTCTGGCGGTACGGCTACAACAGAAAAACATGCTTCTGGATTTAGGTTACTGGCAGTCGATCCAGCTACCAGAGGTAAAGGTTTAGGCAAACGTTTAACAAATGCTTGTATACAGATTGCAAAAAATGAAAAACAAAATCAAATGATAATTCATTCTACAAAAGCTATGCAGGTAGCATGGAAAATGTATGAAAACATGGGGTTTAAAAGATCAGAAGATTTAGACTTTATGCAAGGAGAACTTCCTGTTTTTGGTTTTAGATTAGTACTTCAAGAATAATGAATTTCATTAAAATAATTAGACATAATACACTACGCTACTACTATGATACTACCAGATTTTGAAAATATTGTATTTTTCTTGGCAGCTGCCTCTATATTAATTCTTATACCCGGCCCGTCTGTTCTTTATATTATGGCCAAAAGTGTCGAACAGGGATATAAGGCAGGTATTGTTTCAGTTTTAGGAATAGGTATTGGAAGCATGATTCATGTTGCTGCCGCTGCAATAGGGATTTCTTCTATATTGCTAACATCTTCTACTGCATTTTCGATTGTAAAGTATCTAGGAGCTATCTATCTTATTTATCTAGGTATCAAGAAATTATTAGAAAAAACACCTAGTAAGCAACCAGTAATTACAAATAAAGACAAGCGATTAGACAAAATTTTTTATGAAGGTATTATAGTGAATACTTTTAATCCTAAGACAGCAATATTCTTTTTTTCTTTTTTACCGCAATTCATAAATATTGATAAAGGAGGTAATGCCAGTCAAATATTATTTCTTGGTATTTTGTTTACTGTTTTTGCAATATTGAGCGACACCTTATATGTTTTACTTTCTGTAAAAATATCAAAATGGTTTACTAGCTCAAAAAAATACCTCAAAAGACAAAAAAATATTACAGGTTCTATTTACATAGCTCTTGGTCTAATAACGCTAACCATTAACCAGCCTACAACACATTCTAATACTAAATAATTAGATATTCATATCATTTAATACATTCATCACCAGTTTTTTTGTCACTACACCCTGAAAACGAAGTCCTTTTACCGAATCATATGATACAAAATAATAGTTAGGTATGGAAATAGTATGTTACGGTTGTGGAAGAGGTGAAAATCCTGAAAATACAATTGAAGGAATACACCATTGTCAATCAATAAATCCAGATTGGTGGGTAGAAATGGATATTCAGATTACTAAAGATCAAAAATTAGTGCTATTTCATGATTATCAAACAAAACGAATCACTGGGGTAAACAACAAAATTCACTTACTTACTCTAAAAGAAATACAGCAGTTAAATGCAGGGTATAATTTTAATGTTGAAAATGAATTTATATACCGTGAGAACCCTATACAAATCCCAACTGTAGAAGAGGTGTTTCAAAAATTCCCAAAAGCTAAATTATTACTCGATCTTCATACAAATAACCTCTTGGCGGTTACTCGACTGATTACATTAATTAAAAAATATGCTATGGCTAACCAGATAATTATAGTTAGTCGATATGATGAAGTAATCTCTTCTTTCAAAAAGAAACGCCCCAAATGGAGGTATGGTGTACCTACCAAAGAAGCAAAGAAAATGATCTACAGTAGTTTCCTTTATTTAGATAAATTCTTTCCTATTACATCAGATATACTAATGCTTCCTAAAAAAGCTGGTAAAGTAAATGTTTTAACAAAAAGAGTGGTCAAGCATGTAAAAAAACGAAACAGAACACTTTGGGCCTGGATGTATGAAGGAGAAATAATAGAAACTGTAGATAATGAAATAGAACTAAACGAAATGAAAGAACTTGGGGTTAATGGAATATTTACTGGTTACCCAAAAAAGCTTATGAATCAATTATAGTGAATAAAGATCTCATGAAACCAAAACTAATCATTTTGTCTGATCTATGGGGAAAGAAAAAATCAGATTGGGTTGCTTATTATATCAAAGAGCTTCAAGATCATTTTGTGTTGCAATATTATGACTGCTGTGAATTAGGAGCATTAGATACATCAACATACACCGAAGAAAACCTTCATAAACAATTCACTAACAGAGGAATTGATCGGGCAGTACAAAACTTGCTTACCCTAGAAAAAGGAAAAATACATATCCTTGCGTTTAGTGTTGGTGGGGTCATTGGCTGGAAATCGGCTATAAAAAACCAGAATATATTATCATTATACGCGGTTTCATCAACAAGGTTACGATATGAAACAAATAAACCCAAAACAAAAATAAAACTCTATTTTGGAGAAAATGATATATATTCTCCAAAAAACAAATGGTATACTCTAATGGGTATTACTCCCATTATAGAAAAAGGAAAAAAGCATCAACTATATATCGAACCAGAATTTGCTGTACAATTAAGCAATAGAATTAAAAATAGCATAAATCATTAAATAAAAAAAGCCTCACAATACTATAATACTGTAAGGCTTTAGTAATTACACTTGCAAAAAAAATTATTTAATCATTATTTTCTCTGAAACACTTCGGTTTCCATTGGATATTGTTATAAAATAAATACCAGATGTTATTCCCTCCAAAGAAATTTTGTTATCGTTTACTACTCCAGATTTTATTACACGACCTTGCATATTTGTCAATGTAAAACTACTGTCATGCTTATTTCTCAAGCTAATTTGAATATAGGTTGTAGCTGGATTAGGGTATACTTTGGCCAAAAACACTTTATCTTCCTGTTCTAATTTTCTATCAACTTTTATTGATGATGCTCCTTTAGCTCCCGTGGTTGACCCTATATTTACAGTATAATCTTCTACTTCTCCATATCCAAAAGTTTCACAAGATGTTGGTACTCCGTTCCATTTCATAGCAACTCGCATTCGAGTATTTCCTAATGCTGCTGTAGATGGTATATCAAAATTATATGATAGGTTGCCTGTCTCTGATGTAGATGCACTAACTACTTTTTCTGCCCCTTCAAAAGTTCCATTTTTATTAAAATCAATCCATACCGCCCAATGTTCTGTATAAGATGCGCTTGCAAACCCAACACTTAATACAATAGTATTAGCTCCATAGTTAAGATTTGCTACCTGAGCTGTAAAATCTCCATAACCGCCATTAGCCAATGTGGTGTTAGAGATCCCTCCTATTCCCACATAATCAATATATTCATATTTTACTGTATTCCCTTTGGACACACAATAGGAAACTACAGTATCAAGAGTAGTAGCGGTTACAGTATTACTAGATGATGAAGCATTTCCTGCTGCATCAAATGCAGATATTTTAAATGAATAGTTCGTTCCTGCTGCCAAGCCAGATACATTATACGAAACTCCGGTAGTAGTAGTTAGCACTGCTCCATTTTGATAAATCGTATATCCTGTAACCCCAATATTATCTGTAGAGGCTGTCCAGGAAAGCTGCGCGCTATTTTCTGTAATATTAGCAACTGTTACATTAGTAGGAATTGTAGGGATTTCAGTATCTGAGCCAGTATTACCTCCTCCACTGAATGTATGCTTTCCCAAGCCATCAAAAGTATTTTGAGGATATGATTCCCACTCAGATGTGTTATATGTTGCAGATGGTGATGATACATTCGCTTTTCTTCTTAGAGTAGCATCCTTAGCAAAGTTAGACGATCCTCCATTAAAGGTTCCTATCACATCTATTAGAACTCCATCCTTAAATAATCCTACAGGATCATTACCATTAAAAGTCAATTCTGAAGCTCCCGAAACCAGATCTGCTTCATTTTTTATAGTATTCGAAGCCGAACTATTGGCAGCTACATAAACATCATTAGTAGCCAAAACACCAGAAAGGTTTAATCCTCCCGACCAAGATCCGGAGCCATTAGTTTGTCTTTTGATTGTATATCCTGAAAGGTTAACCGATGCGCCTGTATAATTTGCTATTTCCAAAGCTTTATTATTCGAAGATCCTTCTATATACTCCGAAAAAAACAATGCCGTAGCATCACCACCAGTTGAAGTATCTTGAGTGGTAACATTAATCGCAGTACTAGCTGCAGATATATTACCTGCTGCATCTTTGGCTTTTACAGAAAATGCATACGTAGTGTTAGCTGTTAATCCCGAAACAACATAACTAGTTGTTGATGAAGAACTTAAAAATGTTCCATTCCTATATACATCATATCCTGTTACACCAACATTATCTGTAGATGCATTCCATGATAATGCTGTAGATGTCTGAGTTGTATTTGTTGCTACGAGATTAGCCGGAATACTTGGTGCTTGTGTATCATTACCTCCTGTATTTCCAAACCTGTCTTCGGCTTGAGGCCCTCCCCAAATCTGCGTAGCAAATGCAGGATTATCTATAAATGGGTTTCTGTTACCTTGTATATTTTCAAGAATTGGATTACGTTGTAATTCTAATGGCGAAACAGGGTCTTCTGCATTCCATTCTAAAAATAATTGTAGCATATTACTATCACCAGTAGCTGCTGCCCCTACTCCAACATTCTTCGGTAAACAACGATTATTGTAGCGTATATACATATACATCATCATACGTGCTACATCTCCTTTCCATTCATCACCAGGATACCAATGGCCTTGAGAAGTAGGTCCAGAATTACCCGTCCCATCTGCAAACTTTCTATTTCCTCTTGATGAATTGCGCTGTACATCTGCAGGTCGTAAGTGATGTGCATCTGCTCCTGGCCCTTGTGTTCCCAAGTTGGGATTACCTAATGATTTTGGATAAACGTGCTCCCTGTTCCAATCGGTAGACCCTCCTCCATTATTGTTTACTCCTCGTGTTCTGTCTGTACTAGAATTTCCATCAGCATCACTATATCCATATACTAAGACGACTTTTGAAGGATCAGAAGGTTCTAAATCAGTCTGCTTTAATGCATCCCACACTCCTGGTGTATAACTAAGAAATGTGGTATGTGTATTTGTCACCTTATCACTTAATTCATTTTTTAAAGCAGTTCCTGATAAGGTTAGGTTTACATCATTGTAATATGATGGTATCTGGCTATACCCCATAACAGGTATAAGCAGAAGTAAGAGTATTATTTTTTTCATTATGTTATAAGTTAGTTTATTAAGCATAATTATGTGATCTCGAATCTAAAATTATTTTGTTAAACTTACTATAGTAAAACGTTATCAAATAGTTACCTAGTATGTTGACAATCCACTATTTACACAATATAACATATTCAAATCACTACAATTCAATCAATTACTCCCTCTAACAATTGTTAATAAGTTATTTCTTACAAAAAATAAGAGTATCCTTTACAACAAATTTCTGCAAAAAAACACAAAACCATAAGTGTGGTTTTTGTACATAATACTACTAATCGTCAATACTCTTAGCGTTTTCTGTTATAAAATTTTATCCTCTAAGTGACTTAATCCAAAGTTATAAACAAGATCAATACCTTACTTTTTTAGCGGTTTTCATGTAACTCACTTACAATATTTTAAATTAAATTTAAACTATAACTTAAATATAATACACGATGAAAAAAATCTTGAATGTTACAGGAGTTCAGAAATTAAGTAAAGACCAGCAACAAAACATTAAAGGAGCATGGGGGCGTGCAACTTGCTGCCCAAGTGGAAGAGGATGCCTTATTAGCTTTGGAAATCAAAGTTTTTGTGAACCTGGTCGTTGTGACCGTTGGGGGCGTTGTATCTTTTTCTAATAAAACAAAAAAATCATACAAAAGGCAAACTAGAAAGTTTGCCTTTTTTTAGTGCTACATTTTTTATTAAAAATAATGTTATTTAACGTTTTAAAAAACTGACTCATACTATTTTAAAGTATATTTAAATACTAACTTAAATATATATATACAATGAAAACTATTTTAGAATTAACCGGTGTTCAGAAATTAAGTAAAGAACAACAACAGCAAATTAAAGGAACATGGGGACGTGCGACCTGCTGCGGACCTAGAAAATGTCGTATTCCTGGAACAAGTTTTTGTGACTATGGATATTGCCGATCTAACGGAAGTTGTATGTGGGCATAACCAAAATAACACTGTGTGAAAGTATTAAAAGATAATAGTGAATCTCTACGTTATTCTTTTAAAAATAGTCCAATTTATAAGTTGAAATTTATAAATATCAAGAATATGGAGTTGTATTTTACTACATGACCCAATATTTTTAATGGAGCAAATCTGAATTATTAACTTTTAAAACTTTCACACAATGAAAAACATTTTAGAATTAACCGGTGTTCAAAAACTCACCAAACAACAACAACAAAATATTAAAGGGGCTTGGGGCCGTGCCGTCTGCTGCGGACCTAAAAAATGTCGTATTCCTGGAACAAGTTTTTGTGACTATGGATATTGCCGATCTAACGGAAGTTGTATGTGGGCATAACCAAAATAACACTGTGTGAAAGTATTAAAAGATAATAGTGAATCTCTATGTTATTCTTTTAAAAAAAACCTCTATTTATAAGTTGAAATTTATAAATCTCAAGAATATGGAGTTGTATTTTACTACATGATCCAATATTTTTAATGGAGCAAATCTGAATTATTAACTTTTAAAACTTTCACACAATGAAAAACATTTTAGAATTAACCGGTGTTCAAAAACTCACCAAACAACAACAACAAAATATTAAAGGAGCATGGGGACGTGCAACTTGCTGCCCTAGTGGAAGAGGATGTCTCATTAGCTTCGGAAACCAAAGTTTTTGCGAGCCTGGTCGTTGTGACCGTTGGGGGCGTTGTATCTTTTTCTAAAAAAACAAAAAAATCATACAAAAGGCAAACTAGAAAGTTTGCCTTTTTTTAGTGCTACATTTTTTATTAAAAATAATGTTATTTAACGTTTTAAAAAACTGACTCATACTATTTTAAAGTATATTTAAATACTAACTTAAATATATATATACAATGAAAACTATTTTAGAATTAACCGGTGTTCAGAAATTAAGTAAAGAACAACAACAGCAAATTAAAGGAACATGGGGACGTGCGACCTGCTGCGGACCTAGAAAATGTCGTATTCCTGGAACAAGTTTTTGTGACTATGGATATTGCCGATCTAACGGAAGTTGTATGTGGGCATAACCAAAATAACACTGTGTGAAAGTATTAAAAGATAATAGTGAATCTCTATGTTATTCTTTTAAAAAAAACCTCTATTTATAAGTTGAAATTTATA
>NZ_JACB01000065.1 GCF_000520975.1 Aquimarina megaterium XH134
AGTAAGAAAATCATTCCCCCAAATACAGGCTTGCTTACTTTGAGAAGAAAAGGTATTATTTTCATTATTTGCAGTTTGATGTAGAGATTGTGCACTCATTTTGAATACAAATACCATTGTTGATAACATGCCTATCCAAAGCATGTGTTTTTTGTAATTTTTCATTGTGAAGTTTGTGTTTTTTTATTAGTATTTTTTTTATAAAAACTAATAAATGTTAGTTGCAATAAAATTACAGTATTGAGGTATGTTTTCATTTTTCACGCTTAATTTCAGTGATTTTTATTCTTTTTTAGTTTTTTTTAGTCTTTTTTCTTTTTAGAAGAAGATATGTTCATTTTGTGAAGTGTTTTTTATGCCAAAAAAATAACATCTCTATAGGATAAGTATAGAATATAAAAGTACTTTCTTAGGATTATCGATACATATAGCTTTTGGATTGGTGTTTTTTTTAGACAATTTTGGCCAATCTAAAAATTGCATCATGCTACTTTATGCAAGAAGTAAATCGGGGTTGTTTTTTAACAAAATAAAAGATAAACACTTGATTATACTATGCGTATAATATGTTATGATATAGTATCTGTTATCTCCTAAATATGGCAGAACATTCTTCAGAAACGTATTCGTTTATTTTATTTAGAACAGTATTTTCTTCTTGTACTATCCATAAGAATCTGCATCTAATTTTAGGGTTTTTAGTGATTGTATAATCTTCATTAGTTTGTTAAAATCAAAGAAAAATATGTAAAGATTAGTACTAAAATATCCATATATAATACTTTATTAATCCAAATGATGGTAATACCATAACTCTAAGATATATTTCGCTTCGAAATAATCAATCTTAAAATAATATGGAAAAAAAAGTAGACACAAATCAGTTCTCAAGGCTTTTTTCGATAAGAGCTTGGAAGCTAAACTTTACAAAAATCGTAAACAAAACTAAAATCCCATATCCTTCTTTCTAAGACATTATAAAGGAGGTTACTAAGAAAAGGCAGGTAGAAATAATATTTTAAAAGTTAATTATAACTGTATTTCTAAGCCTTAAACCTTTCTACAAAATTATGGATCAGGCACTTGGGAAAACGCCAGAAGATCCGTCAAGTAATTTTAAAATTTAATAAAACAAACTAATGAACACAAAAATTAATCTTTCGGTTATACTCATGCTGATTTTTTGTACAATAAGTTTTGCACAAGAAAAAACAGTATCCGGTAAAATAACAGAGGATTCTGGGATTCCTCTTCCTGGAGTAAATATTCTAGTCAAGGGAACATCAATTGGCGCATTGTCTGATTTTGATGGTAATTACTCTTTACAGGTAGAAGCAGGTCAAACACTTATTTTTTCTTATCTGGGTTTTAAAACAGAAGAAAAACTGGTAGGAAATGAGGCTACAATCAATATGATTATGTATCAAGATGCTACTTCACTAGATGAAATTGTAGTAACAGCTCTTGGTATAAGTAGGTCTAAAAAATCTTTGGGATATGCAACTCAACAGATAGAATCAGAAGATATTAGCAAAGCTAAAGGTGTAAACTTTGTGAATTCATTGTCTGGTAAACTTGCTGGAGTTACTGTTTCCAGAAATAATAATTTCGGAGGGTCAACAAATGTAATTATCAGGGGATATTCTTCTTTAACCGGTAATAATCAACCTTTATTTGTAATTGATGGTACTCCTATTAGTAATAGAATTAACAATTCTAGAAACTCGACAGCTGGTAGAGGAGGATATGATTATGGTAATGCTGCGTCAGATATAAATCCAGATGATATAGAAACCATAAACGTTTTAAAAGGAGCTGCTGCTTCTGCCTTATATGGATCTAGAGCAGGAAACGGAGTAATTATAATCACGACAAAAAAAGGAACTAAAAACAAAGGGTTAGGAATAACAATTAATTCAAACACTACATTTAGTAAATTTGATCCTAAGACATTTGCGAGATACCAAAAAGAATACGGAGGAGGTTATGGAGCTTCTTTTGTACAGGAAGATGTAGATGGAGATGGTATTTTAGATAATGTTGTAGATACAGGAGGCGATGCTTCTTGGGGACCAAGATTTGATCCTAATCTCTCAGTATATCAATGGGGAGCTTTTTTTCCAGAAAATCCTAATTATCGTACTCCTACGCCTTGGGTAGCAGCAAAAAATGACCCTACTTCTATTTTTCAGACAGGTTTATTACAATCAACCAATATTAGTGTTGATGGTGCTTCAGACAAAGGAGATTTTAGGTTAGGATTTACCAATGTAGAACAAACAGGGATTTTACCCAACAGTTTAATTAAAAGACAAACAGTAGATTTTGGCGGAAGTTATAAGTTGACAGATAAAGTCACAGCCAGAGCAAAGGTTACGTATACCAAAAATAGTGGGCGAGGTAGATTTGCAACAGGATATGACGAAAATAGTGTTTTGCCTGGATTGCGACAATGGTACCAAACAAATGTTGACTTAAGAGAGCAGAGAGATGCGTATTTTAGATTAAGAAGAAATGCTACTTGGAATATACGATCATCGGCACGTACAGGTGACGATCCTTATGCGCCAAGACCACAATATTGGGATAATCCATATTGGACATTATACGAAAATTATCAAACTGATGGCAGAGATCGTGTCTTTGGAAATGTAGCTTTAACATATAAAGTGAATGATTGGTTTGATGTTTTGGCAAGAGTGACTATGGATAGGTTTGATGAAATAAGAGAAGAAAGAGTAAACGTTTCTAGTTTTAATCCATCTGAGTATAACAGATTTAATGGGTTTTTTAGAGAAATGAACTACGACATGATAGGGAACTTTAATTTTGATATTACTGAAAAGCTTAATTTTAAAGGACTACTAGGAATGAACCTTACTAGAACGAATAGAAGTTCTATTTTTGCAGAAACCAATGGAGGACTTAATACTTTTGGATTTTACTCTTTATCCAATTCGGTAAACCCAATTGCACCACCTATAGAAAGAAAATCTAGTATGGGGGTTAACGGGTATTATGCTAGTGCATCATTTGGTTATGATGATATATTATTCTTAGATGCAACCTACAGGATAGATCGATCATCAACATTACCAGATGGTAAAAGACAATTTAATTACCCATCAATTTCTACTAGTTTTCTTTTTTCTAACCTCTTTACAAGTGATTGGTTAAATTTCGGAAAATTGAGGTTGAACTATGCCGAAGTGGGTAATAGTGCTGGAGTACTTCTTGTAGACGATGTATATACTTTTGTTAATGGTTTTGCAGGACAATCGCTTTTCTCATTACCAAATAATAAAAACAATCCTACACTTAAGCATGAAACCGTTATAAGTTATGAAGCAGGATTAGAAATGAAGTTTTTTAAAAATAGATTTGGATTTGATATAACAGCATATCAAACAAATAGTAAAGATCAAATTCTTCCATTAGATATATCTACTTCTACAGGATTTAATTCAAAAATTGTAAATGCTGGTGAAATAGAGAATAAAGGATATGAGGTTAGTCTTTTTGGAACTCCAATTAAAACCGAAAACTTTGAATGGAATATCAATGTAAACTGGAGTACCTATAAAAGTGAAGTAGTTTCATTATTGGATGGAATTGATAATTTAAGTTTATCAGGAACATTACAAGAAGATGTTTCTATTAATGCCACTGTAGGAGAACCTTATGGTACGATTAGAGGATCTAGTTTTAAATATCTTAATGGCCAGCGAGTTGTTGATGAAAACGGATACTACGTGACTAACGAAGAAAATGGAGTGATTGGTAACATAATTCCAGATTGGAATGGAGGAATCAACAATACGTTCAGATATAAAAACGCTTCGCTTAGTTTCTTAATTGATATGCAAAAAGGAGGGGATATCTATTCTCTTGATCATACATATGGATATGCTACCGGAATATTTCCTGAAACTGCAGGACTTAATGATTTAGGTAATCCTATAAGAGATGCTGTTGCCGATGGAGGAGGGATAATTGCTCCTGGTGTTAGAGAAGATGGGACTCCTAATACAGTGAGAACTCCGGTAAATAGTTTTGATAGCCCATTTATTTATTACAGATCAACAGATGAACAAGATGTTTATGATGCTTCTTTTGTAAAATTAAGAGAAGTGATATTCTCTTATTCACTACCATCAAAATTATTAGATAACCTACCTGTTAATGATGTAGTGGTTTCTCTAATTGGTAGAAACTTATGGATTATTGACAAAAACATCCCATATTCTGATCCAGAAGCAGGATTAAGTGCAGGTAACTTACAAGGGTTTCAATCTTCTGCATATCCCACATCTAAAGAATATGGTTTTAACCTAAAAGTAAAATTCTAAAAAAATGAAAAATAGTAAAATTTTAACCATACTATTCAGCTTGTTTATGATCTTTTCCTGTAAGGTAGATGATCTTAATGTGAGCGATAAACAGATTTCTGACGTTCCTTCGTCAACATTATTTACTAATGGACAACGAAATTTGGTTGACCAAATGGTGACTCAAAGTATTTTTGATAATCATTTGAAATTTTATGCGCAATATTGGGCGGGTACAGGTTTTATAGGTCCAGAAACTAATTTTCAAGATCTTAAGAGTTTTCCACAAAATTATTGGAATACACTTTATAGAGATGTTCTAAGTGACCTTAACGAAGCGGCTCGATTAATTCCCGAAGAAGAAATATTCGGTTTTACTGAAATAGATAAGCAAAATAGATTAGCAATTATCGAAATTTTGAAAGCATATACCTTTCATGTCTTGGTAGATCTTTTTGGAGATGTTCCTTACTCTGAAGCCCTGTCTTTAGATGAAAATATCTTAAACCCAGTTTATGATAATGATCAGAATATTTATACTAATATTATAAATCAGCTAAATACTGCTATTAGCAACCTTAATGCTTCCGGACAATCATTTGGTGATTCAGATTTGATGTATCAAGGAGATGTCTCTAAATGGGCGAAATTTGCAAATTCCTTAAAGTTACGTTTAGCACTTAGGATTGCCGATGTAGATTCTAATCAAGCAGGAACACTAGCAACAGAAGCAGTTAACTCTGGAGTATTTACATCTAATAACGATAATGCTTCATTGAGCTACGAATCGACAACACCTAATACAAATCCAATATGGGAAACTCTTGTAAATAGTGGTAGAGAAGATTATGTTGTTGCAGAAGCAATAGTAGATATTATGCAACCGATTAATGATCCAAGACAATCTGCTTATTTTGATAACAACCTAACTCCTTATGTAGGAGGAATACTAGGAAACCTTAATACATTTGATGATTTTACCCACATTGGTACTGCTTTTCATCAACCTGATTTAGAAGGGTTGTTACTTGATTATGCAGAAGTAGAATTTTTATTGGCAGAAGCTGCAGAACGTTCTTTGGTTGGATCTCCGGCAGATGCAGAAAATCATTATAATAATGCTATTACAGCATCTATTACATATTGGGGAGGTTCATCTGGTGATGCAACAACCTATCTAGGGCAAGCAGATGTAGCTTATACAACTGCAACTGGAAACTATAGACAAAAAATAGGAACTCAACAGTGGATCGCTTTTTATAATAGAGGTTTCGAAGGATGGTCGAGTTATAGAAGATTAGGTTTTCCTAATTTAAATGATAGCTCAGAAGGTAATCCTGTCCCGAGAAGAATAAAATACCCTATTAGAGAATATAACACTAATGGTACAAATGTGACAAACGCTGCTTCAAATATTGGAGGAGATGAATTAAGTACCAAAATATTCTGGGATGTGAATTAAGAGATATAGAACTCATTTTTAATTTGTGATAGTCCTTTCCCTCTTAATAGACAGTCTAATCTGATCAATTAAGAGGGAATTTTGTTTATAAAACAATAGTAAAGTACCGTTTCCTTTTTCTACTACCTGAATGGATATTAATCAAAAAAATCAATATTTAACATTGCATAAGTTAATTTAGTATTATACATGGATAATTTCTAGGTACTTTACACCTTAAATTCATGGTATATTTGACCCGAAATATTAAACCACAATTATGGCTATAAATTGGAAAGGCGTAATGCCAGCAGTAACAACTAAATTCACTAATGAGGATACTTTAGACCTTGATATGTTTGAAGTCAATATCAATGCCCAACTAGAAGCTGGAGTTCACGGAATTATTCTGGGAGGAACTCTGGGAGAGGCTAGTACCTTAAGTGATACGGAAAAAAGAATTTTGGTAAAAAAGACGGTTGACATTGTTAATGGCAGAGTTCCTGTAATCATGAACATTGCAGAGCAAACGACCAAAAATGCAATTGATGCAGCTGCAAAAGCTAAAGAAGACGGAGCTCAGGGATTAATGATGCTACCCCCAATGCGTTACAAAGCTGGAGATCGCGAAACAGTAGTATATTTTAAAGAAGTAGCTAAAAGTACAGAGCTACCAATTATGGTGTATAATAATCCTGTAGATTATAAAATTGAAGTAACTCTGGATATGTTTGAAGAGTTATTAGAAATGGATAATATACAAGCTGTAAAAGAATCTACAAGAGATATATCTAATATTACAAGAATCAAAAATAGATTTGGTAATCGCCTAAAAATTCTTTCTGGTGTTGATACTTTGGCCTTAGAGAGTCTTTTAATGGGAGCAGATGGTTGGGTTGCCGGACTTGTAGATGCTTTTCCTGCAGAAACCGTTGCTATTTACGAATTACAAAAAGCAGGACGAATTAAAGAAGCACTTGAGATATATAGATGGTTTTTGCCTTTGTTAGAATTAGATATTAATGCAAAACTAGTACAAAATATTAAGCTAGCAGAAGTAGCTACCGGAATCGGTACCGAAAATGTACGTGCGCCAAGATTACCACTTATTGGTGAAGAACGAAAAAACGTTCTTAGCATTATTGAAAATGGATTAAAAACAAGACCTGCTTTACCAGAGTATAAAGAACTAAATGCTGTAGTGAGTTAGATTTTTTGCCCCAAATATCTTGTTTTTACTTTAATCAATTTTATTATTAATTCATTTTACACTAAAACCATTAACCAATATATATGATAACCGGAAAAAATTATATAGGAAATAGATTATCGGCAACAGGATCCGTTTCTCGTAAAACATTCAATCCAAAACTAAATATTGAGAACGAATACGAATTTTATGAGGCTACTTTAGAAGAAGTAGATGAAGCTACAGAATTAGCACATCAGGCTTTTAAAGAATATAGAAATGTTACAGGAGCTAAAAGAGCAGAATTCTTACATGCTATTGCAGATGAGATTTTGGCTTTAGATGATGAGTTGATTCAGGCATATACTTCAGAAACCGGACTGCCAGAAGGAAGAGCAATAGGAGAAAGAGGTCGAACAGTTTTCCAATTGCGTTCTTTTGCAGAATTAGTTTCTAATGAAGAGTGGCGAGAAAATACAATCGATTTGGCAGATACCAACAGAACACCTGCACCTAAACCAGATATTAGAAAAACTAATATTCCGTTAGGACCTGTAGTAGTATTTGCAGCGAGTAATTTTCCTTTGGCATTTTCTACTGCAGGAGGAGATACAGCTAGCGCACTAGCTTCAGGATGCCCGGTAATCGTTAAATCTCATGCTATGCACTCCGGAACAGGAGAACTGGTGTCATCTGCTATCATCAAAGCAGCCAAAAAAACAGGAATGCCAAATGGCGTTTTTTCAAATATTACCGGAAGTGGGAGAGTAGTAGGAGCTGCCCTGGTAAAACATTCAAAGGTAAAAGCTGTTGGTTTTACAGGAAGTATCTCGGGAGGAAGAGCCTTATTTAATCTGGCAGCTAACAGAGAAGAACCAATTCCTGTTTTTGCAGAAATGGGAAGTATTAACCCTGTAATTATTACACCCGAAGCAATTGCCAAAAGAGCAGACGAAATTGCAACTACATATGCTAATTCTATTACAGTTGGTACAGGTCAGTTCTGTACAAATCCTGGGCTAATCCTAACAATAGATGGTGATAATACCAGAAACTTTATCAAGGACCTGGCAGAAAAAAGTACTGCGATAGCTCCCCAGTGTATGTTACATCCTAATATAAAAAGAGATTATGTAGAAAATAGAACGACCATATCTTCTCAATCAGGCGTAGAAGTAGTAGCTTCTTTAACCGAAGAAGTAGAACCTAATTTTGCTCCTACCCAAATTTCTGCTGTTTCTGGAGCTGATTTTTTAACCAATCCAAAAATGCATCAGGAAGTCTTTGGCCCTTTTTCATTAGTAGTTAGATGCAAAGACGAAGCAGAACTTGTTGAAATTATTAATAATCTTGAAGGACAATTAACAGGAACGATCCTGGCAGAAAAATCAGAGTATCAAAACTTAGGTGATATCGTTAATGCGCTTCAGGATAGAGTTGGACGTATCATTTTTAATGGGGTACCCACAGGAGTAGAAGTTTGTCCATCTATGACACATGGAGGACCATATCCAGCATCGTCTGATTCTAGATTCTCTGCCGTAGGAACAAATGCGATAAAGCGATGGGTAAGACCGTTTAGCTATCAGGATTGGCCAAACGAATTGCTCCCAAATGCACTTAAAAATGAAAATCCTGATGAAATCATCAGAACCGTAGATGGAACTCATTCTAATGAGAAAATGTAAGTTTTGATTCTAGAATAATATTCTAATAACAATCTGTTTAAATGTTGGTATTGTTAAGTTTATAATCAAAAGGGTGTGGTTTTTTTTACCATATCCTTTTGGTCTAAACGTATAAAAGAATAGAGTATAGAAATGAATTTTGTTTACAAAAAAAACAGAAAAAAGAATGAAATAAATAAAACAACTTATAAATTAACGGCTGTACCTTTACTAACAAAACAAGAAGAGGTGCAACAGGAAAACAACTATTAATCATTTTATTCTGATAGAATTTCTAATATGCGCTACAAGAGTTTACCAAATACCGTTTTTATACAGAACCGAAATAATTTTACTTCCAGAACTTTGGAGAATACGATTACTATTCTCACTTCTAATGATATCAAGCATACCAATGCAGATGATGTTATGGGGTTTGCCCAAAACAATGATTTATTTTATTTATCAGGAATAGACCAGGAAGAAACATTACTGGTATTATATCCAGATGCTTATAAACCCGAAAACAGGGAGATTTTGTTCATAAAAGAAACGAGTGAGCATATCAAAATCTGGGATGGTGAGAAATTAACCAAAGAAGAAGCTGGTCAGATTTCAGGAATCCAACGAATAGAATGGGTACATGATTTTGAAAAAATATTGCAAGTAATGGCCTTCGAAGCAGATGGTTTTTATTTAGGACATAACGAACACATAAAGCGAATTACATATAACAAACAAACACAACAGGATCGAATGATTAACTGGTGTAAAGAAAAATACCCTTTGCACCAGTATCATCGAGCCGCCAAAATTACAAGAGCTTTACGTCCTGTTAAATCAAATGAAGAAATTGCGCAGATACAAAAAGCTGCAGATATTAGTATCGAAGGTTTTTATAGGGTACTCAAAACAGTAAAACCAGACTGTAAAGAGTACGAATTAGAAGCAGAATTAACGTATGCACTCCTTAAAAAAGGAGGGACAAGACATGCTTTTAAGCCTATTGTAGCTTCAGGAAAAAATGCTTGTGCATTACACTATAATACCAATGATAATACTTGCCAGGATGGCGATATGATACTTTTGGATTTTGGGGTTTGCTATGGTAATTATAATAGTGATACCACACGTTGTATTCCTGTAAATGGTAAATTTTCAGACCGACAAAAAGAAGTGTATACAGCAGTATTACATTGTTTAAAGGAAGGTAGTAAACTACTTAAGCCGGGAGTGATCCCTGCAGATTATGAAAAACAAATGGCCGGTTTAGTCGAAGAACAACTGATCAAAATTGGAGTTCTCGATGCTTCTGAAGTTGCGGCTCAAAACCCGGATCAACCTTTGTATAAAAAGTATTTCATGCATGGTACAGCGCATCATCTAGGGTTAGATGTTCACGATGTAGGTTTGTATTCTAGGGCTTTAGAACCAGGAATGGTACTTACTTGCGAGCCGGGGATCTATATCCCCGAAGAAGGAATAGGTTGTCGCCTGGAGAATGATTATCTCATTACAGAAACTGGAAATACAAATCTCACACAAGCTATGCCTATCGAAATTGAAGAAATTGAAAAGTTGATGACAGCGTAGTGTTAATTACAAAATTATAAATTATGAATGCATTAGGAATAGGCGGTTCTACCATCGAAAAAGAATTAAATGCAATACAGCCAAAAGCTCACCTTGCTAAACCCATTCAAAAAGAAGAATTTCAAGCCAGAATAGATAAAGCTTGCGATCTCATGAAAAAGCAAGAGATTCCCGCAATATATCTACATGCAGGAACAAATTTATTTTACTTTACAGGAATGCGATGGAACCCAAGTGAACGAATGGTGGGAGCATTGCTATTTCCTGATGGCGAAGTACATTATATAGGCCCTCGGTTTGAAGAAGGTACTATTTTGGATTTCATGTTAATAAAAGGACCTGTTCATTGCTGGGAAGAACATGAAAGTCCATATACCTTATTTGTGGATATTCTAAACAAGAAAAATATAAGAGGTAAGGATGTAGCTATGGATGAAGCAACTCCTTTTTTTATTATTGATGGAATTCTAAAAGAAAAATCTACTTATCATCTAATTAATGCCAAACCAATCACTGCTGGGTGTCGAATGATAAAATCTGAAGCAGAAATTGCCATCATGCAAACTGCAATGGATATTACGATGGAAGTACAAAAAGCCGCAGCAAGAATATTGAAACCAGGAATTAGTGCCAAAGAAGTCACCGATTTTATTAATGAAGCTCATAAACGATATGGTGTTCCTTCAGGATCATATTTTTGTATCGTATTGTTTGGTGTAGATTCTTCTTTCCCTCATGGCGTAAAAACACCAAAAGATTTAGAAGAAAACGAAATAGTATTGGTTGATACTGGATGTGTCCTGCATGATTATATTTCAGATATTACCCGAACATATGTATATGGTGAGATTAGTGAGCTACAACGTAAAATATGGAATCTTGAGAAAGAAACTCAGCTTTCTGCATTTGCAGCTGCTCAATTAGGAAAACCATGTTCTGTAATAGATAATGCTTCAAGAAAAATGCTAGAGGCCAAAGGACTGGGGCCTGATTATAAATTACCGGGGTTACCGCACCGTACCGGTCACGGAATCGGACTAGATATCCACGAATGGCCGTATATAGCAAGACATGAAGATGCAATTCTTGCATCAGGAATGTGTTTTAGTAATGAACCTATGATATGTGTGCCCAATGAGTTTGGAATTAGATTAGAAGATCATATCTATATGACCGAAGAAGGACCAAAATGGTTTACACAACCAGCGCACTCTATTGATGATCCTTTTGGATTATCTCTATAACCAAAGATAGAACTATACTAAAAAATCTAAATACTAAGTATTAAAGGGCTATCCTATAGGATTATCAATAATGCTTTAGGATAGCTTTGTTTGTTATCTAAAAATAAACCCATTTTTCATTGGATCATCAGGATCGATCATAAAAGTGTGCATTCCTGTAATGTGTGCCGTTCCTTCAACTTGTGGTATTACTGCTTTATAAGGACCATATTCTTCTTCAGAAATAACAGAACCTTTAAATACAGAATCGGTAATACTTTCTATAGACATCGTATCACCATACTGTATTTCGTTTCTCATTTTGTGTATTGCCATTCTACCAGAAACTCCCGATCCGGTAGGACACCTATCTACTTCTCCTTCAGCAAAAATACATACGTTTCTACTGTCAATATTTTCCTTAGAAGAATTTCCAATAAAAATGGTACCATATAAAAAACTAAGATCTTCTTCATAAGGATGTAAAATATTAGAATCTTGCTCTATTACAGCATGTTTTATATCCATTCCTTTAGCAATCAATTTTCTATATGAATTTGAAGTTAAATCAAAATCAAAATTGTTTTTAGCCATATCTACATACGCATAAAAAGCACCTCCGTAGGCTAAATCATAGATAACCTCGCCTATACCATCTACTTTTACCTTTCTATCCAATCCAACTACAAAACTGGGGACACAATGAAAACGAACTCCTGTTACTTTTCCGTTTTTTACTTGTGCATAAGAAATGATTCGACCACAGGGAGCATCAATTTTTATGATATTGTCTCCTTCCTGGTAATCGATCCAGTTCATTTCTACAGCCAATGTAGAAATGGCAATAATAGCATGACCGCACATGGTGCTATATCCTTCGTTGTGTATAAACAAAATGCCAAAATCTCCATCATCATCATTAGGAGGGAGTAAGATACATCCATACATATCGGCATGACCACGAGGTTCAAACATAAGTGAAGTACGTAAATGATCATAATGCTCCTTACAATATCTCCTGTATTCTAATACCGAATTTCCTTTTAGTTCGGGAAAACCATCGACAATCACCCGAAGGGGTTCTCCTCCTGTATGCATATCGATGGTTTTGATTTGTAACCAATCTTTTTTGGGGTTGAAATCAGTATTTTTTAGAATGTTTTGATATGTTTTACTCATGCGTATATTGATTATAATAATAAGTAGCTGCTGCTAAATCTTCGAGAGCATGCCCTACAGATTTAAAAATAGTTATTTCATGATCACTGGTTCTTCCTTGTTTAGTTTCAGAGCAGAGTTCGAATAAGTCAGCTTTGATATCTTCTTCTTTTAGAACACCTTCTTTGAGAGGAATAACAATGTCTCCACTTTCTTTAAGGCCTCCCTGAAAAGTGTCTACAAAAACAGTGGCTTTTTTTATACTTTCATTATCGGCTTCGCGCATATCCTTTTTGTAGGCTCCAACTAAATCTATATGCTGTCCGGCTTTTAAATAATCACCCAATACCAAAGGAGTTTTAGATAATGTTGCACAGGATATAATATCTACTTCAGAAATTTTTTCTTCGATTGTAGGTATAGCATAGATATCAAAACTTTCTCCTTCTAATTCAGCTGAGATTTTTTTAGCTTTTTCATGATTCCTTCCCCAGATATAGACCGTTTTGATAGGTCTTACATTGGCATGCGCTTTAATTAGATTAGTAGAGAGTGCACCTGTACCGATCATTAATAAGGAAGAAGCATCAGGTTTAGATAAATATGATGATGCCAGGGCAGAGGCTGAAGCAGTTCGTTTTACGGTCAAACTTTTTGCTTCCATTATTGCTTTGATAGTACCTTTGATGGCATCCATATACAAATATGTACCCTGGATCGAAGGTAAATCAAACTGCCCATTTTTGGGACTTACCGTTACGATTTTTACTCCTGCTTCTTTACCAGGATTCCAGGCGGGCATTAACAATAGCGTAGAATCTTCCTGAACCACAGGGTTTGGAAAATCATGATGATGACGCATAGGTACCAGTATAGAATTTGATGCAAATTTGTTTCTTAATTCAGCAATTAGCTCATTAAAATTCGTGTTGTTTTCAATAAAATCGGTATTGATTTGAACAATTGTATCCATAGGTTATAAATGTAAACAAATCCCAATTCGTAATGGCATACTAACTCAAATCTTATTAAAATGATACCATTCTTAGGTAATATAGTATCATTAAATCGACACCCTTTTAAGCTATCTTTAAAATATTAAAAACTATTTATTTTATGAATCGAACTAAGTATATATTATTACTACTTCTTATTAATCTTTCCCTTTTTTCTTGTAAAAGCACGTTACCACCTACTGCCGAGATATCTTTTGAGCAAAAATTAAGAAATTTGTTCCCTACAGCAGATATAAGTGCAATACAGGTAAATGATCATTTTACAGAATCGTACCGATTGATATTGAAGCAGCCACTAGATCACAATAATCCAAATGCAGGAACTTTTGATCATTATGTATATGTATCTCATTCTGATTATTCGCAGCCAACAGTATTAGTTACCGAAGGGTATTCTGCAAAACATCGAACATATGAGTTGAGTACCCTGTTGAAGGCAAATCAGGTTATGGTAGAATACAGATTTTATGGGAAATCAAGACCAAATCCAATTCCATGGAAGTACCTGACCAATGATCAGGCTATTCAGGATTATCATCTTCTGGTTACCAAACTTAAAAATATATATACCAACAAATGGATTTCTACAGGAATAAGTAAAGGAGGGGAGACTGTATTGATTTATAAATCAAAGTATCCAAAAGATATGGATGCTGCAGTTTCTTATGTAGCTCCTTTGATTAATACTCGAGAAGACCCAAGAACACAAGAGCATATCGCTACTGTTGGCACCAAAGAGTGCAGAACTAAGATTACTAATTTTCAACGGTTATTGTTAACTCAAAGAGAGGCTCTTTTGAATCAAATTGATCAGCATTCGAGAAAAAAGAAAATGAGTTTTACAAAAGTATCACCAGAAGAAGCTCTAGAATATGCAGTACTAGAATTTCCTTTTTCTTTCTGGCAGTGGGGAGGGAAGTGTGATGAAATACCTAATGGACATGCCGATGCTGCCACTTTGTTTGTCTACCTTAATAAAGTAGTAGGAATTAGCTTCTATAGTGATAAAACATATCACAACCTGTTACCTTCTTATTATCAACATATGGTAGAACTCGGATATTACGGATTTGATAGTACTCCCGTACAGGATTTAATTAAAGTGGTAAAACAACCAACTAATATGAGATTTGCTCCAAAAAATGTTCTTATGGTATATGATCAGGATTATATTAAAAAGGTTAGGGATTATGTAGAGAATGAAGGAGATCATATCATTTACATTTATGGAGAATATGACCCTTGGGGAGCGTGTTCACCTACTCCAAAACCTCATGTAAATGCCTTAAAAATGGTATTGCCCAAAGGAAGTCATAGCACGAGGATTAAAAACTTCTCACAAGACGATCAGAGAAAAATCTATGATAAATTACAAGCATGGTTGTAAAAGATGATTAAACTATGTTTTTGCTATTATTCTTAAGCCTGTAGCTGATACTACAGGCTTAAGAATAATAACAGATGGTGAATTAATACATTTTTAAAACTTGAAATTCGTCATAGCTTAGCATCCATGCATCATCTTTTTTTACCCATTTCTCCTGGTAAATTTTTCCTTCCCCGATATTCATAGACCAATCTGAAGAGATATTAACTCCATTTGGAGAAACTACACCAAATGTGGGGTTGTGATAGGTTATGTTTTTTGCACCAGAGGTAATTAATTTTTGCCAAAACTGAGTAATCTTAGGTTTGCCATGTAATAATTTGGCCATAGGAATGGCATTCATTGTGGCATTCTTAAGATACACATTTGTAAATGCTTCTGTATTTTGTGTGTTAAACCCTTTAATGATTTTTATAGATGTTTTGATCACAGCTTCTAGCATTTGATGACTTGCAATAGGATTTGTTTTATTTTCTGTAGGTATTTTAAATTGTTCTAATACTTCAAAATCATCATAAGTGAGTACCCACTTACCATTTTTTTTCTCCCACTTTTCTTGAAAAATAATGCCTCTTCCGACATTCATACTCCAATTTGCAGATAATAATGCAGTTGAAGTATTAACGACTTCTATACTTAGATTTGTATAGATTAAATTTGTTGCTCCTGATTGCATAAAAGGTTGCCAAAAATCTGTTATTTCCCGAACGCCTTTTTTTATACCAAAAGGTTGGGCACTCATCACAGCTTTTGCATCATAGCCTTCAATACAGATGTCACTTTTTCCTTCATTAAATGCTGTTATCCATTCTTTACTGGCATTAAGTACTTCTAATGCTATTTCGTGATGTGCGGTAGGAGAATGTTCTGCATAAGATTGTTTTATGGTTTCTTTTTTCTCTTCTGGCTTATGTTGGACCCAGGCAATAGAAACTATTAGGATCAAACATAATACTATTGTGTTTACTACTTTCATTTGTATGTTTTTTTAAATTCTAAGTACAAAGAAAGCAGTAGAAGACATGTCATACTTGTGACTTTTATCACACTAGGTATTTTTTTTTAGAATTCTAATTTCTTGTTTTCCTAATGTAACGATTCCCTCTGTTTCTAATTTTTTTAAAAGCCTCGAAATTACTTCTCTCGTAGTAGCTAACTCTCTAGCTAGTTGTTGATGAGATCTTTGTAAAACAGCATTGTCAGATTCTATCATTAAATATTCGAGTAAACGTTCTCTAAGAGGTTTAAAAGCAAGTTTTGAGTAATTATTAATTAGTACATTGTAGCTATCTCGAAATGTATTTATGGTAAATCGATTCCAGGATTTATAAGTAAAACACCAATCTTTTACAAATCTTACAGGGATATTTAATACTATTGATTCTTCTTCAACAATAGCATTAACGGTACTTTTACAATCTTCAAAACAAGCAGACAAAGAGAGGGTACACGTTTCCATATCTCCCAAATAGTAAATAAGGATTTCCCGCTCTTCGTTTTCCTGATACACTCTAACTTTTCCGCTGATTACAATTTTCAGAACTTTGATATATTTATTTTCCTTTATTAGAAACTCACCTTTTTGATGCTTCGAAATAGAAGTTTTTTCCCGAAGTTCTTTTTTGAGTTCTTCTTCTGATATATGTAATTTTTGAAATACATGATCTAACATAATCCAAGGGTGTTTTCGTTTTTAAGAGTAGCCTTTCAAAGTTTATAGTATTGATAATTTCAATGTTACTCTTTCAAAATTCAATTAAAATAATGGCGACATTACAATAAAAGTAACAAAAAAATACAGGCAAATAGTGAATAAAGAAAACCATCAAAATTTACTTTTGACGGTTTTCTAATTTTGACAATGATATTATAAAAATTAATTTCCTATTTCTTATAAAACAGATTTAATAAAAATGGGATGTTTATCAGGGCTTTCGATTTTTAATACTGCCCTTTGATCAATGTCATCAAAGGATTTTTTAACAGAAAAACCGGATTGATGTAATTGGGTTTGTTTTTTATCAAGATCTTTTGTTTCGAAAACAATTCCTTTAAATCCCAGTTTGTTATTTGTTTGATCATTAAAACTAAAATTAGATGGGTACTCGGTATTCCAATAATATTGTAGTTCTATGAAGGTTTCTTTTTGTTGATACATCCATTCTCTGTTCTCAATAGCATCGGGATCACTAATATTTGGTGGATCTAAATGATCGGGGCCCAAAAAATATAATGTAAACCCTGTTCCATTTCCTCTGTCTACGTACATTCGTATTTTAAATTTCAAATCGGAAAAAGTTTCATAGAACTTAATGCTTTTGATGGGGTCTTTTGTTCTAAGTGTTATGAGTCCAAAAACTGGGATTTCTTTTAAAGGAAAAGTATCTATCTTAAGTGTTGGCACCGTATTTTGCTTGAAATGTTTTTGTATGTATTCAATTTGATACATATTAGGATCTTTTGTATGAAGTAAATACCCTATATCTCCAAATTGATATGGTTTACCCGATAAATATTTGTCCTCGATAACTGTATAAACAGATTGAATATCATCTACAAATAAGCTGTATTTCCAATAATTATCTTCAGGAGAATGTTCATAAACTTCATCAAGATTTACTTTTTCTTTATATTTCCGTAATTCTAAAGAGGCAGGGTTTTTATGGTTTGGAAATCTAAGTATATATCGGGACTCATGTTCGGTATGAATACTGTTCTCTAGTTTCATTCCGAGATGAGATATATAATAGGCGAGGGTTTCCTCTTCATTTTTAATACTTAATAGTAAGCTGGATAATTTCATTAGTTAGGCATTTAGAGATTCAAAAATCTTGATAGATGGAGCTTCTGCCAGCATGGTTGTTAAAGTATCAAAATCACCTGTTTCTTTTCTCCAATTTAGATAGTTTTGAAAATGGCTTTGCGATTCCCAGTTTTCAATTAATAAGATACTGTTTTTATCTTCGAAAAACTGGGATAATTGTGCTCCTAAGCAACCTTCATATTTTCTTGTATCTGGTAATATTTGTTGAAAGAATTCTTTTATTTTTTCTTCAGAATTACTTTTACCCGTTAATTCAAATTTTACAATAGTGCTCATTATTTATTTTTTATGTTTTTTAGATCTGTAAAATAACATCGAATTAAGAAGTGATGCTTGTGACTTTTGGCACACAGAATAAAAAAACAGTAATCATTTTTAATTCTTATCAAATTATAGGATTCATACTGGATGTACAAAAAGCGCAAACCTTTACGATTTGCGCTTTCTACTTTTATTCTTCGTCTTTAATTTTTAAAAGGATATTGGCCAGGTGTTCTGGTTGAGAGAAATTTGGAGTATGGCTAGAATGTAATGTGAATACTTTTTTTACCTTTCCTTTATACATTGCTCTTTGTACTTCGATAGGTATAGCCCTATCTTCTGTACATTCTATATAGTACTTTGGGATTCGCCCAAAGTTACTGTCTGTAACTTCTAACTCATACATTAGAGGGGCAGATGGTTCTGGAACAATATAGGGTTTGGCTCCATCAAAAGCTTTTTTAGGGATATCATGAGCAAAGGCATTTTGAATTTCGTTCTCATCTACCAAAGCATAAGTTTTATCTTCAGACAGGTAGAAATTATCTACCGCTACCGAGCCTTCTACTCCCTGAGCTGCACTAAAAAAAGAGCCTCCTTTAGGTAATAAAAATGCGGTAAGATAGACAATACTTTTTACTTTATTGGGTCGTATTTCTGCAACCCTGCTCACTGTAATACCATTAAAACTATGTCCAACTAATAGTACGGGTTGCTCTTGCTTGTCGAGAATATCTGTAATTGCTTTTACATAATCTGTCATTGTAATTGTGGCAGGAGGTGTTTTATCATTTCCGTGCCCGGGAAGATCTGGGGTAATTACAATATGTCCTTCATTTCTTAATTTTGAAGCTACATTTTCCCATTGCCAGGCACCTAGCCAGGCAGAGTGTACTAATACATACGTTTCTTTTTTTGTTTCCATGATGTTACCTTTTTTTGTGTTTACATTGTTGTTTGCACCATTGCTAAATGTTACTATTCCGATTAGGAAAACAGCAACTAATTTTAATTTTCGTTTCATAAATTTTTAGCGTATTACTTATGGCACAAATGTATATGTGGAAACAGCCTTAAACTTGTACCTTTTGATACAAGTGGCCTAATACATTTTATTTTTTTCTGAAGATGCTAGGAAAGAAGTTCTATTTTCTTGAAGTGTAGTTGTACAATATGATCCAATTCATATTGCTTTAAGATTTTTGAAACTACTTCTCTAGTAGTACCTACTTCTTTGGCTAATTGTTGGTGTGAAATCTCTATGATTGAGGAATTATTTCTATTAGCTTCGGATCTTAAGTAATCTATTAATCTTTCATTTATTTTTTTAAAGGCCAGGTCTTTGTAAGAAAGCAGTAAATCTTCATAACTTATAATGAAAGAATTCGTGGTAAAGGTGTTCCAAGATTTAAACATAAAACTCCATTCGGATACAAATCGCACCGGAATTTTAATAAGTGTAGTTTCTATTTCTGTTTTGGCATGCACAAGGCTTTTACAATCCCTAAACGTAGCAGACAACGACAATACACAGGTCTGGATTGGGTTTACATAATACAGTAAAATTTGGCGATCTTCATTTTCCTGCCATACTCTTACTTTTCCCGAAATTACAATAGCTAACCACTTGATATATTTATCCTGCTCTACAATAAAGGTGTCCTTTGGTACTGTTTGTAGTACTCCTTCTTTAAGAATATGTTCTTGCAGTTTTTCTTCTACAATATTCAAGCCTTTAAATAACTGTTCGAACTCGGTCATTTTTATGAGTAAAAAATAGTTAGTACTACTTTAATTATTGCAAATATATACAAGTGACGTATAACTTACAGTACATCTGTTTTTGAAAGACTCCTTATGCATTGTTAGTATCGCTATGAATAAGCTTTAGTATGTAAATCGAATATTAAAACCTTATTTTCCTCTGCTTGGTAAATTTGTTTTAAGGTAATGGGTTAATGTTTCACGTAAGTGTCTAGAGGTGTTTTCTCCTTCGTATATACCATGAGATCGGTTAGGATATGATACCATAGAGAATATTTTATTATGACGAATAAGCGCATTAGCCAATACTTCTATACTTTGATAATGAACATTATCATCTCCTGTTCCGTGAATCAGTAATAAATCTCCTTTAAGGTTTTTGGCAAAATTAACAGGAGAGCCTTTTTCATAACTTTCGGGCATGATTTGCGGTATTCCCGAGTATCGCTCCTGGTAGATGTTATCATATAATCTTTGATCAGATACTGGGGCTACTGCCATTCCCATTTTATAGATTTCGGGATACCTAAATAAAGCATTAAGGGTCATAGAACCACCACCGCTCCATCCCCAGATACCAATGCGATCCGGGTCTATAAAATCAAACATCTCGATACTCTTTTTTGTTCCTTGCGCCTGGTCTGAAGAAGAAAGAACACCAATTTGACCATACACACATTTTCGCCATTCTCTTCCTTTAGGTCCGGGAGTCCCGCGATTATCGATACTCATTATAATATACCCTTGCTGGGATAGCATGGTATGCCATAAATAGTTACTTCCGCCCCAGGAATCTAATACGGTTTGGGACCAGGGTTCACCATATACATGAAATAACACAGGATACTTTTTTGATGGATCAAATCCTAGAGGCTTGATCATATATGCATCTAGTGATGTGCCATCGTCTAAAGAAATTTTAAAAAATTCTTGTGGATTGCGATCTATAGCCGCTATTTGTTTTTTTAGCTTTTGGTTAGAGACCAAAGTTTTAATCACTTTGTGATCGGGTAAAGAAATAATATCGGTAGTAGGGGGAAGGCCAGATTTAGAATAAGTATGTTGAGCAAATTTTCCGTTTGGAGCAATACGATATCGATGCGTTCCTGGTTGATCTTTGGGTGATAGTCTTTCTGCTTTTCCCTTTTTATTAAGTTTGGTTCTATACAAGTACCTTTGTGTAGCATTTTCTGGACTTGCCATATAGTACAACCATCCATTTTTTTCGTCGATTAATTCAATATTAATCATATCTGAATCGGTAGGTGATACCTGAGTTTCATTACCATCTTTAATAAGGTAAAGCGCTTTCCAGCCACTTTTTTCACTTACCCAGGTAAATGTACTGGCATCCTCTAGATATTTAAAATCATCTACCGCTTCTAACCAAGCAGTTTCTTTATCTTCATAAATTACCTGAGTATTCCCATCCAGAGCATTGCAAAGTGTTACTTTATTATGATTTTGTGCCCTGTTGAGGTGTTGCAGAAGTAATGATTTAGAATCTGGTTTCCAAATCATCCGAGGGACATATTGATTACTGGCATCTCCTGGTAATTTCATCCAGGTTGTAGCTCCTCCCGATGTATTAACGACTCCAACTTTTGCTTCAGACGGCTTTTCTCCTGCTTTAGGATACTGTACTGGTATCGTATACGAATAGATAGAATCTGTAGTATTGATCATCAGGAAATTCTTTATCTTACTGGCATCGATCCTCCAGTATGCAATTTTGCGGCCATCGGGACTCCATCTAAAACCATCTCTACAAGAGAATTCTTCTTCATATGCCCAATCAAAGGTTCCGTTAATGATTTTATCTGTTCCGTCTGTTGTTAATGCAGTGATATTTCCATCGGTAAGTGATTCGACATAAATATTATGTTCTCTTACATATCCTACCTTATTTCCATCTGGAGAGAACTTGGCAAACATAAGCGAAGATGATTTTGCTTTTGCTCCTCCCAGTTTGGTTAGTTTTTTTGTTTTTAAGTGTAATACCCAATAATCCCCTTTGGTGTTATACCTCCATACTCTAGAAGAGTTGGTAAAGAATAAGACTTTACTTTTATCGGTAGACCAGGTATAATTTTCTATACGAAGCGGAGTGTCTTTTCCTTCGGGAATCATCCACTTTGCAGGAATTAAGATACTTTGTTCTCCTGTTTTAGTATCTGTTTTAATAATATCATAATACCCTTTGTTTTCTGAAGAAGCTACCAAGGTAGTATATGAATCTCCTCCTTCGAACCATTTTAAAGCTTTTGATCGTTCTGAAGAAAAGTCTCTGCTACTAAAGATTTGTTCTAGTGAAAGTTTTGATTGTTGTGCAGATAAGATGCTTACATTTAGTATAACAAAGAATATGCAGCAGATCTTTTTGATCGTATTACAATGTATCATTAATCAGAAGTTTAATTTTAAAGAAATGTTCAATTTGGTGATTTCTCAAAGATATAGTGATATCGTATGGATTTTGCACTATAAGTTAACTAAACATGATACTATATTATCTTTTTTGAGGTTATTTTATTGAAAAATCGGAGAAAATAATACTTTATCTCTTAGTTCAATTTTATTTCAGCATATAAAAACCCTTTTAAAGATTTACTTCAATTCAACTTAGAAGGATCATTATAGAGTGTTATTTCACTTTTTTTAGAAGTTTGGTTTTATTAAGAATTCGATATCCTATCCTATAATAGATTAAGATGATACAGCAACGACCTGTTGTTTCTTTAATTCCTCATCGTTTAAGTCTCGGGTCAACCAGCCACTTCTGCCAGCAGTGGCTATTGCATAAGGAGTAATCCAAAATAACGTAAAGGCATAAAAAACACTATATGGATAAGCCCAAAAAGATTCTGAGATAGTATGCTTTTTGGCATAAAATAAAGCTTGTATACTCGAAAAAACCAGTATACTCACCAATGTAGAACTAAGGAATAATAGTGGATATGTACATATAAAAAATAACATTAACAACGTAGCTGGATAGGCAGCTATCATTTTTAACCATTGGTTTAAGAGTAGTACTCGGGTACCAATTTTAGATCCTTTTCTAAAATTTGTAAAGGCAAATTTACTCATTGCAATATTTTCACGAATGTTACTTCTCTCCCAACGAATAAACATTTTTGATAGGTTTTTGTAGCGCTCTGGAGTGTTGGTATAAACGTATGCCTCACGCTGAAAAAATACTTTATAACCTTGTTTCAAAATCATATTAGTCATTGCACGATCTTCACCAATTTTTGAAACTTCCCCCATAAATGTTTGATTAATCCAGTCTTGAAGACAATTGAAGACTGCTTCTCTACGATAAGCAGATAAAGCACCTGGTGTACATAATACAGAACCTAATCTACTTTGTGCAGAACGGATAAATTCGAAACTAAAGGCAAAACTCACATTTAGCATACGTGGAATTACAGCTTTTTCTCTGTTTAATACACGTACATTTCCTGCCACAGCCCCACATTCTTTATTTACAACAAAAGGACTGACCATAAGGCGCAACGTATCTTTTTTAACTATAGAATCACTATCAACAGTTATAAATACTTCTCCTGTGGCTAAATTAAATCCACGGTATAATGCGTGTCTTTTTCCTTTGTTTTTAGGTTGTTGGTAAATCGAAACACGATCGCCTAATACTTCTTTAGCTTTTTGCATCCATTGCCAGGTATTATCCTGGCTTCCGTCGTCAATAGAAATCAACTGTAATTTTTCTTTCGGGTAATCACTTTCGGCAAGACTAAGTAAGGTTTTATAAACCAATTCTCCTTCATTGTAAGCAGGTACGATGACCGTGCAAGAAGGTAATTCTTCATGTGATACTGGTTTAATGATCTTATAGCGTAGATATAAAAACAGTATATAAATTAAAAAGCTAATTTTAAGAGTAAGTAGCGTGATACCAGTGATCATTAAGGGTGTCCCCCAGATGGTGTTCATTCTTTCTAAATACACTTTTTCAAAATAAGGTTGTAAGAAATAAAATAAAGATGCACCGCCAAATATTAGTAGAAATGTTGCTATTAGAATGAGGGGTGATGATACTTTTGAAATAAATTTTTCTAGAGAATTAGGGGATTTATTTATAGATATTGATGTTTCCAAAGATTCGCAAGATGTTGATTGCTTCATGAATGTTTCCTTAAATTACTCGTGAGAAAAAACAACATTGATGCCATTTTGAATATGATTTGAATAACAAGTGTTTAGGCGATCACTCTAATTTATTAGGTGTAGAGATTTTACACACTTGTGTGTATTTATACATCATTTTTGTATAAATTAAATGTGATACGGATGCTTTTATTAGCAAAAAAGATACTCAATCCTGCTTATATAAGTTCTGGGGAGTAACCGATAAAACTGAAAAAAATATACGGAGGATCGATATTGAAAAGTTAAATTTGTTATTAAATAAATTAGGATAGACTACCGTAAAACGAAAAGCAAACTAATTTGGAAATTATGAGAAATTGAACAAGCGAGAAAAAAATAAATAGATTAATTTCAATCTTCGTTTAACCAGCTTCCTCTCAATTTGTCACGATTCTTTAGTTTTACTAAGGCATCATTTTTTGTTATTTTCAATAAACCTTCTTTTATTTCTCCTATTTTTTGTTCGAATTTTTCTTCTACTAGATCTTTGTTGTATATAGAAATAAGAAATTCTTTGGATCCTAATTTAGATAAATTTTTACTTAACTCTTCTAAAAGCATTTTATAATAAAACATGACATTTCTAACAGGTTGAATATGCTTTATATATTCTCTAAGTTTACTTCTAGCTGTTGCTCCTGCTATTGATCCTCCAATAACACCTCCATAGAATAGAATGGGAATGCCTTTAATAGTAATCATTTTCATATCAAAGGGCAAATCAATTGTATCAATTACTCTTTTTTGTTCATTCTCATCCGATAATGATAATAAGCCAGAAATCATCAAAGCATCTTGAATATTAGACAATTCTAAAACCCTCCTCAATTTGTCAACACTTTCTACTTCCCATAATTTAAAATTAAATCTTTCTAAATTGAAACTATCTTTATACTTTAATCCGATAGAGTTTAGTTTTTGCTCAATATTTTTTTTTAATAAAACGATTTCTTGTTGGAAGTGTTTTACATCATTAAATAATTCGGATGCTCGCTTTTTTCGGTTTTTGTTATCTGGGTAAAGAATGTCTTCATTACCAGTAATTACATCAAATGAAGTTTCAATACCTTTCCAAATGCTATTAAATATAGACATAGAATTGTTTTTTTACCAACAGACGACGTTTGAGCAATTTTTTTTATCCATTTTATCGTCATCCCTAAATGAATTTCGGTTTCCATCCAATTGCTCTAAAATACGGACAGCTTCCTTGGCTAATTCTTGTACTCCTGTTTTTTCAACAATATCCGAAATTTCCTTTGATTTCAGATCCAAAAACTTATCTAGTTGTTCTTCTGAATAACCAAGCTTTCTCATCATATCTAGATCTCCTATCCCTTTATCAATGAGTTCTTTCAGTTTTTGATTTGCCAATAATGCCATTTTAACCCTTGCTCTTGGACCATAAAGACCTCGAATACCTTTTTGTAATTTATCTCTTACTATTGCGCCTTGAATAGAATCAACGATTAACTCGATTGCAACAGTAATTACAAGAGCTGCAGCCGCTCCTCCAGCAAAAGCTTTGAATCTAATCCATTTTGGAAACCTTAGTTTTTTGATAGCTACTCTTTCCAAGTTTTGAGCTCCCTGGTATTCGATATCTTTCCCAACTCTTTTTATAATTGTTCCTCCTATTATTTCTCCACCTCCTTTTATAGGAATTCTATCTAGATTTTTTGCCATTCTTACTAAAAGTGCAGTACTTACAAAGTTTTGGACAGCCAAAAAAGCGAAAAATTCGGCTAAATATTCTATTACTTCAAGAACAACGCCATCACCTAATTTTATTATTTTAGGTTTTAGTCTAGGGTCAGATGGATCAATATTCAAATCTAAAAGCATATCTCTAGCCTTCCCATGAAACTCATCTAAAGAATCTTGTATACTATCTGCTATCAAAGTTAAATCTACTAAAAACACTCCTATATCGCTAGACAATTGATCCAATCTTCTAGCCCTATTCTTATTATCTGGATACAAGTCTATTAACCCCATAATATTTTAATTTTTCTTTTCGTTTTTATGACAATTAAAGTTACTAACATATGTTGTAATTAGGATACGCTAAAACCGTTGAATTTTTACTTTTAAAATTAGCAGATAAACTCCCAGAGTACTTTATTTCATATAGATATATTTCTAGAGTTTCGATGAGTCTTTAAAAATAATGCCTTCCAGATGTTCTTTAGACACTCCATTTGATACAAGTTACGAATAGAGAATAGATGAGTAAAAAGACTAATATCTAAAACCAAAAATGAAAGAAAAAAATGAAAAAATAATAAAAGTAATTCGAGATTTTGATAAAAATTCACAAGTTAGAATTGATGGATCTATACTGTATCTGCAAGAAGTAAAACCATAAGTGATTAATGATTTAATTAAGAGAGGTTTTGAGATTGCACTTTATGAGGAAGAAACGCAGGTATTACAAAAAAATGAGAAGGGATAGAATAAAACTATAATAAATGAATCGAAATTATGGGATTTTTTATATTTTCATGATTGAGTAGAAATTCATAGAAAAAAATTAAAAAATTAAAGTTCAATAAACAAATGAGAAACCTAATTAAAGTATTAATTCTTCTAATATCCTTATGTGGTTATAGCCAAGAGCAAAAGACGCAAGTAAATGTATCTAAATTTTATAGAGAAGGTGATTTATCGTTCTTACATATAGAGAAAGAAAAATACATTGTAATGCAGATGACTCATTTTGAAAATGAAAAAAGTAATGAAAAGGAAATGATACTAAACGGAGTAGAGTATCGATTAAAAAAGGTATTTAAAATTAAAAACCTGAATTCAACTTCATCTATTCATTCCTTAGAGTACTGGTCTAGTTTAAATAATGATATTATACTAATGGATAAGTAGAAAATATATCTGTTCGAATTAAAAAAATAACAATGAAACAATAACTACTTTCCTATTTACTTTCCCGTGAAAAAAGAAACCTCTTTAAAAAAGGAGGTTTTACGTGTTTCTATGAAGTCGGAGAGGGCTGTAGTGATCAGTAAATGTCTCGAAGACATTTGCAGCGAAAGAGCCAGCTGGCGCATTGGGCGAATCCCCCGGATACACAAAAACCTGCCGTTTGGCAGGTTTGTAGTGGAGTCGGAGAGGGCTGTAGCGATTAGTAAATGTCCTGAGGACATTTGCAGCGAAAGAGCCAGCTGGCGCATTGGGCGAATCCCCCGGATACACAAAAACCTGCCGTTTGGCAGGTTTGTAGTGGAGTCGGAGAGGGCTGTAGCGATTAGTAAATGTCCTGAGGACATTTGCAGCGAAAGAGCCAGCTGGCGCATTGGGCGAATCTCCCGGATACACAAAAACCTGCCGTTTGGCAGGTTTGTAGTGGAGTCGGAGGGATTCGAACCCTCGTCCAAACAAGTAATACAATAGCTTTCTACACGTTTAGTTTTTGTTTAATTTTCGTCGATAAGAAAGACCAAAAACCGCCAACCTATCGCTTATTCTCAATTAAGTTTCGAAATTATATCAAGATCCTATAATTTCTAGGTTTACTTTTACGATACCTCATGATCAATCGCCGTAAACCAAGGCTCTTGAGAGGTATCCTGCTTGTTCACCTTGTGAACCGAGGCATTATCCTACTATAAATTCAGATTATGCAGCTAGGGCGTAGTTATTCTCGCCGTTTAAAAAAGTGAAATATGATATTTACGAGCTATATCCCAGCGCTCGACGTGCTTACTACCTTATTAATCTCGCTGTCAAAACCAGTCGACCCCAGTAGTATTTTCCGAAATTTGATCATTATATTTCTTTAGAAAACAAAATATGCTCTCAATTTGACCAAAAATACTTTCGGGCAGCAAATATAATCATAATTATCATATCTTTACCCTCGTTTTTTAGTACAAAATTTATACCAATTCATATGACTAAGTTCGGTGTCATTAAAGAGCGAAAAAACCCGCCAGATCGTCGTGTTGTTTTTTCGCCAGATGGCCTAAAATCAGTAGTGACCAAATTTCCTCAAGCTTCTTTTATTGTTGAACCTTCTCATGTTAGAGTTTTTGATGACTCTGAGTATGAAAAAGCAGGTTTTGCCGTTTCTGATGACCTGTCAGATTGTGATGTACTGCTTGGTGTAAAAGAAGTGCCTGTTGCTGCTTTATTACCCAACAAAAAATATTTTTTCTTTTCGCATACGATCAAAAAACAATCGTATAACAGGGATTTACTAAAGGCAATTCTCGAAAAGAATATAGAGCTATATGATCACGAAGTCATTGTGGGTCAGAATGGTTTTAGGTTAATAGGATTTGGAAAATACGCTGGGATTGTTGGTGCGTATAATGGATTTAGAGCCTGGGGACTTAAGTTTGATACTTTTACTTTACCTAAAGCCGAAACACTTAACGATCAAAAAGCATTAGAGTCTGAATTATCGAAAATTAAGTTACCCAATATAAAGATTGTACTTACCGGAAACGGAAAAGTAGGAGGTGGAGCCAAAGAGATTATCGACGCTATGCATATCAGAGAAGTTGCTGTAGACGAATACCTGAATGCTACGTTTGATGAACCTGTTTATGTTCAAATTGATGTGTTGGATTATAATAAGCGCAAAGATGGGCGTATCATAGACAAGGGGGATTTTTATAGCAACCCACAAGAGTATGAAGGAGATTTTATGCGATTTGCAGAAGTGAGTGATATGTATATTGCAGGTCACTTCTTTGGAGACGGAGCACCTTATATTTTTACCAGGGAAGATGCAAAATCCGAAGGTTTTAATATCAAATTGGTAGCAGATATTTCATGTGATATCGATGGGCCGGTTGCCTCTACAATTAGATCTTCTACAATTGCAGATCCGATATATGGCTATAATCCACAAACCGAAACTGAAACCGATGCTACAGATCCAAATGCAATCGGGGTTATGGCTGTTGATAATTTGCCATGCGAATTACCCAAAGATGCCAGTACAGGATTTGGAGACATGTTTTTAGAACATGTAATCCCTGCATTTTTTAATGATGATAAAGATGGTATTCTCGAAAGAGCAAGAATGACCAAAGATGGAAAGCTGACTGAAAGATATAGTTATCTTCAGGACTATGTAGAAGGTAAAGAATAATGTTAATCAATAGATCAATACAATTAATATGACAACTCAGGAACTGGTTGCTCAAATACATGCAAAACAATCATTTTTATGTATAGGATTAGATGTGGATTTAAATAAAATCCCTAAGCACCTATTAAATGAAGAAGATCCTATTTTTGAGTTTAATAAAGCTATTATAGACGCCACGCACCATCTTGCCGTTGCCTATAAGCCTAATACTGCTTTTTATGAAGCATACGGTATCAAAGGGTGGAAATCTCTCGAAAAAACAATTATCTATCTAAATACAAATTATCCCGAGGTTTTTACGATTGCAGATGCCAAACGAGGAGATATTGGTAACACAAGTACAATGTATGCCAAAGCTTTTTTTGAAGACTTAGAATTTGATTCTGTAACCGTAGCCCCTTATATGGGTAAAGATTCTGTAGAACCTTTTTTAGCTTTCGAGAATAAACATACGATTTTACTGGCATTGACATCTAACCAGGGCGCTTTTGATTTTCAGACAAAAAATGTAGAGGGAAAAGAGCTGTACAAGCAGGTGTTAGAAGTTTCTAAATCATATAAAAACTCTGAAAACTTAATGTATGTGGTTGGTGCAACCAAAGCGGAATTTATTGGGGAAATTAGAAAAATTATACCAGATAGTTTTCTTTTGGTTCCCGGTGTAGGCGCACAAGGTGGAAATTTACAAGAAGTATGTACATACGGATTGAATGATCAAGTAGGACTGTTAATCAACTCTTCTAGAGGCATTATATATGCTTCAGATGGAATTGATTATGCCAAAGCGGCAGCAGAAAAAGCACTTGAACTTCAAAAACAAATGGAAAATATCCTGAAATAATAAAAAAGGAACAAGAATAGCGTATACTCTTGTTCCTTTCCAAAAGGATAGAATTAACGTCTATTGGCGTTAAAAACATGTTTTGCATACCCGTAAAGTCCGTATGCAATAAAAATAACGAAAAATGCCATTATACCATAAATGATAACATTTAGTAATATTGAACTCATAGCCCCAAAATTTTAATATTAATATCTTCTAATATAAGGAGATAATTTCTAAAATCCTATTTTTAAGTATCTAATTATTAAGTATTTATGATTTTTTTTATAATTTTTAAGAATTCATAAAATGTAACACGACCAGGGATATGATATGTACAGATCAATTAGGTAGGAAAATCGAATTTCTAAAATCTCCAAAGCGTATTGTTTCTTTAGTACCTTCACAAACCGAGTTATTAGTTTCGTTAGGAGTATCAGATCATATTGTAGGGGTTACCAAATTTTGCGTTCACCCAAAAACGATAAGAAGTCAAAAAGCTATTGTAGGAGGTACTAAGAAAGTCAATTACGAAAAAATTAAAAAGCTAAATCCTGATATCATTCTTTGTAATAAGGAAGAAAACACAAGAGAAATAGTAGAATATCTTGAAAAAGAATATCCGGTACATGTCTCAGATATTTTTTCTATATCAGAAGCTTTGGAAATGATTAAGCAATATGGGGATATTTTTGACAAAAAAGAGGAAGCAAATACACTGATATCTAAAATAAGGTTAGAAAAAGAATCTTTTGATAATTTTGTATCTGGGATGCCTCAAAAACGAGTAGCCTATTTTATATGGAAAGACCCCTGGATGGTAACCGGTAAAAACACATTTGTAGATCATCTGCTAAAAGTAAATGGTTTTGTAAATGTTTTTGGCGATAAAGATCGTTATCCAGAAATCCCAAAAGAGGAACTTAGAACAATACAAGATTTAGACTTGATCATGTTATCCTCAGAGCCATATCCTTTTTCAAAAAAGCATATCGATGAATTGAAAAATACAACCACTGCAAAGATTATTTTGGTTGATGGAGAATATTTCTCATGGTATGGGTCTCGACTTGCAGAAGCTTTTACATATTTTAGAACACTTCATGAAGTATAGAAAATTTTGTACATGACAACTATTTCTATACCATGCATGAAGTGTATTGGTATGAAATTAGCCCATACTTTATGTTTAAAAAACAGTACTAAACGGTCTTAGGAGTGTCAAATATTCATCAGGAAGATTGCCCTTCAATTTCTTTTATTTGAATTAAAATTTTATCAGCTTTTTGATGAAGCTGATCACTTTTGTTTTTATCTGTAAGTGCTAATTTATAAGCGCTTTTCATTAATTTACAGTAGGTGTGCTGCAGTTTTTGCAATTCAGTTTTGTTCTTTAACCAGGCAAACATTTTTCTTCTCTTACATTAATAATGCAAAGATACTGGATAATAAAAGGGAGGTTTCTTAAGAATCAGTTAAGGTAGTCTAAAATTGTGATAAATATAAGCAAGTCTCTTAATCAATAATTAAGAGACTTGCTTAGGCTTTTATCGATCTTGCAAGGCAAATACCCGTCGCAATAAGTCTGTTGTTCTCGAACTAAGCTTAGTTCGGATTTCTTGCTCTTCTACAGCAATCATTGCATACACTCCTTTAAGAGCTTCACCAGTTACATAATCGGTGAGATCTGGGTTAACATTGTTTGTAAGAGGTATAGCATTGTATTTTGTGATGATATTAGACCAAATTTTGTCTGCACCTACTTTAGAAAACGATTTATTGATTACGGGATTAAACTTTTGATATAGTTGACTACGAGTCTTATTCTCAAGATATTGAGTAGCTGCTCTGTTATTACCTAACAGTATTTGTTTGGCATCATTAAACGTTATTTGTTTTACAGCACCTACAAATATAGGTGTTGCTTCTTTTACAGCATCTTCTGCAGCACGATTAATTGCTTTTAATCCTTCGTCTGCGAGTTTGCCTAATCCTATGTCTCTTAATGTTTTATCCACTTTTTGTAATTCTTGCGGAAGAAGAATCTTAACAAGTTGATTTCTATAAAAACCATCTTTTTGGGTAAGTTTTGTGACTTGCTTATCTATGCCATTATCTAAAGCTTCTCTTAACCCATTAGAGATGTCAATATTGCTCAACCCAAAACCTCCGGTAGTCTGCGGAAGGTTATTTACAACTTGTTGTAACTCTGCACAACTTGATAATAAAAAGATAGCGAGTATACTAAAAATTTGTTTCATGATTTCTTATTAGATTTGAGATTGTGATTATAACTATATTAAATACGCCAGTAAGATAAAATTGATATTGAATCATAATTACGTATTGCGAATTTTACCTGATCTTTAAAAATTAATAAATGTAGCCAGATGAAACCAAATTTAATTTTTTTAATACTATCTACTCTAATTATTTCATGTAAAAATGAAAAAGTATCGATAAAAAGCCAATCTGTTCTACAAAATGAATTTGATCAATACATAACTGTATTAGGAATTGCGCAGGACGGAGGGTTTCCTCATATTAACAATACAAACGAATATATAGCTGTTCAAAAAGGCCTGGCAGATAAAGAATTGGTTACTGCATTGGGGGTGATTGATAAGAAAAACCATAAAAAATTTATGTTCGAGGCAACACCAGATATGCCAGAACAATTAGCGGTCCTAGATAATGAACATCTACAAAATGATGCTATTATTGATGGAGTATTTTTAACACATGCCCATATAGGACACTATACAGGATTGATGCATTTTGGCAGAGAAGCCATGGGAGCAAATAAAATACCTGTGTATGCAATGCCAAGAATGCAATCTTTTTTAGAAACTAACGGCCCTTGGTCACAATTAGTCTCTTTGCAGAATATAGCTATTAAATCTATGCAAGCAGATTCTACACTAACCTTAACAAGCGCGATACAAGTTATTCCTTTTTTGGTGCCTCATAGGGATGAATATTCTGAAACGGTAGGGTATAAAATCATCGGAAATAATAAAAAAGCATTATTTATTCCAGATATTAATAAGTGGTCTCTTTGGGAGAAAAATATTGTTGATCAGGTTAAACAAGTGGATTATGCTTTTATTGATGCCACTTTCTTTAAAAACGGAGAAATTCCAAGGCCAATGTCAGAGGTGCCACATCCTTTTATCGAAGAAACCATTGCTTTATTTAAAAGTGAACTAAAAGAAGTGAAATCAAAAATAATATTTATTCATTTTAATCATTCGAATCCTGCACTTCAAAAAAATTACGAAGGAAGAACAGCTTTAGAAGAACAAGGGTATCATTTTGCAAATACCAAAGATGTTTTTCCGCTATAAAAAACTACAGTATTGTTATTGTTAAGAATTGCTTTTACTCTATTAGAACTGCATTGATCGAGATTCTTTCTAGATATAGAGGCAGTAAATGCTTATGTTAAATTTGAAACATAAAATCACTGAAAATGGGGGGATACTGCTACTTAGTATCGTCTTATCTTTATAGATAATTTATAAAGTGAAAAACTATATATGTTTTGGAAAAATAACTTGAAATTACCCATTACTCTAGAGGATAAAAAATGGGTAGAAGAAAGTATTACATTTCTTGAAGAAAATTTAGCAGAACGAGGGTTGAAAATAGAAACCATATTGCCAACTCACCCCTGTTTTAATAGAAAGTTTGAAGGTACTCTGCCAGATGCAAAGTTTTTATTGAATCAGATCATGCAACTAATGGGTATAGAAGATATAAACATTCAATTGAAACTATTTAATGATGGAGCCGTAAAAATGGAAGATGGTAGAATTCTTACTACACCAGCTGATATCAATGGTAGATGGGAAGGCGCAGCAGGAATGTATCAAAATTTAAATGATGTTACTACGATTTTTATAGCCACCGATCAACTAAACAACTTAGAGGCTTTAATTGCTACAATAGCTCACGAATTATCGCATCAACTGCTTTTAGGAGAACAATGGATCAAGGATAATGATGAGTATCTCACAGATCTTTTGGCCATTGTATGTGGTTTTGGAATTTTTATTGGAAACTCAAAATTTAATTTTTCTTCACAACAAATAGGAATAGGAAGCAACTGGAAAATGAGCAAACAGGGATATTTGCCAGAGCAAATTATTGCGTATGCAATGGCATACTTAGCTATAAAACGAGAAGAATCTACAGACTATATTAAATTTCTAAATAAGACTATAGCGAAATATTTCAAGCAAAGTATAAAGTATCTTAAAGCGAATGGTGTAACAGATTCTATTTCGAATTCTGTAAAAGAAATTGAGATCTCACAAGAGGTGTATAAAACACCTATTGATTCTCAGGAAAACTTTTTAGAAGAGAAACGACAGGAAAAAACCGAAAGTACTAAAGAATTCAAGATAGAGGATATTGAGAAGCTGGAGACAGTATCTTTGGTAGAGGCTTGTGCTCAAGAAGATATTCCGTTAGTAAAGCATTTACTACAAATAGGGATAGATGTAAATACAACTTCTGAGTTAGGTTTTTCTGCGCTAAATATGGCAGTCATTAAAAATAATGCCAGGTTAATACATATACTTCTTGATGCTGGTGCAGACATCAATCTTCAGAACACAGAGGTGTTTGGTTTAGGTGAAACACCACTTATATCTGCGGTTAAGGAAAATAATGCAACTGTTATAAAATTGTTATTAGATCATGGGGCGAACCCTAATACTCCAAATTACTTTCATAAAACACCTTTAATGATAGCGGCACAAGAAAATACTCTGGAAGCAGCAAAAGTATTACTAGAACATAAGGTGCCGATTGAACATGGAACCCACACTGGATTATATACAGAAACGCCACTATGTATCGCTGTATTACATAATCATACAGAGATGGTCATCCTTCTTATAGAGAACAGAGCAAAGATCAAACCGCTTAGAAAATTACCAAGGCATAAGATCAATCCTAAAATGGTAAAATGGTTAAAGCAGCGTAAATATTTATAAAAGCCAGCCTCCTTCTTGTACTGTTCTGTACTTTGAAACAGAAGTATATTTTAATAACGTTTCTACTTTAAGAAAAAACAACAGTTTTATTATTATAAACTAGCAATTTTCTTTCGAGATGATGTTTAATGGCTCGCGATAATACAATTTTTTCGAGATCTCGGCCTTTAAGCATAAAATCATCTGCATTATGAATGTGGGATACACGTGCAATCTCTTGCTCGATAATAGGCCCGCCTTCTGGATCTGGAGTTACATAATGACTTGTTGCACCAATTATTTTTACACCTCTTTCATAAGCAGAATGATATGGTTTTGTTCCAGGAAAAGCTGGTAAAAAAGAACGGTGTATGTTTATGATTTTATAAGGAAATTGATCTATAAAATCGGAAGAAATAATTTGCATATATCTCGCCAGAACTATAAAATCAATTTTATATTCTTTTAGAAGCTCTATTTGCTGTGTTTCAGCCTGTTTTTTGGTATCTTTTGTTACCGGGATATATTTAAATGGGATATCAAAAGCATCAGCAATAGGCTTAAGGTCTTCATGGTTGCTTATAATAATAGGGATGTGTACTTTTAACTCTCCAGAAGCATATCTTCCCAGGATATCATAAAGGCAATGATTATATTTAGAAACAAAAAGAGCCATTCGAGGCTTTTTTTCGGCATTATACATTTCCCAGTGCATATTATAATTTTCTGCAACATGTGTAGTAAAGGACTCTTTAAATAGTGCTAGTTTTTCTTCGTCTTCATCAAATTCACATTCTAATCTCATAAAGAACTCCTTTAGTTCACGATCTACATGCTGTTCTATATATATGGTATTCCCTTTTTTGGCTAGAATGAAATTGGTGACGGTAGCAATAATTCCTTTTCTGTCGGGGCAATTAATTAATAGGGTTGTTTTTTTCATTATGACTTGTGTTTTCTCAGGACATAAACTTACTATTATTGAACTGATTTTAGAAATTGTTTTTTCTTAAGTTTTATTAATTATCCTTATTTTCTTATGGATTTATACTGTATTGCTCTGATCAATGTATGATTTTTAGAAAACTAGAATAATTAATATTAAATTTGAACTATAAATAATGAAAGCATTGGATAGGTTAAATAAATTATATAATTCTAAAAAAATAATCCTTTTTGATGCATGTTTCGTAAATTGGCAGCATTAAAACCACTTTTTATTATCAATGGAACAAAAAACACCGTATACACCCAAGAATAAAGTAAGAATAGTTACCGCAGCTTCATTATTTGATGGACACGATGCCGCTATTAATATTATGCGACGTATTATCCAGTCTACAGGAGTAGAAGTCATTCACTTAGGCCACGATCGCAGTGTAGAAGAGGTTGTGAATTGTGCCATACAAGAAGATGCTAATGCTATAGCGATGACTTCTTATCAAGGAGGACATAACGAATATTTTAAATATATGTATGATTTGCTAAAAGAAAAAGGAGCAACTCATATTAAAATATTTGGCGGAGGTGGTGGAGTAATCCTTCCCGAAGAGATCAAAGAACTCATGGATTATGGGATTACTCGTATATACTCTCCTGATGATGGAAGAGAATTAGGATTGCAAGGGATGATCAATGACCTGGTAAAGAGAGCAGATTTTCCTATAGGAGATCGTCTTAATGGAGAAGTAGAGCATCTGGCAGAAAAAGAAATCGGTTCTATTGCTAGAGTTATTTCTGCTGCAGAAAATTTTCCTGAAGTCGCTAAGGATACTTTAGATCAAATTCATATAAAAAATAAAACATCTAAAACACCTGTCCTTGGTATTACTGGTACGGGTGGTGCGGGTAAATCATCATTAGTAGATGAGTTGGTTCGCCGATTTTTGATTGATTTTCCTGAAAAAACAATTGGATTAATTTCTGTAGACCCTTCTAAACGTAAAACAGGAGGAGCACTACTTGGAGATAGAATTAGAATGAATGCTATTAATTCTCCAAGAGTATACATGCGGTCTCTGGCTACACGACAATCTAATCTGGCATTGTCTAAGTATGTAGCAGAAGCTATAGAAGTGCTTAAAGCAGCAGAATTTGATCTTATCATTCTCGAAACTTCGGGAATCGGTCAGTCTGATACCGAAATCTTAGAACATAGCGATACCTCTTTATATGTAATGACACCAGAGTTTGGTGCTGCAACACAATTAGAGAAAATAGATATGCTGGATTTTGCAGACCTGGTAGCTATCAATAAGTTTGATAAAAGAGGCTCTTTGGATGCATTGCGGGATGTAAAAAAGCAATATATGCGTAATCATCAATTGTGGGATATTCCACAAGATGAATTACCAGTATTCGGAACTATTGCTTCGCAGTTTAATGACCCGGGAATGAACACACTCTACAAGGAAATTATGGATAAAATTGTAGAGAAAACAGGAGCAGAATTGAAATCTGATTTTCATATTTCTAAAGAAATGTCAGAAAAGATATTTGTTATTCCACCAAGTAGAACCAGATATCTATCAGAAATCTCAGAAAATAACAGAGCATATGATAAAATTGCAAATACTCAAGTAGAAGTTGCACAAAAATTATATGGTATTTATAAAACGATCTGTAGCGTTGCTAATGTCGATTCTATTGCTTTGTCTAAGAATGGAATTGATGAAGAGAATCTTCAGAATGTGAAAAGTGAGGATAATGCATCATTTTTGAAATTACTCTTGGCAGAGTTTGATAGAGTAAAACTTAATCTTGATCCTTATAATTGGGAGATTATTACCGGGTGGGCTGCTAAAGTTAAAAAATATAAAGACCCTATTTATTCTTTTAAGGTAAGAGATAAAGAAATTAAAATAGAAACCCATACAGAATCTTTGTCGCATAGTCAAATCCCTAAAGTGGCCTTGCCAAAATATGAAGCCTGGGGAGATATCTTGAAGTGGTGCTTACAAGAAAATGTACCGGGCGAGTTTCCTTATGCTTCGGGTTTATATCCTTTTAAGCGTACCGGAGAAGATCCAACACGTATGTTTGCTGGAGAAGGTGGCCCCGAACGTACCAATAGACGTTTTCACTATGTGAGTTTAGGAATGCCCGCCAAACGACTTTCTACAGCCTTTGATTCGGTAACACTTTATGGAAACGATCCAGATCAAAGACCTGATATCTATGGTAAAATTGGTAATGCAGGAGTGTCGATTTGCTGTCTCGACGATGCAAAGAAATTATACTCTGGATTTGATTTAACACATGCCATGACCTCGGTGAGTATGACCATTAATGGTCCTGCTCCAATGTTATTAGGTTTCTTTATGAATGCAGCAATCGATCAGAACTGTGAGAAATATATTAAAGAAAATAATCTTGAGAACGAAGTAGCATCAAAAATCAAAAAGATATATGCCAAAAAAGGTGTAGAACGTCCAGAATATCAAGGCGAACTTCCCGAAGGTAATGATGGATTAGGATTAATGCTTCTTGGTGTTACAGGAGATCAGGTACTACCTGCAAATGTATATGATGAAATTAAAACTACGACTCTAAACACTGTTCGTGGTACAGTACAAGCAGATATACTAAAAGAAGACCAGGCACAAAATACCTGTATTTTCTCTACAGAATTTGCATTGCGTTTAATGGGAGATGTGCAAGAATATTTTATTGATCAACAAGTACGTAACTTTTATTCGGTATCTATTTCTGGATATCATATAGCAGAAGCGGGAGCAAATCCAATTACGCAGTTAGCATTAACATTGGCAAATGGTTTTACTTATGTAGAATATTACCTAAGTCGTGGAATGGATATTAATAAGTTTGGACCTAACCTATCCTTTTTCTTCTCTAATGGTATTGATCCAGAATATGCAGTTATAGGCCGTGTCGCACGTAAAATATGGGCAAAAGCTTTAAAAGATAAATACGGGGCGAATTCTAGAGCCCAGATGTTGAAATATCATATTCAAACTTCGGGTCGGTCATTACATGCTCAGGAAATTGACTTTAATGATATTCGTACAACACTTCAGGCGTTATATGCGATCTATGATAATTGTAATTCATTGCATACCAACGCTTATGATGAAGCCATTACCACACCAACAGAAGAATCTGTGCGTAGAGCAATGGCAATACAATTGATTATCAATAAAGAACTGGGGCTTGCTAAAAACGAGAACCCAATTCAAGGATCTTTTATTATAGAAGAACTAACAGATCTTGTTGAAGAAGCGGTATTAGAAGAGTTTGACAGAATTACAGAACGAGGAGGAGTGCTCGGGGCGATGGAAACCATGTATCAACGTAGTAAAATACAAGAAGAAAGCCTGTATTATGAAACATTGAAACATAATGGAAAGTTTCCGATTATTGGAGTGAATACATTTTTAAGCTCTAAAGGGTCGCCAACGGTAACACCAGGAGAGGTAATTCGTGCAACAGAAGAAGAGAAGCAATATCAGATCAGAATGCTAAACGAATTGCATAAAGGAAATGCTGATTCTACAACAGAACTACTAAAAAACCTACAACAAAAAGCAATCAGTAACCAGAATATTTTTGAAGCTTTGATGGAGGTGTGTAAAAAATGTTCTTTAGGCCAGATTACATCAGCATTATTTGAAGTAGGAGGGCAGTATAGACGAAATATGTAAAGTTGCTTATCTCGTAAGAGCGAAGCATAGAATAGAATTTTTTAATGAAACCTCACAAGTCTATAAGACTTGTGAGGTTTACTTGTTTATAGCATATAATTAAATCAATTTAAAACCAGATTTATTTAGGGTTTATCTAAGAAAGATTAATAATGATCAAAATTTCAATATCTTTAGACATGAGTAAATATCTAATCCGTGTTTAGTACCATAGAATATACAGTAACTGCAATTGTGTGCCTTATTTCGGCAATAGTGATTCAGCGTATTTTTAGCAAAGAAAAACTTCGTGGAGCCGATAAAAAAGCTATTCATGGGATTAAATGGTTTGGACTGGCAATATTTGTTTGGGGCATAGGGGCATTGGTTAACTTAATTATGGTTGAAGGGTTGCAATGGCCTTCGACTAATAAAATTCTGATTTATTTTGGTGTACTGGTTTCTTTAGCAAACTCGTTGTTTATTTTATTATCCCTTCCATCAATAGAACATCCTCAAAAACCAGGTATTGTAGTGCGATTGGTACAACGCTTTAGTGTTCGAGAATTTATCGGGCTCTTTTGTGGTGTTTTAGGAATGATCACTTTTGTTTTTATCGCGTCTTCCTATGGCAATCCCGAGATTAGTAATAATTTTATTTGGTTGATCGATATTCCTATTTCTATTTTGGTAGCTATTTCGTTGCTGTATGAGCTTAATAAAGCTTTTGTAGGAAGGCAAATGAGGTTTATGTATTTGCCTACTTTTGCATTATTTGTACTAATTGTAATTGCTGTTTCTCATCGTATGATACCTCAGGATAGAGTATTGCAATTTATCGATCAGCAATTCTGGGGAGTATTGGGGAGTATTACGGCTATTTCGTTCAAATTTCTTTTTATTCTTCTGTTTTCTATTCTTTTATATAGTTGGAAATTTCTTTCAGAAAAAGAACAACAGCAAAGTCTGGCTCAAAAACTAAAAATTCAAAAAGCAAAACTTGAAAAAGAAAATGAACAATTACAAATAGCAAATGAGAGCCATTTAGATACGATCAAAACATTAAAAACTAACCTGAAAACGATAAAAGCAACTTCAAAAATAGAACTTTCTGATAGACAAAAAGAAGTTTTAGGGTATCTGGCCTATTATGGAAACTATAAATCTTATACCGAGATTGCTCAGGAAATGCACATTAGTACAGATGGGTTCCAGACTCATATTCATCAAATAAAAAAGATGCTTAGCATAAGTGGGGCGGGAGGTAAAGAACAATTGATTGCTTTTGCAAAAGCTAATAGTTTTCTTCAGTATACTTCACTAAAAGATGATACGTAACCGTATGCTTAACCATTCTGGTCGTAAATTTTGAATACTACTTAACCTTTTATGGTTTCAGTTTTTAGAGCAATTTGCTTTAAAAATTTTACCATGTTATTTCCTTGTATTATTTCAGAACAAAATTTAGATGAAAATATCAATCGTGTTTTTGGTGATGCTACCAGTTGGTTTGTCGATGCAATTCTAGCCGAAATCCCTATTACAGACACTGTAGGGATTCCTTGGGTAGTTGTAGTATTGCTATTAGGAGCTGGATATTTTACATTATATTTTAAATTTATTAATGTAAGAAGTTTTTATACCGCAATACAAGTAGTTCGAGGAAAATACGATGCTTTAGAGAATTTGAATCAGGAAGAGACAGATGAGTTATCTACTGAAAGCATTTCGATGGAAGAAAAAAATAAGGATGATGATGTAAAAGGAGAAGTTAGCCATTTTCAGGCATTAACTACAGCTGTTTCGGCTACAGTTGGGTTGGGTAATATTGCTGGTGTTGCAATTGCCTTGTCTATTGGTGGTGCCGGGGCAACACTCTGGATGATTATTATTGGGGTGTTAGGGATGTCTTCAAAATTCGTAGAATGTACCCTGGGAGTTAAATACCGGGAGGTAGATAGTGAAGGGAAAATTTTTGGAGGTCCTATGTATTATTTAACTAAAGGGTTAGGAGAAAAAGGCTACGCCAAATTTGGTAAGGTACTATCTATAATTTTTGCTATTATGTGTATAGGAGGATCGTTTGGTGGTGGTAACATGTTTCAGGTAAATCAGGCCTTTAAATTGTTTGACCATGTGATAATTTCGGATAACTCAATGTTGCATGGGCAAGGTTGGGTGTTTGGAGTTATCATGGCGATATTGGTAGGTGTTGTTATCATTGGCGGAATCAAAAAAATAGCAAGTGTAACCGATAAGATTGTACCCTTTATGGTATTGATTTATATTGCAGCAGTCTTAACAGTTTTAGTGTTGTATAGTTCGGCTATTCCAGCTGCATTTAGTGCAATTTGGGATGGTGCTTTTCATCCTGAAGGAGTGATGGGAGGCTTTGTAGGAGTATTGGTTCAGGGGTTTAGACGAGGAGCTTTTAGTAATGAAGCAGGAGTTGGTAGTGCTTCAATAGCACATAGTGCGGTAAAAACACGTTTCCCTGCAAGCGAAGGACTAGTGGCATTGCTCGAGCCTTTTATCGATACTGTAGTTGTGTGTACAATGACTGCTTTGGTGTTAATTATAACTGGGCAGGTAGATACAAGTACCGAAATTGATTTTGAACAAGGAGTTCTTCTTACTGCATCTGCATTAGAGAGTGGTGTTTCATGGTTTCCGTATCTCCTTACGATTGCAGTATTACTTTTTGCTTTCTCTTCTATGATTTCATGGTCATATTATGGATACCAGGCCTGGAGCTATCTTTTTGGAAGAAGCAAACGTACAGAATACTTGTATAAGTCTATTTTTTGCTGTTTTACAGTAGTAGGTGCTGCAGCTACACTAAATGCAGTCACAGATTTTAGTGACGCCATGATTTTTGCAATGATGGTACCCAACATGATCGGGCTATTTTTATTAAGTCCTAAAGTGAAAGACGAATTAAAACGCTACAAAAAGAGTATTGCCAGAAGGATTAGATAATATTGTAAAATGAAAAAAGTAAAATCTATAAAGAGGAAACTTTATAAACTCATCATCCAGGAACGTTGCAGATGTTTAAATTTTCTAAGCTCTTTGCGCAATAGAATTAAGAATTCTTTTCCGTTACTTTCAGATTGTTCAAGACGTTCACAATTTTTGTAAAGCCTATTGGTAATATGTATCAGAGAAGTAGCGTGTTTTATACGCTCATCCTGAAAGGTTTGATTTTCGGCTTTAATTATTTTGGGAGCCAGTGCATCTGATTGTCTTATGATGTCACCAGTAAAATAAATATGAGGATGCTCACTCCCATTATTTTGTAATGGAGCTAAATCATGAACAAGATAATTTGAAATACTTCGAGAGAGTGTAAATATCTCGAGAGCCTTCTTGTATAACCTTTTATTTCGGGGCTGTAATCTCATATCAATTTGTTACATCAAAAATAATGTTATTTTTAGTATTTTTTCTTTATTATTTAAAGTTAAATGATTAATTTACATTAGTAATTAAGGACTTTTATTGCTTTTTTCTTAAAAGTGAAATTTTTATACCCGAATTAATAATTAGTAGATGTAGATGTATATAATATATAGTATAAAAGTTTAGATATCGATAGAAAAAGAGAGCTTATACATATTTTATATAATCACTAAAAAACTGAAAAATATTGTAATGAAAATAGATGCTATAAACTGGGATATTTTGAAGTGTTTACAACAAAATGCACGACTATCTAATACAGAAATAGGACGAAAAGTAGGTTTGAGTTCTCCTGCAGTTGCCGAAAGGATAAAAAAGATGGAAGATTATGGGATTTTAAAAGGGTATATTGCCGATGTCTCATATACCAAAACAGGGTATCAATTAAAAGCAATAATTACACTACGAGCATTTATGGGAAGATTAAAACCGTTTTTGATAAAGGTATCAGAATTTAAGGAAGTCATGAATTGTTATCGAATCACAGGTAACGAAAATATAGTTATGGAAGTAGTGTTAAGAGATCAAATACATTTACAAGAATTTATAGATAGGTTGATCACTTATGGAGAAGTTAAAACACATATTATACTGTCTAATCTTATAGAAAATAATCCAATTACCAGTCATGTCGAATTTGGAGAACTAGATGCCTAATTTATGGCATGAGATTTGATTATATGTATATAAAGAGCAATCTTTATCTTGTGTGAGGACATTAGTTTGGGGAACTAAAGAGAGTACAGGGAAAAGATGAAAAACGTCTGAATGCTTTCAGACGTTTTTTTATGATGCTAAATCAGATTTCATTAAATTTATGAGATAATTATGCATCTTTTTGTATCTGTTTTAGTCCTATAGATATATAATCATAGTAAAACAATAGCGTTATGAAAAATAAAGAATGTACCTGTACATGTTCAAGTTGCGTAGAGGGGCAATGTTCTAACTGCTCCTGTATAGGATGCGAATGTACAGGATGTAGCTGTTAACAATAACTTCCCTATTTCTGTTTTTAGTAGAAATAGGGGTATTTCTGTTTTGATTTATGGAAACTTCGAATCTTTGGAAAACCTATCATGAAAACATTAGACTATTTATAAAAAGTAAAGTGAAAAATGATCAAATTGTAGATGATTTGATACAAGAGACTTTTATAAAAGTACACAGTAATAAAAATAAACTTAGAGATCATTCTAAAATCAAATCCTGGTTGTTTACAATTGCAAGAAATACAGTATATGATTATTTAAAAGAAAATAAACAGACTACAGATTTTGTAAAAGAACAAATATATGAAGAGACTACTGACCATTCTGAAAAAGATTGTCTCCCAGAGTTAATAAACAGGCTGCCAGAAAAATACCGAAAACCATTACTTCTTTCTGATGTAAAAGGTTTTAAGCAAAAACAAATTGCAGAGCAATTAGGGATCCCCTTATCGACCGTTAAATCACAAATACAACGTGCCCGAAAAATGATCATACAAGGGTATATGGATTGTTGTGATTATAAACTTGATGACAAAGGAAAATTAGTAGGAGAGACCAAAGAGAAAGAAAATTGTAAAATATGTAGATAAAAACGCTATTAAGTGGTATATTTTTTGTGTCATTTAGTTATAAAATCATTGCGTTGTGTCAATATTGTTTACCAAAAAGTACCTCTTTTTTGTTATACTTTGCCTAAGTTTAATAAGTTATGGGCAAAATACACTTACACTCAAAAAGGGAGTTGTTATAGATTCTTTGATTATTCCTTCGACAGGTAATCATTTTAGTATTTATTTACCCAAATCTTTTGATTTAAATAAAAGTTGGCCCCTATTACTGGGGTTTGATAGTTCGGGAAATACAGGGAAAACTGCACACTTATATAGAGAAGCAGCCGAAGAACATGGGTATATTGTTGCGATTAGTAATTTCCTAGAAGAGCAAGAAGCACAAAAGAAAGTAGAATATGTATCAGATTTTATGAGTCATGTTTTTTCTCTTTTTCCGATTCAAAAAGGAAGAATTTATATCGCAGGAGTACAAGAAGATGCAAAACTAGCGAGTTTACTAGCTGCTTTATACCCTAATGAGGTGTTTGGAGTAATTGCAATAGAGGATACATATTTCTATGATTCGAGGATAAGGATCAAAAAGAGCTTTTCTTATCGGGGTATTGTAAGTATTGATAATCATAAGTACCAGGATTTTTTCAATATTAAAAAGTACTTAAAAAGCAGAGCAGTTCCTGCCGATGTTTATGTTTATGAAAAAGATTCTGGATTATTGCTCAATAAACAGATTAAAAAAGCACTTTCTGATTTTACATTACAGGCAATGAATAAAGGAAGGATGCCTAAAGACTCTATTTGGGTTAAGAACTTATTTCAGAAAGAAATGAAAGAAGTAGAATTATATCTGGATCAAGGTAAGTTTTTAAATGCGTTTGATGAAGTAAAAGGTATACGACTCAAATATGGAACCTTTTTTAATACTAACGATCTAAAAGAAAAACAGAAAGAAATTAGAAAAACCAAAGAGTATAAGCAACAGAAACGACTGGAAACAAAATACCTGAACAAGGAAAATTTTCTTAGAGAAGTATATTTACTTTCTATGGAAGAAGATATTGAAGTAAAAGAATTTGAAAATCTAGGATGGTGGAAGTATCAAATGTCAGAATTAGATACCTTGATTTTGGGTAAAGAAAAACTTGCTCGTTATATGGCCTATAGAATGAAAGGGTATGTGAAGTATCTGGTTGATAGTTATAAAAACCAACTTCTTAAAGAAGAAGAAAATCTGGAGGAAAATTTATTCCTTAATATATTAAGTACACTAGTCGATAAAAAAGATTTCGAATCGTATCGAAAAGTGATTTCATTAAGCGCTCAGGATCAAGATAATGAAACAGCTTTGTTTTATTTAGAGCAAATGTTGAAAAACGGATATAAAGATCTAAACGCATTGTACACCATAGAAGGGACATTGGCCTTAAAAATGTCTGAAAAGTATAATAAATTAATAAAAAAACACCTCGGAAATTCTAAATACTTCTTTTCAAAATAAATTGAAATCATAAAATTTTGTGTATTTCATCGAATTTATATGTTTTTTGTCGTCATTTTTTTGGTGTATATGATTTTTTTACATTATATTTACAATAGTAAAAAATACTTGATGTGTCGTCCAGAATTAACATTTTAAACTGTATGACGATACGGATTTAAAATATTAGTTTGGAATACATCAGGGATAAATTAAGTGTGAGGACATTAGTCTAAAGACCCCGAATCTTGAAGCTAAAGAGAGTACGTAATTTACCCTAAATACTGAAAGCGATCTGAATAAGGTCGCTTTTATTATTTTTATTTATTGATTACCAGATGAGGTACCTTTTTCAGGTTCCAATCAATGACTAATCCTTTTGCAAGTGACCTTGCAATTTCTTCACCATATAAGTGTTCACATAAATATAACGCAGCTTCAAAACTTTTGGCGCCTCCGGCAGAAGTTATGTACTTTTTGTCATGCACAAATAAAACTTCTTTTCTAATATCCAGATTAGGAAATGTACTTCGCATTTGATCTATATCACTAGGAAAAGTAGTAGATACTACATTATCAAGAACTCCGGCTTTAGCAAGAACAAATGCTCCATCACAATGCGAGGTCATAAATAAAGCAGTTTTATCAACTTGTTTTACAAAATCAATCATCACTTTATCATCTAAGTCGGTGTCTAAATGATGCTCGGCACTAGGAACTACCAAAATATCTATTTGAGGCAAAGAATCTTTTACATAATTATAATCAGGTATAATTTTTACACCTTCAAATGTAGTTATTGGGTAGTCTGTATTTGCAACAGTAAAAACATTCATTTGTTTTATGTTTTTACGATATTGAGTGTGTTGAAAAATATCAAACGGTGCCGTAAATTCCGTATTATAGGTGCCATCCATAATAAGGAAAGCAACATTATATCGATTAGGCTCTAATTTAGGAAAGCTCTTTTTCTCTTCTATTGCTTCTGTTTTTATAGTATCAGGTTGTTTCTCTTGCTGTACTTGGGTACAACTATAAATTAGTATAATACAAAAGGTAAAAAAGAAATTTTTCATTGGTATAGGTTTTATAAAAAATTGGTTAACCAGGTACTTTTTCCTGATTAAGTTTTCGTTTTACGATATATAATAAAAATGTTCCTAAAGTAGCAATCAGGGCCATAAAAACCCAGGTGTTTTCAAATCCAAAATTATTTATGAATTGCATCCCAGAATTATGACCAAAAATATGAGCTAAAGAAAAAGACATGCTATACAATCCCATGTAGGCTCCCTGTTTTCCTTTTTTTGATCTGTCTAGAGCAAAAGCATTTCCAAATGGAAATGCGACCATCTCCCCAAGTGTGGCGATAATCATTCCGATAACCAAAACTCCTGCCCACGGAGTAACTAATAACAGTAGAAAGCTTATGCCTGTTAGGACAAATCCGCCAATAACATTCCCTATTTTAGATAATTTTGTCTTTTCCAGATATGCTATTAATGGCATTTCAAAGAAAAATATCAAAGCACCATTTAAAGCAAGTAATAATCCGATTTTTTGTTCTGATAGTTGGTGTATTTCTTTATAATATAATGGAATTGTAGAAAAATACTGAACAAATATAAATCCAAATAAAGCCAATGCTATTAAAAACAAGACATAAACACCATCCTTATGAGCGCTTACCGGATTTTCGACAACAACTTCTTTGTCTTGTATTTTTGCTTTTTTGGGATGTAACGTTTGTATCATCACTAATCCGGCTATAATACAAGTAATCCCGTCTACCCAAAATAAACCATAATATCCTATAGATGCTATGATTAGTCCACCAATTGCAGGGCCGGCAGAGAAGCCTAGGTTAATTGCAAGTCGAATAAAAGTTAATGATCTGGTTTTGTTTTCTGGTTTGCTATAGGCACTTAATGCTACAAAAAAAGCAGGTCTAGCCATATCTGCAATTGCAATTAGTACAAAGAAACCGACGCAAATACTCCAGAAACTAGTAAAATATTGAATAGTTATAAATGAGACACCCGTTAATAACAAAGAAATAAGTATAACCTTATAGTAACCAATTTGATCACTTAGTTTGCCTCCTAACCAGGCACCTAAAAAAGAACCTAATCCATAACTGGTCATAATCCAACCTACTTGCTGTAACGAAAAATTTAAGTCATCGGTTAAGTATAGTGATAAAAAGGGGATGACCATTGCCCCAGCTCTATTGATTAGAGTGATCAGAGCTAACCACCACACCTCTTTTGATAGCCCAGAAAAAGAGTTGAAATAATGAAGTAAAAGTTTTAGCAATGTATTTGTGATTTGTATTAGACTTCCAATTAATAGATAAAAGTAGTTTTTTATCTATTATTTAAGCATAATTTTATTAAAATTAATTAGTTAACTAATTGTAAATTGTACTTTTGCAAAAAAACAAAGGGGAAGTGTTTAGGATATCAATTTTATTTGTGTTTTTTATTGGAAATTTAGTTGCTCAGGATTCTATAGCAATAGAAAGAATATTGTCTTTTCAAGAAGAACTTAACAAAGATTTTGCTTCTGAAGAAACTTCACCATTAACCCCAAAAGATTTAGAACGTTTTAAAACGGTTGATTTTTTTGAAATTGATACTTCTTTTTGTATCCGAGCAAAATTCGTTCGTACACCATATGAAACACCTTTTGTGATGAAAACCACAACAGGGAGAGAGCCTATATATGTCAAATATGGAGAGGTTCATTTTAAACTACAGAAAAAATCGTATGTATTACAAGTATATCAAAATCAAGGATTAAAAACTCAGCCAGAATTTGAAGATTATTTATTTCTCCCTTTTACAGACTTAACTAATGGAGAATCAAGTTATGCAGGAGGACGTTTTATAGATCTAAAAATCCCTGAAGGAGACTATATTATTATTGATTTTAATACTTCGTATAATCCATATTGTGCGTATAACGATAGGTATTCTTGTCCAATACCTCCAGAAGCAAATCATCTCGATGTGAAAATTCCTGTTGGTGTTAAGGCATATAAGAAATATCCAGAGAATAAATAAAAAAAGCGTTCTGATCACTCAGAACGCTTTTACTTTATAAAATAGATATATTAAAATTTGTATACTGCTCCTAGTACAAAAGAAGAAAGACTTTTTGTAGCTTCTCTATCATTATCTAAAAAGAAATCTTCAGAAGTAGTATCGATTCTTAATTCTGGTTTAAGCGTTAACTCTCCAATCGTATAATTTCCTGTAAGGGTAGCTGTAATAACATCTCCATCACCTTGTGTGTCTAGTCCAATTACATCTGTTAATCCGCCATTATAAACCGAGAAATATTCTCCTCTTATTCCTATAGCGAATTTTTCAGATGTTTTGTATTGAGGATATAGTGCTACTCCGTAAAACCCAGAGGCATCTCCGTTTTCTTGTGGTTCTGTAGATA
>NZ_JACB01000066.1 GCF_000520975.1 Aquimarina megaterium XH134
AGACGCTAGCGGGAGCGGGGGGAGCTGCATTTCTACAACTCTTTTTTACTTATATAATTTATTTAATAATCAATCTTTATAATGTTTTTTTTCAAAAGCACCAGTTTGACCTATTACCATCGGGTTTTAATCTTTTTTTATTATTACAAAGCCAGAAGATTTTGATAAATTATTTTTATAAGCTTTAAAAATATTTTCAATATAATTCATAATCGCTTCATCATTTAATTCTTGTTTTTTCTCCAACAATATCAAAACATTAGTTAATAATGATTTAAAATTATTTATTTCATAAAAACTATTATTATCTCTTTCTTTTAAAAGCAAAACAACAGGAGTATGACTTATAGAAATCCCAGCAATATATACACCTATTCCTTTATCAATTTCAGAATGATTACCATTTAAATTAGAAATGTAAATAGATGAATAATATTTAGATAAATCATTTTCCTTTTTAAGAATGTTTTTAGATACTAAAAACTTAGCGATTTCTTCTTTGATCTTATCATTAGGCTTACCATCAATATCTTGAGCATTAATTTGAATACTAAAAACTAATGACAATAAACATATTATTGTTAGAATGTTACTTTTCATTTTTATTACCTTTTATTCTCCTTTAATTCTTTAATCATTTTAACCTGAATTAGCTTTGGGATAGTTTCCGTATCTTCATTTTTCCTAGCAGTCCTTTCATTTTCATTTGTAGTGTACTCTATTTCATGAGCTACTACAGAACCTAAAACTTCACTAAAATTCAAGCCATTGATTGACTCTCCTTCAAATTTTATATCTTGAGTCTCTGTAGCATCTACAACGGCATCAATTGTTTTTTCAAATAAAACTATTTTTGATTTCGAAACAGTAATATCACCAGTTTTTGCATCTAGACCTAATTCATAATTTTGAGTTTCTCCCACTATAACTTCTCCATTTTTAGGGTTGGTCTTAATTTCAGACTTAGAATCCAATTCTATTTGTATTTCGGCATCAGAATTCACTAATTTTTGAAATTGTTCTTCTCCGGTTTTAGTTTGTCTTAGCGATCTCGCTATATTTTTATCGGTATTCGTAGCGTGTTCAGTAAAACCTCCTTTGCCATCATTTAAACTTGGGTCATAAACAAGATTACCATTTTTGTCAACCCAATCCTCTGGTCCCATACCCGTAGGGGTCATCGGGTTTGACCTATTACCACTTAATCAGCTGGGGAAGACATATAAACTAATGAATGCCAGTTATTCGAAATCTTCTCATGTTCTTCTAAATATAACCCATCAAATGATTTGTGGTTTATAAAAAGAGTATTATTATCCAAATACCCCAAATAATACATGTTTTTTCTTAAAATAAAATCATCTTGATTTATCTTAAATATAAAATTTTTGGAATCTAAAAGATAGAATTCTTTAATAGATAATTTTTTAAATAATTCTCTTAGCTTAATAAAATCATCTTCAGATAAGCGTTTGTTTTTCAAATTTCTTTTAAGGAAATCTTCATAATTTTGAGTAAAAACAAAAGTATAAAAGATTGTAGGTCTATTTACTTCATTTTGAAAATACTCAGAATTACTTTTAATAATACTAGCGATATTATTAAATTCAGTTTTATTTTCAGTGTATACATCTGAAACATCTTTAGTGCAAGAACTAAATATTATAAGAAAAGTAAATAATAAAATTAATTTGTTCATTTTATATTAATTGAATTTGATTAAACTCCACCACCTGCTTGACCTGCATCACCATGTCTATTTCTTTCACGACTTGTATTTGCTGGATCAAAATTATCCAAATTATAGGGTTTTGAAGTTTTGTTTTGTGGTATATATTTTCCCGTTTTCAACTTACTTTTATCAGGTGTTCTCTTTTTAGAAGTTCTTGATGGAGAAGAATCATCAAAAACTGTTTCTTCTTTCTCTGGTAATCGAGATCTTTTTTGATCATCACTTGGTATTTGATCATAATTTGGTGCTTCTTGTGGATCCGTAGCTCCAGCACTTTCAAAATGACTTAAAATGGCATCAAAAAGTTCATCCCCTTCAAGTCCATCAATGTCAACCTGAGATGAAAATTCATTTGAAGGTAAATCTTCATAAGAAAAATAACTTTTATCCGCTGTTTCTCCAAAAATATATTTTTGAAGTAATTTATTCCCACTAGCAGATTCAAGACCATCCATCAAAAATTTACCATATACCTGAACACCTGCATAATGTGCTAAATCTATCCATCCATTATCTTCTGTATAAACATATCTAATAGCATTATTTCCCTTAATACCATTAATATCCTTAGTACTAGAAAATGAACTTATTTGCTTAACCGTAGTAATACCGTAAGCTTTCCATTGGGCAATAGCTTCTTGAATAGTCCCCGATTGATTAAGTGCTGGTTCAATATCCATTCCATCTGGACTTTGACACCACTAGCGAGACGCTAGCGGGAGCGGGGGATAATCAGTATTAAAAATATGATTTTTTTCAAAAGCACCAGTTTGACCCATTACCCTCATTACCTATGAAAGAACTATTCCCTATCATTATTTAAAAAATTTTCCAAAAGTTCATCAGATAATTCTCCTTTATACTTTTGTAATACAATGTCCGTAGCTTGATCTGTGTTTACAGGAACAACTTTTTTAATTATAAGTACTCTATCTTTTACTGATATATTATTCTTTTCAAAATACCTGTTAACCATTTCAATATCAACAGTATTTATAAATATTTCAGAAATAAATTTTATATGTTCTTTCATAATTTAATCTATTAGATTGATGACTGATGTGGATTGTCTTTGTCCTTTTCTTACTCCTGTATCTCTAATACCATGAAATTGTATTGTTTCAAACCCTTGCGTTTTTGCCGTCGCTCCCGTCTCACTAGTGGCACTACAGTTTAGATAACGCAAAAAACATCAATCTTTATATTGTATTATAGTGTCATTCTAATAATTTCTTACTTAACTATATTTACAATACACCATAGCGAAGCTAACAAAATATAATCCAGATGTATTATAAAATTTATAATTCCTACTTATCTTGCTAAAATATTGTAATCCTGATAAAAAAACCAGCTACATCACTGTAACTGGTTTTTAGTATTTGTTTACTCTTACCGCTCACTCATCATCGCACTAGCCAAGAGGCATAGCGGGAGCGATCAATTACTCGCTAGGAGCAGCGGGGGTTTTCTATGCAAAATAAAAGATTTCTATAAAAAGACATTTTTCATTCCTCCATTTTATCCAACCTTCCGTTATTTTCTCAGTATTAAAATCTTGATGTTTTACTTTCATCCATTCTCCTTTAATTTCAATAGGAGATATCCTATGATTATTTGATTTTTTAGACAATATTGGTTTTCCTTTTATAGATTCTCTAATTGGGTTTTCTTCTACATCAAAACCAATCGCAAAAACACTATTTAACAAATGTTCCTCCCAAGATTGAATACTTATCAAACGATCATCTTTTAGTATATATTTAGTCTCCTCTTTTATTAAAACAGAATAAATACTATCATTAACACTATTGCTTATAGTGTTTGCCATCATGACTCCTCCAACGGGATTTCTAACTTATCAGAAGAACGTAAAAAATATATCTATGACTTTATAGATATGTGTTTACGTGATTATAAAACACAAAAAGCTTACTCATCATAACACAATAAAAAAATCCACAACAGTAATGCTGTGGATTTATAATATTAATCAAACTCGGATTGCAATCCGAGTTATCTGGTATCAATTTTATTAATTATATTTATCCAAAGCTTTTTTTAATACTTCTAAGAATTTTGTTTTTTCTGTACTTTGAATTTTAATTTCATCTATATTAGCTATCAGCTTATTTAGATTAACTGATTCATTAATAGGACTTTCAAGCATTCTGTAAACTTCATCTTTATCTATTGTATTTTCTTTTCCTATAATCAATATAACGTCTATAGGTTTTGCTTCTAATACTTCAAACAAAACTTCATTTGAAAATTGGCTAAATTCTACATTATTCTTACAATCAGCAGATATTGTAGATAAAAATGCTCTAATCGATTCATTAGAAACATTCGGCAACTGTTCTTTTAAAGAAATTACTTTTTCTATATCACATTTCTTGTTACTCTCTATCGATGATATTTCTTGAGTCTCAATTTTTGATTCTTTTGCCTGATCAATATTAACTTTAACATCGTCTTTACAAGAAACAATAAATAAAAAAGAAATTATTATTAGTTTTTGTATCATAATTAAAAGTGTCCTTTTAGTTGTTGTTTTCTTTGTTCTGCTTTTTGAGCATGGAAGTTTTTTGTCTTAATACTACTTCCTTCTCCCTTTAATGCTTTAACTGCATTTGTTCTTGTTGTTGCGTCTCCTCTTACAACATTAATAGTCCCTGAAGAATTACCTGTGTTGGGGTTTGAACCTGTCCAACTAAAATTAGACCAAAATGCATCTGAACTATCAGGGTTGCAGGTTATGCACCCTTGTGACCCTCTACTATTATAATTACCATTATCACTTGCCCCATCATGTACATTTACAAGGGTCATATCAGCATCATTACCTTGTGGATCCTTACCTTCTGCTTCACGGTCTCCATTCTCATTAACGATATTTAATCCTTTTTTTGTACTACCACTATGCCCACTAACATTATTATATAGGTGCTCTCCTTCATTTAAAGTATTATAATCTGTTGAATTATCAGAATTTGACTTTGAGTTTGGATACGAACTTGCTTCATAAGGTCCATTTACATCTCCTGTCTCTTCATTTAAAAAATAAATTTCACCTGTATAAGTAGTTCCAGCAGTACCATTATCTTGTGGTCTTTCATCAATATCAACAACTAGTACTTTCTCTAATCCCTCTAATTCTACAGCATCAATAACTCTATTTTCCGAAAAATTGTATGGTGATTGATAACTATAGTCCTCAGCCAATGGATCAATTTGCCAGAATCTACCTATAGCAGGATCACTAATTCGATATTTCCATTCAAGAATATTTAACCCTAAATCTTCTGTAAATTCTTGACCTTGATACGTCTGATAGTTATGTTTTCTACCATTCACCTTAGAGTTAGGATGGCTTGCTCCGTAATTGATTCTCATACCAAAGGGATAGTAATCTTTAACTTCTACAACCTCATATTCTTCTACACGATTATCATTGTCCAGATCTTCCCCTGTACCTTCTAAGTCAATTTTCCCATCATTGTCGCGGTCTGAGTATGATAGTCTGATATTCCCTAAATGATCTTTAAACTGGTATACATATTTATACCCATCAGCTTCATGCTCTACAATCCCTTCTGTATGGTTAAAGAATTCTAGTGTACCATTCTTATACACATAATTCCCAGCGTATTCTGTAATTAAAGAACTTCCCTCTGTGGTAATCTTTTTTAATTTTACCCCAGTGGCGTCGTAAATATAGGTAATATTTCCATTATGAGAAGCATTATTTACCGTTACTGTTTTAGGGAGATTTAAATGATTATAGGTAATGCCTGTGATCCCTTTGTTTTGATCTATGATCATATTACCATTGGCATCATAGGTATAATCATTACCCGTATTGCTACCATCTTCAAATCCACTGGCTCCATCGATTTGCTCTTCTACCGTTAAGAGTTTATTTCCAGTATCATAGGTATAGGATAGGTAATCTAAGGCTACACTTTGATTAAGGCTTCCTTTTTTATGTCTTTTTAATGATTTTAGGTTACCGTTCTTATCATAGGTAATCCCAAAAACCCTAAACCAATCCTGCTCACTATTATCCTGACTATTATAATTTGCATCGGTAATTCGATTTAAAGCATCATAACTGTATTTGTAATGTCGCTCTATATTATCATTGGCAGTTTTCCATTTTGTCTCTGTAATATTTCCATTATATAAAGCAGTAGTCCCATGTTGTGGAGTATTATAATTTATACCAAAAGCAAAAAGCTTGTTACCCAGAGCTGTACCGGGATCGTTAATTTTGGTAAGCCAACCCCGTACATTATAGCTATAATCTACCTCTTGTAATCCTCCTCCTGTTTGTTTACGTTCTAACTGTCCTAAAGCATCATAGGTATTCGTTACAATTACCTCTGGAGTTTGGGTATCGATCTTTTGGGTTTGAGTTAGCATCCTACCCATATGATCATAGGTAAAGGTATCTATGGTAACAATTTCAGTATTATTGTCTTTCTTATGTCTAGTAGTAGTTTCTTCTACTTTACCTACAAAATCCAATTGGGTTGCTATAATATCAGTAGTATTGAGGTATTCATTTTTACTGGCTACATAGATAGGTCTTGCTTTTTTATCATAATAGGTAACCGTGGTGATCCAATCATTAGTATCTAACACCCGTACTTTGCTTCCGGTAGGTAATGTTTTGGTTTGATCGGTGATAGCTTCGTTATATACTGTTCCCGGGTTGGTCAATCCTGCAATATCAAAAGTATAGTCATCATAATAATTGATGGTATATACTTTATACAGCCCTCTATCTGGATAGGCATCCAGGCTATAATATGTTGGTGTTCCTGCAATACTAATAGGGGTAGTGCTTTTGGTTTCATACTGTGGATCAGTCGAAGCGTTAGCTCTTCCTTGTAATACTTTTCTTATGCTATTGTTTATTATACTTCCTGTATAGATCACCCTACCAAAGGCGTCATACTTGGTAAATAGCCATTGATCCCAAGGTTTTCCAGAGTTTCCTCTTCTTAAACCGGCATCTTGGGTAAGAATGGGCTGATCTAACCTATTATATACAATATACTCCCAATCCTTACCGGGAATCTTTTTTTCGATTAATCGGTTTCTGTAATCATAGTGGTATTGATAACACAACTCGGCAAGCTCATTGTCTGATACACCGTTATTTGTAGTTACTTTAGGCGGGATCACATAAGTAAGATTCCCATATTTATCATATACATAATACGTATCATGCGCCTCGACTACGCTCGTTGTCCCTGTTGCTGAGTTTGAACCTGTTGCCGAGCTTGCCAAAGGTATTACTGAGCTTGTCAAAGCATAGGTGCGCTTTAATACGATCTGCCCTTGTTTGTTTTTATATTCTTTGGTGGTATGCAGATTCCCATCAGTCGGAGTCCAGTTCTCATCTTTAGTACTGGTGACATATAATTCTCCGGCAACATAATTCCTAACTTTTACTAAGTTAGGTACTTCTGTATTACCAGGGTTTGCAAAATTCACCTTAAAATATGCAATATTTTCTGCTGTAGTGTTTGATCTATACTCAAATTTAATAGTGTGATCGGTATCACTTTCTTTGTTAGCTTTCCAGGCTTTTCCTGGTGCTCCCTGTTCTAACACCCGATTGAGTGCAGAGGCTTCATAAACACTTTCAGAATATGCATTAATATCGGATAAAGATACCCCGGTAAAATCATCTGCATAAGCAGTTGCATAATAACTATTAATATCATTTGTAACATCTACATCTTCATAACTGCCTGGGTGCGTATCCTTTCGCTCAAAAGGAAGATACTGCCTTGCCTGTCTGCCATATGCATCATATGCTACATGAGTTACAATATCCTTTTGATCTGGCGAAGCTTTGATCGCTATTTCTTGTTTTGATCTACCTAATCCATCAAAAAAAGCAATATTTGCTATGATATCTGTAGATTGAGAAGAAGTCACAGGTTTTTGGTATACCTTGGTGTATATATAATTTTCTGGCGAGAATAAACACCCCTGGCTTTTACCAAATTCATTGGGGCATTGATCATCTGCATTATCAACATATCCATCGGGTTGTACACTATGATAGATTTTATCATTAGGGTCTCCAAAACCATCACCCTCTGTATCCCTATAAAAATATCTGGGTGGGATATTGGTGATGAATTCAGTACCATCATCATAATCACTATCATTAAAAACATATCCTGAAGGCTGTATACATTGTGTTTTGGTAGTATTAGGATCTCCATATGTATCACCATCTCCATCTTTATACCAAACCGTATTGGGGTGTATTTCTATTTTGGTATCGTCACAATCATCAGCGATAAGAACATAGGTATTGCCATCATTGGGAGGATAACTACGATAGGTTTTTGTACTATAATTTCCAAAAGTATCCCCATCTGCATCCAGATAGAAGTTCTTTGGAGGGATATCGGTAATCAAGTTATTACCATCATTAAGATCTCCTTTTTTAATAGCGTACCCGATAGGTTGTATACATTGTTTTAGTGTAGGAGGGGTGTTATCACCGATAGCCCCTATTCCCTGATCGCTTCCCCAACCATCGCCATCGCCATCGCGATACCATATGGTATTGGGATGAATAGCAGGATTATTATCTGCGCAATCCCCGCTATCGGTAACATAACCTGCAGGTTGAACACTTCGATATGTCTTAATATTAGGGTTTCCAAAGGTATCCCCGTCTGCATCACGATAGAAATTCTTTGGTGTAATATTAGTGATCAATGCATTACCATCATTAAGATCTCCTGCTCTAAGAATATATCCAGAAGGTTGGTTACATTGCTTTTTGGTTACACCGGGATTTCCCCAGGTATCTTTATCACTATCATGATACCATACCGTGTTGGGGTGTAATGCAGCATTATTATCATTACAGTCACCTGAATTAATTACATATCCGGTAGGGCGTACACTTTGATACACTGTAATGTTGGTCACCCCGTAATTGTCTCCATCAGCATCTTTATAGAAATATTTGGGAGCAACATTAGTGATCAAAGGATTATTATCATCAAGATCCTGATTATTGGTTACATAACCTGGTGGTTGTGTAGCTCGGACTACACGATTAGAAGGATCTCCATAACCATCATGATCTCCATCAAAGTAGTAAGCATTATTACCGTCTCCGCCTCCAATTGGTACTTGCGAATATCCTTGTATACCACAAAACAGGGTAACAAGAAATACTATATATTTTAGTGTTGTATCTTTCATTTTTTGTTGTACTTACTGTTGGTTTTTATAATGATACTTTTGCTCTGAGATCAGATGGTTATCTTCATCTTTTACCAAAATCAATCGGCTTAGGCCATCATAATCATATTGGGTAGTATATCCTCTTGCATCGGTAACTGCTACAACTCCTTTTAGCGGATCATGAACAAAAGTGGTGATCTGCGCATCAGTAAAAGTATTTCGTAAATTACTATACAGCGTATTGAGTTGACTATCGGTAGTTGTTTTTAGATTAACAGCCCCGGTCACTCCATCTAATTCGGTTTTGGTTACTCCTATGAGTTGTGCCAAAACATAGTTATGTGTGGTGTCCCATAAGATAGCAGTAGGAACCCCATCTTTGCGTTGTACTTCTATCGGTTTTCCTGCTTCAAGTTTAAACTCCTGGTATAATTCATAATTTGATGGGATATGTCCCGCAGCAGATTGATGGCTAGATAGTCCTTTATGATGTCTATAGGTAGCAATCACATTACCCTTAGGATCATAATCCATGTATTGCCCCTGGATAAGATCATTATTTACATATACTTTTTTGCTTATTGGTAAGCCGGTTTGGTGATTATTATACAAAGTAGCGATAGTGCTGTTTTGAGACTGGTGATCTACAGGGTAGGTATATCTAATTTCTGCATGTTTCCCATCGGTTACTATACTATAGTTGTCATCCAGAATAGCTTGTTCATTTTCTGCATACAACCTACCATCCAATTCTTCTTTGGTAACTTGCATATCATCATTATACTCGTATTTGTATCGAGTAATTGATGCATTAAAGGGTTCACCTGTTTTATGATGATAATCGATCTGAGTTTTCTGAGTTAGCAGATTGCGCCTATGATAGTAATTAACTCCGTTAATCCCTCCATATCCCAGGATTTGTGGACTAGGAATAGCATAATTATAGCACAAATCTTTATCAGCAAGCACATTGAATTTTAAATGAGACTCTACTGTGTTCTCATAATCAAGAATAGTAGTTCTAACTTTATTATCACCTTGATAATATACCTGTTTGGTCATTATAGGAGCATAGGTTTTTTGTTTAAAAGTCTCTTTATATTCTTCTATTGTTTTTATTGTTTCTTGATGACCAATTTGTTCTATTGTTATTTTTTTATAAAAATTTCCGGTCTTGATTAGTTCAGGATTTAACCAAATATTATCAGAAGAAAACACTTGTCGAGTACCAAGCTGACCGTATGTTTTTTGGTATGTTGCGCCATGAAAATCATATCCAGTAAGTTTTTCATAAGTATACCTGGTCGTTTTTACAGGATTATTATCAATATCTTTATCTGTAATCTCATTAACGCGCAATCCGCCGGTGTATATGGTTTGGGTTCCTTGCTCAACAGATTCTTCCTGATACCAACTTAAATCTACCGAAATTAGCGCATTAGGATTAGCTGTGAGTTCTGATTCTTTAACTTTAAGTTCTAAAACATAATCCCCTTTAAAAAGATTTTTACTTCCTTCTGCTCCAATCACTTTAAAAGGAGAAAATATAGGTGTTCCCAGACTACCATCACTTTGTTTTGGGTAGATGTTAAACCTTGAGCAATCAATACTGGGTTGCTGAGCATCAAAATCGCAAATTGTAGAGGATGCTGAATAGCTCACTAGTGTCCCTGTTAACTCACTTATGTTTTTTTCTATCGTAAATGGAACTCTGAACACTTTATAACCTCCTGATATAAACTCTTCGTTGAAGGGTAACAGTGTAATTTTTTTTGGCACATATCTCTTATCACTTATTGCTGTGGTAGGAGCAGAATTTGAGTCATATGTAAATGTCGTAGACCCTCCTGTAGGATATACAATCTTATTTAACGTTCCTATTTTGAGGTAAGACAAATCTTCTCTACGATTAGCGAGTTTTTGACGATCACTATTATTAAAAGTATTAAAGGCCTGTATTGAAAATGGAACTAAAGTTTGATTATTTGTCTTACCATTATAATACCCTGCATAGTCTTTAGCTTTACTACCTTTTTGAGGAAGTTTTCCAGATTCATAATAAAACTTGTAAGCTGGTTTTGATATTCCGTCAAAACCAATCTCCTGTAGTTGATCTAATCGTAATCTGGGATCACCTTCAAAAGTATCATAGGTAAATACAAAAGATTTGGTTTTGTTTTTGATCTTATCAAAAATAGTAACCGAAGTCAGCTTCTTCTTCCAGGTAGATAGAGCAGTATCTTCTACATAATTAAAAGTAACTAGAACATTATTGGTCTCTATAGTATTTACTAATTGATTGGTTGGGGTGTAGGTTGCTGTGGTGGTAGATTGGGTTACACGACGAACAACAGGACCTATATCAGAGCCTATACATCCACATGTTTGAATAGCTTCTGTTCCACAACCTGGTGCATTGATCAAGCTTTGGGATAACCCCGTAATGGTATATTGAAATGTATAAGGAGTATAAGTAAAGTTAATTTGTGCATTGTTTTTGGTAATGATACGATCTAACATCCAACCCGACACACTACTAGAACGAGTGACTTCACTAAGCGAACTTCCCATAACACTAGAAGTATGTGCTATATTCCATTCCTTGGCATTATCAAAATAATAAGTATTTCCTCGACTATCCTTTGACAAAAAACTAAAATGATTGTTAGCCAATGGAAGGGTGTTGATGTATAAATCATCCTTAAAATCATCTGCTACATTGCCGTTCTTATCAAATATAAAATTGCCTGAATATCCTATAAAGCTAAAACTGAAATCATCTGGGTGGTAATCTTCATGAAGATCAGAATTAGCAATGTTGTTTTGAGTTTGGTAGTGATTAATATCATTTTGACTTAACCATTCATTATTAACAATACCACGTTTGGAAGGAACTAACCATCCCTCTTCGTCGATCTTGTCATTTACTTGTCTAAATATTCCTCCACCGGCATTCAATGTCCATTTCAGTCCAACAACACTGGCCAGATCATCGACCTTAACCCCAGAAGCATGATAAGACAGAGAAATAGGAATAGAAACCCCATCCTCCTCAATAGTATATAACGGGATACTGATCTGGGGGACACCCGTAGCGTGATTTACCGGAGTATTACCATAAATTAAAAAACTACTCGCATTGGGCGTAACGGGAGTATACTTAGAATGATGTGAAATGTAATCCGGAGTAAACTCCTGGGCATACGTACTGGATAGTACCAGTAAGAAAGCAATAAAAAGGTGCTTCATAATAAAAGTAAATATTTAGTGACTAACTTAATTTTTTCGGCAGCAAACCTACAGTAAAAACCTACAAAAATCAGTGTCTCAAACGAGATCTTTCCAGCTGTTTTTGGTTATTTTTTTGTTAAGGAATTATACATTTATAGGTAAAGAACTGGAAATGAATTTCTTGTTTTAATTTGTAATTATTTTATAGTGCAATATTAAAGCGCGCCAGTTTCATTTTTCGGGACTGAGAAAAAAATAATAGCTTTTTTTGAAGTCAAGAATCGAGAAGTTATAGGTGTTTGAATAATGGGATAAACTTCTTCTTTTACTTTTTTAAATAATACTACTACCTTCGTGATTCATTAATTCGTAATTCATTTGTTTCTACATACGCACCCATACGAACCGTTTTTTCCTAAAGGAGCTACCAAACTAATTATAGGAACATTACCGCCACCAAGGTTTACTACGGGACAATTAAAAAAAGGAGATGTTAATTTCTGTTATGGTAGTATAAGTGGTTTGTTATGGCCTGTTTTGGATAGCATATTTGATTTGGGTTTAAAGTTTGAGACCACCCAAAAAGCAATAGATCAAAGAAAAGATTTCTTAATCTCTAGAGGAATAGGAGTTTGTGATATTGTGCATAGTTGTGAGCGAGAAAAGATCGATGCATCAGATTTAGGAATGCAAAATAGTACACTTAGGGATATCATATCATATTTAAAACAATATCCACAAATAGATACATTACTTTTTACAGGGGGCAATAGTAAAAATGGCCCCGAATATTTTTTTAGAAGACACCTAAAAGGATATGATCTCAAATTAGAATTGGTATCAAACGATATCCCAAGAATACATCGATTTAGTATAGAAGGTAGAATCATCAATACAGTATCTCTTACCGCGCCATCGGGAGCTGCTAATCGATCTATAGGAAGTTTACAGGAATATAAGGCATTAAAAAAAGCAAACCCTAAATTCAATACTATTGATTTTAGGGTGATGCAATATCAAAAATATTTTTAATCCGGGTTTAAAACTTATTCAGATTCTTCCTCGGTTTTCTTCTTTGTAGTTTTCTTTGCTGCTGGTTTGGCTTTTGGTGTTGCCTCGGTCTTTGTCTCGGTTTTTGTTTTTACCTCAGCTTTTGGCGCGGGTTCGGTTTTAGCTTCTGTTTTAGGTTTTGGGGGTGATTTAGGTTTTGCCGCTGCTGTTATAGCAGTTGATTTTTTACGACGTCTTAATCTTCCATACGTTCCCATAACGATTTTACCACGACGTGTTTTTTTATCTCCTTTGCCCATATATTAAATTTTAGATTAAATAATTGATTAAGTGTGAATTACTAATGTAAGGATTTAGAAATAGAAATGAAAAAACCTGTTGTGCATTTAGATGTTTTTTTAACTATAATCCGTCAATTCGAGTGATTCGACTTTAGGAGAAGTGTATCGAGAATAGGATTTTAGCTTAAAAAAGCTATTCTCGATACATTTTGTCTCCATTTCATTACTACAAAACACTCGAATTGACGCTTTTTTCGTAATAATTTTCCTAAATGCACAACAGCTATGAAAAATAATATTTTTTTGAGTGAAGTGGTTTAAGCAGGATCATACATTAGAAAATCTATTGCATCTTGAAACTACTTCGATAAAAAAAACTATTTTCGAGCGAATCAAAAAAGTAAGGATGAGTTCATTTCGAAAAACAGTAAAACACCAGTATCGTATTTCGAAAAGAAAGTTTCTTCTTATACTTTATGGTATACTTATTTTTATTCATTTCGTTCTTAGGGATACTATATATCCTATCAATATAATTTACTATGCATTCCCAGTGTTATTTCTACTGATCGGAAATTTAGTGCTATGTGTATTGTTTTTTAAAGAGAAAAAGATATTGTATTCCTTAATCGGGTGTTTTTTATGTGTATCGTTGTATTGGTATATGGGCTACTATAGGATGCAATCCCCACCAGAACTTTCTGATAAAAGCAATAGCATATTGTTTTGGAATATCGCAAGAAAAGGAAAGCGATCGATGGATATTATTATCAAAAAAACAAAGGAACAAAAACCGTCTTTTATAGGATTGGTCGAAGCAGAGGAATTGACCGATAAGGATATAATGCGATTTAAGGAGACATTTCCATCATACAGTATACAAAAACTGAAAGGTGGGATGGTACTGGCAATAAAAGGAGAGATAGATGATATCCGGTATCACTGCAAAGATGAGAGTTTTAAGTTTAATTATATTACTGTTACTCTTGCAAATCATAAAACATCAATACTGGTTGCAGATGTTAATGCAGTACCTTTTACGAATAGAAAATCGGCATTACATACGATCTATGAATTCTCTATAAAAAATAATCCGTCTTTTATTATAGGAGACTTTAATACACCTTATGAAAGTGTACATTTTGGTGATTTTAAAAATAACCTGAATAGTTTTCATAAGATGTCGAAAGGATTCACAGCAACCTGGCCATATGGTATTCCTTTATTCGAAATAGATCAAATATGGGGTGCCAAAGCGATTAGACCGATTTTTCTGAAAAAAGAATATTATAACATATCAGATCATGCACTCTTAATAGGGGTATATGAATATAAATGATAGACTGATTTAGAAATGAAAAATGAAGCGTATGTTTATTATGTATTCATTATCTAATTTTAACTATAGAGAAGTTTGAAACCTAACATTACTTCGTTTTTTAGTCTTCTTATTTGTTTATACAGATTGGATTCATAAATTAACATCCCTAATATTTTTATCCTAACTAAATCTTGATTTTTTTTAGTAGATTTATGCCTGTTAATTCTGAAATCTATGAACGAATTTTTTGAAGGTATGTCAACCTTCGAGCAAGCATATTGGATTATAGCCATATTAGGTTCTATTATATTCCTGATTATTTTTGCTTTAACCTTTATCGGTGCTAGTGATGTGGATATGGAAGCAGATATTTCTGATGTTGATGCAGATGATGGAGGTGTAGGTTTTCAATTTTTCACATTTAAAAATGTAATTGCTTTTTTTACCATTTTTGGTTGGACAGGTATTTTATGTATTGATAACGAATTATCTACTATTGTTACAATCTTTATTTCTTCTTTTGCAGGATTACTAATGATGATATTAACCTCTCTTTTGTTTTTCTGGATGCATAAAATGGCTGAATCTGGTACATTGAAAATTAAAAATGCTATTGGAGCAATTGGCGAAGTATATTTACCAATTGGAGCAAATCGATCTAGTATAGGAAAAATTCAGATTAAAGTACAAGGTAGTTTACGAGAACTAGAAGCAGTAACAGATTCTGAAGAAATTTTGAGCACTTCTACTATAGTAAAAGTTGTTGAAATTATAGGCTCAGAATTACTATTGGTCGAAAAATTATCTAACTAAAAATTTTAAATAAAATACGAATGAATATATTTTCATTATTTGCTGGAACTGGAGTTACTGGAATATATTTGGTGGCAGCAGTTATATTAATTTTTGTTGTTTTTATGTTCTCTATGTTCAGAAGGTACAAGCGTTGTCCTTCTGATAAAGTGTTGGTGGTTTATGGAAAAACTGGCGGGGAAAGTTCTTCTAAGTGTATTCATGGAGGAGCAGCATTTATATGGCCTATAATTCAGGATTATTCGTTCTTGGATTTAACTCCGATTTCGATAGAAGTAAATCTGATTAATGCATTGAGTAAACAAAATATCCGTGTAAATGTACCTTCTAGATTTACTATTGGTATTTCTACAGAACCTACTATAATGCAAAATGCAGCAGAACGTTTATTAGGACTAAGCTTAGATGCTGTTCAAGAATTAGCGCAAGAAATTATTTTTGGTCAGCTACGATTGGTTGTTGCATCAATGGATATTGAAGAAATTAATACAGATAGAGATAAGTTCTTATCACATATTACTCATAGTGTTGAAGCCGAATTAAAGAAAGTAGGTTTAAAACTAATTAATGTAAATATTACAGATATACATGACGAGTCTGGATATATCGAAGCTTTAGGAAAAGAAGCCGCAGCAAAAGCTATTAATGATGCTATTATTTCTGTAGCTCAAAAAGATAGAGATGGGGCAATAGGGCAAGCAGAAGCTCTTCAAGATCAAAGAGTTCAAGTTGCTGCAGCAAATGCAAAAGCGGTTGAAGGTGAAAATACAGCAAAGATTCAGGTTGCTAATTCTGATGCAGATAGGAGAGCTCGTGAAGCAGAGGCAGAGAGAATAGCTAATGCTTCAGAAAAAGTACAATCTGCAAAAGCATTAGAAGAAGCCTATGCAGCTGAGAAAATAGCTGAAGATGCTAGAGCAAAACGTAAAGAAGCAGAGCAAGGCGCAGATATTATTGTCCCTGCACAAATTGATAAGAAAAAAATTGAAATTGATGCAGAGGCGGAAGCAGAACAAATTAGACGAATTGCAAAAGGAGAAGCAGATGCAATTTTTATGAAAAAAGAAGCTGAAGCAAAAGGGATGTATGAAATTTTAACTAAACAAGCAGAAGGGTTAGATCGTATTGTAAAAGCTGCAGGAAATGACCCTAAAGAAGCAGTGTTATTATTGATAGCGGATAAATTACCTGAGTTAGTTAAAACACAAGCAGAAGCAATTAAAAATATTAAAATAGATAAAATTACGGTCTGGGAAAATGGTAATGGAGAAGATGGCAAAACTTCGACTTCCAATTTTATTTCAGGGATGTATAAAGCAGTACCACCTTTACAAGAAATGTTTAATATGGCAGGGATGCAATTGCCTAATTACTTAAAAGGCGAAGAGAAAGAAAACCTAGATTCTGAAATAAAAAAAGATCCTCATAGCAAGGACAAGGAATAAAGATGTTTCATTTCTCATACTGATAATGCCCAATAATCTTATAATCAAATAGACAATCTGCTACTACTTGTCCGCCACCAATGTTATGAACGATTAAATAACGCTGTTGATCACTAGATTTTTTGTTTACTACCAAGCCAATATGGGTTAGCCCTCCTCCCAGACTCCAACATACAATATCACCAGGAGTATAATCTTTTGGGTTATTAGTTATTGGTTTTGTTTTTCCAAATCTTGAGAAAAACTTCATTAGATTAGGAACCCTTCTATGATCAATATTTTTATCGGTCTTAGACAATCCCCAGTTTTTGGGATATAGCCCAAAATTAACACGCATATCTTCATGTACTTCTTTCTGTAAATCAATATCTAAAGCTCTGTAGGTTCTAATTACTACATCGGTACATACTCCTTTATCGTTGGGGACATCACCATTTGGATAGTCGATAGAGAAATAAGCAGGGTCGTATGTAACTTTGTTTTTAGTTAATGCTAAGGCAGCATTAGACAATTGATCTTTAAAATCGGCTTGCCCAAAATTAAATTGAACAAAAAATATGAAAAGCAATAGAGAAAGTAAGCGATGTTTTGTAATCATAGATTAGCTCTTATAAGTTGTATATCACATAGGTTATATAAATAGTTCTAATTTAACGGCACTTAATATTTAAATGTACTTTTGTGAATTGATCCCAAATCTGATGACTCTTTTCTTGGGGAGATAAATAAAACCAAATTAAATATTTCTCTTGTGCTGGACAGTATTCACTTTTAATTTTAGCATTCAGAACAATTATTCCTTTTTTAAAAAATTCATCATACAATTCTACTGAACCTTCAAATGTGTTTTTATCAGTCTGATGAAAGGAAGATTGAGTTTTAGGAATTTTTTTAAAGAAATTAAAATTAGTGATTGCTCCAGTATTCATAAGCCCATCGAAGTATATATTCACTATATTTTCCAAATCCGAAGCGGTTAAACTCGGATTTTCATTAATCATCCACAAAAAAACATATGAAAAATAATCCTCACTATCTTTTTCACCCCACCCCGGTGCAAATCGAATATGTTCTTCACCTTCATATTCTATATCTCCAGCAAATATTAATGGAAACTCGAGAACTTCACTACGCCAATTGTTTTGTGCTTCAAGAACGTTCTCTATAGTATTGTGTAAACGAAAATAAAGGTACCCTCCTCCAATTGCGATAATTACTATTAATGCAAGTAATATTTTAAACCCTCGTTTTAACATCCTAGTATCTATCGGTTTATTTGATTATTTACAACATAGAGATAATCCCATGTACTGCTATGTTTGCACTTAGAACTTTAATCTTTTGATTAGAAAGATAAAAACTCTTATGCTTTACTTATAAATCGAAAGATACAAAATCACCGAATGCTTTTTACAAAGTCACCGATGTTATCTGTTCTGTTATGAGTTAAATGTTTTATAAAAGCAGAGCCAATGATCGCACCTTTAGCTGTTTTGGTCGCCTGTGTAAATGTTTCATTGTTACTGATTCCAAAACCAACGATTTGCGGGTTTTTAAGATCTAAAGCTGAGATACGTTCAAAATACTGCTGTTGTGTATCACCAAATGTACTTTTGGCTCCAGTTGTACTGGCAGAACTTACCATATAGATAAACCCATTAGATACATCATCTATAAATCGAATACGCTCATCCGAAGTTTGCGGAGTAATTAGAAACACATTGATCAAGCCATATTTCTCAAAAGTTTCCTGATAATGTTCGTGGTATTCATTAACTGGTAGGTCGGGAATAATCAATCCGTCTATACCAATCTCCTGGCATTTAGCACAAAAAACTTCTATGCCATACTGCATCATAGGATTAAAATATCCCATAATGATTAAAGGAATGTTAACCGATTTACGAATGTCTTTTAGTTGTTCAAAAAGAATGTTAGTGGTCATCCCATTCTTAAGAGCTGTGGTCGAACTCTCTTGTATTGTTGGCCCATCTGCCAAAGGATCACTAAAAGGTAATCCGATTTCGATCATATCTACTCCATGATGTTCTAGATCTTGTATGATTTTTGTGGTATCATTTAGTGATGGATATCCAGCTGTAAAATATATAGATAGTAATTTTTTATCTTGCTCTAGTGCTGTGTTTATTCTGTTCATTTTTTAGTATTTAGTATTGAGTATTTAGTGTTGAGCAGCGAATAATTAGTGCCCATTACAATATACTTACTACTGAATTGTTATAATTTAAAATAGTCTATGTAGGTGTCAAGATCTTTGTCACCACGACCAGAAAGGCTTATGACAACAATATCTTCGGGTCTAAATTTTTTATCATTAAAAATGGCCAGGGCATGTGAGGATTCTATTGCAGGAATAATTCCTTCTAATTGTGATAGTTCTAATCCGGCAGCCATGGCATCATCATCGGTTACAGAATAAAACTCTCCGCGTGCGGTTTTATATATATGAGAATGTAATGGTCCAACACCAGGATAATCCAGCCCTGCAGAAATAGAATAAGGCTCTGTAATTTGCCCATCTTGAGTTTGCATTAGCAAGGTTTTGCACCCGTGAATAATTCCTTCTTTTCCTAATTGCGAGGTAGCTGCACTTTCGCCACTATGTACTCCTTTTCCGGCAGCTTCTACTGCAATGATTCCAACACTGGGTTCTTCTAAAAAATGATAATATGTACCCGCAGCATTACTACCACCACCAATACATGCTACTACATAATCAGGATGCTCTCTACCTTCTTTTTCCTTTAGCTGCCACTTGATTTCTTCTGAAATTATAGATTGAAATCGTGTTACCATATCTGGGTAAGGATGAGGTCCTATTGCAGAACCAATAATATAATGTGTGTCTACAGGGTTATTGATCCAATCTCGTATTGCTTCATTGGTAGCATCTTTAAGGGTCTTACTTCCTGATTTGGCTGGTCTTACCTCTGCACCAAGCATTTTCATTCGGGCTACATTGGGTGCTTGTCGTTTGATATCAATCTCACCCATATAGACAATACATTTGATACCCATAAGGGCACATACTGTTGCTGTAGCTACCCCGTGTTGTCCTGCACCTGTTTCTGCAATGATTCTGTTTTTACCTAATCGTTTTGCTACAAGAATTTGCCCAATCGTATTATTTACTTTATGTGCACCAGTATGGTTTAGATCTTCGCGTTTAAGGTATACTTTGGTATTGTGTTTTTCTGAAAGACGTTTAGCAAAATACAAAGGAGAAGGCCTCCCCACGTAGTCTCTTAATAATTGATCAAACTCTTTTTTGAAAGAAGGTTCGTTCATAATATCGAGATAGGTAGTTCGTAATTCTTCGACATTAGGATAAAGCATTTCGGGTATATATGCTCCTCCAAAATCTCCGTAATATCCTTTTTCGTTTACTTGATAATTCATTTTTTATTGTTTTTGGTTGTCATTACGTTTATGTCGTAATGACAAGCTTTATAAATTTTTCGAGATTTTCTGTTTTTTTTACTCCGGGTTCACTTTCGAATTTGCTGTTTACATCAATAGCATGTAAATATTTAGATTCGGGGCGCTTCTGAAAAGATAAAATAGCTTCGGTTTCATTAAGTCCGATACCACCACTTAAAATGAATGGGGTAGAAGAGGGGTAGTCTTTTAAGACACTCCAATCAAAAGTATATCCATTACCTCCTTTTTCTTTTCCTTTGGTATCAAAGAGAAAATAATCTACAATACCTTCATAGGGTTGTAAACGGTCAAAATCAAATTGATCTTTGATAGAGAATACTTTCCAGAGCTTGATTTGGTTAGACCTCACAAGTCTCGAAGACTTGTGAAGTTTATTTAGACTATAATTTAACTCCTGGCAGAACAGAGGAGTTTCATTTCCGTGCAATTGAATAGCTTTAAAGTCATATTGCTTTACTTTTTCTACAATAAAATCTACAGAGGCGTCTACAAAAACCCCTACTTTTTTTATTGTAGAAGGTAATTTTGGAATTTCTCCTTCAAAATTTCTGGGAGAGTTTTCATAGAAAATAAAGCCAAGGTAATCTGGTTTGAGAGCTGCAACAGCTTCTATGTTTTCCTGGTATTTCATTCCGCAAATTTTCAACTTCATCGTTTGTTGTTTTTTTAGCTTTTACTAAGTTAGACCTTACAGGTATCGAAGACCTGTGAGGTCTGTATTTAGTTTTTGTATAAATTCTATTGCACTGGCTCCGGGGTTTTCGGTTTTCATAAAATTTTCACCAATAAGAAAACCTTTATACCCATATTGCTTTAGGTCTTTTATAGCTTCTATAGTACTAATGCCACTTTCTGAAACTTTTACAAAATCATCTGGGATTTGAGTACTTAGTGTTTTACTAATATCTGTACTTACCTCGAATGTTTTTAGATTTCGATTATTTACGCCCAGCATATCCAAAGATGGCATGATAGATTTTTGTAATTCGTCCTGGTTATGAACTTCTAATAATACATCGAGAGATAAGCTTTTGGCAAACTGGGATAAAGATTTTATCTCATCACGGGATAAAACGGCTGCAATTAATAAGATTACATCGGCTCCGTGAGCTTTGGCTTCTACTAATTGATATTCGTCGATGATAAATTCTTTACGTAGCAAGGGCATTTGTACTGTGGCTCTGGCGAGTAAAAGATCTTCTAGAGATCCTCCGAAATACTTACCGTCGGATAGTACCGACATCCCACAAGCTCCGGCATTTTGATATCCATCGGCTACATCTTGTACACTTACTTTTTGATTGATTACAGATTTAGAGGGAGATCTGCGTTTATGTTCTGCTATGATGCCTGTATCGCTGTTTTGTAAAGCCTTGGCCAATGAGTTTGTTTCGCGATCAAATAATACAGAGTTCTCTAATTGTTTGATAGGGATTATACTTTTTTTAAGGGCAACTTCTTTATGCTTATCGGCTATTATTTTGTCTAGGATATTCATGTTTTATACCTAAGTGTCGGTTAGTCTTTTTTAATTATAATTTCAATTTTGGATTCCAGCCTACGCTGGAATGACAAATTATTTTAATTTTTACTTAGTTCCTGAACTTTTTTTAGTGCCATTAACCCTTTTCCAGAGTGTAATGATTCTTTTGCTTTTTCGAATCCTTGTTTTGGTTCGAGACCTTCTACTGTGGCGATAGCCATTCCTGCATTGGCACAGACTACGTTATTTTGTGCTTCGGTTCCTTTTCCGCTCAGGATATTCATAAATATAGCAGCAGATGCTTCGATAGAATCTCCTCCGTAAATATCTTCTTGTTTCAATAATGGTACTCCAAAATCTAATGGAGAAAGCATTCCTTCGGTAGTATTAGAAATTGTTTTTGTGTTTCCGGTTAGTGAAATCTCGTCGTATCCATCCAACGCATGGATAATAGTGAATTTTTTATCTGTATTTTGATACAAATATCCATACATCCTTGCTAATTCCAGATTAAAAACTCCTACGATTTGATTTTTTGGAAATGCTGGATTTACCATTGGTCCAAGCATATTGAAAAATGTTTTTACTCCTAATTCTCTACGTATCGGAGCAACATTTTTCATTGCAGGATGAAATAATGGGGCATGCAATACACAAATCCCTGCTTCATCGATACTACGTTTTAAAAAGTCTTTATCATTACTAAACTTAATTCCCAAATGCTCCATTACATTAGAACTACCACATGTCGAAGAAACGCCGTAGTTACCATGTTTAGTGACTTTAATCCCAGCTCCTGCCGAGACAAAAGAAGAAAGTGTTGATATGTTAAAGGTATCTTTGCCGTCACCTCCTGTACCACAAAGATCTACGGGGTTATACTCGCTAAGGTCTATTGCGATACAAAGCTCTAGTAAGGCATCTCTAAACCCTTCTAATTCTTCGATAGTAATGCTACGCATCATATATACGGTAAGAAATGAAGCAATCTGACTTTGATTATATTCTCCCTTAGAGATGTTAACCAAAACACTTTTGGCTTCTTCTTTAGAGATGGTTTCGTGATTGATTAATCGGTTGAGTAAGTTTTTCATAAGCCTTGCACTCTGGCATTTGCTTTCTAAACAGGAAAGCAAGCTTGTATAGAGTAGTATTTAAGTTAGTATATTTTATCTTTAAGTGTTAATTATTAACCCAATTTTCTAATATCTTTTTTCCATCGGGAGTTAATACAGATTCTGGATGAAATTGTACCCCTCGAACATCTAATTCTTTATGACGCAGGGACATGATTTGTCCGTTTTCATCATATGATGTCACTTGCAGGCAATCGGGTAAATCTTTATCTGCTACTACCCAGGAGTGATATCTCCCTACATCAAAACTGGTGTCAAGTCCTTTAAAAAGAGATTCATCTGTGACCGATAATGTTACATTGGTTGCCACACCATGATAAACCTCATTGAGGTTGATCAGACTACCACCAAAAACTTCTCCTATCGCTTGTTGCCCCAGGCAAACTCCAAAAATACTTTTGGTGTCTGCATATTTGCGGATAATGTCTTTTAGTAACCCTGCTTCATCTGGGATTCCCGGACCTGGAGATAATAAGATTTTTTGAAATGCATCTACATCTTCTAATCGTAATTGATCATTACGTTTTACGACAACTTCACAACCAAGATCTTCTAGGTAATGAACCAAATTGTATACGAATGAGTCGTAATTGTCTATTACTAATATTTTTGTATTCATTGTTTTTTTTTCAGAGCTTTTACACTTTATTACTTTATCTCTTTATTGCTTTTTTGTGTTAGGGATAGCAGCTGGCTACCTTGTAGCGCGAATAGCCCGACCCCAAGTAATTGGGGAAACACCCTTATATTTCTTCTGCTATTTTTAATGCTTTTGTTAATGCGCCTAGTTTATTATATACTTCTTGTAATTCGTTTTCTTCATTTGATTCGTTAACCAATCCGGCTCCTGCTTGCCAGTGTAATTTGTGATTTTTACTTAGAAATGTACGGATCATGATCGCATGATTAAAGTTTCCTGAAAAATCCATAAAACCAATTGCTCCCCCATAGAAATCACGATTTACGTTTTCATATTTCTCGATAAGTTGCATGGCCATGTGTTTTGGTGCACCACTTAGTGTACCTGCAGGGAAAGTATCTCCTACAATTTGCATAGTGGTGGTGTCTTTGTGTTTTTTACTGGTAACCTTACTAACTAAATGGATCACATGAGAATAAAATTGAACTTCTCTATAGGTCTCTACAGTAACATGGTTTCCGTTTCTACTTAAGTCATTACGTGCTAGGTCTACTAACATCACGTGTTCTGCATTTTCTTTTTCATCTACAGATAGTTTTTTTGCTAATTCTGCATCTTGCTCATCATTACCTGTACGTTTAAAAGTTCCTGCAATGGGGTGAATCTCTGCAGTATCATCTTTTACGACTAGTTGTGCCTCGGGAGAACTACCAAATATTTTAAAATCACCATAATCAAAGTAAAACAGGTAGGGTGAAGGATTAACGCTACGTAATGCTCTGTAGACATTAAATTCGTCTCCTTTAAATTTTTGTGAAAAACGCTTCGATAGTACTAATTGAAATACATCACCGCGATGGCAATGTTTTTTGGCAAGGGAAACATGTTCTTTATATTGTTCGTCGTTAAGATTAGAGGTTGTATCACCAACTGTAGTGAAATTATAGGAGGCAAAATTTTTGACTTTAAGTAGAGATTCTATTTCGGCAATATTACTTTCTGATTCATAGCAGTGCGCAAAAATATAGGCTTCATTAGTAAAATTACTAATAGCAATAATGTTTTGATATACCGTGTATTGTATGTCGGGTATATGTAAACCATCTTCTTTTTTAGAAATAGAGATATCCTCAAAATATCGAACCGCATCATAAGAGATATAACCAAAAAGGCCATTGTTAATGAATTTGAATTTGCTTTTTGAGGTTATAAATTTTTTACCGAATTGCTCAACAACTTCAGCAATATTAGTAGAATCAGTAATAGGTGTTTCCTCGATACTCTTATCGGGAAAAGACTGATAAATAGTTTCGTTTTCTACCTTGATATTGGCGATTGGATTACAGCAGATGTAAGAAAAGCTATTTTCACTACCTCTGTAATCATTGTTTTCTAATAATAAGCTATTAGGAAAACGATCTCTAATTTTTAGATAAACACTTACTGGAGTAAAGGTGTCTGCCAGAATTTGTTTGAAATGTGTGGTTAATTTATAAGTCATTTTGCGTTTTTAATTTTTAAATACAATCTCTGTTTAGGGAACAAAAAAAAGGCTTGTCGTGATTCGACAAGCCTTTGATATGTTTACTTAACACAATGATAGGAGCTATCTCACGACGTTTTCGTTTTGAGATGACCACCACCAATTATTTGTTAAGATTGTTTTCATTTTTTATTTATTGGGTCAAATATATAAATTAATTATAATTCAGAACAATAAAAAATTACATTTTTAAACTTACAGCTAATTCGAATTCATCGCTGATCGCTTTATCACCTAAATTATCAAAGAAACTTCCTGATCCATATTTGATGTCATACTTTGTTCTGTCAATTTTAAGTGTGGTTGATGCAGTACCATCATTTAAGGCTAGAATAAATTTGATTGGATTTGTTTTTCCTTTAATGGTAAGATCTCCGGCTACTATATGACCTTTATCTGTTTTTTTGGTTTTTGTAACCACTAATTTTGCATTTTTATGATTTGCTATTCCAAAGAAATCATCAGAACTTAAATGTCCTTCGAGTTTTTCTTTTCCTTTTCCAGCTTCAAGATCAGTAACAGCAAGTGAGGTCATATCTACTACAAATTCACCTCCTGTAATGTTATCGCCATCAAATACCAAAAACCCTTTTGATAATTTTAGTGTTCCTGTATGCGATCCTGTAACTTTTTTACCTGTCCAGTTAATTGTACTTTCTGAAGTTTTGATTTCTTTTTTTTGAGCAAAAGTAGATGTTGTTGCAACTACTGCAATTGCTAAGAATAATGATTTAAGTCTAGTTTTCATGATTGTTAAAAAATTAATAGTTATTTATGAGTTAGAATTTCGAAGTTTATTTAATAATTCATTTAATTGGATCAAATCTCCTGTAGAGAAATTTGAAGTAACTCTATTTTCAAATTCATCCATTATGGGACTTACTTTATCCAAAAATTTTTTTCCTTGCTCTGTAATGGTAATTTCAACTTTTCTTCGATTAGATTCGCAGATTACACGTTGTACATAACCTTTGTTAATGAGCTTATCTACCAATCGAGTTGTATTACTCATTTTGGTAACCATTCTTTCTTGTATGGTAGAAAGGTTAGCAGGTTTCTCTTTTTGTCCTTTTAAGATTCGTAGTACATTAAATTGTTGAAGAGAAATATCAAACGCTTTTAATTCGATATTGATTTTGTCCATTATCCAGTTTTCCGTATATAATAAATTTATTACGACTTTTTTAGGTAGCGGAAGTTCAATTTCTGTTTTTATAATCTTTTCTATGTTCAATTGTATCTACAATATTTGTCTATACAAATGTATGTTAATTTTTATTTCAAAAATTGTAAAATGTTATTAATTCTTTGTTAAATTCAAGTTTTGAGATCAGGTTTAATAGTATTATTGTGATTTAGAAAAGTATCATTATTGAGTTAAACAATTGTGAAAAATTCTGAAAATATTTAGATAAAATATAGAAACCTTGTTAATTTTCTTTTACAGAATTAATGGTTTTGATACATTAGTATGATGTCGAGATTAATTTTATATACCATATTTATTGTGCTTTTTGCTAACTGCAAAGGAGAGCAACAGACTGTGGCTCTTGATGCAACAGATGTTTTCGAAAGTAAAGGTATAGAAATACCTGTATATGATTTTGAAAGTTTTAAGCCATTATTAAATATTAATGACGGAAAAGTAAGAGTGATTAATTTCTGGGCTACCTGGTGTAAACCATGTGTGGCCGAGTTACCTTATTTTGAGTTAATCAACAGTAGGTATCCTAAGGATAAAGTAGAGGTTATTTTGGTGAGTCTGGATTTACCCAGTCAAGTAGAAGCTAAGTTAATTCCATTTGTTAAAAAACAAAAAATAGGAAGTAAAGTTATCTTACTAGATGATCCAGATGCAAATAGTTGGATTCCAGAAGTTAATACTGAATGGTCGGGTTCTATTCCGGCAACAGTAATATATAAAGATGGAAATAGTAATTTTTATGAAAGATCTTTTACCTACAATGAATTAGAAAAAGAGCTTAAAAAAATGCTGTAAGCATCTATATAAATCAAAGAGTAATAAAAAAATAAACCAATGAAAACTTTAAAGATTCTGGTTGGAGTAGCTTTTGTAATAGCAATAAGTGCATTTGCATTAGATAAAGTATCTGGTGCTAAAATTGATAAAGGATATTCGATTGGAGATGTTGCTACAGATTTTAAACTTAAAAATGTAGACAATTCATTAGTGTCCTTAGAAGACTATAAAGATGCCAAAGGATTTATTGTGGTTTTTACATGTAATCATTGTCCATACTCGGTGGCTTACGAAGATAGAATTATAGCGCTGGATGCTACTTTTAAAACAAAGGGATATCCCGTTGTGGCTATAAACCCTAATAACCCAAAGGCTTATCCAGATGATAGTTTTGATAATATGCAAATAAGAGCAAAAGATAAAGGGTTTACTTTCCCGTATTTGTTTGATGATGGACAAAAAATATATCCTCAGTATGGAGCTACAAAGACTCCTCATGTCTATGTTCTGGAGAAAACACCTCAGGGTAATATTGTTCGATATATAGGGGCTATTGATAATAATTATAAAGATGCATCGGCAGCCGATCAAAAATATGTCGAAGATGCTGTAAATGCCCTGTTAAAAGGAGAAAAGGTTCCTGTAGAAGTTACAAAAGCTATAGGTTGTAGCATTAAAGCATAATATTTTTCTAATTTTTTAATAAATTGAAGGTGTAGTTTTACTACAATTAATGAACTACTTTTTATATTTGTAAGGAGTAAAAAAACAAAAGTCCAATTTTAGTAGAACACATTTTATAATGGCAGAAGATATCACTCAAGAAGAATGGCAAGAGCAAATTGCTAATGACAATAATGCAGTAATTTTAGATGTACGAACAGAAGAAGAAGTAGAGGACGGTTACATACCTAATATGCTTAATGTAGATATTCGTCAGGGGCAAGGTTTTCTTGATGAATTAGGAAAACTGGATAAGACTAAAAATTACTATGTATACTGCCGTTCTGGAGCACGTAGCGCCCAGGCATGTATGTTAATGAATCAAATGGGATTCGAGACTACATATAATTTGGTAGGTGGTTTTATGAATTGGGAAGGCGAAATCGTAGAAGATTAGTATACAACTTTATGAAAATCAAATCATTTTTAGTAGTCATTTTTATTGCTTCTGTATTGCTTAATTGTAAACAGGTCGAAGATGATGCTGTAGTAGAAGTAATCACTGTTGAAGAAATGGATGAACTATTAGAAATGGGTAAAGTACAACTTATCGATGTAAGAACGCCGGGTGAGTATGCCCAGGGGTATATTGAAGGAGCTGTAAATATTGATTTTAGAGATGAAAATTTTGAAGATCTAATTTCTAAAGTCGATAAAACAAAACCTGTAATTGTATATTGTGCCCGTGGAGGAAGGAGTAATAAATGCTCTAACTATATGAAAAAAGCTGGATTTACTAAAATCTATGATCTCGATGGTGGTATTACCGAATGGAAGTTTAAAAAGAAAAAAGTAATCAAATAAAATCCATTCTTTTATACTGATCTAAAAGTTATACATTCGAGGTGTTGTATTAAAAAGCGAGCCCTTTATAGAAAGTGTCATTAACCAATCTTGCACTACCTAATAATATAGCTTTTTCCTGAAGTTCGCTTTTATGTATTTTCACAAGACAATCTTGAGCATTTATTTTTTTCTCTAACTCATTAGCAAAAAAGGGCCATGCTTTAGCAATGTTGCCACCGATAACTATAGCTTCTGCATTGTAAGATTTTAACCAGGGACTTAAAAATTCAGCTAGATTTTCTGAAAACTCATTAAAAACTTGTTGTACAGCAACATCATTTTCTAAGGAAGCTTCTGTAAGTTCTTTAACATTATCAATTGTTGTGTCTGTAATCTCTTTATATCTTTTAATAAACCATCGAGTAGAAAAATAATCATCTGCAATCCCGTCTTTATATGGGATGTGGTACAGCTCTCCATCTTTAGGAATTCCATCGCCAGAAAGAATCGGAAGTCCATGAAACAGAAAAGAAGCTCCAAAACCAGCCCCCAATATTATCCCTAATCCTCTTCGAATTGATTTAAGCTTTCCTTTCCATACCTCACCAATACCAAAACAAGCAGCATCATTATAAAATCGTATAGGGATATCATCAGATAGTTGCAATTTTTTCTTCAGTATTTCTTTAATATTTGTGCAAAAAAGAGACGCGTATTTTTGTTTCATTTTAAAAGCAAAAATTCCATTATAATAATCAAATGGCCCGGGTATAGCAATACCAATTCCTTCTAGAGGGTCATCTGCAAGAGTATCTATAACTTTCTGTATTGCAAATAACCATCGTTCTAATATTTCATTAGCTTCAGCGGTATTATCTACAGTAATAGAAACTAGATTAGCTTCTGATAATTTGTTTGTTTTGGTGTCTATTCCGGCTACAGTAATATAATTACCTCCAATATCTACTCCTAATATCATTTGTTATATATAGTCTATTTAAGTAATACTAACTAAAAAATAGCTAGTCGTTAAAATTACAATTTAAAATAGTTTTTGCTTTGATTATTATTAATTATTCTTTCTGTAAATTGTATTGTATAGCAAACCCCAAGTCAAAGCCTTGGGGTCTCTTTTATTTTTTTACTAAAGTATAGTATCCACCTTGCCTTCTTAATTCTTATATAAAATTTGACAAAATACCTTATACATTATGTAAATTTAATACTATGAAAAAAATAATGATAAATATTATTCTATAGTCTTTGGAGTGCTTTGCATTTCAAAAATAATTTCTCCACCATTTATAATATCATTATGCGAAAGAGTAGTGTTATTGATTACTCTACCATTTACCGTAACCTGATTTACGTAGATATTATCTTTACTTTGATTTTTTACTATGATTGTTAGATCTTTTCCATTTTCTAGATGTAATACTGCTTCTTTAACCAGAGGACTCCCTATTGCGTAATTGGGGGATCCTGGTGTAACCGGGTAAAATCCTAAACTACTAAATATGTACCATGCACTCATTTGCCCAGCATCATCATTACCACACAATCCATCTACCGTAGGACCATACATAGTATCCATAATCATACGAACGCGCTCTTGGGTTTTATATGGTTTTCCTGTCCAGTTATATAAATAAGGGATATGATGACCTGGTTCATTACCATGTACATAATTACCTATAATTCCGTCTCGAGTTATGTCTTCGTGTTTTTCTATATACTTGTCTTCTAATTTCATAGTAAACAAAGAATCCAGATGTTGACTAAATCGTTCGTTTCCTCCCATCATTTTTACCATTTTTTCCAGTTGATGAGGTACATATAAACCATAATTCCATGCGTTTCCTTCAATAAACCCTTGCCCGTGTGTATCTAAAGGATCAAATTCTTTCCTAAATTCACCATTAGATAATTTAGGACGCATGTATCCAATTTTGGGATCATATACATTGTTATAATACTCTGATCTATTTAGAAATTGATCTGTAGTTTTCTTATCTCCGATACTATTTGCAATCTGTGCAATACACCAATCATTATAAGCTAATTCTAATGTTTTAGAAACCGAAGAGTGGCTTTTGTCATCGGGGACATATTTATATTTGATATAATCTCCTAAACCATCAAAATATGGTACGTTGGCAGTGCTCACTGATGCAGAAAGAGCTTTGTTTTTGTCAAAATCTCCAACATTTTTGGCGATAGCATCAGCTATTACCGAAGTTGCGTGATAACCTATCATGCACCAGTTTTCATTAGCATAATGACTCCAGATCGGTAACATATGATGCACACTTTGTTCTTGATGAGCAAGCATTGATTTGATCATGTCATTATTACGACTGGGTTGCGTAATATTAAACAATGGATGCAAGGCTCTATATGTATCCCATAACGAGAAAATCGAGTAGTTTGTAAAATTTTCGGAAGTATGTATGTTTTGATCCAATCCAAGATAACTACCATCTACATCTTCATAAATAATAGGACTAAGCATAGTGTGGTATAAGGCACTATAAAAAGTAGTTTTGTCTGCTTCGGTAATTGTTTTTACTTCTATTTTTGATAATTCATTATTCCATTTATTCTCGGTTTTCTGTTTTGTTTTCTCAAAATCCCAACCTGGCAATTCAGACTGCAGATTTTTTAATGCTCCGTTAGTGCTAACAGAGGATAATGCAAATTTGATATTGATTTTTTCGTTGGTTTTGGTGTCAAAATTAAAATATGCTCGAATGTCTTTTCCTGCCATTTCAGGAAAATTTTCCTGCTGTTCAAAACGACGATAGAATCCATCGTATTTTACAGTATCGTATTTTTTGTGCCCATAACTACTAAAAGGCTTAGAGAACTGCATAGCAAAAAATACTTTTTTGGTTCTTGCCCAACCTTTGGTTTGACGATACCCGGTTACTAAAGAATCATTTTCTACTCGTAAGAATGTCCATACGTTTTTATCATCATGATGATAAACATTATAAACTAAATCCAAAATAATATGTGCGTCTTTTGTTTCTGGGAACGTATATTGATGAAACCCTACACGTTCTGTAGCGGTAAGCTCTGCCATAATATTATAATCCTTTAGTTCTACTCTATAATACCCTGGCGAAGCATATTCTTGATCATGAGAGAACATAGAATAAAATCCTTTAGAGCCATCGGCTGTTTTTATGGGGTCGAGTACTAAATTCCCTGTTGTTGGCATTACCAAAAAATCTCCTAGATCAGAGTGCCCCGTACCACTTAAATTGGTGTGAGAAAAACCTAGTATGGTAGAGTCTCTATGTTGATATCCGGCACAATACTCATAAGTTTCTCTGTTATAACTACCATCTTCATTAAACATTACTTCAAAATTCGTTTGAGGACTTAGCTGTACCATCCCGAATGGTGCTGTTGCTCCTGGATATGTATGCCCCATTTTGCTGGTACCAATAAATGGATTGACATATTTTGTAAAACCTGTCTTTTTGATAGTTTTTGGTACAGAATCCTCGACTACAGGACTTGTAGAATCTTTCTTGCATGAAGAAAAGCAAAGTATCGCTGCTATTATAATTGATAGATATTTCATTACGATATGATTTTTATGTTCACTTTTAAGTTTTTAGTATATAGAGTGATGAGGGTTTATTTTTTACATGTTAAATATTAGCTTTTCTTCTACCGTAGAAGACTATATAAATATAGCAGATTAACACAAGGGTCAGCGCGGTCTTAAACCCTGTTTGATCAGAAAGTAATCCAAATAGGGGAGGGATTATTGCGCCACCAACGATCATAGTGCATAAAACACCAGATGCTTGTGGTTTTAGGTCATCTAATCCTTCTATAGATAAAGAAAATATGGTTGGGAACATAATAGAGTTAAATAGTCCTACTGCCAGGATACTCCACATTGCTATAAAACCAGATGTTGACATAGATATTAGAATCAGTAAAATAGCTCCAATGGCAAAGAAACTTAAAACCTTTGCAGGTTTTATAATTTTGGTTAGATGTGCTCCTATAAATCGACCAATCATAGCACCACTCCAATAAAAAGTAACAAAAGCACCTACTATTGCTTTATTGTCTAGTGTTTGGCTATCTGATCCCAAAATCCCTTCAGAGATACTCCTCATAAATGTGCTCTCCTTGATTAGAGAAGCAAGATTCATATCCAAAAAATAATTGATTAGATAGCTACCTATAGCAACTTCGGCACCAACATATACAAATATTCCAATAGCTCCCATCATCAAAGATTTACTTTGTAAAACTTTTATATACCCACCTTTTGGGCTGCTTTTTATTAGCTTAGGAAGTTTGATAAATATAAATATAAAGGCTAGGATGGCGACAAATATGGCGATTCCTATGAAAGGAGATTGAACTGCAGCGGCCTCAGAAATATAATAGCTCTCTTTGTCTATGGTATTTAAAGCGGCAATTTCCTGAGGGTTTTTAACTTTATCACTTAAAATAAACATAGCTCCAATAGCCGGAGCAATAGTAGTACCTAAAGAATTAAAGGCCTGAGATAAGTTAAGTCTGCTCGAAGCACCTTCTTCAGAACCTAATACAGCTACATATGGATTAGCAGCAACTTGTAGAATGGTAATTCCACTTGCCACAACAAAATACGCTAACATAAAAATACTAAATTCGCGATACGATGCAGCAGGATAAAATAATAAACATCCTGTTGCCAGAGTTAACAAGCCTAATATAATCCCTTTTTTATATCCAATTTTAGATAGAATAAAGCCAGAAGGGATTGATAATAAAAAATAGGCTCCAAAAAACGCAAATTGAACTAATCCAGCTTGAAAGTAATTTAAAGTAAAAACTTCCCGAAGTCTCGGGATTAGAGAATCGACGAGTACTGTTATAAACCCCCATAAAAAGAATAAGGAAGTTAAAAATATAAAAGCACTTTTATATGTTGTACTGTTTTTCAAAATAGTGTTTTTTTAGATTATAATTTGTTTTATCTTTTAATATTGTTGGTTACTATAATTTAATCTTTTGCCAATATGCTCGGTTTATATAACTCTAAAAACAGAGGCTCTGATAAAATATGTTATTAACCAGACGCGCCCCACCTAGTAAAATAGCCTTTTCTTTTAATTCACTTTGATATATTTTGGTAGTACATCCCTGATTTTTTAGTTCTGTATTCAGGTGCTCTGCAAAAGAATTCCATGCTTTAGATATATTTCCTCCAATTACAACAGCATCTGCATTATATTCTTTTAACCAGGGAGACAGGAAGGTGGCTAAATTTCTAGAAAATTCAGTAAATATTTGATCTGTATACGGATTGGAGTTAGAATCGGTAATTAGATCTTTTACTCCACGTATGGTAATCCCTGTTGCTTCCTTATATTTTTTAATAAACCAACGGGTAGAGAAATACTCATCTGCTATTCCATTTTTAAAAGGAATATTGTATAGTTCACCATTTTCGGGAACACCATCTCCAGAAAGTATAGGGAGTCCTTGCAATAAAAAGGTAGCTCCAAAACCGGTACCTAAAGTTATGGCTAGTGCTTTTTCTGTAGACTTAAGTTTTCCTTTCCAGAATTCTCCTATACCAAAACAGGCAGCGTCATTATAAAATCGTAATGGCGTAGTGTCTGATAATGTTAATCGTTTACTAATTATTTCTTTAATATCTATACCAAAGAGAGAGGTGAATTTATTCTTCATTTTATAGGCAAAAACTCCTTGATGATAATCAAAAGGACCTGGTATTGCAATGCATATTCCCTCAAGAGGTTCGTTGTCAAGAGCATCTATGCTTTTTTGTAAAGCATAAATCCATTGATCAATAATTTCACTTGCTTGAGCGGTGCTGTCTACTTTTATTGAAATTAAATTAGAATCTGGTATTTTGTGGTTTTTGGTGTCAATGCGGGCTACAGTAATATGGCTACCTCCTATATCTACTCCTAATATCATTTTTTATTCTATGTTTTGTTTGTTAGTTGTTACGTATGCTGTCGATGGTTAGTCTACTTTTAGTATCTTTTCGAAAGTTATGGATTAGATTTGTTTTTATTTTGATCAACGATATGATAAAGATGAGAAGTGTTAATTTCTATTTTCTCAAAATCAGGACCACTCCATAATGTTTTTAGACCGATATTATCTGAACATTGAAAATATCGTATAGTAAATTTATGCAGTCCCTTAGATAAAATTATATCGTTTTTTTGAATAAAACTAAATGATTTTCTTCCATCACTTTCAAACAATTCTTTGCCGTCAATTAATAGTTGGGCACCATCATTTGCAGCAATTTCAAAATTATATACGCCATTTTTAGGAATATTGATAAATCCATCAAATTCAAAACCTATCCATTCATCTCGTAAACGGGGTTCTATATTGATAGTTGATACTTCTCCTTTTTGTATGGGATCTTCTTGTAGGAAATCGTAAACAGATCGAAAAATACCTTCATAATATTTATATGAAAGCCCGTTTTTAAGTTTGGTCTTTAATTTCTTTGGATCTATACTCTCTAGTTTCTCTAAAAATAATGTTGTTGTATAACTAGATATTAAATCATTTTTGAAAGCTTTGATTTTTAGTTCTGTAGATTTTTTCACCTCGAAAGGAGAGTTGTAGGGTATACTATTTTCTGTGGGTTCACTACCGTCAACTGTATAATATATATTAGCATTTTCTGTATCACAACCTAAAACGATTGTTTTGGTGTCTAAAAATGTGGTATGATCAGATTTTAGATAGGGTATATGCACTGTTTTTTTTGTATCTGATAGTGGTCTGTTTGATGGATCAATACCCCAATCTTTATTAGGAATATCTGTCATTTCAAAAACTAATTCCCCTCCTTTTAGAATATCTTCGTGTTTTAGATATGTGTTAGGATATTCTTTACCATTAAGTTTCAAGGATGAAAAATGGATGTTTTTTTCACTGGCATTATGAGCTCTTATTGTAAAAGTTTTTCCGTTATCGAGGTGAATTTCGGCCTTTTCAAAAGATGGGCTTCCAATAACATATTCTGAAGCCCCCGGTGTAACAGAGTAAAATCCTAAACTGCTTAATACATACCATGCAGACATTTGTCCGCAATCATCATTTCCGCAGAGCCCATCAGGTTCAGAAGTATACATTTCGTTTAATATTTTGTGAATAGTTTGCTGTGATTTCCAGGGCTTACCGGCATAGTTGTATAAGTAAGCGAGGTGATGGCTGGGTTCGTTTCCATGAGAATATTGACCTAGCAATCCAGAAACATCAGAATCTTCGCTAATTTCTTCATCAAAATTTTTAGAGAAAAGGTCGTCTAGCCATTGATTAAAATTAGTGTCACCCCCAACTAAATTAATTACGCTTGCTATATCATGAGGAACAAACAGGCTGTATTGATATGAATTTCCTTCGGTGAAATTAAAATTATACGTTTTTTCGACAGATGTAGGATTAAAATCTTCATACCACTTTCTATTAGAATATCGAGGTCTCATGAATCCTGTTTGCTGATCATATAGATTAACAAAAAATTGAGCTCTTCGAGAGTATTCATTATAGATATCTGTTTTGTTTAACGCTTTGGCCATTTGTGCAATACACCAATCATCATATGCATATTCTAACGTTTTAGAAACGGATTGACTGCTTTTGTTTGAGGGTACAAAACCTAATTCGGTATAGTAGTTAATGCCTCTTTTTTTTACATTAGAACTTTCTATCATGGCAGTTAATACTTTTTCGGCATTCACATCTGTTATTCCTTTTAAGTATGCATCTGCCATAACCGAAACTCCGTGATATCCTATCATACACCTTGTATCATTTGCTGCCAATTCCCACATGGGGATTTCACCGTATTGTTCGTGTTTTTTTTGTAAGGTAACAACAATATCTCGGGTTACCTCTGGCTCTATAATTGTTAATAATGGGTGCAGGCCTCTAAATGTATCCCAAAGAGAGAAAACTGTATAATTGTTAAACCCTTTTGCGGTATGGATGTTGTCATCCATTCCTCGGTATTGACCATCAATGTCGTTATATAAATTAGGGGTCAAAAGGCTGTGGTATAAAGCGGTGTAAAATATTTCTTTTTTATCTTCGTTGCTATCAGATATTGCTATTTTACGTAACGAAGTATTCCAGGTTTTTTTTGCTTCTTTTCTAATCTTATCAAAGTTCCAATGTGGTAATTCTTTTTTTAGGTTTTTCCTGGCACCATCAATACTTACCGCAGATAATGCTACTTTCGCGATAACCTGATCTCCTGCACTGTCAAAATTAAGAGCTGCTATTATTTTCTTGTTGTTAAATTTGGTACCTGTAGTTGCTGTTTTTTCTCCAGTAAGAATTTGATAGGACGCGATAGGTTTAGAAAATTGTGCCACAAAATACTGGCGTTGGTTACCGGCCCATGCCTTTGATCTTCGATATCCAGCAATTTCTGTTTTGCTTATGATCTCGAATGTTGCTTCTATTACCGGATCACGATGTTCTAGGTCGACAATGATACTTGTTTTTTCTGCTTCTGGATATGTGTATCGATGTACTCCGACCCGTTTTGTGGTTGTTAATTCTGTCTTTATATTATAATCATCCAGAATAACAGAGTAATATCCAGGTTCGGCAAACTCATTTTGGTGAGTATATCTAGAACGATATCCGGTATCAGGATTTTCTGGAGTACCTGCTTGAAATTGTACTTCTCCGGTTGTAGGCATGAGTAAAATATCACCTAAATCGGGAACTCCTGTTCCTGATAAGTGCGTATGGGTAAACCCTATAATAGAAGTGTCTGTATAATCATATCCTGCACAGGCCGGCCAGCTGGTGTGATCATTTCTGGTATCAGGGCTTAATTGTACCATCCCGAAAGGAAGCATAGGGCCAGGAAATGTATGTCCGGGTGATTTTGTTCCGATAAAAACATCTACATAATCTGCCGGCTTTTTTACTTCTTCTTTATTTGTACAATGGACCCCTAATCCTGCAATCATAAGGGTTAGGAGTATTCTTCTAAGCATAAACAATTTCATAATTCATTTATTTTGAACTTCGTGGTTGAATTACATTGGGTGTTAAAAATGTATGATGAATTAACATGTGAAAGACAGAATCTGTATGAATGATTCTGTCTTTACAATCTAAAACAAAAAATAACTAATGAAACAAATCTATTAGTAGAACTTGGTTTATAATTAATATCCGGAATTTTGTTTTAAAGCTCCTCCTGAAGAGTTTATTGCATCGAGAGGAATGGGGTAGTATTCGCTTTTTCCCTGGGTAAAACTTGCTCCGTTAAGGTAAACACGTTTTGAAGATTCTTCACTAATATATTTGTTTAATACCTGCGGAGCTACCCCCCAACGTACCAGGTCAAAAAATCGATGTCCTTCTGAGGCTAATTCTAATCTTCTTTCAAAACGAACCGCTTTAATGGCATATTCCTGATCAGGAAACGATGTGTATTCATTAATTACATAGTTTGCAGCTGGTGTTCCGTCGGGGTTTTTAACAAATCCATCGGGATTTGCAGCTCTAGCTCTTATTCTGTTTACAAGATTCATGGCATCGGTTAATTGACCATCCTGAGCATATACTTCTGCTCTCCATAATAATACATCAGAATATCTTATTAATGGTGTGTTAATCGCATTGTATTGCGGCAATCCAGCAGCAGACATTGAGCCTTCTTGAGATTTTAATATTTCATGTTTCTTACCAACATACGGCCCTCCGTTAGATTGATCACGTGTCCATCTCGATCCGGGCATAATCCCCCAACCTAAATATTCTATACCTCTTCTACCTACTGTCCAGTCTAATCTTGGATCTAGGTTACCAGTATATGGTGTAAAAGGTTGATCAGATGTGATTCCTTGATCATTGGTGATATCAGAGTCATTAAAAGCATCTAATAATGGTAATCCATTAACATCGGTTTTAAATGCATTCACTAAATTTTGGCTAGGTTGAAAAAAACCGCAACATCCTCCGCCAGGAGCATCAGGAGCATATGGGTGGTTTAATCTATTACCCCTATTACCATTAATAAACCCATCTCCTCCGTCATTTACAGAGTTTTGAACAGCAAATACAGATTCTGAATTATTGTCTTTTTCAGCATTAAAATTATCATGATAATTAGGAACCAATTGAAACGGTCCTTCATTAATAATATTATCTAAAATTGGCCTTGCTGCGGTATAATCATTTTGAAACATATGTGCTTTTGCCAGATATGCTTTAGCTATCCATGAGGTAGCTCTACCAGCATCATCCTGGCTTTCGGGAAGATTGTTTATTGCATATGTTAAATCTTCTTCTATTTGTGGCCAGATATCGGTATCATTAGATGGAGTAGTGGTTAGTCCTTCTTTCATGAAAGGTATATTGTTCCATATTTTTTTTGCATCCATATGATAATGTGCTCTTAGGAAACGTGCTTCTGCACCCAGAACTGTTAAATCTTCTTCTAGAGTGCCTTTTTCTATAGCTTTGGTAATTGATTCTATCGTTTGATTTGTTCTGGAAATACCTTCAAATAAAGATTCCCATTTTCTGGATAGATAAATGTTTGTTGTTCCCGAAGAGAAACGCTCAACATCATTCAATTGAGGCTGATCATCTATAGACGAACCTTTATGAAAATCATCAGAGGCTACATCTCCAAGAGCCCAGTTAGATGCTGGTGCCCAGAAATAACCAGGATTCCCATCCAAAATAGCGTAGGCGCTGATAAGTTGTTGGTCGACCCATTCTTTATTAAATTCTATTACTCCTTCAACGAGAGATCCTTGTGGTTCAATGTCTAGTTCTTTCTCGCAAGAAATCACTAGTAACGTAACGAATACAAATAAGATTATTTTTTTCATCTGTTTATATTTGATTTTTTTGATTATTGTGTAGAATGAGCAATAAGAGATCATCATTGGTTTCATCTTCATTTGTTTGCCTATGCTCAATTTTACCTCGTTTTTTATTTATAAAGCAAGATTAACACCTAGTATAAAGGTTCTCGCTACAGGGTATGCACCTCTATCAATACCGATATCCAGGTTTACAGAATCGCCGCCATATTGTTGTAAGTTGATTTCAGGATCTAATCCAGAGTATTTTGTCCAGGTGTATAGGTTTTTGGCTTGTACAAAAAACCTTAATTTCGAAATCTTTAGTTTAGATGTTAATCGTTCTGGTAAGCTGTATCCTAATTGAATATTTTTAAGACGAAGGTATGATCCATCCTCTATATAATAATTACTAGCACTAGAATAGTGTTCTGCAGGGTTATTAGAAAGTCTAGGTAAAGTAGCACCTGTATTAGAGGGGCTCCAGGAATTTAGATAATTTCTACTTTTTGCTCCAGGAAAACTGTTGTAATCTGTAAAGAATTTAGTGAAATTATAAATATCGTTTCCTTGGCTTCCCTGAAAGAATATTCCAAAGTCAATATTTTTGTATTCTGCCCCCAAATTAAAACTATAGGTAAAATCAGGATGAGGATTTCCTATAAAATCTCTATCATCATCATTAATCACTCCGTCATTATTAACATCTCTATACTTAAATGTTCCTATCTCTTTTCCCAGGTAATCACCAGTAGCTGCAAGTTCTGCGTCGTTTTGAATAATACCATCAATAATAAAACCATGAAATGAAGCAATTGGATGGCCAGCTTGTGTTCTAGAAGGTCTGGTTTCTCGTGCTAAATTTCCTTCTAAGAAATAATTTGGATTGTTTCCTAATTCTTTTACTGTGTTTTTATAAGTAGAAACATTTATTGAAGCGTAGTACTTTAGATTTTCATTAATCTGATCACTATATCCCAGTGAAAAATCAAATCCTTTGTTTTCTACAGATCCTGCATTGATGTATTTAGCCTGGGCAAGACCTATGAGAGTTACATTGGCTTGATCCTGAACTAATAATTTTTTTGTTAATGCATTGTAGTATTCAAAGCTGAATGTTAATTTTCGATCAAATAAAGCGCCATCAATTCCGATATTCTTTGTTGTCGTTGTTTCCCACTCCAAATCTGGGTTTCCAAATATGAATAAACTATATCCAGGTGTGACATTAGAATTGTTTCCTCCTATATCATAATTACTGTTATCATTATTAATATATTGACTAAATATTCTACCTTGAGGAATGCTTTCGTTTCCTAGTTCTCCGTATCCAGCTTTTATTTTAAGATCATTGATAAATGATAGACTCTTCATGAAATTTTCGCTAGATATTCTCCATGCGGCACTATATGAAGGGAAATAATCTGATCTTTTGTTTTGAGCAAATTTTGAAGTAGCATCTCTTCGTAGAGAAAATGATAATAAATACTTATCGTTGTAGCTGTAATCTACTTTTCCGAAGCTAGAGAAGTATCCACTTTTAATTCCGCTACCATTATTATCTCTAGAACCGGTTCCTCTATCCAAATATCTATAATCTAGTTCGTCGGTAAAGAAATCAGTTCTTGAAGCACTCAGGAATTTTCTTTGTGTTTTATTAGATTCTGTTCCTAACATTGCATTAATAGAATGGTTTCCTATATTTTTAGAATAACTAAGTGTGTTATACCATGTAGAAGAGATGGTATAATCGTTACTTTCTATTAAACGATTAACAGAATTTGGCTCTGCAACTTCTGGATTAAGAAAAACATAAAACGAGCTGTTGTTATTGTTGTAATCCAGTCCTATGTTAGTTTTAAAAGTAAAATCGTTTAAAAAGTCTAGCTCTGCATATGCATTACCAATTGTTCTGTAGCTTCTTTGCAAGTTGTTTTTGTTTCGAGTTGCACTGGCTACAGGGTTAATGCCATTACCTAATCCCGGACTTTGAGGGCCGGCATAATTACCTGCAATATCGTATACAGGAATGATAGGTTGTGCTCTATATAAGAAAGAAATATCCCCTCCGGTAGATTGATTTCCAACAGAACCAACTCGGTCAGAATAAGAAAGGTTAAACGATTCTCCTATTCTGAAATTATCAGTTATTTTAAATTCTGAATTTGCTCTTAATACATATCTGTTGTAGAAAGTATGTAAGGCTACACCTTCTTGTTTTAGTGCACCCATTCCGACATGAAATTTTGCATTTTCAGACCCTCCGGATAATCCCAGATTATAATTTTGAACAAAAGCATCATTAAAATATTCATCAAACCAATCTGTACCTTGTTTATTTGCTCTGGTAATCTTATTAGTTTGGGCATCATATGTAGATAGATCTGCAGAATCTGCTCCAGCAGGGGTTAGATAATTTGGTAATACAGGGGTACTTCCGTTACCATATTGAGGGTGAGAAGGAGCAAAGCCATCATTATTAAAACGGGTCCAAATAACATTTGCAGTCTCCTGAGGAGATAATAAATCCGGAAAAGCAGATTTTGCAATGTTGTCAACTCCTAGACTTGTATTAAATGTAAACTTAGTCTTGCTATTATACTTACCTCCTTTGGTGGTGATAAGGATTACCCCATTAGCAGCTCTAAATCCATAAATAGCAGAAGAGGATGCATCTTTTAGTATTTGCATAGATTCAATATCTGCTGGATTTAGCTGGTTAATTCCGGTAGTTGTTGGTGTACCATCAATTACATAAAGAGGGTCATTGTTATTGATTGTTCCAAACCCTCGTATTCTTACCATTGCAGATCCTCCGGGGCCTCCTTCAGAACCTACAGTAACTCCTGAGGCTAATCCTTGCAAAGATTGCTCAATATCGACAGGAGTAGTAGCGGCTAAATCTTCTGCTTTGATTACGGTAACAGATCCAGTTATATTTCTTACCGATTGTTTTGAATACCCGGTAACTACAATTTCTTCTAGTTGATTAGAACTCTCTTGCATAGTGATGTTGTGTACTCCCGAATCTGACACCGTAATACTTTGAGTTTCCATTCCCAGATAACTAAATAACAATGTATCTCCTGATGAGGCTGTTAATGAATAGTTTCCGTCAAAATCGGTTTGTGTTCCTGTAGAAGAGTCTTTTATAATAATGTTTACCCCTGGTAATAACATTCCCGTATTATCTGCTACTTTTCCAGTAATTGTAATTTCCTGGGCGGTAACCATATTGGCAAATGACATGAAGGTAAGCACAAAAAATAGATATCCTAATTTATTCTTCATATTAAAATTGGTTTAGTTAATAATTTGACTGCTGATTTCTCTAATAAACTCTTAATCAATTGGCGTTTCTGAAAGATTAACAATGCGTTATGTTTAAGAGGATTATTGTTTTCAAATTTATAATATGAAGACTAATATTTGTATTTTGCTATAAATATTAGTGATTTTTATGGTAAAAATTAGTTTATGAAGTTTTTTTATCTTTTTATAATATGTATTACTACACTATTAAGTTTTTTTTCGTGTTAAAATTCTACTCATTTTTTGATAAAAGTAAGTGTATATGTGTTTTTAAGTTGATTTAATGTATTTAAAATGTTAATTTGATAGAAAATTCACTTATAATTAGATTTTATGATTTGTTTCTTAAATATGAGTATATTTGGTTAAATAGATTGGATAAATGTATTATTGTGATAAAAAAAGCTTTGTTGTTATAAAATAAAAGTATTTTTATCTGAATAGTGTAATAGTATAAATAATATGGAAATGTTAGATAACACAGACAAAACTATTTTGCGTATCCTTCAAAGAGATTCTAAAAAAACTGCGAAGGAAATAGCGAATCTTTTAAACTTAACTGTTTCTCCTATATATGAGAGGATAAAACGTTTAGAAAGTAAAGGGTATATAGAAAAATATGTTGCAATTGTGAATAAAAATATGGTTGGTTTGCCCATTACAGCATTTTGCCAGGTGTCTCTACAATCTCATGGAGAATCATTTATTGATAAGTTTGAAAATCAAATAAAAAATTTGAAAGAAGTTCAAGAGTGCTTTCATATGGCAGGACAGGTAGACTTTTTGCTAAAAATAAATATGCCAAGCTTAGAAGAATATCATGAGTTTATGCGTTCTAAATTATCAAAAATTGATAATATCGGAGTCCTGAATACCACTTTTTCTTTAAAGGTGATTAAGCATACTTCAGAATATTATTTATAAAAAAACACCTGCACAGTAAAGTACAGGTGTTTTTACAATTCTAATTAACTATGGTATAGTATAAACCGGTGTTAGCGCTTTATAAATCTATTTCTATATATGGTTTTTCCATATTGTTTTACAATTATAAAATACATTTTGCTTTCTAAATGATCTAGGCTTAGTTCGTTGCCTGAAGTTTTTTCTGTAAAAATTAGAGCGCCTTGGGTATCATAAATTTCAAAAAGTAAAGAGGTGTTTTTTAAGTTTTGTGGTTTTACAAAAAGCAATTTATCTTTTACTGGATTAGGATATGACTTTAAATTGAATGCGCTTTCAGGATTTTTGTTTTCTACTGTTTGAAGATTGCTTCGATTGTTACTACCGCAATCCAGATTCCATGGATAATCACCGTCGTAATCAAGA
>NZ_JACB01000067.1 GCF_000520975.1 Aquimarina megaterium XH134
CATTTCTAACCCATGATCATATACAGCTGTTTTAATACTTGGATCTCCTGTAGTTATTCCCCAAGCCTGCTGCATATTGATATCAATTCCCGCTGTCCCTCCATTCTGTCCTGTATTATTTAAAGACCATTGGTTATTGAAATAAGTATCATTTGAAGTTTCTATATTGTGATACATAAAAGCGGGCTCTGTACTTTCAAACCATCCCGTTTCATAAAAAATGTTGGCAAGTTGTATTGAATTTAATTTATTTTTGGATGTTACAGAAAGCGTAAACCAAAGTGGCATGTACTTATCATGACCTAAGATCTCTACATTCATTTCTTTTGCTTTTTTATAAAGAATATCAACGTCATCTTTATTTTTAAGTTTTACATAAAAATTATTTGACAACCCTAATTCTCCTCCACTTTTAGTAATATATGCCGGCGAAGCTTTTAAGATATTAGGTGTACTTTTATACGACTCAATCTCTCTATAGTAATCCATTATAGACATGTTTTTGGTCATAGATATTTCCATATAATAGCTTTTTATAGCTTTCCTATTAGTAGCCTTATCGTCTATTGCAATTACTGTCGCTCTTGCATTATCTTCTATTATCTCTGTTGTTTTAATCAAATTACTATTCAAAGATTTAAAAGAATTAATTGAATTCTCTCCCTCGAATGAGATAGAAATAGTTTTAGTATTTATGGTTAAAAACACTTTTTCTCCTTTATAATAGTAGAAATTATCTAATTGTCTTTGCCCAAAGGCACTAACAGTAAGAAACAACAAAATCAATGGTGTTATTTTATATATTATATTTCTCATGATGTTTATTTGTTATTTAAAAACAGTTGTATATTACTAGAGTATATTTTATTTCTTGGTAGACTTAGATTCTAACAAACTAATACGTTTGTTTTGTTCAATTACATACAAAGTCAATTCCTCTATCTTTTGAAGTAGCTTTATATTCATTTCGGCTAAATGAATACCATTCTTTTCCATCTCTTTAGCCGATGCTATTTCTGGTAAATGTTTGTTTTTCTTTACAAAAGCTTCTACCTCTGCTAAAGAAGGCAACTGATACTCATTTGCAAATACAAAATCAGCCCCTCCTGCTGTAGCCGTTACTTTTATTTCTCGAGAGTGAATATTTCCTTTTACGGTAAGTTTAGAATCTGGATTCTGTGTTCCTATCCCGACATTACCATTTGTTAAAATGGTCATCTTTGAGGCATAATTTGTAATAAGATGTAAATTATGGTTACTTTCTGTACCAACAAAACCTCCTCCACCATACCAAGACTTATGAGAATACATACCTACTCTATGTTTGGAATCAGTTGTTGTTGATAAAATTTTTGAATGTCTTGAACCTGAAACATCCAATACTCTATCCCAACCTTGTCTATTTGAAGGAGTTAGTGTTCCTACCCCTACATTTCCATTGGTTAAAATGCTCATCTTTGGTCCATAACCTGTTATAAAATGTAGATTGTGATTACTTTCTGTACCAACAAAACCTCCTCCTCCATGCCAGGAACTATGAGAATACATACCAGTTCTAAATTCAGTATTAACACTTGTTGCTAAAATTTTGGAATGTTGTGAACCTGCAACATCTAATACTCTATGCCAGCCTTGTGCATTGGAAGGGGTTTGTGTTCCAATCCCTACATTTCCACTATTTGAATAAATAGTATTTTGATTATCATAATTATGTTGGGCATAAATTCCCGAACTAATACCCATTAGAATAAGTATAAAAACTGCTTTTTTCATTTTGTGTAATTTTAAGTTGGTTTATTTTTTTGCTTCAATTAATTTTTCTATTTCTGATAATCTATTAGACAAAGATTTCAATTCTTCAATTTCACTAGCTTGCCGTTTAATTTCTTTTTCCTGTTGTATCGTATACAGTGTTAGCTCTTCGATTTTTTGAAGTAATTTAGCATCCATCGCTCCTAGATAAATCCCATTTTTTGCTACATCTTTAGCATTTGGAATATCTTTTAAATGACCTTTTTCTTTGATGTGGTTTTCTACTTCACTAAGCGTAGGAAGGTTATAATCGGTTTCAAAAACGAAATCTGACCAGCTAGTTGCTTCTACTTTGATTTCTCTTGCTCCTATCGAGCCATCTACTGCAAGCTTATGAGATCCTGTTGTTATTGTCCCTATACCTACTTTACCTACATGATCTATAGTCATAGCTGTTTTAGAACCAGAAACGTATGCGTTGGTTGTTGAAAAATACATTTTTGTCCCATAACTACCATCACTTCTTACATAGATACCTGCCTGAGCAGTTTCTCCATTAGATGAGTCTGATGCTCCAAAAGTGATAGCACTTCCAAAATGGTTACTCGAATTCTCAGGGTCTAAATGAATAGAACCAACGGATAGCCCAGGAATTGATTCACTCCAATTCTTTGAGCCCCCTGCGATCTGAAGTTGGGATTTAGGAACATTTGTACCTATACCTACTTTACCTACATGATCTATAGTCATAGCCGTTTTAGAACCAGAAACGTATGCGTTGGTTGTTGAAAAATACATTTTTGTCCCATAACTACCATCGCTTCGAACATAGATACCTGCCTGAGCAGTTTCTCCATTAGACGAGTCTGATGCTCCAAAAGTGATAGCACTTCCAAAATGATTACTCGAATTCTCGGGATCTAAATGGATAGAACCTACTGAAGTTCCCGGAGTAGATTCGTTCCAATTATTTGAACCTCCTGTAATATGCATTTTTGCTATAGGGTTTGTTGTACTTATACCTACATTACCGGATTTTGAATAAATAGTATTTTGATTATCATAATTATGTTGGGCATAAATTCCCGAACTAATACCCATTAGAATGAGTATAAAAACTGCTTTTTTCATTTTGTGTAATTTAAGTTGGTTATGTACTATATTAGTTATGTACTTCTTGTATGATGATGTACATATTTAATATTAAATTGTTATACGTCTTTACCTTTGAGATTCTAGTTTTTCTAATCGAAGGTTTAATTCTTGAAGTTTTGTATTTAGAGACTTTAATTTTTTAATTTCTTTTTCCTGTTGAATGGTATACAGTGTAAGTTCCTCTATTTTTTGTAGTAATTTAGCATCCATTGCTCCTAGATAAAACCCATTTTTTTCTACTTCTTTAGCACTTGGAATATCTTTTAAATGTCCTTTTTCTTTGATGTGGTTTTCTACTTCGATAAGTGTAGGAAGGTTATAATTAGTTTCAAAAACGAAATCTGACCACCCATTTGCTTCTACCATTATTTCGCGTGCGCCTATAGACCCTTCTACTGCCAGTTTATGTGCTCCTGTATTATTGGTTCCGATACCAACTTTTCCATTCGGTATTAAAAATTTATTCGCTCCATTTTCCAGCCCTAGAATGAAATTGGTAAGGTTAGGATTAAACCCCATATAAGCCTTACGAACTCCTGCCTTATTTTTCCATTGCGTATAAAGCCATTTGTCATCTAAGGTTTGAAATGTTGCTATTGCATCTGAAGTGCTACTCACATAGAATGCTCCTCCATTAAGATGTAAACTTCCATTATTAACAGAAAATTTATTAGCCCCGTTTTCAAGACCTAAAATAAAATTAGTAAGACTTGGATCAAACCCCATATATGCTTTACGAACTCCTGTCTTATTTTTCCACTGAGTATAAAGCCATTTGTCATCTAAAGTTTGAAATGTTGCTATCGCATCTGAAGCGCTTTTAACTGTTAATGTACCTTCAATTGTTTCATTTTGAGCTTTCGAATTAAAACTCAATATGATCAATCCAATTAATAAAATTGTTTTTTTCATTTTGTGTAATTTTAAGTTGGTTTTAAGATTATTGTGATGTCACATTTTGACATAAAAAAACCCCATAACAGAATTCTTTCGAATCCTGATTATGAGGTAATTTTTAATAAATATAGAATATAATAAGACTAAAAAACCATAGCTTACGGTTATTGTTATGTTAAATTTTTATGATTATATTTAGGTTACCAGAATATACTACCAAATATAGAATATCATATAGTCGTAGTACTATTTTATAGTAGGGTATTTCAAGTATAAGAAGTTTTTTAAATACTATAAAGTTCTATAAGCTCATCCCAAAACCAAATGTAAATCGCAATCCATCATCACTAGAAAATACTCCTAACTGCCCTCCAATAGTATCCATAGCATTAAGCCAGATGCCTCCACCTACAGAATCATGCCATCGATCAGAATCTTCGCCATCTAACCACACTCTACCAATATCATAACCACCAAAAACTCCTAATTGCAATGGCAATAAACCTGTTTTAAATGTATTAAAACTATATCTTATACCATTTCCAACCTAAATTTACTCAATAAAATGCACCTTCGATAAGATATCCCTTCACGGCCTTTTTGGCTTTTTCCTCTTCTAACAACTGATTCTATGATCTCGAACATACACCTATGATAATCCGCATTATAATAAATGGTTTGTAAAGGCAGTAAAACAAGGGGAAGTTCATCGCAGTTTTTGGTAGGAATTTCTACTTCCGATATCCGAAGCCCCCGATCACTGGTAATTCAAATCGCTTGCGCATAATAGTCGTTTTATCATAAATCTAACGTACATAAACCTAGCAAAACCATTGCAGATATCAAATTAAATCTTAACTATTACACCAATATTGATTGAGATTCCTAATACATCATATTGATGGGCTTAACCCTTTTTGATTCTGGCGAAGGATATGAAAATTGAGTAAAAAAGGCATTTTTATAGCGAATTAAAAAAAAAATTAAACTTCACATATTACAGAGGAAGAAAAACGTATAGAGGTCAGTATTTAAATACTGACCTCTATTAAATTTATTATGTTCTGGTATTTCAGAAGTTAAAATAAGATTCCCTCAGATAAACAGGATCTTACAATCAAAACTTATTGTATTACAACAGTTTTTGATAATTTTTTTGACCCCAAAATTAACTGCACTTGATAAAACCCTGAAGGAAGCCCTGATAAATCAACTTTTGTTTTACTTGAAGTCATTTTTTCTTTTTTTACTATTACACCATTGGAGTTAATAAGAGTTATTTGAGCCCCTATTAGTTTAGATGAAATAACAAATTGTTCTGGAGTTGGATTTGGATAAATAAGCATATCGTCAATGGATTCAGTGATTAATCCAGATTTTGATCCTTTGATATTCACAGCATAATCCTCAACCTCCCCATAACTTCTTGTCCCACAAGGAGTTCTACTACTACTATTATAAGAAACTCTAATACGCATACCTGTAGTTCCTATAGATGCACCTGATGGTACTGGAATTGAAATCGAAGCTTCTGAGGTGCTACTTTTTGATAATAAATATTGTTCACCTGCATCCTCAAAATCACCATCAATATTCCAATCAATCCATGCCGTTACTTCATTATCATTACCATATGGTTGACCAATAACTACCGATAATGCATAACTATTATTCTTAGCAACATCTGTAGATATATTTGTATAATCATGATAAGAATCTCTGGCTGAACTATTATCTATTGTCCCAAATTTAACCTTTGCAATATGTTCAGGCCCATTTGTAGCTTCTGCCGCACAATAAGTCGGTGGTGTTCCTCCATCATTATTAGGATCTGTTGTAACTGTTAATACATTACTTGCTCCTGATACATTACCTGCTGCATCTTTAGCTTTGATGGTAAAATCATAACTTGTATTTGGCGTTAATCCTGATATTGTTGCTGTGGTACCATTTACCGTAGTAGAAAGGTTACTCCCGTTGTAAACATCATACGCTGTTACACCTACATTGTCTGTTGAGGCTGTCCAACTTAAACTTACACTAGTTTTAGTTTTTCCAGTAGAGACCAGATTGGATGGTGCTGTTGGAGCTTCAGAATCAGAACCAGAACCATTCTGAGCCAATAAGACTGCTTGATGCGCATCAACCAAACCATACCCCATTTGATTATTCCAAGTTCCATTTGGACGCCCTCCTGCAGTAGCATATGTATATGTTCCTACTTTCTGAGCGGATTGCTCGATAATATTATTTACCTCACTATATGTTAAGTTTGGATTAACGCTTAATATTAGTGCTGCTACTCCAGCTACTACTGGACATGCTGATGAAGTTCCGTTAAAAGTTTGCGTATAATCTGATGTAGAATATCCATTTGCCCCCTGTCTATCTGTAGTTGGCATTTTTACTCCAGGAGCTACAATATCTAATTGGCTACCATAACAACTCCCCCACTGACTCTCTCCATCACAGGAGTTTGGGTTTTTACGCTCTGCGCAAGGGCTCATTGCTCCTACTATTAATAAATCTGGATTACTATTTCCTGGGTATCGAATATTTGTATTATTCTCATTACCTGCAGCAAAAACAATGACACAACCTTTTCCTCCTCTACCATTAGTTAATGTATTTGTTATAGCATTGTCTATAATACTAGAAGGAGCATATCCTCCCCAAGAATTACTAATCACATCTGCTCCATTTTGCCACGCCCAATTAAAACCACTTGCTAATTGAGACGGAGTATCTGACGTCCTAAGATTGATACTGATCGACATTAATTTTGAAGTAGGAGCAACACCCGAAATCCCTAAATTATTATCTTTAACCGCTCCTATAATACCAGCACAAGCAGTTCCGTGATTTCCTCTTACTGTGGCTGGTGTTGTTCCGTTATTTGCATCAAACCCTGTTCCGTGAACATTAGCTTGTAAATCTGGATGATTCATTTCTAACCCATGATCATACACAGCTGTTTTGATACTTGGATCTCCGGTAGTTATGCTCCAAGCTTCCTCCATATTGATATCAATTCCTACCGTTCCTCCATTCTGCCCTGTATTATTTAAAGACCACTGGTTATTGAAGTAAGTATCATTCGAAGTTTCTATATTGTGATACATGAAAGCTGGTTCTGTACTCTCAAACCAACCTGTTTCATAAAAAATATTAGCAAGCTGTATTGAATTTAATTTATTTTTGGATGTTACAGAAAGCGTAAACCAAAGTGGCATGTACTTATCATGACCTAATACTTCTAGATTCATCTCTTTTGCTTTTTTATAGAGAATATCAATGTCATTTTTATCTTTAAGTTTTACATAGAAATTATTTGACAACCCTAATTCTCCTCCACTCTTTGTTATATATGTTGGAGAAGCCATTAAAGTATTAGGTAATTTCTTATAAGATTCGATCTCTTTATAATAATCTTCTATAGTCATGTTTTTGCTTGTAGACACTTCCATATAATAGCTTTTTACAGCTTTCTTAGAAATTGCTTTAGCATCTAATGAAACTACAGTAGCTCTCGAATTATCTTCAACTATTTCTTTTATTTTTATTGAATTACTACGTAAAGATTTGAAAGAGTTAATAGAATTTTCTCCCTCAAATGAAATAGAAATAGTTCTAGTATTTATATTTAAAAAGAATTTTTCTCCTTTGTAGTAATAGAAATTATCTGATTGTTTTTGTCCAAAGACACTTACTGTAAAAAACAGTAACATCAATGGTGCTATTTTATATATTATGTTTTGCATGATGTTTGTTTGTTAAATTATTATTGAAGTAGTTTAAACTTTTTTAATTCTATACAAAAAACAGTGTTTTTGACACTTCATAGCACTCCTATAAAGTGAGAAAAAGAAAGGGGTTAAGTAAAAAAAGATATTTTTTACAGCGAATTAAAAAAAGTCAAATCACTTCATTCAAAAATAGATGCCTATTTTTAAATAAATATGTTTTATTTTTTTGGTAGACGAGAATTAAACGTAATGATACGCTTATCTAAATTATCTATAAAGTTAATTCCACTATTTTCAAAAGTAGTTTTATACTCTATTCAGCCAAATGGATATCGTGTTTATCCATTTCTTATTCACAACTATAAAAGAAGAGAGAAAAGACTGTTAGTGTGCTTAAAATTTTCAGTTGAGTTTTCATTATTGTTTGATTTTTTGTGTTAAACTTATTTGTTTAAATTAAAATGTTGAGCTCTTATTAAAATTTGTTATTCAAAAGTAGAGATTAATTCAAATAAACAAATACGGCAAACACGTAACAAACAGATAGTTATAACTCTATTGTCATTATTGAATCAGGTAAATCACCTTTGATTTCTAATAACGCAACACTGTTGCGTTATTAGAAATCAAAGGGTTAAACTAAAAAGAAGAATGTCGAAATTGGAGAAAATTTAAGAAGAAAAAACCAATACTGATTTAATCAAATTCAACCCTATTTAACACTAAATTAACTTTTAATTAACAAGTTAACAAATCTTATTCGCAATAAATCAGTACTATTTTTACAATATTCTAATTCACAAATCGATATTATATTCAAGTTTATGATCATTTATTTATACATTGAAACAAAAAAATCGTTGTTCAACACTTTTTATGCTAATGCTATTTGTGGTAGATCCTCATTTGTCTTCACGAGAACTTTCACCTCCTTATAGAGAAGGTAATCGGAGTCATTTACAAATAGAAATAAGCAATAGTATTTACAGTAACTTTTACTTCACGAGAATGATTTTTATCTTTTAACATAAGTTTAGAATCTTGAGTTTGTGTTTCTGTGTCTACATTGGCATTTTATAAATAAAAACGTATTTTAATTAGTGCGTCCCTTCCTGTACTAATATTCATTAGGATGAGTGTACAAACTATTTTATAGTAGGGTATTTCAAGTATAAGAAGTTTTTTAAATACTATAAAGTTCTATAAGCTCATCCCAAAACCAAATGTAAATCGCAATCCATCATCACTAGAAAATACTCCTAACTGCCCTCCAATAGTATCCATAGCATTAAGCCAGATGCCTCCACCTACAGAATCATGCCATCGATCAGAATCTTCGCCATCTAACCACACTCTACCAATATCATAACCACCAAAGACTCCTAATTGCAACGGCAATAAACCTGTTTTAAATTTATTAAAACTATATCTTAAATCTCCATTAAATGCTAGTGCGCTTTCACCAGTAAAACGTTCTTCTCTATATCCTCTCAACCCTTTTGTACCTCCCAGATTGGCACCCTGGTAAAACTCAAAACCATCACCAAGATTGATTTCTGCAATTACATCTGTTTTAAGCACTAACCTGCGATCTCTAGTTATCGAATTATAAAAACCTAGTCTTGGATAAATATATCCATATGTTCTATTCGTATCTTCTACATTCGTTCTTACACCAGTTTGTAATTTAAACAACATTCCTCTGGTAGGGTTAATATCATTATCATAGCTTTCGAATTTATACATCATCTCTAGATTTGTAAAATATTTTCTTTCGAAGAAAACAGGGTCTACCGTTACAAAATCCAAGCCCGACGTAATAAATCGATCTTGAGTATCTTGAACCTCTATACCTTCAAATGCTGCTTTAACCGAAAACTCACTACCATAACGATCTCTTTTAGAAACTCCTAACCCAAATGACCAAATTCCTAGCTTTACTCTGTTAAAATCCAAATCTAATTCGTCATCCGGATTAAAAGTATTGTTTCCGAAGCCAAAAAAGTTTTGTGCAAAATTCTCACTTGTATACACTGCATCAATAAGGAAGTTCCAGTTTCCTAATGCATTTACAAATTCTCCCGAGTATGACAAATCATAACCTTCTGTCTGAAAGTAATATGCTGCCCTAAATCTATGTTTACTATGGTATGGATTATTTTTAAATCCATTTATTGTATATACGTCTGTTACATTAATGTTAAGTCCATCATCGGGATTAAAGCCAATAAAAGGCGTTATCGTATTCGTTTTACCTACATACTTATTGTAATCATATACATTATAGTCATAGATATTACTTAGTATAAATTTTGCTCCACCTTTTTTCTCTATAGTATTAGGTTTTGATTTATGGTCATAGATTTTTATTTTTCTTCCATTCTCTATCGCATAAGTGTCATTATTCTGGCCCCCAACAATTCGAATTTTTATCAGGTTACTTCCTTTTCCTTTTACAACAAATCGATCGTCATCATCCAACCCATAAATCCAAATTTCTTTAGTTTCTTTAGCAGTAAAACTTCTACTACTATATGGTTTTTGCTTTTTATCTCCTTTTATTCTCGAAATCTGTATCGTTGTTTTTCCTTCTTCTCTAAGTATTTCAAAAAGATCATCTTTATCTGTTCCTGTAATAATAACATGTTTTGAAAGATATGTATAGTAACGATTAGCGATATCTTCAATATTATCTCTTCTGAGTTTAAGATCTCTTTTTATTTTTTCTATTGTCTCATCCTGAAGATTATTTGGAAGATTTGTAAATGCTTTTTCAATAGCAGTATCAGAAAGGTTTTCTTTAATATATCTTGCTTGTTCTATCCAGATTTCTTTTCCTGAGTTCTGTGTTAATGTTCTATCTAATGGTAGCCCTGATTGGTTAATCCACCTCACTTTTTTAAGTTCTCCATCGTATACCTGAAACTTACGAACTAACGGAACCACAAATTTTACGACATCCATAAGTATTCCATCATAATTAGAAAACACCTGATCTCTATCTCTTGGAATAGGTCTGTACTCTTTACCATTTTTAGTATCAAAACGAGCCCATCTCCATTGATCAGAATGGCGGTCCCAATCTCCTAAGATCATATCAAAAAGTCTGGTTCTTATATAGTGTTCTTCGTCCATTTGATATTTTTCGTCTTTCCTTAGTCTACTTAACAAATCATCTGTACTTTCGATATCATCAGGTTTTCCAAAAGTAACCTCGTCTTTATACTCTTTCCCTGGTCGTTCTTCTAAAAAATATATTTCATCACCAAAACTTTCATTGTATTTACCCAATGCAGGATGTTTTGGAATATAATACAACTTAGGATTTGCATGATACACTCTTATTGCATCAGCCAATGTACCAACAGCCAAAAACGCATAAGGATAGCTAGATGTATAGAAATCAGAAAGGAGGTCTTCTGTAAACGTGTCATCAAATCCATCTTCGAGATATGTATATTTAAATACTCCTTTCTGTAAAAATTGCGTAACACTTTTACGCATTGCTCTAAGGCTATAGCGTTTTCCTTCTTTATCGATAAGACGTAGCGATCTTGTCACCTGTCCTCCTCCTTGTCTATCAATAGTAAAACCTCCCATTAAGGTATCTAGAGTGGCCACAGGAACTTTTATATCGGTTCCGTATACATACCGATAGTGATCACCCCACATCGATTGATACAATTTTGATTTTTTTACTTCATCTTTAGTATAAATTGAAGCCGAAACTTCTGGTTCAAAAGAATTCTTAACACCGCTAAAATCAAATTCTTTTTCTTTTTGATGAACTATAGTTTGATATACCAATTTTGGGTTTCCGTTATCATTTCCAAAAAAGCGAACATTAGAAGAACCATCTTTGTATACATCTAATATTGCAAAGCCCTGCCCCGGGTATGCAAACAATCCATCTTTCCCTAAAGAAACCGATGAAACTTTGGATCCAGAACCCGATACAATTTGTTTTAACCCATTACTATCGATATACTGCAAAGAGTGTTCATGCCCCGAAACAAAAACTACCTTATCCAAATCCCTTGTCATTGTAGATAGTCTTCTCATTAATTTATTATAATGAACATTAGATAAATCCTGTGTAGAAATCCCTCCCTGAGACCGTATCTGAGCAGCTAATGAACCCAAAATTGGAAGAGGTATTTTCTTTTTTGAAGGAAAAATATGTTTATCAAAGCTATATTTCCCTCCATGTATACCATTCGTAAACATGGGGTGATGCATCGCAACAAGGATAGTTTTCTTACTGTGTTTTTTTAATTCACCCTCTACCTCAAGAAAGAATTTTTCACGAGTTTTAATTTCACAATTGTCATTCATCGTTGGATTCTTATCCCAATTAGCCAAATACCACTGCGTATCCAAGATCAACAAATGTACTTTATCGCTAATTTCTACGCTTTCGATAGGACACCCTTTTGTTGGTAAAAAAGCTTTTTTATTATTCATTTTTTTGGTCACATACCGCTCTTGTCGATATAGACCTTCTACCCCATTAGCATACCAATCATGATTTCCCGGAATAAAAACAACATCTCCATCAAAATCCTTAGTTGCTTCAATTTGTGTATCTATTCTATGTTCTCCCAAAGCTCTTTCCGGAGATTTTTTTTCGGGCATTCCTTTTTGATAAATATTATCTCCTAAAAAAATAAGATAATCGTCTTTTGTTTTTGCAGTATCTAATACTTTTTTAAGAATCGAAAGTCCTTCTGTACTCTCTTTCATTTTGGCATTTCCAGCATCTCCCACCAGATAAAATGTCTTTTCTATAGCACTATTGGGTAATGTTTGAGTAAAATTTTCGACTTTATATTGAGGAGCGTATGTTGCACATGAACTGAGTAAAAAAGCAACACAAATAATTAGAATCTTATTATATTTATTCATTGTTTGAAGTACAATCTCTTTTTTTTAATTATTTTGGTTATCGAAAAATTAAAAGTATGTCTTCTCTACTAGAAAAAACAGATCATTTCGTTTCGGAACTTTTTGAAAAAGAGCTCCCTAATTCTTGTATCTACCATAATTACGATCATACCAAAAGAGTATTTAAAAGTACAAAAGAAATTATTGATAATACTAATTTATCTGATGAAGATAAAGAAGTTTTATTGCTTACCGCATTGTTACATGATACCGGGTACTCTAAAAGTTCTAAAAATCATGAAGAATATAGCGTAGAGATAGCCAAAGATTTTTTAGGTCAACAAAATGTTTCTCAAGAGGTTATAAATCAAGTTTCGGAACAAATTATGGCGACCAAAATGGAGCATGTCCCTACTAATCTTATGGAAGAAATTATACGGGATGCCGATGCTTCTCATTTTGCAAAAGACTATTATGGAGAAACAAGCGAACTGTTAAGGTGTGAATTTAAACTTAATGCCATTAAAGATTTAACCCCTTCTGATTGGCTAAAGGCTAATATCGATCTATTTAAAAACAAACATCAGTACTATACCGAGTATGCTATCTCTCATTGGAAACCAAAAAAAGAAGAAAATCTTACCAAAATGTTGGAAGAACAAGCGAAACTAAAAAAGGAAAAGAAACGGGAAAAGGAAAAATTGAAAAAATTACTGAGAGAAGAAAACCCCGAAAAAGGAATACAAACTTTATTTAGAGTTACCTTAAGGAATCATATGAAACTAAGTGATATTGCTGATACAAAAGCCAATATATTACTTTCTGTAAATGCTATTATTATATCTCTTGCATTATCAAATCTTATACCTAAGCTAGATAACCCTTCTAATCAATATCTGATATATCCAACTTTGATATTTATCATATTTTGTATCGCTTCTATAGTATTATCTGTATTGGCAACACGCCCTAATATAACAAGTGGGGAGTTTACTCGTAAAGAAATAGAAGAGAAGAAAGTTAACTTATTATTTTTCGGAAATTTTCATAAAATGCCATTAGATGAATATAAATCAGCAATGACAGATCTAATGAATGATAAAGAATACATCTATGATACGATGATAAAAGACCTTTACTTTTTAGGTAAAGTTTTGCATAAAAAATACAAAATCTTAAGGGTTACATATACCGTTTTTATGATAGGGATTATAACCTCTGTTATTTCATTTATTTTTGCATTTAACTCACTACAATAAGATAATTTGGTAGATGGTATACTATACTTTTATAACATATGCTAATGCTATAAAAAAGATAATCATCAGGAATGACAATTCCTGATTTAATTAATTTCTTTCATCAAATCTTCATATGTATAGTATTCTTTATCTTGTTCACTCTTATGATATAGAATATTAACACGTAGTGCTTTTAACCCAGTAACTCCCTGAAGATTATCTAATTCTACAATCTCAATTTCTTCTTCGAGGTAATTCTTAGATTGCAGGAAATTAAGATATTTGATATATTCTCTTTCATCAGAGCGTTGAGAATAGATAATCACCAATTTACCTTTTTCTGTAACTCGTTGATCTGTACCTTTAATTTTAGATTTGTCTACACGTTTTTTTACAACTTCATACCTTGCATTATAGGTTCCATCAACATCAAATCTTTTTTCATCCATTCTAAACCTAACCGATAAAGAAGAATTGAATACCAAAACCATAGAAGCTACATCCAGTGCTATAGGTAAATCTTTTTTCATTTGATAATATGCATTTTCCATTTCGCACATTATCTGTAACTGCCATAATCTTAGGTTATACAAATACACTTTATTAAAGCTGTCTTGTTTTGTTATCGATTCTCCGATATACATATTGTGCTCTACCCCGTCAGATTTGAAACGTTCAAAATAATGCGGATACATTCCTTGCGCTTCATCTTGTTTTTGGTCTAATAAAGATGCCATCTTTTTATTGATAAGCATAACAGACTCATCGTATGCTTTACGATGTTTATATACTGTTTTTATAACCTTATCCAACATATCATCATATTGACCAATAAGCTCATCTAGCTCAACACTTTTCTGTTTAAGGTGCTTAAACAATGGTGTAATTTCTTTTTTAATAAAGTTTAAAATTTTCTGTTCACTATCTACTTGTAATTGTTCTGTGATAGAATTGATATATCGATTTGTTCTATATTTTAATTGCTCATAAATAGGTATCGGATCAGATTCTATAACTTTATTAATTACTTTAGCAATTCCTTTAAGTTGTAATACCAGGTCTTTTTGTATTGCTTGATTACGGGCCTCGGAAGAGCCTTTTATATCAATTTGCCCATATAGTGGATATACATTATCAAAAACGACTTCTCTAAAGGATACGGGATTCTCATCTACCATCGCTCGCATAAATCGTTTTGCTTCTTGTTTAAACTTCCAATGTACACTAGGGTGAATCGAAGTACATTCTTGCTGGATAATCAACTCTAACTCATTCTCTGTTTTGGATTTAGAACGTAGAACAGAATCTACCAAATATGGCATAACATCCTGTAATTTATTAGCATTAATACTATTCAATTCATGAACATTAGGCGATACGATTTCTAAAATACCTAGTAATTTATTGCCGCTTTTTATAGGAGCAAGTATTGCACTATTAATGCCTTGAGCTATCAGATTTTTATACATGATCTGATCCTTAGCTAACTTTTGATATTTTTTTACATCAGAAATAGCAAAATATGTAAACTCTTCAAAAAGATAATGATATGTTCCATCACATAGAGCAGATTCACAACAATCAGAATATTTATCGTACAAAATGTAACTATCTATATCCTTAAAAGGTACTCTTTCTAATACTTCTTCTTCTGGATTATAGCTAGAAAACCCAACTTTAATTTCATATAAATTAAATATTGCCCTAAAAATTTGTTGAAAACTACCAACAAAATCACCTTGTGTTTTATCATATTTAATAAGGCTAGTTTTAAAGTCAGACAACGAAACATCTGTTGTAACATCAAACATATTTGCAATAACCACGCCTTTAAAAAGCCAGCTATGCGGGGGAAATTTTTCTTTCCAGATATCTACATTATCAAAATTATCTAGTAATTCTGCTACATCCTCATCTGTAATATCTTTGGCTCTATCTGATTTTATAATATCTATAAAGTCCCCGTTATACATGATTCTATAATGCCTCATTATCCCCATAGCATCAGGAATATCATAAAAGAAAGGCCTTCTAAAATCAATATTATATCCATAATAAATACTCAAAACCATACTACATCCCATGATGTAATAATGATTCTGATCAAAATTTTTAATCTGAGGCTCAAAATCTTTACCTGCAGTGGCTATTATATTTTGATAACGTTGAGATGATTTTAATACTGTATTATGAAAAGGTATTGTAGCAATCTTTATTTCATTTTGCTGTAGAATTTGTGCAAAAGAATCTTCTAATATCAAATCAATCTGAGGTAGCAATTCATTTATTCTCGTTTCTTCCTTTATCCCTTCTTCCAATTCAGGGTATTCTTTTGCAATTTCTAAAACTCGTGAAGCTCTGTCCCTAACAAGTTCATTACCATTTTTGAACAATTCTCTGTAATGTTCAAAAAACTTTGAAAAACTAATCGATATGTCTAATGGAAAATCTTGCTCTAAACCCCTCATGTCTGCTCTTTTCTGGTCGTTTACAAAAATAATACAAACCAAATTGTATCACTAGATATTAACAATTAATTAGATTATTATTCTGAAAATATAATATATCTATAGTACTACTATACTTGACGAATGCAATTGAAAAAATTGGACATAAAATCCATTAAAATTGAATTCTGCCATCTTTTTATTAAAAATCCGTAGGTATCTGCTATTTATGTTAGACTAAAAACCTATGGATTTGTTACATAAAAGATACGATTTTTCTTTTGATTTTGTAGAACACCTAAATAGAGTTTTTAACAATTCTTTTTATCTACAACGTTAATTTTTGGAGTATATACTTTGGATTCTTTATTTTTACGATCAAATAATCCAAATTATTATGAAAAGAGTTGCTTTGTTTGTTACAATTCTCCTACTTGTAGCTTGTCAAAAAGATCAAAAAGGATATACTATTACTGCCAATACTGCTGGTTTCGAAGATGGAACAGTAGTGTATGTTAATGCAATTAGTCAATCTAACAGGCCTATTATTATTGATTCTGCAAGCATACAACAGGATAAGTTTGAGATCACTTTACCTCCTCCAGAAAATAATGATTTTAATTATTTAACTTTTAAAGACATAAGAGGTAATGTATTGTTTATGGCTGAGAACAATCCTATTGAAATGACTATTTACAAAGATAGTTTACGCTCTTCTGTAGTTAAAGGAGGTTCTGAAAATGAGTTGTTCTTTTCCTATATTAATACTATTAAAAAATATGGTGAAGAGAAATTAAATCTAAATAATCAATATCAGATTGCTTCAAAATTGGGTGAAACCGATAAAGTGGTTAAGATAGCTCTCGAAAGACAAGAATTGATTGAAAAAGAAAAGCAATTTAGAAAAGATATTACAGATAATACGAATTCACTAGTATCTATTATAGCTATCACAGAGCTCTTAAACCTTAAGATGTTAACCGCACAAGAAGCTAAATTGAAATTTGATCAAATTGATGATACCCTAAAACCAACAAGGTTAGGTAAAAACTTAAACATGCTTATCAATAATGCAGTAGCTGTTTCTAAACAAAAGAAAATAGATATTGGTGTTACTGCCGAAGATTTTTCTGCTCCAACTCCAGAAGGTAAGATGCTATCTCTTAAAGAATCTATGGGTAAAATTACCATTATCGATTTTTGGGCTTCGTGGTGTAAGCCTTGTAGGATAGAAAATCCAAATGTTGTAAAAGTATATAACAAATACCACGATAAAGGACTTAATATTATAGGAGTCTCTTTAGACAAAAAACAAGAAGCCTGGACCAAAGCAATTGCTGATGATAACCTAGAATGGAATCATGTTTCTAATTTACAATTTTGGCAAGAACCAATTGCCAGAGCCTATGGTGTGAGATCCATACCTGCCACTTTTATCATCGATGAAAAAGGAAATGTAATTGCCAAGAACCTTAGAGGACCCGCATTAGAAAAGAAAATATCAGAATTACTAGAACAAAAGTCTCTTTAATTCAACATATAGAATATAAGTAAAAAACGACCTCTTGTGGGTCGTTTTTTACTTATAGTTTTCCTAGCCTTTGTAAAATAAAAAGGATTATAATAGGAACTGCTAATAAACCTATCATAAATAAATTTTCCTGAAATAACCAGGGAGCCAATATTAAAGTTATTACATACCCTCCAACGGCTCCTCCAAAATGCGCGTCATGGCCTATATTTCCTATTTGGTTTTTCATCCCAAAAATAGAATATACTAAATACCCTATACCAAAAATATATGCAGGAATAGGAATTGGAATAAACATCAAATATAAACTCATATCTGGTCTAAATAATATGCCCGCATATATAACTCCAGAAACAGCACCACTCGCTCCTACGGCACTATAATGATATTCGTCTTTATGAAAAAACAAGGAAAACAAATTCCCCATTAATAAACTCCCAAAATATACTATCAAAAACTTAACATTACCAAAAAAGCTAACAACAACAGGCGCAAAAAAATAGAGTGTAAACATATTAAAGAACAAATGCATCATATCTACATGCAAAAAACCTGAAGTTAACATTCTTAGCTGTTCTCCTCTTCTTATCCCTCCTATATTAAACTTATATTTCTCAAAAAATGAAAAATCATTAAACCCCTTTAATGACATCAATATATTAGCCCCAATAATTATAATTATAACTATGTCAAGTGTCCCCATGCAACTTTAATTTTATCCAAATATACTATATATTTTAACCTCAAAAAATCTAACTAAATTATCCTTTTCTTATTAGCAAAAGTTTATGATAAAAAAAAGCGAATAATTTTATATTTGTGTCCTCAATTTAATTTTATCGAATGCAATTATTTGTATATCGTTTAGTCTATCCAATGTTGTGGGTAATATCTAAATTACCCTGGCGATTATTATATTTTTTATCCAGTACTGTTTATATTTTAGTGTATCACATTATTGGCTATAGAAAAAAGGTAGTTACAAAAAACCTAACATTAGCTTTTCCCGAAAAACCTATAGATGAAATTTATAAAATTCGTAAAAAATTTTATAAACATATGTGCGATATGTTTATGGAAATGATAAAAAGTCTTTCTATTTCTAAAGAAGAAATGACCAAAAGATTTACAATACTTGACCCTCATACTTTTAAAGAAATACAATCTCATCAAAAAAGTATTATTGTATTAATGGGGCATTATGCTAGTTATGAGTGGGCAATTGCTGCTCAATTTGCAATGGATTTTCCTATAGTTGGTGTGTACAAAAAAATTAAAAACAAACATTTTGATCAATTAGCACATCGTATAAGAGGTAGATTTAATACAAGACTTATAAGGCATCGTAAGGTGATTAAAGAGATTACTCGAGATAAAGTAAACGGCAAATTATGCGCCTATGGCTTGTTATCTGATCAATCTCCTAAATTGAAAAATGCATTATACTGGACTGATTTCATGAACATTAAAGTTCCTGTTATTACAGGAGGAGAAGTACTGGCAAAAAGGTTAGATATGCCTGTAATGTACCTAAAAGTAGAGAAAATAAAACGTGGTTATTATCAAGCAAAATTCATAAAAATTACCGATGATCCCAAAAACTGTGAAGACCATTTTATTACAAAAAACTATCTCTCTTTATTAGAAAATCAAATCAAAGAAAATCCTGAGTATTATCTTTGGACTCATAGACGATGGAAACATCGAAATACAAAAATTCCTAAAAGTGCAGTAGTAGATTAGATCAAACATATTGTGTTCTCTAACAATTTTATCATTTCGTTTTTATTACGCTATATTTTTATTTTTTTTAATACTCAAATCGCTGGTTTTAACAAAATACTACTATTTTCGTGAATTAAACCCCTCCTTTTTATGCAATTAATTATCTATAAATTAGTTTACCCTTTTTTATGGTTTATTTCAAAATTACCATGGAGACTTTTTTATGCATTTTCTACAGGCATTTTTTTCCTGGTATATTATATTTTTCGATACCGAAGAAAAACTGTAACTCAAAACCTAGAGTTAGTTTTCCCAAACAAAACTTTTCGAGAAATCAAAAAAATACGAAAAGAGTTTTACCAGCATATGTGTGATATGTTTCTTGAAATGATTAAATCGATATCCATTTCAAATGAAGAAATGAAAGAACGATTTAAGGTTACAAATATTGAAAAACTACACGAATTAGAAGCTAAGGAAGAAAATATAATGATACTTATGGCCCATTATGCTAGTTATGAGTGGGCAAATGTAATTGATATACAAACAAATTTTCAGGCAGTTGGAGTATATAAGAAAATAGGAAATAAATACTTCGATCGGTTAGTACATCGAATTAGAGCCCGATTTGGTTCGAGAATAGTAGGTACCAAAGATGCGATGAAAGTAATCACAGAAGACCAAACTAAAGGAGGGTTATATATGTACGGACTAATTTCTGATCAATCTCCAAAATTATATAAAGCAACCTTTTGGACTGATTTTATGGGCATTAAGGTTCCTGTTTTTTTAGGTGCAGAAGTATTATCGAAACGATTAGGATTAAATACATATTATCTACAAGTTGAAAAAATAAAAAGAGGGTACTATCAGGCTACTTTTGTTACACTAACAGAAGACTCGAAAAACTGTGAAGATTATTCTATTGTAAAAAGTTACCTTAGATTACTGGAAAACCAAATTAATAATAAACCACAGTATTACCTATGGTCTCACAAACGATGGAAACACCGCAATGCGCCTATTCCTGAAGATGCCACTATAGATTAAAATTTGGATTCATCCACATACTGCCAAATAAGCTTATCTTTATGCGTTTTTAACTACACTACATTTATGCAATTAATTATATATTACTTAGTTTATCCTATAATATTAGGCATCTCTAAACTACCTTGGCGATTATTTTATGCATTTTCTACCTTTGCTTATATTTTGGTATACTATGTCATTAGGTACAGAAGAAAAACAGTAACAGGAAACTTACAACTGGTTTTCCCAGAAAAATCTAAAAAAGAAATCCATGATATTAGTAAATCATTTTATAAACATATGTGTGATATGTTTTTAGAAATGACAAAATCGCTTTCAATTTCTAGAGAAGAATTAATAAAACGATATAAAGTTGTAAATCTGGATGAGTTTCATGAGTTTGAAAGGAAAAATAAAAGTATAATTACATTAATGGGACATTATGGTAGTTTCGAATGGTCTAATGCAGTTGATCTTGTTTCTTTAAACCCATGTGTAGGAATCTATAAACAAATAGAAAACAAATATTTTGATCGTCTTGCGCATCGTATCCGAGGGCGTTTTGACTCCCGACTTATTCCAAGTCATAAGGTTGCAAGACAAATTATAAAAGATAAAAAGGAAGGTACTGTATGCGGATATGGTATGATCTCTGATCAATCTCCAAAAATTTACAACGCAAAATATTGGACCGATTTTATGGGAGTCAAAGTTCCTATATTTTTAGGAGGCGAGTTCTTAGCACAACGACTTGATGTTATTGTGTTATATCTTCATGTAGAAAAAGTAAAACGAGGGCATTATGAAGTAAGATTTATCCCTATCTCTGAAAACAGCAAAGAAGAAGAGCCATATTTCATCATAAAAAAATACCTTCAATTACTAGAGAATCAAATTCGCGAAAAACCTCAATATTACTTATGGACTCACAAACGCTGGAAACATAGGAATTCACAAATTCCTGAGGGAGCCATAGTCGATTAATCTATGCGTCAAATTTGTTATAACGTATAGTTTGATCAAGTATATTTTATTATCCTAGCAGAGCTATATTCTTTTTACCAAACCTGATGCCTTTTAGAATTTATTAGATGTTATGTTTTTGGCATACGAAGTAATTAAGCCTAATGGTTTCCAGGGGTTTATTACATAAACATTTCCTATATTTTCACTTTAAAACATGTATATCACTAATACACCTATCTATTAATAAGAACTTTGCCCTAAACTTCTTCCTAATCTAGGTTCTAAAAATACCAGAGTAAATAGAAGAATATTATTTAACCTTAATTTTATCTAAAAATAAGATATCTACATCAACCCGAAGTAGAAATAGATATCTTACCTACTCTTTTCAAAGAAAAGTTCAAAGCAAATAATACGTTTGGTTAAATTTTAGATTCCAGCTATTTCTTTTAAAGTAACGATCGTATCTTCTGCTAATGAGTCTGCTTTTTCCTGGCTCAAGGCTTCGGTATAAATACGAATAATAGGTTCCGTATTACTTTTACGTAAATGTACCCAGCAATCTTCAAAATCTACTTTTACGCCATCAACAGTAGAGACCTCTTCTGAAACGTATTTTGAATGAAACCCTTTTAAAATAGCATCAACATCTAAATCTGGAGTTAGCTGAATTTTATTTTTACTCATAAAATAAGAAGGGTAACTATCTCGTAACTCGCTTACACTGCATTTCTTTTCTGCCAGGTGTGTAAGGAATAAGGCTACTCCTACCAACGAATCTCTTCCGTAATGTGATTCTGGATATATAATCCCTCCATTACCTTCGCCACCGATAACTGCATTATTTGCTTTCATCAACTCTACTACATTAACCTCGCCCACAGCACTTGCTTCGTAGTTACCATTATGTTTTTGTGTTACATCTCTTAACGCTCTACTTGATGATAAATTAGAAACAGTATTGCCACCAGTTTTTCCTAATACAAAATCGGCACAGGCAACCAATGTATATTCTTCTCCAAACATTTCTCCATTCTCACTCATAAAAGCAAGACGATCTACATCAGGATCGACGGTGATTCCCATATCTGCCTTCTCCTTAACTACTAATTCTGACAAATCTGTTAAATGTTCTTTTAATGGTTCTGGGTTATGGGGGAAGTGTCCATTAGGCTCACAATATAATTCAATAGTCTCTACTCCCATTTTCTTAAGTAATCTCGGTATGGCAATACCTCCTGTAGAATTAACAGCATCTACAACAACTTTGAAACCAGATTTACTCACCAATTCTGCATCTACCAGAGATAGATTTAGCACTTCTTCAATATGTTTATCGATATAGGTATCATTTACTGTGATACTTCCCAAATCATCAACCTCTGCAAAAACATATTCATCATTTTCTGCTATATCCAAAATCTTTTTACCATTCTCTGCATTCAAAAATTCTCCTTTATGGTTCAGTAATTTTAACGCATTCCACTGTTTCGGATTGTGACTAGCTGTAAGAATTATTCCTCCATCTGCTTTTTCTAAAGGAACAGCAATCTCTACGGTAGGTGTCGTAGAAAGGCCTAAATCAATAACATGAATCCCTAATCCAACCAAACTATTCATTACCAATTGCTGAATCATAGGGCCAGAAATTCTGGCATCTCGACCAACAACTACTATTGGGTGATCTTTATTAGTTTCATTTTTTAGCCAACTTCCATAAGCCGAAGCAAATTTTACCGCATCTACCGGAGTAAGATTATCACCAACTGTTCCTCCAATTGTTCCTCTAATCCCTGAAATTGATTTTATTAATGTCATATATTTTGATTGATTTTTCTATTTCGAACAAATGTACAAGATATGACAAACAGCAACAATTTAATAGGTTATAATTTTATAAACACAATCAGTTTTTTCTAAAATTAATAGATCTTTAAAATCTTCACTTGCTATTTCTTTATTACACGATAAATGCAAAATAATAATAGCGCACCTCATCATCTATGTTTTAGGTATATCATCAAAAGTAATTTATTTTAACTGTTGGCCTTTACTTTTTTACAAGTGATACTTTTTGTCTTACAAACGACTATAATTAATAGATATTAGTATTTAAAAAATCGTATTTTAACCCAATGAATTTTCTAGCCCACATATATCTTTCTGGTGAAGACCAAGAACTTAAAATAGGTAATTTTATAGCAGACTCTGTCAAAGGAAAAAAGCAACTACTACAATATCCCAATCGTATTCAGCAAGGTATCACTTTGCATCGTAAAATTGACTCTTATACCGATACTCATACCATTGTAAGAAAAAGTGTGTCTAGGTTATTTCCAAAATACAGGCATTACAGTACTGTAATCGTAGATGTTCTTTATGATCATTTTCTTGCAGCTAATTGGAAAGAATATTCTGATATTCCTCTTGAAACGTATGTAGCAGAGTTTTATGATTTATTATATGAATATCATGAAGTTTTACCCAAACAGATTCAAAATTTTATGCCCTATATGATTAAAGACAACTGGCTTCTTAGCTATGCAACCATTCAAGGAATTGGCACTATATTATATCAAATGAATCAGAGAACAAAAAATAGATCTAAGATGAATTTTGCAGTTATCGAACTCGAACAATATTACGCTGATTTTGATAAAGAATTTCGTTCTTTTTTTGAAGAATTAGAGTTTTACACTAAAAATGAAATAAGAATATTATGAACATAAGATCCATTAGACATTTATTTTACATTTCTTTACTTGTTATAAGTTTTTCATGTAAAACCAATACAGAAATAAAGCAAGAGGTCAAACCAGTTGTTGGTCTTGTTACCCAAAAAGCTATGGTTGTTTCTGCCCGGGAAGAAGCTTCAAAAATTGGAGCAGACATCATGAAAAAAGGAGGAAATGCTTTTGATGCTATGGTTGGTACAGCGATGGCTCTAGCGGTTACATACCCTGTAGCAGGAAATCTGGGAGGTGGTGGATTTATGGTATACCGAAAAGCTAATGGTGAAACCGGAGCTTTGGATTATAGAGAAAAAGGACCTTTGGCTGCTACCAAAGATATGTACCTGGATGACAAGGGAGAGTTTATCCCTAAAAAAAGTCAACTTGGTGCTATGGCTGTTGGTGTTCCCGGAACTATTGCCGGTATTTTTGAAGTGCATAAAAAATTTGGTTCCTTACCTATTGAAGATATACTTACTCCTGTAGTGCAATTGGCAAAAAGAGGTTTTGTCATTACCGAAAAACAAGAAAGACGCTTTGTACATTATAAAGATTTATTCTATGAGGCTAATGAAGATACAATTCCTATTCTTAGGGGTTATAAAGCCAATGATACCTTAAAAAACATAAAACTGGCTGAAACATTAGAAAGGATTATTAAAAATGGAGCTGCCGAGTTATATGAAGGTGAATCTGGTCAAAAGCTGGTCAGTTTTATCCAATCCAGAGGTGGTATCATCACTATGGATGATTTGGGGAAATACAAAGCAAAATGGCGTAAACCTGTACAGTTTAGGTATAAGAACCTAAATATAACTTCTATGTCTCCACCTTCGAGTGGTGGTATATGTCTTGCTCAGATTATGAAGATGATCGAACCTTATGATCTAAACAGCTATGGTCATAATTCTCTTAAAAGTATTCAGGTAATTACAGAAGCAGAACGAAGGGCTTATGCAGATCGCAGTTTTTATTTGGGTGATCCTGATTTTGTAAAAATCCCTATCGATACATTGATTAATGAATCCTACCTTTCTGATCGCATGCTAGATTTTAGTTTTGACAAGGCTACATTATCTTCAGATATTAAACATGGCGGTATCCCAGGGTATGAAAGTGATGAAACTACTCACTACTCTATTGTAGATCAGTTCGGAAATGCTATTTCGGTAACAACGACACTTAACGGAGCTTATGGTTCTAAATTATATGTTCCAGAATTAGGCTTCTTTCTAAATAATGAGATGGATGATTTTAGTGCCAAACCTGGTATCCCAAATATGTTTGGATTAACAGGTGCAGAAGCCAATGCAATAGCTCCCGAAAAAAGAATGTTAAGTTCTATGACTCCTACAATTGTAGAGAAAGATGGAAAATTTTGGATGTCTGTTGGTACTCCTGGTGGATCTACCATCATTACTTCTGTACTACAAACAATTTTAAATGTGAAAGAATACGGAATGACTATGCAAGATGCGGTTAATGCTCCCAGGTTTCATCATCAATGGCTACCCGATGTAGTAGTGTTTGAACCAGAATTATTTGATACTACCTTATTAGATAGCCTACGGCAAAAAGGATATCAAATTAATGAAGAAGATTCTAAAATTATAGGCAAGGTTGATGGTATTCTTGTTCTTCCTGATGGAAGACTCGAAGGCGGAGCAGATAAAAGAGGTGATGATACTGCCGTAGGGTTTTAATCTATATAAAAACATGGATTTCACAACCTCTCTAATTTCTATATTTCAAGAGCATGCTAATGCTAAAGAAGCAATACGAATGGAAGCCTATATGAAAAATCGGTTTTCTTATTATGGCATAAAAGCTCCTGTAAGAAAATCGCTTCTAAAAGATATTATTCTTCAATACACACCTACTCTTACTCATGATAATGTAATTAGTATTGCAAATGTGCTCTATAAAAAGTCTCAACGAGAACTTCATTATTGTGCTATGGAACTGGTCGATCGGTTTTTAAAAAAAGAATATAATATAGGTGATATTGATTTTATAGAACAACTGATTACCACTAATTCCTGGTGGGATTCGGTTGATTTTATAGCAAAACATATTTTAGGTAAATATTTATTGCAATTCCCAAATCAAATACACCCCGTAATTGAGAATTTTTCAAACTCTGATAAGATGTGGCTTAACCGAAGTGCAATCTTGTTTCAATTAGGATATAAAGACCAAACAGATTATCAATTATTATGTAGTCTTTGTGAGCAACATAAATCTTCTAATGAGTTCTTTATAAAGAAAGCTATCGGTTGGGCGTTGCGAGAATACTCAAAAGTAAATCCTGATGCCGTAGTAAACTTTATAACCAACACTAAACTGAAACCTTTATCTGAAAAAGAAGGATTAAAAAGAATTCGTTTATCATAATCTGCCCAGAGCCCTGGTATTAGGGCTCTATATGACAGATAAAGAATAGTAACACTTAAATTATTCTGTACTTAATCTACCTTTTTTATTTTACCCATCCCACGATGGTCTAATTTTGTAGTTTTAGCATTTCCTTTATAATAAACACTACCAATACCAGAAGAAGTTATGCTTATTTCTTGTTGTGCATTTACTTCTACTTTTCCGATACCAGAGTTATTTATCTCTAATTTCTGAGCAACCAAATCAAAAGCTCTTAAAGCTCCTGTTCCATTATTATCAAGAGTTACCTCTGCAACCTTTCCTTTCAAAGTAAAATTACCTACCATAGAAATTTCACCATCTAATTTCTTACAATCTAGCTCTAAAGATGCATTTCCTACTCCAGATGCCTCAACATCGAGTGCGTTTAAGGAAAGTTTAGAAGAAGTTTTAACATTTCCCACTCCCTTTACCTCTAACTTTGTTATATCTTTTAGAGTTACATAAACGTTCATTTTGGTTTTTCTTTTCACGTTTATTCCTTTTTTCCAGCCTAAAACCAGTACATTCCCTTTGTTTTTAACAATTACGGCTTCTTGCAGGTTTTCATCAGTTTCTACTTTCACAGATTCATTTTGTCCCTGAGTAAGGTATACATTATAAACCCCATTTACGATAATTTCATTAAAAGGTGATATTGTTCTTTCCTGGGTAATAACATTACCATTACCCTTCATTTTTTTTTGTGCCATCACTGGATTAATAGTAAGCAAAGCTATTACCATGCATAGCAGCATTGTAATATTAATGTTTTGTGTTTTCATATTTATATAATTTAGATGAAGAATTTAGTTATGAATAGATCACTCTATTTATAATCAAAAGACAAAACTATTCTCATATTGTTACAGTTAGCAGAGTACAAAATTCAAAAAACTGAAAAAGCAACTAAAAACAGCTGCGTAATTGGAGGTAATTAAAGCTATAAAAAACCTCTATCAAAAACGGATACATTTCAAGTTCATTTTTTAACGAAATATATCATCCCTAATTATTAAATATTCGTCACTTACAATATGATACTCATCACTAATTACAAATCATCTATCACTAAAACCTACATTGCATTTTATAATCTAAAAAAGGAAACTAAATTGCCTTACGTACACAAAAAATTATAGCTAAGACAGAAGTTACGAATGTCTTTAAACCATCGTAAATTTATTAATCAAATTATTTATTTTATCATGTTAAAAAAAATTTCGAATCTTGGAAAATCTTTAAACAAAACTGAGCAAAAAAAGATTTCTGGAGGGGGGCCTCCAAAAGGTGAATGCCCAAAAGGTGGTTATCATTGGAATCCTCATAAAAGGTGTTGTTGGTCATATGCATATAACTGCTGTGCTGGTTCTCCAGAATGTCCAACTCCATATTAGAATTCTAATGATAAAGGCCTATGGTCATATATAGAAAAACAAAAAATGCGTAGCCAAAAGCTACGCATTTTTAAATTATACAAACTAGTTTATATTTACTTTACTTCTTCAAAATCAACATCTTCTACATCGCTTCCTTCAGAATCATCACCAGGAGATTGGTCTGCTCCCGCTCCAGCGTCAGGTCCAGGTTGTCCGCCCTGTTGTGCATCAGCCTGAGCTTTATACATTTCTTCACTAGCGACTTTCCATGCTTCATTGATTTTATCAAGAGCAGGTTGAATTAAAGCCAAATCTTTAGATTCGTATGCTTTCTTCAATTCTTCTAAAGCTTCTTCGATTGGTTTTTTCTTATCATCTGATAATTTATCACCAAACTCTTTAAGTTGCTTTTCTGTCTGGAAGATCATTCCATCTGCTTCATTAAGCTTATCTGCAGTTTCTTTTGCTGTCTTATCTGCTTCGGCATTTGCCTCTGCTTCTTTTTTCATTTTCTCGATTTCTTCCTCTGTTAATCCAGAAGAAGCTTCGATACGAATATCCTGAGATTTGTTTGTAGCTTTATCTGTAGCAGAAACTTTGATGATACCATTAGCATCGATATCAAAAGTAACTTCGATCTGAGGAGTTCCTCTTTGTGCTGGTGGAATCCCATCTAAATGAAAACGACCAATTGTCTTATTATCTGCTGCCATTGGGCGCTCACCTTGTAGTACATGAATCTCTACCGATGGCTGGTTATCTGCTGCTGTAGAAAACACTTGTGATTTCTTGGTAGGGATTGTTGTATTGGCATCAATAAGTTTAGTCATTACATTACCCATTGTTTCAATACCAAGAGAAAGCGGAGTAACATCTAATAAAAGTACGTCTTTAACATCTCCTGTTAATACTCCTCCTTGAATTGCAGCTCCAACGGCTACAACCTCATCAGGGTTTACTCCTTTACTTGGCGATTTCCCAAAAAACTTTTCTACTGCTTCTTGTACTGCAGGAATACGTGTAGACCCACCTACTAATATAATTTCGTCGATATCACTTGTCGATAATCCTGCACTTTTAAGTGCAGTACGACAAGGCTCTATTGTACGTTTTACTAAATCATCTATTAATTGATCAAATTTTGATCTGGTTAATGATCTCACCAAATGCTTAGGTCCACTAGAAGTAGCAGTAACATAAGGTAGATTAATCTCTGTTTGTGAAGAAGATGATAATTCGATTTTAGCTTTTTCTGCAGCTTCCTTTAGACGTTGTAAAGCCATAGGGTCTTGTCTAAGATCCATATTCTCATCAGCCTTAAATTCTTCTGCTAACCAATCAATGATTTTCTGATCTACGTCATCTCCTCCTAAATGGGTATCTCCATCTGTAGATAATACTTCAAAAACTCCGTCTCCTAACTCAAGTATTGATACATCATGTGTACCTCCACCAAAATCAAATACAACAATCTTTTGATCTGTACCTTTTTTATCAAGTCCATAAGCCAAAGCTGCTGCTGTAGGCTCATTAATAATTCGCTCTACTTTAAGACCAGCGATTTCACCAGCTTCTTTGGTAGCTTGACGTTGCGCATCATTAAAGTAAGCAGGTACAGTAATTACTGCACTGGTTACATCCTGACCAAGATAATCCTCTGCTGTTTTCTTCATTTTTTGAAGTGTCATTGCAGATAATTCTTGCGGTGTATATAAACGTCCATCGATATCTACTCGAGGTGTATCATTATCTCCTTTTACCACTTTATAGGCTGCTCTTTCAGCTTCTTTTGAAGATTCTGAGAATTTATTTCCCATAAATCTCTTAATAGAAGAGATAGTCTTAGTTGGATTTGTAACCGCTTGACGTTTTGCAGGATCTCCTACTTTAATTTCTCCTCCTTCTACAAAAGCTATTACAGAAGGGGTAGTTCTTTTACCTTCGGCATTAGGGATTACTACAGGCTCATTACCTTCCATTACAGAAACACAAGAGTTGGTTGTCCCTAAGTCTATTCCTATTATTTTACTCATTATTTATCTTAAATTGTTATACTATTATTCTTAATAACTTATTGCTGTTAAGTCAATGATTATGCCATTACGATCTATCTGACAGGATGTCATCATTGCAGTATACTCTTTAATGAATTGATCATAAAGCTAAAAGAAAAACAATATTAACTATTCTTTAAAAAATGAGTTTCTTTGTTGTCAAAAAACTATATTTACCCCCGAAATTTTATCAATAATTTTGTATTATGGAATGCATCAGTGTTTTTGATATGCTGAAAATAGGCGTAGGCCCTTCAAGTTCACATACATTAGGTCCGTGGCGTGCAGGAAGAAGATGGATCACAGAACTTAAAGAAAAAGAACTCTTTGAATCTGTCTCAACAATTACTATCGATCTTTTTGGATCATTATCACTAACAGGAAAAGGTCATGCTACCGACATTGCTGTAATTTTAGGTTTATGTGGTTACGATCCTCAAACTATTGATGTTTCTACAATTGATACTATTATTGAAAACATAAACACTTCTAAGCAACTCTTCTTTAATAGTGAACTTCAGGTATCTTTTGATCCAAAAACACAAATTATATTTAATAGAGAGTTTAAAGAATTTCATCCTAACGGTATGACTTTTCATGCCGACCTGAAAGATGGAAAAAAAGTATCGTCTTCTTTTTATTCTATTGGTGGAGGTTTTGTAGTAAAAGAAGAACGTAAGAGAAAAGAAAAAAAACTTACTGCTTTCAAACAATTTCCTATGCCAATTCATAAGGCAACTGATCTTTTGGAATATTGTACATCGAAAAACAAAAAAGTATCTGAAATTGTTCTAGACAATGAGCGTTCCTTACAAAGTGATGCCGAGATTGATGAAAGAATTGCACAAGTCTGGAAGGTAATGCTAGAATCAATGTATACTGGTTGTCATACTGAAGGTACTTTACCTGGTGGATTAAATGTAAGACGACGAGCATATGATACGCATAAAAAATTAATAGGTACTACAGCTTACACTACTCCAACAGAATGGATTGAAGCTATACGAAATACCGAAGTAAAATTTCGTCAAATATTAAAATGGGTTTCCTGTTTTGCTTTGGCAGTTAATGAGGTAAATGCATCTTTGGGTCGTGTAGTTACTGCTCCTACTAACGGAAGTGCTGGTGTAATTCCGGCAGTAATGATGTATTATATGGTTATCGAAAACCATGATGCAAATTTTGATGATGTAAAACAATTTATGCTGGTTGCAGGAGAAATTGGAAGTCTTTTCAAAAAAGGAGCTACGATCTCTGCAGCTATGGGTGGTTGTCAGGCAGAAATTGGAGTATCGTCTGCAATGGCTGCTGGAGCATTAACCGAACTTATGGGAGGTACTCCAGAACAAGTATTAATGGCAAGTGAAATTGCAATGGAACATCACCTGGGATTAACATGTGATCCCATCGCCGGATTGGTACAAATCCCATGTATTGAACGAAATGCTATGGGAGCCATAAAAGCTATTAATGCTTGCGAAATGGCTTTAGATACGGATGCTGCAAATGCTAAAGTGCCATTAGATAAAGTAATTGAAACTATGTGGGAAACTGCTCAGGATATGAACACAAAGTACAAAGAAACCAGTGAAGGTGGTTTGGCAGTAAAAGTAAATCTTAGTGATTGTTAACCTATAAATTACCTGTAACGAAATACAAAGCTCAAAACTTATAACATTGCAGGTTTTTAATAAGTATGTTATTACTTACACCCTTCTCTAAATCGAGTATCGGCGATAGCTATAATTCTCCAGGTTTTACCGTCATTAAATAGTTGAAATACATTTACGCCACAATGGCTAAAATTATCATTGACATAAAACTCATAAGGAGTCCATGCATTTGCAATTGCAGAATCTGCTTCGATTTTAAATGCTAATAATCGTTCATCCCATTTTTGCTCTGCTGGTCTATTTTGTATAGCAGTTAAAATTTTTTCTATATCATTCTTTACTGTTTTTATCTCTCCTTCTTTGGTTCTCACAATAGTTTGTACTGCTATGTTTTTATCTATAGTAGTTTTCATTTTAGCAGTGTCACCAGCATGAAAACCTTCAAAAAATTCTAAAACAGTCTGTTTCACTTCTTTTTCATAACGATTTTGGTCATCTTTAGATATATTTTTTTGAGAAAAAACATGGCATGAGAAGAATAAAACAACCAATATTGATACTTTATACATAATGTTCATTATTTTTGAATAGGTATAAAAATAAGATTTTAATCACTTCTATACTATATAATTTTCACTTCATTGTATCAAAGAAAAATCAAAAACAAATTACACTTGTTACCATATAGGTAATTGATTACTTTTACAATCCTAAAAAAACAATTTAAAATGTCTACAGCAAAAAAAGATTATAAGCGCGTTACGGTAAAATCTCTTGTAGAGATGAAAGCTAACCAAGAAAAAATATCGATGCTAACCGCTTACGATTACACGATGGCCAAAATTGTAGATGGTGCCGGAGTAGATGTTATTCTCGTCGGGGATTCTGCTTCAAATGTAATGGCAGGTCATGAAACTACTTTGCCGATTACATTAGATCAGATGATTTATCATGCATCTTCTGTAATTCGAGCAATCGATCGCGCACTAATCGTTGTAGATTTACCCTTTGGAAGCTACCAGAGTGATCCTAAAGAAGCTTTACGTTCTGCAATTCGTATTATGAAGGAATCAGGGGGGCATGCTGTAAAACTTGAAGGAGGAAAAGAAGTTAAGGAATCTATTAAAAGAATCCTTAATGCCGGTATCCCGGTTATGGGACACCTTGGTCTTACTCCACAATCTATATATAAATTTGGAACCTATACTGTTCGTGCCAAAGAAGAACAAGAAGCCCAGAAACTAAAACAAGATGCACTTATGCTTGAGAAAGCAGGATGTTTTGCAATCGTTCTTGAAAAAGTTCCTGCCAAATTGGCTAAAGAAGTAGCTGAAAGCCTTACTATTCCTATCATTGGTATTGGAGCAGGAAATGGTGTAGATGGACAAGTATTGGTTACTCATGACATGCTAGGAATGACCCATGAATTTAATCCTCGTTTTTTAAGACGTTATTTAGATTTATATACAGAAATGACTAATGCTTTTAAACAATACGTTACCGATGTGAAAGCTGTTGATTTTCCTAATGAGAATGAGCAATATTAATTTCATTCAATTTAAAGTTTATCGATCAAATCAAACTTAATAAACTTTTTATAGGATTGAAATTAATTATTAAAATGACATCAAAATTTAAGTCTTCATTACAATAGTTCTAAAAATCAAACGATCTAAAAATCACGGATGTCAAAAATCATTTCAAATAAAAACAATCTTCAGGTGCTGCATGAAGATAATCATATTATTATTGTTAATAAGCGCCCAGGGGATATTGTACAAGGTGATAAAACGGGGGACAAACCTCTTAGCGAAGTTGTCAAAGAGTATATTGCAGAAAAATATAATAAACCGGGGGCAGTATATCTAGGGGTTGTACACCGTTTAGATCGTCCTACCAGCGGAATTGTCGTATTTGCAAGAACAAGCAAAGCACTTCCTAGGCTTAACGCGTTATTTGCAAACAAAGAAGCTCAAAAAACATATTGGGCTGTGGTAAAAGATTGTCCTCCTAAAAAACATGACAACTTAACACATTGGTTAAAACGCAATCCAAGACAAAATAAATCGTATGCACATGCTACCGAAGTTCCTGATAGCAAAAAAGCAGTTTTAGAATATCAACTAATCAAAAAGTTAGATAATTATTGTTTGTTAGAAATTGATCTTCATACAGGGCGCCATCATCAAATACGATCACAACTCTCCAGTATTGGTTGCATAATCAAAGGTGACCTAAAATATGGAGCACATCGTAGTAATAAAGACGGAAGTATTCATTTACATGCCCGAAAATTAACTTTTATTCATCCCGTTAAAAAAGAAACTATAGCTATCATCGCTCCTCCTCCTTCTGATCCTATTTGGAAAGATTGTCTAAATTAAGCTTTTGGGTTATTACCGTTTAACTATTTGTAAGTTCGTATACTTTCGATCACTACAGATGTTAAAATCAAAATACCTCCAATAACCGTAGAAAGTACAGGTACTTCTCTTAAAAAAATGATTCCAAGAATAATACCATATACCGGTTGGATACTACCAATAATACTAGCCGTTGTTGCAGAAAATCGTTTAAAACTATATAAAAACAAGGTATGGCCTATTGCAGTAGTTAACAAGGCTAAAATCAAAACAAAAGGAAATTGGCTAATAATGCCCGAGCTATCCATAATAAATAAGGCAGGCGATAACAGTACTACCATTATTATTAATTGATACCACATTAACATAGAACCATGATAATTACTAACTTTTGTTTTCATGATTAGATTTCGAAGAGCATAACATAGTGCCGAAAATACTCCCATGGCAACAGCTTTAGCATACGTATTTTCTATACTAAAATCCGGAACCAAAAAATAAATTCCTACTAGGACAAGTACTCCCAGCATCAAATGCATTTTCTGAAATTTAACTTTTAACACCAAAGGCTCTAGTAAAGCCGTAATGACTGGGTAAGTAAACAAAGATAACATACCAATAGCCACATTTGACATTTTTAGAGCATAAAAATAAGTGATCCAATGTAGCCCCATAAGCATCCCTCCCACAAGAATGGGAATACGATCCTTAGTATCAATTCTAAATGATATCTTTTTCCATTTACAAAACAAGAATAATATGCACGCCGCTAATATAGCTCTATAACCAATAATAACCGGTACAGGCATATCGATATGTCTTCCTAATACCCCCGAGGTACTAATGAGCAACATAGCAAAATTTAACTCGAGTATGTTTCTTAAGTGTTGGTTACTTTTTGACAAGGTTTATCGAATTAGTGAGAAATTAGAATTAAATACTTTTGGTACACCATTTTCAATATAACGCACTTTAAACCAATAATCACTTGCTGGCAATTGTTTTCCGCTATATGTTCCATCCCAGTTACCGTTTGCACCAAGGTCTTTTAAGAGTTTACCAAATCTATTAAAAATTAGAATCTGAGTTATTATAACATTTGTACTTCCTGTGATTCCCCAAGAGTCATGAAATCCATCTCCGTTAGGTGTAAAATACTTTGGATAGTCTACTACTACTTCTACTTTAGATTCTAGTTCATCACACATACGCAAATCTCTTACAAATACGGTATGCTCTCCTCTTGAAACTCCCGTAAAAATATTAGACGCTTGCCATTCTCTATTATCTATTCTAAATTCATATGTTCCATTTCCGACGACTGTAACTTCAATAGTGGCATTATCAGAAAAAGCTCCCGATAGCAATTCTGCCGTAATACTTTCTGGAGGATAAGAGGTTACTACCGTTGTACTTTTTGATATTTCACATCCTGTAATTATACTTGTAGCTAATACACTATACTGCCCGGGAGTATCTGGCAAAAAAGAAGTATCTACTTCTCCTGGTATTTCGTTTCCTGCTACAGGAGCAGTCCCTGTATACCATTGAAACGTATAATCTGAAGGCTTTAATCCAGTTTCTATACGATCTTCGGGCGCCAGATTAAGTACTTGCCCATCTCTTTCTAAACATAATGTATACTCATCTTCAAACGTAATAGGTTCAAAAGGGTTAACTATTAAAGTAATATGCTCTCCTAATCCTAGACAGGAATTCGCCGCACTATTCTCTACTCTTACATATAGCGTAGCTCTAAAAGGAGATGAATTATTTCTATAGTTAGAGATATCGGTTATCTCATTTTGTTCGGATAACGCATCTGCCTGGTTTTCGTAATACCTAATTGTTAAATTTTGACCACCAGGGTATAACTGAATTATTTGAGGAGTAGCATCACTAAAATCAAATGATGCAACCCCATCTGTAGGGTCAACATCGTTTGCCTCACATGCTGTATATGTAAGATTAAAATTAGCCGGAATTTGAGTTGATGAGACTTCGAGATCAATTCTTGATGTTCTAAAACAATCTGTTATAGATTCTACTCTGGCATACACCACACTGTTTTGTACAATTGGATTAGGGTATGCTGTAAAATTGGTGATCTGATCTGCAGAATCCCCTCTAATAGCTTGCTGTTCTGTTAAATAATATGAAAAAGTCTCATTTGCAGCATTAGTAGATATCAAAGAATTTGCTTCAGATAAATTGAACAATGAAAAGCCATCGATATCATCATCACATTGCAGAAGCTGTACCGAATTCAAAACATTTGGAGGAGGAACAAATTCAACATTAATAGAGTCTGATGATGAACATCCGTTAGCAATATTTACTTCTACACTATACACTCCATTTTGCGTAACCTCTAATTGAGCACCTCCTGCTATAAGCGTTGTTCCGTCACCTGCTGCTAAAGGAGCTCCATTTTTTCTCCAGGTATAGGTAGGGTTATTTCCTACTGTAGCGTTTAGGGTAATTGGTACTCCAAGACATCCCGGGTTACCAGACGCTAATGTTCTGTCTTCTCCCAAATCTCCTCCAATATTAAAACTTCCGGCGGCTAGAAATACCGCAGAATCAAATTGTCCATCTCGATGTTCTGCAATCACTAATTTAATTGTATATCGCTCACCAACCACTACGCTTCCTTCGGCTGTCAATACTTTTGTATACCCATTAAAATCTATAGGAGCAGCACTTCCCGGCCGAATTGTTCTATTATAGAAATTTGGGTTTCTTGGAGGACATTCTGAAACCTGGTTAATCACATCAACAAAATCTCCATCATTATTTAAATCTACTCCTTCATTAACTGTAGTAACTTTAATAGGAATATTTGTACCCGGCACAACCGCTAAGTTTCTAGAATTTCCAGATGAATCGGTAAGGATAAAAGCAAAAACATCAGAAAATGTACAAGGAAAAGCTTCTGTATACTCTTCTGAAGCAAACAAGAAGTCAAAACTTATAAAATCTATGGTTGGTACAAAATCAAATTGGATATAACTGGCATTATGTAAATTAACTGTGCTAGTCACTGATCCCAAATCACTATCACCACCCCATCCCGAGTTATCACCTTCAGACAATGCAATCGGTCCGTTTGGGCCAATTGCGCTTCTTGCATTACCTGTACTTAAAATGACTCCTCTATCAATCTCAAAACCAGAATTATTAGATTCAAAATAACCTATACCATTAAATCCAAAATTGGTTCCAGTAAAAGAAGAAATATTTTCTACCGTTGCACAAGGGCTATCTATCAAAACATCTTCTACCAACTGCTCTACAGTGAAAGAGTTATCATCTACCGTTATCTGAGCATTGATAGATAATACGGTAAAAAAACAAATATAAAAAACTCTTTTTGCAGTAGAGCTTTTCGGTATCCATAAATTCATTACGACTTACTATTAAATGGAATATACCTCATATGCTCTATTTCTTATTCTTACAGAGAAAGTTTCAAAGTTGCATATTAGAAACTAAAATACTCGTATTTTAATTCTATAAAGTATTCCAATTATTTTTCAAAGGACGAAAGATATAAAATACTAATTAACTTTCAGCTCTTTATAAAAATTTAAGTTACCTTATTAGCCCTTTTGCTTTCTCCTTTATTATATCTGCAACAGGTCTCCCTTCAATATTGCTTTCGAGCCATGAAAGAATATCCAAATACAAAAAAGCTCTCTTTTCATAAGGGTGATCTTCATACTGTTTTAATCTTTTATGAAGTTTTCTAAACTCCTCTTTAATTTGGTGAGGGTAAATATCTCCAAGGTTTTTAAGAAATTTGATCATTTCTTTTTGTACTTCATGTAGGTCATTCATTTTTATTAAAAACCGATAAGTCTCTTTTAGTTGGGTTTCTAAATGATAATCCATCCCAGCTTCATAATGAGCTACCAAACTTAGTACTCTGGAGAAGCACATCAAGTCTTCTCTCATCTTCAAAGATTTATTATTAATAATTTTGGATAGGTATTCAATACATTTTCGATGATTTGCCATTCCAAAATATAAACACCCAATCTTATAATAAAGTACCATTATATGATGATCATCCAAACGATTTTTAAATTCTGATATTCCGCTAAGAATCTCTTCTACCAAATACTCTCCTTCGTCAAAACTTCCTTCTAAAAAATGAACATTCAACTTATTGTTATAAATAAATTGAAAAGATAAAACTTCTATATTATCATCTTTAGGAAAAGTAAGATCGGTAATTCTATTTTCGAATTCTTGCAAAGTTGATCTTAATTGTGTTTTATCTTTTATGAGATACAAAGACTCTAATAAATAGTGATTTCCTCTAAGAAAAAAAACAGGATTTTGAACAATCATTTTTGGGTGCTCATAAAATAAATCCAACCATTTCTTCGAATATTTATAACACGATAAAAAATCCTGAACAATAAAACTATACCACAGATGAGCTTTATATAGCCAAAGTTTTTCTCTAAACCCTAACATATTCCATTCATATTTTGGCAGTTTCCCATTAAAATAATTAGTAATTTCCTGATGTTCTTTATCGTTTCTTACATAACCACTTTTAAGCATCAAACCATACAACTGAAGAGATAAATTAGACAACCTACTAGTCAACACGTTTTTCATACTTAACATCTTGGCTTCTACCGTTAGCTCATCTGCCCTACTATTGATACTTCTGGTTATATATTGCGTTTCTATAATTTTTTCAAACTCTACAATTTCATAAGCAATATTATGCTCTTCATTTTCCATAGCCAGGGTTTTGGCTTTATCTAATACCTTAAGGCTTTGCTTATATAGTCCTTTATGATATAATATAGAGGCAAAATCTAATTGTTCTCGTATTTGTGATCGAGTATTTTGATGTAATGGGCTTAGTCTTAAACTAATTAATATTTGTTTATATAAATGAGCTTTAAGATTAGAAAATTGTTGTTTTTTTACAATTCCTTTTGAAACAATAAGATCTTCATCCAGAGTATCGTGTTTATCCAAATGATTAAAAAGAGCTAGAAATTTTGAATCTGTGTTTACTCCTAATCGTCCTACATATACCTTAAATTGTCGTTTTTCTGATTTAGAAAGTGACTTCACTAAAACAAACAATGGATCTTTTTGGTCATTAGTCATTGTATGAAAATATAATATAATTAACTGATTTAAAAATAGTTATGTTTTAATTAAAAGATTTTAGCATTGTAAAATCAGTAATCAAATACTTCCTTTTTGAATTCCCAAAATATAAATTCGTAAGAGATTAAAGAAACATCTTTTAAGAATATTTTAAAATAATGATGTTTTTATAGATAACACTAAAAGTCAAATTCACTGTATTTCTATGAGTAATAATAAAGTTCAAATATTCGATACCACATTAAGAGACGGAGAACAGGTCCCTGGATGTAAATTAAATACGCAACAGAAACTAGTTATTGCAGAACAACTCGATCTTTTGGGTGTAGATATTATAGAAGCAGGATTCCCTGTTTCGAGCCCAGGAGATTTTACTTCGGTAAGTGAAATAGCCAAAATCGTAAAAAATGCAACTGTATGTGGATTAACCAGAGCTGTAGAAAAAGATATTAAGGTTGCTGCAGAAGCTTTAAGTTATGCAAAAAGACCTAGAATCCATACAGGTATAGGTACTTCTGAGTCTCATATTAAATATAAATTTAATTCTACACAAGATAAGGTAATAGAAAAAGGAGTTGCTGCAGTTAAATATGCAAAATCCTTTGTAGAGGATGTTGAGTTTTTTGCAGAAGACGCCGGGAGAACTGATAATGAATTTTTAGCTCGTGTATGCGAAGCTATGATCAAAGCTGGTGCAACTGTACTTAATATTCCTGATACAACCGGGTATTGTTTGCCAGAAGAATACGGTGCTAAAATTAAATACCTTAAAGAAAATGTAAAAGGTATAGATAATGTTATTATTTCTTGCCACTGTCATAATGATTTAGGCCTTGCTACTGCAAATTCTATCGCAGGAGCAATTAATGGTGCTCGACAAATTGAATGTACAATTAATGGTATCGGTGAACGTGCAGGCAATACATCTCTAGAAGAAGTAGTTATGATTATGAAACAACATCCGTATTTAAATCTAAATACCGATATTGATTCTAAATTATTATACAGTACCAGCCAAATGGTATCTGATCATATGGGTATGATGGTACAACCTAATAAAGCAATTGTCGGAGCTAATGCTTTTGCTCATAGTTCGGGAATACACCAGGACGGAGTAATTAAAAATCGGGAGACTTATGAAATTATTGATCCCGAGGAAGTTGGAGTTACAGAGTCTGCTATTGTACTTACCGCCAGAAGCGGTAGAGCTGCACTAGCTTATAGAGCCAAAAAAGTTGGTTACGAATTATCTAAACTTCAATTAGATGATGTTTATTCAGAATTTTTGAAATTTGCTGATCGTAAGAAAGAAGTTATCGATGAAGATATTCATCAAATTATGAAAAATACTAATGTAGCTACTGTAGTAGCATAAATAATACTAAAAGCCTACAAAAGCATTATTTTTGTGTAGGTGTTTTATATACATATGAAGAAAACTTTATTTGACAAAGTATGGGATGCGCATGTAGTCAAAGAGATACAAGACGGCCCACAAATATTATATATTGATAAACATCTAATTCATGAGGTTACCAGCCCACAAGCATTTGGAGAATTAGAACAACGTGGGATTCCTGTTTTTAGACCCGATCAAATTGTAGCTACTGCAGATCATAATACGCCTACAGAAGACCAACATCTTCCTGTTAAAGATGCATTATCCAGAAATCAACTCGAGCAGCTTACCAAAAATTGTGAGAAAAATGAAATTACATTATATGGCCTTGGTCATAAATATAATGGTATTGTTCATGTAATGGCACCAGAATTAGGTATTACACAACCTGGAATGACTATGGTTTGTGGTGATAGCCATACTTCTACACACGGTGCATTCGGAACCATTGCTTTTGGTATAGGAACCAGTCAGGTAGCACAGGTATTTGCCAGTCAGTGTTTACTGCTTCAAAAACCAAAAAGCCTTAGAGTTAATGTAAATGGGCAGTTAAAACCTGGCGTATTACCAAAAGATGTAATTTTATATGTGATCGCAAAACTTGGTACTAATGCCGGTACTGGATATTTTTGTGAATATGCTGGTAATGTATTTGAAGATATGTCAATGGAAGGCAGAATGACTGTCTGTAATATGAGTATCGAAATGGGTGCCCGAGGAGGAATGATTGCCCCAGATGAAACTACTTTTGAATATATCAAAGGCAAAGAATTTGCGCCTAAAGGGGTCGAATTCGACAAAAAAGTTGCCTACTGGAAAACATTACCTACAGATAAAGATGCGGTATTCGATAAAGAGTATCATTTTGATGCATCGGATATAGAACCCATGATTACTTATGGTACAAATCCAGGAATGGGAATCAAAATATCAGAAAATATACCTGTAGAAGATAATGCTTCATTCGAAAAATCATTAGCTTATATGAATTTTGAGAAAGGACAATCTCTCGTAGATCAAGAAGTAAATTATGTTTTTATAGGAAGCTGTACCAATAGTAGAATCGAAGATTTTAGAATTGCTGCAAACTATATTAAAGGTAAGAAAAAGGCCAACAATGTAACTGCTTGGTTTGTTCCGGGATCGCAACTCGTAGCACAGCAAATCGTTGAAGAAGGATTAAAAGATGTTTTTGAAAACGCTGGATTTCAATTACGACAGCCTGGATGCTCTGCATGTCTGGCAATGAACGATGATAAAATTCCGGAAGGAGAATATTGCGTATCTACTTCTAATCGAAATTTTGAAGGACGACAAGGACAAGGTGCAAGAACAATTTTAGCAAGCCCTCTAGTTGCTGCAGCTACAGCTATAGAAGGAAAAATTATTGATATTACTAAACAATTAAATTAATTATGGATAAGTTTACTAAACTAACATCCTCTGCTATACCATTATCTATAGAAAATGTAGATACAGATCAAATCATTCCTGCACGGTTTTTAAAAGCTACTAGTCGCGAAGGATTTGGAGAAAATTTATTTAGAGATTGGCGCTTTCATAAAAATGGAAGTATAAATCATGATTTTGTATTGAATGATACTACTTATAAAGGTAAAATATTAGTAGCAGGAGATAACTTTGGATGCGGATCTAGTAGAGAACATGCCGCATGGGCAATTAATGACTATGGTTTTAAAGTAGTGATATCTAGTTTTTTTGCTGACATTTTTAAAGGAAACGCTCTTAATAACGGAGTATTACCCATTCAGGTAACTCCAGAATACCTACAAGACTTATTTAATGAAATTGAAAAAGATGCTAATACGCAAATTGAAGTAGATCTTGAAGCTCAGAAAATTACCATTCTCGCTACTGGTTCTTCTTCAACTTTTGAGATTAACCCGTACAAAAAAACCTGCCTTATGAATGGTTATGATGACATTGATTTTTTAATCAGTAATAAAGCAGAAATAGAAGAATTTGAAAACGAAAGAATATAAATACATATAAGTTGTCAGGCAGAGCTGGTCGAAGTCTTATAAACTACAATCAAGAACAAAAAAACACTTCGACAAGTTTAGTGTGACAAAAAGAATAAACTTATGAAATTAGATATCGCAGTATTATCAGGAGACGGTATTGGCCCAGAAGTGACCGCACAGGCTATAAAAGCATTAGAGGCAATCGCACATAACTTTGATCATTCCTTTATTTTTAAAGAAGGATTAGTAGGTGCTATTGCCATTGACAAAACCGGAACCCCATTACCAGATGAAACCTTAGAACTCTGTGTACAAACAGATGCTGTTTTGTTTGGCGCAATTGGTGCTCCAAAATATGACAACGACCCTAGTGCTCCGGTTCGTCCCGAACAAGGTCTATTAAAATTACGAAAAGAACTTGGGCTCTATGCTAATATTCGTCCTGTAAAGGCCTATTCTACTTTAATCGACAAATCACCTCTTAAACGTGAGATTATCGAAGGAACAGATATTTCTATCTATCGTGAGTTAACTGGTGGTATCTATTTTGGTAAAAAAGAATTAAGCGATGATGGTAACGTTGCTTCTGATCTTTGCGAATATTCTAGAGAAGAAATCGAACGTATCGCTCATTTGGCATTTAAAGCAGCACAAAAGCGAAGAAAAAAACTTACTCTTGTAGATAAAGCCAATGTATTAGAATCATCTCGCTTATGGAGAAAAGTAGTTACCGAAATCGCTGTAGCCTATAGCGATGTAACCTTAGACTTTTTATTTGTTGATAATGCTGCAATGCAAATGATACTCAACCCTAGTCAGTTTGATGTAATTCTTACCGAAAACATGTTTGGTGATATTATTTCTGACGAAGCTAGTGTGATTGGTGGATCTATTGGTCTCTTAGCATCTGCTTCTATTGGAAATACATGCTGTATGTTTGAGCCTATACATGGATCTTATCCGCAGGCAACAGGAAAAGGAATAGCTAATCCAATTGCCGCTATATTATCTGCCGCTATGTTATTAGAGCATTTTAATTTATTAGGAGAAGCCAATGCAATTAGAGATGCTGTAGAAAAAGCGTTAGAGTTAAATCTTACTACTTCTGATCTAAATCCTAGTAACCCACTTACCACAGAAAAAGTAGGAGATTTTATTGCTGATTACATATTAAATCCCGAGGATTCTAATATCAATTTT
>NZ_JACB01000068.1 GCF_000520975.1 Aquimarina megaterium XH134
GAGTGATGATGTTAAGTTTAAACCAGCTGTTTTGAGTAAGCTAGTGTTTGGCGCTCCATTACAGGTAGATGTTTCAGCTAACTTTTTATTGTATGATCGTTTAACATTGGGAGCTGCTTATCGATGGAGTGCTGCCTTAAGTGGTACTATAGGATTTCAGATCTCTGATGCATTAATGATTGGTTTTGCTTATGATCGAGAAACGACAGAGTTAGGTCAGAGTCAATTTAATGATGGGAGTTATGAGGTATTTCT
>NZ_JACB01000069.1 GCF_000520975.1 Aquimarina megaterium XH134
TAACTATTTAAGATGTTAGGCCTTCAAAAAAATGATTAGAACCATATTAAAACCTAGTTTTTAGAATTAAATAAAAACGAAAAACTATGAATTTTACCAAATACTTTATAAATATCTCCTTAAGTATATTGTTGTCGGGGATTGCGTTTTCCCAAGAAAAGCGAATGGCTAAAGCTGATGAAAGCTTTAATCGTTATGCCTTTGTCGATGCCCGTAAAATATATCTTCAAGTTGCAGAAAGTGGCTATGAATCTGCAGATTTGTTTAAAAAACTTGGAGACTCTTATTATTTTAATGCCCGGTTAGAGGATGCAATTCCTTGGTATGAAAAACTAACTACTAAGTATGCAGATGATATTGATCCCGAATATTTATTTAGATATTCTCAAAGCTTAAAAAGTATACAACGATATGAGGAAGCAGATAAGATAATGGAGCAATTTAATACGATTACTGGTAATGACCAAAGAGCAGAATTCTTTATGAATACCAGAGATTATTTAAAATTTATTGAAATGCAGTCCGGTAAGTTTAGACTATTAAAATTAAGTATAAACTCTAAATACTCTGATTATGCACCTAGTTTTAATAATCAGGGAGAGTTGATATTTGCATCTTCGAGAGGAGGAGGAAGTGGAATGAGTAAGGTTGTTCATGAATGGGATGAAATGCCATTTCTGGATTTGTTTTCTTCAACGATTATTGAATCTAATGGGATTTTACAAACACCCAAAAAGTTAAAAGGGAAAATAAATACAAAGTTTCACGAATCTTCTACTTCTTTTAGTAGTGATGGACAAACAGTATATTTCACTCGTAATAATTATCTTAAAAGAAAATTAGGATCTAATGTAGAGGGGACTATATTACTAAAAATATATAGAGCAACACTCGAAAATGATAAATGGACAAACATAGAAGAGTTATCTTTTAATAGCAATGAATATTCTATAGCCCACCCTGCATTGAGTGCAGATGGAACTAAACTTTATTTTGCAAGTGATATGCCCGATAGTAGAGGACTTTCTGATTTATATGTTATTGATATACATGAAGATGGTACTTTTGGTGAACCCAAAAATCTGGGAGATAAAATTAATACTGAAGGAAGAGAAACTTTTCCATACGTTAGTGATTCGGGACGATTGTATTTTGCTAGTGATGGACATATTGGTTTAGGTGGATTAGATATTTTTGTAACTGTTCCCGAGGAATTTGGAGAGTTTTCTATACCTTATAATGTAGGGAAACCAGTAAACAGTTCTGAAGACGATTTTACCTTTGTATTAAATGAAAATACAAAAATTGGATATTTCTCAAGCAATCGAGCAGGAGGAAAAGGAAATGATGATATTTATAGTTTTAAGCAAACAGAAGAATTAATTACTAAATGTAATCAATATGTTGAAGGAGTAGTTACAGATGCAAGTTCTAGAGGAGTTTTGGTAGATGCCGAAGTGTTTTTATTAGACGATACTAATAACGAATTACAACGTACAGTTACAGATTCGAAAGGGAGATATAGGTTTGATCTCGAGTGTGATACTTCCTATATTGTTAGAGCAAATAAGATAGGGTATGGCCCTACAGAAGCGCTTCTTACGGCAAATAATGTATTAGAACATAAGCATGACTTAGCTCTGCAACTTAGCAAAGGCGGATTGGCCGAAAAAGAAGTGAAACCAGGTGATGATTTGGCTAAACTATTAGATCTGGAGATTATATATTTTGATTTAGATAAATCTTTTATAAGGCCAGATGCAGAAATAGAATTACAAAAAATTATTGCAACACTTAACGAATACCCCGATTTAAAGATTGATGTTAGATCTCATACAGACAGTAGGGCAGATGATGATTATAATATGTATTTAAGTGAACGCAGAGCAAAAAGCACGATTAAGTATATAGTAGAAAAAGGAAAGATAGATAGATATCGCGTAACGGGTAGAGGATATGGTGAAACTGCACTTATTAATAAATGTGCAGATGGAGTACCATGTAGCGATAATGAACATCAACTTAACCGCAGAAGTGAATTTATTATACTACAATAATGATAGTACATAAAACGTTTTGGCTTTGATATTGATTTCATATACCTTTGCTATCCTAAATTTTATCTGTTGTAGTTATAGTTTTTATTACTGCAATATTTCAACACAAAATAACACAAATTATAATGGAAAAAGCTCAAGAATGGTTCAATTACGGTATTGAACTGGCAAAAGAATTTGGCCCTAAACTCATTACAGCCATCCTTATTTATATTATAGGATCATGGGTTATTAAGAAATTAATTAGCAGTGTTAGACAGGTGATGTCTAAAAGTAAGTATGATGAATCTTTGCAAAAGTTTTTATTAAACTTATTGACCTGGTCCCTAAAAGTATTCCTCATCATTCTCGTAATTTCAAGATTAGGTGTCGATGTCACTACTTTTGCTGCTGTAATTGCTGCGGCTGGTTTGGCAGTTGGTTTAGCACTACAAGGATCTTTATCTAATTTTGCAGGAGGAGTGCTTATTATGATTTTTAGACCATACAAAATAGGAGACGTTATAGAGGCACAAGGCGTATTGGGTGTAGTTAAGGAAATTGAAATTTTTACAACAAAATTAACTACTCCTCAAAATAAGTTAGCTATCGTTCCTAATGGAGCAATGGCAAATGGTAATATCATTAACTATACGGCAGAAGGAATGATGAGAGTAGATATCACAATAGGTATAGGTTATGATGAAAATATAAAAAATGCAAAAGATGTATTGCTAGGAGTTTTAACATCAAACCCTAAGATAATGAAAGACCCTGCGCCTTCTGTAAATGTTAGCCAATTAGGAGAAAGCTCTGTCGATTTGGCTGTTCGTCCTTACTGCACTCCAGAAGATTATTGGGATGTGTATTTTACTACATTAGAAAACTGTAAACTAGCTCTTGATGATGCAGGTATTGAAATTCCTTATCCACACTCAGTAGAAATTCATAAAGAAAGTTAATCGTATAAAATAAATTGAAATTAAAAATCACTTTCTATTTTTTATGGAAAGTGATTTTTTTTGTAAACTGCTTAAATTTAGTAGGTTAAAAATATCAGAGGTCAGAATGATAATATAATAACCTAAACCTATTATCTATTTTAGTATTGAAAAATAGGATTTATACTTTTATCTTGATAAAAAATTACAGTTTACCTATCCATAATTGACGTTTTTTCAATAATCTAAAAACAGTTAAAAAGCGTAATACATCGGTTAAAAAGCTGTATTTCTATATTTTTTATGGAATATTCCTACTTTTTTAATGAATTCACAACATTTTGCATAGCTCTATTTTTATTGTAAGTAATTGGTAATTAAGTATTTGTGATTTTGGGGATTGATGAAAATGTTAATTTTGTTTATTTTTTTGATAATATGATTAGACATTTATTTTTTTATGGTAAAACCGGAATAATTATGTGGTGTTTCAGTGTTCGGTTTTAACAAATAGTAACTATCTTTAAGTATTGTTTTTAAGCAAAACATAATGTAATAATTACAGGATAAAAAACTTATTTTCTTACCCCTCCCTGAGTTTTATATTCGATATTGTTTTGTAAAAGGATATGTAGTTTTTCATCTAAGTAGTGATAATATACTTTTATGAATAAACGAACACTTTTATTGTCAAATTGCATTAATGAGAAAAATAAGTAATAATATAAAATCAAAAACCTCTGTTTTTGGAGGTGTTTTGAGCGTAGTACTAAAATAAAAAGTAATAAATAAATGTGTAAAACTGTAGATTTTTAATGTTAGTTTCTTTTATAAAAAATATATATCATTAAAAATTAAGGTTAAGACAAAAACAACCCCGCGATTGTAAAACTTTGGCGAGCCAACAAAAGCAGGGTCTGAATAGCGATTAATTTAAAATAAATCAATCATTATGAGTAGACTATTATTTCATGCGTCTAGAAATTGTCAATTTCGATTTTCAATTGACGGGATGCTTCTTTCCCTTAAGGAAAAATACATATCGTTTTTCTCCTCTTTCCGAAGGGTGAAATATAGTAATTCTTTATCTTTTTTACGGACTTACCGTACATTTTTTATCACTTTCTTAACACGATATAATACCAGAAAAACTAATGCTTTATCTGTAGTTAATCTTGTATTAGAATTTAATGTACACAGCTACAAGTTGTTAAGATCTTTTTTGATGTTTATTTACCACGCTATACAGTATAATGACGCCAAATTTTATTTAGGCCATAGCTATGCTAATACTAAAATCAATGACTATAAATTACATAACAACAGTATAATAAAGTATAAATTAAGAAATAATGAAAAAGAAAAATTAGGCTAATTATGATATGAATAATTAGTCAGTAAGAAACATTTTGACAATGTGTTTACTTAAACCTTCCGTTTTTAGGGGTAATTTCGGGAGGTTTTTTTTGTCTAAAAAAGATTAAATAGTAATTAGTTGTGAAAATAGAATTTGATAAGTGATATCAGATTTTAAGTGTTTTTTAAATCAGAATTATGTACATACAAGAGCTTTGTTGTAATAAGCCATAAATATTACAATACAGAAAAGCTATGGTGCATATGTTTAAGTTAAATTAAGTAGATTGTAAAAGAGTTGTCTGATATCATAACAGACAGCTCTTTTTTATTAAAAATAATCGATGTTTTTATATTTTAGCAATTATGATAGATATAAAACTTCTCGAATACTTAGAATCATTTCTTACTCCAAGACGACAAGGTTTAAATAAAAAAGTTTTGGAACAACGTACAAATCATTTTACGGTAGCAGTCGAAGATGTGTATCAATTGCATAACACAAGTGCGGTGATACGTAGTTGTGATGTATTTGGAGTCCAAAATGTACATGTAATTGAAGAGGTAAATGCAAAACGTATAGACCGTGAAATTGCAATGGGTGCTCAGAAATGGGTAGATGTTAATCGATATTCTACTACCAAAGAATGTCTGGCTACGCTACAAAAAAAAGGATATCAAATCGTTGCGACTACCCCGCATGATGATTCTAAAGTTTTACAGGATTTTGATATTGATAAACCAGCTGCATTTTTCTTTGGAAGAGAACAGCAAGGGCTAAGCGATCAGGTTCTTGAAGCGGCAGATGCCAAATTACATATCCCAATGGTTGGATTTACAGAAAGCCTTAATATTTCGGTTTCAGCTGCAATAATATTACAATATGTTACATCTAAACTTAAAGAAACAAATAGCAATTGGCAATTATCTGAAGAGGAAAAATTAGAAAAACGAATGGAATGGGCAAAGAAAGTGATTAAAAGCCATGAACAAATTATTGCACGATATCATGAGAATGAGTAACTTTCTAACATCTAACATCTAACATCTAACATCTAACATCTAACATCTAACATCTAACATCTAACATCTAACATCTAACATCTAACATCTAACATCTAACATCTAACATCTAACATCTAACATCTAACATCTAACATCTAACATCTAACATCTAACATCTAACATCTAACATCTAACATCTAACATCTAACATCTAACATCTAACATCTAACATCTAACATCTAACATCTAACATCTAACATCTAACATCTAACATCTAACATCTAACATCTAACATCTAACATCTAACATCTAACATCTAACATCTAACATCTAACATCTAACATCTAACATCTAACATCTAACATCTAACATCTAACATCTAACATCTAACATCTAACATCTAACATCTAACATCTAACATCTAACATCTAACATCTAACATCTAACATCTAACATCTAACATCTAACATCTAACATCTAACATCTAACATCTAACATCTAACATCTAACATCTAACATCTAACATCTAACATCTAACATCTAACATCTAACATCTAACATCTAACATCTAACATCTAACATCTAACATCTAATATTATGGTTACTTGGTTCGAAATTCCGGTTATAGATATGAAAAGAGCTAAAGCTTTTTATGAAAAAGTTTTTGATATAGAAATTAGTCTTCATGATATGGAAGGAGTACAAATGGGGTGGTTCCCTAATCAAAATCAAGCAGGAATTGCTACAGGAACATTAATCTATGCTGGAGAACATTATAAGCCTAGTGAAGATGGAGTTTTGGTGTATTTTTCTTGTGATAATGTTGCTAATGAAATGAGTAGGGTAGCAGATGCAGGAGGGAAAGTAGTTTTAGACAAAAAGCAAATTTCTGAAGAACATGGATATATGGCGTATTTTGTAGATTCAGAAGGAAACCGAATTGCATTACATTCTTTACGTTGATATGTAGATTACTTTCTATCTAATATTTTATATTCCTCATAGCATTCACTTATGGCATCGAGAATTTGAAGATCATTTGCAAATTTTATAAAATCAACAGAATAATTGCAATTACGTAAAATCTCATCTATATCTAACCGCCCTACTTGTAGAAGAGCCATTAAGGTAGCACGATCAAATTTAGTCTCCAAAAGGTTCCTAATCTCATCGTCTTTTTTCATTTTACGTAATTTCCTTAACTCTTTTGAGCGTTTGCTAAATATATTATATAAAAAATCAGCAGGATTAAAGATAGCACCTAACACCTTGTTTACGGCACCAGGTTGTTTATTACCACCTTCATAACCAGAATTCAATCCAGAAATACTATACCTATAATTATTGTAAACAGGGATTCTTTTAGCATCAATCTCTAGGTAGCCTGTTAGTTGTACATCGGCAACAACTACCTCTTCTAATGCAATTCCCAGCTCGGTCATCTTAATCTTAACTTCTCCAAACTTAACCCAATCGTTAGTTACTCTAACCTGTAATGGTTTGTACCCTATATAAGAGAAATATAGAGTGTCATTTACTTTTGCAGGGATATTAAAATCTCCCTTTTCATTAGTAATTGTTCCTATGACTTGACTAAGATTAACGATATGAACATTTTCTAGTATCTGATCATTAGCAGCATTTAATACTTTTCCTGATACAGTACTTGAATCATTCTCCTGAGCATAAGTAGTTATACCTGCTAATAGGGCTATGTAAAATAATACTCTCTTCATGTATATAATATGACGTTCAATTTTAAATAATATAACATAAAAATCGCGCCAAAAATCATATTTATTTGTTAAGTTCTTATATTCAGTAATTTACTAAAAAGTAATTTTTGAATATACAAAGGACAAAACCTCTGATTTATCTGCGATCACTACGTTTTCTACGATCTCTTTTTCGATTACCTCCGCTACCTCTATCTTCTTTTGAATCAAAACGTTTTCTGCCTTTGGGTTTAAATCCATCACTTCTACGTTTTCCTTTAAAACCACCATCATTATCGCGACGACGTCTTCCTCTACGACCAGAATCTTTAGATATTTCTACATTAACCTTTCTTCCTTCCATTCTGAAATCTTCAAAAACCTGAAGAACTCGTTCCTGATGTTCGGTATTGGTGTTGAAAAAAGAAAAACTTTCCTTGACATCTACTCGGCTTAAGGAATCACTTCCTAACTCTAATACTTCTTTCAGGAAATCCTTTAAAGTCATCCAATCAAATCCATCTTTTTCTCCTACGTTAATAAAGTAACGTGTACTGCCATCACTACCAGAATTGCCTTCTCTTTCGTTTACAGCATTTAGATCTCTAGATTTTTTGTAATAATTATGAAAACGAGAAAACTCTACCGAAAAGAACTTTTTGATCAATTCTTCTTTAGAAAACTCTTCTAAAACTTCATTAATAGATGGTAAATAACTATCGATTTCATGATTTATTTCTGCTTTTCCGATGTCACTAGCTAAGTGAAAGAGTTGAACCTGACATATTTCTTCTCCACTAGGAATCTCTTTTTTCTCAAAGCTCTTCTTAATGATTCGTTCTACAGATCTAATTTTTCTGACTTCGCTTTTGGATACGATAACCATAGAAACACCACTTTTTCCTGCACGTCCTGTTCTTCCGCTTCTATGTGTGTACGTTTCTATCTCATCAGGAAGTTGATAATTAATTACATGAGTAACATCATCTACATCAATACCACGTGCAGCTACATCTGTAGCTACTAACATCTGTATTTGGCGATTTCTAAAGCTTTTCATTACCAAATCACGTTGATTCTGACTTAAGTCGCCATGTAATGCTGCGGCATTATATCCGTCACCAATAAGATTTTCTGCTACTTTTTGAGTATCTCTTTTGGTACGGCAAAAAATTACAGAAAAGATATCAGGATTTGCATCTGCCAGTCGTTTCAAAGCAGCATACCGATCACGAGAATTTACTACATAATATTCATGAGAAACGTTTTTAGAACCAGTATTTTTATGCCCTACAGTAATTTCTATAGGAGTTTGCATAAATCGTTTTGCAATGGTAGAAACTTCTTTTGGCATTGTTGCAGAGAATAGCCAGGTATTTTTATCTTCAGGAGTATGAGACAAAATGGTATTGATGTCTTCATAAAACCCCATATTTAGCATCTCATCAGCTTCATCTAATACACAATAACTAATATTGGTAATGTCTACCATTTTACGGTTGATCATATCCTGCATTCTCCCAGGAGTTGCCACTACAATTTGGGCACCACGTTTTATTTGTTTTGCCTGATCCGTTATACTTGCTCCACCATAAATTGCTACAGTGTGCAATCCAGGAATATATTTAGAGTAGTTTTTAAGTTCGTTAGTAATTTGTAAACAAAGTTCGCGAGTAGGAGAGAGGATTAATCCTTGTGTAATCCTGCTATTGCTATCAATTTTTTCGATTAAGGGAAAACCGAAAGCTGCTGTTTTTCCTGTACCAGTTTGTGCTAAAGCAACAATATCTGTATCTTCCTTTAATAAAATAGGGATTGCCTTTTCCTGTACTTCACTTGGGGTTTCGAAACCCATATCATTCACCGCCTTAATAATGGCTTCACCAAGACCTAACGCTTCAAATTTATTCATATAGCTAAAAATAAGCCGCAAAGGTACGGTTTATTATCTGTCTATTACAATAACGAGTAACTTATTATAGTGTTGCAGAAATTTATTGAAGAATGAATTTTTATAGTATCAGAAAAATAGAATAAAAAGATCAATGTCTAATTAGTGTATCATTGTTTTTTCTCAAAAAAATACTATGGTTTTTTTATAACTTCAATTTCAAAAAGTTTATCCCAGTTTTTACCAGTAACAAATAACCGTTTGGTATTTGCATTATATGCGATACCATTTAAAACATCCAGTTTTTCATGCTGCGTTACTTTTTTACGAAGACCACTAAGATTAATAACTGCTTCTAAAGCACCACTGTTAGGATTAATTATGGCAATTCCATCTTTTTGCCAGGTATTAGCATAAATTTTTCCGTCAACCCATTCTAATTCATTAAATCTGGATTTAACACCTTTGTTTGTAGTGACTTCTATATAATCTTTTTCTACAAGGGTGTTAGGATCTAGTATCCAGATTTTTTCTGTACCATCGCTCTTGTAGATCTGATTTCCATTATTACATAATCCCCAACCTTCTTTACTTTGGTTATATGCAAAACTTCCGGTTTTCTCTAAGGTAGTAAGATCATAGATAAATCCTTCTTTAGATGTCCAGGTTAGTTGAAATATTTTATTATTCATAATGGTAATCCCTTCTGCAAAATATTCCTTTGCTATATCTTTTTTTACAAGAATTTCTCCGGTTTTATAGTCAAGTTTCCGTAAAGAAGACATTCCTTTTTTACCAGTACTTTCATATAACGTATCACCAAAAAATTCTAATCCCTGGGTAAAGGCTTCTTTATCATGAGGGTATTCTGCAATAATTTTGTAAGAATATAATTTTGGAGATATATTATTAAGAAAAGCGATCTTTTTGGTTATAGTGTCGATATTTCCATCATAAAAAACTTGAGCCGTTAAGATGTGATTTCCTAGTTTTTCATCATCAATTTTTTCTTCATAACTGAAATCTTTTTTAGAAGCTACCTTTTTATTATCTAAAAGAAAAGTAACAGAGTCAATTTTTATATTTTGAGCGTTTATGATGTTTGCTTTTATAGTCTCACCAAGCATAAATTTGGTTTTATTACCCTCGGTATTGATAGAAAAATATTTTTTTCGCTTATCTTGATTACTTCCACAAGAAAAACTGAGTATGCTTAAAATAATGATGACGAAGGAGTTATGGATCTTCATTGTGATAATTAAATTTTAAGCAAGATATTTATTTTAATTGGGTTTAAAAAATCATTGTTTTATATCCTAAAGATTGTATCTTTGCAGCGGCAAGTCCTACACAACTAGCTCCTGTTGAATCCTCCAGGGCGGGAACGCAGCAAAGGTAGACGGTTGTAGCAGTGTGATGTAGGTAGCTTGCCTTTTTTTGTGCCTTAATTTTTGATGTAATTTAAATTCCATTGATACCTAAATTGCCATCATTTGTTTCCCATCATTTTATATTTTGAGATTAGTAGATCGTTAATCAGAATTGTATATTTGCGATTATGAGCACAAATCAAAAAGATACTGTAGTTTTAATTACAGGAGGGTCTTCTGGGATAGGAAAATCAATAGGAATATTTTTGGCACAAAAAGGATATATTGTATACGGTACTAGTCGTAATCCATCTCGATTTCCTGATTTTGAGTTTTTTACACTTTTAGAGTTAGATGTAGCAGATACGAACAGTATCAATTCTGCTATTGCGACCATAGAACAAAAGCATGGAAGATTAGATGTGTTAATTAATAATGCCGGAGCTGGTATTACAGGACCAATAGAAGAAATTCCTAATGAAGAAATAGTAAGAAATTTTACTACAAATTATTTTGGCCCAATCAATGTTACCAAAGCGGTTTTACCAGTAATGCGAAAACAGGGAAGTGGATTAATCATTAACATCACTTCTATTGCAGGGTATATGGGATTACCGTATAGAGGGATTTATAGTGCTTCTAAAGCAGCATTAGAGATGACTACCGAAGCCTGGCGAATGGAATTGAAAGATTTCAATATTAGAATGACTAATGTAGCTCCTGGGGATTTTGCAACCAATATTGCTGCAGGGCGCTACCATGCTCCCGTTATTAAAAATTCTCCATATGAAAAACCATATGGAGATACATTAAAACTAATGGATAGCCATGTAGATTCGGGTAATGATCCTTTAGAAATGGCCGAAGCAGTTTTTAAGATTATAAAAAACAAAAAACCAAAAGTACACTATAAAGTAGGAGCATTTATGCAAAAATTTTCTATTGTGCTAAAACGAATATTACCAGATAGAATGTATGAGAAAATGCTGATGAATCATTATAAATTATAATGTGTAGTTCTGTAATTAAATATAGAAGCGTTATGGATTCGACAGATGAAAGATATTTTTTTAATTAACAAAAAGAATTTATTAGTCTACAACGATTATTTTTATATTCGCGATCTATAAAAGCGCAAAATTTAAACACAACAATTTTAAAAACAATACTATGAAATTTTTTATTGATACTGCAAATCTTGATCAGATTAAGGAAGCACAAGATTTAGGAGTTCTTGATGGAGTAACTACAAATCCATCTTTGATGGCTAAAGAAGGTATCACTGGTAAAGAAAATATAATTAATCACTATAAAAAGATATGTGAAATCGTAACCGGAGATGTAAGTGCAGAAGTAATTTCTACAGATTTTGATGGTATTATTAAAGAAGGAGAAGAACTGGCTAAACTTCATGATCAAATTATTGTAAAAGTACCTATGATCAAAGATGGTGTAAAAGCAATCAAATACTTTAGTGATAAAGGAATTAAAACCAATTGTACTTTGGTGTTTTCTGCTGGGCAGGCCTTACTTGCTGCTAAAGCAGGAGCTACCTATGTATCACCGTTTATTGGTAGATTAGATGATATTTCTACAGATGGACTTAATCTTATTGCAGAGATAAGATTGATTTATGATAATTATGGATTTGATACAGAAATTTTGGCAGCTTCGGTAAGACATACAATGCATGTAATTGATTGTGCTAAGATCGGTGCAGATGTAATGACAGGGCCTCTTTCTTCTATAGAAGGATTGTTAAAACATCCATTAACAGATATTGGTCTTGCTAAGTTTCTTGCAGATTATAAAAAAGGAAACTAGTGTAATTTTCCTAACATATAAAATTTTAGAAAAGCTGCTCTATCGAGTGGCTTTTTAATTTTCTAAACTTGCCAATTGTGTATATTGCATAAGCTGTTTCTCAAAAACAGATGCAAACAAATCTGTACTAGGATTTATTATCTTACCATTCTGATCTACAAGAATAACTTTATTTCTATAATGAATTACCAATTCTTCTGAAGAACATTTAGGATGTTTAAACTCGTATTCATTATCTAAATTGTACCCATGCCTTTTAATAGTTTTTAACCAATTTTTTGTTTGATCAGGGTCAATATTTACAGCAATAAAATCAATACCAGGGTATAAAGAGCTAAGGTAGGTTGCTTTTTCATGAGCTTTTACATAATGATCTTTACTTTCTATAGACCAAAAATACAAAGCAGTAATCGGTTTACTAAAGAGTGAAGATAATTTAACGGTTTCACCTTTTGAAGTAATTAAATCCTGATCAGGAATAGCTTTATTGGGTCTTAATTTTGAAATATGCCTGGCAAGTTTTTTTAATTCTTTTTGTGATCGATTACTGGTACTTACAGAAAGATAATGTTTTAAAGCTTTATTTGATTCTTCATTATTTTTACTATCATCCAGTAAAAAACGAATAGTAGATCTTCTTAATAGATTATTTTTTATGTATGAATGCTCTACAACATTATCAATTAAATCCAGCTTGTAAATAAAATTCTCTAAGTTATTATCGTGTTGTAATCCATTATCATTATTAGAAATAGAAGCATTAGTGAAGTAGCAATTTAAAAACCAATTATAAGAATATAGTCTTTTTAATTCATCATCATTAAAATCAATCTGGTTTCTATAATTAAAAAAAGAGGTAGATAATTCTTTAGTTGCATCGGGGCCTCCCATTTTATAACGACTGGTAAAATAGAACTCATGCCTCATGTAGTATTCAAATATGAAACTAGCTTGAGTTAGTTTTTTTGCCAAATTACTCAACTCATTTTTGTTGATTAACTTTTCAAAAGCATCCGATTTTATGTTTAGTAAAGAATCCTGCTTTTTTTTGAAATACGAAGCAGACTGCATAAAGCCTGTTCTTTTTAAATGTTCTCTTTCAATTTCGTTTTGTAAAAACAAATCGATTAAAAAATTATTTTTTCCAGAACCTTTACCTGTAAAAACAAGAGATTCGTCAAACTCTAAAGTGTTTAAACGAATTAATACACTATCTCCTTTCTCAAGGAGTACCACCTGATATTCTGGATTATGTTTAAAAGAATACAATCCATCTTCTAAATTCTCTATTTTGTGTAGGAATCTATTATTTTTATCTAATTGTATGGTATCTCTATAATCGTAACCTTTAGATAAAATAACATAGTTCGTATTAGGGTTTACAATTTCACCGCCAAAATAAGTATATTCTTTATTATCTTTTTCAGAAGAACCACAACTGCATACAAAGCATGATAAAAAAGAAACTTGGATAAAATATCTTAGTACTGAAAATTGCATTTTTGGCGCTATAAAATTAACTTACTCTGTGTCCAAAAATAAAGGGAAACACCTATTACGCTTGTTAATTATAAGTTAATTCTATGCAGATTAACGAATTGAGCTATTAAAATCTTTCAGTTCTTGGGTTTTTGATGATAAATAAACTACAGAATAAACCTCATAAATTAATGATAGATTGTTTCAGGTTCTGAATCCATTTTTCTACTTTTGCGGCAAATTTAAACCTTACAATTTTCATACTCATGCTATCAGTTTCTAATCTTTCTGTTCAATTTGGTAAACGAATACTTTTTGATGAAGTAAATACTTCTTTTACACAAGGTAATTGTTATGGTATTATTGGTGCCAATGGCGCTGGGAAATCTACGTTTCTTAAAATTCTTTCTGGTGTGATGGAGCCTACATCGGGGCATGTACATCTAGAGCCAGGTAAACGAATGTCTGTTTTAGAACAGAACCATTACGCATATGATGAGTATACTGTATTAGAAGCAGTGATTATGGGGAATAAGCCTCTTTATAAAATAAAGAAAGAAATAGATGCTCTCTATGCAGATTATACAGATGAAAATGCAGAGAAGATAGGTGAATTACAGGTACAGTTTGAAGAAATGAATGGCTGGAATGCGGATAGCGATGCAGCAGCAATGCTTTCTAACTTGGGTATCAAAGAAGAATTGCATTATACACAAATGTCTGATCTTGATACTAAACAACGAGTACGAGTATTGATAGCACAATGTTTGTTTGGTAATCCAGATGTTTTAATAATGGATGAGCCAACAAACGACTTAGATTATGAAACTATTTCATGGTTAGAAAGCTTTTTGGCAAACTTCGATAATACAGTTATTGTAGTATCTCACGACCGTCACTTTTTGGATGCCGTATGTACACATATTTCGGATATTGATTTTAGTAAGATTAATCACTACAGTGGTAATTATACGTTTTGGTATGAATCTTCTCAATTAGCAGCAAGACAAAGAGCCCAACAGAATAAAAAAGCAGAAGAGAAGAAAAAGGAATTACAAGAGTTTATTGCGAGGTTTAGTGCAAACGTTGCAAAATCTAAACAAGCTACTTCCCGTAAAAAAATGATAGAAAAACTTAATATCGAAGATATTAAGCCATCAAGTCGCCGTTATCCTGCTATAATATTTGAAAGAGATAGAGAAGCGGGTGATCAAATCCTAAATGTAGAAGGATTAGCTGCAAGTCAAGACGGAGATACATTATTTAAAGATATTGATATTAACTTAACCAAAGGAGATAAAGTTGTTGTCTTCTCTAAAGATTCAAGAGCTACAACCGCATTTTATCAGGCGCTAAATAATAAACAAAAGGCGGACTCAGGTAAGTTTAACTGGGGAATTACCACTACTCAATCGTATTTGCCTGCAGATAATAGTGAATATTTTCAGAATGATCTTACATTAGTCGATTGGTTACGCCAATGGGCAACTACAGAAGAAGAAAGAGAAGAAGTATTTATTAGAGGATTCTTAGGAAAAATGATTTTTAGTGGCGAAGAAGCATTAAAAAAATCAAATGTATTGTCTGGAGGTGAAAAAGTTCGTTGTATGTTATCTAAAATGATGATGACAAGAGCAAATGTATTGATGCTGGATGAACCTACAAATCACCTTGATTTAGAGTCGATTACTGCATTTAATAATTCATTGAAAAAATTTAAGGGTACAGTCTTATTTACTACTCATGATCACGAGTTTGCACAAACTGTGGGTAACAGAGTTATCGAACTGACACCTAATGGAGTTATTGATCGTTACACCACATTCGATGAATATATGAGTGATCCAAAAATTAAAGAGCTTCGAGAAAAAATGTATGGCGTAAGTGTTTGATTTTATTATCAAAATCAACAAATGATAAATTAATTATAGTGTTATACCCTATAACTCTATACTTCTTCTACATAAAGTGTTTCCTTAACGGAGAGGGTAACTAAAGCGGTTTTTAAGAATAAGATTTTATTTTGAAAATTCTAAAAAGATGATTTCAAAATATGTGGTTAGCTCTGCTTATAATATAAGTTAGTGCATAAATTGATAAAATCTTAAAATTTTAGTTGTCCTCGTTAAGTAACATATTTGGATTTTAAGTTAAAAAACAATCATCCAGAAACTTTCGGTGTGCATAAAACTAAGCTACATTTATTTTGTTAAATCAAGTGGTAAGTAGTTGATTTTTAAAAAAATAAAAACTATTTTAGAGGTATGTTATGCGGTTGTCTTTTATTATTTATATAAAAGTATAAGCTTTCACCATATTCCTTCCCCAAAAATCGAAAGTAATTGCCGGTTTAACGAGTAGTTAATGAAACTTTCACAAGCGATTTATAAAATAGTATCGATGTTATTGAGAAAAATTATAAGTATCCTTTTTTTTGGTTTAACCATATTTTCTTTTGCTCAGTGTAAAACCGCAGAAGATAAAATCACTCAAGATAAACCTTCTCATCAGCCCTTAACATCTATGAAAAATGATATGATTATTTCAAAACTAAACAGAAATAAGTCTATGGAGCTTCATATTAAAAAGGTAATAAAACCAGGAGATCCAGCTACTCATTTTGAATATACGGTATATAATACTGCGACAAAAAAAATTATAAAACAAGGCTATTTTAGAGGAGCTAATGTTGATTGGAATGATAATACCTCTATAAAGCTTATTCCTTACATCGGGATGGAACAAAAACCGACTTCCGAAAATCCTGATGATTTATTGCTGTCAGATACACAAATACAAATAACAATTATTAATTTAAACAACTAACTCATGACACACAAATTTTATTTTCGAAGATTGGCTTTTCTTATCTTTCTACTAATTGTTTATTCTGCATGCGATAAAAATCAAGAACAAGAGCATACAGAAATAAGCACTGTAGAAACTTCTAAAAAACTCAAAAAAAAGAAAGATTATAACAAGAAGAAAGGAATTGAAATCATAGCAGAGTATAAGGCAAATCTTTTAAAACCTATTGGCGCTGAAGAATCTACCTATAAGGATGGTTTTTTGATGACAGAACATCAAAAAGCTATGAAAAATAGATCTACGGCCAAGAACTCTAGCATTATTAAATGGAAAGAAAGAGGGCCTGTAAATGTGCCAGGTAGGATACGTGGTATTGTAGTGGCCCCCGATAATGATGATAAATGGTATGCCGGTACAGTTGGTGGCGGACTTTGGGTAACCGAAGATGCTGGAACCACCTGGGAGAATCTTACAGATTATAAAATACCTAACCTGTCTACATCTACTGTTGCAGTGGGGACAAGCGACCCCGAAACATTGTACCTGGGGACAGGTGAGCCTTTTAATAATTTAGATGCAATAGGAGGAGTAGGTGTTTTAAAAAGTGTAAACGGAGGCCGCAGTTGGGAATATCTCAATAACACCAAAAGTTTTGGAGGAGTTGGTCGATTGGCCTTAAATCCTGAAGATGAAAATAACCTTGTTGTAGCAAGTAGAAACGGTGTCTATGTTACCTCGGATGGAGGAGTAACATGGCAGAATACGTATAGTGGAGGAAATGTTCAGGATCTTAATTATGATCCTACTAATTTTAATACTCTATATGGAGGCGTAAATAGTGTAGGAGTAATAAAAAGTACAGATGGTGGATTAACATGGGACTTAGTGTTGAATAAAGATGATTACAATTCAAACCATTCACGTTTTGAGCTTGATGTTTCTCCAGCTAACCCGAATAGAGTTTTCATTTCGGTGTACACTGGTAGTGGAGGAGCAACTACTGCAGTGAATACCGATTTTTATCTTACCAGTGATGCAGGAGAAACGTTTAGATTAATTGGTTTTGAAGGAACTCCTGCAGCAGGAAATTTGATTACTGGGCAAGGATGGTATGACAACATAATAAGAGCACATCCTTTTAACGAAAATGTTTTTTATGCAGGAGGAGTAGTGATGCATAGAGTACAAATAGTTAAAGCAGGAACTGGTATTAAAAGTAAAGATGGACCAGTAAGTTATACTTTTCAGCCTATCGCAGCAGGTTATAATGGCGAATTAAATAATTATGTTCACGTAGATCAACATGGTTTAACATGGATTAAGAAAAGAAAAGAAAAAAAGTTTAAATTAATCCTAGCTAATGATGGAGGAATATATCATACCGATTATCTATTCGAACCGGGAACAACGCTTAATGATTGGTCTACTTCTGCAGTAGGACTTAATTGCACACAGTTTTATGGAGCCGATAAACGTAACGGTACAGAAGATTATATGGCTGGAGCACAAGATAATGGAACCTGGATATCATTTACCGAAAATGGAGCAAACGATGAAACCGCATATCAATTTATTCTTGGAGGAGACGGGTTTGAAGTATTATGGAATTATGATAATCCTGATGAGTATATAGGAGGTTTTCAATTTAATGGTTTTGTACGTTATGAGAATGGTCAAGGATTTAATGCAAGGCATGGAGAATCGGGTGCAGGAACATCTCCTTTTTATTCTAAAATTACAAATTCAAATAATAACCCTAATGTACTCTTTAGCCCTTCTATTAGCGGAGTTTGGAGATCCCCTGATTTTGCAAAATCATGGCAATTAACTTCTATTCCAAATAATTTTTCGGTAGGAGCTTCAAGTTCATTAGATGTTTCTGTGTCAACAGCTAACCCAGATATTGTATGGGCTGGTAATGCAATGACAGAATCAGGAAGTTATGTGATTCATGTTTCTAAGAATAATGGAGTGTCTTATGAGCCTACAGCTTTATTCTCTGACCCAAGAGACGGTGTTAATCATAATTATTTTATTTCAGGAGTAGAAACTTCATCTACAAATGAGAATAGAGCTTATGTATTATTTTCTGGACAGGGAGCTGCTAAAATATTAAAAACAGAAGATTTAGGGCAAACCTGGGAAGATATTTCAGGGTTTTCTACAGGAGAAGATAGAGGATTTCCGGATGTCGCAATTCATAGTTTGGTAGAAATGCCTTTTGATGAAGATAGAATTTGGGTAGGAACAGATATTGGGGTGTTTCAAACATTAGATGGAGGAGCACACTGGTCCCTCCTGGCTGGATTACCAGCTTTTTCTGTTTGGCAAATGAAAATTGTAAATGATGAAGTAGTTATGGCAACTCATGGTAGAGGAGTTTGGACCGCTACTCTTGAGGAACTAGAAGGGTATGAACCTCCTACATACTATGCCCCTCCAACAATTACTGCCGCAGCGCAAGAATCTGTAGAAAATCAGAATGCAGCGATTACTTATGTACAGGAAAATGAGGAAATAGAGAAAATAATAGTGTATTTAGATGGAGAAGAAATCGCACAAATTACAGATAATATCGAGCAAGGTACCGAGTTTACTTATACGATAGAGAATTTAACAGAAGGAAACCATACTGTTGGATTGAAAGCCGTTGATAGTACAGGAGATACATCTGTTGCTTCGTCGACATCATTTGATATTATAGACTATACAGTTCCAAAAAACCTTGTATCTATTACAACTTTTGAAATGTCTGATGTATATACTTTTGGAGGAGAGTTTGTTATCAATACAGTTAATGAAACAGTAAGTCAGGCGGTTCTTAATAATTCTGCACATCCCTATTTAAATGATTCAGAATATCGTACTGTTTTAAGGCATCCTATTATTGTTAATGCAGAGAATGGAAATTTTATATACGAGGATGTTGCAATCACAGAATTTGATCCTGCACCGGGTCAATTTTATGATTACGTAACTATAGAAGCTTCTAGTAACTTAAAAGATTGGGTACGATTAGATGCTTATGATGCACAAAGATTTCCAGAATGGACAGATGCCTTTAATTCTGGCCCTTCTCCAACAATAAATGATGAGTTGTTTAAAGAACAATCAATCAATTTATTAGACTTTTTTCAGGAAGGAGATGTTATTGCGGTACGTTTTCGATTAATTTCTGATCCTTTATTTACTTCCTTTGGTTGGGCTATTCGCTCTATAAATGCACCAGAAGAACAATTGGTCGCAGAAGAACAGGAAGAAGTAGTACAACCTCCTCGAAGTTCAGAAGGCGCTCTTTTATATCCAACAATTTCTAATGGAGAGGTACAGATTTCATCAGGAACCACAATGAACAACAGTGTAGTCGAAATATATGGGATAAGTGGTAGACTCGTATACTCAAAAAGAATTGGAACACTAAATGAATCTCAACAAACGTTGTCCCTAGAAAATCTTAAATCAGGAATGTATTTGGTTAAGGTTTTTGGAGATGGTGGGATAACAAATACAACAAGAATTGTTATTAGGTAAGCTTATTTTGTTATAACGCTAAGATATGGTATACCTATAAGTTTCTGCTTATAGGTATACTTATTTTTTTAGCCCTTCAAATTTTAAAAACATATAATCTCTCATTATAGATTCTAATGTTTCTTCAGTCTGATCAAAGAAATTATCGTCAGTAATTAATTGCCTGATAAAGTATTCATCTAATTTAACAAGAAGCTCAGACGATATGGGCTTAAAGATATTGTTTTCTATTCCTAAGATGTAAAATTGTTTTAGATCTTCGAGTAATGCACACAAAAATTCTTCAATAATTTTCCATGCTGTGGGATAATGTTCTTGTAATTGTCTTAAAAAAAAAGAAGAAACATCCTTAGCTCCTTCCATAAGAATACGCCCTAGAGTTTCACATTTGTAATCTAATTTTAAAATTTCTTCAGTAATCTGATTTTTATAAGTATACAAATAATCTATTCTTACTTGTGTGATATATTCAAAAATCTCTTCTTTCGTAGTGAAATATTGATAGATAGTAGATTTACTTTTTTTCATAAGCAAAGCCAGATCATCCATGGTTAGTTCACCTAAATCTGTAGTCTTTAATTTAGGGAGTATTGCCAGGGTCCATTGTTCTACTTTTTGGTTCTTTTCTTTTCTATTTTTGAGTATAGATTTTCTTCCCACGTTTGATAAGTTTACTAAAATCAAACTACTTAGTATAAAGTAGTTCTGCCTTTTTGTTTTCCGTTTTTCAAACTTAATCGTTTACAACATAAATAACCAAAAAGTTATGTGAAAATATCTATGGATAAAGGTTAATCCTTGATTGTTTTTTATATAAACGAGATAAAAAATTATAAGATTATAAGGATGTAGAATAACCTTCTTCAGAAAAAAACACTATCCTCATGGTACTTTAAGAGTTTACTATTGAGGAAAGAATATTAGTAACTACAGTGATCAACACTGTAACAATAAAATTATTGGGTTTAACTATTTTATAATATTGACCCTTAGTTATTTGTAGTTTTTTTGAAATTTTCTCACTTTTTAGTTACGTGTCACTTCTTTTCTATACGTCATATTGATAAATGAACAAAGATGAAGCATAATGCTTTATTCTCTAAAAAGTAAAACATATAATTTTTATTACAATGAAGAAACTTTTATTAGTATGTACATGTATTAGCATTTTCGGAATCGCATCAGCACAAAAGAAGACATCTTTTGGGTTAAGAGGTGGAGTTAATATTTCTAATCTTTCTGATTCAAATTTAGAAACTAAACCTGGAGTTTATTTAGGAGCATTATTGAATATCAGATTCTCAAAACTTTATGCTCTTCAACCCGAAATTGGATATTCAAATCAAGGGGGTAATACTAAATTTCCTACAGGGAGCGATGTCGAAATTCATTATCTTTCGATATCTGCAACAAATAAGTTTTATGTTAAAAATACAGGCTTACATTTTTTAATTGCGCCAGGGATTGATTTTGATGTAGATGATACTCCGGTAGGGATTGTAAACAGGGATGAAGGCAATGATGTTACTTTTGTTGATGTTTCGATCGCGGTTGGTTTAGGATACGAATTTAAAAATGGAATAGGGGTAGAGGCCAGATATAAAAGGGGAACATTGGATGTTTTTGATGGAGATTTTCACAATTTTTCACAACAATCTCTTTATAGAGAAAAAAATCAATTTAACGAAGTTTTGCAAGTAGGGGTATCGTATAGATTTAATTTCTAATTATTTGCTGTTAATGGGGTATTGGAAGAAGCAAATTTCAATACCCTTTTGTATTCTTTATTGCTTTAAGAAGTGATAAGAGAAGAGGAAATTTCTTTAATTTTTGTAACATATTGGTAAGTTTATCGTTTTTTTAAAGTAATGTAATTTTATCTTTGCAAGATATTTGATAGCATAATTTTCAAAATCAACGTTTGGGTGATCAACTTATCATAGAACAAATCAAAAACAAAAATGTCAAAGTTTTTGAATCTGTATTTAAGCAATATTTTAAAGTACTTACTATACATGCCAAAAAATATGTTTTGGACATGGATACAGCACAAGATATTACACAAGAAGTATTTATAAAACTCTATGAAAGAAAAGATGAACTTATCATCCATACTTCTTTAAAATCATTCCTATATACATCTGTAAAAAACCGATGTTTGGATTATATCAAAATTCATAATATTCGCCAACAACATAAGGATATCATTCAAAAAGAATCGTCTATTCTTATAGAAGAAGACGATGAAGAAATAGCGAAAACAGAATTACAGGAAAAAATCTATAAAGCTATCAAGACTCTTCCTGATCAAAATCAAAAAATCTTTATGCTTAGTCGGTTCGAAGGAAAAACCAATCAAGAGATTGCCGATGAACTTAATATTAGCAAAAGAACTGTAGAAACTCATATCAGTAATGCCCTTAAAAAAATAAAAGCATTAGTTTTATTTGTTTTTATAGTGTTGATTATCAGTTTTTTATGAAATAATTTCATTTTTTTTTACTTTCCGGTTACGTGTAACTTCTTTTCTATTCGTCATATAGATGACTAACTATACAGAGATAATGTAAAATGCTTTGTTGTAGAGAGAAAGAATAACATATAATTTTTATTAAAATGAGATCTGTTATGAATATGCACAACCAAATTAACTTAGAATATGCTTTAATTAAATATTTTTCGGATAAAGCAACACCAGAAGAAGAAACATTTGTACAACAGTGGGCTTCTGAGAGTTCTGACAATACTTCATATTATCATAAGATTCAACGATTATGGATTCAAAGAATAGTGTTATGATATCGCTTAGAATATAAAATCAATGATTTGATCATAATAGGTGTTTTGAATATATAATCATTAAACTTTTTAGAAAATTGAAAACAAAACAAGTAATTCTTGCCTTTTGGGTGATACTTATGGGCTTTAGTAAAATATTTAGCCAACAAAAAGCAGTAGAAAAATATACAATTAGTGGGTATGTAAAAGAATCAGGTAGTCAGGAATATTTACCGGCTGTATCAATTTATATTCCGGGTAGTGCAGTGGGGACCTCTACCAATGACTACGGATTCTTTTCACTTACCATTCCTGAAGGAACACATGAATTGATTGTGTCTTTTATAGGATATGGGACCATTAAAAAATCGATTGATCTTACTAGTGATCTTGCACTTAATTTTGATATGGAACTAGAAACCGAAAGCCTTGATGAAGTTATTATAGATGGAGACAGAAGGGTGAATGAAAGCCAGGTAACTCAAATGAGTGTTGTCTCTATAAAACCTTCAGAAATAGAGGATATTCCCGCTATTCTGGGAGAAAAAGATGTAATCAAAGCATTGCAGTTATTGCCAGGGATTCAGCGAGGTAATGAAGGAAGTGCAGGATTCTTTGTAAGAGGAGGAACCCCGGATCAGAACCTGATCATACTAGATGAAGCTCCTGTGTATAATTCTAACCACTTATTTGGAATATTTTCGGTATTTAATGGAGATGCTATTAAGTCTATAGAAACTTTTAAAGGAGGGTTTCCGGCAAGATTTGGTGGTAGATTGTCTTCTGTACTCAAAATAGATACAAAAAACGGAAATAAAGAAAGGCTGAGCGGAAAAATAAACGTCGGGTTAATATCTTCATCTCTATTGGTAGAAGGACCAATTAAAAAGGGAAAAACTTCATTTATTTTTAGTGGGCGAAGAACGTATGCAGACTTATTGTCTAAACCTTTTCAAAAATCAGATCTAAAAGCCGGCTATTACTTTATGGATCTTAATTTTAAAATACACCATGTTTTTAATGAAAAAAACAAACTATACTGGAGTAATTATTTTGGACAAGATAAATTTCATGCGGTAGAAAAGGAAGCAGGGGATGATTTAAAAACAAAATTGTTCTGGGGTAACATAACCTCTACACTACGATGGAATCACCAATTTAGTGATAAGTTTTTTTCTAACACTTCTTTAATTTTTAGTAATTATAACTTTGGAATTAAAGTTGATGAAAAGTTTCAGAATGAAATTTTTAAATTGAAAACAAACTCCGGAATCAATGATTATGGAATTAAAGCAGATTTTGATTACTATCCAAACCCTAAGCATTCTATACGGTTTGGACTGGCATCTACATATCATAATTTTGTGCCAAAACAATCCAGGATAAGAGAAACAGGAGAAAGTAATTCTGATATCACACAAAAAATTGAATCTCTAGAGAGCGCTTTATATCTCGAGGATGATTGGAAAATTACCAATACGCTAAGTTTCTCTCCTGGGTTAAGGTTAACTCATTTTCAATATAAATCAACAGATTACCTTAATCTGGAACCAAGAGCAACTATTGCCTGGAATGTAAAACCCGATTTGGCACTAAAAGCTTCGTATTCTAAAATGAATCAATACATTCATTTACTTTCTAACTCGGGAATAGGGTTACCTACAGATCTTTGGGTATCTTCTACAGATCAATTAAAACCTCAGGTTTCTGAACAATATGCATTAGGAGTGGCAAAAGATTTTATGGATGATGGATATTCTATTACTGTCGAAGGGTATTATAAAAAAATGGATGATGTGATAGCATATAAAGAAGGCGCTTCATTCTTATTATTAGAAGACTTGGGAACAGGAAAAGAAATTGATTGGGAAGAAAATATTACCACAGGCCAAGGTTGGGCTTACGGTACAGAGCTATTATTACGTAAAAAAACGGGGAAACTTACAGGTTGGTTAGGATATACATTATCGTGGTCAGAAAGACAATTTGATGAGCTAAATCAAGGGCGAAAATTCTTTGCAAAATATGATCGAAGACATGACATTTCTTTGGTGGGGATTTATAAGCCTAATGATCGTATTACACTATCGGGAACATGGCTGTTTTCTTCGGGTAATAATTTTAATCTTCCGGATACCGAGTCATTATCAAACACAAGTACTTTTCCGATAACAATACCTGATCTCTCTAATGGAGGAACACCTTTTAGCACAGAGCGAAATAATTTTAGAGGAGAAAATTATCATCGTTTAGATTTAGGAATTCAATTTCATAAACGATTTTCAAAGAATAGGGAGCGTACCTGGGGATTTTCGATATATAATATTTATGGAAGAAAGAATCCTTTCTATTATTATTTTGATGATGCTAAACTTAAAAAAGTATCAATCCTACAGTTTATTCCATCAATTAATTATACCTATAAATTCTAAAAAGTGAAATCAATAAGGTCAAAATTATTAGAAAAATATAAAGATACACAGATGAAATATTTTCAAAGTATACTATTAATAATTCTAGGCATTTGTTTAGTAAGCTGCGAGACAAGTGTAGATGCAAGTGATTTATTAGAAAAGCAACAGCTTGTAGTTATTAATGGTTATTTATCACCACAAGATACCACATTAAAAGTGCAAGTGTCAAGATCTAAATCAAGGGCATCAAGGACAGTCAATGTTAAAGATATGGTTATTAAAGATGCTACCGTAGTGATAGCAGATGAAGAAAACAATGAGGTGGCACTTGTATATACAGATGCATCTTTAAGCTATGAAGCACCAGCAAGTGGTTTAGCAATATCACCAGGCAAGAAATATTTTTTGAAGATTACGGCTCTAGGTAAAGAATATAAAGCATCTTGTACAATACCAACCGAATCTGTACAAAGGATAGAGAAGGATATTCAGGTAAAAGAAGGTGAATTCTCTGAGAATCGCTTGTTGAAAGTTACTGTAGGGGATATCAAAAATCAAAACAATTTTTATATCATAGGTGCCATAGTCACTCAGTCTTTTGATAATGGAGGAGGCACAACTAGTAATCAAGTAGAAAATATAAATTTCGAGTTTAAACAGTTTGCAACAGATGTAAGTAGAGAAAATTCTGTAATTACAGCAGATGGATTTTTTACTTTATTCGATAGTGCATTACCCAATCCCAAGTTAAAGATTCAGGTAGCCAATGCAGAAAAAATATTATACGAAGCGCTAAGAGCAACATATTTAAATGATTTTAATGACGGAGATCCATTTGCAGAATCAGTTATTGCTCCGACCAATATAGAAGGAGAGAATGGATATGGTGTTTTTGCAGGATATCAATTAACAGAAGTGGAAGAAACTTTTTAAACAAAAAAGATAAAATCGAGTAGACTATTATTTAAAAAGCGAACTTAAAGTTGTTTTGACAACATAATCTTAATAATTTATTACTTTTAGAGCCAGATTTTAATTTCAGAAATGAGTATCGAACAAGAAGATCACATACTACAACTTTTAACACGTTATTTACAAAATGACGTACAAGATGATGAACGAAAGTTTGTAGAGGATTGGATTGCCGAATCCGAATCAAATAGAACCTATTTTGAAGATGTTAAACGCATATGGAGTACTTCAGAAAATATAGAGGATTTTGATAAAATTGATGTAGATGAACAATGGAGTAAATTTGAATCTGGCATAAATGCTACAGTAAAGAAGAAACCAAAATTAAATAATGTTTATCTTAAAATCGCAGCCTCTATTGTGCTTTTGATTGGTTTAGGCTTTTATTTTAATTCACTTTTTAATACTGAAGTAATTTTACTGGCAAAAACGGGAGCAGAAAACAAATTTATATTACCAGATAACTCTATAGTATGGCTTAATGAAGGTAGTCAACTTACTTATAAAAAGGATTTTAAAGGAAATAGCAGGCAATTAAACCTAAAAGGAGAAGGCTTTTTTGAAGTTACAAAAGATCCCGAGAAACCATTTGTTGTTATTGCCAATACCACACAAACTAAAGTTTTAGGTACGTCATTTAACCTAAAAAATAATGCTAATACAAAAGAAGTAGAGCTTGTATTGGTAACAGGTAGTGTTGAGTTTTTATCAAAAAAATATAAAGAAATTTTAGCTCCGGGAGATATGGTAACAGCAAAAGAGAGTGGCAAATTGATAAAAACTTCAAATAAAAGCCTAAATTTCTCTTCCTGGAAATCGGGAGTACTTAAATTTGAAAAAACTTCTATAGAACAAGTAATTAAAGATATAGAACTGTATTACAATAAGAACATAATTATCGAGAGTCGAGAATTTGCTAATTGTACGTTAACCACTATCTTTGACAACGAATCGTTTGAGGATGTTTTGGAAACTCTTAAAATATTATTTGATGTCACATATGAAAAAAATGATTCGAATAATATTGTTATAAAAGAAGGAGATTGTAATTCTTAAAAAACATTATTCTTTTTGCAAAAATCAAATTGCCGATTTAATTTTCTAGTGAGAATAAAAGTGATTAGGGTACTATTTGTAGCGCTTTTTATAGGAGGGTTTAGTGGTTATACCCAGGGAGAAATTTTAGATCAAAAAATTAGTTTAGTTAAAGAAAATGTATCTATTGCCAGTGTCTTAGGTGAGTTAGAAACAAAATTAAATTTTACGATAGGATATTCTGATAGCGCAATAGATATTTCTAAAATAGTATCGGTTAATGCTAAAGAAAAAACTTTAGCTAAGATATTAAGAAATCTATTTCCCTCGAAACTGTATCAATTCAAGGTTTTGGGCAAAAAACTACTAATTTATAAACGTCCAAAAAAGTACACAATTAGTGGGTATATTTCTGAAAAAGGAAGCCAGGAATACTTGGGTAGTGTATCTATTTATATCCCCAAACTCAATACAGGTACAATAACCAATGATTATGGATTTTATTCCCTTTCTATCCCAGAGGGCAATCATCAGATATTAATCTCATTTGTGGGGTATAAAAACATTAAGAAAAGCATTGACCTTACCTCTGATATTACGATAAATTTAAATTTAGAACCAGAGACTGAATATCTGGATGAAATTATTATAAACTCTGATCAGGAAACAAGTAAAAGTCAGATCACACAGATGAGTTCTGAAAAACTAAGCCCTTCATTTTTTGAAGATATTCCTACAATCCTGGGAGAAAAAGATGCTATTAAAACCTTACAGTTATTACCTGGGGTACAATCAGGAAGCGAAGGTTCTACAGGCTTTTATGTTCGTGGCGGAACACCCGATCAAAATTTGATCATACTAGATGAAGCTACAGTTTATAATTCAAATCATCTTTTTGGAATTTTTTCCATATTTAACGGAGATGCCATTAAATCCGTAGAAATATTTAAAGGAGGTTTTCCTGCTCGGTATGGCGGAAGGTTATCTTCTGTAGTGAAGATAAATACTAAAAATGGGAATAAGGAAAAATTTGCTGGAAAAGCAAATATTAGTTTGATTTCTTCATCTCTATTGTTAGAAGGACCCATAAAAAAAGGAAAAACATCCTTTGTAATTAGTGGTCGTAGAACATATGCAGATCTGTTACTTTTACCATTAATGGCCAAGGACGAGAAACTTGCTTATTATTTTACAGATGTTAATGCTAAGCTTCATCATGTTATCAATGATAAAAATAAATTGTACTGGAGTACATACTATGGGCAAGATAAATATAGAAATAAAACTGTTGTTGAGAATGAAAGATCTAAGCAGAAAATACTTTGGGGTAATATAACTTCTACTTTACGCTGGAATCATGAATTTAATAACAAGCTCTTCTCTAATACATCATTAATATTTAGTAATTATAAGTTTACAGTTAGTAAAGATGATAGAGGAGGAGCGAATCGAAGTTCTGCGTTTAGAACAAGCTCTGGGATCAACGATTATGGAGTTAAATTCGATTTTAATTATTATCCTGCACCTAATCATACATTTAAGTTTGGTTTAGTTTCTACCTATCATGATTTTACTCCAAAAGAAATTAATATTAGAAATATTAATGAAGATGAAATTGTAAATACCCAAAAAATAAAAACCGTTGAGAGTGGAATATATATTGAGGATGATTGGAGAATTAACGATAAGATTAGCATATATCCAGGTTTAAGGTTTAGTCATTTTCAGCATAAATCTAAAGGTTATTTTAAACCAGAGATGAGACTTTCTGTTGCTTATAAATTGTATCCTTTGCTTACATTAAAAGCTTCGTATGCAAGAATGAATCAGTATATACATAGGTTATCTAATAGTGGTTTGGGATTACCAACAGATCTTTGGGTGTCTTCTACAGAACGGTTAAAGCCTCAGCTTTCTGAGCAAATTGCTTTAGGGGTAGCAAAGGATTTCAAGAATAACATATTTGGATTAACAATCGAAGGGTATTATAAAAAAATGGATGATATTATAGCCTTCAAAGAAGGCGCTTCTTTTGCAGGTCTCGAAAGCGTGAGAGAAATTACAGGTTCTATCCGAACTGTTGATTTTGTAAATGGCATTACTACAGGGAAAGGCTGGGCATATGGAACAGAGTTTTTACTTAGAAAAAAGAAAGGAAAACTAACAGGTTGGTTGGGATACACTTTATCATGGTCGCAAAGACAGTTTGAAGATTTAAATGGAGGGAAGGTATTTAACGAACGTTATGATAGAAGACATGATTTCTCTATTGTAGGGATTTACAAGCCTAGTAAAAGAATAACGATTTCTGGTAATTGGTTATTTGCATCAGGAATTAATTACAACCTCCCTAATACATTAGGAGTTGCAGCGGGTAATAATTTCCCGATAGAGGATGTAAACAATAATGATAATATATTACTGTTTAATACAGAAAAAAATAATTTTAAAGGAGAAAATTTTCATCGTTTAGATTTGGGAATTCAATTTCATAAAATCACAAAACGTAATAGAGAAAGAACATGGGGCTTTTCGTTTTATAACGTATATGCGAGAAAAAACCCTTTTTATTATGAAATTGCTAGCGAAAATCAAAGTTCTCCTAATGTTTTATATAGAAGGTACTTATTTCAGTTTCTTCCGTCGTTTAATTATAGTTTAAAATTTTAGTATATGAGACTCTACATTTTATTAATCATAGGTTTTATCGTTTTAGGTTGCGAAGATTTAAAAGAAGAGATAAAAAATAGACCAGAAGGAGAGAAGTTAGTTTTGATTAATGGCTTTTTGTCTCCAGAAGAAGAAGTAATAAAAGTTGAAGTTTCTAAAACAATATCTGTATTTGATAAACCTTTACAACTCGAACCAGCAGATTTTGTAAATACTTTAATCATTAAAGATGCAGTAGTAGTTATCAAAAATGAAAACCAAGAAGAAGTAGAATTAAGATATTCTAGCGATAATAAGTTATATCAGATTGCATCTAACGAATTCTTGATAGAACCGGGAAAAAGGTATACTCTAAATGTCTTAGCAGAAGGAAAAGAATTTAAAGCCACTTGTGTTATTCCTGTTATGAAAACAGAAAATGTATCGGCGGCGGTTGGGTTTAGAGCTGTAGATGGTGCTGTTGTAGAGAATCTTAGTGTAAGTTTTGATGATATAAAGGGCGAAAATAATTTTTATATCGTAGGAGCATTATTTAATGTGACCAATAGTACAGAAGAAAATCGCTCTATTGCAAATTTTGATATTGAAAGATTTGCCACTGATGTAAATGGAGATGGATTAAGTATATCTGCAAATGGAACAATCTTTAATACAAACGAAAGCTTAGAAATTACTGTGAAAGTCGCAAATGTAGATGAGCTTATTTTTACCACTTTAAAAGCTTCTTTCTTAAATAAAGACCAAATATCAAACCCTTTCTTTCAGCCTATTATACCGCCTAATAATATAGAAGGAGAAGGAGGTTATGGTGTATTTGCAGGATTTCGATTATTAGAAAAAACGATGACACTAGGTCCGATTCAATCTTTAGACGGAGTTTGAAAATGCTTGTAAATTAGATAGCCTCCATAACCAATAAATAATATGGTTATCATGACTCTGAAGTCCCATTCTGCCTGAGCTTGTAATCTATTATATAATCGTAAACCTCCAAATAAAACAAGAGCAATACCGATCATTAAGTCCCAGGTCTTGCGAGGTGATTTATCTTCGTTTTCCATAATTTTAGGTTAAGTTTTGTTTGATAATTGGGAGCGCATTTTTTGCATCGGTTTTTTTTACAAATAGTTGAACATGGTCAGGTATACCACCTCCAAAACCTGCCATCATACCAGACTTCATATCATCCCGGGTGATAGAGTTAATGCCTTTATCCTGCAATATTGTTTGTAAAAATTGAACATTAATTAAACTACCTGTATATACTCTTTCATATTCACTGTCAGGAAACATAGTGTTATTTGTTTAAGCATTAAAATATTTACTGTTCCATATGACAGTATTAAAATTTTTTCCAAGTGCAAATCCATAAAATAACACCACAGCTGCTACCGATTTAAACATAAAGAATAAAATCATGATAAATGTTGAGGTAGTACTGTGTTTAGTGAACATACCTTCTGGAACCATAAATGTAAGTAAAAGACTTACTAAAAAAGTGAGTATGAGTAAATTTTCAAAACTCTTAAAAAACCACATCATAAATTTACGAAGTGGGTGTAAATCATTCCCCCATTTATGCACTAAATAAAAATAGTCATTACCCATAGGAGCAAAGAGTAGGGGATCATCAGCATTTTCTAATTTAAATAATTTAGATGGCGCAATAATTTTAAATCCTTTTAATTCGGTTTGATGTTTTTTCTCAAGGTTTTTAATAGCAGAAATTGCAGATAAGGGCAACTTTCCTTTAAAATATTTAGAATCCAAAAAACGTAATCGATAGGTAATACAGATTTTTTTGATTTGATCCAGATGGTATATGCTGCGGGTTTCTATGTGATCAAGATCAAAAACATTCTGAACTACATGAGAAGAATTTTTCAGGTTTTTAAGAATTTGATTCTCGTGTTTCTCTTCTTCCGAAAAGATTGCATATACTTGTTCTTTCCAGGTAGAGGCATTAAATTCTTTATCCCGTAGTTTACCTAGTTGTTGCTCTATGTTTGTCCTGGGAAATAACATCTTTTTTTTTAGCTCTACTAAATTAGCAATTTGGGTTAAGTTATACAAGATTAAAGAGATCGTTTAGTAAAAGATCACAGTACCCGATTAACAATAATTCCAGTATTATTTTTTATCTTTTTAAGATAATCAACCAGTGGAAGCGTAGAGATTTCTACTTGACCCTTTGAAGATGCATGTAATAGATGAATTCGTCCATTCTCTTTGCGTATAGCGATCCCTGTATGTGTAATGTCTAATCCTTTGATTGAAGTAGTTAATGCGACAATATCGCCAGATAGTATTGATGCTTCATTTTCTTTAATCTGATCTTTTGGTAAAAAGCATACCGATGATTGGCTAATATTAATTTCGGATTGTTGTATGCCTTTAAAGTTTTTATCATCTTTAAGAAAAGGATAAAGTTCTCGGTGTGTGCTCATAAAATTAATATCTTTCTCTATTTCTATTCCACCAATATCACCTGTAATATTTCTTATAATGCCTTTTTGTTCATTATTAGTAATCCACTCAGAGAAGTAGTGTAGTCGTGAAGCATACCCATCTAATTCCCCATTTTTATAACGTATTTTTTCTAGATAAGCAGTATAGGATTCAAAATCCTCTTTCTCATTCTTAAGCATTAGACTTAAAACCAGTACATTTTCTACAAAAGTAGTGCAATCTAATCCCTGAAAATTAATCACCAAGGATTCTTTTGACCCGATCTCCAGAGTTTTGGCGGCATAAGGAGTACCTAAAAAAGTTTTTCCAACAAACACCAGAGTCTCTCCAAAAGCAGTTTTTGGAGTGTATTCTTTTTTTAAAGCTGTAATTCTGGTGGTAAAGATTTCTTTATCTTTTGCAGAACAGATAATTTCTTGCGCCTGAATAGCACATGTCATTAAAAAGAAAAAAAGGATAAGAGGTTTACTGTTCATTTGTTACTATATGTTAAGTAGGCTTAGTTTTTAATTCTAATACGTTCTAAAATACAAAAAGCTACTATATCTGATGGATTTATTCGATAAGATTTCATAAAAACTAAAAAGGTATCTGTGATGATATGAAGAATTACGGGATTCTTAAATGTTTTATGGACAATTACACATTTTGTCGACAATATAAAAAGGCTTGATTATGATATCATAATCAAGCCTTTTTTCAAAAATAAATTTAAAGTTATTTAGTACTTAAGAATTCTTAATGTTTCCATTTTTGAATTTGTTTGTATTTGAACAAAATAAATCCCAGACATTTTAAGCTCACTCCCTAAAATTATAGACCTAGGGTTTTTTGTATATTCTTCTTGTATCAGAAGTTTTCCGTGTATATCAAATACTTTAACCGTGATATTAGTTTTGTCAAGTTTTGAAGTGTTAATCACAAAAGTATCGATAAAAGGATTAGGAGATGTGAATGTTTTGTTTTCAGAAATTCCTTTGTTTGCTATGCTATTTATTGCATTTGAAGATCGGGTATAAATGATCTCATTTGGTTTCTTATTATATGCATAATCCAGTATTGTATAAGATAAACCATCGTTAGCTACAGATATATGAAACCATCCATAATGTGTATTTCCATTTATCTTAAAGGTAAATCCAATAAATCCTGATTTACCATTCCAAGTTGTATAAGAAGATGAACTTATAGTATAGCTGTTTGATTTTGCTATAAAATTATCAGAACCATCAATTCCTTCACCTTCACCTATTAGGGTTATATTACCTTCATTTCCTTGGCATACAATATCTTTATCATATGTAACTAATCGTACCGAATTACTAGTGTACCACGCGCCATAATCTTTATCATCACCAACTTCGATACGGAAGAACTCCCAGCTATTAGATGAAGTAACTGTAAGATCTTCGATATCTACATAAACAATCCCATCGGTGTTATTACATGGGGAGCAAGAGCTTCCACCGCAATCTATCCCGGTTTCATCCCCGTTTTGGATACCATCGGTACAAGTAGGGGTAGATGTTACTCCTTCTATAGAAACGGTATAATCTTCAACTTCACCATAATCAAATGTTTCACAAGTATCAGGGATTTTATTGTATGCCATAGATACTCTCATTCTCGTATTTCCATTTTTTGCTCCATCTGGTACCGTAAACTCTCCTTTTATTGAAGTGTCTTTTGAAGGGCTTTTACTAAATACTTGTTCACCAGAATCTTCGAAATCTCCATCTTGATTGTAATCAATCCATACACTGTATCCTTCTGAGTACACAGTTGATGACCATGTTGGAGTAATTGTAATCGTTTGAGCTGCTCCTTTTGGTAGTGGTGTAGACTCTGATGTGAAATCACTATACCCACCATTCTCTGCTATAGAAGTTTTATCAATACTTCCTAATTGTATACGACTAATATATTCATCATTAGGGTTACTTCCATTAGAAGTACAATAAGACGAAGGGTTACACGGTTCACAAGAACCTCCGCAATCTATTCCGGTTTCATCTCCATTTTGAATCCCATCTGTACAAGTAGGACTTGGTTCGCTAGAAGTAGTAACGTTTACGATATTACTAAACTCAGAAGTATTACCTGAAGCATCTTTAGCTTTTATCTTATATTGATATGGTGTATTTGCAGTTAATCCTGTAATATTAGCAGATGTTCCTGTTGCAGATGTAGCGATTGCATTGTCCTGATATATGTCATAGCCAACTACTTGCTCATTGCTTGGTGCTGAGTCCCAGGACAACGTTAATGATGTTTCTGATACATTAGATGCCAATAATCCTGTTGGTGCAGATAAATTATTTCCACTAGAGTTTTCAATATCGAATTTCATATTATCGATCCAAATTCTAGTTCCGTACCCAGATGTGTTTTCTAATTTGATCAATACATTTTCTTTTCCACTAAATTGAGATAATGATACATTTTCTGTTCTCCAATGTGAATCCTGTGTGGGTACCCATAGGTTAATTTCATTAATCCAGGTATCTGGATCGTCTGTTGTTGCTACGGTCTCTAGTTCTGTATGAGTTTTTGAATATACTTCTGTCCAGGAGTTTCCACAATTGGTAGATACCAATATTCTTAATTTGTCTTTACTGTCATCATCAAATTTGGTATATGCCAAATCAAAAGAAAAGGTAGTTTCTCCGCCAGACATATCTATAGGATTAAGAATAATTTCATCTATTTCTCCTATTTCTTCGTTATCTGTATTATTCATAATCATACAAGAGGAAGAGTTTCGACCTGCAGCATTACTTTTTTCCCAAGCTAATTCTCCATCATTATCTATGATTTCCCATCCAGATGGTGGGAAACTCCCTTCAAACCCTTCTGTAAAAGAGTTTTTTGTTGGATTTGTAACCGTTATATATGCATTTTTTGTTATTGTATTACCAGTGCCATTAGCATTACTTGTTGTAAGGGATACGTTGTAAGACCCCGGATTGTTATAGGTTACTTTAGGATTTTTATCTGTAGAAGAAGAAGGAGTGGCTCCTTCAAATGTCCAATTCCAGGAAGTAGGGTTTCCTACAGAAACATCTTTAAAAGAGATTTCGGTACTATTACAATTAGAAACTCTTTTGCTAGAATAAAAGTCAGAAACCGGAGCAGTATCGTTATTAATTAAGACATTAATATTGTCTATCCATATTCTGGTTCCGTATCCAGATATATTCATAAACCTAATGGTTACTTCAGATTCACCATCATAAGCACTAAGGTCAATAATTTCTTTTCTCCAATCAGATTCTTGTTTAGGAATCCAACCGTTAGAAAGACCAGTGGTTACACTTTTGGTTTCTAATTCTGTATGTGTTTTAGAATAAACATCTGTCCATGAATTTCCGCAATCTTTAGATACTTGTACCTTCAATTTGTCGGGACTGGCATCATCAAACTTTGTATAGGCAAGATCAAAATACATCTGACTATTTTTTGCTGAAGAGAAATCATAATATGGTAATCTAAGAAAATCTTCTTCTCCTACAATTGCATTGTCAGAGTTATTCATTATGATACTAGAACTGTCTCCATTTCCGGCATCACTTCTTTTTTCCCAACCAAATCCTTTATCGGGATTAATAACATCCCATTCTGTAGGAGGGAATTGTCCTTGAAAATTTTCTGACTGTCCCGATGATGTTTTTTGGTTTATATAAATATAACTGGTTTTTTCCTCTGTGTTTTGTCCAGAGTCATTGCTTGCAACGAGGCGAACTTTGTATATTCCAGAATTATCATATCGTATTACAGGATTTTTTTCTGAAGATGTTGATGGCGACCCGCCTTCAAATTGCCATTGCCAAGAAGTAGGTAAGCCTAATGAAAGATCTTCAAAAGTGATAGATTTTCCATCACAAACGGCTGTGTAATCGCTTGCAAAATCTGCTATTGGAGTTCTTTTAAGTATTCCTACAGAGCTTAAGTTACTATCCTGCCAAAGTAAACGTCTAGAATATAATGCTTCAGTACTATCTTCTAACCAATAAGTCATTGCGCTTACTTGCCCTTTTGTGAACATATTCTGGCAACTGGTATTATAGTCCATATGATTCTCAAGATTCGCATACACACCACAATTATTTAGTTTATCTCTTTCACATCCTTCTGCTTGTGTAGTTGGGGGAGTGTCATCAATTCCATCATTAGTAGCATCGCAACTTTCATAAAATGTATGTCTTAATCCAAAATAGTGACCAAATTCGTGAGTCATTACTTTTTCAAATCCAGGTGCAGATTGTGATCCGCAGGTACTACCAACATACCTCCAATTATAAGTTACATGAGGTATTACATCCTGAATTGGAAGAAAGGCATGTCCTGATCCATTGGTACCTCCTTTTTCATTAGGGGCATCTACAACAACTACGTCTAAATAGTATTTGTTTTTTTTGCCCCACCACATATATTTATAAATGTTAGGGTCATAACCATATGCAATATTAGCGTTAGCCTGCCAATCCATACCGGGGGTATCCATAGTGTTTCCATCGGGATCTACAGTGGCTGGAATAAATTCAATATTCATTTTATCTTTAATAGATTCGAATCTTGGGTCGATTTGATTAAACCCAGGGAATGTACCATTATAATCTCCATTGATTGTTTTAAAGACGTCATCAATTCTACACTTCATGTCTGCCTTACTAACAGAGCCTTCTCCATTATGTAAAATATGAAATACTACAGGGATAACATATGGAGTTGCAGCAGATTTACTCTGTACACCAGTTTTTTTAAACCTCTTTACTTTACTAATTGTTTTTTTAAAATTAACTTCTTCTTCAGGAGATAATTTTGTGCCACATCTGTTTTGTGCATGGCTAAAGCTTACCAACATACAAAATAGTATGAAGGTGATTACTGTTTGGAGTTTGTGTTTCATTGGTTATAAGATTGAAAATATTAGAGTTAGTTTGTATTTATATTAACAATAATACCATCAAAATTATAGGGAATAAAATATGGGATAATATAGTGTTGGTAATTGGTAATTTTGTATTGTTTTAACAATTGAAATGCAATTTTTTATTTTTTTTAGTGAATTATGTAATAATCTAATAATAAAAATAACAATACATATTATTTGAAGTTTAAGAACTAGAACTCTGTTCGTGTATAAATTATGTGTAGAAAAGTTATTGGGAAAGTATTGATAAAATGTCTTCTATTCAGGTTATAGTTTTATCTGTATTGTTGTTGATTATAGAATCAAAAAAGCAACCAAAGAC
>NZ_JACB01000070.1 GCF_000520975.1 Aquimarina megaterium XH134
AAAGGCATTCTGATTTCTACTGTTGTACCTGTAGCTTGTCCGTTATCATATAAATCAAATACCTGATATCCTACCTCTGCACCATATTGCTCTTTTAAGATTTCTAATCGTTGTTGTATGGCTTCTAGCGCAAAGGATTCATGACGACCTCCTTGTCGTTCCTGGATTTTCTTTGCTTCTTTTCTACCTATACCATTATCGGTAACCGTACATAACAAATCCTCTGTAAATGTAAAATCTATGGTAAGTTGTTTTTTACCTTCTTTATGTAAAAGTCCGTGTATTAATGCATTTTCTATAAAAGGTTGTACGATTAGTGAAGGAACCAATAAGCCTTCTGTATTGGTATGTTGGATGGTGTATGTAAAATCATCTTCGAACCTTAATTTCTCTAATTGAAGGTATACTTCTAAAAACTCTAATTCTTTATCAATAGCAATAAAATCTTTATTAGAGTAGTTTAAGGTATTTCTAACTAATTGCGCAAATAAAACAATATAGTCATAGGAAGCATCTGTATTTTGCTGAAGGATTAAATCCTGAATAGAATTAAGCGAATTGAATATGAAATGAGGATTCATTTGGGATTTTAAAGACTTCAATTGTAAAAATGCCAGCTCATTCTTTTTGCTTACTTCTAATTCTGAGTACGCCTTCTCTAACAGTAGCTTTTGCGTTTCTATAATGCTATTCTGTTTCTGTAACTTATCATTATTCTCTTTTAAGGATAGTTCATTTTTTATGTTTAGATTCCTAAAGAGATTCACAATAAAAAATACGCCTATGAACATAAATACAACATTGGTATATCCAAAGTATTTTTCGGGATAAATGGGATATAAATAATTGGGTAGATAAAATAAAGTTATAGAAAGTACAAGCGCGATATAATGAATATACTTTTTATCAAAAAACAATAATGAAAACAAAGGAATTACCATATACTGGTACTCTGCATAAAACCCTCTAAATGTAAAGTTTGCATGTAAGAAAAGAATTAGCATCACTACAGATATAAATGCTAATCTGGATATAAAAAGATGTTCTAATTTTTGCAAGTACAGTATTCCACAAAATATAACAATTTCTACAATCAAAATCATTGCCCTGGATGTTGTCAATTGTTGTATTGCAAAATCAAAACATAAAAAGAACAACGAAGCAAATAAAGAGATTAAAGAACATAAATTAAGAACTTTAGAACGTTTTATCTCTAACGGAGTACTGTTTTCTGTAATTCCGAGGTTAATTAATTGTAGTAGTACATTCATAAAGTTTATCGTATTGTATTCTCAAAAGAACTAAAACGAGTTCTGGAGATTTTGGCGGTTATATTTTGTGCCAATGTTATAGTCAAACTAGATTTATTTATGACTTCAATATACTTTAAATTTATCATCCAGGTTCTGTGAGAGCGAAAAAAAGAGGTGCCTTCGGGAAGTAGGTTTTCAAAGTATTTTAGATTTTTACTTGTGGTCACCGGTTTACTTTCGGTTGTATAAATTTTGCTATATGACCCATCTGCTTCAATTGCAATTATAGTATTAATAGCAATAATACGTCTATTGCCTAATTCGGGAAGTATGATCTGTTTATACTCTTTTTCTTTTATGGTGTTTAGTAAAACCTGGTAATCTTCGATCTTTTTTTGCTTTTCTATTTTGCTTTGCAGTTTTTCTACAGCTTCTATTAATCGTCTTCTATCAATAGGTTTTACCAGATAATCTATAGCCGATAACTCAAAAGCTTTTATAGCATACTCATCAAAAGCGGTTACAAAAATGATATCAAAATTCATTTCTTCAAAGAAATTTGCAATCTCATATCCAGCATAGTTAGGCATTTGTACATCTAAAAAAACAACGTCGGGTTGTAATTCTTTTATCTCTTTTACAGCATCTTCAAGGCAACTGCACTGAGCAAGAATATCTATATTTAAATTACAACGTTTTATCAAATTGGATAAAACGTTTCTTGCTCTTTGCTCATCATCTACCAATATTGCTTTAATTACATTCATGCAACAAAAATAGGCAGTTTAGAATTAGTGCTCATGAAACAGTTTGCGAACGATAGTTTGAGTTTATGAATAGTAAGTATAACTATCATAATTACTCTTTTTTCCTTTCTATTTCATTAGAAAACAGACCATAATATCAAGCCCTCACAACACTTAAACCAAATTTAGTTTAAAATTGCTCGTGAGGGCAGGTAAAATTTAACATTAAACAAGAAGTGATTTAACCATTTAAAGTAACTCCTTAGAGAAGGTATACCAATGGTAAACGAATACTAAAAATGTACTTAAAACACTGCTATGATTTCTGGAACATCGGTTACCATAAGTGATACATTTTTGAATACTGTAGAGTTTCCATCGGTTACACGAACCTGAATGGTATGACTGGTATCTGTCTCATAATCTAAATTTTTTCCTGGTGCCAAACTTAAATCACCATCATTACTAATCTCAAAAAGACCACTTGGATTACCTGACAAACCAAAACTAAGGTTATTACCTTCTGGATCAGTTGCTCTTACTGTTCCTATTAATACTGTATCTGCAATATCTTCTGCTGCTATAAACCCAGGTTGATTAACAAATACCGGAGCTTCATTTACATCGGTTATTTCTATTTGTAGTACAGCTGTAGTGGCTAAGTTCCCGTCTGATACTTCTATATTTAAAGTATAACTGGTTTGAGTTTCATAATCAAGATTCTCACTAGCCTTTAAGCTTATCTCACCAGAGTTTGATATCTCGAAAATATTAGTGTTCTGTGGAGTGGTGCTTGTAATCGAAAATGTAAGATCATCATTATTCGAATCTGTAGCAACAATAGTTCCTAACACTCCAGAAGCATCTTCTGCAAATGAAAAATCCTGATTGGCTACCTCTGGAGCAACATTTTCATCAACATCAGTTACATTAATGGTTATTTTTGCATTGGTTTTAGTATTGCCATCAGTTACCTCTACTGTAATTTCGTGAGATTTTTTGGTTTCAAAATCCAGGTTTTTCCCTGTGATAAGACTTAATGCTCCTGTCTTAGTGATTTCGAACAGGTCATCGTTGTTTACAGTAATACTATAGCTTAATTCATTTTTCTCTGTATCTGTTGCTGTTACTGTACCAATTACTTCTGTATCGGCAATTGACTCTAATACACTAAAAGATTGTGCTTTAATTACAGGGGCTAAATTTACTAATTGATCATCATCTGTATTACAACTAGAAATTAATAGTCCAATTACTAATAAACTCTTTAAAAAAAATATTTTTGTTTTCATGAAATGGGTTTTTAAAATTCATCACAAAACTGAATATTTTGGTAGTTTGAACTAAGAATTTACTTCCGAATGGATCATTTTAATTTCCTAATGAAAAATAGTTGCTACTTTTTCTTCTAAAAAAATAGAAAACCTTTCTTAAATCCATTACAATATTTTTTCTACGTGATTTTAAGAAATGTTGGATAGAGAGCAACTATTTTTATGATTTGGTTGTAGACAAACGAAAAGTAATCAACTTATAATATGTGGCAGCTCTTATGTTTTAAGTATAAAAAATGGCTTCAAAATTATCTTTATAACCTTTACTTACTGGTATTACAAGTTGTGTTTGTAACACAACTTCCTTATTTTTTTTAGAATACGTTTCTATTTTATTACTATTCACTATCCAAGAACGGTGTAATCTTATAAAATCTGTGTCTTTACATAATAGCTCTTCATAATAGCTTAATTTTTTGGCAACCATATACTTTTTATGATCTACGGTATATAAGATGGTATACATTCTATCTGCTTCTATACACAGTATAGTATCTATATCCAAAATAGCATAATCTGATTTATAAGGGATTGCTATTTTTTTTAAGCCTTTCCTGTTTTCTAATAAGGTTTCAATGCGATCATAACCAAACGAGTTGTTATGTACTCGTATTACCTTTTTTATTGCTTTCTTTAAAAGCGAAACATCAATGGGCTTTAACAAATAATCTATTGCTGCTATCTGAAATGCTCTTATGGCATAATGATCATAAGCAGTGACGAAAATAATATGGAAATGAACGTCTTCAAATGCATTCAAAAGTTGAAACCCGTTCTTTTGAGGCATTTCGATATCTAAAAACACCAGTTCTGGCTTGTGTTTATTTATCAATTTTACAGCTTCATCTACATGCGTTGCTTCGGCTACTACATTAATTTCTGAGCAAAAGGAATCTAGTAAATAGCCTAGATTTTCTCTTGCATTTATTTCATCATCAACAATAATAGCATTCATCTTAGTCACTTATTATGGTATAAGGTATTTTTAAAATTACTTTAGTACCTACTTTCACATTTTCGTAGGTAAAACCAATATCTGTCTTGTAGTAATCTTTTAATAATAACAATCTATCTTCAATTGCCTTGGTAGAAAAAGATTGATTTGCTTCATTTACTTTATTTATGGTTTTAGATGCTCTTAACCCTACACCATTGTCGGTAATAATACACTTAAAAATCTCATCTTGCTGAAACTCTAATTCTAATATTTTCTTACCTTCCTGTTTATGTAACAACCCATGTTTTATCGCATTCTCTACAAAAGGTTGAATAATCATAGATGGAATTTTTATATCTCCTATAGTATCTGCCCCCTTAATATGATATTCTAAAGAATCCCTAAACCTGAGACGCTCTAATTCTAAGTACTTTTTTAAAAGAGACAATTCTTCCTCAAAATACACAAAGCTCTTTTCGCTCATATTAAGGTTACCTCGTATTAAAGTGGCAAATTGAGTTAGATAATCATATGCTTCTTGTTTATCTCCCTTAAGTACCAGGTTCTGAATTGAATTCATGGCATTAAACATAAAATGAGGATTCATTTGCGCTTTTAAAGATTTTAGCTGCAAATGCGCTACCTCACTTTTTTTTGTCTCCTCTAGCTGTTTATATGCCCGTGCTAATTTTTCTTCGTTAGCAATATTATGTTTTTTAAAATAATTTACTATTGCATAAATACTGTAAAACAAACAAGTAATAACTACAACTTGTATTCTATTAGGGTGATCTACTGGATAGATATCAAAAAAATAATAAGGGATAAAAAAACAAATAATGCTTAACAATGTGCATATAATCGGAATGGTATTTTTTTGATAAATAGATAAACAAATTCCAGGAATCAAAAGAAAATAATACTCTGTATAGATACCGGGATTAACTTTTAATGCCGATAAATTAATAAAGACAAATAGATATGCAATCCACATGATTTTTGCATAATCAAAAAGATGTTTTTTGTTACATACTAATATGCTTATTAAGGCAATGTAAGAAACGTACGCTGTAAAATGGTCTGATATCGGTTTTTGAACAAAAATTAAATCTCCTACATAAAAAATCATTGACGTGTGTAAACAAATTAAAACATAAATATTTACAAGTCTTGTTCGTTTGTTTTGTATATCAGAGAATGTATCGGCAGTACCAATCGCAATTATTTTTTTATATAGCGCTATAATTTCTTTCATCCATTTTTTTATACTATCAATTATAAAAATAATTTTTCGATATAAATAAAATTGTTTCCGAATAACTGTTTTATGTTTCCAGATTGCCTAATCTGGTAGAGTTAACTCTATTATAAAAACACTATATACTGATAGGATCATGGTTATTACTTCACATAGGTACACTCTAAAACATTCTGTCCTCTAACAATACCTTCTGTAAAAACCTTTTGATACCCGTTACCATTATATTGTTGTGCAAATGTCGCATACTGAAAACTACATTTACCATCCTTACGTTTCATAATAATAACACCCGATATTCGTCTGCCAAGCTGTACACCTGTTAGTGTATTCCTGTAAATACTCCAATCGTTACCTGTAAAATAAGCTTTGATGATTGTTTCTTCCCAACGATATTGGCTTGCCCAGGATTTTGCAGCCAGTGTAGCTTGTTTTTCTAATGCAGAGTTACTAAATCCTTTTACAGGCAAACGTCTATTTTTTATGGCTTCGGCTTCCTTTGCAGCATATGTCTTTTCTGTGTATTCCTTTGCCTTTAATGACCAATCTTCCAGTTTTGCATCTATTTTATCCTGGGTTTCTTTACTCACCAGTAAATTTCGTATTACTTTTTGATCTTTATGAAAATAATTAAAAGTCTCGTATGTACCCCATGTAGATTTTCCTAAATCACTTCCCGAACTATATTTTGCCCAAATAACCGAAAGCAGACTTTCTACAAACATATACTCTCTCCTATTACCTCCAACATCATAAACATCGATTCCCAAAACCTTACTCAACTCTGCCATAAAACTATACCGCTCACTATGCCCATTAGATAATTTTAAAAGTAATTCTTTTCCTTTTTTAATATCTATATTTACCGAATTAAAACTAACTCCGTTATGTAATTCTTTTGCAGCTGGATAGTATAGATTACCCTCACTATCAACAGGTTCTGCACCAACTCCTCCTGTCATAATCTGTTTTGAAAAGTCTATCGCCCAATCTTCTACTTTCTTTTTATTCATACTGGCAATCTTGGCTTTATCTGCACTAAAGAAATTAGCATATAAAAAAGTCTCCCAAATACCTTCTCCTATAGCTACTGCCGGTGTTTTAGGAGCTACAGATACATAACTATTTTCATCATATGGGATCACATATATCCCCGATGTACCATAAATAGTTTTTCCTGAAGCTTTACTTGCGTCTGGATTATAAGTATAAACAGCTGGCATACATTGTTTACAAGAGGCCATAGCTAATAATTTTACACCATTGTTTTCACCAATTTGCAAAATTTGTTGTTTTTTCCCATCTCGTGAGGGTTCTAATAAATAAACCATTTGATCTTGCGCATAGAACTGGTTAAAAAAAGAAAGGTTGAGTATTAAAACTAATATGTGTAAGTAGTTTTTCATGATAGTATGCGATTTAGATAGGTTACGAAGTATATTATTCTTTTATAATCTTTTTTCTTATTGTTTTACTTTTTGTCTCTATCACAAGCCAATATATTCCTCTCTTTATCTCTGAAATATTTAGTTCATTAGTATTCTGTTTCTCTGTTACATTTTCTCCAACGAATGTATACAAAGTGAGTTTCTTTACTATTTCTTCAGATCGAATATTAACAAAGTTATTTGCCGGATTTGGATATACAATGATGTCATTATTTACTCTTTTACCTGATTCTGGCACCTCATCAGAAAGAGGTCCCAAATCTATTTGAGTACTTGCACTTTGCGGACAAACATGACTATAACTAGCCGAAGTATCTTTTTGCCAATGTCCATTTACAGGAGGAGTGAATCCTGGATCAATATTAATACATGCTAATTTTGGATTATTAGTAGCGATTAGATAAAAGTTCGTCACGGGATTATTTCCATTTGCTATATCCAATGCCTTAAGGTCTGGATTACCACGGCAATCTAGAAAACTTAAAGATGGGTATCTGCTTACATCCAAATCGGTTAATTCATTAAAAGAGCAATACAATCCTTCTAAAACAAGGTTGTTTCCCAAATTCATTTTATGTATTTGATTTCCGTCTACCTGAACAACTCTTAGGTATTTATTGTTACTCAAATCTAATTCGGTTATCAAATTATTTCTCATGTAAAAGCCGGTAATATTGGTAAAAAAATGTATTCCGGTTAAATCAACTATGCTGTTTGCCGAACTAACCCAAAGATTACCCGTAAAGTTTTGCGCTTCTGCTACATAAATTTCGCCATCATTGTTTATATCGATTGCAGGAGAATGATTAAGTAAATTATTTTTGAAGTTTGCATCAGGAAAATTAATAATCTGACAGTAACTATGTACAGCCATAAAAAATAAACCTAGTGTAAGTAATTTTTCTTTCATTTCTAAAGTATCTTAAATATATTATTTACTAAAAGTAACAGTTAAGATTTCAGAACAAGGAAAGGATTTGTGAATCGTAATTTGAGTTTGTGAATAGTTTAGATAATTAATTGCTTCTTAAAAACATGTTTCTTTTTTATTATGTAAATAACACAAAACTTTAATATTTTAAAATCAGATAAGTTATATTACATTTAACCTCAAAATCAATGAAATGACAATTTTTAATATCTTAGATATTTTAGGAACCATTGCATTCGTAATATCGGGGTCATTAAGTGCAATGCACCGAAAATTAGATCTCTTTGGGATTTTTATCATTGCATTTGTCACTTCTATTGGTGGAGGTACTATTCGAGATATTCTTATAGGTAATACTCCCGTTTCCTGGATGCAAAATACAACCACGATGTATTTGATAGGCGGAGTAACTATATTTTCTATCATTTTTAGAAATAAGCTCGATTATCTTAAAGGATCCATTTTTTTATTTGACACGATTGGATTGGGAGTTTTTACGATAATAGGGGTCGAAACAGGAATTAATGCAGGGTTAGAACCTATTGTTTCGGTTGCTCTGGGAGCTACAACCGGATGTTTTGGAGGTGTAATACGAGATATTTTATGTAATGAAATACCAGTACTCTTCAGAAAAGAAATATATGCTACAGCTTCTATCGCTGGTGGGGTTTGTTTTATGGTACTATATTCATTTGATTTGGATCAAAATATCACATATATCTCTACTGCCATGTTAATCATTATAATTCGATTACTGGTCGTAAAATATAAAGTATCATTACCATTATTCACCACAGCAAACAAAGATCTTACGAATTGATTTTTCTAGATAATTAGTCTCTTATTAAGCATAATTTTGTTACTTTTCACATAGAATGAAATTCGAGCCTAAATCAGATACGTATAAGAAAAAAGTTAAAGAAAGCTTTGAACGTCAAGAGTTCATGAAGCTAATCAATGCACAACTGATTGATGTTCAACCGGGATATTGCGAGATTCATGTACCTTATCATTCGAGTTTAACACAACAACATGGTTTTTTTCATGCTGGCATCATTAGTACAATTGCCGATAATGCAGCAGGATATGCTGGATTTTCATTGATGGAAGAAAACTCCTCTGTTCTAACAGTAGAGTTTAAGATCAATTTAATGGCACCCGGAGACGGAGAATTGTTAATAGGGAAATCAAGCGTATTAAAAAATGGAAAAACTTTAACGATTTGTAAATCAGAAGTATTTATCATAAAGAATGGTGTAGAAAAACTGTGTGCTGCCGCGCAACTAACATTAATTGAGCTTAAAAATAGTAGTGATCAGAAAAGTAGTAATCCTGATAAGAAATAGATTAAATTGTTATACCTCTTTTTTTTAATCCAAAAATGACAGAAGAACAACTCAAAAACATAGCCCAACAATTACGAAAACCCGAGGGAGATTGGGGAATAGAAATGGGTGAAAAGATGAATGTCGGTAATAAACTTATCAACCTTCACACTATTAATGCATTGGTTCCAAAGGCAAATGATGCAATATTAGAAATCGGTATGGGAAATGGTTTTTTTGTGAAAGACATTTTTACTCTTGAAAATACTGTACAATATAAGGGTTGTGATTATTCTAAAGAAATGGTGAATAAGGCCACTACCCTAAATAAGAAGTTAATAAAAGAAGGAAAAGTTGGTTTTTTCTTAGCCAATGCCGATAAGATTCCTTTTGAAGATGGTGAGTTTAATACTGTTTTCACCATTAATACCATTTATTTTTGGGAAGACCCCCAACGTATTTTAGAAGAAATTAGAAGGGTTTTAAAGCCCAATGGGAAATTGATTATTTCTTTAAGACCAAAATCAAGTATGGCAGCATATCCTTTTGTGAAATATGGATTTGATATGTTTACTAAATCAGAAGTATTTCAATTATTACGCAATAATGACTTTATCGTTACCAATCATATTGAAAAGGAGGAACCGGGACAAGAAATTGATGGAAAAACAATGAAAGTAGAGACCCTCATTGTTTGTGCTCAAAAAAATCAATAGATAGTATAATGAGTATCATTCAATCCATAGAATTATTTACCGCAATAAATCTAGGAATAGTTGGTTTGTCTCATTTTTTACAACCAGGGATGTGGGTAGAATTCTTTCAATTTTTAAGTACTAAAAAACATGTAGGTAATATTTTTAATGCCTTACTTACCTTAGGAGTAGGATCTATCATTTTATCTTTTCACTTTATTTGGTCTTGGCCCAAAATACTAATAACAGTGTATGGTCTTCTTTTGGTTATAAAAGGGCTAATTTATATGCTTATCCCATCTATCGGGATAGCAAGCATTGCTAAAGTTACCATAGAAAAAGGATATAAATTTCGTTGGGTGGGTTTGATTATGTTTATCTTTTCCCTTCTTATTTTATACGGACTAATTATAGAAGGTGCATTTTGACCTCTACTTTTTAAAGTGTATTTAATAAAAAAAGAACAGCTATAATACTTAATAAAATACATTAGTTACTCATGAATTTCAGAAAAGCAACCCAACAAGATGTTCCTTTAATCGTACAAATGATTGCTAATGATGATCTAGGAAAAACCAGAGAAAACTATCAAATTCCTCTTCCAAAAGAATATTTTGAAGCCTTTACAGCTATTAATACAGATCCAAACCAAGAATTGATCGTAGTAGAAAATAATGATTTTGAAATTATTGGCACTTTACAATTATCTTTTATACAATACTTAACGTACCAGGGAGGAATACGAGCTCAAATTGAAGCTGTACGAATTCGAGAAGATCAAAGAGGTAAAGGAATAGGGCAAAAAATGTTTGAGTGGGCCATAGCGCGAGCAAAACAAAAAAGAGCACATGTATTACAACTTACTACAGATAAAAAACGATCCGAATCCATACGGTTTTATGAAAAATTAGGATTTATAGCCTCTCATGAAGGTATGAAACTTCATTTTTAAGTTTAACATCTATATGGTTTATAAAAAAGGCTGTCTGAAAAGACAGCCTTTTATAATAACAAACCTATTTATACTTAAAACTAATATTTAAGGACTTGTAAAGTTTCTGTTTTTGTATCTGTCATTATTTTCACAAAATAACTTCCAGACATTTTGATCTGTTCACCCAGAGTTATTTGTCCAGGGTTTTTTCCATACTTTTTATCAATCAACAATTTTCCTTGTATATCGTAAACTTTTACTACTAAATCCTTTTTATCCAATGTTGATGTATTGATCACAAAATTTTCGGTAAATGGATTAGGAGAAATAGTAATGGTATTACCTAAGCTATAATCATTGCGATTTTTAACTCCCATTACTTTGGTAGTAATCGTCTGATTTGGATTTGTCTGATATGCATAATCCAAAATAGCGTAAGATAAACCATCATTAGCTACAGAGATATGAAACCACCCATAATGTGTGTTACCACTAACCTTAAAAGTAAACCCTACAAAGCCAGATTTTCCTTTCCAATCGGTATAGTCTGAAGAACTTATAATGTAACTATTAGATTCTGCCCTAAAATTACTAGCACTATCAATTCCTATCCCCTCTCCTATTAATGTCACATTTTTACTAGCATCTACACAGACAAGATCTTTATCATAAGTAACCAATCTTACAGAATTGCTAGTATACCAGGCACCATAATCTTTATTATCTCCGGTTTCTATTCTAAAGAACTCCCAGGTATTTGATGAGGTAACGGTTATATCATTAATATCTACATAGACCACTCCTGTATCTGTATTACAAGGCGTACAAGAACCACCGCAATCTATTCCGGTTTCATCCCCATTCTGGATACCATCATTACAAGTAGGTGTAGAACCTGTTCCTATAGAGATCGTATAATCTTCAACTTCGCCATAATCAAAAGAGCCACATGGTGATGGTATTGTATTGTACCTCATTGATACTCGCATTCTGGTATTTCCATTTTTTGCACCATCAGGAATTGTGAAGCTTCCATTTACAGAAGTATCTTTTGATGCCGCTTTGCTCCACACTTGTTCATTAGGATCTTCAAAATCCCCATCTTGATTATAATCAACCCATACGCTATAAGCTTCAGAGTAAACTGTACTGGCCCATTTTGGAGTTATCGTAATCGTATGAGCAATTCCTTTAGACAAAGCTGTTGATACAGAGGTAAAATCATTATACCCTCCACTTCCTGCTGCAGATGTATTATCAATAGTACCTAATTGAACTCGACTAATATATTCTGCAGATGGGTCATTACCATTCGCTGCACAGTAAGTTAAAGTAACACAAGGAGTACATGAACCACCACAATCTACACCAGTTTCATCTCCGTTTTGAATACCATCATTGCAGGTAGGTGTTGTCTGGCAAGGAGTACATGAACCGCCGCAATCTACACCGGTTTCATCACCATTTTGGATACCATCATTACACGTTGGCGTTGTGCTATTTCCAACATACACCGTATAATCTTCTACCTCTCCTAAATACGTATCATTTCCGCAAGGATTTATTTTATCTTTAGATCCATATCCCATTCGCACTCTCATTCGTAATGGAGTTCCCGTTAAGGCGGAAGAAGGTACAGTTACTGTGCCATTATAGGGCCCAGGACCGTAAAGAGAAAATACTTCTTCATCTGTATCTATAAAATCCCCATCCTGGTTCCAATCGATCCAAGCTCCAATTGCATTATATGACCAATGTTCATTTATAGTCTTTATTGTTAATGCAATTTGCTCCCCTTTTTGAACAACTGTAGATAAATTGGTATGATCAGAATAGGGATTATGAGCAGTACTGTTATTGATATCTCCAAAAACTACCTGAGTAATGTGTAACGAGCTATCTTCATTAGATGCGTCACAAAACGTTATAGGTGCTTTTTCAATATTTAATGTTATCGATTTAGAATCTGTTGCACCATCATTATCATATGCTGTAACCGTTAATTCATGTTGCCCTGGAGACAGAAAGTTTAATTTATTAATATGAGTCCATTGATAAGGAGCTACATAATCTGTAGAAATTAATTCTCCGTCTACTTTTAATTCTGCTTTTTCGACTTTCTCGTCATCTTTTATAACAGTCTCTATAGCTATATTTTCTTTTTGAACAAAATTCTGTCCGTTAGAAGGTTTTAACAATGTAATTACCGGTGGAGTATTAACCGGAGCTGGATCATTAGTAACAATTATAGAGTAATCTTCAATTTCTCCAATACTGTTTTGCGTTCCGCAAGGAGTTATATTATCTTCTGCTCCATAACTCATTCTTACTCTCATTCGTGTTGTCCCTAATTTTGCACCAGATGGAGGCGTAATTTGTTTCGTATAAGGCCCCGCAGCATATTTACGAAAAACTTCTTCTCCAGCATCGACAAAATCTCCATCTTGATTCCAATCAATCCATACCCCTAATGCATTATACGTCCAATGTTCATTTTGTACTGTAATATCTAATGTAGTACTTTGATTGGTTCGTATTATTGCTGCCAGCGAGGTATAATCTACATAAGATGTTGTGTATCCTGAAGTATTTTCAAAATCACCTAATTGAATTTTTGTGATATGAACATCGTCTCCTCCTTCTTTATTTGTGGCACTACAATATGTATTTGCACTAGATGGGTATACTTTAATATAATTCTGAATCGTTTTTGTATCGCTGCTTCCTCCTGTTCCTTGTGCTGTTAAGGTAACATTATATTCTCCTGGAGAGTTATATGTTATCTGTGGTGTTTGTTCGTTAGTAGCGCTAGAAGGAGCACCAGAAGGGAAAGACCAGTCAAGACCTGTAATATGGCCTGTAGATTCGTTTACAAAATTTATTTTTCCTCCTGCAATAGTAGTTTTATTTGTAGCCGAAAACCCTGCTACAGGATTATCACTAATATCGGCATCTTTAAGTGGTCCTGTGATTATAAAATCGGCAGAACGGCTACCTGATGAGTTTAAATTTTTAAAATACCCAACAGTATACTTAAAGTTATTTACGAGTTCATTCTCTCTAAGTTTTAATATAGTATTATCAAGTTGTTGAGCAATATCTTTAGGAGCTGCTCCCGATCCTGTTCCTGTTATCTTACCTTCTATTTTAAAACGTCTATAGGATTTTTCGGCATCGATCGAAACCGAAATATTACTGGTATTGGGCAAGTTTCCTATTTCATTTTGAATTGCAGCAGGACTTCCTATACTAATTTGATTATCATCAGACCAACTTGTTGTGGGTTGCCACCCTATAACTTCTTCATTTTTTACCTTATTTAAGAAATTATTATACGAAGTTTCTCCATTATTTCTAAGCTCACTTACAAAATTATCAAATCCAGAGATGTCATTATTTCGGGTATACTCAAAAAAACGTTTTAAATAGTCAAAATTATTAAGGTACCAATTATACCAGGCCGCGTTTCCGTAGGTATAATGATAAAAATTTCCACTATCATAACTCGAATTAAAAACAGTATTAAGAGAAGGCCAACCCGATCCTCTATTGATAATCGCTCTGGTATTTTGCGCTAGCATTTGTACTCCATTAGTATCTGTAGATCCGGCAAAAAAGTCGGCCATACCTTCTTCATACCATACTAATCGACTGTTGTTATAAATCTCTGATGATCCCCAGTTACCTGGCACCAAATATCTTCCTTGCAAATAATGACAATATTCATGTCTAAATAATGATTCTAAAGATAAAGAGCTTTCTACTCCTACAGTTCGATCCCAGGTATAAAAAGTCGCAATCCCCTCTAAGTACATCCCCCCATTATCGGTACGAATACCAAATAACAATGGTGCATAATCATCGTATTGCTGTTTAGAACCAAAAACAATCATGTTAATAGTAGTATTGGTATCTCCTGCAACCGGTTCATCGGTTTGTACTAATCTAAAAAACTGACTTTGCACTTGTTTAGCTGCATGATATAGGTTTTGTATTTTTTCATCACTAAGAGGAGTACGAATGATCATTTTATCATCATCATAAGATACTGTCTTAGGAAACAAATATTCTTCTACTTCTTGTCGTATCGATAATGGATGTTGACAAAGGTTATATGCACTACAATCTCCATATTTATTCAAGGCCATTTTTGCTTTTGCCCAACTGGGAGATAATTTGGGAAAATAATTGGTTATAGCTGCCAGGTGTCCTTGTATATCTCCAATAAGTTTATCTGATTCTGCTAATATGGCCAATGCACCTGTTGCATTTTGCCATAAATATTGAAAATCTCCTCCTTTATTAATTAATGCACTATTTACTGCTGCCTTTCCTAACAGGTCAATAGATTGTTTGTCACTAACCAATCCGTTTACGAAATCATCGGTTACTGTATTATAAAAAGCATTGTAAACTGCATTAGTTGCTTTTGTATATGCTTTTTGTATATCAGGATCAGTAATAGATGTCCAGGTTTCATTAACTGCAAAATCTCGTAGCACTCTCTCAAAAAGATTGATAGAAGCTGCTTTATGACGTGATTTTAAATCGCCTGCAACGATTAGTATTTCCTGTAATACATCCATAGCATATACATTATGATTAAGAAGTGATGAGTTACTTCCCAAACCAGCGATTGCCTCATGTATTGCGCTATAAGTGTCTGGAGTTAAATCAATTGATGTTTGATTAAAATCCAGATAAATAGCAATATGTAAATAAATTGTTAATCCAAACATACCCGTGCTATTGGTACCATTATAAGAGGATGCCAAACCTCTTACTTCATTAGCAACAGCTTTTACTTTGGCATTAGAAAAAATACTAGTCGAATAAGAGCTATAGTTAAATAGATCCCTATAACAATCATAATCATGAGTTTGCCTCATAGCACTAATTAATGCAGAAGTAGATAAACTTCCCCATTCTGCATTGGTACTATATTGGCAAGCAGCCTTTCTAGCGATTTCAAAAGTATTGTCTTTGGCTTTAGCATTCGGAATAGGGCCATCATCTTCATGAGAAACTCTCGAGCAATGATCAGATGAATGATTTGATGACTTGGGTATAGGTTTGTGATGTTGAGCAAATGATAATTGGATTATCATTATAAGGCCAAAAAGCAGCCACATTGTTTTTTTCTCAAATAGAGAGCACTGTAAAGATTTCATAAGATTTGTGTAAAAATATCCCTCGATCTTTTATATAGGTTTATCGATTAGGATAAATAAGTTAAGTTTTAAATAAATAAGTATTTCTCAAGAGTAAAGGATATTCTTTATACTCGAAAATAGGTAATAAGCCCTTTATGATATTGTCTATATATAATACAACACCATAAATCAGTAATCGTTTAACATCTATATGAACGAATATATTATTTACGATCACCAGATGTTTCTTTGCCTTTTAATTGTATGTAAAAATCAAAGCAAGTGTCTTTTAAAAATAAACCGAATCCAAACAATTATGCTGGGCCAGTATCTTCATAAATACGCTGAAGTGTAGAAATAATTTTGTTCTTGTGTTCAGGGAAAATTGAACGTAGTTGGTTGTTTTTCATTGTTTTAAAGTTTGTGTTTCTTAGTTGATATAAAATTAGTTGATTTAAAAAATGAATATCAATAGTATATTATCCAAAACTGATCTAATATTAACCTTAATTTAATCGTTTATCTTTTTTGATGGTATAAATAGTATTTCATAAATCAAATAAGCTTATAATCAGTAGAAGTACGATCAAAGAAAAATGTCTATCTCAAAAGCTTAAAACAGCTTCTAAAAAAATAATAAAATACCATTAAGGTGGTCCATACAGATGTTATATGATTTCCATAAAATTTTAAAGGTCAACGAATAGGCTTTTTAACAACAGCTTATTTGTTTTTTAGAATAAAAGAACAATCCAAATTTGTATTTTTGCTCGAAATTTTATGCATACTGATGAGAATTCTATTCTCCATATTATTATTTTTTTCTTTTGCCATACGCCCTGCTATGGAAATCAGTACCGTACTCTACTACCAACTTAATATCGACACTATTGTAGAAAAATATTGTGTGAATAAAGAACGCCCTCGTCTTAATTGTAATGGTAAATGTTATTTAATGAGTCAAATGAAGGCAAAAACACAACCTTCAAAAGAAAATTCTGATACTACCATTATAACAGAAGCTTTTATTCCTCTATTTTTTCAGGAAAACATAATACAAATAAAAAACACAAATCTGTTTGTTTCAGAACATACTCAGAATTGGAAATTAAAAGACTGCCGTTTAAAAACTATTTCTAAAGATATTGATCACCCTCCTGAATATACCTTTTCTTAATTACACTCCATATTTTGAATTTAATTTTTGGATAGATCATTAGTTCTTATTCAAACATTACTATTACAAAAAATTCAACATTTTTTAATATTAAAAAGGCGGTACTTTCTGTTATCAGTACTAAGATTTTTAGTTGAATAAATACATAGTAAAATTCAAAAATCATCAATCTATATACCTCGACAAAGAAAAAATTAGATTCTTTGTTTTGTTCTGTATGAAAAGGTTTTTGAGTTCAGGCTATTTATTTTCGGCTTACTACGCTTAAAAGCGTGGTGTTTTTAATGGTACCCTAATAATTAGGAAAGAATCGTCATTGCAACTCATTATATACAATGAAAAACATATTAGTTTATGCAGTTGCCCTATGTTTAGGGGTATACGGCTATACACAACAATCATATAAAGGAAAAATAGTAGACTATACTAACAATCCATTATCAGGGGCAACTATTATTGAATCTAATAGTACCACTAATGGAGTAATGAGTGACTCGGAAGGAGTTTTTAAAATTACATTAGAAAACTCTACAGAAGTCACTATTAGTTTTCTGGGATATATCCCCAAAAAAGTAAATTTAACAAATGCTTTTAATACCATTAGATTAGCAGAAGATAATGTAGCCTTAGAAGAAGTTTTGGTAACCTCTGCCAGTAGAGAAATTCAAAAACGTTCTGAAGTACCGGGGTCTATTGCTTCAATACATACGCAGGCAATTGCCGAAACCAAAGCCTTTGGTATTGACCAATTGGTAAATCAGGTACCTGGAGTATTTATGTCTACTTCGCGATCAGCAAGTAATGAACAACATTTTATGGCTGTTCGTACTCCTATTTCTACAAAAGCGTTGTTCTTATATCTGGAAGACGGTATGCAAATTCGACCTACTTCGGTATTTAATCATAACGCATTATTAGAGATGAACAATACCTCTTTTGGTCGAGTTGAAGTATTAAAAGGTCCGGCTTCAAGTATCTATGGTAGCGAAGCTATCGGAGGTAGTTTTAATTTTATTACCAAAAACCCAACAGAAAAACTTAATGGTGGTATTGGTTTTCAAATTAATGACTTAGGGCTAACTCGATATGAGTTTGAAGTTTCTGATCAAACCAGTGAAAACTTCGGATTTTATTTGGGTAGCCACCATGTAAAACGAGAAGATGGCCCCATAGAACATAGTGATTATGAAAAGTTAGCTGTTACTTTTAAAACAGTATATGATATTACCGAAACTGCGAGATGGACAACTGTTTTTGATCTTGTAGATTATCGATCTGACATGTCTGGTTCTCTAAGTGAAACTGATTACAATGAAGGAAATTATGAAAGTGATCAAACGTTTACCGAAAGAGAAGCAATTACATTTAGAGTTAGAACTACACTAGACAAATTTTGGAACGATACCAATAAAACTTCATTCAATTTTATGGTTAGAAATAATCGAATGGATCAAATTCCGTCCTATAGAATACGTCAATTTAGAAATCAGGGGCAATTAACAGGATTAGGTTCGGGAGAAGTAAACTCTAATCGGTTTAAAAGCTTTGTAGGATTAATTCAGCATAAGTTAGATTTCAATTTTGCCAATTCTTCATTAATCATTGGTACTACTGCAGATTACTCACCACAAGATTATGTAGCAGAGACCATACAAGTCGTTGTGGATCCCGAAACAGGAAGAAATCTGGAGTATGCTGTTAATTCCAGAGATTTTATTCTTAATTATAAAGCTAATATATTTAATTATGCTGGCTTTTTTCAATATGAAATATCACCTGTAGAAGCTTTAAAAGTAACCGCAGCACTGCGGTATGACGGTTTTGAATACGATTATGACAATCAAGTCGAAACCGTAGGCGTAGATGATGCTGTCGATAATTTTAATAATCTAACTCCAAAGTTAGGTGTCAATTATAATTTTAATACAAAAACCGGGATGTATGCAAACTATTCACAAGGGTTTGCACCTCCTCAGGTTTCTACATTGTATCGCAATCGAAATGAATTACTAGGTATAAAACCAAGTCGTTATCATAATTACGAACTTGGAGGTTATTTTGCTATTCCTTCAAAATTAAAATTAGATGCTGCTATTTATCTTCTCGAAGGGCAAAACACCTTAATTACCTTAAGAGATCAGGATGATAATTTTTTTAGCACCAATGCTGGTAAAACTCGATCATATGGTATTGAGTATGGCATAACCTGGATTCCTATAGAAGGATTATCGATAACCCATAATGGTAGTTATGCACAGCATCGTTATGTAGAGTTTTTTGATAGAGGAATTGACTATTCTGATACCGACAGAGAAACAGCTCCCAATCTATTAGGGACTTCTTTAATTACTTATCGTAAGAATTACGAAAATAATTTTGGATTTAGTATAACGGCAGAACACGAATTGGTAGGTAAATACAATACCAGTTTTAAAAATCAGATAGAAAATGAAGATGGCACTTTTGATACAGCAACCTATGATGGACATTCTGTTTTTAACCTAAGAGCTACCATTCATTATAAAGGTTTTGAAGTATGGGGTCATGCACTTAATGTTTTTGATGAGTTGTATGCCGCCAGAGCCTCTTTTAATAGATTTAGAGGAGAAAACAGTTTTACGATTGGAAACCCAAGAGCTTTTCATCTTGGAGTGAAATATACCTTCTAATAACCAGTCCTCGCAGGTTTTAAAAACCTGCGAGGATTAAATTTAGTTAAGAAATGAAAAAAAATCAAAAATTAAATCAATGGCTTTGGAAATGGCACTTCATTGCTGGATTAATATCTCTTCCGTTTATCATTGTACTTTCTATAACCGGGGGGATATATTTATTTAAAGCAGATTATGAAGCTTCGAAACATAAAGACATTAAAGAAGTCGTTGTACAAGGGGCCCCTATTTCTCTTCAAAAACAGTGGGAAATCGCAAACAAAAATGCTATAAAGAAACCCAATACAATGGTTCTAACTTCTACTGCTAACCAGGCCACTGAATTTATATCAGGGCGTTTTGGTGGTAAAAGCAGTTTATATGTAAATCCATATTCGGGAGATGTTTCTGGAGAAATCATCACCAGAGATACTAACATGTTTAAAATTAGAAAACTGCACGGTGAATTGCTAGCAGGTAAATTTGGAACCAAAATCGTTGAACTTATTGCTAGTTGGATGGTGGTTCTAATACTCACCGGATTATATGTTTGGTGGCCCGACCGTGGTCGCAAAATAAAAGGTGTTTTTATTCCCAGAACAAACGAGGGGAAAAGAACATTTTATAGAGATATGCATGCAATTACAGGATTTTGGATTTCTGGGTTATTACTCCTTATTCTCGCCGGTGGTTTTCCCTGGACAGATGTAGTTGGTGAAAATTTTAAAAATCTTCAGAAAATAACCAATACAGGCTACCCCACTACATGGAAAGGACATCAATTACAATCAAAAGATAAAGGAGATGCTTTAACATTAGATCAGATGGTAGCAAAGGCAAAAGGTCTTCAACTCCCAGGAACAGTACTCGTTCATTTTCCAAAAGGCCCTAAAAGTGTTTTTAGCGTGTCTAATGTAAACCCGTCAAACCTAAATACTCAAAAAAAGATTCACTTTGATCAATATTCTGGCAGGCAAATTCTATCTAATAATTGGGATGATGTTGGGGTTTTGATGCGTGGTCGAATGTGGGTTATGGCATTTCATCAAGGAGAGTTTGGAGCCTGGAGCTGGTGGTTGATGTTACTAACTGCGATAGCATTAACTATAATGAGCATCTCGGCACTGGTTTCTTATATAATACGAAAACGTAAAGGAAATTGGGGAGTCCCAAAAGTACCTGTAACCTTCAAAATCGGGTATGGAATCATCATACTGATAGGAATCTTAGCCATCGTATTTCCTTTATTCGGAACAAGTCTTCTCTTGATCATTAGTACAGAATATCTAAGAAATAAAATAAAAAAGTCTTAATCTAATGTATATGTTAGCTTTCATTCTAATTACAGCAATTTCATTTTGCCTCCTTTTTATTATTATGCAAATGCATAAAATGAATAAAATCGGACAGCAATACAAAGCAGCTAAACTTCATAAGAAAAAGGAAAAATAATATCTTTGAAACGTTTAGGCTATCTAAAAAATAAAAACTTAAAAATTACAATTATGAAATCATCATTTTTATACACAACTTCACTACTCCTATTAGTATTTATATCCTGTAATCAACTTTCTAAAGAAGAACAAGAATTTGATACTCTCATGCAAAAAGTAATTGATGTACATGACGAAGTTATGCCAAAAATGGGAGAAATGAGCAGTCTTATTAAAGAATTAGAAACTAAAATAGATACCACTGATCAAGGGAAATCGTATGCAAAAGCACAACAAGATGTAAAAGATGCTTATGACTTTATGATGACCTGGATGAGCGATTTTAGTGATAAATTCCCTCATGAAGAAGAAGGCAGTGCAACAGATCCAGAAAAGGTATCTTCACAAATAAAACTGCTTAAGGAAGAAGAAATTAAAGTGAATTCTTTAAAGGATCAAATCAATTCTAGTATTAAAAATGCTAAGCAACTATTAGAAAAGTCATAACGACCAGTTGCCATGTTATTTATAAAAATGTTTTACTTTAGCAATTGCAACAAATCATATTAAAGATCGATGAAAAAAATTATTTTATTTGTTTGTGTATTGTTTATTTCGACTTTGTCTATTCATGCACAGAAAAAAAAGGACCTTCTTGAAGAGATAGATAAACTAAGAAAGGAATTAAAAACTACCGAAGCCGAGTTAAATGATTCTCGTAAAAAGGAAAAAGCTACATTAACTCAGGTAAAAACGATGGAAGCGCAAGTAAAGGATTTAAAAGAAACTAATGCTTCTCTTTTGACCAACATGAGTAGTTTTACAGAGTTATCTAATCAGAAAGCTAAAAACTTAGAAACTTCTCTTAAAAGTCTTCAGGAAAAAGATAAACAAATTAAGACCATAAACGATGCAATTGGAAAAACTGATTCTACCAAACTAGCCACGTTAACGGTTTTAAAAAATGCACTTGGTAGTGATGCTAATATTGCCGTACAAAACGGAGCTGTGTTAATCACTCTGGCTAATACGCTATTGTTTGGTGAGGATGATAATAATTGTGTTATTGAAGATAAAGCAAAAGGTATCTTAGGAAAGATAGCAAATGCCTTAAACGCAAAACCTGATTTAAAAATCATTGTCGAAGGAAATAGCAATGCTATTAATTTTAAAGACAAAAGTATTAGCGATAATTGGGATCTTAGTACAAAGCAAGCTGCATCGGTAGTAAGAGCGTTACAAAATGATTTTAAAGTAGACCCTAAAAGAATGGATGTTCTGGGAAAAAGTGAATATGGTTCGCAAAGTATAGAAACTGCTACCAGAATCATAATTGATCCAAAATTTGATAAGTTCTATGGTCTTGTTAAAGAGAATATGAAAAACGGATCTAAAAAGTAAAATACTTCTATTTTATATAAAAGACCCGATCCTTGTGATCGGGTTTTTTAGTACAAAAACTTTAAAAAATATAGGGTTTCAAACTGTTTTTTTAGTGTTTTACCCCATCCTACTATCTTCAGGGAAATGAATTTATTTTGAAAAAAGAAAGTAAATCGTTATATTTACGTAACTGATTACGTAATTAATTATGCAAATGAATTTTTTTGATAATATTGGTATTATAGCCATTGGCACCAGGCTTAGAATGTTAAGTGAGAAAATGACAGAAGATGCTACAAAAATTTATGAAATGTATAATGTAGATTTAAAACCAAAATGGTTTCCTGTGTTTTATGTTTTGTCTCAGAATGGTGAAAAATCTATTACCGCTATAGCTAATGAGATTGGCCACTCTCACCCCTCTGTAAGTAAAATTGTTCGTGAGATGGTTAAAGAACAAATTTTATGTGAAAAAAAAGACAAAAATGACGGGAGAAAGAATAATATCGCATTAGCTCCTAAAGGCAGGCAGATCGCAAATCATATTAAAGATCAATATACCGATGTACAAAAAGCTGTAGAAGTTACATTAAATCAGAGTAGACACAATATGTGGCATGCTATCGAAGAATTTGAATTTCTTTTGAATCAAAAATCAATGTTTCATCGCGTTAAAGAGGAAAAGAAACTTAGAGAAATAAAAAAAGTTGAGATCGTTCCTTATGAGTCTAAATATAAAATTCCATTCAAAAACCTTAATGAAGAATGGATTACTACCTTTTTTAAGATGGAAGAAGCCGATCGTAAAGCTCTGGATAACCCAAAAGAGTACATTTTAGACAAAGGAGGTGAAATAGTAGTCGCATTATATGAGGAAAAACCTGTTGGTGTATGTGCCTTGATAAAAATGGATGACCCTCACTACGATTTTGAACTTGCCAAAATGGCTGTTTCCCCACAAGCAAAAGGTAAAGGTATAGGTTGGTTATTAGGAAAAGCTATAATTAAAAAAGCACAATCGTTAAATGCGCAAAAAATATATTTAGAAAGTAATACCGTATTAGAACCTGCAATTAACCTGTATCATAAACTAGGGTTTAATAAAGTAGCGGGGCACTCAACTCCATACGAGCGATGTAATATCCAAATGGAATTGATATTGGACTAAAATATGGCTATAATCTCGGCGTTAGGCAGGAGTTGAATCTAAAATCCTTTCATAATGGATTTGTTTACTTGTTTTACCTCAGCTCCTCCACGCCGAATCATAGCCTATATTCCTTTAGAATATTTAATTCTGGTCTTAAAAATAATAATTTGAATCCGTATTCCTACTCAGAAATTAAAGATTTGAATACTCCTGATACATAATACAGGTAAAAAAACAACAACCGAAGAACTATTATTTTCGAAAAAAAAGTATCAATTTTTCTTAGAAATCGATGTATTTCATAAATATCGAAATAAATAAAACCAACTACCTCTACACATATAGAATACTTAAAATCAATATTTTAACAATACCACAAAAGCGAATCAAGTTCTTTTATCTCGTCTTTTTTTCGTAACTTAATAAGATACTCACTTTAAACCTCTCAATCATGAAAACCTTAGTACTGATTCTATTAGGGGTGTGCTTTTTTTCTACTGTTACACGGCAGAATAAAACTACCGATATTGAGCCTTATAACCTTGAAGGTGTTTGGGAACTTAAACATCAATTTCTTTATGAAGATAACCAAATAAGCGATACTATATTAAATCAAAATGGATATCGCCAGGTTAAAATGTATAGCAAAGAAAAAGTGATGTGGACTCGCTTTGATCCAAAAGACAATAACGAATGGTTTGGTTATGGCACCTACTCAATTAAAGATGGTGTGCTCGAAGAACGCTTAGAATATGCTTCGGGACCAATGATGAAAATTGTAGATACCATTCAAGTTTTTAGATTTGAACTAATGATGGATTCTAACTCTTATCAACAAATTAATATAGATAAAAATGGGCAATATACACTTGCCGAAAACTACAGTAGAGTTGAGTAAATCCTTTTTAAGAAAATTAAGTCAAAAACAATGGAGTCCAGATATCTGGACTCCATTTTAAGTAATACACTTAGAAAATTAAAATAAATTACTCTCTAATTATTTTACCTGTTGTCTTGTTTTTGGAAACTGAAATCGTATAAAAATACATTCCCGATTCTAGTTCACCGATATCAAAACTCTTAACACTTTCTCCTCTTTGAAGTCTGTCGTTTTCAAAACTATAAACTTCAATTCCATTAGTATTAAATATCTGGAACCTGAAATAATCAGAACCTGATTTAGAAATAGCACTATCTAAGGCAATGTTAATTACATTTCCAGAAATAGGATTAGGAAATATTTTCCCTATACTATTTTGTGTATTAGCAGCTCTGGCACCTAATCCATCTAAATATGCTCTATGACTTGAAGAGAAGGTAGAGTTATTTACCAAATCCCAATTTATAGACCAGGTCATTAAACCTCTAAAGCTAGGATATGTAGAATTAGTAGTATATGTTCTTCCAGGATAAGAAGTTCCTTTAATCAAATAATCAAGGGCTTGTTGTACAACTGCTTCAGAAGTATATCCGCTTCCTGCTGCTTGAGTAGTAGCAGGCAATCCAACAGCAACCTGATCTGCTCTAAGACCAGGGAACGTAAGTCCTGTTTGAGCAACTGGGAAACCAGTAATTAACATTTCTGCCATAGCAACATGAAAATCTGCAGTAGCTGGTTGATATATTTTTCCATCTCTACCAAACATAGAACCTGTATTATAGTGCTGAACATGAATATAATCCATTTCATTACGCAATGCATGAATTACAGGCAAATATGCTCCAAAAATTCCAGAATAATTTCCATAAGCTCCTTGTACATACGCTGTTTCCGGAGCCATACTTAATATAAATCTATTTGCACCTATATTGGTTCTAATAGCTTTTGTAGCATCAATAAGATTTTTGATCTTTGCTGTAGTTGGATTCCTGAAATCAGAATCTCCGCTATCCAGTGAAAGAGAGCTTCCTTCTAAATCTATATCCAACCCATTGAAGCCATATGTATTGATAATATTGGTCATAGAACTTATAAATAAATTCTTTTCAGCTTCACTATTCAATTCTACTCTTGCATTAGCGCCTCCGATAGAAATTAGTACCTTTTGTCCTCTACTCTTTACAGTAGCAACATCATCTATAAAAGCCTGAGTATTTCCATTATAAATACTATACGGACTAAATTGCATATCGGCTGTACTTCCTGCTTTAGGTTCTGCAAATGCAACACAAATCACATCCCAATCTCTGGATACTTCGCTCAGTCTTGGAGTAGTAGAGCCATTGTCAAAATTATGCCAGTACCCAACCAATATTTTTCCTGGTAAATTATTATTTCCTCCTCCTGTACTACTTCTAATTACAACTGGATCAGAAGTGGTTTGATTATTCTCATTATCGGTTGCTACTGCAGTTAAAGAATAACTACCAGATTGTGCGTTAGTAATTGTATAAGAATACGGATTAGTAGTATCTTCTCCTAGTTTTGTAGTACCATTAAAGAACTCTACTTTAGTAACGGTTCCATCATCGGTTGCAGTTGCATTAACAACAACAGAACTACCAGCAGTATATGTTGCTCCATTTGAAGGAGATGTGATATTTACTACAGGAGCACCTCCTGTTCCTCCTCCACAATCACCTGTCTTTGACCAAGCATCTTGCCAATGAGCTCCAGTACCTGGTGCATATGCCCATGCTGCTGCAGAAGAACACCACCCAGGAATATTACATGTAAATTTCTCTCCTTCGTTTTGTACTTCCTGATCTTTACTATATGAAGTTCCTGCAACATATTGTGGTAATCCATCGCAATTACCATTTCCTACTGTAGTCACCGAAATTGATATCGCAGAAGAAGTTGAAGTAGCTCCACCATTATCAGTAGCTTTAGCTGTCAACGTATAATTTCCTGCAGATGCATTAGAAATTGTATATGCATAAGGACTACTAGTATCTTCTCCCAGTTTTGTGGCTCCATTAAAGAACTCTACTTTAGTAATAGTTCCATCACTATCAGAAGCATTTGCTGTAACAGAAATTGAAGTCCCTTCATTAAAAGAGTCATTATTATTGG
>NZ_JACB01000071.1 GCF_000520975.1 Aquimarina megaterium XH134
TACCCAATATAACCTGTTGCATAGAACCTATTTGTTCTACTAAGTTTGATGGTATTGAAGCGCTTAGATAGAAATTTATGTTTAATAATTTAAAACTATAAAAATGAGAGATTTAAAATTTGAAGAAATTCAGGAAATCGGAGGAGGCCCTGCTGAAGGTGCTGCCGTAGGTTGTGTAGCTGGAGCCGTGGCTGGACAAGTTGGTGGTCAAACAGCAGGAGGATACATCGGTGGTGCAATAGGTTCATTGTTTGGACCTGTAGGAACATTAGTAGGGACTTATATAGGAATGAATATAGGCCGTACTTATGGTCAAACAATAGGCTGTGCTGCTGGTGGATATGTTGGTGATCAAGTACAAGGAGATTAATATAGTATCTGAATATTCTGATATATTTTTTAATAACACTAAATAAATTTAGTAATAAAAATCATAAATATGAGAGATTTAAAATTTGAAGAAGTACAAGAAGTTAATGGTGGTGATGCAGCAAGTGGTGCAGCTACAGGTGCAGGCATCGGTAATGCAATAGGAGGACCAATAGGAGCTATAGTAGGTGCTATTATTGGTGCAGTTGTAGGTAGTATGTCTGAAGACTAATACTTTAATATCATACAGGCCTATATAATTGGGCCTGTATGTAATCTTTTATTGAAACGATAAAAAAAATAATACTATAAAATTAATGATATCATGAAAAACAATAAAATTAAAAAACTGAACCTTAATAAGTGTACCATATCAAACCTTGAAATGAATACCATAAAAGGAGGAGTGGTAGATTCTTGTACTCCGACCTGTCATATTAGTTTCCCGACAAATCCAACAAGGCAATCTAATAATTTTGAATGTGAAAATTTCACACAAAGAATTCACTAAATAAAGCTTATGAGTTCCCCACTATTTCGTAAAGAAGCCATAAAAAATAACACCCAACGTTTATTGGGAGATGTTTTATTAATACGACCCATATCATTTTGGATATTTACAGGTATACTGGTTTTTGTAGTTACGATGGTGGGGCTTTTTTTAGCATTCGGAACCTTTGCCCGTCGTGAGATGGTAACAGGATATTTGGTACCCGACAAAGGTTTAGTGCGAGTGTATGCTCCATTTAATGGAGTTATCGATAAAAAACATAGTACAGATGGTCAAAAAATTAGTAAAGGCCAAAACCTACTCGAAGTTACTACAGAACGAGGTACAAAAGATAGTATTAGTATCAATCAACAATTAATTACCCGACTAGAACAACAAAAAATAAACCTAGAACAACGAATTATTGATGAAACTCAAGTGCTAGATAGCGAAGGTAGCCGATTATCTACCATTCTTATAAATCATAAGAATGAATATTACCAGATCAATCAGCAATTACAAAACCAGAAAGAACAAGTACAACTGGCAAAAAACCAATGGAATACCTATAAGCAACTAAGAGTAAAAGGGCTAGTTTCTGAAGATGACCTTAGTAGTAAAAGAAGTATATATTTTAGTGCTAAGGCATCTTTTAATGCTACCAAAAGATTACAAATCAATAAGAAAACAGAAATAGCCAATATACGAAAGCAGCAGGAGCAATCTCCTTTACGCAAAAGTACCCGATTAAAAGAATTGCAAAATCAGCTGGCACAAAAAGAAGAACGTCTTATAGAATTAAAAAATAGCCATTCTTATATGATTAAAGCTCCTGTAAATGGTCGTATTACTTCAACCCAGGTTAATATTGGGCAAAATGTATCTTCTGCTGTACCGATACTAACCATCATACCAGAAAATACAACACTGTATGCCGAATTGTTTTTGCCTTCGAGAGCTATTGGTTTTGTAAAAAAGAACCAGCAGGTATTATTACGATATGATGCTTTTCCGTATCAACGATATGGATTGTACCAAGGTAAAATTGAGCAAATAGCAGAAGCGGTTATTAGCCCAAACGAGGTTACTATACCCATTCCTATGCAAGAACCTGTATATCGCATAAAAGTTGCTCTAGATGTACAAACTATTAATGCATATGGTAAAAAAATGCCATTGCAATCAGGAATGTCTGTAGCAGCAGATATTATTTTAGAAGAGCGCAGTCTGGGACAATGGTTGTTAGAACCTATATATAGTCTAAAAGGAAAATTATAGTATATGCAAAATCCAATTCATTTACTTCATTACGGCTTGGGGAAAAGAGTCCCTGTCATCATACAAACAGAGGTAGCAGAGTGTGGGCTAGCTTCTATAGCTATGGTCGCTAATTATTATGGACATAAGTTGGACCTCAATGCTTTACGACGTAAATACTCTATATCTGCAAAAGGAGCAACGCTACAAGGGCTTATAAAATTAGCAGATAACCTTCAGTTTAGCTCCAGACCGCTACGCCTTGAATTAGAGGAGCTTTCGCAATTAAAAACTCCATGTATTTTACATTGGAATTTAAATCATTTTGTTGTACTCACTTCAGTAAAAGGAAATAAAGTCACTATCCACGATCCGGCCGTTGGAAAAAGGATAATGAAACTGTCAGAAGTTTCGAAGCATTTTACAGGAGTAGCATTAGAATTGACACCTACACCTGATTTTAAGCCAGAAAAAATTTCAAAAAGAGCAAAATTATCTGATTTCTGGAGTAGAATTACAGGTTTAAAGAGGGTATTGACACAAATTCTGGTATTGTCATTGTTACTACAGGTATTTGCGATAGCAACTCCATTTTATATGCAGTTAGTAGTAGATGATGTTATTATTAGCCGCGACTTGGATTTATTGTTGATACTAGCATTAGGTTTTGGTCTTATGAAGCTGGTTAATTTGGCAGTAACTGCGTTACGCGGAGTCGTTATTTTGTATATGGGAACACAGCTCAATATCCAAATGGCAGCAAATCTGTTACGGCATTTGTTAAAACTGCCAATGGATTACTTTGAAAAAAGACATATTGGTGATATCATCTCCCGATTCGGATCTCTGGAAGATGTAAAGCAATTATTAACTACCGGTCTTATTGAAACCGTTGTAGACGGTATAATGGCTATCGGGCTTCTGGTTATGATGTTTATATACAGCATAACACTTGCATTTATTGTTCTGGCTGCTGTAGCATTATATATAATAGTGCGATTAGCATTGTATCGCCCGTATAGGCAATTGAAAGAAGAAGCTATCGTAGCAGATGCCAAACAGAATTCTAATTTTATGGAAACCGTTAGAGGTATCCAAAGTGTTAAGCTATTTGGTAATGAAAGTCAACGACAAACCGTGTGGCATAATTATTATGCCGATGCTATGAATACTGGTATACGAATTGGCAAATTAGATATCGGTTATAACTTTATTAATGGATTTTTATTTGGACTCGAAAATATAATTGTGATTTATCTGGCTGCCTCATTAGTGATGGATAGCTTGATGACTATTGGAATGCTATATGCTTTTATGTCTTATAAAAGTCAGTTTACAGAAAAAGCTTCTGCTTTGGTTAATAAATTTATACAATTTAAAATGCTTTCCCTTCACATGGAACGTCTGGGAGATATCATCCTTACAGAGCAAGAAGAAGATATCGATGGTAAAAGGCAGTTGCCACAGGTAAAAGGAGAACTGGATCTGGAGAATATTAGTTTTAGATATTCTGATAATGAACCGTATTTATTTAAGAATCTTAATTTTAAAATAGAGGAGGGGAGCTCTATAGCAGTAGTGGGAGCATCGGGATGCGGAAAAACAACATTAATGAAAGTAATGTTGGGGTTACTAAAACCAGAAACCGGGACTATTCTTGTTGATGGATATGATATCCGAAAAGTGGGGCTACGAACGTATAGAAATTTAATAGGTACGGTAATGCAAAATGATCAACTATTATCGGGTAGTATTGCAGATAATATTTGCTTTTTTGATCCTGATTTTGATCAGGAGTGGATAGAACAATGTGCGCAGATGGCGGCTATACACCAAGATATTATGGCAATGCCAATGGGATATCATACTTTAATTGGAGATATGGGAAGTAGCTTGTCTGGTGGGCAAAAACAAAGATTGCTACTTGCAAGAGCTCTATACAAAAAACCTAAAATATTGTTCCTCGATGAGGCTACCTCACATCTTGATGTAGGGTTAGAGTCTGTAGTGAATACTACAGTAAAGAAATTAAACATTACAAGAATAATTATTGCTCATAGACCCGATACCATTGCAATGGCAGATCGAGTAGTTGCATTACAAAACGGCCAATTACTAGAAGTAAAAATACCAGATGTTGCTGTAGCGGTTTGATGACATTGTTGTAAAAAAGAATACCATATCTAATTAGATATGGTATTATATGAAATTGTAGAGGGTGGTTTTTAAAATTGTTTATTTTCTATCCACATAAATAGTGTCACAATCATTATTACGCTTACAAGATTGGGAGGCACAGCCAGCCTCATTTTGAGGTGTACTACCTCCTCCTGGAAATCCTCCATAAATTTTACTTAATCCATTAAGTTTAGAAATTTCAAGTTTTTTTAAAGTAAGTTTTTTTGTGTTGAGTGATTTTTTTTTCATGACGTAATATGTTTTGTTGTTTTGTGAGTTGATCACGAATGTATGTAAAAACCATGGTTAAAAATGGTTTTGAAACTATTTATCTTATAATCAAATGAATAGAAGAATCGCAATCTGCTCCATTTCCACAAGAGTCAGAGACACATCGAGCAACTCCATTTTGCGGTGTACTGCCTCCGCCTCCTCCATGAATTTTACTTAAATCATTAAATTTAGAAATTTCAAATTTTTTTAAAGTAAGTTTTTTTGTGTTGAGTGATTTTTTTTTCATGACGTAATATGTTTTGTTGTTTTGTGAGTTGATCACGAATGTATGTAAAAACCATGGTTAAAAATGGTTTTGAAACTATTTATCTTATAATCAAATGAATAGAAGAATCGCAATCTGCTCCATTTCCACAAGAGTCAGAGACACATCGAGCAACTCCATTTTGCGGTGTACTGCCTCCGCCTCCTCCATGAATTTTACTTAAATCATTAAATTTAGAAATTTCAAATTTTTTTAAAGTAAGTTTTTTTGTGTTGAGTGATTTTTTTTTCATGACGTAATATGTTTTGTTGTTTTGTGAGTTGATCACGAATGTATGTAAAAACCGTTGTTTTTAAATGGAAAAATTATTTACATTACACGGAATTCTGGAATTTCGTGTTTTTAAGAAGCGTTAATAACTTAAATAAATGGAGCTTCTTTATCATTTTTTACCTTTCTTAATTCTTTAATAAAATAAGAAGGTTTTATCTTTACCTGTTTGTAAAAGGCGTTAGAAAAAGTCTCAGCACTGTTATATCCAAACTCGCTAGCGATAGCTTTTATAGTAAACTTTTGTAGCATTACATTCTCCTGTAGTTCTTTTACAGCATAGGTGATTCGTAACTCATTTAGATAACTGGTAAAACTCTTATTTTTATAATGATTAATCACTCGTGACAAGTATTTAACATTGGTTTCTATATCATCTGCTAGAGATTGAGAACTTACTCCAACATTCAAAAAATCATGGTTTTTTTCAAACTCATCAAGCTTACTCAGTATATAAGTTACATGTTTTTCAGGTACTTTTAAATCCAAGCTTTTCGTAGATTTAATCTCTTGGTTTGAATGAGGTGTATGTGTATTTGATTTAGAATCGATAATCAGCTGTTCGAACCTAATTTTATACAATCGTCTTTTTCGATACTGATAGTAGATCAACCCACCAGAAATTAATAAAAGTATTCCCGAAATCAATAATCCCGAAATATAAGTATCATTATTTTTATTTAGTTTTTTTATGATTACCTGTTGTTCCTCAATTAGCAAAGGAATGTCATAGTCTTCTTTTACTTTTCTACTAATAAAAATCTGATCATTTAGATAATTATCTAATACAGTATTTAACTTATCTAAATATTTATTTTGGTTGATTAGATCATTTATTTCTTTATAATAATTTTTTAAATACTCATAGGTTTTAACATGTTTGTATTGTGGGATAGAATTTAAAGTTGCTAATATAGAATCTGTTTTTTTAAAAAGCGGTATTGCTTTTTCTTTATTCCCAAGGTCATAGTACGATTTCCCTAAATAAAAATTACTATCAATTATATTAGAGATATCGTTATATTCTATCATTGTAGGTATAGCTTTATTTATACTGTCAATAGAGGTTGTGTACTTTTTTTGGGTATATTGGTTGATCCCTTCACATAAAATAAAATAGGCCTTCATTTTGTTTTGCTCGACATCACTACCATTTACAGCTTTGTTATATCCCAGGTTATTATAATATGATGCAGAATCGTATTTTTTTAGACCTATATACGTTTCTGCAATTACATGTAGTGTAAATAAATATCTATAGATATACTTGTCGTTATCTTTATAAAATTTTTCACACTCTTTAAAAATAGCCAAAGCTTCCTCTTTTTCATTTAAATGCTCACTTTTAATAATGCCAATGTGATGTTTTATTCTGTATAAAAGACGAATATTGTTATTCAATTTTGCATACTTACGAGCCAGGTTAAGATTATTTAATGTCTTTTCAATATTTCTTTGTTGATGTAGAAAAAATTGTGCTTTCCTGTGGTAAGCAAAAGCAGGATAGTTTTTATTTTGTTTATTTTTAGTAATAGCTATGATACTATCTAAATAGGGTTGTTTATTTTCCTCACTTTTATCCAGGCAATAAAGTCGAAAGGCTTGTGCTATTTTTAGAGTATCTAAATTTTTCTTTGCTTTTTCTATATAAACCTTCAAAATCTTTTTTGCCTTTACAGAATCTACATTACGATTTTCTAAAAAAAGATTTTGTAATTCTTTATAACTTTTTTGCGGTAGTGAATCTGTATAGTGTTGCGCCTTTAATGAGGTTGGGGTAAAAAGAAATTGCAGTAAAAAACAATATATAAAAAACCTATACATAATATTTTTTTGAAGGAACATTTATTTTAGAGCAATATGCTAGTGCTATTCACAAAAATAGCATTATTTTTATTGGTCGAGTAGATTGCAATATAAATCATATAGTATAATAAAAAAATGAAAATAGATCTTAGAAGTGATACCATTACCAAACCTACTCCAGAAATGCTTGCTGCGATGATGAATGCTGAGGTAGGGGACGATGTGTATAAAGAAGACCCTACCGTAAATGCTTTAGAGGAAAAGGTAGCACAAATGTTTGGTAAAGATACTGCATTGTTTTTCCCTTCGGGGAGTATGGCAAACCAGGCTGCTATTAAATTGCATACACAACCAGGCGAGCAATTGATAGCCGATAAATTTGCTCATGTATATAATTATGAAGGAGGAGGAGTTTCTTTTAATAGTGGCGTATCATGTAAATTACTAGATGGTCATAGAGGGATGGTTACAGCAGAGCAGGTAGAAGCAGCAATTAATCCACCAGATTTTTATCATAGCCCGTTAACAAGCTTGGTGTGTATAGAGAATACGACCAATAAAGGAGGCGGAGCATGTTATGATTTTGAAGAAATTAAAAAAATAAAACAGGTATGTGATCAGCATGATCTTGGGTATCATTTGGATGGAGCACGATTATGGAATGCCCTTGTGGCTAAGAATGAAAGTGCTATCCAATACGGAGAAGTTTTTGATTCTATCTCTGTCTGTTTAAGTAAAGGCCTGGGAGCACCAATAGGGTCTGTTTTAGTCGGTAATACCGATATTATGGAACATGCAATTCGTATCAGAAAAATATTAGGAGGAGGAATGCGCCAGTTAGGGTATTTGGCAGCTGCCGGATTATATGCTATAGAACATCATATCGATCGATTAGCAGAAGATCACAAAAGAGCCAAAGAAATTGGTGAAGTACTAAAAAAACTACCTTTTGTAACGCAGGTAGAACCTGTAGATACCAATATAGTTATATTTGTTATAGATGGAAATGAAGAAGAATTTATTGCAGAAATGGCATCAAAAAACGTTCATTTTTATGGAATGGGGCAAGGTAAATTAAGACTTGTAACGCATTTGGAGTATACCCAGGAAAAACATGAATACTTTTTAGAACTACTAACTTTGGTTACTTTGAATAAAAATAAAGCTGTTCATTTATAAATGAACAGCTTTATTTATAAACACTTAAAAAATTAAATTTCTTTAGTATCGGCACCCGGTGCATTTTCTTTAACAGAATTGATGCCATTTTCCATTCCAGATTCAGAAGCATACATCTGACTGCTACCTATTACCTGGCCATTACCTGCTTTTAGGTTAAAATAGAATTTACCATTTTTTGCTGTCTTACGCTCATATCTTCCATCTTCAGATGCATTTTTCTTAACCGATGCAATTCCGTTTTCTGCAGCAGATTTACTATTGTAAACCTCACTACTTAAGATAACTTGTCCGTTTTTAGCTTTTAAGGTAAAATGATAGCTAGACCCTTCCTTATTTTTGAGTTCAAACATATTGTCAGATTTTAGTTAATTTTTTAGCTTTTGTTAAAATTATAGAATTAAAAGGAGAAAGAAAAATATAAAAATAGCTAACTGCACTTTTTTAAAGCCCAATACCCTTTAATTGATGACAGGGCTATTTAAATAAATCCATCCCGGGGATATTTGGCATACCTTCTTTAGCAACTGCAGCCAATTCTGTTTCATTAACCTGTGTTGCTTTTGCGATAGCTTTATTTAAAGTTAAAATTAAATAATCCTCTAGCTGTTCCTTGTCTTCTAATAGTTGATCGGATATAGCGATTTTTTTAACTTCTCGATTAGCGGTGAGTGTAATTTTAAGTAAACCATCAGAACTTTCTTCATCTACCAAAACGGTATTTAATCTTTCTTTAGTTTCCTCTACTTTTTGCTGGGTTTCCTTTAATTTACCCATCATCCCCATCATATCTCCAAACATGTGTATGTGTTTTTAAAATTTATAAATACAAAATTAGTACTTTGGCTGTTAATAAACTAACAAGATTATTATGAAAACTTCATTCATTATATTCTTATTATCTCTTATTTTCGCAACTTCTTGTAAATAAAATACCATGACGACATTGGATTCTAAAGTTCAACCTCCTATAGCAGCTAAAAAACCAACAAATCTAGAAAAACATGATGATGTGCGTGTTGATAACTATTTTTGGTTAAATGATCGTGAAAATAAGGAGGTAATTGATTATTTAGAGCAAGAGAATGCCTATAATGATAAGATGACTGCTCATACAAAGAAGTTTCAGGAAAACCTTTTTGAAGAAATGAAAAGTCGTATTAAAGAGGATGATTCTTCAGTTCCGTATAAATTAAATGGATATTGGTATTTAACTCGTTTCGAAAAAGGAAAAGATTATCCTATATATTCCAGAAAAAAAGAAAGCCTTGATGCAGAAGAAGAAATTCTTTTTGATTGTAACAAAGAAGCTGAAGGATATAGTTATTATAGATTATCTGGACTTAGTATTAGTCCTGATAATAAGTTAGCTGCATTTGGTGTAGATACCGTAAGTAGACGTAAATATACCATACGAATAAAAAACCTTGTAACAGGTGAGATATATCCAGAGACTATAGAAACTACAACTGGTGGCAGTACCTGGGCTACAGATAGTAAAACTTTATTTTATACAAAAAAAAATAATGAAACATTACGGTCTAATAAGATTTACAGGCATATTCTGGGAACTCCAGTATCCGATGATGTAGAGATTTTTAATGAAACAGATGAGACCTTTTCTACATTTGTATATAAAACCAAATCTAAAAAATACCTTGTAATAGGGTCAAGTAGTACGCTAACTTCAGAATATAGAATTTTAAGAGCTGATGATCCTACAGGAGAATTTAAAGTTTTTCAGCCAAGAATAAGAGGAATAGAATATGGGATAGCACATTATGATGATCATTTCTATGTGTTAACCAATGCAGACGAAGCTACTAATTTTAAGCTAATGAAGGTATCTGAGGATAATACTGCCAAAGAGAACTGGAAAGATGTCATACCACACCGAAAAGATGTTTTACTAGAAGATGTAGAGATTTTTAAAGAGTATTTAGTTATTAGCGAGCGTAATAATGGTTTAAATAAGATTAATATCAAAAGATGGGACGGTACTGTTGATTATTACCTTCCTTTTGATAATGAAACCTATACCGCTTATGTAAGTACAAACCCTGATTTTGATACCAAAAGCCTAAGATACTCTTATAATTCTCTTACCACTCCCAATTCGGTAATTGATTTTGATATGGAATCTAAGGAGAAAAAAGTAAAAAAGGAACAAGAAGTCCTTGGTGGTAAATTTGATAAAAGTAATTATGTTTCAGAAAGAGTATGGGCAACAGCCGAGGATGGAACTAAGATTCCTATCTCTTTAATATATAAAAAAGGATTACAAAAAGATAGAAGTAACCCATTATTACAATATGGTTATGGTTCATATGGATCAACTATAGATCCTTATTTTTCTACGGCGAGATTAAGTTTGCTGGATAGAGGATTTATTTACGCCATTGCTCACATAAGAGGAAGCGAATATCTGGGACGATCCTGGTATGAAGATGGAAAACTTCTTAAAAAGAAAAATACATTTACAGATTTTATTGATTGTTCAAAGTCTTTAATAGCACAAGGGTATACTTCTACCAATCATTTATATGCTATGGGAGGTTCTGCAGGAGGATTATTGATGGGAGCAATAGTTAATATGGCGCCAGAATTATATAACGGTGTCGTAGCATCGGTACCTTTTGTAGATGTTGTAAGTACAATGCTTGATGACAGTATTCCTTTAACGACAGGAGAATACGATGAATGGGGTAATCCTAATGAAAAAGAATATTATACATATATGAAGTCATATTCTCCTTATGATAATGTTGTAGCTCAGGAATACCCTAATATGTTAGTAAATACAGGTTTACATGACTCTCAGGTTCAATATTGGGAACCAGCAAAATGGGTAGCAAAATTAAGAGAGTTAAAGACAGATAAGAATTTATTAATATTACATACAAATATGGAAGCCGGACATGGAGGAGCCTCAGGAAGATTTGAAGCACTTAAAGAAGTGGCAGAAGAATATGCCTTTTTATTAGATTTAGAAGGTATCCAAGAGTAATTAAAAAAAATAATGTAACTTCGTACCGTTTTTGTAACAGTTAGTGGACCCCCATTTTATTCCACGAATCTGTAAAACACAATTATATGAGAGAAGATATTAGGGCTTATAATAATGTTTTAGAGCTTATTGGCGATACACCGCTTATAAAACTAAACAGAATTATGAAAGACTTTCCGGGAAATTACTACGCAAAAGTAGAATCTTTTAACCCGGGACACTCCACCAAAGATAGAATTGCACTTTATATTATAGAAGAAGCAGAAAGAAAAGGTATTCTTAAACCTGGTGACACCATTATTGAAACAACAAGTGGTAATACAGGTTTTAGTTTAGCAATGGTTAGCGTGATCAAAGGCTACGATTGTATTCTTGCTGTTAGTTCTAAATCCTCTAAGGATAAGATAGCAATGCTTAAGAATATGGGAGCAAAGGTGTACGTATGCCCTGCCCATGTAAGTGCAGATGATCCAAGATCTTATTATCAGGTGGCAAAAAGACTTCATGAAGAAATAAAAGGATCTGTATATATAAATCAATACTTTAACGAATTAAATATTGATGCCCATTATAATTCTACAGGACCAGAAATTTGGAAGCAAACTAGTGGTAAGCTTACACATTTTATAGCATGTTGCGGAACTGGAGGAACTATTTCTGGTACTGCAAGGTTTTTGAAAGAAAAAAATAGTAATGTACGTGTATTGGGAATCGATGCCTACGGATCGGTTATAAAGAAATATCACGAAACCAGAGAATTTGATGAGGAAGAAATATATCCTTATAGAATTGAAGGTCTGGGTAAAAATCTAATCCCTACTGCAACAGATTTTGATGTTATTGATAAATTTGAAAAGGTTAGTGATGAGGATAGTGCACATACTGCTAGAGAATTAGTGAAAAAAGAAGGCCTGTTTTTGGGATACACAAGTGGAGCAGCTATACAAGGTGTAAAACAACTTGCAGAGCAAGGTGAATTTGATGAAAATAGTAATGTTATTATTATTCTTCCCGATCATGGATCACGATATATGAGTAAAGTATTTAGTGATGATTGGATGACAGAACAAGGATTTTTTGATAGCAAAAATGAAATTGACGCAACAAAAGTGCAATTCATTAAATAAAAAAATATAACATAAAATGATAAGCATCTCGATATTTTCGGGATGCTTTTTTTTTTAATATTACTTTCATAATATGGTTCCTATTTCTTCAATTGTTGATATCAATTTTATTTATTAAATTACAAGAAATCATTAAAATATTTATGGTTCATTGTGTAGTAGATTTTGTAAAGTGTTAAAATAGCACTTTATAAAAGTGAAATTGAATATAATTATGTCATCAAATCAATTTTCCGTATTTTCGCACACTTATAAGAAACAATTTTTTGATAAATGAGAGATTTATTTGATAAGATTTATAAAGACAAAGGGCCATTAGGAAAGTGGGCGGATCAGGCAGAAGGATATTTTGTTTTTCCTAAACTAGAAGGACCTATATCAAATAGAATGAGGTTTCAAGGGAGAGAAGTAATTACCTGGAGTATCAATGACTATTTGGGATTAGCAAATAAAGAAGAAGTTCGTAAGGTAGATGCAGAGGCGGCAGCAGCTTATGGGTCTGCATATCCAATGGGAGCTAGGATGATGAGCGGGCATACAGATCTTCATGAACAATTACAAGATGAATTAGCAGAGTTTGTCGATAAAGAAGCAGCATATTTATTAAATTTTGGATACCAGGGAATGGTTTCTACAATTGATGCGCTGGTAAGTAAAGATGATATCATAGTATACGATGTAGATGCACATGCTTGTATTATTGATGGAGTACGATTACATCAAGGACAGCGATATACGTATCGACATAATGATATAGAAAGTATTGATAAAAACTTGATGAGAGCTACCAAAATGGCACAAAAGACTGGAGGAGGGATTTTACTGATTTCTGAAGGCGTTTTTGGAATGCGAGGAGAGCAAGGAAGACTAAAAGAAATTGTAGCTTTAAAAGAAAAGTATAACTTTAGATTGTTTGTTGATGATGCACACGGATTTGGTACATTAGGAGCAACAGGAGCAGGAACAGGTGAGGAGCAAGGTATTCAGGATCAAATCGATGTGTATTTTGCTACGTTTGCCAAATCTATGGCGAGTACAGGAGCATTTATTGCTGCCGATCAAGAGATTATAGATTATTTAAAATATAATTTACGTTCTCAAATGTTTGCAAAATCATTGCAAATGCAATTAGTAATAGGAGCTCTTAAGCGTTTGGATATGCTTAGAACAATGCCCGAACTAAAAGCTAAACTATGGCAGAATGTAAATAATTTGCAGAATGGACTTAGAGAAAGAGGTTTTGACTTAGGAACTACTCAGAGTTGCGTAACGCCAGTATATTTAAAAGGAAGTATTCCTGAAGCTATGGCTCTGGTAAAAGATCTTAGAGAAAATTATGGGATTTTCTGTTCTATTGTAGTATATCCAGTTATACCAAAAGGGCTAATATTATTAAGGTTAATTCCTACAGCTTCTCATACCTTAGAGGATATAGAAGAAACACTTAATGCATTTTCTGCTATACGAGAACGATTAGAAAACGGAACTTATAAACGTATGTCTGCCGCTGTTGCTGCAGCAATGGGTGAATAAATTGCTTAAATAATAATATATAAAAAATCCGCTAAGAATAATTAGCGGATTTTTTTATGGTCATTTTATCTATTTGCAATAATGTCTGTCAAATACACACTTTCCATTTTCACAACGACATTTTCCATCAAGCCTTTCAGCACAATTAAGGAGTAGACAGATATCCGGACCTCGATACCCTCCTATAATGGTTGTCTGTTCTTGTTTTTTTAACTTTTTAACTCCATTTACATTTAAAATGTTTTTTAACATGATTTATAGTTTTAAGAATTTGAAAACTCTGATTTTTTTAAAGACACTCAGACTTTATGTCAAAGTTTTATATCTACTCATTACAAGTAAAAATGTTGGTCTTATTAAAAATAGATAAAATCTAAGAAGATAGTGTTAGCTATTCATTATTTAACTAAGTATTAATAATCTTATGTATAAAATTAAGGCTATAATTCTTAGTACATCGATATGTAAATAAAGTAATAGAGGCTAAATACTTTTTCTAAACGTTCGTCTCATTTTATGTTGCTCATGCTCATAACCATTCCAAAGGGCTTGGATTGCTTTATTCTCTTCAAGTTCGGGATTAGTTTCGACAACTTCGATCCCATTACGAAGAAAAGCTTCATTCATTTCTTTAAAGATAAGTGCAGTTACTCCTTTATTTTGGTATTCTGGATCAACTCCTATAAGGTAAAAAGCCGCTGTATCATTTCTGCGCTGTGCTTTTAGGATATGTAAAAATCTTAGGGGATATACTTTACCATTCATTTTTTTCAAAGCCTTAGAAAATGAAGGCATTACGATCGAAAATGCAATAAGCTTCCCTGTTTTATCAGCAATACAGGTAATATATTCGGGATTTAGATAGGGTAAGTATTTTTTCTTATACATATCTATCTGGTACTGCTGTATAGGAACAAAAGTTTGTAAGCTACTATAGGTTTTGTTTAGCAGATCAAACATGTCATCTGCATACTGAAGTATTTCTTTACTTTTATTAAATTTAAGAAGCTTAAGCTGATAACGTTCTTTAATTACCTGAGCAAATTTTATTACCTTTTCTTTTGTCTTTTTCGGAACTCTTATTTTGTATTCTACCCATGTAGCAGCTGGTTCAAAATTAAGCTGCTCCATATGTTTAGAATAGTAAGGGTAATTATACCAGGTAATCATGGTGTTTAACTCTTCGAATCCTTTAATTAGAATTCCTGCTTTATCCATATTCGAAAAACCTACGGGGCCTTCCATATATTCTAAACCATGTTGAGTACCATATTCTGAAACTTTTTCTAATAATGCTTTAGTTACTTCAATGTCATCAATAACATCAAACCATCCAAAACGCACTTTTGGTTTTTTTTGTTCGTTTACTTCAATCCAATTTATAATTGCAGCGATTCTTCCTACTATGGTATCGCCTTTGTAAGCCAAGAAATATTTTGCATCAGAGTTTCTAAAAACAGGATTCTTCTTTGGATTCATCACATCTACTTCTTCTTTAATAATAGAAGGCACATAGTATGGGGAATCTTTATATAATTCAAAAGGAAATTTAACAAACGTTGTTAAATCTCCTTTTGAAGTAATTTCTTTAATCGTAATCATATATCATCTCTAATTCATCACAAATATATAATCCTTTTATTAAATATTATGGTTGCATACAGATCATTTTAGTAATAATTGCATTAGATTCTTTATTTAGGTGCTTTAAAGAGTTTTATTCCTGCTTTTTATCACTAATTACTGATCTATTTTTTCTAATTCTTTATCAAGGTCCGAATCATCGGTTTTATTATCCTTTTCTTCTTTGCTTTTGCGCTTTTGTTCTTCTTTTTTCCTTTTCTTCTCTTCTTTTTGACGCCTTTTTTCCTCTTTTCTTCTTCTTTTTTCTTCTGCTTTCTTAGTTTTTTCTTGTTCCTTTTGATACTTTTCATATTCAGCATCTACATCTTCCTCTTCCTTTTGTTCTTCTTTCTTCTCTTCCTTTTTCTCTTCCTTTTCTTGATTACCAGAATCTAACTCTTTTTCCATTTTTTCGAGCTCCTGAAGCTCTTTATCTATATCTTGTAATTCTTGATCCACACCTTGTTCTTTCTCCATTTTATCCAATTCGGCATCAATATCATTGATCATTTTTTGCTTTTCTTTCTCGGCTTGGATTTCAGCTTTTTCAGCTTTTCTGGCTTCTTTTGCTTCACGTTTTAGACGTCTAGCTTCTTCTTTTCTGAATTTTTTATCTTCTTTTTTAGCTATTTTCTCGTTTTCAATACGCTCACGCTCTAATCGTTCTTCAGTTCGTCTTTGATCAAGGTCGCTTTCGATTGCTTCTCTAAAACCATCATCTTCAAAATCATTAACAAAAGGAGTTTTTCTTAATTTAAGGCTATCGTTTTCTATTTCTTCACCTTCTTCAAGTTCATCAAGCCCATCTTGTTCATTTTCTTCGTTCTCTCCCTCATCCTCATTTTCTTCTTTCTCTCCTTCTTTAATGCCGCCTTCTAATCCTGGTTGCTCGATGATCTCATCTTTGGTATGCCAATCAAATCGATAAGATGCTCCAAAACTAAAAGTAAAAATAGAAGGGGTATCTTTAAAATTGAAAGCAATATTTGCATCCAGCTGTAAATCTTTATTGTATAAATAGGCTCCTCCGAGTCTAAGAATATTATCACTATAAAAATCACTTTTTTGCCCTTGGTATTCTCCAAAAGCAGCCCATTTTTCATTTATTGTATGAGTAGAAGTAATAATCCAACCGATAATCGGGTCATCTGTTGTTACTTTATCGACAATCAAATTAGTTACTAATACCCAGTTCCCATTCATACTCGTAGTCCAGTTATTCTGGGTCATTAATACAATCTTTGGGCTAAAGGTATCATCATTTGGTGCGGTAAAAGGGTTGTCTTTTGATACAAAATTAGCTCCTACATAAGCAGAAACTGCAGGGATTAAGCTTTTCCACTTAAATCTATAACGCTCTTTCCAGCTTTTTAATTCATCATAATTAGTAGAATCTTTTTTTGGCTTTTTATATGGATCATAAATCAAATATTTTGCACCAATCGTATTTACTTCAAAGTTACTTCTCTTTATTTTTTCTTCATTACCTCCAATAGTTTGTTTTACTCCATCTGCTCTAAATGTACCATTTAGTCTAAGTTCTAATTGTTCGATTAATAAACCGTATCGCACAGAATAATCGAACTTAAAAACATTTGTCTTTGTATTAAGGAGTTTATGTTTTTCTTTTCCAAAACCAAAACCACCTTCTAATTGTAAAACATTATTACCAACCGAGAAAGCACCCTGTGATGTACCAGGTCTATTGGTATTGATCTTCTCGGTATATTGTGCAGAAACCGTTAGGGTACATAGAAATGTGATAATTAATAACAGAATAGACTTAGGGTACATACTCAATAGATTTGGTTCAAATATAGCAGATTTTATCATTTTTTTAGGACTGTCTACATGTAATTGTATACAGAGTTCATTATTTTTGAAAAAAAATGTTATGCAGGAAGCATCACTACAAGGGGTATTAAAGATAATTCTCATTATAATCTTAGTATATTATGGACTAAAGATAATAACGCGGTTATTTGGTCCTCTATTGCTTAGATATGTTACAAAGAAAGCTGGAGAGAAATTTAAACAGCAATTTGATCAATATCAACAACCCCGGCAGTCTACAGAAGGAGAGGTAACTATTGAAAAAAAATCGAAACAAAATTATTCTAATAAAGATGTAGGAGAATATATCGATTATGAGGAAATTGATTAATTTGGCTCTTTATTAGTAAACTCACACACATCATGTCTTTAATTAAAAGATTTTTACCTCATATTCTTGTCGTTTTAGGTTTTGTAATAGTTTCATTAGCTTATTTTAACCCAGTATTAAGTGGGAAAATGCTCTATCAAAATGATATAAAGCATTATGAGAGTATGGCTAAACAACAAAACGATTATCGCACTAATACCGGTAAAGAGACGTACTGGAATAATTCTGCTTATGGAGGAATGCCTACATATCAGCTAGGAGCAAAATTTCCGCATGATTATATGGATAAATTGGATCGTTTGATTCGTTTTTTGCCTAGACCAGCAGATTATCTTTTTCTTTACTTGCTTAGCTTTTATATTTTGATGCTTGTAATGCGTATCCCATGGAGAATTGCTATTTTGGGAGCGTTAGCTTTTGGGTTTTCTGCATATTTAATTATCATAATAGGAGTGGGGCATAATTCTAAAGCACATGCTATTGCTTACTTTCCGTTAGTTCTTTCAGGAATTATAATGGTTTTTCAGAAAAGATATGTTTGGGGATTTTTATTGACAGCACTGGCCATGGGCTTAGAAATACAAGCCAATCATTATCAGATGACATATTACCTGGGGTTACTTACTCTAGTCATGGGGGTAGCTTATTTTGTCGACGCTATACGAAAAAAAGAAGTTCCACATTTTTTAAAATCTGTAGGTACATTAGTACTTGCCGTATTATTAGGATTGGCGACAAATGCAACAACTTTATTATCTACATCAGAATATGTTGATACCAGTATTAGAGGTAAAAACTTATTGGCAGAAACTACAGCGACTTCTTCAGAAAAGAACGGATTGGATTATGAATATATTACAGAATACAGTTATGGTAAATTAGAATCACTAAACCTTTTTGTTCCTAAATTAATGGGATTAGGTAGAGCATCTGATTTGGGTACAGATTCTGCCTTTTATCAAAAATTGATTGAATTAGGACAGCCAAGAGAACAAGCTAATTATTATGCTAAAGTTACAGGCCTATATTGGGGAGAACAACCTTTTGTAGAAGCTCCTCCATATTTAGGAATAACAGTAGTGTTTTTAGCTCTTTTAGGGTTGTTGTTGGTAAAAGGAAGACTTCGCTGGTGGCTACTGGCAGGAATGATACTATCTCTCGCTTTAAGTTGGGGTAAGAATTTAGAATTTCTAACACGATTTTTTATTGATTATGTACCTTTTTATAATAAGTTTAGAGCAGTATCAAGTATTCAGGTTATTTTAGAGTTATTAATACCTATTGCTGCTGTTTTTGGGCTGCATCGATTCTTTAATGACAAAATATCTATTGAAGAAAGGCAAAAGAAATTTTTAATTTCATTAGGAGTTTTTGGAGGGTTGTGTCTGCTTTTTTGGCTGTTTGGAGGAAGTTTATTTAGTTTCAAGTCATCTTCAGAAGTTCGATTAGGGATTGAACAACCTGCTATTTTTGATGCTATCAAAGAAGATCGAATTGCAATCATGAAAAGTGATAGTTTGCGTTCACTTCTGTTTATAATTCTAATGGGAGGTGTCCTTTGGCTTAGTTTAAAGAAAAAGTTTTCAGAAAATATTACCCTTATCGCATTGGGAGCACTAATTCTAATAGATTTGGTTAGCGTAGATAGACGTAGTGTTGATAATGAGGGTTTTATCTCTAAGCGTGAATACAGAAATTATTTTGAACCAACAGCGGTGGATAAAGAAATTCTAAAAGACGAATCCTATTTTAGAGTATTAGATCAGGCTAGAGGTTTTAATAATTCACACACGAATTACTTCTTTAATTCTATTAATGGGTATACTGCAGTACGCCCCAGAAAAATGGAAGACCTTTATTTTGGCCATATTGCCAAAGGTAATCTGGAAGTAATTAATATGCTTAACGTAAAATATGTAATTCAACAAAATAAAGAAGGACAACTAGACGTTCAGCAAAACCCTTCAATTAATGGAGCAGCCTGGTTTGTTGAAGAGCTAAAGTTTGTAGACAATTATAAAAGGGAATTTGAATCATTAAATACTATAGATACCAAAAAGACGGCGGTTATTAGAAAAGATTATCAAAACGAATTAGGAGATTTTAAACCTAATAAAGATAGTATTTCTACAGTATCAATTTCTAAAACCCAACCTAATCATCTGGCATATAATGTCTATGCTGCTAATCCAGGTTTTATTGTCTTTTCTGAAACATACTATAAAGATGGCTGGAACGCATATATTGATGGCGAAACTACACCTATATACCCGGTAGATTATATGTTAAGGGGCCTAAAAGTACCAGCAGGAAAGCATTCGATAGAATTTAAATTCGAACCTCAGGTTGTAAAAACAGGAAGTACCATTACGCTTACGAGCTCTATTCTTTTTGTTTTACTGGTGCTTGGCGGATTGTATTTTCAATATAAGAAAACAGGGAGTTTGCTATCTTTAACAAAAGAAGATAAGTAAGGTATATCGTGAAGATCCTGATCATTACATATTATTGGCCACCTGCAGGAGGTCCTGGAGTACAGCGGTGGCTTAAGTTTGTTAAGTACTTTAGAGATTTTGATATAGAACCAATAGTATATGTGCCCGAAAATCCTACATACCCTCTAGAAGATACTTCTTTATTATCTGAAATTCCTGAAGGAATAGAAGTACTAAAACAACCTATTTTTGAACCATATCGTTTTGCGCAGGTTTTTTCTAAAAATGAGACCAAAACAATAAGTAAAGGTATTATTGCTGGTGCAGCAAAGCAGTCTTTTGTACAGCGACTGTTATTGTATATACGGGGTAATTTTTTTATTCCCGATGCCCGCAAGTTCTGGGTAAAACCGTCGGTTACCTACCTACAGAAATACCTTTCAGAAAATAAAATTAATACCATAATTACTACGGGTCCACCTCATAGCATGCACCTGATAGGGCAGGAGTTGAAACAACGAACAGGAGTAAAGTGGATTGCCGATTTTAGAGATCCCTGGACTACCATTGGATATCATGATAAGCTGAAACTTACAAAGAGATCTATGCAAAAGCATACATCTATGGAGAAGGCAGTATTAAACACTGCCGATCATGTTGTTGTTACCAGTTTTACAACAAAAAAAGAGTTTAAAGAGATTACAGATACTCCAATTTCTGTAATCACTAATGGCTATGACAAAGAATCGATCCCCGAAACAGTTTTGGATACTACGTTTACTATTTCACACATAGGATCGTTATTATCTGGTAGAAATCCAAAGAATCTTTGGAAAGCCTTATATGATTTGATTGAGGAAAATAAAGCATTTTCATCGGTATTTCGATTACAATTGGTAGGAGCTGTTAGTGATGATGTATTGTCTTCAATTCGGGAAGCCGGATTATCAGATTTTTTGGAACTGAAAGGTTATGTACCACACACGGAAGCTATCCAAATTCAAAGAAGTTCGCAAGTTTTACTATTGATTGAAATCGATAGTAAAGATACCCGATGCATTATACCCGGTAAATTGTTTGAATATATGGTATCTACAAGACCTATTATTGCTGTTGGTCCTAAAGGAGCAGATGTATCAAGATTAATTTCGGAAACAAATTCGGGTACTTTTTTTGAGTATCAAGAATATGAAAAGATAAAAGCCCAAATACTCGAATATTTTGTTCAGTTTCAAAAAGGAACATTAGCATCTCATGTTATAGGAGTAGGAAGGTATAGTAGGAAGGAGTTAACCAGAGTAATGGCAAATACGATAAAAGGAATAATTGATGGCGAATAGATTTGGTCTTCACTTTTATGATTATAAGAATTGATAGTTCTGTATTAACTAATTGTTGTACTTCTTTATAATTTCTTCTTTACTGTTTACTTGTAGTTTTTCATAGATATTCCTGGTATGAGTTTTTATGGTATTAATAGAAACATTAAGCTCTTTGCCAATAGAAGCATAGCTTTTTCCTTTGGCAAGTAGTTGTAAAACACTATTTTCTCTATCAGACAGATCTTTCTCTTTGGGTGAAACAAAAGATTCTACCACTTTTCTGGCTATTAAAGCACTCATCGGTGCTCCTCCACGATATGCTTCATTTAAAGCATTAATCAATTCATCGGGTTCAGTATTTTTAGTTAAATATCCAATAGCTCCTGCACATAAAGCATCAAAAATATATTTTGTGTCATTATGTACTGTAATAATTATTGAAAGAAGGTCTGATTTGATATTTTTCATTTTTTTTAACCCTTCAATCCCATTTATCCCGGGGAGCTGTATATCAATAAGAGCTATATCAGGATTATCGTTTTTTAGATTTAAAATAGCTTCTTCACAATTACTATAAGCACCGATTGTGTAAAAGTTCTTGGTCTCATTGATAATCTCTTTATAAGAGTCGAGTAAAACTCTATTATCTTCAATAATTAGTATTTTTATTTTCGAATTCATTATTGATTTTTAGGGTATTAGTACAAAACTATGGATTTAACTTTCCTACAAAGGATATTTTGAGTCCATTTTCATTTTTAATGTCTAATACTGAATTAATTTTTTTAGCTCTTTCAGTCATATTGACTAATCCGTTTTTTCGTTTCAGGGATTCAATAGTGCACCCAATTCCATTATCATGCAATGATATTATCAATATGTTATCCTGAATATTTAGATGAAGTACAGCTTCTGTGGCTTTGCTATGTTTTATACAATTAGTCATCGCTTCTTTAAAAATAAAAATAAGCTGTTTACTCCAATAGTAAGGGAGCGAAATCTGCCTGGATATATCCAGGTTTTCTACATAAAAAGTGATGTCAGAATTAGAAAACAGATCTTCTCCAAAGTCTTTTAGATAACAAAAAACATGATCTAACTCATTGCTATTTTGATCTAAGGACCAGATAAAATCTCTCATTCCAGAGTATAAAGAATTAGAATCTCTATTGATTTTTTTTATCTGTTTAAATTCTTTGGTATTCTCTTTCATTTTTTTACTCATTAGATTAGAGAGTACCGATATACTAGCAATTTTATTTCCTAATTCATCATGAAAATCCTGAGCAATATTTTTATGAACGTTAGCCAATTCTTTTTTCAAAAGTTCTCTTTCGTGTAATGTAGCTTTTAGGAAAGAATTCTTTGCTTTACTTTGTTCTAATTTTAAGCTGATAATAACGAGAAGTAAGATCGAAGTTATAATTACAAGAAAAGTAATAAACCAGGGACGTTCGTACCAGGGATGATAAATGGAAAAAGATTGCGGTGAATTTATTTTCCAATCACTTAGTCCGTCTTTATATTTAAATTGAATTTTGTGATTACCATGATTTAAGTGTTGCAACAATAATGTATCTGTATTTAAATGTCTCCAAGAGTCATTATTTATTTTATACTGTATTTTTGTACTATTGGGATTTAAATAATTTATTGGGTTAACAATAAAGTTTACTCCTTTTTTTTTAATGATAATATCTGTGTTAGATTTGACTTTAAAAGGATAAAGGTTTTTTTTAATAAACATCCCTTTATTACCTGATATATATATGTAATCATCTAACTCCATAATTGCGGTTACAAAAGAAGATTTTTGCCCCGAATCCTTATCTAGAGTGTATACAATATCATTTTTATAAATGTTTACACCTCTTTGAGTTGCGATCCATAATATGTTATGTTGATCGAAATAGATATCATTAATATGATTACTTAGGAGTCCTTGTTGCTCACTAAATTTATTTTGTATCTCATTTCCTTCTACGATAAATAAACCTCTGTTTGAAGCAATCCACATTTTGTGATTATGAAATAATACTTTAGTTACTTTTTGTAAAGGGAAACCTGTTGTTTTATCCCAGGTTTCAATTAGCGTTCCTGTATAGGCATCATAAATTCTTATACCTGGTTGATTATCCCGAATAATGTAAAGTTTACCTTTATGTAAATAAACCTCTTTTAGCAAATCTCTTTTAAAGGTAATACTGTATATTTTCTCACCATTTTTATAGGCATTTAGCTCCCCTCCATGGTTAACATTTTTATTGGAAATGAGGGTGTTACCATCTTCAGTTCGTAATTCAAATTGTTTAGTAGTGACAATATTAACTGGTGTTCCCCGAATTTTATATTTTTTACCCGCATAACCTCCAAATATGTTAATGTTATGGTTGTTTTTATTTGCCTGAATTTTTTCACGATGTTCAGTAATATTAATAGAGCTTAAAATTTGTTTATCCTTGATTTTATATAATCGATTTGTAGATAAAACATATAAGGCGCTATCAAGTTTTTCAATATCCTTTAGATCATGGTTTATAAATGTGTTACTTCCTAAAAAAAATGGCGGATCCTTAGGAAGCATGTAGACTCCTTCTCCGTATGTTGTAATCCAAAGATTACCATTTTTATCTATTAAATTATCTGAAACCATACTTTTGATACCTATCTCTTTTGATACATCAATAAGTTTTTCAGACTCTAAATTATATTTCAGGGTGACTCTACTTGCATCTGTTATACTTTTACCTATGCAATATAAAATAGAGTCTTTTACTTGTATGTCAATAATAGTTCTTTGCATATTGGTTGGAAGTACGATACTATCGATCATTCTATCGTTTTTGTACTTATAAATAGTATTTAGTCCACCCAAAAAAAACATGCTGTCTGCTTTAGTAATGGTATAGATTTTTTTACTTTTTACTTCATGAAAAATAGAATTAACTTTCAAAGTTTTGGTGTCTAGTGTATATACACCTTTAACATTATTAGTAAAGTGATCTACTTGGAAGCTTGAATGTATAAAAAGAGTATCGTTTATAATACTTTCTTTAGACAGTATTGAGGTGTTTGTAGAGTCGTTTTTCGGGAAAACTGTATCTAAGTAAAGTTGTTGTTTTTCCTTATTTTTATTTTTTAGATAGTAATTTTTAGTTTCATTTTTATCAAAATCATAAATCGAAAAATTATATCTATTTACGTTTGCGTATAACAAATTATTAGATAATAAATGTATCTTATCAATCTTTGTTAATTTTTTTTGGCCAACAGAAGTGTGATAAATACTATCATTTTTTAATTGATAAACTCCTGCTCCCCATGTGGCTATATAAAAGGATTGATTAGCACTGTTTTCAATTATATCTATAACAAACGAAGAGTCTAATCCTTCTTTATAGTTATACGATTTAAAGTGATTTCCATCAAACTTTACTAAACCGTTATCTGTACCCATCCATATAAACCCTTCTTGATCTTGAATGATTTGATACGTAATATCATGAGGTAAGCCATTATCTGTTGTAAAATGTTTGAAAAACTGAGATTGTGCATTAAGAATCACACCATTTAGGACAAGAGTATAGCATATTATAAAAAATCTCGACATAGATATGATTATGTTTTTACAAAATTAGTAATCTAAAATAGATAGTATTATTGATTGTCGATATATTTTATTAGCATTAAACACCTGATTAGTACAATAAACCTACACTTTAAAATTTACTATTTAATAGTTTAAATATAGATTTCAAAAGTGTCAAAATAAATTTATAAAAAAATCACCCTAAACGGGTGAAAATTAAAATTGAGTAATGAGATATTTTTGGCGTATAATTTAAATCCAAATATATCATGAAAAAAAACTACAATGTAAACTATTTCTTCGCAAATACTAATCAAGATTTTGATTGCCCAAATTAAAGTATTTGACATATTAACTTAATTAATTTAGAGAATACACCTATTCTTCTAGACCTATTTACTTGAGATTGTTCTTAAAATAAAGGCATAGTGTTTTCTGCAGTTTGCCATGAAAACTTAACACTTTATTCGTACGCTCAAGATAAATAGTAGCATCTCAAAAAATTACACCAAAATAAAATCTAATTATGAAAATATATTTAACAAAAGGAATTATACTACTTATGGTATTGGTAACATTCTCATGTAGCAATGATGATGAACAACCACAAGCACCCCTTATAGTCAATAAAGCACCAGAGATCAATGCTCAAACCTTTACTACAGCAGAAGATATTGCAGATGATACAGTTATTGGTAAAGTAGCAGCCACAGATCCAGAAAACAAAGCACTTACATTTACACTAACTAAAAATAGTGATGCTCTTTTTGAGTTAACCGATACAGGAGAATTAAGT
>NZ_JACB01000072.1 GCF_000520975.1 Aquimarina megaterium XH134
CAGTTATTGGTAAAGTAGCAGCCACAGATCCAGAAAACAAAGCACTTACATTTACACTAACTAAAAATAGTGATGCTCTTTTTGAGTTAACCGATACAGGAGAATTAAGTTTGGTAGCTGGTAAAAAACTGGATTTTGAAACCACTACTTCGTATACACTTTCTGTAGAAGTATCAGATGGTACTCATAAGGCAAGTGCAGATATTACGATTACTGTAGAGAATGTTGTAGAACCTTTTATCACCACCTGGAAAACAACTGAAGCTAATGAAATGATTACTATTGGAGTTACTAAGGAATTAACATATGATTATACCATAGATTGGGGTGATGGTACTATTGAAAAGAATCAAACTACGCTTCCTAGTCATACTTATGTAACAGCCAATACATATACAGTTAAAGTTTCAGGAAAATTTCCTAGTATCTCTATGAACGAGGGAAAAGATGCTCATAAACTACAGACTATAGAGCAGTGGGGAGATATTAAATGGAAATCGTTTTATGGAGCTTTTGCAGAATGTAACAATATGATTTATAATGCCAAAGATGTACCTGATTTATCCCAAGTAGCCAGTATTGCAGGTATATTTGCTCGTTGTACGAAGTTTAATGCAGATCTTAATGATTGGGATGTTAGTACCATTACAGATATGAGAGCAGTATTCTTAGGTGCTTCTTCCTTTAATGGTAATATAAGTAATTGGGATGTAAGTAAAGTGACCGATATGTTTGGAATGTTTGGAGAATGTAGCAAGTTTAATGGAGATCTAAGCAATTGGGATGTAAGTAATGTAACTGATATGAGAGGTATGTTTAGTCATGCTACATCTTTTACCCGAGATCTAAATAGTTGGAATGTAAGTAAAGTTACAGATATGACGGATATGTTTTCCAGCACTGATTCTTTTAATGGAGACCTTAGTAAATGGGATGTGAGTAATGTTACTAAAATGATAAGAATGTTTATTAATGCTCCATCTTTTAATGGAGACCTTAGCCAATGGGATGTAAGTAATGTTACCGAAATGGGACAGATGTTTTCTGGTGCTACATCTTTCAATGGAGATGTAAGTCAATGGGATGTAAGTAATGTT
>NZ_JACB01000073.1 GCF_000520975.1 Aquimarina megaterium XH134
CTTAACGGGATATGACAGTTATTTCATCTCAGGAGGAACTAAAGAAATGTTACTCGATATACAGGAAGGCAAAATTAAATTTACTGATACTACAATATATCACTTAGCCATGGATTGTAATATTCCTGTGATTGCATCCATGCAGGGCCATGGTATTGGAGCAGGATGGTCTATGGGTATGTTTAGTGATTTCCCAATATTAAGTAGAGAAAGTCATTATATAAGTCCTTATATGAATTACGGATTTACTCCCGGGGCAGGCTCGACATTGATTTTTCCGAAGCGTATAGGTTATGATCTTGCTCGTGGTACGTTGCTAACAGGAATAGAATATCCGGGTCAAGCATTAAATAAGAAAGGAGTATCCTTACCGGTTGTTTCCCGTAAGGAGATTGGAGAGTTTACATTTACATTGGCCAGAGAATTAACGCGTAATACCCGTGATAATTTAATTGCCTTCAAACATCAGATAACCCGTGATATCAAGGATCGTTTGGAAGATACATATACCCGGGAGTTGTCTATGCACGAAAAGACTTTTGTAGGACGTTCGGATACCCTGGAGCGTATAGAAGGTAATTTCAATACTACTTCAGAAGATACTCGGGAACAAGTAGCTTTTACAGAGAAAGCTATTTTATCCAAGTCTGAAAAAACACCACAGTATGCAGATGTATTACCAATGATTAAAAATAATCTCAAAAACTTACTGGCTCAGGAACTACACATGGAAGAAGACGAAATTGATGAGGATAGTCAGTTTGTAGATCTAGGTTTGGATTCAATCATAGGAGTAACCTGGATAAGAAAGATCAATGAAAAATATAAGATTTCCATTAACGCAACCAAAATTTACAGTTATCCAAACCTTATAGAATTTAGTCGTTATGTTAAAGAGGAAATGCAGAAACTGGGAGTGCCGCCTATTCAGAAAGAAGCAATACCTGTAGAGGTTAATGCATCAATAATATCTCAGAATACAGATGCTTTGTCATCTAATCAAAGAGAATCTATCTCAAAACCTAAAGTATCAATAACAACATCGGATCTAAGATTAAAAGATAAACCTCAATCCATAGCCATCATTGGTATGGCAGGTCAGTTTCCTATGGCAAATAATGTGGAAACTTTCTGGAACAATATTGTAGAAGGGAAGAACTGTATAAGTGAAATTTCTCAAAAACGATGGGATATTGGTAAATACTATCAAGATGGAGAAGCTACTCCGGGAAAAACGTATAGCAAATGGATGGGGGCACTTGAAGAATATGATCTTTTTGATCCTTTATTTTTTAATATATCACCATCTGAAGCAGAATGTATGGACCCGCAGCAAAGGCTGTTTCTGCAAACCTGTTGGCATGCCATAGAAAATGCAGGCTATAATGCTAAACTATTGGAGAAAAGTAAATGCGGTGTATTTGTAGGTTGTGGCCAGGGAGACTATCATTTGTTATCTGATAATATGCGAACAAGTGCTTACGGTTTTACAGGAGGAGATAACTCAATACTGGCTGCACGGATATCTTATTTTCTGAACTTGCAAGGTCCTTGTTTGACTATCGATACAGCTTGTTCTTCCTCATTGGTAGCGATTGCTAATGCTTGTGATTCATTGATCCTGGGTCAGAGTGATCTTATGCTGGCTGGAGGAGTATATATTGGAGCAGGGGCAGATATGCATATCAAGACTTCACAAATGGGAATGTTATCATCAGATGGCAAATGCCATACCTTCGACCAAAATGCTAATGGTTTTGTGCCAGGTGAAGGAGTTGGAGTAGTGATGCTAAAAAGGCTTGAAGATGCAGAAAATGATGGAGATAATATCTTAGGAGTCATCAAGGGTTGGGGCATTAATCAGGATGGCAAGACCAATGGGATTACAGCCCCGAATACCGAAGCTCAATCTAAGCTACAACAAGAAGTTTATGATAATTACAGAATAGATCCATCTTCTATTCAGTTGGTTGAAGCACACGGAACAGGAACTAAGCTTGGAGATCCGATTGAGGTTGAGGCTTTGGTAGAATCCTTTACAAGATATACTTCAGAAAAAGCATATTGCGCACTGGGTTCTGTTAAAAGTAATATTGGTCATTGTTTAATGGCTGCAGGAGTCGCAGGAGTGATTAAACTCTTGATGTCGTTGAAATATAAAAAACTGCCCCCAACCATTAATTTCGAAAACCTGAATGAACATATCAGTATAGAAAACAGTCCATTTTATGTTAATACTCAACTCAAAGATTGGCAAGTAGAACAAGATCAACAGCGACAGGCAGCAATCAGTTCTTTTGGGTTTAGTGGGACTAATGCTCATATGGTTATATCTGAATATAATTTTGCAGAAACTAACACACTAAATTCAAAAAGTAATCAAGATACAGGTTATGTTTTTCCCTTATCAGCAAAAACAGAAGAACAGTTAAAGCAAAAAGCTGTTGATATACTAGCGTATTTAAATAAACAAGAGCAATCTTGTGATTTGGATCAGGTAGCATATACCATGCAGATTGGAAGAATGGAGATGGAATATCGTTTGGGGGTGGTAGCAAGTACTCAAGATCAATTAGTAGAAAAACTAAATGGATATATTGAAGGAAAGAAACGGACTCAAGATACGTTTGTAGGAAAAGCAAAAAATAATGAAACTACAATTTCATTATTTTCAAATGATACAGATTTACAAGAAACGATAGATAAATGGATACAGCAGAAAAAGCTTTCCAATCTAATCAAATTATGGGTTGAGGGGTATGATCTGGATTGGAATAAACTGTATGGAAAAGTTAAACCCCAACGTATTCAATTACCACTTTATCCTTTTGCCAAAGAACGATATTGGATTGAAGAGAATAAAAGTAGAAAGAATGTTGAATCAGTTTTTGAACAGGAAATAACTCAACCACTTTTTTTTAGAGAATATTGGAAAAAAGAACAGCGTACCATTGTTCCGGTAAAGAAAGAAAATCGCTCAACTATTGTTTTTGCAAACAAGGAGTTTAGCGAAATGTTGAAACAAGAGATGCTAGATAGCCTGTCTCAAACTATAGTTGTAGAGCAATCAGACAATTATCAAAGAGTTACATCTCAGTTGTATAAGTGTAGTCCCGATAATACACATGATATAGAAAAAATACTTGCTATTGTAAATGATCAGGAACGTAAACCAATTCATATTCTTTACCTGTGGGCAAAAGGTAAGGGAGAAGAAGGGATTTATAGGTTGTTTGATGTGTTTAAAACAATCAGATCATCAACTTTACCAGTAGAACACATAACACTTGTAGGACATTATAATACAGCTGAAGTGAATACTTGTTGGGACTATTCCTGGATAGGCTTTGAACGATCTTTAAAACTACTGCTACCCAACACAGAATTATCTTTGTTTTATATTGATTCTCCGATATATTCATTGCAATTAATAGCAGAAGCGTTGCAATGTAATGGAGTATTGTGGTATAAAAATGATCAACGATATAGGTTGTCTTTACAGTCATCGATACCCAATAAAGTAACTAACGAATCTGTTCTTAAACAAAAAGGAAATTATTTAATTACCGGAGGGTGCGGAAAATTAGGCTTACAGTTTGCTCGTTTTTTGGCAGAAAATTATCAGGCAAATTTATTGTTGATAGGTCGAACACCAATATCTTCGGTGATTGAAGAACAATTAGCAATAGTAAAAAATGCTGGAGCAGGACAAGTACATTATCGATCTGTCGATGTCAGTGATAAAGAAGCGATGTTGGCATTACGATCACAACTACCTTTTGAGATTTCAGGGATTATTCATGCGGCAGGAATAGCATCTTCACAACCATTTTACCAACGTTCAACAGATGATATCAAAACTATACTTTATCCCAAAACCTATGGGACTATTGTACTCGATGAGGTGTTAAATCAACCGTCTTTAGATTTTATCTGCTATTTTTCATCGGTATCAGCTTTTTTAGGAGATTTTGGATCCTGTGATTATGCTTTAGCAAGCCGTTTTCAGATGGCGTACAGTTTTTATAGAGAACAAAAACCTGAGTTAAAAAGCAAAACGATGGTCATCAACTGGCCATTATGGGAAGAAGGAGGTATGGGAACCAGTGATGCCGAGCAAGCTTCTTTTTATTTAAAAAGTAGTGGGCAGGAACCATTAAAAACATCTCAAGGAATAGGATTATGGCATGACCTTATAAAAACAGATAAATTGCAAACCTTGGTTATGTTAGGGAAACCATCAAGGATAGAACAAGTTTTAAATCGTTTATATGTTACAGAGCAGTCAAAAAGTATAGAAAATGTATTAGTCAATACAAACAATATTAAAAAAATAGAAAGAGAACTTCGGGATCAAGGGATTTCGGTAAAAGATTGTGTAACTAATGATCTAAAACAACAGATAGCAAGCCTGACAAAAATCAATCAGAATAGATTAAAGGTAGATCAAAATCTTACCGAGTATGGTTTTGATTCTATTAGTTTAGGTAAACTTGCCTCTAAGCTAACAGCTTATTTTGAAGTAGAAATAACCCCAGCAGTATTCTTTAGCGCAACTACAATTCAAAAATTGGTAGATTATATTCTGGAGGAGTATCCAGATCAGATAGACGAATTTTATATCACTGAAGCAACCAATGAAAAAGGAAATAATGAAAAAATAACAATAGCTAAGCTAAAAAGTATTAAGCCAATACATAATAACTCATTTTCCTCACACCTTTATCCAAAACAGATAGATGTATCAAATACTGAACCTATTGCAGTAGTGGGGATGTCGGGACGTTTCCCACAGGCGCAGACAGTAGATCAACTATGGTCGTTACTTTCAGAAGGCAAAGATGCTATTACCGAAATACCAACAAATAGATGGGATTGGAGTGATTATTACATAGCTCCAGACAATACTAATAATAAGATAACAACAAATAAAGGAGGTTTTATTCACGGAGTGGATAAGTTTGATCCTTTGTTTTTTGGAATTTCGCCGCGTGAAGCTGAATATATGGATCCGGCAGAACGCTTATTACTGATAGAAACTTATAAAGCTATTGAAGACGCCAGAATATCTCCAAAGGAGATCAAAGGTAAAAAGGTAGGTGTTTTTGTAGGAATGGAAGAAGGGCAATACGATCAGATTACCGGAAAACCAGGAATTACCACTACCGGAAATGCAATGATAAGCTCCAGACTTTCTTACTTTTTGGATCTTCAAGGGCCGGCTATTTCAACAAACACTGCCTGCTCTTCAGGATTGGTAGCACTTCATCAGGCAGTTTCGAGTTTACGTCAGGGAGAATGTAAAGCAGCTATTGTAGCAGGAGTTTCATTGTTGCTTTCACCAGAAAGTTATATAATGATGAGTGAGGCAGGCATGCTTTCCGAAGATGGGCGTTGTCATACATTTTCAAAAAATGCCAAAGGTATTGGAGTAGGAGAGTCTGTCGTAGTTCTAATGTTAAAACCACTATCGACAGCTATAGCAGATGATGATACTATCTATGGTACAATTAAAGCTAGCGGAATTAACTTTGATGGAAAGACTAATGGAGTTACTGCTCCTAATGGAGATAGACAGGCTGCATTAATTGAAAAAATCTATACTGATCACCAAATCAATACAAATGACCTATCCTATATCGTTACACATGGAACAGGTACCAAATTAGGAGACCCTGTTGAAATAAATGCATTAGCCAAGGCCTTTAAAAAATTGAAAGAAGATCAAAATTCTTTAGCAAAACAGGAATATTGTGCCCTAACCAGCTGCAAGAGTAATATAGGACATACCCTGGCAGCATCAGGCCTGGTGAGTGTTGTTAATTTACTGAAAGCGATGCAACATCGCCAAATACCGGCAAGTCTCAACTGTGTTGAAGAAAACGATTATATAACTTGGAGAGATAGTCCCTTCTATATCAACAAAAAGAAGAGAGAATGGACCAAGGATCAAAGTAAACCTTATCTGGGAGCTGTGAGTTCTTTTGGAAGAAGCGGTACCAATGCACATGTTGTAATAGAAGAATTTGAAGTTCCTGTAGAACATAAACAGCCTATACCAGTAAAGACTCGGGAAGAAAAAGTGATGATTTTACTCTCAGCAAGAACTGAAGAGCAGTTGTATCAAAAAGCGCATGATGTGTTGGATTTGATCTCAGAACCTAAAGAAACTTTTAATGTACAGGATTTGGCATATAGCCTTCAGGTATGTAAAGAAGAGTTTGAGGTACGCCTTGGTTTCCTGATAAATACCATGAATCAATTGATTGAAAAACTGGAAGCGTATCTGGAAGGTTCAGAAACAGTAGAAGGAATCTTTTTGGGTAAAGTAAAACACGGTCAGGAAGATATGAATATCATCAATGGAGATGATGATATGAAAGAAGCAATTGAAAAGTGGATTACCAGAAGAAAACTGCCCAAACTAATGGAATTATGGGTTAAAGGATTGGCTATAGATTGGAAAAAATTCTATGGAGAAAATCACCCCAAACGTATTGCATTACCTGCTTATCCTTTTGCACAAGATCGTTATTGGATAGACTCTACTCAAAAATATTCGAAAACTATAGGAAGTGCCTTACATCCATTAGTACATTATAATACCTCAAATCTCATTGAGCAAAGCTATAGCTCAACATTTAGTGTAGAACAGCCTCTTATAGCTGGATATAGATATCAGGATAATATAATAATAACTACAGGAATATACCTAGAAATGGCAAGAGCGGCAGTCGAAATGGCTGTACCTTCCATAGAAAACTCAACAGTTATTCAATTAAATCATTTGAAGTGGGGAATGCCCTGTATCGTCGATAAAGATAAAAATATCAAGGTTTCATTATCGGTAACGAACGATAACAAAGTTCTATATGAAATAAAGAATCAAGAGGAAGAAAATCAAGAGACTTATTTTTTCGGAAATGCAATACTCAGAACAAAACCCGAAATCACAAAATTGGATATTTCAGAACTTAAAAAACAAATTAAAGCCGAAAAGATAGAAATATCTGGCTTATATGATGCTTTAAAAAATGAAGGAGTAAGTTATGAGAAACCTTTTCAGGTTCTTGATGAAATATATGTTGGAAACGAGCAGGTATTGACAAAACTTGTAATGCCGGTAACAAAGCATAAAAAATATGTATTACATCCAGCGATAATAGAAGGCGTTATACAAGCGAGTACGATGTTATTCCCAGAGACAAAGGCATTGATACCGGTAGCTATGGGAACTTTAACGGTAATTTCTGCTTATACTGAAGAAATGTTTGCCTGGATAAGAACAACACCAGAAGAGCAATCCCAAAGCAGTTCTATAAAACTTGATATTGATCTATGTGATAAGAACGGTAATAGTATAATCATCATTCGAGACTTAGAACTGTTAAAAGCTTGTGAATTTTTACCCCTTTATAAGAAGACATCTATTATAGAAAGTGATCTGAATTGGGATAAGGTTAGTTACCAGACTCAATGGGAAGAACAACCCATTAAACCATCAAAAATTGAGGTAACTCATAAAAATGTATTGATTGTATGCAGCGGAAATACTTCCGGGTTTGAAGAAGAGATACAAAAATATCACAATCAGAAAGAGGGAGGTAAAACTTTTGTTATAAAGGTTTCTGATAAAACAATACAGGTATCAGATAAAGAATGGCAATGCGGAATAAACGACTCTAAAGGTTTTCAGGTTTGCTTACAGAGTATTGATACTATTGATATTGTGTATTTTCTTTCTCTCGAAAAGAAATTTTCTCAACCAGTTGATCAAACAGAATTAAGACAGAATTACGAAACGCGAGAGATTCAGTTTTTACGTCTTGTTAAATCCCTTAAACAAGAAAATAGCATTAAAGAAAAAATTGAAACCTATGTATTGACATTAGATACGCATACGATTCATGCAGAATCTAATCAATTTATCGGGGCAGGAATTACAGGTTTAGCCTATTCTCTTGCACAAGGGAGTTATCAATTCCGTATTAGAAATCTGGATGTATCTTCAGAAGATATAGAGACGTCAAAAGAGCATGCTCAACTACTGGAAATGATCTTACAAGAACCTCCTTCAGATAGAGGAGAAGTATTTAAGATCAGATCAGGAAAACGATATCGCCAGAAGCTCTACAAACTAAACTGGAGTAAGCAGAACATGACTGCAATTCGTCAGAATGGTGTATACATAATTGTTGGTGGAAGCGGTACTGTAGGAAAGATTATTACTCATCAATTGATGGAAAAATATGAAGCAACAGTAGTGTGGATTGGAAGAAGTGAAGTAACCTCAGAAAAGGTGAAAACAGCTATGAAATCGTTTGATGGATGTAAGGGCAATTTAGAATATATGCAAGCAGATGTAACCGATCTGGAAGCCATGCAGGAAACTGTAACATTCATAAAACAGAATTACACTACTATAAATGGAGCTGTTTTTTCTGGAATGATCTTCAACTTTGAAAATTCACTAGATCAAACTACAGAAGAAGAGTTTAGATCTATTTTTGATTTGAAAGCCCAAGGGAGTTGGGTTTTCTATACAGCTCTGAAAAATGAATCCCTTGACTTTATGTGTTATTTTTCATCGGGACAAGCCTATTCTTTTTCAGGAGCATCTAAGCTTTCTGCTTATGCCAGCGGTATTACATATGCTGATAGTTTGGTACACTCGATAAGGAGAGAATCAAAATTTCCAATAGGGATTATCAACTGGGGGTTCTGGAAATCCTCATTAGATACCATTGAAGATGGTAATGAAGAAATTTTGACAGATAATTTTGAAGCTCTTGAAAATAATGAAGGTTACCAATGCTTCGAACAATTTATTGGAGAACTTTGTAATGAAAGAATTCATCAAGCCCTATGTATGAAAGCATCATCACCTATTAAGGCATTGATGAATTGTGATCAGGATGAATTTATCTCCTATATGGAAAAATCAGTATTGTCTTCAATACAACTGTCTGCTAAAAACATTGAAATTCCACAAGAAAAAATTGATAGATTAAAAGACGAAGAAGAAAAAAGCGAACTTGAAGATTGGCTTCTTCAATTGTTATATAGCCAAATAGAACAATTAATAAAGGCAAATTATCAGGAAAAAACACTGAAAATTTCTGACTTACGAAAACGATGTGGAGTCCTGGATAAATATACTTCTTGGTGGGATAATTGCCTTCAAAGGTTTAATCAAAATGGGTATATTCAGTTTAAAAATGGAACTATTAATTCTCTGAAAAAGACAAATACCAAAGAAGTATGGAACAAATGGGAAGTTGAAAAAGAAAAGCATTTACAAAATCCTGATCGAAAAGCCTGGGTAACCCTTGTGGATAATTGCCTGGAAAAATTACCAGAAATTTTAACTGGCAAAGTTTTGGCAACAGATATTATATTCCCTAATGCTTCGATGGAAAAAGTCGAAGGAGTATATAAAAATAACTTACGATCAGATACCTTCAATGAAATAATAGCCAATGCTGTTGCTACTTACATACAACAAAAACTGCAATCTAACCCAGAAGCAAAACTAAGAATCCTGGAGATTGGCGCAGGGACAGGAGGAACATCGGCTATTATTTTTTCAAAATTACAACCCTTTAAAGCTTCTATAGATCAATATTGCTATACAGATCTTTCAAAAGTGTTCTTTTTTCATGCAGAAGAAAAATATTTACAGGACAATCCATACATACATTGTCAACGATTGGATATAGAACAACCAATAGAAGATCAGGATATTGAAGCAGGTTCATATGATTTGGTAATTGCAACCAATGTGCTACATGCAACACGTGATATACGGCAAACCTTACGTAATGCTAAAGCTATACTGAATTCAAATGGATATTTGTTTATTAATGAATTAAGTACTCCGGTACTTTTTAACCATCTTACTTTTGGATTACTAGATGGATGGTGGCTTTTTAAAGATGCTGATCTTAGGATGCCCGGAAGCCCTGGAGTAACATCTGCGGGATGGCAGAAGGTTTTAAAAGAAGAAGGTTTCCCTATGGTATTGTTCCCCGCCGAGGAAACACATAATCTGGGACAACAGATAGTTTTGGCTCAAACTGATGGTGTAATAAGACGTAAAATATCAGTAAAAAAGAAACAGAAAGGACCTTCTACTCCTCCTATTCTTGAAAAAAGCAAACCAGAACAACCTAAAAAGAAGATATCAGATTCATTACAAAAATCAGGTTTTGCCTCAAAACCATTACAAGATGTTTCAGAATATACTCGAACAGTAATTTTGGATAGTTTATCAAAAACTTTGAAAATTTCTCTTGCGAGTATTGATTCGAATATAGCTTTTTCGGATTATGGAATAGATTCAATTCTAGGGGTAAGTTTTATAAATCAAATTAATGAAGCTCTTTCTATTTCATTAAATACAGCAATTATATTTGAGCACTCTTCGGTAAATCGTTTAGAGAAACATATTGTAAATACGTATCAGGAACAAATAAAACCTCGTATACCCAAGCAACAAGATATTACACCTCTAGAAAATAAAGAGGAAGTGTCAGAGATCCATGAGAATAAAGTTATTGCACCTGTTAACTTAACAGGAAATAGGTTCAATATCAATGAAAAAGCTTTTTTGGGACCGTCTTCAGAACAAAGAGAACCAATCCTATCTGAGATTGCAGTGGTAGGAATATCCGGAATGTTCCCTAAAGCAGATAATATTGAAGAATTTTGGCACAATTTGGAGAATGGAATTGATGGTGTGAGCGAGCTTCCTGATTCTTACCTGGATCAAAGAAATTACTATAGTACCACAAAACAACCCGGTAAAACCCGATGTAAATGGGGAGGAATATTAGAAGAAAGAGATTGTTTTGATCCTTTGTTCTTTAATATTTCTCCAAAAGAAGCAGAATCTATGAATCCACATCAGAGATTGATTCTTCAGGAAAGCTGGAAAGCAATTGAAAATGCTGGATACAACCCCAAAGATTTTTCCGAAACTCAAACAGGGATTTACATTGGTGCCGAACCTACAGGATATACAGGAGAAACTTTCACAGGATACTCTGATGCTATTATCGCTTCTCGATTATCCTATATTTTAAATTTGAATGGTCCTTCCTTTGTGGTTAATACTGGTTGTTCTTCTTCTGCAGTAGCTTTGCACTTAGCTTGTGAAAGTTTAAGGAATAAGGAAACGGATTTAGCACTTGCGGGAGGAGTAAACGCTTGTTTGGATCAAAATGTGTTAATCCGACTCGATAAAATTGAGATGTTATCACCAAAAGGTCGTTGTTTTACCTTTGATCAGACTGCCGATGGCACTATAATGTCAGAAGGAATAGGTATGGTAGTATTGAAACGTCTGGAAGATGCAGTAAAATCAGGAGATAAGATTTATGGTGTTATTTCAGGGTCTGGAATTAATCAAGACGGTGCGAGCAATGGTATAACAGCACCCAATGGGGCTGCGCAGGAAAAACTTATAGTAGATATTTATAATAAGTTTAATATCGATCCGGAAAAGATCAATTATGTCGAAGCACATGGTACCGGAACAAAACTCGGTGATCCTGTAGAAACAAATGCTTTGGTAAGAGCTTTCCAAAACTTTACAGAGAAAAAAGAATTTTGCGTAGTTGGTAGCGCTAAGTCTTATGTTGGGCATGCCGCAGCTGCTGCAGGTGTTATTGGACTAATAAAGGTATTATTGTCTTTGCAAGAGAATAAAATACCTAAGTTGTTAAACTTTAAAACCATCAATCCTCTTATTGAATTTACCGATTCTCCTTTTTATATCAATACAGAGATTATAGATTGGAGTCCATTAGAAGGAATACCCCGAATGGCGGCAATAAACTCTTTTGGACATAGTGGAACCAATGCGCATATAGTTGTAAAAGAATATTTGTACCCTGAAAAACAAAATACAACCAGAAAAAATAATCCGGTTATTATTCCACTTTCTGCGAGGACACCTGAACAGTTATCACAAAAAGCTATTGACTTATTGAGGTTTATTAGTTATCAAAAAGAAAAAGGGCAAATAACCAACAGGGTAAATTTAACAGAGTTAGCATATACCCTTCAGGTAGGTAGAGAAGCTATGGAAGAACGTTTAGGGTTTGTGGTAAGTTCTATAGAAGAACTAGTCAAAAAGCTTAAGGCTTACATTAATAGAGAACGTTCTGTTAAAAATACCTGGATAGGACAGGTTAAGCAAAATAATGAAATTCAAGACTTGTTTAGCGTTGATACAGATCTACAGCAAATTATTGATAAATGGATTACTGAAAATAAGTTGTCCAGCTTAACAGATCTATGGGTAAAAGGGCTTAAGTTAAATTGGTATAAATTGTACGAAGGAGAAATAGTCAATCGAATTCCTTTACCTTCATACCCTTTTGTTAAAGAAAGGTATTGGCTAAATACGTCAAAAAATGAAGAAAGTATAAAGAAATCAGAAACTTCGGTTTCAATTATACATCCTTTATTACATCAAAATACTTCTGATCTAAGCCAACAATGCTATACAACTGCTTTCAACGGTAAGGAATTCTTCTTAAGAGATCATAAAGTAAATGGACATAAAGTACTACCGGCAGTAGCCTATCTCGAAATGGCTCTGGCAGCAGTTAATCATGCATCAACCATTTATCAAGAAGGATATATAGTAGAACTACAAAATGTAGTTTGGCTAAAACCGCTATATGTTGATGCAAACAAACAGGCTTCTATAAGCTTATTTGACAGTGAGAATAAAAGTAGTACTGAAGAAAAAATTGATTTTGAAATTTATAGCAATGATACAAAAGCACAGCATCAGCAGGAGGAAATACATTGTCAGGGGCAAGCAATTTTCATAAAGGGTGAAATCTCTATCAAAAAGGATATTAATCAGCTTAAAGCACAAATGCGTGAAGGTATTATCGAATCTCATACGGTTTATAGTTCCTTTAAACAGATAGGAATGGATTATGGCCTTTCTCATCAAGGAGTATCGGTTATTTATATGGGAGCAGAACAACTTTTGGCACAACTTAGCTTACCTGTAGAGGCAGAAACCGATCATAATCAATTCACCTTGCATCCTAGTGTAATGGATAGCGCTCTTCAGGCATGTATAGGTTTAATGGTGGATGTAGATAACCTGCCATCCAGACCATTACTACCTTTTGCACTGGAATCTGTACGTATAATTTCTAAATGCACTTCCCTAATGTACGTATGGGTACGTTATTCTCAGGGTTGTAAACCCGGAGATAGAGTGATTAAACTAGATCTGGATCTGTGTGATCAAGAAGGAAATGTTTGTGTACAGATACTTGGATTTTCATCTCGGATTTTGGAAGAAAAAATAGATAACACTTCTCAGGTTACATTACATAATCAAAATTTCGATGATAGTTTTTATAGCGATGTAATTGAGAAAGTTTTGAATAATGAAATCTCAGTAGAGGAGGCAGCAAAGCTAAATTGATCTTAGAGATAATAAACAAACATTGAGGGATTTTTTAAGATTACTTCACCTCCCTAAAAGAATAGTTAACAACATGTAATGCGAGAACGAAGCGGTAGTAATGGTTTTTGTTTTGTAATGTTCTTATTTCTAATTAATTAATAAAATTTAAACGAGTGAAATTTGAATTGTTAAAAATATATCAGGATGTTTCCAGTGGGAAGCTTACACAAAAAGAAGCGTTAGAAAAAATCAAAGTTGTAAAGCAGCAAAATGCAGAAGAAACCAGAAGTGTGCTGTTGGCAAAATCTGATTGGACACCAGTTGTATTGGATGTCTCTTCTAACGATGAAATAGAATATGAACAATATCATTTGATTTTATGTGAAATATCACATTTAAAAGAGAAGCATATTAGTAGTTCACTTTCGCCAAGTAAGATTTGGAGTTTCCGGGTAGACCAAAAACAACATATTTCCGAGAGGTATAGTGAGTATGCTCTTTCCTGTTTTGAATTGATTCAAAATATACTAATCAACAAACCAGAAGGAAAAGTACTGATTCAGTTGGTTGTACCTAGTGAAGGAGAGCAAATAATTTTAGCAGGGCTTTCCGGATTGTTGAAAACTGCTGCTTTGGAAAATCCATTAATAGTTCCTCAACTTCTTCTTATTGATCCGAAAGTTCAAGCAAATGATCTTGTATTACAACTGAAGGATAACCAATCCAATCCAGATGATCAATTGATAAAATATGAACAAGGTATCCGATATGTTTTAAAGAGAGAAGAAATACATGCCATAGAAGTACACCCCAAAATAGCTTTTAAAGATAAGGGAGTTTATCTAATCACTGGCGGTATGGGAGGTCTAGGTCTTTTATTTACCAAAGAGATTCTTAAACAAACCACACGATCCAGGATTATACTAACAGGGCGTTCTGTATTGACTCCCGAAAAGAAAATACTTTTAGAAGAACTTCCTTCTCGCAACAATGAAGTAGAATACTATCAACTAGAACTAGATAATGCAAAAGAAGTTAATAAACTTATCTCCGATATTGTTAAAGAAAAAGGAATATTAAATGGTATTCTGCATTGTGCAGGGATGACTTCTGACAATTTTATAATAAAAAAGACTAGTGAAGAATTTATCAGAGTATTATCTCCCAAAGTAAGGGGGACGTACAATTTGGATCAGTCCAGCAAGGATATAGATCTGGATTTCATGGTATTGTTTTCTTCGGTAGCTTCTCAATTGGGAAATGTTGGCCAGTCTGACTATGCAGCTGCGAATGGTTTTATGGATGAGTTTGCGATATATCGTAATCAAGAAGTTGCAAGGGGACATCGTATAGGGCATACCCTATCTGTCAATTGGCCATTGTGGGAAGAAGGAGGAATGCAAATAAATAGAGAGAATCAAGAAGCATTACGTAAAAAATTTGGAATGTATCCCATGCCTGCACCTACAGGAATAGATGCATTTTATAAAACCTTAGAGTTAGGTTATGGGCAGGCTTTGGTAGTAGAAGGTAACTCAATCCAAATACGAAGAACATTTCTTGAAAATCGAGAAGAGAAAGCAAAACCTGTGTTAGCATCATCACATAATGGACAACAAGTAGTTTCTACAATAAATACTGAAAATCTTCAAGGAAAAACCGAAAAATACTTATGTGATCAATTTGCTATTTCATTAAAACTAGCCTCTCATAAAATAGATCCTAACGCACCTCTTGAAAAGTATGGTATTGACTCTATATTGGCAATGAGTTTGACAGATCAACTGGAAAAGACTTTTGGCTCTTTACCTAAGACGCTATTTTTTGAATATCAAACCATTCATGAGTTAGCAGAATATTTTAGTAAATCACATGCTTCACAGTTATCTAAGCTTTTTATGCTTGGAAAGAAATTTCAGGAAAAAGAAATAGAAGAAGTTCCTGAGAAAGAGACAGGAAGTAGTAGTAAAATACGATTAAACCGTAGACGTAGAATCGTAACTCCAAAGGGAACAGATAAATTGATTGAATCTGACCCTATAGCGATTGTAGGTTTAAGTGGCCGTTATCCCGAGTCAGAAAATATAGATGCCTACTGGAAGAATCTTCGGGAAGGTAAGGATTGTATTACAGAAGTTCCGAAAGATCGATGGGACTGGAGTAATTATTATAGTGATGATCGTACAGAAGCAGGCCGTCATTATAGTAAATGGGGTGGTTTTATAGCAGGAGTAGATGAATTTGATCCAAGGTTTTTTAATATATCACCACGTGAAGCAACTTCGATAGATCCCCAGGAGCGTTTGTTTTTAGAACATGTTTGGATGGCAATAGAGGATGCTGGATATACTCGGTCGAGTTTACAGATTCCGCATAAAGATGGATTGCCTGGTCAGGTTGGGGTATATGTTGGGATGATGTATAGTGAGTATCAGTTGTTTGGAGCTGAAGCAAGTATGCAAGGTAATCCGATGTCCTTATCGGGTAGTTATGCCAGTATTGCCAATCGAGTATCGTATTTTCTAAACTTGCATGGTCCCAGTATGACCTTGGACACGATGTGTTCTTCCTCATTGACAGCGATCCATTTGGCTTGTCAGGATCTAAAGGAAGGACGTACAGACTTGGGTATTGCAGGAGGGGTTAATGTTAGCGTTCATCCTAATAAATACCTGATGTTAAGTACAGGTCAGTTTATTTCCAGTGATGGTCATTGCCAGAGTTTTGGAGAAGGTGGAGATGGCTATATTCCCGGAGAAGGAGTAGGTACTGTTATCTTAAAGCGACTTTCGGAAGCCAAAAGAGATGGCAACCATATTTATGGAGTAATAAAAGGTAGTTCCCTTAACCACGGAGGGAAGACAAATGGTTATAGTGTTCCCAATCCTAAGGCCCAGGCAAGTGCTATTCGTCAGGCATTGGCAGCATCGGGTACAGACCCTCGACATATCAGTTATATCGAGGCTCATGGTACGGGTACTAAACTAGGGGATCCTATTGAGATATCTGCCCTTACCAAAGCATTTGAGGAAGGTAATGATGTTATTAAGACGGGATATTGCCAGATTGGTTCTGCCAAGTCCAATATAGGACACTGCGAATCTGCCGCAGGTATTGCCGGTCTAACCAAGGTATTGCTACAGATGCGTTACCGCCAGATTGTTCCGTCGTTACATTCAAATCGTTTAAACCCTCATATAGATTTTGATAAAACTCCATTTATAGTAAACCAAGAACTCCGCGACTGGGATGCTCCTATACTAGATGGTAAGGAATTACCTCGAATAGCAGGTATTTCGTCCTTTGGAGCAGGAGGATCAAATGCTCATTTGATTATAGAAGAATATATAGATTCAGATATACTTTCCTTCAATGGATCAGGATCAGATTTTATGATCCCTTTATCAGCCAAAAAGCCATTGCAATTAGAACAGAAGGTAAGAGATCTGCTGGATTTTATCCGTTTTTCGATTGCATCAGGAGATTTTCTTGATCTGGGTGCTATGGCGTATACCTTTCAAGTAGGTCGGGAATCGATGGATGAACGTGTTGGTTTTGTAACTAGTTCTATCGATGAGTTGACTCAAAAACTAGAATCTTACCTGAAAAGTACAGATAATATAACAGGTATTTATCGCGGTCAGGTAAAACGTGACCAGGACTCACTTACGAGTTATGCGACAGGAGGTTTGGACATAGACCAAATGGTTCAACAATGGATAAAAGATAGAAATTATTCATCTTTGATAGAGGTATGGAGCAAAGGTCAGGATATTGACTGGCAAGAGTTGTATGTAAATACCCATCCCAAACTGATCAGCCTTCCTACCTATCCTTTTGCCAGGGAGCGATACTGGATAGATATAGTGGATACAAAAGCATCTGTAAAGGGCAAAGTTACCTCAGTGCTTCACCCATTGCTGCATCGTAATATTTCTGATCTATCATATCAGGTTTATAGTTCAACCTTTAGAGGGGACGAGTTTTATATCTCTGGTTCTCAGGACCGGGAACTTCCAGTATCGGTGTATTTAGAAATGGCTCGGGCTGCGATAGCGGATTCCTTACCGAATAAGGAAAAATCTATTACCATTGAGTTTAAAGATATTGTTTGGACAGGCCCGTTATCTATCCAAAAGGATTTACGAGTAGATATCGCTTTGTTACCTCAAACCAAAGATATTATAGATTTTGAGATCTATGGTCAGGAAGGAGAAGAAGAATTGATCTATTGCCAGGGAAGTAGTATCGTATCTACTGAGTCATCTAAGGCTATTTTGGATATAGCTATGCTTAAGAAGCAAATAGGTAATGAAGGAATAAGAAGTGCTTATGGTCTTCCTTTATCAGAGGTTGTGAGTGTATATCACAATAGTACACAATTATTGATACAGTTAACTCTTCCAGAATCATTGCCATTAAGTGAAGAGACATATAGATTACACCCAACGATGCTAGAGAATGCACTTCAGTTGGGAAGTCAATTATTTGCTGGAGATCATCAGAAGGTATTACCTATGGGAATAGCTTCCTTAGAGGTAATTGATAGTTGTACCCGTGAGATGTTTGTTTGGCTTCGTCCTTCAAATCAAGCAGGTACTCTAGATATCGACTTGTGTAACAAACAAGGCGAAGTATGTGTTCAAGTTCGTGGAGTGGGCTATGAGGGAGAAGTTAAAATCCTGGAGGAAGCACCTGTTAGGGAGTACGAAGTATCCGGGGTATCATTACCTCCTAAAGAAGTAGATATGCTACCAAAAGAACTTCCGATCCCCACACGAGTTTTGCATACTACAGATGATACTATTATTTCTTCGGGTGAAGGTTTTGATAAAGTATCAGTTTC
>NZ_JACB01000074.1 GCF_000520975.1 Aquimarina megaterium XH134
AGGAAATGCACTTCGAGATGCATTAGATGTAAAAGAGTAAAACATAAAAACCGTGTTGAGCATATAACGCTCAACACGGTTTACTACTTTTAATTTTGATTTCCGTTTCTTATAGGGGTACTGCCATCTGGGCATAAACTATTACATGGAGAAGGAATCATTACTAGCATTCCTCTATAATCTCTATAAACGCATCTACAATCATAATTTAGACTACCACCATTAATTGCGCCTTGCTGACTTTTGTCTAGTTGTTTAACATCGTTTAATTTTAGAATTTTTTTTAACATGATTTATTGATTTTAAGTGTGAATATATTTCGGTTTATTAATTAGAATTTGACGTTTAATGTATAATTGATTTTTGGATTAATCAATTTTATATAAAAAGAGAATATAACTTATATCTGTCCAGAAATGAGGATTTCCTGTGATATATCTAAGCCGATCACAGACTGATTTGTAAGAGGATCTATTTTTTCCTTTCCTCCTCCTATAACAATTTTTTGTTGGGTTCTGGTAAGTACGATTTTGTTAGAATTTGAAATTTTTTTTAACATCGTTTAAAGTTTTAAATTAAAATACTTTCTCTACAGTTTATAGACATCTGAGTGCTGGTCTGAGCATTCTTTACTTCATAATTTTATTAACTATAAAGTGAGCTCAGTTTCAAAAGTAATGACGAGCCTTACAATTAAACACCCTGAAAACAGGGTTTTGAAAATTGACTAATCATGAAAAGTGGAAGTAGTCTATTTTATACCGAATTTGTTTAAGACTATATAAAAAAACAAAGAGACCTCTTTGGGAGATCTCTTTGTTTTAAAATAAAATATACTTTTTTAGAAACAAGGTGGTCCTTGCACCCATGTAGTTCCGTTATGATAACAGCAACTTAAAGCAGGATTACAACCTCTTCTCTTAAAAATAAGAGGAGGAATACCTCCTACGATATCTTTTTGTTGTTCTTTAGAAAGATGTTTGGCATGTTTCAATTTTGTGATCTGATTCATATCAACAGGTTTTAAGGTTAAAGATTTTTATTAAGTTTCAAGAGGTTCCCGAACTTCAGAAGCGGTATCTTGATTTTCTGTCATCATACTCATAAAGTAGAAAAACTCACTGTAATTATATTTTTTAGGATATAACGTATTATTAATAAGTGATGCAGGAGTATAGTAGAGGTCATTTTTTTGAGCCCATTCAGATTGTTTTTTCAAAACTTCGAGATGATTTTCGACGTCTTGAGGGACGCCATATTCTTTTATCCATTTACTATGAGTTCTGTCTGCAAACCACTTGTTATAAGCAACAATAAACTCATCTGGCCCTTTACTATAATATATTTCTAAAAGGATAAGAGCTATTTGTGTAGCTTTATCATCGGTATCTTCTGTTTTAACATTTAAACGAATGCTAATTTGAAGTTTATCTCCCATAGCTTTTAATACACGTGTGTAAGCCTCAAAAGCATCTTTACAATATCCACACATAGGATTGGTAAGACTAATAATTTTAAAGCTTGCATTAGGATTACCTAAAATGATTTCATTTGGGATTGTCGCATTATCTTCGATTTTTTCTGAAATACTAAGCAAGTGATTATAAATTTGCCCATCTCTTTTGAAATGATTTAGCTTAAAGTTATCTGCTTTAAACTTTTTATTTTCTTTTACTTTTTCTTTGGTGTATAAATAGGCTAAAGCAAATAAGGATGATAACATTATAAAACTAACTACAGCCAAAATATCAATATTAAACGGAATATTAAGAACGGCTATGATAGCTAACCCAAGGGATACAGAGCCCATTGCCAAACATACGGCACACCATTTTTTTACAATTAATGCTTGAGAATAAATAGAATATAAAATAAATGGAATTCCTATTAACGATGGGATAAGTAAAATACTATTGAAGCCATAAAATAATTGATATAGCGACATAGAACCAAAGAAAACAATTCCTGCATCAGCTAAAGAAAAATTCTTAAAAAGTTTACCACTATTGTTGTTTATAACTTCTCCACAGTTTGTATTTCCGACCGATGTACAAAATTGATGCATGGCCTGTGATTGTATTCCTAAACTTTCTCTTACAGCAAAAAAACTGAAAACTACCCCTGTAAATGATAATAGTAAAAAGAGAACCTGATTGATATCCCAAGACCTTCCGTAAAAAGCAAAAATTAAACTAGCTACTAGTCCGACAAGTAATACGTTTTGAATAAGAGATTGATTAGAAATAAGTTTTTGCTTGGCATTATACTCGACAGCAATTACCTTGGGAATCCAAATTTCTTTAAACTCACTAAAAGTAAATTTCTTTTTTTTAAGACTTGAGTGTTTAAGTTCTATACTGTCACTTTTTTTGATTACCGTAACAATTTCCTCAGCATTTTCTATCGTGATTAATGAAATAAAACTTTTGGGTAGTTGATCCAAAGCATCCATAGGAATCTCTACAGCAATATTATCAATATCAAAATAATCTAAAGTATCTGTAATAGATTGAAAACTTGGGTAACTAGGGTGTATTTGTAATTGTAGTTCCAGATCCTTTTTGGTATAATTTCCAATTCTGTTTTGGACCAAAACACTTTCTACAATTTTTTCAATAGTATTATTCATGTATATCTTGCTTAGGATTATTAGTATGATATTTTCATTCTTAACGAGAGAAATACCACAAGTCGTTTAATTTTTGGAAAAAAAATTTTCTCTAAAGTAAAGATTTTATTAAGTAAAAAGAGGTGTTATAAGCTCAAAAAATATATGGTTAAACCATATTTGCGTTGGTTTTTTTTATGATTCGTTAAATTTAAAATATTGATAATCAGTGTATTGTGTTTTGTTTTAAATTGGCTAAATACGATGATGTAAATAGTGTTAATCTTTTATAAAGTTTTAAAAAATAGCTTTCTTAATAGCTGTAATAGCGTATTAGAATAGTATGAATTATAATTTAGGGAATAGAATTTTAGAAAAAAAATTAAGTTTATATAAATAATCAGTGTGGTATAAGAGGGTGAATTCATAGAAATTCACCCTCTTTTTTCCTAACTAAAAAATGGCAACTTTTATATATAGTCTACATTGTTTTTTAGACAGGGTAGCCACATACATTGTCAATACATCTAGCACCTGCACAACAAGATATGCCATTTTTTCCCTTGCTGCATGGAGCACCGCTACATCCACGTTTTCTTCCTCCGTTAATAGATTGTTGTTCCTTTTTGTTCAATGTTTTACCATTGGTAAGATTTAGAATGTTTAATAACATAATTAAAATTTAATAAATTAATGTATTCCCCCGAACTTTTATAGACACTCAGGTTATATGTCTCTATGTTTTCACTTATTTGTTTTAAAGTGATGTGAGTCTTGTTTAGAGTAATGTAAGTACAGATAAAGGCCTATTATCGTGTTGGTGAAATTATAATGTTATAAACATTATATTATCCCGATTCTTTGAATAGTCAAGAAATCAGGACAATCTTATAATTTTATTTTTTTTGTTGGTGTACTATTTAAATTCATATGAAAGGATTTTTTGATCTTGTTATATATGTTGTTAGATCACAGATATTAATGAGAATCTTAACAAGACACCGGTGTGTTGATATAGAGAATAGTAAAGAGGGTGGATTTCTAAGAATCCATCCTCTTTTTATAAACCAAAAACTAGAGGTTTATGACCCTCTTAGGCCCAATAACCACATAAGTTATTTTGACAAGTAGTACCTCCACAACAAGGGACATTATTTTTACCACTGCTACATGGATTGCCATTACAGTTATTGGCTCTTCCTCCATTAATAGATTGTTGTTCTTTTTTGTTCAATGTCTTGCCATTAGTAAGGTTTAAAATGTTTGATAACATAATTAAAGTTTAATAAATTAATGTATTCCCCGAACTTTTATAGACACTCAGGTATATGTCTCTATGGTTTTACTATTTGTTTTGAAGTAGCAGAATAGATTTTGAGTTATTTTTGTTTGATAAAAAATTACCTTTTGTAACGAATCATAAATAAATAGGAGGTTTTTAGTATTTTTACAAAAGAGACCTCCTTGCTAGAGGTTTATAATTCTTAAGTCCAATAACCACATACATTATTACGACAGGTAGCACCTCCACAGCAATATGGATCACCATTTCCATTAATTCTACATGCTCTACCGGCACAGTTAAAGTGCCCTCCGTTAATAGATTGTTGTTCTTTTTTGTTCAATGTTTTACCATTGGTGAGATTTAAAATGTTTGATAACATGATTAAATTTTAGAATTAAAATTCCCCGAACTTTTATAGACACTCAGGTATATGTCTCTATGATTTTACTATTTGTTTTAAGTAACATATAGCTTTCTAATAGTTTTGTAAAAACTAGTATGTTATAATTTTTTATGTTTTTGTTGGTGTACTATTTAAATTTATATAAAAGGATTTTTTGACCTTAGTATATCTCTTGTTAGATCACAAATATTAACAAGGCACAGATGTGTTGATATAGAGAATAATGAAAGAAGATGAATTTATAAAAAATCACCCTCTCCTAAATTTCCTCTAACAAGGAAAACTTCATATATAGAGTTGACATATGTTTTGTTTGCACTTAAAAAGTCTACTACAACAAGCACCGTGGCCGTTTACCATGCATGGATCACCTTGGCAATTGACGTTTATTCTTCCTCCATTAATAGATTGTTGTTCTTTTTTGTTCAATGTTTTACCATTGGTGAGATTTAAAATGTTTGATAACATAATTAAAGTTTTAAGATTTAATTTTCCGAACTTTTATAGACACTCAGGTATATGTCTCTATGTTCCACTATTTGTTTTAAGTAACATATAGCTTTCTAATAGTTTTATAAAACTAGTATGTTATGGATGTATGTTATCCCGATTCTTTGAATAGTCAAGAAATCAGGACAATCTTATGAAGTTTTGTAGGATGTTAATTAGATGCTCTACTATTAAAATTCAATAGTATTGTTTTGTTATTTTTGCTTTTTCAAAATGATATGAGAATGAATAGAAAATATCTGTATCCAATGTTGATTATTATAGTCACTGTTGGGTTTTATTACTTTGAAGGGTATATTGAAAATAACGATTTTACAGATGAGAAAACTAAAAATACTACCGATTTAGGTTTTTACTACCTTCCGACATCTACTACAGGAGCTATAATAGTTCATGATTTTTATTCATTATCATATTCTGAAAAACATGAACAAGCAGAATGGGTAGCTTATGAATTGAAAAAAGAACATTTATCTAAAAATGAATTTAAGCGACCTTTTTTTGAAGAAGATAGAAAAGTAAAATCGTCTTCTGCAGATTGGCGCAATTATAAAAAATCTGGATATGATAGAGGGCACTTATGTCCGGCTGGTGATAGGAGATTTACATATCAAGCCTTTGAAGAGACATTTCTTACTTCAAACATTACTCCTCAAAATCATGAGTTTAATAGCGGTATCTGGAATTATTTGGAACAAAAAATAAGATATTGGGCCAAAGTGTATGATGGAGTATATATAATAACAGGTGGTATATTATCAGAAGATCTTCCTACAATTGGGTATGAACATATCTCTGTGCCTAAACAATTTTATAAAATTGTATTTAATAATTCTTCCACTAATCCAAAAATGATTGCTTTTTTGATACCACATAAAGATACTAAAACACCTTTAAAAAACTTTGTTGTGCCTGTAGACGAAATTGAAAAATTAACAGGGATCGATTTTTTTACATCATTAGAGGATAAAGTAGAGAACCAATTAGAAGCTTCTTCTGCTACCCATGGATGGAAGTTTTAATATTGATATTTTTAGTGTTACCATTCATTCACTCGATTAGCGTCTAGTTTAATAAAAATAAAGAGTAAAATTGTAAATCCCCACAAGCTTGATCCTCCATAACTAAAAAAAGGCAAAGGAATACCAATAGTTGGCATTAACCCTGTTACCATACCTATGTTGATAGTAAAATGAATAAATAAGATACCTACTACACTGTAGCCGTATACACGACTAAATTGAGATTTTTGTCTTTCGGCCAGGTGAATAAGCCGAATTAATAATAAAACAAAGAGAATTATAATCATAGTTGCACCCAGAAAACCCCATTCTTCACCAACAGTACTAAATATATAATCGGTACGTTGTTCTGGGACAAAGCCTCCTTTGGTTTGTGTTCCTTCTCTAAACCCTTTACCGACCCAGCCACCACTACCAATAGCAATCTGACTTTGATTGGTATTATAGCCAATACCTTTTGAGTCAACTTCTTTGCCTAAAACAATGTTAAATCTATCCCTGTGCCTTTGTTCGAATACATGATTAAATATATAGTTAACCGAAAAACAGAATCCTGCGACTACAATAATGGTAAGAAGATACCTTGAGTATTTTGGTTTTCGTTTTCTATTTCTAATAAGTATAAAAAGCATAACGGCTGCAACTACCAGAACTACCCATATCGGATTAAAAAGCAAGGTGAGAATAAATAATCCTGCAGCAGAAGCTCCAACAATTAGATATATAGTGGCTAAACCTTCTCTGTATAATGGAAAGAAAAAGGCAGCATAGACCAATGCACTCCCTGGGTCTGGTTGAGGTATAATAAATATGGCAGGAATTGCAATAATTAAAAAAGCTCTAACCTGATAACCAAGAAGTTTTATATTGGTTTGCATATCACTTAAGAACTTAGCCAGGGCTAATGCGGTACATGCTTTGGCAAACTCTGAAGGTTGTAACCCGGCAGGCCCAATTTGATACCAGGACGTCGCACCATTTATATTTTTTCCAAATACAAAAAGGCCTAATAATGATAATAATGATATTACATAAATCAACCCTGCAAAGCGTTCATAAAATTTTGCTTCTATAGCTTGAGTGATAATAATTAATACTATGCTGAATAAAATCCAATAGGCTTGTCTAACATATGCATGTGAAAAATCAGCTAATGAGAAAGCTTCATTCTCAGAAGAAGCAGAGTAGATGTTTACCCACCCAAAACCAACAAGTAATAAAAATAATAAGACTGTTACCCAATCTATTGCTGCTACACTGGATCTTGCCATTATTGATTAATTTTAAATGGTTCGCCACTGTAGGGTTTGGCATATTCTTCTTCGAGACTGTGTGCGAGAATCCAATCTTCTAAATCTGTTCTAGAGACGACTCCGTTTATATGTTGTTCTATCATTAGTGAAGCAATTTTTCCCGCATAACGAGCACCCCAATATCCGTTTTCGACAAATACAGCTATTGCTATTTTGGGGTTATCTTTTGGAGCAAATGCTACAAAAACAGAATGATCGGTAAGCTGGGTTTTTTTACCATCAATTTTGGTAAAGTTTTCTGCTGTACCAGTTTTTCCACATATCTCAATACCTTCAACTTGCAAGGATCGTGCAGTACCTTGGGTATATACCTGATACATTCCTTCTATCACTGGTTCAAAATGCTCTTTGTTAATTGTTGTAACCTTAGGAATAGTATAATTTTCGTTTTCTATAGGTTTGCCATCTATTGCTTTTATAATATGCGGAGTAAAATAATGTCCTCTGTTTGCAATTGCAGCAGTCATATTTGCTAACTGTATAGGAGTAGAAAGTACCTCTCCTTGTCCGATAGCATTAGACAATGTAGCAGATGCATACCATTTATAAGTTGGATATTGATAAATCTTATTGTAATATTTTGCAGTTGGCACTTTTCCTCTTTTTCCTGTTGGCAAATCATAACCCAAATAATTCCCTAAGCCAAAACTTTCAACATGTTTTCTCCAATTTTCCATCCCTTCTTGCGGAGTGTCATACTTTTCAATAATTCTTCTATATACTGTTGCAAAATATGCATTACAAGAGTTTGCTATACCCGGAATCATATTTAATGGACTTCTGTGAGAATGACAACCGAGTTTTCTTCCATTTTTTCCATAATAATACCCCATTCTGCAAGAAACACTTTCATTGGTGTCAATTACTCCTTCCTGTAATGCTATCAATGCATTAACCGTCTTAAATGGCGATCCCGGAGGATATTCGGCTTTTAGACCTCTATCAAAAAGTGGTATCGCAATAGTGTCATAAACTAATTTGGTGAAATTCGGTGATCGTTTTCTTCCTACTAATAATTCAGGTTTGTATGTTGGAGCTGTTACCAAAGCCAATATTTCTCCTGTAGAGGGTTCTAGAGCTACAATACCTCCTCGTTTATTCTGCATAAGTTTTTGTCCATATGCCTGTAGTTTTGAATCCAGAGTTAAGGTAAGATCTTTTCCATTTACAGGAAGAGTGTCAAATTTCCTATTTTTATATGGGCCTATATCTCTATTAAATCGATCTTTTTGAATTCGTTTTACTCCTTTGATACCTCTAAGCTCATTTTCATATTGTTTTTCTACACCGTCAATGCCAATAAGATCTCCAGAGAGGTAATAAGGATCCTCTTTTATTAATCTTTCGTTTACCTCGCCAATATACCCTAATACGTTTGCAGCATTAACAGTTTGGTAGTCCCTTAATGAACGTTTTTGAATATAAAAACCTTCAAATTTCCTCATTTTTTCCTGAAGATAGGCATACTCATCTTTGGTCAATTGTGGTATAACTATAGAAGGTACTCTTGGAGAATAGACTCTAGCTTTTTTAAGCCTTTTTATAAGTTTGTCTTTACTGATATTCAGGATAGAACAAAATTCTAAAGTATCAAAAGGTTTTAATTCTCTGGGGATAACCATAACATCGTATGACGGTTGGTTGGTGACCAATAATCTCCCATTTCGATCATAAATAGCTCCTCTTTGAGGGTAATCATAAATTACTTTGATTGCATTATCTTCAGATAACGAGGCAAAAGAAGTATTGTATATCTGCAAATAAAATAACCTTGCAACAAAGACAATACCAGTAGTAATAATTATTAGGTAGAGTAGTAATTTTCTCATGAATCATTTCTTCTAAACAATACCAAAACCAGCATGGTAATCACTATTGTAAATAAACTAGAAAATAACGTTTTTTTAATGATTAATAGTATGTGAGAGAAGTTAAAAATTTCTAACGAGAAAAGTACAATATGATGTGTTAAAACCATTAAGATTACATAAGCAAAACGCTCGCCAAATCCAACATTGCTTAGTTTTACGGTTTGAAACTCATAGCTAAGCCCAAATACCGATCGTAATGCTACTGGACGAAAAAATGCAATAACTGTACATGCGGCGGCATGTACGCCTCCAGAATCACCAAACATATCTATAATCAAGCCTAACATAAAACTTACAACAAGAAAAAGCCCTTTATTAATATTAATGGGGGCCATAAGAATAAAAATGATATAGATATAAGGGTTTAGGTATCCTAAAAAATTAATATGGTTTAATATAAATACCTGAATTAAAACCAAAACAATGAATCTAATGATATGTAGTAAAGTATCCCTGTTCATGATTTAATTCTCTAAGTTTTTAATTTCTTCAATATCCCTACTTTTTATTGCATAAACAAAACCAATATCACTCATATCGTTAAATAATTTGACATCTATTAAATAGTAGCTTTTGTTTTGATTTAATTTATAACTGGCAATTGTTCCTATTCCTATTCCTTTAGGAAAAATGGTTGAGCGACCATGTGTTATAATAGTATCTCCTTCTCTAAGAATTGCTTGTCGAGGGATAGTTTCTAACTGAATAATATTTGGATCTTTTCCATTCCAGATTAAAGAACCATACTGGTTAGACTTTTTTAATCCGGCATTAATTCGAGAATTACTGTTAAGGATAGAAATCACTCTACTGTAATTTTTTGAAGTATTCTCTACAATTCCTATAATACCTTTATCTGTAATAACTCCCATATCGGGTAGGATACTATCTTTTTCGCCTTTATTAATCAGGATGTAGTTATCAATTTTACTATAATCATTTTTAATTACCCTGGCTTTGGTAAAAGTATAAGGTTTATCAAAAGATAGTGTATCCAGATATTTTGTCGCAACAGAATCTACCCCTAGAGCACTTAATTGATTACGAAGGCTTTCATTCTCTTCTAGTAATCGTTGGTTTTCCTTTTTTAGACCAAAATAGTCACTTACCGAGTGTTGCCAACTATATAGCGCTCCACTTAAAAAATTGGTAGAACTAACAAATTTACTTCTATGATAAGAATGTGATTGTATAGTGAAAATTAATGCTATACATAATAGTAGTAGAAATAGCAGAAAACGTTTATTCTTAATTAAAAAATTAATAATCTGCTGCATGATTTAGAGTATGATGACTTCTTTGGTTAAACGTTCTATGTTAAGCTAGCTAAGCCTTACTTAGCAAGTATTAAAGCAGGATAACGTAAAATCAGAAATTTAGGTATATTTCAGGAATGTTTTTTTACAACATTATTTTATTAAAACACTTTTATACCTATTTAGGTTTTTTAGTGTAATTCCTGTACCTCGTACAACTGCTCTTAACGGGTCTTCTGCAATATAGACTGGTAAATCTGTTTTTTGTGATAAACGCTTATCCAATCCACGTAGCATAGAACCTCCTCCTGCAAGATATATACCAGTATTATAAATATCTGCGGCAAGTTCTGGAGGAGTTTGCGATAAGGTTTCCATTACTGCATCTTCGATACGTAGAATAGACTTATCAAGTGCTTTAGCCATTTCTCTATAAGAAATCTGAACCTGTTTAGGTTTTCCTGTAAGTAGATCACGACCCTGAACATTCATTTCTTCGGGCGGTAACTCCAAATCTTCTGTAGCGGCACCAATTTGTATTTTTATTTTCTCAGCAGTACGCTCTCCAACATATAAGTTATGTTGTGTACGCATATAATATATAATATCATTGGTAAATACATCTCCTGCAATTTTTACCGATTTATCACACACAATTCCTCCTAATGCAATAACTGCAATTTCTGTAGTACCTCCACCTATATCCACAATCATATTTCCTTTGGGCTGCATAATATCTACACCAATACCAATTGCAGCTGCCATAGGTTCGTGGATAAGGTATACTTCTTTTCCATTTACACGTTCTGCACTTTCTTTTACTGCCCGCATTTCAACTTCGGTAATTCCAGAAGGAATACATATCACCATACGCAAAGCAGGGGCAAATATTTTTTTCTTCAATGCCGGGATATCTTTGATAAACATGCTTATCATTTTTTCACTGGCATCAAAGTCTGCAATTACCCCATCTTTAAGTGGGCGAATAGTTTTTATATTCTCATGAGTTTTTCCCTGCATCATGGCAGCCTCTTTTCCGGCTGCAATAATTTTACCAGTCATAATATCTCTGGCTACAATAGAGGGACTATCCACTACTACTTTGTCATTGTGGATCACTAATGTGTTAGCGGTACCTAAATCTATTGCAATCTCTTCGGTAAAGAAGTCAAAAAATCCCATAAAAGTCAAAAAAAGGGGTTAAAATTCAGTAAATGTAATAAAATTAATGTTTAAAATGACGTGTTCCGGTCATAACCATTGCAATTCCGTTTTGATCACAGTAATCAATGCTTAATTGATCCTTGATAGAACCTCCCGGTTGGATCACAGCTTTAATGCCTGCATTGTCTGCAATTTCTACACAATCAGGAAAAGGGAAAAAAGCATCACTGGCCATAACTGCTCCGTTAAGATCAAAATTAAATGCCTGGGCCTTTTCTACAGATTGCTTTAAGGCATCGACTCTAGAGGTTTGTCCTGTTCCACTTGCTAATAACTGCTTTCCTTTAGTAAAAACTATCGTATTTGATTTGGTATGTTTACAGATTTTTGATGCAAATAAAAGATCCTCTATTTGTTCTGATGTAGGCGCTACTTTAGTTACGGTCTTCAAATCTGTTTTGGTATCTGTTTTAAGATCTTTGTCCTGAACCAGTGCACCATTTAAACAAGTACGTACTTGCATTTTTGGTAAATCGATATCTTTTTGCACTAAAATAATTCTGTTTTTCTTTCCTTTTAGAATCTCTATGGCCTCATTACTAAAAGAAGGAGCAATAACAACTTCACAAAATAATTTATGAATTTCATCGGCAGTTGCTGAATCAATTTCGCTATTACTAATTAAGATACCTCCAAATGCCGAAACAGGATCACCAGCCAATGCATCAATATACGACTGGAGAACAGTTTCTCTTTGTGCTAAACCACAAGCGTTGTTATGTTTTAAAATTGCAAATGTTGGCGACTCACTTTTAAATTCACTCATCAGGTTTACTGCTGCATCAACATCAAGCAAGTTGTTGTAAGATAGTTCTTTACCGTGTAGTTTATCAAACATAGTATCAAAATCTCCAAAGAAAAATCCTTTTTGATGCGGATTTTCACCATATCGTAATACTTTACCTTTGGTTTCACTTATTTTAAGAGAGGCGATTTCATGATCACTATTAAAATAATTAAAAATTGCCGAATCATAGTGAGAAGATACATTAAAAGCTTTGGCAGCAAAACGCTTGCGATCTGCCAAAGAAATAGCTCCGTTTCCTTCAGAAATCACATGTAAAAACTCTGCATAATCATCAACCGAAGCTACACAGGTTACATCAGAAAAGTTTTTGGCAGCTGCTCTAATTAATGAAATTCCACCAATGTCTATTTTCTCAATAATATCTTGCTCAGGTGCACCAGAAGCTACTGTTTTTTCAAAAGGATATAAGTCTACAATAACAATATCAATTTGAGGAATCTCATATTGCTCAAGTTCTGCAACATCACTATCGTTATTTTGACGATTCAGGATTCCTCCAAAAACTTTTGGGTGTAATGTTTTAACTCTTCCACCTAAGATTGAAGGATAAGACGTAACATCTTCAACAGGGATAACATCAATACCTAAATCTTTAATAAATTTTTCGGTTCCACCTGTAGAATAAATTGTGATATCAAGTTCGTCTAATTTTTTTACGATAGGTGCTAATCCTTCTTTACTGAATACAGAAATTAGTGCAGATTTAGCAGTTTTTGTGTTGCTCATGAGAAAATTTAGTTAGTAAAACGCAAAAATAGCAATTTAGTACCCAATTAGACAATCAATTATGTGTAATTGTTTTCAATAAATTGTAACAAAAATATAAGGAAAACGTCCTATATTTAAATAATTTAAAATCCAGTTCAAAAAATAGAGCATGCTAATCTATCTTAGAGTACTTAAGGAAAGCTTTAATTTTGCTATTAATGCACTTGTAAATAATAAGTTGCGTACATTTCTTTCACTATTGGGTGTTACTATCGGGATTTTTTCGATTATAGGTGTTCTTGCTGCGGTAGACTCTTTAAAACAAGAAATCAAAGGAAGTATTAGCTCTCTAGATAATAGTACAATTTATCTTATGCGTTTTTCTTTTGGCCCTTCTGATATACCACAATGGAAACGAGAACAATTTCCTGATGTAACTTTTGAGGAATATCAATATATCAATAGATCAATGCCTGATCTTAAAGCAGCCAGCTTTATTTTGAACGTAGCTCCTGAAACAATTAAGTACGAAGATAATAGTATAAGTAATGTAGAGATTGCGCCAGTTACTAATGATTATTATGATATTGAAGAATTACAAGTCGTAAAAGGAAGATTTTATAATGAGCAAGAATCTGTGGCAGGCGCTCCTGTAATCGTTATAGGGGATGAGATAGCTAATAGCCTGTTTGGTTCTAGTGAACCTATAGGAAAAAAGATACGATTATACGGAAGAAAGCTTACTGTGATAGGAGTACTTCAAAAAGAAGGAGCAGGTCTCTTTGGAAATAGTAAAGATACAGCTGTTATTCTTCCTGTTAATCTGGTTAGAAGGATCTATGGAGATAATAATAAATCGTCTTTTCCGGCCATAATTATTAAGCCAGAATCTAATATTGATATCCCAGAATTTATAGCAGCCTTAAAACAAAAAGTAAGAGCATATCGAGGGTTAAAGCCTGATGAAGGTGATAATTTTTTTGTAAATCAATTACAAGGGTTTACAGATTTTATAGATAATATTACTGGTACAATGTCTACTATTGGAGGTTTTATAGGCATGTTTTCACTACTGGTAGGAGGTTTTGGAATTGCTAATATTATGTTTGTAAGTGTTAAAGAACGAACAAACCTAATAGGTATACAAAAGGCATTAGGAGCTAAAAAAAGATTTATATTATTTCAGTTTCTGTTTGAAGCAATTATTCTTGCTATTTTTGGTGGATTAATTGGACTTTTATTAGTTTGGTTAATTTCGATATTTGCATCGCAGTTTACAGGTGATTTTAAGTTTATACTTTCTAGTTCTAATATGTTTTGGGGAATGTTTTCTTCTACAATAATAGGTCTGATTGCTGGGATTTTGCCTGCATTGTCAGCTTCAAAATTAGATCCTGTAGAAGCAATCAGAACAGGGATGTAAATCTGTCCTAATCGCTTTGGTGATAGATTAAAATTTCACATAATTTTTGAATAAAGTTCGTTCGGTATAAAATATATGTTTTCTTTATTTTACTTCAGCTTAAGTTTTAAAATCACTTCATGAGTTCCATTGGTATAGGTATTTATATCAGATGTAACATGCTCATATGCATAGCCAATGCTTAATAGGTTTTCTAAAAAACTAGCGGTAAAAAATGCCGTTATACTTTCGTCTAATCGATAATTTGCTCCTAGTTCTATTCGTTCTTTATATACAATTGAAGTGGTAAGGTCCAAAGATATAGGTGCATTGTTTACGACTTTACCAAGTGCAGAAGGGCGTAATTTAAAATCATTGCTAAGATCAAAATCATATCCAGCACCTAAAAATACCTGCAAATCATCGCTGGCCGAGACAGGATTTAATCCTTCTTTTTCGTACCTGTCATTAGATAGCAGCCCGGGAGCAGAAAGTGATATATAGTACTTCTTGGCTTTTAGATAAAATCCTACACCCACATTAGGATTAAATGTATTTACATTTTGGGTGAATAATGGGTCATCTTCAATTCCTATTTCATTAAGATTTATCTTTAAGAAGGATCCTCCGACTTTAACTCCTGCATAGAGATTTGTTTCTTCTGCCACTTTTATTTTATATGAAAAGTCTGCATAAAGATGTGTTTCATCTAACACAAAAACTTTATCACTTACAGCGGTTAATCCAATACCGATATTTTTGCCTATCGGAGAGTTTATATTAAAGTTAAGAGTTTCTGGACCGTCCTTAACTCCAGCCCATTGGCTCCTTACTGCAAATATTGCTTCAAGACTACCATTGGTGCCTGCATATGCAGGAGTGATTACATTCATGTTATATCTATACATACTAAAATGTGGGTCTTGTTGGGCGTTACCGGTAAAAGACATGATGATCGTAAAAACTATATATTTTAAATACTTCATTTTACTTTTATTTTGTTGGTTTTGATGGAAATAATAACAGTTAGATTCTTTCTTTTTGAAACTATACATGATTAATAGTTTATATAGATCCATCCGATAATGGGAGGTACTGCTTGACTGCCTGTTTCGATAATGTAATAATATGCTCCGGCAGGTAATTTGCCATTTCCAACTGCTAAACGGCCATTGGAGATTCCATCCCAATTATTTTGATAATCTTTAGCTTCAAATACTTTAGTGCCTGATCTACTAAATAGTTGAATCGTATGATTAGGAAAATCTTCAATTCCTTCTATTACCCAGGTATCATTTATCCCATCGCCATTAGGAGAAAATCCTTTATCAAACGTAAGTGTTGTTACTGGAATTTCTTGCTGCGTATTAATCGTGAAATTGGGAGAATCTGTAACTCCAACTCCTGGGTTGCCAGCAATATCGGTTACTCCGGTATTATCCAAAGTGATACTATTTTCTGTATCGGTTATTCCGGTTGTTGGAGTGTATGTAGCTGTAAAAGTGATATTCCCATCGGCAGAACTTACTGTTGTAAGCGTTCCATTAGGTGTTGTCAGATCTGCATTGGTAAAACTGGCTACAGCTTCAGAAAAAATAATGGTTATAGTAGCTGTATCACCCGTTGTTAATTCATCATCACTAATTTCTACAATTGCTGTAGGTGGCATCATATCAATAATAAAATTAGAAGAGTTTGTTGTTCCTGTTCCTGTATTTCCTGAACTATCAGTGATTCCGGTATTATCAAGAATGATAATGTTAGTATCATCTTCTACATCGATTGCTGGAGTATAGGTAGCTGTAAAAGTGATATTACCATCGGTAGAAGTAACGGTAGATAATGTTCCATTAGGAATTGTTAAATCTGTATTGTCGAACCCAGATATTGCTTCAGAAAAAGTAACAGTTATTGTAGTAGTTTCACCTATTGTTAATGTAGAATCACTAATGGCTATAGTTGCAGTTGGAGGTATCGTCTTTTTATTTTCGGTATCCGTTGCTACGTTTCCTGTGTTTCCATTTACATCAGTAAGCGTAACGCTTAATGTAATGGTTCCGTCTCCTAAACCACTTAAATCTATACTTGAAATAGTTACTCCTGCAGAAGCTACAGTTCCGGATCCGGTTACATTGGTTCCTCCTCCAGAACTACTAAAAGTATAATTATAGGTTGCACCTACTTCTGCAGAAGAGAAGGTGTAACTTACTGCATTGTTATTCCCAGCATTGATAGGGCTCTGATCTATTGCAACCGAATACCCTGTTGGAGCAAGGGTGTCTTTGGTTTCTGTATCAGTTGCCGCACTTCCTGTATTTCCATTTACATCAGTAAGCGTAACGCTTAATGTTATTGTGCCGTCTGTTAAACCACTAAGATCTATTCCTGAAATACTTGCTCCTGTAGAAGCTACGATGCCAGATCCGGTTACAGTTCCTGCTCCTCCTGAAGTACTAAAGGTATAATTATAGGTTGCACCAACTTCTGCATTACTAAATGTATAGCTTACTGCATTGTCATTCCTGGCATTAATAGGGCTCTGATCTATTGCAACCAAATACCCTGTTGGTGCTCCGGTATCTTTGGTTTCTGTATCAGTTGCAGCACTTCCCGTATTTCCATTTACATCAGTAAGCGTAACGCTTAATGTAATGGTTCCATCTGCTAGACCACTAAGATCAATACTAGAAATAGTTGCTCCTGCAGAAGCTACAGTTCCTGATCCGGTTACTGTTCCTGCTCCTCCCGAAGTACTAAAGGTATAATTATAGGTAGCACCTACTTCTGCACTGCTAAATGTATAGCTTACTGCATTGTCATTAAGATCACTGATAGGGCTCTGATCTATTGCAACTGAATACCCTGTTGGAGCAACGGTTTCT
>NZ_JACB01000075.1 GCF_000520975.1 Aquimarina megaterium XH134
TTCATTTTGAACCGCTATATATGCACCGTAATTTGTTTCCCTATTGTTATTTAGAGAGATTACTGCTATAGTAGGGTTATCTGAAGAAGAAGGGTCTC
>NZ_JACB01000076.1 GCF_000520975.1 Aquimarina megaterium XH134
AGCACCGTAATTTGTCTCTCTGTTGTTATTTAAAGAGATTACCGCTTTAGTAGGATTATCTGAAGAAGAAGGGTCTCTATCTCCTTGACAATAACTACAAGCTTCTTCTCCTCTTCCACCACCGTTATCTAAGAACTTAATAGCAGCTTCCCTAAGATCTTTCAATTCCATAGGAGTTTCTTCTACCAATAAATCATTATTCTTATTCAATTCTACAACAAAAATATTTTTTTGTCTAAGAACTGGAGGGATTACATTCTCCTTTTCAGGAGCTGGGAGTTTACGGCTAATACCCG
>NZ_JACB01000080.1 GCF_000520975.1 Aquimarina megaterium XH134
AAACATATTTAGTTAATAATTACTTGCAAAATCAAAAACTATGATCATAAGTGACAAGAAATATGCAGAAGAAAAACAAATTGAAACTACATCAGAAAACCTCTATAACTCATATTATCTCTTAGCAGAAATAAAAGTAAATCACGTATATTTTAGAAGGCTTGAGAGTTCATTTCATATTATAACCATTTTACTTATATATTCAATATCACTTTGGAAGGTTAGATATTGATGCTATAAAATGATAGATCACAGCTACTATATAATTAGCAACAATTGTTATGCCATTTTTTGGGAATAACGGAAAGAATAGTACTAAAAAATCCTGCCCGAAGGCAGGA
>NZ_JACB01000081.1 GCF_000520975.1 Aquimarina megaterium XH134
TGTTTACTTAATTAGTTTCTTAATACCAGAAAAGAACATTAACCCAACTGCAATAGCAGCTAAAAAGTAAAATGTATACAATCCTGTTCCTACCCATTTAGAGCCACTTGCAGAAAGTACTCCTCCATCATTTAAAGGAGCTTCTACTCCTTCTGCCACAACAAAACCAATCCCTACAACAATAAGGAAAGCAACAATACCGATTGCAGTATTTTTAAGACCTCCAGGGTTTTTAGCTAATGAAGAGAAAACAGCTATCAAAGTAACGGCTATTACACCTATAATAACAATAACTGTAAGAGTATATAATGGATTTACCAAAGATGTTGCTTCTTTTAAAACATCCATCGACCCTCCTTCTCTAACAAAGTCTTTGGTTTCTGTAATACCATATTTTTCCATAAGGCCATCAAAATTATTGCTCATTAAGAACAGTAAAATAGCTCCTATAGCGCCTATAGCCAGTACGATATATGATAATATTTTTGAAATTTTCATGTTACTAATAATTTTTTGTTTGGATCACACACGTAATCCGTAATTAAATAAAAGTGTAAATTAAAAATCTTTTAGATCAGATTTTTATTAGAAACATCAATTATTTCTTTTTCTTGTAATCTACCAAAATATCGATTAAAGTAATCGAAGCATCTTCCATATCATTTACAATTCTATCAATTTTTGCAACGATATAGTTATAGAATATTTGAAGAATAATTGCAACAATAAGTCCAAATACAGTAGTAAGAAGTGCTACTTTAATACCACCTGCTACAAGAGAAGGTTGCATATCATCTGCAGCCGCAATTTTATCAAATGCTGTAATCATACCAATTACCGTTCCCATAAATCCAAGCATTGGAGCAAGAGCGATAAATAATGATATCCACGATACATTTTTCTCTAATTGTCCCATTTGAACACCTCCGTATGCTACAACTGATTTCTCTGCTGCATCTATACTTTCGTCTGCTCTATCAAGACCTTGATAATAAATTGATGCAACAGGGCCTTTTGTATTTCTACATACCTCTTTTGCTGCTTCAATACCACCACTATTTAATGCATCTTCTACATTTTGTTGTAGTTTCTTAGTATTTGTTGTAGAAAGATTTAAAAAGATAATTCTTTCAATTGCTATCGCAAGACCTAAGATCAAACATAAAAGTACGATACCCATAAATTGAGGACCTCCTTCGATAAAACGTCTTTTAAGGTTTTGATGAAAAGATAGTTCATCTGTAGTAGCCTCGGATACTGCTTCTTCTTGAGTTGTTGTCGTATTAGTTATAGGAGCAATTAATAATTGCACATTTGCCGTTAATAACTGGGCAGGTGCAGTAGATGCTTGTAAGTTTCCAAAAGTCATTACTGCTGCGATTGCCAGAATAGAAAATAATCTTTTCATTGCGCTGATTCTTAATTTTAATTAGTTAAAGGGTTAAAGATATAAAAATAATATAAAATCTATTAAAAAATTGATAATAATGCAGAGAGGAAGGGATTCGAACCCTCGATACGCTTTTGACGTATACACACTTTCCAGGCGTGCGCCTTCGACCACTCGGCCACCTCTCTTGGTTTTCCCCTAAAAAAATAAGGATGGGCAAATAACAAAAAAAATGTTAACTATTGAAATTTGAGGCGTTAATTTTCTGACATTTCGCCACGAAGAGAGGTTTCATAAATGGTTTTGAGGACTTTAAGTGGTAATTTTTCCCCCAATAAATACATCAATTTTGCCACTGCAGCCTCTGTAGTAATGTCTTTTCCCGAAATAACACCTGCTTTTTTTAGTGCAATACTTGTATCATACTTACCCATTTCTACACTTCCACCTATACATTGTGTAACATTAACTACCGGTATTCCTTTTTGGATAAGGTCAGAAATTATCGCGATAAACCATTTTTTTGTAGTTGTATTACCTGCTCCATATGTTTCTAAAACCACTCCTTTTATAGCTTCTAAAGAGAAAATACTCTTCAAAATATTCTCATTAATCCCCGGAAACATCTTAACGATAACAACATTATTATCAAAATGTGTATGATATACCATCTTTTTTCTTCGATTACACCTTAGTAAAAAAGAAGTATTGATCTTAAGATGCACCCCAGATTCTACCAAAGAGGGATAGTTAAGGGATTGAAATGCTTCAAAATGTTCTGCATTAATCTTAGTCGTTCTATTAGCTCTAAGCAATTTATATTCAAAATAGAGTCCTACCTCTGTAATTACAGGCTTTCCTTTTTCTTGTAATGCCGAAATTTGAACTGCGGTGATCAAATTCTCTTTTGCATCGGTTCGCAAATCTCCTATTGGCAATTGAGAACCTGTAAAAATAATAGGTTTAGCCAGGTTTTCAAACATAAAACTAATCGCAGATGCTGTATAGGACATCGTATCACTTCCATGCAAAACAACAAACCCATCATATTTTTTATAATTAACATTAATTATATCTCCCAACTCTTTCCATCGATCAACATTCATATCAGAAGAATCAATAGGCTTCTCAAAACTAATGGTATCGATATTACAATCTAATTGTTTGAGTTCTGGGATATTTAATAACAGCTCATCGAAATCGAAAGCTACCAGGGCGCCCGTCTTGAAATCTTTGACCATCCCAATGGTTCCTCCAGTATAAATAAGTAATATGTTTGGCGAAGTATTCATATGGCAAATGAACGAAAATTAAATTATATTTTATTGGTCTAGATACCGAATATATCGCTAGAGTTTTTAGTAGTAATTGCAGCTATTTCTTCTATAGGTTTTTGATATATATCTGAGAGTTTTTCTAAAATATTAAGTAAATAAGAACTTTCGTTACGTTTACCTCGATATGGAGTTGGTGCTAAATAAGGTGCATCTGTCTCCAGGACAATATGGTCTAATGAAATCTGATTTAAAAATCTATCTATTTTACCATTTTTAAAAGTAACGACACCTCCTATTCCTAATTTCATATTATACCCTATAGCTCGATTGGCATCGTCTATGGTTCCTGTAAAACAATGAAAAATCCCAAATAGATCATCACTTTTTTCGGATTCTAATACTTCAAAAATCTCTTCAAAAGCTTCGCGACAATGTATTACTATAGGTAACTTGTATTTTTTTGCCAATTGGATTTGATATTTAAAAGCTTCTTGTTGAGCCTTCAAAAAAGTTTTATCCCAATACAAATCTATACCTATCTCTCCTATTGCATAAAAATTTTTGTCGACCTCATTATTAGAACGTTTTTTAAGTTCATTCTCTACAAATACAAGTTCCTCTTTGTAATTCTCTTTTACATGGGTAGGGTGCAATCCCATCATCAAAAAAACATGTTTTGGATACTTGGTCTCTATTGCATACATAGCATTGGTATATGTAGAATCAATAGCAGGAACAAAAAAGCGTGTCACGCCATTTTTTATAGCCCGCTGCATCATTTCATCCTGATCCTCATCAAAGGCTTCACTATAAATATGAGTATGGGTATCGGTTAGTATCATGCCGCAAAAGTATTAAATTAGAGTTAATACCAGCCAGCAATCTATTGCTTTTATTATTGAACACTTTTCTGCTTTTAATTCTAAGCTATAGAATTGTATCTTTTCACTTCTAGATTAAGTTCTTTACTAAAACTATTTTAAGATTCGCTATACAGGAAACAAATTAATAGATTACAAAACATCACATTTTTTTCAATAATTCTTGAGCCCGAATGTAATCTTCGGCATCTTCGGGTATATTCTCTAACAATGTAGCGCATTGATCATATTTTTTTTGTTTCAGTTGGTTTAATGCTTCAAACCATAATGCTTTATATTTATACCCCGAGTTTCCTTGATACAGTTTCTCTAAAACCTGAGTAGTTTCTACATATTTATCTTGTTCTAATAATGATATTCCATAATAGAATTGATATTCTGCATTATTTTCATCTTTTGACAATAATATCAACAGGTACTTTTCTGCTCCCACGTAATCTTTTGAGTTAAAAGCATATTCTGCATTCTTACTATTCTTTTCTGTACTTCCTCTTTCTGTAATTGATAATTCGGGAATATTCGCAAAATCACTATATACAGGGCTACTTTGTCCAAAAAAGTATACGCCAAAAATCACAGCTACACTTGCAGCCGCAGCATATGCCCAAACGGGCATTCTTATCACTTTGGTTTCTTTTGCAGTTGCTTTCTTATTAAAATGTACATCTCCAATCGCTTTTAAATTACCTTCTAGTGCTTCTTCCTCTTTTTCTGAAGTAAAACGTGTATCTAGATGTGAATTTAACTCTTGATATAGTTTAAATTCTTCTGCAATAGATACATTCTCACTAATCAGTTTTGTTAACATTTTTTCTTCGGTAGCAGAGAGTTCGTTGCTACAGAACCGATCAAACAGCTCATATTTTTCTTCTGGGGTCATAACAAATTCTTTATTTTATTAAACTTAGGAGTGTCTTGAACAAGTTTTGTTAACTGACCAATACATAAAGACTTTTTTTTACGAACATACCCATAGGACTGCCCTAGTTTTAAAGCCACTTCTTCCATAGATTTTGTAGTAAAAGTTATCTTTAATAATTCTTTACAAGCTTTACCTAATTGGTCAAACATCTCTTTAAAAAGTTCATGTTTTGCATTAAAAATCTCAGTTTCTTCTGCAAAACGAACACTCTCGTCATCTATAGATACAACCTCTTCATTAATTGTTACCTGATTATTAGAATGCTTTTTTAATTCATTCAACCATTTACGTTTACATAACAGGAAGAAATAGGCATCAAATGGGCAGGTAAGTTGTAGTCCTTTCTCTTTTGCCTGTTTATAAATAGTGATTAAAGTTTCTTGGATAATATCCTGAGCTCTGGATTCATCTCCACTATTATTTTTTATATACCTAACTACTTTCGGAACGAATTTATCATAAATCTCGGTTAAGACTACTGTATCATTCTTCAAAAGAGCTTCAATGTATTTCTGATCAGAATGAAATTTGGTATTTCCCATAAATAGCTAATATAAGCGACTAATTTAAAAAAAGTTATCAAGATAAGGGTAACAAAAAATCAAAGCTGTTGATCTTATGTTGTAAACAATAAAATTTCGAAAATCATGAAAACATCAAATAGAACAATTGCAATACCAAAAAATAGTAGGAGTGCAAAAAAAGCTATGATGAGTTTTTTACTTTTAGGCTTAGCTATTCTTTTATTAGGAAGCTGTAAAAATGATGATAACAATATCATTATCGAAAGAATCATTAATGGAATAGAACTACAAAAAGCAATCAAGAATAACCGTGAAGAAGCAATGCAGACTTTTGTAATGAATGCCGAATCAGGAGGACATATGTATGGAGAAGAAGGTACACGACTACATTTTCTCCCAAACAGTTTTTTAGATCAAAATGGCGACCCGGTTAGCGGAAGTGTTACTATCGAATTAGTAGAAATCTATGATAAAGCCAAAATGCTACTCACCAAAATGCCGACCAATGGCAAACGCCCAAATGGTGATATCGAGACTTTAAAATCTGCTGGAGAATTTTTTGTAAATGCCAATCAGAATGGAAATCAACTACAACTTGCAAATGCGTTTGAGATTTTTTCGCCAAATGAAGATTTTGATCCCGAAATGAGGTTATTTAAAGCCGCAGACGATGGTTGCGACAGCGACGTAATCGATTGTGATGTCGTTTGGGAAGAAAACCAAGAAGGAAATATTGACCTTGGACAGGGAGAAGGGCCTAACGGAACAGGAGTAACGGGATATTCTGGTTTTATAAGCAATTTCGGGTGGACTAATATTGATCGTTGGTATAATGATCCAAGACCAAAAACTGTTATTTATGTAGACGCTCCTGAAGGGTATGACAACACAAATTGCAATATATATGTGTCTTATGATGGGGAACCAACTGCATTAGCATTATTAGACACTTATATTGAAGAAACCGAGTTATTCTCTGAACATTATGGACTAATCCCTATCGGATTAGAAGTACATTTCATATTTGTATCTGTTCAGGATGGTGAGTATACATATGCAATACAGGGTGCAACGATAACAGAAGATCATGTAGAAGTAATTGGATCTACCACTACAGGTACCGAAACCGAATTAATAACACTAATAAATGGGTTACCATAAATCAAAAATTGTACTGGAATATGTAAATTAGTTAGCGGGGGTTACGGCAAATTCCAGTATATATTCCGGGAGGTAAACTTCCGGAATATTTTTATCAATATTTCTAATTTAACTTTTTACTTATCTTTAGTAACTACTAATAACAAATCATGAGGGGCTATATCTTATACTGTACTGTATTATTTCCATTGCTATGTATTGGACAAATACTAACCAACGATACCATACCTAGAATCGCACCTATATCTTATGAAATTAATGGAAACCAAGTAGTTTATGGAGCAGAAATGCCACCTTTAAATCAAATTGCCGGTGCTCCCAAAGCTTTTTATACCTACTATTGGGAATTTGGTGATGGTAATTATAGTTTTAAAGAAAAGCCTGCACATCGGTATACTTCTTCAGGAACATACGAAGCCAAACTTTGGGCAACCAACAACTATGATAATGGAAAACCACCTACAAGCAGGCCAAAATCAATAACTGTGAGTGATGCATCCGATGAAGCCTCTATAGGTCCTAATTCCCCTTTTATTGAAGATGATGATTTAATTCTGAAACGAAATCGCGAACCTATTCCTGATCAGGAAATGATATTCATTACAAGTTATAAGAATACGAATAACTACATTTCTAATGGTAAATTATACTTGTTTTATAATGATAATCAATTTAAAAATGACAACTTTATTCTGGAAGATACCAGATTACATCATGAAGAAAAAATTATTCCGCTACCTATTATTTCTGAAACGCTCTCTCAAAATGACGATCATACTTTATTAGCTTCTTCAACTCATACAACACTACAAAACAGAACATTATTTGTTCAGGATACTACCAAAAGAAAAAACCTTCCACTTACATTAGAAGAGTCCAAATCATTGTATCGCAATTATCAGGTAATTGCATTTAATGATATGCAGCCTGGAGAAGAACGAAACATTTTCAGGACTCTAAAAACAACACCCGAAATGATCAAAGATACCAGTGCTATTGTTACACTAAGAAGTATCTATGTTCCCGATGAAAATTTTGACAATCACACTGTGAAGGATACAGAAATGGAAATTGTTACTTCTCATGATCCCAACAAAATGTCTTCTAATGGTTGGTTAATGAACTATCGGTTAGTTCGTTTTAAACGTCTCAAATTTAAAGTGCGTTTTCAAAACAACGGAGAAGGTCCTGCCAATACTATAAAACTAGCTGTAGACACTCCAGAAATGTTTGATAAAACTACATTGAAAATTGATGGCATGTATCCCGAATGCCCAATTTGCCCTAAAGAAAGAGAAGTTAATTACAGTTGTCTCGATACTATTCTAAAAAAAGACAAGATCATTTTTCAGTTTAATCGAATATATCTTCCCGGAAGCCAACAAAAGAATGTAGCCGAAATAGACTCGACCAAAGGATTTGTAAAGTATTCTATGAAATTTAGTAAAGACTTTCATAAAAAAAAGACCAAAAGTCGTACCGCTATATATTTTGACAAAAACGAGCCTATTATCACCAACTATGCAACTACGCGGTTTATGCCTGGTATTTCTATAGGTGCAAAAGCAGGATATATCATGGTTCCCGAACTCGACAATCAAAAAGAGTATTTTGTTGGAGCAACATTATCTCCTTTTAAATCCTACAGAGGATACTATCAGGCAGAATTAATGGCATCTGCATCTTCTTATGACGAATTACGAAATTTTGAAACCACTTCTATAGATGCAAATGGTACAGAAAGCTTGATTCAATTCTCAGAAGCTAATACATATAATAACATTTCTATTTATGCGGTTCCCGGATCATTTCGTTATAATTTCAACAACTTTTTTGCCATGGGAGCAGGTATTCAATTAAAAATGGATATCACAAGTAAAAATGATCAGGAAACTATAGGAGAAGGATTTACGATTATTAGAAATAATGGCCCAACTCCCCCAGAAATTATTCGAAACATTGAACTTGATGTTACAGAAACACAAGAAATCAAAGATGATTTTACGAATATACAAACTGGTATTTTTGTTGGAATGAATTTTGGAACGGTACGAATAGGACCAAGTATAGGAGTTAGATATGTTCATAATTTTGATAGCCCAAACTCTCAAATTCAATTCTATGGAATTTGGAAGTTTTAGAATATTACTATGTATCGCTGCTCTATGGTTTGGAAATCTAATAACACAGGCACAGCAAAAAACAAAAACCTCAGCGTTTTTATATGATCAGTTAGATCACTTTATACAAAAACCGTCGAATTCTAAAGCACTACAGCTAAGTAAAATGATTGCTCCAAAAAAAGATCAGCTTCATACAAAAGCAGATCAGTTAGCCTGGGTAATCGTACACTGCAATCTGGGATATTACAACAATCGATATAACAACAAACCAAAAGCTATTTTATATTATGAAACTGCCTGGAAAATATATTATGAAAAAGGATTAATCGATTATGACATCATTGAAAATTGCTTACAACCACTTGGGAATATCTATACAGAAGTTGGGGATTTACCCAAAGCCGAAACCACTATAAAAAACTATTTATATCTGGCGGAGCAATCTAAGGATACCACAAAAATTATTTCTGGGATTACTAATCTTTCTATCGTATATCATAACCAAGGAAATTATCCAAAAGCTCTCGAAATACTTAAACAAGGGTTAAATATTGACCCAAACAACATCAATTTATTAACAAACACAGCCACAAATCACCTGGATTCTGGTGACTATAGCAAAGCAAAAACTTTTGCTAATAAAGTAATTACAATAAATGCAAATCAAATAAATGCTTATCAGATTCTTGCTGCTACGGCTTTAGAGAAAAAAGAATTTAAAAAAGCTCAGGATTATATTACACAGGCCAGATTTCAATTGCTCAAAAATAAAAATACATCAGCAAGAACTACTGTCAAATGGCAATTAGCTTATATCGATATTTTATTATCCAAGTCAGAATTTAGCGAAATTCAAAAAAACCTGAAAGAAATATATACCACCCTCCTACCGGGATATTCGCCAAATACTGATTTACCATCTAAAGAATATCTTATTGCAGATAGACTTCTTTTAAAAGCGTTAGATATTCACGCATATACTTATCAACAGACCCAAAAACCTCTTTTAGCGATAGCTGCCTTTGATTTAGCTTTTGATGTAAACTCAAAACTAAATATTGTATATCCGCTTCAGGACACTCGGATCATTCAACACAGCCAAAACAGAAACAGAACAGAAGCCTATATTGATCTTCTTTTTACTATTCACCAAACCCAAAAAGAGGAAAAATATGGTGTGCAAGCATTTTGGGCAGCCGAGTATTCTAAATCTCCTCTTGTAAATGAAGCTTTGATATCCAAAAAAATACTATCTCAATACAAAAACGATTCTTTGGTCTCAAATAAAAATCGACTTAATGCAGCATTAACATCCTATGAGACTCTAATTTTAAAAGAAAAATTAAAAGGTGAGGATGCTCGTATTGATCAAATTCAAAAATGGACTACAGCTCACGACACTACATCTATCGCCCTGAAAGAAATACTTGAAAAACTTCGTCATACATATCCCAAACTACTTAGGCGTCAAAACAATATTTCTATTCCTGCTCTTCAGAAAAAATTAAAAAAAGATCATACCACTTTGATTGAATATTTTTATGGAAACCGAAACATATATCAATTCATAATCAGCCGACATTCTTTTGAAATCAAAAAAATAGAAAACCCCGAATATTTTAAAAGTACCATCAAAAAGTATGTTCATTATTTCGACAATGCTTCGATGATTACCCGAGACATAACCGAATTTACAAAAAATGCTGCAGAGCTTTTTAATGTGTTAAAAATCCCCAAACAATCTAAAAAACTATTAATCATCCCCGATGGTCTTCTTTATTTTATTCCTTTTGAGACCCTATTATTAAAAAAGACAAATTCAATGAATTTCAGCAAAATGCCTTTTTTAATACGGTCTACTGAAATAAGTTATGAAATTTCGGCTGGTAAGTATTTGCGATCTAATCCCAAAAACCCTCAAAAAAAAACGGTTCTGGGTGTATTCCCTGTTTTTGAAAATACAGAGAAAGAACTCTCATTTTCAAAAAACGAAAGCAAATCTATACAGTACTATTTTAATGGGGATTTTATAGAAAACGAACAAGCAACTTATCAACGGTTTATTAAATTAGCAAAAGAGCATGATATCATTCATTTGTCTACCCACGCCGAATCCGGAAGCTTTTCTAGACCAGCCTCTATACAATTTTGGGATCAGGATATTCTGGTTAATCAATTATACGGAGCACAGCTTAATGCAAATCTGGTAGTGCTAAGTGCTTGTGAAACTGGTGTTGGTAGATTAGCAAAAGGAGAAGGCCCTATTAGTATTGGTAGAGGTTTTCAGTATGCCGGAGTAGAAAATATACTCTTTTCATTATGGAAAGTAAATGACAAAACTACTGCTACAGTAATGAAAAACTTTTACCAAAACCTTAATCATTCTATTCCCAAGGCAAAAGCGATACATCGTGCCAAGCTAGACTACCTGGATACAGAAAGTATCTCAAATGTTCAGAAATCACCTTATTATTGGGCCGCATTTGTATATTATGGCGAGATCGGACATTCTTATTCTTTAAGCTATTTTTGGCATAAAATAGGTATTGTTTTATTTATTTTAATTATACTACTTTTACCGAAGTTTCTTCAAAATAAAGCATGAGTACACTTCGAAAATTTTTAAACCAAAAAGAATACCACAGAATTAAATTAGTTTTTACAAAGACGAATCATTTTGAAGTTAAAGCAATATTAAATGATGTAGAGGGTAATTTTATAGTCGATACAGGTGCTTCTAACTCCTGTGTAGGGTTTGAAGCTGTAGATAAATTTTCTCTTTTTGCCCAGGATAGCGATGTAAAAGCTGCAGGAGCAGGTGCTACCGATATGCTAACACAACTTTCACAAAAAAACACCATACAAATCGGAAGCTGGTCAAGAAAAAGAATATCTCTTGTTTTATTTGATCTTAACCATGTAAATGCAGCATTGATAGCACATCATGCAGAACCTGTCGATGGTATTATTGGAGCTGACATCCTTAAAAGAGGAAAAGCAATTATTGACTACGAAAAAAAATGTATGTATCTGAAATAAGCTTAATTACTACTATAGCATATAATATGATAGCTAAAAAAAACAGTTCAAAAATAAGATTTGTTACTATTTTTTAACTAAATTTAAGTTCTAAACGTTAATATTAATCGATTTTTAATCAATGGTACGGATTCTACCATCATACAAATGTTTCCTTCAGTAATTGTTACATCCAACATCTTAGTATACAAAACTTATACTTGGATATTCTAAATTGCAAAACACGCTCATTAACTATCTAATTACCCCTGAATAAACTTTTATGGTAAAAAGTTTATATCTCAAAATCTTATGAGTTACCCCATTTATTGCAAACTTTAAATAACTATTTCCAAGCTATTTTAAGCTAATACATCTGTCAAAATCAAGTAATTATACGTATTGACTGGTTTTTAACTTTCCGTTTTCTTTGAGAAGACAGACGACCAAAAGCGAGGCTGTCATATTATATTTCAATGAATCTTTAACTTAAAAAATTAAAATTATGGAATTTTATCTTTCACAGATTGTGTATTGGGCTTGCAATTTTGCTCCCAGAAGTTGGGCATTTTGTTCTGGTGCTTTAATAGCTATATCAAGTAACACAGCATTATTTTCATTACTAGGAACTACTTTTGGCGGGGATGGCCGTACAACTTTTGGTTTACCAGATTTAAGAGGGCGTGCACCTATTGGTTTTGGTAACGGGCCTGGTTTGTCTGATTATCGATTAGGGTCACGCGGGGGTGAAGAAGTAGTGACTTTAAATGTATTACAAATACCATCGCACAATCATATAATTGATACTTCTAATCTTAATATAACAGTACAAATGAGCGTAAATAGTGGTCAGGCAGATACGCACACGCCTACTAGTGGCGTATCATTAGCAGCTCCTTATGACAGCAGTAATTTAGCTGAAATCTCAGGGTATAATTCAGAAGCTCCCAATGTGCCGATAGCAGGTGCTATAGGTGCAATCACTGGTAATGCCGACACTCTAAATACAGGAGGAAGTCAATATCACGAAAACAGAATGCCTTTCCTTACATTAAATCCTTGCATTTGTATACAAGGCCTTTTCCCGTCTAGAAATTAAGTAGTACTACAACCATTTAGTTTGCATATAAATTAAGTATGTTGTTTGAGCTACTTTTTCAAACAACATACTTCTATCTTTAAGAATTATGACTCCTATCAAAATTGGCTTTTTAACACCATATTCAAGTATTTATCCTAATTTTTTTCCACATCTTGCCACGGGTTTTTACCTTGGTCTTGGTCAAAAACCAGGAAGAAGATCAGATATCGAACTCATTCCAGAATTTGCAGGTTCAGGAGGAATATCCTCAGTCATTGAAGCCGCAAAGAAATTACTCAACTTTACTAATGTTGACATTGTTTCGGGAATGATTAGTTACCGCTCCCTTCCCAATCTGGTTCAACTCATCGACAATAGGAAAGATGCCTTGGGATTCTTTTTTGATATGGGAGAAATGTTACCCAGTTTTGATTATCACAGCCCAAATGTGTTTTTTAATTCTCATCAACTATATCAAAGTCAATATGCATTGGGATATTGGGCGCAAAAGGAATATCAACAACCTGGTTTGATTATTACACCAATATACAATTCTGGATATCACCTACATACCTCTTTTCAAGCTGGTATTAGTGCTGCAGGAGGTAATACTGTTTTACAATCCGTTATTCCATACAATACGAATAATCCTCATCACCTTGATATCGAATCGATCTTTGATAAAATCAGAAAAGAAGCTCCTGCATATGTCCACGCCTTATTTGTAGGGCCACAAGGAAATGAGTTTTTAAATCTATGGAAATCAAAATCGTGGACAAAAGACATTCCTTTATTAGTAGCAGAAAACATGTTATATCCAGATATGTTAACTGATGTAAAACATCTCGAACTAAACCTATATGGAGCCATGCTATGGAATCCGAATGCTGAACATAAAATCAATAAGCAATTCGTGAAAAAATTCAAACAAAACACTGGACAACCTCCAAATCTTTATGCTTTACAAGGATACGAAACCGGGCTTTTATTTAAAGAGCTATTACGACCTCTTAAAAAAAGGCAATGGGATGTTGTAAAAGAAAAACTACAGAAAATGAATATTGAAAGTCCACGAGGTCTTAAAAACTTCTGTTCTAAAGAAGGTTTTATAACCCCTGATATTGATATTGTGAAAATAAAAACCAATAACTCTGGAATCTACAATACGATCATAGATATTGGCAAAAAAATGAATGAAAATAACCCTATTACCAATCATATTGTAGGAGAATTAGATTCTGGTTGGGTGAATCCATATTTATGCATATAAAACTTCATTTTTTTAATTGCTGACCATACTTAATTATAAAAAAATAAAAAAACACATAGTAAAAAAAAGGAAAATTCGAATACACCTCTTAAAACCTTTATCTAATGAAAAAAATTACACTTTTATCCATGATGGTTCTTAGCTTTTTTGGCATTGCTATGGAATCATCTACAGATAACAAAAAACCAAGTATCTCTATAGAAGGAAACCCTTATGTTATACATCATATCTCTAGCCTATTTTCAGAATTAAACTTGGGATCTGACCCTATAGATGCCTATGCTATTACAAAAAAAATAAACGAACTAAATTACTATGCCCCTACAACACCCGTTACTCCCGGTACAGCGACTACATTTACAGGAACAAATTTTTTTCTAGAACCTTCTGCAGTAGCACTAAGTACCACCCAATTTGTCATAGCGTATAGATCTTCTGCTTCTGGTACGCCAGGAGAAGCTATTGTAGGAACACTATCCGGAAATGCGATCAGCTTTGGGAGCAGTACACAATTTGCTGCTACTGTAGGCGCTACACATACTGCTATTTCTGCTATAAGTGCCACACAATTTATCGTTGCTTTTGAAGATGAACGTGGAGCTTCTGATGTAGGAGAAATGAGAATAGGCACCGTATCGGGTAGTACTATTGCTTTTGGTAGCTCATTTGATTTTGCGCCTGGAGATGTTGATGCAATAGAGATGGAAGCTTTGTCTTCAACCAGTCATATAGTAGTCTATCGAGATGTCGAGGATAGTAATCTCGGAAAAGCAAAAATAATTACAGTAAGTGGGGCAACGCTGTCCTTTGGAACAGCAGCAACTTTTTTAACAGACGCAACAATCTGGACCGGTCTAGATGTATTGTCTTCTAGTACTTTTGTAATTGTTTATCAGGCAACCACTGCTGGTTCAGAAGGAGGAGCTGTTATAGGATCAGTTAGTGGATCAACCATTACTTTAGGTAGTGCAAACATTTTCGAAACTAATTGCAGACAAGTTGATGTAGTAGCTATTTCATCCGATAAGTTTGTAGTTGCTTATGATGATGATGATGATGGAAACGGTTATGTTCAGGTAGGATCGGTTAGCGGAACAACAATAACAGGATATGGAACACGCCAGCAATTAATCACAACCGTCGGAGGAGTTCGACTAGCCCCTTCCTCTTCTGATAAATTTATAGCTATGTATACTCCTACAAGCGGTACCGATCCAATTTATGCAAGAGAAGGTGAAGTTACAGGAACCAATATCACGCTAAGTGCTCAAGCTACCATTCATAGTGGTAATAGTGATATTCAAGCTATGGAAGTACTAAAAATTGATGACGGAAAACAAATCTACATATATCAAGATGAATCCAACAGTAGTATTGGTACGGCAATTTATGGTGAAGCTTCGGCACCAGTACCAGATACCGATCCTCCCGTAGTGACAAGTATTTCTTTGGTAGGCACACCGGCTATCAATGCCGCTACAGTACAATATACAGTTTCATTCGATGAAAATGCTAATAATATTTCTACAGATGATTTTTCTCTAACGACTACCTCAGGAACAGCCTCAGGAACAGTGTCTAGTGTAAGTTCCTCATCAGGAACAAGTGTTACTGTAACTATAAATACAATCACTGGCACAGGAGGTATTCGTCTAGATTTAAATGGGTCTACTAACATTGCAGATGATTTAGCTAATTCTGGACCAGCAGCATTTAATACCGGAGAAACCCATACAGTAGATCGTGATGCTCCAACAGGGTATTCGGT
>NZ_JACB01000082.1 GCF_000520975.1 Aquimarina megaterium XH134
CGTTTTGCGGGTGCAAACATATAACCATTTATTAAAACAACAACACCTTTTGGTATAATTTTTTACAAAAAATAAGGAATATGCTGATTTTAAAAAAGATAGAAAGCGAAGATAAGAAATTTAATCAAAATAGAAATAGATTTTTGATACTTTTTCTATGTTTAAATACCTAAATGTGGTTATATAATATATTGTTTTGTATTAGGGATGGAAGTGGCATCCTTTTGTTGGTCCTAAACAATTTAAAAAACTACAGTTTTTAATCCTACATCTATAAAGAAAATAAACTACTATACAACAAAAGATACAACGTACAGCCCGGTCCCTTTTTTCTGGGGAAATACCCGAAATTAATTTTTAGAAGAAGTTGTTTTTGATATATCAGACCATTTATTTCTTAAATCATAAAAACTAAAATCTAAAGCTGTTTTTTGTTCTTTTAAAATACTTGATTGAAAACTTCGCTGTAATATATCCTCTATCCAATAATCTTCTTCTACATTTATAGGATCGTATTTCTCTTTTAAAGAAATATTAAAAAGTTTGGCTGTATTATTATACCAAAAAGCTCTCCACCCACTTCTATATTCTTTTACTAACTCGAACATTGTTTTACCTGTTTGTCGATAAATCAATTTAACCAAGATCTGTCCTTCAGTACGAGTAAGTTTTTTTAATTCTTTGGTAAACTCTTCTTCCATGTACTTCTGCAACATTTTTATGTATCGCTTCTTTTTTCTCTTGGAGTCAATATTTTCTAATCGTTCATTAAGAGATATTAGTCTATCTGCAGCTAACTTTGCATAGGGATACACTTTTCTAGTCTTACGTCGTAGAATAAGATATTTTCTTCTTGCCAGTTTATCTTTAAAATTTAACCTCCCTAAAATAATTACTTCATCAAGGTCAATAGCCTCATGAGGAATTGTATCTCCTTCGATAATATAGTATTGCACATAACCTGTAGTATCTACCTTAGAGGTGTCCAAAAGTTTTTGATCTTTCTTTTGGGCATTACTCAAAGAAGTTAGCATTACCAAGATAATATATACCAAATGTTTTATCATAATAGATTATGAGACTTTCTAAAATTGTTCCAAAATTAATAATTAACCAATTGTAAACTGTAAAATGAATGTGAATATTGTTATTTTCGCAATAAAATGAAATAATACTATGGCAAAAAAGAGTATTCTAAATAAAAAATCCCTGACTTTTCTTGAAAAATATCTAAACAATCCTGCTCCGACAGGATACGAATGGGAAGGACAAAAAATCTGGATGAACTACTTAAAACCTTATGTAGATGAATTTATAACAGATACTTATGGAACGGCTGTTGGTGTAATTAACCCAAAAGCAAAATATAAAGTTGTAATCGAGGGACATGCTGATGAGATTTCGTGGTATGTAAACTATATTACAGATAATGGGTTAATTTATGTGATTAGAAATGGAGGAAGTGACCACCAGATCGCAACTTCGAAACGGGTTAATATCCATACCAAAAAAGGTATTGTAAAAGGTGTTTTCGGGTGGCCTGCTATACACACTAGAAAAGGCTCAAAAGAGCAAGCTCCAACCCTTGAAAATATATGTATTGATGTAGGATGTAATACTAAAGAAGAAGTATTAAAACTTGGAGTTCATGTTGGTTGTGTGATTACTTATCCTGACGAGTTTTTTATTCTGAATAAAAATAAGTTTGTTTGTCGTGCGCTTGACAACCGAATGGGAGGTTTTATGATTGCAGAAGTAGCTCGTTTACTAAAAGAAAACAAAAAGAAATTACCATTTGGTTTATATATCACTAATTCTGTACAGGAAGAAATTGGTTTAAGAGGTGCCGAGATGATCACGCATACAATTAAACCCAATGTAGCTATTGTGACCGATGTTTGTCATGATACCACTACCCCAATGATAGAAAAAAAGACACAAGGAGAAACCAAAATTGGTGATGGCCCTGTAATTTCTTACGCTCCTGCGGTTCAAAATAGGTTGAGAGAATTATTGATCGATACTGCAGAAAAGAAAAAGATTCCTTTTCAGCGTATGGCATCTAGCAGAATGACAGGAACAGATACTGATGCATTTGCATACAGTAATGGTGGTGTTGCCTCTGCTCTAATTTCTTTACCGTTGCGTTATATGCACACTACTGTGGAAATGGTACACAGAAAAGATGTAGAAAATGTTATAGAATTGATTTATGAAAGTTTACTTTCTATAAAATCAGGAGAGTCTTTTAGTTATTTTGAAAAGTAATTAATCATAACTACATATGTATTAAAAAGCCCTTGTAGATACAAGGGCTTTTTAATATATACTCTTTTATACCACATTATCCATTATCTCCTGAACTACATCTGGATTTAATAGCGTAGACGTATCTCCCAGGTTAGAAGTATCTTTAGATGCTATTTTGCGCAAAATCCTTCTCATAATCTTACCACTTCTTGTTTTTGGCAATCCACTTACAAACTGAACTTTATCTGGTTTTGCAATTGGCCCAATAGTATTAGACACTTGTTCTCTAATTTCATTTATCAATCCTTCATCTGCTACTTGATCATTATACAGAGTAACATATGCATACAGAGCGGTTCCTTTTACATCATGAGGAAAACCAACAATTGCAGATTCTGCAACCGACAGATGTTCATTGATCGCATTTTCTATAGGTGCAGTTCCCAAATTATGTCCAGAAACAATAACCACATCATCTACTCTACCTGTAATTCTATAATTGCCTGTTGCATCTCTATATGCTCCATCACCAGTAAAATACATATTTTCATATGTAGAAAAATACACATCTTTATATCGCTGATGATCTCCATAAATTGTTCTTGCTATAGATGGCCAAGGAAATTTTATTGCTAATCTTCCTTCTGAGCTTTTCGATTTAAATTCTATTTCTTTTCCCTCAGCATCCATCAAAACGGGTTGAATACCTGGCAAGGGTAATGTAGCAAATGTTGGTCGTGTTGGTGTAATCCCTGCTAATGGTGAAATCATCACTCCTCCTGTTTCTGTTTGCCACCAAGTATCTACTATAGGTGAATTTCCTTTTCCGATATTATCATTGTACCAGTGCCATGCTTCTTCATTTATTGGTTCCCCTACAGATCCAAGAACCTTAATAGAAGAAAGATTATGTTTATCTACCAATTCTAGTGGTTGCTTCGCTAGTGCTCTAATTGCAGTTGGTGCTGTGTAAAAATGGGTTACATTAAGTTTATCACAAATTTCCCAGAAACGACCATAATCGGGATAACTTGGTACTCCTTCAAACATTACAGTTGTTGCTCCAGCAGCCAATGGCCCATAAATTATATACGAATGTCCAGTAATCCAACCAATATCTGCTGTACACCAATAAACATCATCTTGTTTTTTGGCATGTATATCTTGTCCCGTAGGGGCAAAATGATCACATTGAAATACATTGGCAAAAGTATAGGTAGTATACACCATATACCCTCCAATGGTATGTACCATTCCTTTTGGTTTACCAGTAGAACCAGATGTATATAATATAAACAACATATCTTCTGCATCCATCACTTCTGCCGGGCATTCTTTTTCTACTTTTTGCAATTCATCAAACCAAAACTTATCTCTACCTTCTTGCATTGGTGTTGGCTCTACCGTTCTTCTGTATACAATAACCGTTTCTATAGAAGGTGTAGTTTTTAAAGCCTCATCACACATCTCTTTCAGTTTTACAGGCTTTGCTCCTCTATACACTTCGTTTGCAGTGATCAACATTTTACATTCTGAATCATTAATACGACTCGCTATAGCGGTACTCGAAAATCCTGCAAATACAATAGAATGTATTGCCCCAATTCGTGCACAGGCCAGCATAGCTATTGCTAATTCTGGGATCATAGGCATATATAAACAAACGCGATCACCTTTTTTAATTCCATTATTTTTTAAAACATTAGCAAAATGACAAACTTTTACATGAAGTTGCTTGTAAGTAATATGACGGGATTCTTCTGTTGGATCATTAGGCTCCCAAATAATGGCTGTTTTATTTCCAAATTTCTCTAAATGCCTATCCAGACAATTTTCTGTAATATTTAATTTACCTCCTTCAAACCATTTTACTTCGGGTTTTGTAAAATCCCACTCTAATGTTTTATCCCATCGTTTATGCCAATAAAACTTTTCTGCTATGGCATCCCAAAATTTTTCAGGATTACTAATACTCTCCTGATATGCTTCTTTATACTCAGCAAAAGAACTAAGCTGAAGTGTGTCTTTTATTTCCATGATCTGTGATTTTCTAATTTTGGTCTATTAAATTCTTTTAAAACATGTCATCGTCAAAAAATTATCGACAAGTAACTATTATTAAGGTGCAAACAACTTAAAAATAGCTGCATCTTGTTTTGAAGACTAAGATTCATTCGGTTATTTTAAGCAATAAGCTCATTGATTTCTGCCATGATCTTTTTTATTGAAAATGGTTTTGTTAAATACCTATCTACTCCCATTGTTAATCCTTTTTGAATATCTGAAGCCTTATTTTTTGCAGTCAAAAATATCACCTTAATATTCTTTGTTTCAGCATTTGACCTTATATATTTTAAGGTTTGATATCCATCTACGTTTGGCATCATAATATCCAACAGCACTACATCGGGAATCTGTGATTTTAATATTTCGATAGCTTCGCCCCCATCCCGAGCAATAAAAACCTCAAAATCATTCTTCTTGAATGTATACTCTAAAGACATTACAATATTTGGTTCGTCATCAACAATTAATATCTTCTTCTTATTCAAAATTTATTTATGTTTATTATTTACTACTTGTGCTCATCAGGAATTTCAATAATAAATCTAGCTCCTGTTTTGCAATTTTTATCGGCCCATATTTTTCCATTATGCCCTTCTATAATCTGCTTACTTATAGCTAAACCAAAACCACTACCTGCTGGTTTTTTTACGTTTTGGTTTTTGGACTGGTAAAATTTATCAAAAATATGTTTCATATCCTCGATAAGAATGCCTTTTCCGTTATCTTCTATACTAATACGAATATAATCTTTCCTTTTTTTTGATACTATTTTAATAACTCCATTTTTTTCTTCAACAAATTTAATTGCATTAGAAAGCACATTAGTAAATACCTGAAGAATTCTGTCTTCATCATATCTGGCAACTAAAATTTCTGAAGGTTTTGAATTCTTAATTTTTATATTCTTTTTTTCTGCAATTGCACGTACACCTAATATTGCTTTTTCTATGGTTAGGTATAAATCATTTTCTTTTTTATCTAGAATTTCTCTGCCAGATCCTAATTTTTCTAAATCCAGTATATCATGAATTAACTTAGTAAGACGTTCTGAATCATGAACAATGTTATCTAAAAATTGCATTTTTAGCTCATCGGGCATATCCTGACTATCCAACAACACTTCTGATGCTGCTCTAATTGATGTAATAGGGGTTTTTAATTCGTGCGCTACTGTATCCAGAAACTCATCTTTTAACTTATCATGAAGTGTTAATTCTTCATTAACCTCTTTTAATTCATCTGTAAGCTGAGTTAATTCATCTGATTTTTGTTTTAAAAATTTATTTGTAGAAATCGTCTTTTTATTTTCTTCTAAAATCTCTAATACTTCTACCAGGGTAACGGGTTGTTCTTTGACTACACTGGATATTAAAATTCTAGAAGAAGCACTACCAATACTACCAGTCAATAGTTTTTCTGAAAAATTAATTAGTCTTGCATCTGCGGCTTCAGCATTTTTAGGAAGATCGTATTTAAGATAAAATAAATCCAAAGCACGCTCTGTACGTTCTTCTCCCAAAAATCGATTCAATACTTTCCTGATATCTGAAACATAGGCTTCTCCTTTCCATACAAATGCATTTTCCTGCAAAGAATTATAATTGCTATCCACAAACATTTCTCCGTAATTACGTTCTCTATAATTTCCTTTAAAAGAAAGGGAAACCGAAAGATATACAATAACGTTAGAAAACATACTCCAAAAAAATGCATGCGTTACTGGGTTAAGGATATCTATACCAAACAATGCATAAGGTCTTAAAAGTTCGATTTCAAAAGGACCGTATACGATAAAATTCATATTACCAAATATTGTATCTAGTACAAAAGGTAAAACAAGAGTGTACCCTGTGACTAATGCTCCTGTAATGATTCCCATTTTTGCAGCTATAGAAGATCCTCTATTCCAAAATAATCCTATAAAAAATGAAGGTCCGAGTTGCGCAATAACAACAAAAGATAATTGTCCAATCGAGAATAATGACAATTCTATATTAAAATTGATATAGAAAAAATATGCTCCTAATATCAAACATAAAATAGCTATCCTTCTAATATTCTTAATATAATTGGCATTACGCTCAGGACGACTTTTACTAAATTTATCTAGAAATCCATATGGAATAATTAAGTTATTACTAAGCATAGTTGATAACGCCAATGTAGAAACAACTACCATAGAAATCACTGCCGAAAAACCTCCTAAAAACACTAGAGTTGCTAAAAACACATCTCCGTTTTGTAGAGGAAGTAATAATGAATAATAATCTGGGTTTGCGATATCTCCTAATCGTAATTTTCCGCCCCAGGCGATAAAAACAACAAATACATTAAACAACAGTAAGTATAGAGGAAACATCCAAATTGCATTTTTAAGGTCTTTTTTGGTCGTATTCTCTATCACAGAGACGTGAAATTGTCTTGGTAAAAGAAAAATTGCTAAAAAAGACAAGGCAATCATAAAATACCAATTGATACCAGACTCCAAGCTATCGAAGGTAGTTAATGATTCGAAGTCTTCTATAACCGATATTTGATTGTAAATATCTGTGGTTCCATCAAAAAGAAAATACGTAACATACCCTCCTACTCCTAAAAAGAAAATAAGTTTGATCACAGATTCTACCGCTACCGAAAAGACTATTCCTTGTCTGCGTCGCGTAGCATCTGTCGTTCTTGTACCAAAAAATGCCGCAAATACTGCCAACAAAACCGCTATATAAAATGTTGAGTCTTCAAAAATTGTTCCTGAAGAATTAACGGGATCATTAGAAATGATCTCAAAAGTCTCAGAAACTGCTTTAAGTTGTAATGAAATATAAGGTAATACTCCCAAGACACATATTATAGTCACCAAGGCTCCTAAAAATCTATCATTACCATACCTAAGAGATATAAAATCTGCAATACTTGAAACTTTATGTTGTTTTGAAATTTTGATTATTTTTTTCAAGACTACAATCCAAACTGGAAAAGCTATTACAGGCCCCAAATAGGTAGTGAGAAAACTAACTCCAGAGGTTGCTGCAATCCCAACACTACCATAATAAGTCCATGCAGAACAATATACCGCAAGTGATAATGTATAGACATAAGGATTATTAACCCAGGATCTTTTTGCTTTTTTTTCGGCCCAGAAAGCAATTCCGAACAAAAGCAGCAAGTATCCTACAATTATGAATATTAATACATAGCTATTCATAAAACTTTTTCAAAATTATAAAAGAGATCAAAATTGAAATTGCCCAAATCAGAAATACAAAAAAGTACAGTATAGGGAACCCAAAAATACTTCCGAAATGGTTAAACATAAATATCAACGGAACATTAAACAGAAAAAGCAATGCAATAGAGAGTACTACCAGTTTTTGTTGATGACGTTTTTTCATGAGAATACTTCTATTGGTTATTTATAGTTTTTGAGTTTATACACTTTAATTCTTATCGTTTTTTTAGGCAGATTATATTTCTTTTAAACCTCACAGATCTTAAACCTGTGAGGTTTAACGCCTATACATCTAATGTGTTGCTTCTCCGGCTCCACTAGGGATTCTTATATTTTCTACAATCTCTTGCACTTCTTTTGGTGGTGCCGAAGTAAACTTGGAAATCACTAATGATATCACAAAATTAATTACCATAGCAACGGCTCCAAATCCTTCTGGAGAAATCCCAAACCACCATTCGCTTGATGGAGGTAGTGTTTCGTCGAACCATCCCAATTTGTATTTTACCATATATAGCAGCATACATAAGATACCTACTACCATTCCTGCAATAGCTCCTTCTTTATTCATTCTTTTATAGAATATCCCTAACACAATGGCTGGAAAGAAAGAAGCTGCTGCAAGACCAAAGGCCAGAGCAACAACAGCTGCAACAAAACCTGGTGGGTTGATTCCAAAATACCCTGCAACACATACGGCAGCTACTGCAGAAAGACGTGCTGCAATTAATTCTCCTTTTTCTGAGATATCTGGTTTGATCATTTTCTTGATAAGATCATGAGATACAGAAGATGAAATCACTAATAACAATCCAGCTGCTGTAGATAAAGCAGCTGCCAATCCTCCTGCAGCCACCAAAGCAATTACCCAATTAGGGAGATTTGCTATTTCGGGATTTGCCAATACCATAATATCACGATCTACAAAAAGTTCGTTCTTGGTTGCAGCATTTACATTTGTAATTTTACGCTCTCCATGTTCTCCTCTATTTTTTCCGTCAAAAACCGGTTTGTTTTTATTTCCTTCAACTGCATGACCATTGGCATACTGTACTTGTCCATCCCCATTTTTATCTGCCCAACCTAATAAACCTGTATCTTCCCAGTTTTTAAACCATAAAGGAAGTTCTTCGTATTGTTTATTCTGTACAGATTCAATAAGATTTGTTTTCGCAAAAACTGCTACGGCCGGGGCGGTTGTATACAATATAGCGATTAACAAAAGGGCATATCCTGCAGACTTACGAGCATCTCTAACTCGCTTTACAGTAAAGAAGCGAACAATAACATGCGGTAATCCTGCAGTACCGACCATCAATGCCAAAGTTATAGCAAATACATCTAATATTGATTTAGACCCATTTGTATATTCTGAAAATCCTAATTCTGTACTCAAACCATCTAACTTATCCAGAAGATATGTTCCTGAACCATCTGCAATGGTATCACCAAATCCTAACTGAGGTATTGGATTTCCTGTCATCTGAATTGATATAAATATAGCAGGCACCATGAATGCGAAGATAAGCACACAATATTGTGCAACTTGTGTATATGTAATTCCTTTCATCCCTCCTAATACCGCATAAAAGAGAACGATGATCATTCCAATAATAACTCCGGTATTAATATCTACTTCCAGAAATCTGGAAAATACAATGCCGACCCCTCTCATTTGACCTGCCACATAGGTAAAAGATACGAGAAGCGCACAGAATACCGCTACTGATCTTGCGGTTTTTGAGTAATATCGATCCCCGATAAAATCAGGAACTGTAAATTTTCCGAATTTCCTAAGGTAGGGAGCCAGCAGTAATGCTAACAACACATATCCTCCTGTCCACCCCATTAGGTATACAGCGCCATCATAACCAGAAAAGGCTATAATGCCAGCCATAGAAATAAATGAAGCAGCACTCATCCAGTCGGCAGCTGTAGCCATCCCGTTGGCTAAAGGAGATACACCACCCCCGGCCACATAAAATTCTTTTGTAGAACTTGCTCTCGACCAAATCGCAATTCCTATATATAAAGCGAAGGTTAACCCTACCAGAATATAAGTCCACATTTGAACACTCATAATATATTTTTTTAGTTGTTTATAATCTTAGAAATTGTGTGAATTAAAGTAGGATCTTGTCCTAACCAAATTCATGTAATTTTCTATCTTCTTATTCTTTGTCATAACCATATTTCTTATCCAATTTGTTCATTAACCGAACATAGACAAAGATTAGAATCACAAACACATAGATAGAACCTTGTTGTGCAAACCAGAATCCTAAAGGAAAACCTCCCATATGAAATTGGTTTAACGCATCTTTAAAAAGTATTCCTGCACCGTATGACACAGCAAACCATATTGCGAGTAAAATGAATAAGTATTTAACATTTTCTTTCCAGTAGGCACTGGCTTTTTGTTGTTTTTCTGACATAGTTATTAAGTTTTAGAGATAGATCATTGCTTGTAAGGTAACAAAACTTTGCGCATCATTATCACCATATTTTATGTTTAGATATTCTAAGGTTAACTTAGAGTTATGACCACTAAAATACGCATTAGCCCCAACACCAAATGTTGTTGCATTATCATCAATAGCATCTATAGATCGCAAATTAAAAGATGTATACGGCTGAAATTTGATTTTTTTATTAGCATTAGGAATTACATACCCTACATGTCCATATACCATAGACCCTGTTTCATAGGTTTGTCCTAAAGTATAATTCTGTCCATAATCATTATTTTGATATGTTGCATAAGCTGTAATCGCTGAGCCATTACTTCCTAAAGGAGCATCGTAAAATGCATCAACTGCAAATATTGCTACATCTTCTCCTTCGAGAGTGCCATTTGTATTTGCGATTACACTTCCATCGGGATGGTAAAAGAATCCTGCACCAACATTAAATACTTTTTTACTTCCCAGATACGACCCGACTTTATAAGGCAAGAAATTGGATTCCTGATCTAAAAAATTATAATCAAAATATCCTGCAAAGTTCTTCCCAGCATCCTTAGATCCTAATAATCGTCTGCCTGCATATACTGCTGAACCATTAGCAATAGGGTCTGTGCCTTCCTGAAGGTTGTTGGTTATCGATTCATTAACAGATACACGATATTGCAATTTGCCAAATGCTCCCTTGGCATAAATCCCAATATGACGAGCAAATTGATCTGATAACCCAATATGTGCCCAGGATTGTCGATTATTATCCAGAGTCATAATATTAAGTGTACTTTGATTGTTAAGACGAGAAATCCCGTTCCAATAATGTAATCCTCCACCGATTGCATGATTTGCTCCAAGGTTGTATTGTCCCCAGACCCCATGAAAAAAAAGTTGCGAACTATCACCTTTACCCACAGGGCTTAGATTATTAGCATTTAAACTATTTAATCCAAAATGAGTAAGAATCAAAAAATCCTTATTGATTTGAGAATACATTAGAATACGTGCTCTACGGATACTGAAATCTATATTACTATCATCATCGGGAACGTCATCTGTATATCTTGCCCAAAACTGTGCCCAGGAAATAATCCTAAAGTATTTTGAACCAGATTCATTTAGCTTTACTTTAAGACCACCTGTATAGTCTGGAGATCCTTGAGAAAAGACGGAGTGCGAAATCAAAAAGCTACTTAAAAAAAGTAGTAATATGAGTTTTTTCATAATTTAAGAATTTGATTTGTAGAAAATGATTAGTACTACTTGCGTAGTTTTGTGCACTTGCTAAAATTCTAAAAATTATGTCGGGTGATAAAAATTAGTATAGTTATTTGCTAATTAATATAGTTATTCTTTAAAACGTTCCCATTTTATAAGCATAAACTTATCTCCAAGTTCTGTTACAATAACCCCTGCTCCCTTGATATTCTCTGGAGATTGAAAATAATTAGCTAATTCTAAGGAATTTAAAATCTTATAGGTAGGATGGTATTGAGAGTTATATGGCCTCTTAATATTGTATTTTTTCACCCAATTGATAACACTAACATGGGATATCCCCAAAATACGTTCGATTTCACGATATGTTAATCCTTCGAGATAAAGCTGTAATGCTTTGTTAACATAATAATCATCTATTTTTTTACCCAGCTTATTAACTGTAAAACAATAACTACATTCTTTACATCGATATCGCTGTCTTTGGTTAATTACCCCACTTTTTATATACTCAGGTGAACCGCAATTCGGACAGGTTTTAATCTTCATATATATTATTTTTGCATAAATATATTATTTTAGCAATAAAAATATAACAAGTATTTAATATTAATTATAGATAAAATTAACTTTTGCAAGGTATTCATTGAAAATATACCTTTAATTTTCCATTAAGAATGCGTAATTAAAAAAACAAATATGGCAGATGAGTTTATAGATATACTTCACAAAACAGGAGAGTTTACTGGAAAAGTAAAACTAAAGTCTGAAGCACATCGATTAGGGTTATATCATGCTAGTGTTCATATTTGGTTATTTACTGATCAGGGAAAAATCGTACTACAAAAACGAGCCGGTAATAAAGATACGTATCCCGATTTGTGGGATGTTTCTGTGGCTGGACATGTCGGGGCTGGAGAAACACCAGAGGATTCTGCGATTCGAGAGGTTAAAGAAGAAATTGGTTTGTCTGTTTCTAAAAATGATCTAATGTTTATTGGAATATATTTAGCAGAAAAAATGCCCGGACCTGATCTTTATGACAACGAATTTCATCATATATATCTTTCTCGTCTTAATGTTTCTATTAAAACGTTGACGCTTCAGGAGGAAGAAGTTTCTGATCTTACTCTTATCAATCTTGATGAATTAAAAAACATCCTTAAAGACCCAATCAAAGCCTCTGCATATGTTCCTCACGATGCTGCATATTATGATTTTATTCTTAAGAAAATCACAAATCAATTATAGTAATATGCCTATTACAACTAACTATTGTAACTTGATACTTTACTACTTGTATTATAATAATTTTGTATTGAAATTAAAAAATCAATAGATAAAAACTATGAGCAATTCAAACATAAAAACAATAGAAGCTTTAAACATATTATTAGCAGATTATCATATGCATTATCAAAAACTCAGAAATTTTCATTGGAATATCACTGGGCCCCATTTTTTTGAACTTCATGTAAAGTTTGAAGAGTTTTATGAAGATGCTAAACTGAAAATCGATGAAATTGCTGAAAGAATTCTAACACTTAGGGGTAAACCTGTTAGCAATTTTAGCTCTTATCTAAATCTTTCTAATATTAAAGAAGCAGATACAACACTTGCGGATCACGAAATGGTAGCTACTATTCTTGAAGATCATAGCGCACTTTTGAATCAATTAAAAATAGTAACTACTGCTGCCGAAGATGCCAAAGATGACGGAACCCTGGATATTACAGGTACGTATATCGGAGAGATTGAGAAAACAAGTTGGATGCTTAATGCCTGGAATCATAGAAGCTAAAATAGTAAAACTCTCTTATCTTATCCTTTTGATGACTGCTACTGTTAGTTGTCAAAAGGATAAGAATACAGATTTAATAAAAGTTAATACTTTACCCAAAATTCTTCACGAAATATCAGGTATCACTATGTTATCTGATCACAATTTGTATGCTATAAATGATTCTGGTAATAGCAATACATTGTTTTGTCTAAATCAAAAAGGAAAAATAGTACGTGAGATCAAAATCTCCGAAACCAAAAATATAGATTGGGAAGATCTTGCATATGACAAAGAAGACAATATTTACATTGGCGATTTTGGCAATAATGCTAATGACCGAAAAGATTTAGTTATTTATAAAGTTTCAGGAATTCTATCAAATACTATTGTTACCTCAAAAATTGAATTCATTTTTGAAGATCAAAAGAAATTTCCACCTAAGAAAAAAAGATTAAATTTTGATGTTGAAGCTTTTGTACACTTCAAAGGTAACCTCTACTTATTTACTAAAAACAGAGGAAAAAAATCAAAAGGAGTTACTAAGCTATATCGGGTTTCTGCCACGCCAGGAAAACATATGGCCAAACTAATTGGAGTGTATGAAACCTGCAAAAATTATTCTAATTGTCTTATCACCGGAGCCACAATCAATCGATCTGAAGATAAAATTGCCCTTCTCACACATAATAAAGTATTCTTGCTCAGTAATTTTAAGGGCGATAATCTATTTGATGGAAATATTCAAAAAATAGCATTAAAGCATAATTCTCAAAAAGAGGGAATTTGTTTTAAAAACGATTCTATTCTCTTTATAACTGACGAAAAAACAAATCATCATAAAGCTACTTTGTATAAATATCAGTTTGAAAAATAGGTTTTTATATTATTCGTCATTACATATCAAAAACATTTTTTTCTCATAAACCTTTATCTGTCTATAACACCTCCAGAGATGCTACATGATATTTTAAATCAATGTGTAGTATATTAGGAGATGTTATAGACAGATTGAGTTTATTTATTCTTTAATTAATTCTTCACTATATTCTTATATACTGTATCACCATTGGCCAAAGTAATCTTTAACACATATAATCCTGCTGGCAAATGACTCATATTAAGTTGATCTTTGTAAGAAGAGTTACTTTTCAATTTCGATTTCCCTGCATATCTACCCATATAATCATTCAGTTTCCATGAGGCTATTTGCTTTTTACTATTAATCGTTACTATACCTTTAGTTGGATTAGGATGCACTTTAACCATCTCTAATACTTCTAAAGCATTATTTTCTATACTAATATTTTCATAAGTAATAACTTCTTGTTGGCTAGTTGGTTCCTGTTCAACAGCTCCTTTTCCAGAGCATCCTTCTATATATGCTCTAAAGGATGATCCTGATTTAGCACTAAACCCAGTTTTTAGGTGAATCCAAGTTCCTGCATCATATGCCGCAGTTCCTCCACTAAAAATAACATTGGTAGCTGTAATTGTGTTTTTTGCTTCCTGAATATCTGTTTGACCAGAAAGCACATTTTGGTTAATCGTAAGGTTATCCTGGCAACTTTGAGCTAATAATACAGCTTGATGTGCATCTACCAAACCATACCCCATTTGATTATTCCAAGTTCCATTGGGTCGTCCTCCAGTAGTAGAATATGTATATGTCCCTACTTTCTGAGCAGATTGTTCGATAATCGTATTCACCTCACCAAATGTTAAGTTTGGATTAACGCTTAATATTAGTGCTGCTACTCCTGCTACTACCGGGCATGCCGATGAAGTTCCGTTAAAAGTTTGCGTATAATCTGATGTAGAATACCCATTTATCCCCTGCCTATCTGTAGTAGGCATTTTTACTCCGGGAGCTACAATATCTAATTGGGTACCATAACAACTCCCCCATCTATTCTCTCCATCACAAGAACTTGGATTTTTACGCTCTGCACAAGGACTCATTGCCCCTACTACTAATACATCTGGATTACTATTTCCTGG
>NZ_JACB01000083.1 GCF_000520975.1 Aquimarina megaterium XH134
CAGATATTTTATAAAACCCCTACTCCCGTTAGCGTCTCGCTAGTAGCACTACAATTCTATACGGCGAATAAATGTTATTGAGGTAGAATTAATATATAATTCCCCCTTTTTCATATATAAAATCAGAACTTAAAAAATTCATGATACCTTTTATCGTGGAGGCAACAGAACCTTGTATCATTTTGAGATTCGAAGGCCTTTCTTGAGGAGATGTTGAATATGGTAATAGTCTTTTTTGCTTTTTAGTTAACGCTTCTTTATTTCCAGTTAATTTGAACCACCTATCGTTCCAATAATTTGAACCTGTTAATGTTTTAGAATGTATAATTTCATTAGAACTATTATCTCGAATTTCTACAAATATTTTAAGATGAGTTTTACTTTCTTTAGAATAGATTACAGCTTTTGCACTTACTGTTTTTTTGATTTCATTACCATTACTATCTTTTCCGGTTGTTATTTCACGTTGATAATCAACATTTGTAGTTTGTATATCGCTATGCTGTACATCGATATCCGATATCGCTAGGTGAATAGAATAATCAGTTGGAACTTCTGAAGTAAAAAGCTTCATATGAGGTAACTTCACTCGATGTAAAACTCCTGAAACTTTATCAGTAACTATCAATTGAAGAGATTTGTCTAATCTCCTGTAATTTTGGGATTGTATGGTTTCTGGTTGTATGTTAACAGTATATATTGAATTTTCAATCGCCTGTTTTTCTTTTTTTTCTACATCTTGATACTCTTTGGTGTACAGATTACATATCGCATAATATGCACTTACCTTTTTCCATTCTGGTTTTGTTTGGGCATGAGACTCAAGATTCTGAGCCGTTTTGTAATAATACGGAGCAATATTTGCTTTATTCTCTTTATAAGAATTTCTTAGATCCTCCTCTATTTTTTGATCAAGAGATATAGACTTATATTCCTTTAATGGATCTACAGTGGCAATTAATTGATTTACCTCTTTGAGATATTTTAAATGATGAATTAATTTTAGTTGCTCCTTGACCTGGGTAATAAAACTTTTTTCCTGAATCAATTTCTCAATTTCTCTTTGTTCTTTTGACCACCCATCTAGAGTTATACTTACCAAATCTTTTGTGAGTAGTTTCTTAAATCGTTTTATTTGTCCTCTTCTTTTGGATTTTGCTACTCCTTGCATTAAACATAGCATGGCAAGTTGGTTCTCATTGCCTTTTAAATGTTTCTTTGCCATTTTTTTGTACCTAGTTGGTTTTAAAGTAGTCTTTACAGTTTTAGAAAAAGCCCAGTTTTTTGGGTTGTCTGTTAAAGGTAAATTGGCTATAATATTTAATTTCTCTTGCTCATCATCCATTTGAGCATAACAACTAATAATACAGCAAAAGAAAAATACAAACAGAGTACAGGTTTTATTGTTTTGAGAATTTTTCATTTTAATTTTTTTTAGTTAATGATTAAATGTGAATTATATAAGTTTCTACTTTTCAAGAATTGCTCTTTTTGGCATTTTAAGAGGCACTCATTCAATATTTAAAATTTTTATATTTGTCTTTATTGCTCTTATTTTTTAGTTTCTCCTTTTCAGAAAAGAAGTTTTTTTTGGCTACGATATGCGATAAAATTTGGAGCTAACAGAAAAAACATCAGAATAACTGTATACCATATATTCCCCATTTATTGCCCTATAAAACATGTCTCGATATTGTGTGCTTAGAATCGAACCATCTTATTCTTGTTATACAATAATAGCCTTAATTTCAGATGGTTTCAATACGTAAATTCCCTTACGGGAATTCCCGTAATTTTGATTGCAAAAGGGGTGCACGTCACTATTATTTCATATTTTAGATACGCAAAAAATCATTATTTATGAATAAGGGGGCTGTATTTTTGTTTTTAGTTTTATCCTTCTCCTACCTGTATAGTCAACCACAAAAAACTATTGAGTCTCTTATCAAAAAAGGAGACAGTCTTTTAGAAAAAAAACAAAGTATTGCTGCATTACACTTTTTTGAAGAAGCATTGCTATTGGCACAGAAATCAGATGATAAACTAAGCATCGCTATTGTACATAAAAAAGTAGGTGTTTGTTATTATCGATTAAAGAATTATGTATTATCAGAAAGACATTATCATAAAGCTTTGGTTTTTGATAGTTTAACAAAAACTGCAGCCGATAATTACTATAATATAGCTTTGGTAAAGAGGAAAATAAATCAAAATGACAGTGTTTTATCCTATCTGGAAAAAAGCTTGAAAATATATAAAACATTAAATTATGACCAATCTACTTACAATACTTTTTTGAGTGCAGGTGTAATCTATAAAAACCGAAGATTATACGAAAAATCATTAGAATATTTAGTCCTTGCCTATCATGGATTCGAAGTAAAAAATAAAATGAAATTGGGACGTACCTGTATGGCTATAGGTAATGTGCATTATCAAATAAAAAATTACAAACAAGCCTTAAAGTATTATCACGAGGCTTTGCGTTATATGCCACGTGACAACAAAAAAGGTAAAGCACAATTGTTCAATAATATTGCAATTGTTTATAAAAAAATGCAAGTTCTGGATTCGGTTATTATTAACTATAAAAAAGCACTATCCTTAATTACACCCAAGAATAAAACATATGGAGTGGCTTTGCAAAATTTGGCTCTTGTGCATGGTGAAATGGGAAGATTAGAATTGGCTCAGGATACTTTTGAGCAAGCTATTGTGATACATAAGCGATCAAAAGATACCACTTCTCTTTTGTACAGTTTTAATGGGATTACCGAAGCGTTGCTTAAACAAAAAAGAGTACAAAAAGCAAAGTTATATCTCGATACTATAACTGATTTACTCCCCAGAACTATTCTTAAAACACCTTTGTTGGATTTTTTTAAAAACAAAGCAGATTACCATGCAGAGATAAAGGAATACAAAACAGCGTTATACTATCAAAAAGAATATACGCAGCTATTCGAAAAAGTATATAATCTAGAACAGACAGAAATTATTCAAAATTTGCAATCTCGATTTGATTACGAAAAAAAAGAGAATATCATTGAAAAATTATCGCTCGAAAACAAGAATAATGAGTTACAGATAGAATCTAAAAACAAGAGCCTTAAAATTAAAAACCTGATTATAATTTCTCTTTGTATTCTGGTATTAATTGGCCTCATGAGTTATTATATTTTTGCACAACGACAAAAAGTAGCCCAACAACGGTCAAAAATTGAAAAATTGGAAGCCATCTATAAGGGACAAGATGCCATTCAAAAACGTATTGCAAGAGACCTACATGATATTATCTCCAATAGTTTTGATGGTTTACGATTAAAGGTCTTGGCATTATTACGTACGCCAGACTCTAAAGATGCGATAACCAATATAGCCGGCGAATTACAAAATATGAATCAACAAGTACGTTTCGTATCCCATAGATTATCTCCAATCATTACCAATCATCAATTCATTGATGTTATCAAAGCCAGGCTTACCGAATTTCAGGCATATCATAAAATACTGGTTGTTTTACAGAACGAATTCCCCTCACAACTTAATGCATTACACGAAGGAAAGAAAAATAACTTTTACGGTATTATATTAGAAATCCTACAAAACGTAGCCAAACACTCACAAGCTACAGAATTACATATTTCTAACCAAATAGATAATAGTAACCATATTCATTTTACGTTTTTGGATAATGGCGTAGGTATTACAAACGATCACCCCAAAGGAATCGGTATTCAAAATATCAGGCAAAGAACAGATATCCTAAGAGGTAGGGTGAAAATCCAAAAAGTGAATTTGGGAACAGAAATTCATATTCAATTTCCATTAAAAAATAATGCGTCATGGGTAATAAAGTAAGAATTCTAATTGTTGACGACTCTATTGTGTTTTCGCAAGGATTATCTGCATTACTAGAAGGATACCCCACTATAGTAGAAAATGTAGCTAGAGTACATCATTATAAAGGAGCTATGGAAATACTTAAAAACTCCCATGTTGACATTCTTATGTTGGATCTTAATTTTGAATCTGCAGATTTTGATGGTTTTATAATAGCCAAAAAAGTAAAAAAACTATACCCAGGCATAAAGATTATTATTCTTACACAACAAGCAAAAGTTGATAATTATAAAATTTTAATAGAAGACATTGGTGTGCATGGGTATTTAGACAAACAGCTATCGGTAGAAACTGTAATCATGGCCATAAAAGAGGTGCAGAAAGATAATATCTACATTGATCCTATTATAACTGAAATGATTAGAATAGGCAAATGGCTAACAATAAGTCCACGTGAGCGAGAAGTTATCGAACACCTAGGTAAAGGATTTCTACAAAAGGAAGTAGCAGATACATTATGTATAAGTCATCGCACTGTCGAAGAACATTGTAAAAATGCAGCTAGAAAAGTAGGTGCCAAAAACACAGCACACCTAATTGCCATTTATACGCAATATAAAAATGCGAATAGAGAAAGAGGACCAGATATATAAATCCCCCATATCATTATAATATAGGGGACTTATTACACTTCCTTATAATTAAGGATTAGGATCTAATGGAGGATCTTCTTCATTTTCTGTTTGAGAAATTGGTAGATCTCTGTCCACATCATCAACGGTACATGAGGTATTTAAAAATACCACGAAAATTCCGATGATTAGTATTACAATTCTTGATGTTTTCATACTTCTAAGAATTTGATATTCATAAAAGATGAAAGCGCTTACATCATGTTGACCTTCAACAATAGTACGAAGATGAAAAGACACGTAATGACATAAAAGACATGTCTAGACACGATATTTTTTAACATATTATTAACAAAAAGAGTAAAATGAGTAAAAAATTGAACAAGGATTTTATTCCTGCTTTTATCTATTTAATGTATCAAATAGAATGTAAGAATGATGATGAAAATATTAATGAAAATATTGATGGTAATGACTTTGAAAAAAAAATTCTTAGAGAACAAGTTTTCAGTTTAAAAACATTTAAAAGAATAATAAGAGCAAAAGAAGAATTAAAGAAAAAAAAATTACTTGAAAAAAGAAGAGACAGAAACTTTTACTTTAGTAACATAAATGTCTTTGTTTCTTATCTTAATGGTCAATCATTAGGTTTTGAGAGTTTTGCAAGGGTTTATAAATCTCAAATAAAAGACTTTTATGAAAACAATAAGTGCTCTGATAAATTTTTAAATGATTTTTTTGGAATATCAAATGACGAACAACAAAAGGCACCGATACAAGATCCGAAAGAAAATTTTAAAAATGGAAAATTAATTGATAAGTCCAATTCTCACCCACTAAAAACAGCTATCATAGAAATCATTCAGTATTCTAATGATAGCCCAAAAACACCACAGGATCAAAGGTTAACGAATACTATAAAGGAAAATGTTTTAAAAGTATATACTGACTACAATATTTTACCAACTCCTAAAATTGAGCCCCTGACCTTAGATCAGGCACTTGATAAGAATCTTAATGGATACGATCTTATTTTTCAAGGAAAAACTATTAAGTATACAGAGGAGCAAACAATGTTCACTATAAGTTATAAAATCCCTGGTACTTATAATGATAGGAAAGATTATCAAAAAAATATTGAAAAAAAGTACGATGCTCACAATGCTATTATGTTAATTGAAGGGGAGCTTCCTCTGGATATTCAATGTATATCGTTATGGGTTTTAGCATTAGATCAATATTTTAAGGGTGAGTTAGAGAACTGTTTAGAGATTATATCTGAATTAGAAAGAAAGCTAATGGAACCAGAAACCTTTATCGATAATAACAAGATTGGTCTAGTAGAAATTTTATTCATAAAAGGGGTCGTTTTTATGTTTCAAAATAAAATCTTGGATGCCTTACGTGTATTTTATAAAATAGAAAAAGAACATAAAAATTACTTACAGAACAATTTACATATCCTTTCAAAACTATATCATAATCTTGGGATTTTAGAAAGGGTCAAGGGAAGTCCTCAAAAAGCATTAGATCATTTTTGCAAAGCCATTAAAAATAAAGAGGAACAATGGCAAAGCTATTGGGAATTGGGTAGAATGGCAATATATAAAGAAAAGAAAGAGAAAGAACCATATACAAATGTTGGTTATAAAATAGAGAAAGACTACAACCATTACTATACTAAGGCTATTCATTATAGTGAGTTGGATGACTTAAAAAAAGAGCTTGAAGCCGTTGATAAGAACCATCCTAAAACAATAATTCAGATTGAAGAATATATTGAAGAAAATACTATTACTAGGCAAGCTTCAATCATTAAAGGAGATAACTCATGAAAAGAACAGTATTTAATTATCAGTTAAAAGAAGATATTCCTATTCGGGATTTTGAAGAAATCATACATTCTTTTAAAGAAGGACACGTATCTATAAAGGAATTTTCTGATACAATCACTCAGAAAATGAAAACTATTTTTGATGAAGATAAGGAACTGGATCATATTATCAAGATTGCAAAACAAACTCACGTGTTACTGCATCTTATTTCTGATAATAATGCTTTGCTATCATTACCATGGCAAGTGTTTTTTGATCAATATCCGTTAATTGGGATATCCAAAGGCAATCGGCCTATCAATAATTATGCCCCTGCCAACAAAGGTACAAGACTTAGTATTTTAATTATGTTTTCCAGTCCATTAGAACTGGTACAGTTAGATATCAAAAAAGAAATACAAAGTCTACTTTCGGGGTTTTTATCTTCTTATGATATTCAGGTAAAAATTACCGACGACGGTTCTCTAACTTCTTTAGAAAAAGCTCTAACTAAGCAGGCTTTTGATATTATTTATTATAGTGGTCATGGAAGTTATGAGAATGGAGAAACCATACTCTCTTTTGAAACGCCACTCATAGCCAAAGAAACAAAGGTGTCAGGAAAAGTTTTTGTTGACTCTATAATCAATAATTGTCAGATACTTCCAAAAGTAGTGATATTATCTTCCTGTAACACTACTCATGAAGAATCTGGTTTTAAAGGAGTAACCAGTTTATTGTTACAAAATAAAATTCCGGCAGTAATTAGTTTTTCAGATACTATAGAACAAGAATATGCCACCGAGTTTTGTTATATATTGGCAAGACAATTATCAAAAAAATATGACCTTCTGGATGCGTTTAGGTTTAGTGTAAATGTTTTGAAAGAGCAATTTACCAGAAAAAAAGAAAAACAGGCTCCCTGGTTAAAACCTCAATTATTTCTTCAAAAACATATTGAGCAATTTATTGGTAATGAAGAAGTAAATAGTGCAATACAAGAGTATTCTAAATGCTTTATTGAAACAAAACAATACTTTCCTTTTATATACAGGGAGGAAATTATAAAGATTACAAATGCTATCAAAAAAGGAAATACAAAAATAAATATTGCAGGACATAGAGGAATGGGTAAATCTGCTTGTATGACCTATATTTGGCAAAATATTAACAAGTTTACTTCGAATTATTCTGGAATATATTTATCTGACAAACATTGCACATTAGATCATCTCAAACAAGAGGTGTCCAAACTTATCAAAGAACCAGTTACGGATTTATTTAAAGACATTTCTGACTTTGCAAGTAAATACCCACTGGTAATAGTCATTGATCACGTAGATCAATTTGTTACTTTAGAAAACAATGAGTTTATCATCGAGCATGCGGTTGTTGAATTTCTAAAAAAAGTTGAACATATTTCGGTAGTTCTAATAACCCGTTTTCCTATTAAAAGTTTTTCTATCGATGAATCAATAATACTCAAGGGTGTAACTATGCCTCATCTGGAGCTTATCTTTAGAGATAGTTTTTTGGGAACGTATGTAAAGAAAAAGTTTTTAAACAGAAATACAACGTCCGTATTTAGTAACGATCCTCTTTATCTTATTTTTGTAGAACTTCATACAAATCACCTCTTTTCTAGTATACCAGAACTATATATTAGGTTTGAAAAATTTCTTTCAGAGGGTTATAATAAAGGTGTAAAAGTATATGAAAATGAGTCTGAGTTTCTCAAAACTTACGATCATATTATAGACAAAACTCTTAAGATCTATGAGCTTGAAATTGAGCCGTACGGATATGGATATCGTATTACTCCTTATTTAAAAAAGTTGAGCTTACCCTTTCAAAAAATTCTAAAAACATTGTCTCACATAAAAATCCCTGTAGGGCGAGAGATACTGGAATGTGAAGAAATTATTAACCTGGATAGTTGTCTGAATACCTTGATCTCTTTAAACCTTGTAGAGAGAGATACTTTAGAATCGGGTGATTCGTTGTACTGGACTACCTCTTTATTATCAAACGTCGCCAGTCGGAAGCTGGAGGTTAAGAATTATCTTGATAAAAAAGAATTAGCGGATTATCTGGAGGAGTTTTTTGAGGAACGTAGGGGTAATATTGATTTTATAGAAAAAACTAGAGGAGTGTTTACAAAATACTTGAAAACGGCATTTTATCTCTATGTTTCTATTAGCGATATCGAAATGATCAAAGATGTAGGGGTAAGGCTTTGCAATTTTTATAACAGAAGTAATAGCCCTTACCAAGCCCTACGAATAGGAGAAAAAGTGTTTGAAGAATTGCAAGAAAACACTCCGGTAGCTGTATTTGAATTATTGTCTAAGATTTACCGTATAAAAGGCCAAGAAGAAAAAGCTCATTTTTTTCTAAAGAAACAACGGGAACAGGCAATCATTCAGAAAAGTGAATTTGAACGTATTGATGTTGTTAGAAGTGATGCGCTAAGGTGTGTTGATAGTGCAGAATTTAAAAAAGCCTCAGAAAAATTTGATCAGGCACTACAGTTGGTTGAAAAGTATCCGTTTGAAAATAAGGAGGTAAGGATGTTAAAAACTGCCATACAATCAGACTCGGTGTATACGTTAAGACGTCTTAATAAATATAAAGAAGCAGAACAAAGATTAAAAGATGCCTACTCCACTCTTGGTAGCCTAAACGAAGATCCTACTGTAATTTTGGATAACCTATGTGCTTTGTATGATGAAATCGGAGAATTTGATAACGCATTGTACTATTTGGAAAAGACCCTGATCGACAGTAATTCTAAGAAATTTAATAACAAAAGAATTGAAATAAGCGCATTGTTAAAACAAGGTAGCTTTTATGAGCGAAGCCATCAATTTATGAATGCGAAAATTGTGTTAGGTCAAGCAATTCATCTAGCCAAATTAAACTCCGATAGGGTATCACAAGCTCAAGCTTATATGTATATAGGAAACGTGTTTTTAACAGAGGGAGAACTCTTCGAATTAAAAGGATACGAAAGTGCAGTATTTTTTGAGGATGCATTGCATTATTATGATCAAGCAGAAGTGATGTATAAGGATATGCCAAACACCCGTCTAATCCATCAATATAGCCTATATAGTTTTATGTCAGGGTGTTTTGCTAAACTTCAAATGCTTGATAAATCTGGAGAATATTCGCATAAACAATTAGAAATAGCCAAAAGAACAGAAGATGTAGATACATTACTTAATGCATATAGAAGTTTGATAGGGTTTTATGCAGAATTAGATGAGATAGAAACGTGTTTTAAGTATTATGAAATACATCAAAATATTATTACTACCGAATTAAATCGATGCGATAATAACCCTCTTAAACAAACACTTTTGAGAGCAAAAATGCAATGTTTATTCTCCATAGCAAACTTATATGACAGATTAAAAAATCAAGAACAATGCTATGAAAAAAGTATCGAGGCTTTTACCATATATTTTGAAAATGACCTTCGATTGACATATGTTATAGAGCGTCATTTAGTATTAAATGCCAATTATTTCCTGAGAAAAGGATTTAAATCTCCTTTTCGGAAAGAATTACAAAATCTAATCCTATCACTGGGAGGCAAATATCTAAACTAATCATCAAAACTATTACTATGTCACTTTTACGATTTGAAGGAATTTATTTTATTGAATACAATGATCAGTCTGCAGGTATAATTACCAGATTATTTCGTTTTTACCCGGCAGAGTTAGAGGTAAGGTCTATGTTTGTTCTTGGAGGAGATATTAACAAGCAAATTTCTATAGGAATGGCAAAAACGATTACACGATTAGAGAGTAAAAAACCAGGCCCAGAAATTAACATAGGTAAATATCAATTAAATGAAAATTATCAAATAAAATTTACTCTTGGTACTGAAAGTTTTATTGGGAACTTAAGTCTGGATCATGTATACATAGATTTTTTGTTAAATAATGACATAAAAGGTAGTCTGTTCAAATTTGATCTCATTCGATATATTAGATTTAAGGAAGTAGGTGAGTTGTATGTTTTTGAGTAACTATATTGAGACACATAGACGATCGAGAAAAGATCAAGTTGTAACAGAATATAAATTAATAACGGTTCAATAAAACGATAATTTT
>NZ_JACB01000084.1 GCF_000520975.1 Aquimarina megaterium XH134
ATAGTATAAAGATTTTAAATATTTACTATTGTAAAAATGCTCCTGATATACCGGGAGCATTTTTTATAGTGATATTCAAATAGAACTTACGACTAACCTGGATTTGATTCTACCCGTAAGATAATATGCAAAAATAAGATTCGGAATCCAGCAAAGCCATGCTACTATTTGATATGCAATGATGAAATCTCCAATAAGCATAATAAGTATGGGTAACCATACTCTAAGGGTTACAGCAGAAAAACAGGCTGCATAACTGTAATACATCATAGTTTGATGTTGGGGTATTCGGGTAGTTTTGGCATACCAATATGCTTTATAGGTAGTGTATATCCAAAGTATTCCTAAGCATATAAATCCGAGAGATGCAATAACTCCTCCTGTAGCAAAGAAACCAATATGAATTCCCGAAATTCCACTTATAAAGACCATAATCATATAGATTTTTCCAATACGCTTATGCAATTCTGATCGAGAGACTCTTATTTTTTTATTAAACTGAATCCAGCCTATTAATAACGCAACACCTCCAAAAAAGATATGACTATAAAAGGCAATATTCCAAATGGTATCGACAAGTAAGTCACTACTTTTCGAATTTAATAAACCAAATTTTCGATTTACAAAGAGATATATAAAAGGATAGAGACCTATCACAGTACTTAATAGAACAAAAATGACTTGAGTAATTTTTTTTACCATTTTGTAAATTAAAGGTCAAGCCACTTTTTGAAATTAGAGGTCCGCTCTCTGGAAACAATAATCTGATCATCGTCCATAGGCTTTAGTTTCAATAATAATCTACTATTAAAATAACTGTGAATCTCAACTACAGCTTTAACAGAAATCATAAATTTTCTATTAATTCTAAAAAAATGAACAGGATCTAGAATTTCCTCAAGTTGATCTATAGTGTATTCTATAGGATATTGCTTTCCTGTGTGGGAGTGCAAAAAAATAATTCCTTCATGGGATTTAAAATAAGCAATATCGTCAACATTAAAAGTGTTAAATTGATTTCCAACTTTAACCATAAAACGACGTTTGTATTCTTTTGCAAACAAATTTTTAATACGTTCGAATTTTACATCATCTATCGATTTACCAGCTCCCGTAAAGCTCTTTTTGTATTTGGCAAGAGCGTTTTTTAAATCTTTTTTGTCAATTGGTTTTAGAAGGTAATCTAGCCCATTATACTTAAAACCTCTTATGGCATATTCGTTATATGCCGTAGTAAATATAATAGGGGGGTGATCTTCTAGCGTATCTAAAATATCGAATCCATATCCATCATTTAATTGAATGTCCAGAAATATTAGATCGGGGAGTGGGTTATTTTCAAACCAATGTCTCCCGTTCTCGACAGAAGTGATTTGACCGGCAATCTTTATTTCTGGAGCTAATTCTTCGATGAGATTTGCCAAACGCTTAGAGGCTATATTTTCGTCTTCAACAATTACAGCAGTCATTTTATGAAACTTTTACCATGGTTACTTCTTTTATATCTTTGGTCAATAGTGGGAGAGTAACTTTGAAATATTCATGCTCTGTTTCTATTAATACTTCTTGATTTGTATAAAAGGAATACCTCTTTTTAATATTTTTAAGCCCTAATTGTGTTGATTCTTCTTTTTGTTTTCTTACCCGTAAATTATTTTGAATAAGAATACTACTTTTTTCAATAGAAATAATACTAATCTCCAAAGGCCTTTCTTTAGAGTAATAATTATGTTTTAAGGCATTTTCTACGAGCATTTGTAACGATAAGGTAGGAATTACATATTCTTTTGGATTAACCGAAATATGAGTAGTAATACTAAGCGCGCCTTCATGTCTCACATTCATCATAAATATAAAAGAATCAAGAAAACTTAATTCTTTTTCGAGACTAACCAGGTCCTCTTCACGATTATCCAGAATATACCTATAACATGTTGCTAATCTGGATACAAAATCAGATGCCAGATCCCTGTCTTGATACATTAATGATGTAAGTGTATTTAAGCTATTGAATAAAAAATGGGGGCTAATTTGATTTTTTAAGGACTTATATTTAGACGTCATGACTTCTTTTTTTAGTTTGTTCATTGTATTTTCCATTTCTTTTTTCTGTTTTAGAGAATAATAAAAGAGATTAAAAATAACAACAGCAAAGCCTAAGAGTGTAGCTCTAAAAAAATCTATTCTAAATAGTAACCAGGGTTTATTAGTATTAATCTTGCATATATGATTAAATTCAAAAATCGCCAAATAATATAGCGAAGCAGCTATAGGAATAAAAATCGCCATATTTATAGCAATAATATTCATTCCATTATTTAAGTCCAGACTTTTACCTTGATTAGACTTAACTTCCCTTCGTATTAACCAGTCATTGGTCTCCCAGGTGAATATAAAAAGGAAAAAAGCAGTTAAATAATAAAATAAACTAGTAGCATCAAATTCTGTAACATCACCATT
>NZ_JACB01000085.1 GCF_000520975.1 Aquimarina megaterium XH134
ATGATCGATAGTCGATTTAATAAGGAAATAAACCACGTTTATAACAATAAAGCGAAATGTAAACTTCTTTATGTATGCTTTAGATATCATATGTAAAAGTCAATAATAGATGTATCCTTTTTAATAGTACAGGTAAAGATACATAACTGATATACAATAATCATTTTTAGACATATTCAATCGTCAGATAAGATGTTGAATTGTTTTAAATAACGTTTGACTTGATGACATAGGGTACTACTCCATTTTATACTATTCAGACTTGTTTTTGACATTTCAAGAGTAAAAATACCAACTGGGTATTTTAAATTTTAAGAGTTGAAAAAGAAGTCACAGATTTGAACAAAATAGGAATCAAATCATGAGAAAAATCACTTTTGTATTTATTATTGTACTAGGATACATAGCAAATGCACAAACAGGAATCATTAAAGGTCTTGTTGTTGATAAACAATCAGAAAGCCCTTTACCCGGAGCTACAATTGAGTTATTAAATGTAGAACAAGCCATTGGGGTGATAACCGATATAGATGGGTATTTTACATTAGAAAATGTACCGCTTGGCCGTCAAATGATACGAGTAAGTTACATTGGGTTCGAATCGATTACGATACCAAATATCGTAGTAACTTCTGGTAAGGATGCAGCAGTTAATGTAGCACTTATAGAGGCTTTTGATCGGTTAGATGAAGTTATTATTACATCAGAAACCGGTAAAGCACAGGCTATAAATAAACTTACCTCTGTTTCGGCTAGACAGTTTGGAGTCGAAGAAGTAACACGTTTTTCGGGAGGACGGAGTGATGTTGGTCGTTTGGCAGCAAATTTTGCAGGTGTTTCTTCCCCCGATGATAGTAGAAATGATATTGTGATACGAGGTAATTCTCCTGTAGGATTACTATGGCGGGTAGAAGGAGTGCCCATACCAAGCCCTAATCATTATTCTACCCTGGGAACGACAGGTGGGCCAGTTTCTGCTTTAAATCCTAATCTGTTAAAAAACTCAGATTTTATTACCTCGGCTTTCCCTGCAGAATATGGAAATGCAATAGGAGGAGTATTTGATCTTGGATTTAGAAAAGGTAATGTAGATGATTATGAATATACTGGTCAGGTAGGTATTTTTACAGGAGTAGAAGCAATGGCAGAAGGTCCATTAGGGAAAAATAAAGGTTCGTTTTTGGTGGCCGGAAGATATTCATTAGTAAGCCTTCTAGGAATAGGAGCAGGAGGAACATCGGCTACACCAAATTACTATGATGTTTCATTTAATGTAGATTTTGGAAAAAGTAAACTAGGTAACTTTTCATTATTTGGGATTATTGGTTTTTCTGATATTGAATTTCTTGGAGATGATATTGATGAGGATGATCTATTTGCTGCCGAAGATGAAAATTCTAAGGCAGACTCTGGTTTTGGGGTGATTGGTCTTAAGCACCAGATCAATATTGGTTCATCCTCTTTTTTAAGAACAACAGTAGCTGGATCTTTTGCAACTAATGAATTTAAAGCAGACCGCTTTATTGAAAAAAACACTCCGCAAGAACGTATTATAAAATATACTGAAGCCGATAATACAGAATCACGCCTCACGTTCTCTACGCTTTTTAACTCTAAATTGAGTAGTAAAAGTACATTACGAACAGGAGTTTTGGTAGAAAATTTTGGAATAGAATCTATAGAACGAGATCGTACAAAACAACCTGATAATGATGGTGATGGCGATCCCGATCTTTTCACGTTTACAGATATAGACGAAAATTTAAGTATTATTCAACCTTATATTCAGGGGCAGTTTAGGCTTACCGAGAAACTAACGTTAAATGCCGGACTACATGGGCAGTATAGTACACTGAATGAACAATTTGTATTTGAACCTAGAGCAGGGCTTTCTTATAAGATTAATCAGAATCATCGTTTTAGTTTTGGATATGGATTGCATCATCAACCAGTTCCTTTACCATTATTGTTTTTAAATGAGGACGTTAATGGAGAATTGGTACAGACCAACCTGGATCTTGATTTTGTGAGAAGTAATCATTATGTGTTAGGTTATGATGTAAGAATTAGTAAAGGCTGGAGAGGTAAAGTCGAGGTATATTATCAGGATGTTAGTAAGGCCGCGGTAGAACCTTTTTCATCAAGCTATTCTTCTTTGACAGAAGGAGCAGATTTTGGATTCGAAAACGATAGGGTATCACTGGTTAATGAAGGGACAGGTTTTAACCAGGGGATAGAACTGACTTTAGAGAAGTTTTTTAGTGATGGATATTATGGATTGTTAACCACTTCGCTATTCGAAAGTAAATATGAAGGAAGTGATGGTATAGAACGAAATACACCTTTTAATAATGGATATGTAGTAAATCTTCTTGCCGGAAAAGAGTTTACTATTGGTAAGGCCAAGAAAGATGTATTATTTTTTGATACTAAGCTAACCGTATCAGGAGGAAGGTATTTTACCCCTGTTAATTTGGAAGCTTCACAATTGGCAGGTTTTCAGGTGTTAAGAGAAGATTTGGCTTTTAGTGAGCAAAATGATGACTATTTTAGATGGGATGTTAAATTTGGATACAAAATCAATAGCAAATCAAAAAAACGTTCTCACCAGTTTTATGTTGATCTTCAAAATGTAACGAATAATGAGAATATTTTTACTCGTCGTTATAATCGTTTAACTAATCAGGTGGATCAAGTTGATCAAATTGGGTTCTTTCCTGATTTTGGGTATCGCTTTCAGTTTTAAAAAAAATATTTCTCATTTAGTATGACAACAAGCAGCATAGAAGTTTGTGCTATTCATCATTTAAAGATCATTAGGGATATTTTGAACACCTAATAAACCTGTTTACAAGTATTGTATGTAATTTTTTATAAAGAGGCTGTCTGAAAAGAATATTTCAGACAGCCTCTTTTATTTAATCCTTCTTTTTTATCTTTTCAGAAATAAAAACATTGATATCGTTCTTTAATTGCTTTGGAATATTCTCGTCTTCTATCCATGTATGGATATCTCCTAAATATTCCATACCAAGATAATGTGCACTTTCTATAAATGGCATTGTAAAGCCTTTCTTTAATTCTGATCCAGAACCACAACTTATTATTACCATCTTTTTTCCTCTTAACTTTCTTCCGGTTGTCCTTTCGATTTTTATGCAATCCGTTATCCTATCCATAAAAGTTTTCATGATCCCACTCATTGCATACCAGTATACTGGTGTCGCAAAAATAAGAGTGTCATAGTTCTCAACGATCTCTTTTATTGTGGGGAGAAAGTCATCATCTCTATTCTTAAAATCATAATCAAAAGGACCTATGTTTTTGGATTTCAAATCTATTATATCGAATCCGGTTCTTTCTTTTATAAATAATGCTATTTTGTTTGTATTTCCATTACTTTTCGAACTTCCTTGTAGTATTACGCCTCTCATATTCTGGATCTAAAGATTACAGAACAAAGCTATTTTGTTTATAGCACTTATCAAATAAGGGGCAAATTTTACCCTATAGTATTTTATTAATCTAATTTAAAAATAGAAGAAAAACTGATGCTTTGAAGTTGATTATACCATTGTTTTATTACAGTAGGATGATTTTTCAAACTCTCTAAGGTTAATAGAAAGAATAGGTACATTGGGAAACATCGTTTTTAGTGTACTGACTATTTTTTTAGAAAGATCAGCTTTTTGATGATCATTTCTACCTTCCATCAAATTACCAAAAACATGAATAAAATCATCTTTGGTATTTCCTACAGTATAGTATTTAAAAGGGTTGATTCTTACTTTAATGTCTCCTACGGTAAAAAGCCCCGTAGCATCGGCTGCATTGTATACAGCTTGTATGATTTCTTCAGGAGATTTTAATTGAATGATGTGTTCGGAGCAATCTAATATGAAATGCGGCATGTACTATTTTATTTTGGGTTTGATTTTTGTTTCCTATACACGTATGGAAATTTAATTATTTTGAAAATACGCTTCGACCTGTGCGATCTTCTCTTCTTTTTCTTTGTCGGATAACCAGCTTGCTTTGAAGCTGTTTTTAACTAATTCTGTAATTTGCTTTTTAGAAAGATTTAATGCTTGAGCAATGCCTATATAATTCTCGTTCATATACCCTCCAAAATAGGCTGGGTCATCAGAATTAATGGTTACTAATAAACCTTTATCTATCATTTCTGGTAAAGGATATTTTTTTAAATCGTTAATCACTTTCAATTCAAGATTAGATAAAGGACATAATGTTAGTGGTATTTGTAAACTTGCCAGTTGTTTTACTAATCGATCATCTTCTAAACATCGGTTGCCATGATCAATACGAGTTACTTTTAATAGATTAATAGCTTCCCAGATATATTCTGCAGGCCCTTCTTCTCCTGCATGAGCTACTGTTATAAAACCTTCCTCTTTTGCTTTAGCAAAAACACGTTCGAATTTTGAAGGAGGATTTCCTACTTCAGAAGAATCCAGACCAACTCCACTAATCCATTTTTTGTAAGGCAAAGCTTGTTGTAATGTTTCAAAAGCCGAAGCCTCATCTAGATGCCGTAAAAAGGATAGAATCAATTTGTAGGTAATCCCCAGTTTTTCTCTGCCATCCTCTAATGCACGATAAATTCCTTTAATAACGGTGTCAAATAAAATACCTCTGTCGGTATGGGTTTGAGGATCAAAAAAAATCTCTGTATGCACAAGATTTTGTGTATGGACTTTGGTAAGATACGCCCAAGTGAGGTCATAAAAATCCTGTTCTTCGATCAGTACATTGGCACCAGCATAATAGATATCAAGAAATTCTTGAAGATTATTAAAACTATAAGCTCTTTTTAACTCATCGACTGTAGAGTATTTGATTTCTTTATTGTTTCTTTTTGCAATTTTAAACATCAACTCAGGTTCGAATGTTCCTTCGATATGTAGATGAAGTTCTACTTTAGGTATACCTTCAATAAATTTTTCAATTGAAATATTACTCATAATGGTCTTATGTTTTTTTAATAGCATGATCATCTCAAGATCTACACTATAAATTATATCGCAAAAATTACACTTTTTGATCCTGTATCTTATTTTGCAACATTTTGATCTCGTCTCGCAATCGTGCTGCAGTCATAAAATCTAATTCTTTAGCGGCTTTTTCCATTTCCTTACGAACATTACGGATTCGTGTCTCTAATTGTTCTTTGGTGTAGTAGGCTGTTTCTTCTTCAGCAGCTTTTAGGGTAGGAGCATTTTCAAAAGTATAAGGTTCTACTTTTTTACCAGCTAAGGCATTATCCAGGGATTTTTTAATCGCGGTTGGTGTAATGCCATGTTTAGTATTGTAAGCTATTTGTTTTTGCCGTCGGTATTCTGTATCATCAATGGTTTTTTGCATGCTATCTGTAATTTTATCAGCATACATAATTGCTTTTCCGTTTACATGCCTTGCTGCTCTACCAACAGTTTGTATCAAGGAACGCTTATTTCTTAAAAAACCTTCCTTGTCGGCATCTAGAATAGCTACCAATGATACTTCAGGAAGATCTAACCCTTCTCGCAATAAGTTTACTCCTATCAATACATCAAAAATACCTTTTCGCAGATCTTGCATAATTTCTACCCGTTCTAATGTGTCTACATCGCTATGGATGTATCTACAGCGAATATCGATTCTGGTTAGATATTTTGTTAATTCTTCTGCCATTCTTTTGGTTAGTGTAGTAACGAGGATACGCTCGTCTAAATCAATTCGTTTTTGCATCTCTTCGATGAGGTCATCGATTTGATTTAAGCTAGGGCGAACTTCTATTACAGGGTCTAGTAACCCTGTTGGTCTAATGATTTGTTCTACATAGGTTCCTTCACTTTTTTGTAATTCATAATCTGCTGGTGTAGCACTGATATACATAACTTGATTTTGGATTGCCTCAAGTTCTTCAAACTTTAAAGGTCTATTATCCATTGCGGCAGGAAGTCTGAAGCCATATTCTACCAGGTTTTCTTTCCTAGAGCGATCACCACCATACATGGCATGAGTCTGGGGTATCGTAACATGACTTTCGTCAATAATCATTAAATAATCATCGGGGAAATAATCGAGTAGGCAAAATGGTCTTGTGCCTGGATTTCTACCATCGAGATAACGAGAGTAGTTTTCGATACCAGAACAATAACCAAGTTCTTTGATCATTTCCAGATCAAAATTAGTGCGTTCTTCTAGTCGTTTAGCTTCTAGTGGTTTTCCAATTTCTTTAAAGTATTCTACCTGTTTTCCTAAATCAAGTGCAATTTGATCAATTGCATTATGTAATACTTCAGGAGAAGTTACAAACATATTGGCTGGATAAATGTTCAATTGATCGTATTTCTCAACAACCGTATTGGTTTGTACATCAAAAGATTCTATCTCTTCAATTTCATCTCCAAAGAAATGAACTCTAAATGCATCATCAGCATAACTTGGAAAAATATCAACAGTATCTCCTTTTATTCTAAAATTTCCATGTTTAAACTCAGCTTCGGTTCTCGAATATAAACTTTGTACCAAACGGTGCAATAGAGCTGTCCTGGATACAAACTGTCCTGATTGTATCGAAATCACATTTTTCTTAAACTCTGCAGGATTACCAATACCATATAGGCAAGATACAGAAGCGACAACCAAAACATCTCTTCTTCCAGATAAGAGCGAAGAAGTAGCGCTTAAACGTAGCTTTTCAATCTCATCATTGATTGATAAATCTTTTTCGATATAGGTTCCCGAAGTAGGAATATAAGCTTCTGGCTGATAGTAATCATAGTATGAAACAAAATATTCTATAGCATTCTTAGGGAAAAATTGTTTAAACTCAGAAAAAAGCTGGGCGGCCAATGTTTTGTTATGCGCCAATATTAAAGTTGGTCGCTGTACTTGTTGGATTACATTAGCAGCAGTAAAAGTCTTTCCTGATCCCGTTACGCCTAAAAGCGTTTGATATTTTTCGTTAGATTCAATACCTTCAACCAATTGTCGTATTGCTTCTGGTTGATCTCCAGTGGGTTTGAATTCAGATTCCAATTCGAACTTCATGTATCTTTTCTTTTTCACAATAAAGATACCAAATCTACCTATAGAATTAACGAATAAGAGAGAAACT
>NZ_JACB01000086.1 GCF_000520975.1 Aquimarina megaterium XH134
CTTAAAAAATTTAAGGTGAGAAGACTGCTAGGCTGTGTTATCGTAAAAGGTGCTGCATCTGTACAAGGTATAGGTGCTCCACCAGTTTCAATCGCTCTAATAAAATAATTACCTTCGCTTAAACCAGATGCGGTTCCACTAAGAAGAGGTGCAGTTAGAGTTCCTGATATACCTGTAGTAAGACCAGTGTCAGCATTAAACACCTCCCAATCTACAGTCGTCGCTCCTGCTGGAGTTGTAACCGTAAAATCTATAAATCCATTAGCACCTCCAAAACAATCTACAGGATCATTATTAGTAATTGCTATATCAAACCCTGGAGGATCAACAGGAGTTACTGCTTCAAAATATTTACATCCTGTAGAAGTATCTATAATTTCAAATACATAAGGTACTCCATAATCCAGACCCGTAAATTCGTGTCTTGTCTCATTACCAAAACCATTTGGTAACGGAGTAAGCACTCCGTTTAGCATTCCATTTAGAGGTTCATAAGGTGGTATTGCCGAACCTGTTGCTCTAAATTCATTAATTAGATATGGTCCTTCTCCTCCCGAAACTTCTATCTGATATCTAGCTCCTGTAGAACAATCCGCTGGTGCCGGAGTTACATCAAAATCTAAATCAAACGGTGGTTGTGTTACCACAAATGGGCCAACTCTATTACTACATCCATCAGATGCTATAATATCTACAAGATAAGAGTCTGGATCCAAATTATCAAAAGTAGGGCCTGTACCTACTGCTAAAGTAACAGGGTTTGTTGTTGTTCTTGTATTTTGTGTTAAATCACTATTTAATAATACGTACGTATAATCTGTTACCCCTGCAGAACCTCCCGTGGCAGGATTTAAAACAATAGTTCCCGTTGTAGTTGTAGAACAATCTATATTAGTAATAGAATCTACAGTAGCTGTTATCTGAGGGGATTCCGTAACAATTGCCTGAACTGTACCTAGACACTGCTTAGCATCTCTAATCTCAAAATCATAAGTCCCAGCAGCCAAACCTGTAAAAGTAAGGTTTGTTGTAAATGCTCCTGCAACTGGTGATGTTATTCTTGCCTCAAATGGGCCAACTCCAGCTGTTGGGTTTATAACCACAACACCACTCGAATCTCCATTACAAACTACATTGGTAATTGTAGTTGTCGCTGTAGGTACAACCGTAGGATTAACAATAATCTCTGAAGATGTAGCTACACAACCCAATCCATCTGTAACTCGAACCTCATACGTGTTCGCAGCATTTATTGAAACAGGAGAAGTAACCCCTGCAAGAAAAACAGTGCCTGGACCTACCTCAATAACATCAAAAGTATACGTACCATCACCACCCGTAGCTGTAAATGAAATCGTAGCATCAGGAGTCGCTGAACAATCTAAATCTTTATCCAAATTCGCAGTAATGGTCAACTCTGGATTAATATCAAAATTAATCGAAGTAGATGTACAATTACTCGCTGTATTACTTACCGTAACACTATGTGTTCCTGGAGTAAGATTAGGAATCTCAAAAGTATTCGCTGGAGCTGGACCCGGTAAAAAGACCACAGCAACCGGAGCACCACCATCTAAACTATAGGTAAATGGACCTAAAGGAACCGGAATACTCGGAGTAATCGTAATCCATTGTGTCGCTTGATTCGTCGTATCATAACACGCATCACCCCCTACTGCTGTCGCAATAGTAGGTGGAGTAAGTTGATCTACAGTAACAGGATTGGTAACCTCACATGCCGCAGCAGTATTACCATCACGTACTGCAACTATATAATTTCCCGCAGCTAAACCACTAAAAGTATCTCCATTCTGATATGCCGTAATAACGACTCCTCCAGAATCTCGTAATTCATATTGATAACCACCTCGACCACCAGTAGCATTTGCCGTTATAATACCTGAAGTAACTCCACAATTGGAATCTACAACAGTAGTCGTAAAACTTAAAACAGCAGGATCAGTAATCGTAATCGGTGGAGTAAGCGTTGCACTACAATTAGTAGTATTATCGGTAACTACAACAGTATAAGTACCTGCTCCAAGATTAGGTACTGAAGTTGGAGTCGTATTAATAGGACCCCCGGTAATAGGAGTAGCAACAGGAATGGTTCCTCCTGTAACAACATAACTATAGGTCGTAGAAGTTAAATCTATACCCGTAACATCAAATGATATAGATGCATCTGTATCTGTAGCACAGGTAGGCTCTGCAGTAATATTAGCAGAAACTGCTATAGGATCTACAGCGTCTATCGTATAATTCTCTGAATAAATACAGCCATCTGTAGTAGTTCTTGCCTCAAAAGTATAAGTGTCTCCTGCTGGTAAAGTATAAACCGTAGTAGCACTAAAAGCTGTAACACTTGCCGCAGGGGCAGTAATTCGATATTCAAAACTAGCAGCCCCATTAGTACCTGTAGCACTAACAGTAATATCTGAAGTAAGAGCAGGACATTGAGGTTGAGTCTGAGAAAAGGTAAGATCAGTTACCTCCTGAAGTGGATCTATTGTACGCTGACCCAAATTAACAGGACATGCAGCAGTACTCGTATCTCGAATATATATAGTATAAGTACCATCTGTTAATCCCGTGAATATTCCTGTAGTATTACTGAAATCAACTCCATCAATACTATATTCATAACTACCATTACCTCCAGAAGCACCAGAAATCGTAATCTGAGCTAATTGTGGTGTCGTACTAGAACCCGAAGCATCACAACGATATTCTGTAACTGCAATGTTAGTAACTGTAATTAAAGTTGGCGCTGTAAAAGTTATGTTAGTAATTTCAAAATCACATCCAAATCCATCTTGAACAATAACTGTATGCGTTGTTAATGGATCTACATTATTAAATGTTTCTGAAGTATTAACTGTTGGCCCAATGGTTACTTCTGTTGCTGTTCCTTGATCTAAAATATAAGTAAACGGTGAACCTGACCCCGCAGTAACAGCAACTTGAATAGAGCCATTATCTGTTGGGCAAACAGGGTCAATTGGTGTAGCAGTTGCTGTAATTGCCGTATAAGGGCTTACATCGACACTACCAGCTGCTATAGTACAACTATTATCAAGGTCATTAACAAATACTGGGTAATTACCCGCAGCAGTTGCCCTAAATTGATAAGTCGTTCCTGTTATTGGTGCTAATGCAGTGCCCAAGAAATCTGCCTGGTTATTAAATGCAAAATTACCCGAACCTCCTGTTACTGTAACCTCATAAATTGCTATTTCAGGATCATCATCAAATGGTAATGCGGTAGGATCATAGTCTGGATGCAACGGGTCATTAAGGTTAGGGTTAGGTTGATACCCTGGATTACAATGTAAATCTTCAACAAGTCTTATTGTAGCCGAAAATGCGGCAGGATCGTTTATGGTTATTGTAAAAGGTTCTGAACAACTACCATCAGCAGATAATACCTGCACGTTATAAGTATCAGGATTAAGCCCCGTAAATGTATGATTAGGAACCGTAGTAGGCCCTTCTGTGTCATTAAAAGCTGTTGTTGTGCTATTAATGATATATGTATAATTAATTTGAGAATCTGTTACTGTTATTTCAATCTGCCCTTGGTCGCCTGGACATGTAGGAGAGGTTGGAGTAACGGTCTCTGTAGCGTCTAATTCGTCTAAAAAGATAGTTTCTTGAAAAACACAAGCTGTAGGTAAACCTCCTACCTGACGAACATTTACAGTATATGTTCCTACTTCTGTTAATCCTGTAAATTCTGCCGAAGCCTGATATCCAATTACTGTATTTGTTATAGGTGTAATTAATTGGTATTCGTATTGAAGAGAAGAATTTTGAACTCGTATTGTTCCTGGCGTACCACAAATAATTTGTCGTATAACTGCAAGATCAGGGTCAAAATTATTCTGGAATACATTAAAGTAAAAAGGTATAGTACAATTGCTATCAAAAGTAGCATTAACTCTATATTCTCCTGCTTGTGAAATTGTAAAACTATTAATATCTGTACTTAAAGTTTGCCAATCCCCATCACATCCAGAATCTGTAGTAGGACAATTAGGATCTCTTGGTACTGCAGGACAATCCATAGGATCTAATCGCTGCCATTCAACTGTAGTTCCAACAGGAAAACCTAATGTGTTTCCTGGAGTTGGAATAGTTAATGTAGTCCCTGCTCCACATAAAAAGATCTCTGGTAGTGGATCTCCCGTGATTGGACAGGTACGAACATTACCATTTACATTAGGATTAGATCCTAAGTTATTTGCAATATCTACAACCGGATTTACAACGGTATTAAAGGCGTCAACATTAAAAGTTTGTTGAGCATCCTGGCAACCAGGAGCACCGGTTTCGGTTACAATATAGGTTCCTGCGGCTGTAACTACTAAATCTCTATTAGTACCAATAACAACTCCAGGGCTACTTGCATTTACCCATTCATAAGAAGAAAAGCCTGCACCTGCTGTAAGTGTTAAAGATCCTGTACATATAAAAGCTGGTTGAGCCGTAGTAAAACAAATACCATCATTAATCAAAACATTAGAGGAACCTACAATATCAGATCCACATGCATCTTGGTCCAAAATACTTTGCCCAGGTCGTGTAATACCAGATTCAACTCCTGTATAAGTTGAAATTGCTACATTATTAATTTGATTAGAACAGGCATCTCGCAGATCTGCACAGGTGGCTACTACGCTAACTCCAAAACGAACAGTGTGAACTCCTCCATTACGAACAACTAGTGGATCTGCTATGGTAATATCTATCTGTCGATTTGTACCATTGGGAGTGGCAACTATACCTGGGTTACTGGTCGTTATACTTCCTAGTGTAAAATCTACATTATCAGGAAGCACGTCCCTAATACTTGCTGTCGTAATATCTTCATTTCCTTGATTCTCTATAGTAAGCTCATAAAACAATTGATCCGCAAAATTTACAGGATCTCCTGTAATATCTATACCATTATTATCTAACACTCTTTTGGTAACTGTAAGCTCTGGTTCGATAACTTCTACCTGAAAAGAGTTAAAAAACACACTATAGGCATCACCCGTAGAAGTCGTAAAAAAAGTAGCTGAAGCTGTACTGCCCGCAGGAGTATTCGGTATAACAGAATTACCAGGGTTAGGGATATCAAAAATATCTGCATCAAACCCTAAAGTATTACGTGAATGTGGTTCCCGAATAGGTGGATCACCAGGAATAGGTGCTACCGCAGCATTTCCATAACTCCCATCTACAGATATCGAACTATCAAAAAAGTTGCCATTAGGGTTAGCAGGAGTAGTGAAAATGTTTTGTCTTACACCATCAGGTCTTTGAATCTGAAATATATCACCAGTAAATGGTCTATCTCCTTCTAGCGTTGCAATAGAATATCGTGCACGTACTGGTAACGGTGCTGGTAGTGTCTGGAAACCTGTATAAGTAAAGTTCTTTAAACATCCCGGATCAGCAGGGTTACAAGGTTGATTATTTAAATATCCTTGTCTAGTACTTATAAATTTTGCAGACAAGGTAGGATCTTCATAGGCAACCACAAGTACCCATCCTCCTGCTATACCGTTGGCATTAAATCCAGAAAAACCTGTAGAGGCACGCATATCTGCAACTGTATAGGTTCCGTTAGCATTTGCTAAACCTTGTATTAGTGTAGTAACATCTGCATAACACACATACGGAATATCTATTACTGCAGCATTACTAGGATTAGTAGCAGTATTACGATATCCATCATAAATCACCTGTGTTTGAGCAGGCAGAATAGTAACGTATCCACCACCACCAGGTGGTCTAATTTTTATAGTTCTAAAATCAGGTCTATTATCTGGAAAAGGCAAACCCGTGTACTGAACAAAACGAGTATCGGCCGGATTCATTTGAGTAAAATATGAGGCTGACCAATATAATCCAGCATATGCAATCCTTTCACAACCCGATGTTAATTGAAGATCTGCACTACTAGAACTAAATGTCGATGGATCACCATCTATATCAATATATCCAAAAGTTTTTGCATTGTTTGAAGCGTTTCCATTATAATCATCATTGGGAGTAAAACCACTTTGATTTAGTCCAACAATAGCATTACCAATTATTTTAAGCTCTCCGTTAATTCTTAACGTACTGTTAGGTACCTCGGTAAAGGGGACCTGAGCAGATATTTGTTGTATGCCTATCATTAAAAAAACCAAAACGATAGCAGATTTCAGTCTAAGTTTCATAAGCCGTGGGGTGTTTGGGTATTTAGTCATCATAATCTCTTTCTTACATTATTGAATTTTCAATATATAAAGATCTCCATCATACGAGTTATTTACGTTAGAGAATAAGCTTTGTTTAGCTTCTTCAAGATTGTCATGTCTCTTTAAGTATACGTATATATAGTTGTCTTTTGGGTTCCTGAAATATTGAGGCTCTAATCCTTGAGCTCTTAGCTTCGCCATTCCTCTTTCAAAATAATTTTCTCTTTTGAAAATATTCGTAATCAGATAATATCCATTTTCAATATTATGTCCTCCGATGTACGATAAACTCTCTGTTAATACTGTATCATCCTTAACCGTATCTTTGATAAGTCGAGTTTCTTGTAATAGCTTTTTATAGGATTCTACTCTACTCTTAGCAATGTGTAATATCCACATATCACCAAAGTATCTATTATCAATATTATTTAAATACTTTTCTATCGCCTCATCCTTGTTTGTATAGCTTTCTATAGCTACATACTGGAATTGATTTTCTGGATTAAGTATTATTTTAGAATCATTAAATCCTAAATCTTTTAATGTACCTGAGAATTTATCAGCATATGTTCCTCCCTTAAATACATTACCGATTAAGTAATATCCTTCTGGGTATCCCGGTATAAATTTGGTTGCAATTTGAGCCTCAGGTCTTGTTGTTTCAGCAAATTTTACAAATCTATTTCTAGCTGTCAACCTTTTAGAACTAGCTGGATCAGCTTCTTTTTTAGCCTCATCTGCATCATCATTCATACTAACAAGTGATTCTAAAAGCTTGCTAAATTCACGTTTATCTACATTTAAGCTGGTCGTTAGTAATGAGTCTCGACGAGCAAATATCTTACTTGTGATTCGACTACTATTATCTAGTTCTTTCTTAATCTCATCTAATCCCTCTTCATTTGCAGTTGCTGCTGCTTTTGCCGCTTCATCTGCTAATCTCTTCTCTTCTGCTAAACGAGCCGCTTCTGCAGCTGCTTCTGCTGCTTCATCTGCTAATCTCTTCTCCTCAGCTAAACGAGCCGCCTCTGCCGCTGCTTCATCTGCTAATCTCTTCTCCTCGGCTAAACGAGCCGCCTCTGCTGCTGCCTCATCTGCCAATCTCTTCTCTTCTGCTAAACGAGCTGCTTCTGCTGCCTCGTCTGCTAATCTCTTCTCCTCGGCTAAACGAGCTGCTTCTGCCGCTGCCTCATCTGCCAATCTCTTCTCTTCTGCTAAACGAGCTGCCTCTGCTGCTGCCTCGTCTGCTAATCTCTTCTCCTCGGCTAAACGAGCTACCTCTGCTGCTTCATCTGCTATCTTTTGCTCAGCAACCTCACGTTCTAACTGTTTTTGAGCAGCTAGACGTTCTTCTTCTATTTTTTGCTCTGCAACCTCACGTTCTAACTGTTTTTGAGCAGCCAAACGCTCTTCTTCTGCTTTCTGTTCTGCTTCCTCACGTTCCAGTTCTTTTTGAGCAGCTAAGCGTTCTTGTTCTGCCGCCTCGGCTTCACGAGCTGCTTCTTCTGCAGCGATTCTTTCTTCTGCTGCCTTTTGTTCTGCTACTTCACGCTCTATTTGTCTTTGAGCAGCCAAACGCTCTTCTTCTGCTTTCTGTTCTGCTTCCTCACGCTCTATTCGTCTTTGAGCAGCTAAACGCTCTTCTTCTGCTTTCTGTTCTGCTTCCTCACGCTCTATTCGTCTTTGAGCAGCCAAACGCTCTTCTTCTGCATTCTGTTCTGCTTCCTCACGCTCTACTCGTCTTTGAGCAGCCAAACGCTCTTCTTCTGCTTTTTTGTTTAATAACTTTACTTCTTCTGCTCGTTGTAATTCTAACTCTCTAGCTGCCTTGGCTTCTTTCTCCCTAGCTTCTGCTATTGATTTTTCGAGCTCACTCATTGCCTTTTGTTCCTGGCTTCGAGAGTCTCCTTGTTCTTCTTGTAATTCTCTTATTAGTTTATTTTGTTCAAGAATTTCCTTCTTAAGTCTTCTAATTTCAGAATCTCTTTCTTCATATGCTTTTTGAGTACTTGATTTTGATCTACTTCCTCTTCTTCTTCTTGGTCTTTCTTTTTCAAAATTATATGCTAAACCTACTTCGTGACTTGCTCCAAAATTACTGGTATCTCCAAATCCTGTTTCGTAGGTATATCCAACCGAAATATTAGATGTAATATTACCTCCAATACCTAATGAAGCTCCGTAAAAACTATTATACCCTGCTTGAGCCCAACCTAGTGCTGGTAATTCAACAATAACATTACCTCCATATCTAAGATTTGAATCTGCGCCCGAGTCGGGTAACATATTAGCATATGCCATTCCTCGTATTATCTTGTCTGATCTTCTTTCTAAGCTTGTAGTATACATAACATGACCAGTAAAAGCCATATTATCTGTCAATAGCTCACTACCCGTTAGATTATAAGCCACAAGATTTGATACAGAAACCCCAACATCAAATTCTGCATAATTAAAGTTAACACCAGGAGTTAATTGAAAAACTGAGCTATTCTCATAGTTAAGAATAACCGGGTCACTTACTTCTACTCCGTTATTTAAAACAATACTTGTTGCTGAATCAATGTTGGACTTAATTCCGCTTTGCGAAAAGCCGAGATTTAAACCAAAAGTGAAGTTCATATCTCTATTTAATTCGATGTTATATGCAAAGTTCGCTATACCACCAAAATACCTATAAATACCTTCGTTTTGTTGATGCAAACCAATAGAAACACCTATTTTTTCGTCAAAATTTGATGTATAGTTAATTAAATATGTCTGAGGATTATCATTAAATGAAGCCCATTGCGTTTTATTATAAACATTAATAGACTTTTTGTTTTCGCGAACCAAAGAAAAGGTAGGGTTAAAATAAAAACGGTTATATTTTACTAAGGTATGAGTAGGAATATCCGTAGGAAGAATACCATAAGTAGTGGTATTTTCATCCTGTCCCCTAAGAAGGTTAAAGGATATACATATGATTATTAATAGTAATTTTCTGGCCATAAAATTATCTCATTACCGTTATCGAACCTTTTCTGACT
>NZ_JACB01000087.1 GCF_000520975.1 Aquimarina megaterium XH134
GAAGTTTTAAGGTTTTTATTTAGATATTGAGTGTTATATTACACAGATTTCAAATCCACGTTGCCTGGTTTTCTTTTTACTTATATAATGTTAGCAATTGTTTTCTTAATAAGAATGACCAGGAGCAATAATCCTAAAGTCATTGGTTATATTTATATTTTGAGTATATACTTGCTTATTTTTTAATAACCCCTCTATTAGTAGATCTTCTTCGGTTCTATTATCATTTTCTAGTGGCTCCATAAATGAAAAATCTATAGCCACTTTATGGTCTTCTATAGCATTTTCTATTTCTTTTTCAATTTGATGAAAAGAAAAATCTCCAGGGCTAAACTTTAAAGAATAGATCTTTTCTTGTTGGCTATAACTAGGAAATTGATCTTGATACGTTTTAAGAGTAGCTTGAAAAGCTTCTTCAGAATTGGCTATTAATTTACCACCATTAATTGCTAAAACGTAAAACGTTTGATCCTTGTGGTTTTTTCCAAAATTTTCTAAGCAAATAGCCCAGGTAGTCAATCGTTTTTTTACTTTATCTTTATCAATGAAATCGAATGGAGATTTTGGCTGACCTTTTAAAAAGGCTTCCATCATACCCAAATATGCGGGTTCATAATACATTTCCTCTGCAAGTTCTAAAGCAGTTCCATATTTCCCTTTTTTATTAGGATCGGCACCATGACGTAATAGAAGATATACCATCTTTAAATTACTATTGCCTGTTGCTCTTTGCAGAGCTGATTGATCATTATGTAATACATCGACAAATACTCCACTCTCTAAAAGTATGTTTACCTCTTTCAAACCTTTATCTTCAGAAGCGAGAGCAACTAATACCTCTGCTTGCTCTTCAATATCAGAGTTTTCTATGATTAGTTTAGTGATTTGAGCCAATCCATTATGGTCAATTTGTGATAAAACGGCTAATTCAAGTGGTTTTTTCAGTCATTTTATTAAAATGCCCTCCTTCATTTATATAAGATCTCAAAAATTCTATATCACCAGAAAGGATAGCTTTACTTAATTTTTCTTCCATCTTAATTATTGTTAACTTTTGTGTATGAAACGTAGCAATTTTAAAAGTACTATATTTCAGATAAGCACAGAGCCGAATTTTATGTTTTGATTTACAATTATTAACTATGTTTTATACACCGTGTTAGGCAACATAATTTTCTTTCCAACCATTGGTTTTAGCAATTAATTCTGGATATAAGCAAGATGTTTTTCCGTCTTGTGAAACCAAAATTTTAATTGTATCTCCAATTGATTTGTTATTAGTTAAGGCAAAATTATTAGACCTCGATTTGGAGACATTATTTTTATATTCATAATGTACATCCATCGACATTCCAAATTTTGAAAATGTAAATCCTTTATTGTGGCTTATTGAAATTATTTTACCCTCTTTAATTTTTCCAGTTTTGTAAAGATAAATTTCTTTCTTAATCCGAGAGTATAGAAGATAGCAAAAAACTAACCCGACCAATAAAAATACCAAAGCGACATAATAGACAAAATCGAAACCGAAGGAATATTGTTCGAATTCGGTTGGAATAGATTTTCCATCCAAATGCTTAATTGGAATTATATCACCTTTCTTTAGTTCATTAGTTTTCTCAGGATCGAAAACATTAAACTTAGATTGTTCTTTTTCTCCGTTTAATTCAAATTCATAAGTCAAAATTTGAGGATTATCACCATTAATAGTGATATTATTAACTGACTCTATATTGATTAAAATAGCATTTTCTTTAATTCCATTAGATTCTATTTTCTCTACATTATCAACATAAGGTAAATCACTTTTAAATGAGTTCACAATCAGAGCTAAGGGAATGAAAAGGAACAATGTAAATGCAATTCCTTGAAATGAAATAAGTAATAAAATTGGTCTAATCTTGGCGCGTTGCCATATGGTTTTAAGGTTAGTTTTGCGATATGTCAATGTTCTTTTTTTTATGTTGCCTAACAATACTACATATGTGGCCAGTACACATATATCTGTTTATAATTATTAATAGTTGTTTACAAGTGATTTATTTGTTTACTCACAAAGCTATCATGCTTTCAGGTTAAAGAGCATGTAATTGCCCCAAAAAAGAGTATACTATTTATTCTTTCTAATATATTTTTCTACAATGTACCTTTTTATGTTGGCTTTTTTTACCTCTTCTAACCCATGTTGAATAAGAGTATCTCCTTTTATTTCTATGGTAAACGGAAATTTATGACCTCTTACAGCCTCTACCGCACAATATTGTAATGTTTCTGTATAGGTATTTCCTTCCAGGGTATATGTGCCTCCGCCTCCATAAAAACCATCTGGGTTGGTATGATCTTGATTAAAAAATGCAAAATGATCCTTACCGATGATTTTTATAAAATCTGAGGTAGTCATGTCTTTAATTTTTACAGAATCTCCTTCTCTAATCTCTCCATATACCATTTTCCATGCTCCTTCTATTTCTTTGACCTCTTTGGGTTTTGATAGGGTTGGGGCGGTTTCGTTTTTGTTGCAGGCAATAAAAATAAATGAACAAGCTACTAGTATAATTTGGTTTCTCATAAAATGTTGATTGATGTCGATAAAGTTAATTTTATTTTCTTTTTTTAATGGTTTATATTCCATCGAAGATGTTTTGAACCTGGTTCTCTAATAAAACATCTTCGCTTATTATTTTTAAGAGCGTTGTTTTGGATTTCAAAATTAACTCACCTTCATTTTCACCTTTTTGTATCTTATAACTATTAAGAAAAACCTTTTTCGAAAAATTGAATATCTCATCATTGTAGTTACTATCACTTAATTTGAATTCAATTTCTTGGTTATTTTTGATGTAATCAACATGCATTCTGTCGCTTTTAAATCCCGGAAGGATAACCTCAGAACGATTATTTCGGAATTTGATTTTCTCAGCATTTTCAAATCCTGTTACATTAAATGTTATTTCTATTCCATTAGAGATTGATTCTGGATATACCTTTTTCCCATTAAATTCCATTTCAGTAATAATCCAATTTCCGTCCATTATTTTTGGAATTCCGTTAGAACATGAAATTATTGAACATATAAAAATTATAAATAATAGTTTTTTCATAATTATTATGCATAACGTTTAATATATGTGTCGTAGTAGAGTAAATTGTTACTTTGCGTTGAGTTTTTCTGCGCATTGGTTGCGAATTTTCATTTCTGCAAGCATTGCACCTTACCAAAAATACAACAACCATTCGATTGATCACTCATCTGCTATGGTCACATATATGGTGTTGGCAACAGTTTTTTATTTTTCGTAAAACTCTTTTAAAATAATATTTTTTCCTTTGGTCAACCTTTTTAATTCTTTTATAAGATAATAACGGTGCATGAACCCATTAGTGACGATAATTCTTTTTCCTTTGTTTAGTTCAGCCATTCTCATAATGTTTTTAGCCATAGTTTGATTTCTTAAATCCCAAAACTCATCAGCTAATTGATATCCATCACGATAACTGATTTTTTGTCCATTTGGTTTAGTATGAAAACGGTTTGCAAACTCATCTCTTGTATTTGTTATTTTTGTCAACATCTTATACTGATAATATTGCCTTTCTGCACAAATACTATCCGTTGTAGGGTTATTAAAATTTTCAGGAGATTTAGAGGCTAGTACTTTTAGCGGTTCTATAAGAGCTTGCCATTTATTAAAAATATTAGCTTCTGAAGCAGATAATAAATTGGCTTTATTTAAACTGTCTAGAAGTTTTGTGGTTAATCCATCAGTGGGACGAGAACCAATATTTATTCTGTGTTGAATTCTACCTTCAAAACCATAGGGCCTTAATTTGGTCATAGGGTATTTTTCAGCATATTTTGTAGATGCTATAGTTTCATTACTATTTAAGGCTTTTTTTAACCTAAAATCAGTGGTGAAAAATGAGGAATCCCCTTCTAGTAATATTAAATCTGGCTTTATGTCTTCTAGTATATCAAAGAGGATTTCTGAATTAAAGTTGGGTTCTGGATTATGTAGAGTTCCAATGAGAATTATTTCAGTCGTTTTTTCTTTTTCACAAGATAGAATCGTTATTAAAGTCAGTAATATTAGTATTGTTTTATTCATTTTTTTTAATTGTTGCCAACAATAGTATATGCAAACCAATTCACATATACCCACTTATAAGTGTTTGTAATTGCTTATAATCGTTTTATTTATTTAATCACCCAAAGCTACCATTATCTTTTTGATATGGCAATGGTAATGTATATAGAAGGAGGAGAACTTTTTTGCATGACTATCGTTAACGGATTGTGAATCTGTGTTGTTGGATTTTGTTGTTGTTTACAAGCAATTTATTTAAATGTTACCTCTCCTTTTGGGGTCTTAATGGTGAATTTGAGTTGTGTTGTATCACCATCTTCCATCTTCATGAATGGAATCGTTGATTTGTTCTTCAATAAAATGTCTGTTATATCCTTCTTATTCGGAGTTTTAATTTGAAATTCTTTCAAAACACAAAGGGTGTTCTTTTGAACCGAAGGATGAGTTGTTTGATCAGACCAACTTATAAAGAAAGGATTAATGTTTACCCCTGGATTAGTTATCCGTAATAACTTCCATTTCAATTCCTCTCCGTTGGGTTTATTTCTTGACCAATTTTCAATTCCTTTGGTTTCAAATTGAGAGTCTACGATTGTTTTTTCCAGAAATTCTATGGTATCGGTAGCTATTGCAAAACCAATAGGCTTTAAAGCATTCATGTTTTTAAAAAACTCGGGGATTGTATCCAATTCATTCTTTGGTGCCAGGATTTCAATATAAATCATATCGCCCATGGGTATTATAGCATTATGAGTATAACTGTTCGGATGCCCACCTCCATATATAGCTTTTACCCCGGTTAATTCCTCAAATTGTTTAATGCCCAAATCAAGGTCATTTATGGCCAGTATGATATGGTCTATTTGCATATTGTTTACTTCTTTTTTTGCACATCCTACTACTATCAATACTACAATGCAAAAAGCAAAATATGGATATTTTCTTTTCATTTTGATCATAATTATGTACAACAATGATATATGTATAACACCTGTACATATATTGGTTTGTTGGTGTTTTTAAGTGTTTGTGTATATCATAACTCACGCTATATAGACACTAGATATGCTGTCTGGATGAAATGCATTTCAATACATTTTTACATACTATTAGCGGTTGTTTAGTATTTCGTCATAAAGTCTTTTTACCTGTAAGTCTCCAAACCCGTAAATACTTTCTTTTTTGTTAAATTCTCTAAACACAGGGCCAAATTCGGTTGTTCCTATATCATCCATTATTGCAATAAGAGATTGGGTCGGTCTGCCCATATTCTCATTAGATGGTATTCGTTCTATATGAGCATTTACCGCAGCAAGTATAAATGGGTAGTTGTCTTTAAGCTGTAGTGCCGTGCTAAGTAGTGTTTTGGTATCATTGTCCTGATAGGATTCCCAGAGGCTTGAGATTTTATCTAAGTCTGTTAGCATCACCCTGTCCTCATAAATCGATATAAGTTCGGATTTCTTTAGTCCAGCAAAGCCATATTGTGTATGTGTTCGAGGTCTCACAAGAAAAACCCTACAGCTTTTATCTTTTTTAAACAAGAGATTAGTTACAAACCAAAAATTCACCTGGCAAAACAAATCATCCTCGAACCAGAGATTAATATCAGAGTTGCCATTAATGGCTATAATTTTATGAAATTCGGGAACCACCTTTTGGTAATACCCCTGTTCGGTCTCACCATAATGCTGACTAATAAATTTAGCCCGCGAATCAAATAGTTCGTCTAGGTTTTTTCCTTTTACATTTCCGTCAACCAAGCATTCTCTAGCTATAATGATGCTTCCCTTAATATTTTCGGGAAATTGTTCTTTAAGGGAGTCCCCGTTTAATATGTGAAATTGTTCTGTCATTCTTTAATTACCGTTAATGTATAGGTTATGATTAGCACAAGAATTAAAAGTACTACATTTTTGATTAAACCCAGAGTCGAATTTTTATATTTTGCTAGGATTCAAGACAGGCTTTAAATTAGGCAATCTTTTGCAAGATAATTCCAAATTTTAAGGTTTATTAGTTGTTAGCTATGTTTATAGTTATTATGCGTTCGTTATTTTATTTTCACTTTTGCATTTAGGAGTAAGATTAGGTTTTTTTCGGAATAAGCCCATTCATTAATTTTCAAGACAGGTCGTTCAATTTCTATATTTTTATAATTTTCTTTTACTTTTTGTGGTAAATTAATAACTAATTCATCAACTGCTTTTAAAAGTAGCTCTTCTATTTTTTTGACTTCTGATGATATATCCACTGCTTTAATGTTTTCAATTTCTTTCTTTATGGTTTTGTAGGCTAATGATAGAATAAATTTGTCTTTTCCATTACCAAAATTATTAAAAGCAAGAGTATCTAAAGTATATGATATATAATGCTTAGAAGTTTCCAAGACTTGAGTTTGAGTTGCTCCTAAATCAGCATTTTTGTGTTCCAATTTTCCAGTAAAATATGCTGTTGCTTTTAGATTCAATATATTCTTAGTCATATCAGTTTCAAACTGTACCTTAAGTCCAATATTTTTTCCTGAAGGAAAAGTTTCAATTTTCTTTACTTTCAGTTTGCCTTTTATTTCTGAATCGTCATTTCCGATATTAATATCATTAAAACTGCTGCTTAATTCAGTATCTAAATAATTAAAAGGTATTTCTACAGGCAAGGACAAATTAATTGAAGGTTTTATAGGTGAAATAATATTTAAATCTGGAAGATTTCCGGCATCAGGAATATTGGAAATATCATTCGTTATTTTTATATCTGATTTAATTCCTCCATAAATCTTAATATTATCCTTATCAGCTTGTATTTGTGATAATGATATCTGAGTTGGTTTTGCAACTGCCCAAAATTGTTCATTTATTTGGAATTTTCGAGTTACCCATTCTTTTTCTGCCTGTGCTTTAAATTTTTCGCAATCAAAGCTTTTTGAGATATCTTTTTCTATTTTGGATAGTAATTTTTCTATTTCAGGGTTTGCCAATTTAGTGATGTCAACTTGAAGAAGTTTTAAACCATAAGTGAAATCAAGCTTTAACTTATCTTCCCAACTGAAACTTGCATTTGGTTTTAATTTAACACACCATTTATTATCAATTCCGACCTCAATATCTAAATCTAACATCATTTTTCCCTCAAAAGGTTTTCTTACTAACGGTGGAGTATATTTAGTAATTAATGTAACCCATCCTTTAGTTTTTACAGGAACTTTGATATTAAATTTATTGCCATCAAAAGGAGTTAGTTTTATTTTCCCATCTATCCAAACTGAAATTTTATACCCATTCACAGTTGAAAGAGATGTTACTATTGTTGTGTATTTGTTGGGGCTATAAGCGGGATTTTTTGTTTTTATCCATTTTTTGGGATTATATAGAGGGTTTTTTTCTTTCCAACATGCACCAAAAGCACAAATCTTTATCCATTTTTTAGGGTTGTATGCAGGGTTTTTTGTTTTTATCCATTTTTTAGGGTTATAAAGAGGGTTTTTAGTTTTTACAACAATTGGGAATTTTTCATGATGTTCACCTACTTCATTATCAAACCTCTCATTTTCTAATTTTTTTAATTCATTTCTAAAAGGTGTCATTGACTGTATGGCGGAAAAATTTATTTCACTTTCTGTATTATCCCATTTTGGCTTTAGAACATATTTTTTAGGAACAGTAGTCATTGTTTTATAACTCTTACAACTAAAATTGATTCCGATGATTATCAGTAGAATAGCAATTTTAAAAATTACATTTTTCATATTGTATTTAGTTTTTTCCATTTTTTTCGGTTTTAATCATAGATAACAATGCTGTATGTATTTGTATGCATATATCTATTTGTAATATCTATTATATTGATACCTCAGAGTTTTTCTGATATTCAATATTCAAAGATTATAATTCTGTTATCGGGGTTCAATACCTTGTATTGGGTATTTATTTATTCTGTGTTTTTGAAAGCGGAAGTATATTAGAGAATCAAATATACCCTTCGAGAACCTCAAGGTACAAACAAGCACAGTACCCTGAGCGTAGCCGAAGGGTACAACACAATCCCCAACAAGGGGGTACCCCCTTGTCGACATGGGGGGTACCCTATCAAAAAGTAGTTCGAGCTGATATTTTAATGCTTCGAGTTGATATTGTAACGCTTCGAAAGGATAGGATCAGGGTTCGAGCTGATATCGTATGGCCCAGAAGGCTTGGCAGGAGGGGTAAAAGTGATATGTTTTGGGGTTCGAAGCCATAAAAGGAGTCTTCGAAGGACTTTGGTAACGCTTCGAAGCGTGTCTTTAAGGGATAGAAGCATCTCGATAAGGGGTGAAACCATTTCTGACTTAAATTTGCCCAATAAAAACGCATCTTTTTACCTAATGCAAAAATCTGATATTTTTCTAATGAGTAAATTTAAATCAAAACTGGTATAACTACTATAAAAACAACAGCACCAGCCGTTATGGCTGGGGCTGTTTTGATACGATGTGGATATCGATTTATAGTTCTGTGTCGGGTGTATCGGTGGTGACTCCACCATTTTTTTTAAAAAGGACTTTCATATCTTGGTAAACCGATTTGGCACCCGGTTCGTTCTCACCAGCCAGAAAACGCATCATACGATAAAAGCTTAATGCATTAGTGTAATTATCATAGTCTAATAAGGTTTTGGTATCGACCAATTGTTGGGAGAGATTTTCTAACAGTTGTACGTGGGTTTCTATTTGTTTACGAGTGGTATAATCGCGATCAAACTCTTCCTTATCCAAAAAATTAGGAATCCAGCTCGGGTGCTGCTCCATATAGTTTTTGGCTTTGTCTACGATAAGTTTGTTTTGATTGGCAATACGCCCGTACTGTGCCCGTTGCTCGGGAGTTAGATTTACTGTTTTACCCAACAACACTTCTTTTATGGTGTTGATCCCCTGGGTTAATTTGTTTAATTCGTCTTCTGTAAAGGTTACACTAATTAAATTTTCTAATGCCATGTTTACTATATTTTATGGTTTATAAATATTTTGTGACACAAGAATATAGTACGCCAGTTTCATTTTTCGGAACTGAGATTTTTTTAAGAAAGGTTTAGCTAACTTTTTGATTTTGTTAGGATTGTGTATCCGTGTTGTGCCCTTCGACGTGCTTATTCGTACCCTTCGAGAACCTCAG
>NZ_JACB01000088.1 GCF_000520975.1 Aquimarina megaterium XH134
GTCTTTGGTTGCTTTTTTGATAATTTCCTATCTAAAAGATATAAATTCATTTTCAAATAATTAAATCATCAATTTATCATATTAAATTTTCATTAAAAAATGACTCTTATCAATTCTAAATAATTTTTCTTTTTTATCTTCGTACTATCCTACCCTATTAAGTTATTACATTTTATTTTTTTAGGTTTTAACTATACTGTTTTATGGAAAACGTTGTTTTATCTATACTTTTTAGTGTTTTGTATTTTCAATATTTAAATAACCTCTTATAACACCATTATTTTTGGTAAAAAATAATAAATACAAATCATCTAAATTAAAAATATGGTAACATTTCAAATTCTTAAAACATAAATTCAGAACATATCATTCTTTTTAAGATGGTTTTATTAAGATAATTGAAATATCGTATTCCCAAAACACACTTGGTAAAATTGAGAAAATTATTAAATCGAAACAATAGTAAAACAAATATAATTCATGAAAAAAAGGTTATTTATAGTATTAAGTCTATTCACATGGTTATCATATGCCCAGTCTTTGGATAAAAACTATACCATGTCTATTGTTCCTAAAGAAGCAATGACAGTAAATCAAATGGATACCGCTACGGTATCTTCAGCATTTAAAACCATTACCTACTACGATGGACTAGGAAGACCTATACAATCTATTGCTTTAGGGCAGAATCCTAATGGCAAAGATATCGTAGAGCACTATGCTTACGATCAATTCGGAAGAACAGAAAAAACATATTTACCATTACCCTCTAATCAAAACACAGGTGCTTTCATAAATAATCCAATACCACAAATAGAGACTTATTACAAAAATAAATATGGAGATGATAATCCCTATGCAGAACTACGTTTTGACAATTCTCCCTTAAACCGAATATTAGAATCAGCCGCTCCTGGTAATGATTGGGCGATGTCATCTGATCATACTACAAAATTTGAATATGGTACAAACGCTGATCTTGAAGTACGTAGGTATGGTTCTGATAATTTGGATATTCCCTCTACTTATACTTTTAATCACCTTGTAAGTAATAAAACGTATACCGCATCCCAATCTATAACACTGACTCCAGGTGCTCATCTGACTGATAATGTTCGTTTAAAAATAGCAAATAATGCCCCCTTATTAGGTTATAAAACATACAAAGCCAACGAACTATTTAAAAAAATCATTAAAAATGAGAATTGGAAACCTTCTGATGGTAACTTAAATACAAAAGAGGTTTTTTCTGATAAAAGTGGTAAAAAAATTTCAGAAGTAAGCTATATAGAAGAAGGGAATAGTATCAAAAAACTCATAACTAGATACATATATGATGAGTTTGGTCGTTTAATCTATATATTTCCTCCAAGCATAAGTGATAAAGAATTTGGTTCCTCAAATACAAATAATGAATTTTATTGGTATTACACTCAATTTTTTGAAAACCCAAATAAAGTAGGCCCCGCAGGAGGTTCTTTAGAAGCTTCTATTACCAATACTACTCTTACCATAAATGCGCATGCTTATTTTTATAATATGCCAATAAAAACTGGTAGAATTGCTTACATACAAGGGAATATACCCAATATTGATTTGGGTAACGTAATAACTGATATTGGTAGTTCTCAGTATACTGCTTATCTAAAAGATGGTTATTTATGTATTAGATCTAATGTTAACCCGCCACCTATCATCAAAAAAATTGATTTTTCTTTTCAAGTTCCTTTTGAACGTGAAATCATTTCTAACTATCAAGAAATTTTGGACAATCAAGCTTTTCAATACAAATATGATCAATACAATAGGCAAATTGCTCAAAAAATGCCAGGGAAAGATTGGCAATATGTAGTATATGACCAATTAGACAGGCCTCTTTTTACCCAAGATTATAACTTAAGAAGTAAGGGACAATGGATGTTTAATAAATATGATGCCATTGGTAGAACTATATATAGTGGAAAATACAATAGCAATTTAACTCAGACAGATTTACAAAATTTAGTTGATAATACTATCGCCAATTCAGGGAACAAATCAAACATTGAAAAAAGAACGAATTCAATTACTACTATTGGAGAGATATCAATTAATTATACAAATAATGCTTTTCCAAAAACAGGTATAGCAGAAATAACATCAGTAAATTATTATGATGATTATTCTTTTACCGATCCAGATAAACCAGCCATACCTTCAACTGTTCTTGGTCAAGAAGTATCACTAAAAACTAAAGGGTTACCTACAGCTAGCTGGTCAAAAACTATTGGATTAAACACCTGGACAAAATCATATCCTTTTTATAATTATAAAGCAGAAGAGATAAAAGTATATGGTAAGAATCATCTTTCGGGTGCAACTGTTGTAGAAACGGAAATTGATTTTACAGGTTTGGTAAAAAGAACAGTAACAAATCACAAAAGAACATCCAGTTCAACTAATATACAAATCATTGATCGGTTCGAATATGATAGTAGTGGCCGATTACTGGATCAATATCATCAAGTAAATTCTCAACCAGAAGAGCATATTAGAAAATACGTATATAATGAATTAGGAGAATTAACAAGTAAAGAAATTGGTGGTAAAGCAAATAATGGTTTATCATTACAAAAAATTGAATACACAAAAAATATAAGAGGTTGGCTAAAAAAACTTAATGATCCTAACCAAGATTTAGGTAATGATTTGTTTGCATTCGAGACTCTTTATAACGATGCAAGTCCTACAGTAGACAAATTATACACAGGTACAATTTCTGGAATACACTGGAAGTTTAATGATAATAATATCAAAAACACATATGATTATCAATATGATAACTTAGGTAGATTGTCAAGAGCTGCTTTTTCAAGTAGTGCGATCAATGATAATAATCGTTATACACTCTCTGAAGTAAAGTATGACCTCAACGGAAATATAACATCATTGAGACGAAATGGTTGGCAAAATAATTCTTCGTATGCCGATATGGATATTTTAAATTACGAGTATACAGGTAATCAACTTATTAAGGTAGTAGATTCGGGAAATAAAAATTATGGGTTTAAAGATTCTAATACTACAAATACTAATGATTATGTGTATGACAATAACGGAAATCTTATCAGAGACAATCATAAAGGAATTAACATTAGCTACAATTATCTTAATTTACCTAGTATTGTAACCTTTGATAGTGGTGAAAAAATAGAAATTATATATAATTCTACCGGAGCAAAATTATCCAAAAAATTCATTTCCGATACTCAAACGACAACTACCGAATATTTAGGAGACTTTCAATATCAAGATTCAAACTTGCTGTTTTTTGGTCAGGGAGAAGGGTTTGTTTTTAAAGAAGGGGATACTTATAAATATGCCTACATTTATACAGATCACTTAGGAAATAATAGGCTAGCGTATACAGACCTTAATAACAATAATACTATTGACAATAATGAGATTATATCTAAAACAAGTTATTATCCCTTCGGATTAATACATCCTGGGGAGATACAAACACCAATCGCGAGTGATTACAATTTTAAATTTCAAGGCAAAGAATTACAAAAAGAAGGAGGCTTAGATCATTATGATTTTGGTTCTCGTATGTATGATCCTTCATTAGGTAGATGGTTTGCTATAGATCCCCAAGGCCAATTTAGCAGCCCATATCTAGCAATGGGAAACAACCCAATAATGATGATTGATCCAAATGGAGAGTTTTCTTTTCTTGCAGCCCTTGTTGGAGCGTTTGTTTATACCGCATTTGATGCTGCACAAGGAAATGTTAATAATTGGGAAGATTTTTTTAAATCCTTTGGTACCGGTGCTGCACAAAGTGTTTTTGCCGGGTATGATAGTGTAGAAAATGCTGCTTTTGGGGCTGCTTATTCTCAATTTAATAGTGTAGTTACCGGAGATTCTGAAGGTGATGGAGTTACCCTATCTTTTAACCCCACTTATAGTTGGGGATCCAACTTTGGAGGCTGGGGTATTAATGCAAGTTTAAATGGCCGAATAGGTAATTTTGAAGGTGCTATTGGATATGGTGTGACCAGTTTTGGAAAATTTGATGTAGATAAAGGCCCTAGAACAGTATCTAATGAATCCAGACTATCTTATTCTTTAGGATGGAATGATGGTAAAACCGGTTTTCGTTTATACACTACCAAATTCAATGATGATTTGGGAGGGCAAAGGGTCGGAGGATTAGATTTCACCTCTGGTAAATTTGGTTTTAGATATGAAAATGATGGTTTCCCTTTTCAATATATAGGGTTACGTAAAAATACAGCCTCTCTTGGTAATGGAGGAGATAGCCATCGCACAGCTGCATTAAATTTAAGCTATGGGGATTTTAGTTATGGTTTTAATCTTTTTACTGGGTTTAGAAATGATTATACCAAAGATGAGGAGAAGTTGAATAGACCTCTAACAGAAGGAGTAGCTAGAAACATTAAAAGAAATGATCTAAACCAAGCAAATCTCCATGTCCCTTTATATGGAGAAACATACCCCCATCGTTATGTTGATGAAGAAGGTCCAAAATATAGATTTGGAGCGCAATACTTTGCCTATAAAGGATATAGAGTTGGATTGAATTCTGAACGAAACCGTCACTTGATTCAAAATTTAAGAGCACATAATATTGCTTTTGCTAAACAACCAGGCTTTATAATGACACATAACAGAAGTGTTGTATATTTTCAATACAGTTCTTATTCAAATCCTTATACACTATGGTAAAAAGACTAAAAATATTTGAATTCGTTTTTCTTATTCCATTTATCTTTTCGTGCTCTTCATACTATGGTAAAAAAGATGAGTCAGGGAGACTAAGGGTAAATGAAAAGCATTGGACTTTGAAAAACATTTCTAATAAAGGCGTCAAAAGAGTTTTGGATACAGATGTACTTTATAAAATGAAGTTTTCCTTTAGTAATCAAAATTACTTTTTTAGTAACCCAAAGAATAATCTAGTCAAACAGGAAAAAGATCAGGTATACTTACGATTTTTCAAAACTGGACATGTTTTATTTAGTATTCCTTATTTAAGCAATGTAATTAATGGAAAAATAATTGGCCCTAAAGAAGAATGGTTAAACCTAGACTTTGGAAGACAAGGCTTTTATACTATAGGCTCTAATGAGTTTGAAATAGAATTTTTCCAAAAACAAAATGTATCAATTGCGGGAAGTATGGATAGATACTACTATAGAGCATTAATAAAAGGAGATACACTACATCTAGTTAGAAAACATCACCAAAAAGGTCTTTATGTTCATAGCATATACATAAAAGAACCTATGCCAGAAGAATTAAAAAATCAAAAAGCCGATTGGTAATCTTATAAATAATATTCTAAATAAAAATAAATTATAATAGAATGAGAATTAAAAATTTAATTGCAACATTTTTATTTTTTCTTGTTTCACTAGCAATCAACGCTCAAACTGTATGGTATGATGTCGATGATCCTACTCAAGCTAAAATAGGAGAAGAACCCACTGTGCAGCAAAAATCTACAAATAACCAAGAAGATTCTGATCTTACGGTAAATCCTGATCCTATATCAATAATAGACAATTTATCTACAAATACAATTAATCAGGCAAATGGTAAGGTACATTATACAGTACCTATAACAGAAATCACTTCTAATCGATTAAAAGCCGGACTTAATTTGAGTTTTAATGGAGACAAAGCCATAAAGAATGTTGAGTATTCTAATAAAATAAAGGCAACAGGAATAGTTGGATTAGGTTGGAGTATTAATACTTCTAAAATCATTGCAGATAACAAACAAACCGGGTATAGAGATGATGATGAGTTTTTTTTATTAGAGGGTGGTTTAAAAAAACTAATTTGCACTAAAAAAGTATCGCCTAATCTTTATGAGTTTAAAGTAGAGAACCTTCCTAATTGGAATGTTACCTATTATAGAAATCATAATTATTGGTTAATTGTCAAAGAAAATGGAGATCGTTATTTCTATGGTGATTCTAATGCTAGTGTCAATACTAACGCTAATGAAAATATTATTCATTGGAACAATTGGATTGGAAATTCTAGAGCAACAGGAGGTGCGCTTCAAACTTTTACATGGAATTTATCTAAAATTTCTAATCAATGGGAGGATCAAATACAATTTTATTATCAAACAATAGATCAGGCAATACAAGCGGATAATCTTGGCCCAAAACATACCGAAGCGTCTTATTTGGTAAAAATAGAATCCAATTCCGGCGACAAGATTGAACTTAATTATCTTAACAAAATGAATACTGCAACTGTTCAAGAATATTATGAACCTAATACAGATATTAGTGAACCTGACGCATACCAAGAACGTTATGAGAAAAAATATCTTGATAACGTTATCCTAAAAAGAGATGATGGTGAGATACTAATGAAATATCAGTTAACTTATGAAACTACAGGGGTTGATTCTTTTGCTAAAAGGTATTTAACCCAGATAACAACATATAACAAAAACAATGAATCATTAAACCCACAGATTTTTGTTTATAATACAACTGGTATCTTTAAAGGAACCATACATAAAATCAAAAACACAACAGGTTCTGAAGTAACTTATCAATATGAAAATAAGTTATTACATAATAATGCCCCAAAAGTATATCTTTCTGGATTTCAAAATTCTAATGGTTATGAAATAGATCCCTTAGATCCAAATCCAACTAAAGGGGAATATTTTTCGTTAAATGATGGTAATGCATTAGTAAAATATGTTCCAGCCGTTAGTGGTAATGCCTATTTTTTAATTAGAACATGGGATGGAAAAGACTGGCGAGGAAAAAAATTATCTGTAAACCATACGCATGAGCTAAGTAACCATAGAAAAACCTTTATAGGTAAAAATTATTTTGGGTATTATTTTAAGGAAAAAATTAGAATCTTTTCTTTAGATAAAGATGGATATTCGTGGAAACAAAACGACTTTGAAATATCAATCCCCCCAGAAAAAGTTAAATCACTTATAACTAATGATGATTACGTTCTTATAATTTCGACAGAAGGTAAAATTCTTCCGTTAGTACAAAATGGTTCTGAGTGGCAAAAAATGAATTCTTTTAATGGCAGCAATACTAATAGTATTAGTAATATAAATGTAACAGGAAACCATTTAAATTTTACTTGGTATTACATAGATCCAAATACAAATGTTCGACATTTAGTTTCAAGAAATGTAATAAGTTTCCAAATGGATCATTCTTTCCGCATAGAACCTTATACATTTTCAGGATCAGCTTCTGGTTCTTATCCCCAAGCCGCAAGAAATATCAATTTATCTGATATTATATTTACTGAAAATGATTTTTCAAACAAATTTGTTCTTAATAGAATATATAAAAATCTTAATAAAGGATTTAACTTTTATAATGGAAAACAATGGTTCGAATATAAATCTAGTTCTACAAATGATTATCATAAAATTGGTATAAATAGAGCATACAAAAGTAAATGGATTGGCCCAGGTAATTATGACTCTAGATTTATAATTCTTTTTGATCCAAATTTAAATACCTTTTCGGAAATGACCTTACCCGAACCTTGGAATTATAGTTATCCATGGCAAATAGGAGACTATACTTTAACGCATAAAAAAATATACAAAAGCAATACTACCAATCTAGAACTAGTAGAAACATACAATACCGATCAATCAAATTCAGGTTATAAATTTTATAAGGCCAAATCAATGGATAAGACTATAATACAAAAAGTTGATGATGGATTGCCTAAAAATTGGTATTTATATATCGATAAAAAAGATGGAAGTATAAAGAAAACAATATGGGATGACTATCAAAATATAATCTTATTTTCGGATGAATATTTTCTTGAGAAGAAAGTTGTTGAAGGAAAAACTTTATTATATATACAGAGGTTTCATGAAAATAAAATTAATAAAAATGTATACGATATTGTAGTAAAGTCCATAAACATAAATAATGGCTTTGATGATAATATCATAACTTCATATTCTTATAATAACCCAAACATTCTAGCGAACAATGCTATATATTATGCCGAGGTAACTGAAGAAAGAAAAGGAGCAGGAAACTCAAGCTTGGGTAGAACATTAAATTACTATGACACAGGATCCAACGATATAAGAAAAGCAGGTTTATTAACACGTACCGAAGTAAAAGACACAGAAGGAAAAATAATTACATCAAGCAATAATGAACTAATTATTGGTGCTAATCTATACTCTAATAATTCAGTTAACAAACCTATTCATATTGGGAATAGGTTGTTGCTTAATAAAAAAACAAACGAATCTCATTTTTACAACGATTCAAATCATACCTGGATAACAACTACACAAAAATATGAATATAACAACAAAGGTCTTACCAGTAAAATCATAACTAACGACAGCGAAGGTAAAAAACAAGAACAAAATATAGAATATGCATTTCAAAACTCTATTGCTTTCATAAACTCTAATATGATTGATGCAATTTCAAAGAGAATTTATAAGTCTAATAATAAAATCACAGGTATATCTTTTGTTGAATGGGCTAATGAATCTGGAAAATTATATCCTAAAAAAGAGTATAATGGGCCAAATGGAAACAGCTTAAGATTACAAAGTGAAATTACAAGAATAAGTAATAAAGGAGTTATTGAAGAGACAACTAATGGTAAAGATTTATATGCAGTTAATCTTTCTGCCTATAACGATAAGCGTTCTGTTGCATCCATTGATAATGCACGATTTAACGATGTCATAAACAATTTGGATGTAACTTATAGTCAACTCCAAAATTTAACAACTGATCAACTAAAAATAGAGCTCAAGAAACTTTATGATAGATTACCAAATGCTATGATCAAGTTATCATTTTACGACAATAACGGAAGTATCATTTCTGAAATAGATGCCAGACAAGAAGAAATAAACTATCACTATGATAATTTTAATCGACTAGATTATGTATCAGATAAAAATAATAATGTGCTTAAGAAAAATATCTATAATTATAAAGCAAATTAAACTCACCTAGCTTAGTCTCGAGGCTTTGGGAAAACGAAAAAAATCAGAATATTGTACAGATTTACTAAAACCATCTTTTGTTTTCTGATTTAAACCCTAGCAATCCACTAACTACAGAGAAAGTAGGAGATTTTATTACTGATTACATATTAAATCCTGAGGATTCTAATATCAATTTT
>NZ_JACB01000089.1 GCF_000520975.1 Aquimarina megaterium XH134
TATCTTTATTTTTTTCATCCGTTTTAGTAGAACTATTTTAATTTAACCCACGAGTAGGTATACTAATACTCATGGGGATCTAAATTTTGGTTGATTATCTGTTAATATATAAATATCCAGCTCTAGACTTTTGGACTCCACTAGCATTTTCATATTCCAGGACATAATAATATGTTCCAACAGGTAATTCTTCTTTTCCATTTATAGTTTGCCTTCCACTAGAAATTCCTTTGAAGAACCTTACGCCTGGTTGTTCATATCCATCCTGTTCAAACACCTTAACGCCCCAACGATTATATATTTGTAATGTGTTTTTAGGAAAATCGCTTAGTCCCATGATCCTAAACTCATCATTAACACCATCTCCGTTAGGAGTAATTCCTGTATATATAATGATATTTTCTGGTACAATAACAAATACCGTCTCGTCTTCAAAATCACCATCATTATCTAAATCAATATTGGTATCATTTAATGGATCATCAGATATATCAGATACATCCAGACCGTCTGGATTTTGGCCAGTAACTGTAGCCTGGTTGGATACGCTACCAGAACGTATATCTTCTTCTGTTAGAATATAGGTTGCTGTAAAACTATCCGTATCTGTTTCTCCTGCAGCTAAATCAATCGGGCCACCTACTACTTCAACTCCTGGCAATGGGTCATTAAGAATAATATTAGTAATATCTACATTACCTCTATTTTCTATAGTAAAGGTATATCGTATTTCATCTCCTGCATTAGAAATATCATCTCCATTTGTATCTACATATGAAGCTGTCTTAGTTAATGCCAGGTTAGAAATATCATTTGCAACTGCTACTGTAATAACTATTATAGCATCGTCACATACCACAGGAGTAGTGACACTACACAGAGTATAATTTATAGTATATTCTCCTGGTGTTGTATTTGGTAATACTGTTATTATTCCTGTTGTTGGATCTAGACTAACTCCATCACCAGAATCAGAATCTGTAACCGACGTTATAACAACATTTGTTCCTAGTGTAGCAGGATTACAATCTAACAAGTCGTTAGCATCTACAACATTTACAGAGCTACCTCCTATACTTCCATTAATAACTACAATATCATTATTAGCAATTGTTACGGTCGGTACAGTTATATCAAAAGTACAAGTTTCACTATTTCCAGAAACGTCACTAAATGTATAAGTCACTGTAGTTGTTCCTACCGGAAATGCATCACCAGGGTTATGTGTACTACTAACAATTAATGGATCTGTACAATTATCGGTCGCAGTAGGTGGTGCCCAGCTAACAATAACATTACACGTGTTAGCAGTTGCTGTCTGAACTATATCTGATGGGCAGCTGGTAACTACCGGATTTATATTATCTATTACAGTTACAGTTTGTGTACAGGTAGCCGTATTTCCTGAGCTGTCCGTTACTGTCCAAGTTATGGTCGTATCTCCTAATGAGAAAATCGCCGGTGCATCGCTAACCGTACTAACAACTGAACAATTATCAGAAGTGGTTGGAGTAACAAGAGCAACTCCTGTCGCTACACAACTCGCAGCATCTACATTGACACTCACATCTGCTGGGCACACTATCGTTGGATTAATATTATCGGTCACCGTTACGGTTTGAGTACAGGTCGCTGTATTACCAGAACCATCGGTTACTGTCCAGGTCACTGTAGTATTTCCTAATGGAAAAACTCCCGGTGCATCGTTGGTTACACTAGCTACTGCGCAATTATCTGATGTAGTAGGTGTACCTAAAACAACGCCACTGGCAGTACATAGACCTGCATCTACATTAATGCTCACCACATCTGCAGGACATACTATTGTAGGGTCGGTAGTATCATCAACAATAACAGTTTGTGTCTGTTGAACTACATTACCATTTCCATCATCATAAGTCCAGGTCACCGTAAAGGTTCCTTGTGTTGTATATGTTAAAGGATCAGTAGTTGTTCCATTTATTGTTACAACTCCTCCGCATCCATCTGTAGCCGTTGGGATAGTAGTTATTGTTGCGCTACACTCCCCTACTACATCAGGTAATGGATTAACATCAGGAACCGGAATTCCTGTATCTTGTACTATTACCGTTTGTGTTTGTTGGCTTGTGTTTCCATTTCCATCATCATAAGTCCAGGTAATCGTGTATGTTCCGATTACTGTATAACTTGTAGGATCAGTAGTGGTTGCGGTTATTACTCCTCCACAATTATCTGTCGCTGTTGGAGCTATTGCTGTAGCGGTACACTCACCAACTACATCAGGTAATGGAATAACATTAGCTACCGGAGCTTCATTATCTGTTACCGTTACCGTT
>NZ_JACB01000091.1 GCF_000520975.1 Aquimarina megaterium XH134
ACTGTATTACCAGAACTGTCCGTTACTGTCCAGGTGACTGTCGTATCTCCCAGTGGGAAGGTTGCCGGTGCATCATTAGTCACACTAGCCACTGCACAATTATCTGAAGTCGTCGGTGTACCTAAAGTAACTCCACTCGCAGTACATAAACCAGCATCAACATTTACGTTTACGGTGGCTGGACAACTGATGGTTGGATTAATATTATCGGTTACGGTTACGGTTTGAGTACAGGTCGCTGTATTTCCTGAACTATCCGTGACTGTCCAGGTGACTGTCGTATCTCCTATCGGGAA
>NZ_JACB01000092.1 GCF_000520975.1 Aquimarina megaterium XH134
AAATGGGAAAGCTCCCGGTGCATCGTTAGTTACACTAGCTACTGCACAATTATCTGAGGTAGTAGGTGTACCTAAAGCAACACTACTTGCAGTACATAAACCGGCA
>NZ_JACB01000093.1 GCF_000520975.1 Aquimarina megaterium XH134
ACCAGAACTATCGGTGACTGTCCAGGTTACGGTGGTATCTCCTAATGGGAATATTCCTGGTGCATCATTAGTCACACTAGCCACTGCACAATTATCTGAAGTCGTCGGTGTACCTAAAGTAACTCCACTCGCAGTACATAAACC
>NZ_JACB01000094.1 GCF_000520975.1 Aquimarina megaterium XH134
GCAACACCACTGGCAGTACATAAACCGGCATCTACATTTACATTTACGGTAGCTGGACAACTGATCGTTGGATTAGTAGTATCTTCCACAGTAAGAGTTACAGTAATTGAAGTTTCAGGAGTACACACATAGGTTGAACTTGAAACAACAACTCGATATTGATTACCATTATTTGCAACAACTGCATTGGTAATTGTTAATGTAGCAGTAGTTGTAGTACTATGAATTCCTGTATCTGTTAGATCATCCCAGGTACTACCATTAAACAATTGCCACTGATAGGTATCTGCATTAGATGTCGTGACAGTAAAGGTAGTATTTGCACCCGGGCATATCGTCGAATCAGATGGTTGTGTCGTAATTGATGGGGCAACTCCAGCTGTGGTAACATTAGCATTAGTACCTGTATACCCATCAGTTCCGGAAGTAACTACTCCGTTTCCATTTACCGTGAGACCAGCTCCAAAAGTACCGCTACCCAGATATCCATTATTATCACCATCGGTAAATCCAGCTTCAATAACATCGTTACACCCATCGGCATCGCTATCTAATTCTAAGAAATTATAATTATTATCTGTATCACTATCAGCAATTGTATAATTAATGGTTCCGCTACTTTCACTTCCAGGTGCCTGAACTGCATCTGGTACTCCATCTGAACTTAAAGCGCCAGATACAACACCGTTTACATGCGTTTGATTATGACCTGCTTCTACAGCATCATAAATCCCATCATTATCACTATCCAAATCTAAACGATCCACAATGTTATCACCATCAGTATCTCTGTCAAAACATAACACAAAAGAATTTGCCTTAAAAGCTAACCAGGAATCAAAAAGATTATCTCCATTATCAGCTACTCCGATTTTGATCGTGTTATTTCCTGCATTTAACACTGCAGAAAAAGTTATCGTGTGTGTAAAACCATCTGCTTCGATATTTATGGCTGTAGGAACCGTTTCATTATCGGTATATGATCCACTATCTACTGTATTATTTACCGTATCAATACTTAGTTGTGCTCCTGAAGGTGTTAATGCTAAATTGGTTCCGTTTATAAATATTTTAGGGGCATCGTTTAATCCAGAATTCACATAATCATTATATTCTTCTGAAGCAAAAACAAACTGACCTGAGATCACTGTTTCTGCTGGAATATTAACTACTATTTCGAGACTGGCAACATCAAATTCTGCGCTACCTCCACCAAAATCGGCATCTTTTCCTCCTCCCGCAGCACCTGTACCATTAATTCCATCCCCTAGTGCACTAGGGGTTGAGAATTGATTAGATAAATTATCATCTAACTCGAGAACATTACCCGAAGAAAAAATAATTCCTCGATCAAATCCAAGGAATGCATTTAACGCTCCTCCACTACTCGTTATTTGATCACCATCATTGAATGTTCCTATTTGTGTTACAGCTCCACTACCTTCATTAACACTAGCAGATACCAAAGTAAGATCAGAATTAGGGGCAAATAATAAATTTGCCAGAGTAGTGGCATTATTTTCTGCTGTAATCTCAAAAGTGGTATTGGCATCATCTAACAATTCGACTCCAAATGATCCTCCTCCCAAATCACATTCATCTCTATCCAGGATTCCATCATTATCATCATCCAAATCTATCGAATCCATTATACCATCCCCATCTGAGTTTACGGTTAAAAGTGCAGGTCCGGCAGGGTCGATAATTTGTCCATCTGAAACGGTATCATCACCAAATACTCCATCTGTAAGATTGTAAGAAGCTGTAGCTATTGTTCTTGCTCCTATTGTTGTGGTATTTAATGTAGTTGTAAAATCCTGATAAATATCTGAAGCTCCTCCAGGAGTGGTTGGTCCATATTTTCGATATGTAAATCCTGCTAAAGAATTAGTAATATGCCAATAGTAAGTAACTGTTACATCGTCTCCCGGAGTTATACAGTCTAAAGTAAAATCTACTAATCCATAAGGGTAATGATATGTTGCATCATTAGCTGCCAGCTCTGATTCTAATACAGTACTGATACTCGAGATCTGAAAACAAATTCCTGTGGTTTCTATGGTTACATATCCTGTACCATCTGCTATTGGTATAGTAGCTACATTTCCTTGTAAAGAATCTAATATTCCATCTCCGTTTCCATCGCCTCCGTTAGGTCCTGCATTCTCTACAGTTCCTGTAACTCCATCACCATCTTCACAACCTGTAGCTACAGCATTATTTGTTACGGCTGCTACTGCTCCTGTGTTATATGCTGCTGCAACTACCAATCCATTAGAATTGACAGTCCCTGCAGTTACTGTAAGTGGTTCTGTGGCCGTATTCCAAGGGTTATAAACTCCTCCATTTGCTCCATCTGCATTCCAATCATTATAAGCTTCGTTGGCATCACTACATCCATCTGCATCACTATCCAGGGATTCGAAATCAGCATCTCCGGCTGCATCGGTGTTTGCTATTGTATAATTAAGTACTCCAGATTCGGCTACAGTTTCTATGCTGTCGAAAAGTCCATTATTTCCTGATCCTGTATCAGCTCCATTAATTCTTCCGTTACTGGTAGCAAACCCATGACCGGCTTCTATGGCATCATAGATACCATCATTATCACTATCCAGGTCATAAAAATCGGGAACTCCATCTCCATCAGTATCAAAAGCAGTTTCGACCGCTCCATCAACATTTCCTGTCCCTCCATCGGCGTCATTATCATCAAGGTAAGCAAAGACATTATCTGTATCTCCATCTGCATAGGGATCAGACGGAGCTTCATTCAAATTAGGAATTCCGTCATTATCTACATCCAAATCCCAGGGATCTAAAACAAGATCACCATCCAGATCAAAAGCAGAAGATGCCGTAGGGCACGCAAATCCATCATTACTGGTGGTAGCTATTGTATTGTTTAAAAGTGTTACAGAAGGTGTTGCAGTGGTATAATCGTTAACCAGATACATCCCTCCATTATTATAAGAAACATATAAGCGATTTTCTGCATCAGTAAATGCAGCTCCAAAATTAGTTGCGGTAGGAGTGCCCAGGCCTGAAACTTCTGTTTTAACAAGTGTAGTAAGATCCCAACTAATTAATAGGTCTGTATTACTTACACCATATAATTTTCCGTTAATAAAAACTACATCATTGGTATTTTTATTCGTTCCTCCTGTAAAAGTAACCGTAACTACTGCAGGTGAACCTCCTACTGGAAGTGTTGACAAGTTTTCAATTTTGTCATAATGTTTTCCTCGATTAATCCATAAGTTATCACTATCGTCTACATCTCCCGATATGCCGCCACTACTCATGTTAGTTAGTGCACCTAGGTCCTGAAAAGATCCATCTACTCCTATACGAAGTAAATGATTATTAATAGGGCTTGAGCCGCCTCCTTTACCAATCGCATACACATAATCATCGATTCTATTATACCCAGTTGCGTTGTATAATTGACTCACTGCAATGGGATCAGAATATTCTCCTGTTATGGCATTGTAACTTTTTAACTCTCCTGAAATAATTTGAAAAAAGTTTTGAGGGCAACTAAATGGAGTAAGTGAGCATGCTGCTGACACTACTCCACCATTAATATAATCTGCATTAGGAGTGGTATACCCATCTACTGCACTAGTCACTACTCCGTCTTCATTAACGGTTACGACAAGAGGCCCTAAAATACCGTCACTACTTTCGTCTGTAAAACCTGCTTCTCGAACATCGCTACACGTATCTCCATCACTATTTGTAGATTGAAAATTAGGATTTCCTACCGTATCTGTATCTGCTATTGTATAATTAATTATACCAGAATCTACTACAGTTTCCAGACCATCGAAAAGCCCATTTGTGCCTGCTCCTGTATCCTGGCCGGTTATTCTTCCATTGGTATGTGGCAAACCATGTCCTGCTTCGACCACATCATAAATCCCGTCATTATCACTATCAAGATCAAAAAAATCGGGAACTCCATCTCCATCGGTATCAAAAGCAGTTTCGATAGCCCCATCTACATTACCGGTTGCTCCATCGGCATCATCATCATCTAGATATGCAAAAATCAAGTCTCCATCTCCGTCAGCAAAAGGATCAGATGGAGATTCGTCTGTATTTGTTATACCATCACCATCTACATCTAAATCTAAAGGGTCTAAGATATCATCACCATCCTGATCTATAGGTGAAGGTGCCGAGGGGCATGAAAACCCATCATTGCTAGTTGTAGTAGCTGTAGAATTTAAAAATGATGATGTTGGTGTTCCTGTTGTATAATCATTGATTAAATACAGCCCACCATCATTATACGATACGTACAAGCGGTCTTCATTATCTGTAAATGCTGCCCCAAAACCAAGAGTTGTGGTTGGAGTACTTAAACCTCCTACTACCGTTTTAATAGATGTATCGAGATCCCATATAATGAGTTCTGCGCTTTTATTAACTCCATATAATTTTCTATTAATATGCACAACATCATTAACCTCACCTGCAGGCCCTGTAAAAGTAACAGTTACTACTGCGGGAGCCCCTCCTACCGGAAGGGTTGACAGATTTTCGATTCTGTCATAATGATCTCCCCTATTGATCCATAAATTATCACTGTCATCAACGTCTCCTGATATACCACCAGACCCCATATTGGTCAAAGCTCCAAGATCTGCTATAGATCCATCGGCATCAATACGAATTAAATGACCATTTATGGTACCGGCTTTTCCTATAGCATATACAAAATTATCAACCGGGTTATATCCTGTAGCATTATAGAGATCATTTGTGCTAATCGGTGCCGAATATTGGCCTGTAACCGCGTTATAGCTTTTTAATTCGCCACTAATGACCTGATAAAATGTAGAAGGACAGCTAAACTGTCCATATCCCAAAGAACCTATAAGCATAAAGGCTATACAACATGTAATAGAGAGGTTGCTCTTCTTTTTATTTTTTCTTACTATACAAAAACGTAACAATCTATTTATCAAGATGAATATGAATTGTATTAGAAACAAGAATCGTGTATTGATTTTCATAAGCTATTTATGATAAAATTGTTTTATTATTATTCTGAAGGAATTCATACGAATCCATATCTACTATGTTTTTAGAAATACATAGTAGCGTAATACCGCCAACTAATGTGTAGTCTTGCTGAATTGATCTTAAATATTTCTGAAAAGAGGTATGAGTAGTACTTACCACATTATTTTTTGAGTCATGCGTAGTACTATATGTTTTACTTTTATATAAATATGTATATACATGAGCATGTATACTATCCTTAAAAGCGGTACTATTTTTTATAGGTACCTCGGTGCGATTATTACTTTTTAATAAAAGGACAGAAGAAGACTCTAAAAATGAGTATGCAATAAAAGAGTATAATACTAACAGAAGTGTAATTACTCCCATCAAAATTATGATGTTATAGTTGGATAGTGTATCTATTTTCCGAACATAATTCGTATAGATACCAGAAAAACTATCTTTTATATAAGAAGACCTTTGTTCATCCTTTGATGCAAAAAAATGAAACCTCATAATGGTTAATTTAGTATTAAATTGATCGTTATTCAGATCCCTGGGATTGCTGGCTCGCCAAAAGTTTTACAATTCCGGGATTGTTATTTTCTATGCTATATTCTCATTATTATTTATGTGTATTATCAAACAAAAAATATCTTTTCCTTCTACATTAAATACCAAAGCATTGTTTGGTAACAGATTCTGAAAATCACATGTTTTGTATTTTCAAAATGGTATTATATAGTTTGCATATGAAAAAATCAGATGAGGAAAACATCATCACACATTTTACGAAGGAAATAAAAGTAGTGCAATCCATAAGCAATTTATTATATCGATTAAAGTTCACTAACTATAATATCTACGGGCAAATAAATACTATAATGTATCACAGCTATATTGCCGTAATTTTCTATGCTAAATAGCTATCAAAAAATAACACATTTGGGACATCAAGGGGTAAGAAATAAAATGTCTGGTGTAATTTTTTCTATAAGCAATATCTATTTTAAATAATGTGTTTACGTTATGCTTTTATTAACATTATAAATGTATACATAAAACTTTGATTATGAGTATCTTAAAACACCAAAATAATTACGGTTTTACCATAAAA
>NZ_JACB01000095.1 GCF_000520975.1 Aquimarina megaterium XH134
ATTTGATTTGACTTTGACTGCTGTAGAAGAATCTGGAGGTATTTCATTAAGCATGACATATTGCACAGCTTTGTTTGATAAAGATACAATTGCTCGTATGTTGGTTCACTATAAAGAGTTACTGAATAGTATTGTCAAAGATATTACGTTGCCTGTTCAAGCGCTGTCCATGATAACAGATCAGGAGAGAGAAGAATTGCTATATAAATTTAATGATACTGTAGTAGCATATCCGCATGATAAGAGCATTATTGATTTGTTTAAAGAACAGGTCGAAAAAA
>NZ_JACB01000096.1 GCF_000520975.1 Aquimarina megaterium XH134
AGAGAAGAATTGCTATATAAATTTAATGATACTGTAGTAGCATATCCGCATGATAAGAGCATTATTGATTTGTTTAAAGAGCAGGTCGAAAAAACCCCGGATGCTATTGCTATAATTTTTGAAAATGATAAACTTAGCTTTAAAGAATTAGATGATCGTTCTAATCAATTAGCACATTATCTTATCAGTCAGAATGTTAAATCAGAAGAATTGATAGGAATCTGTTTAGATCGTTCTTTAGAAATGATCATAGGTATTTTAGGAATATTAAAATCAGGAGCAGCATATGTACCTATCGACCCAGAATATCCATCAGAGCGTATCGATTATATAGTAGAAGATGCTACTATTAAAATCTTGTTGAGTAGTATCGACAGGAAGACCCTCTTCGAGAAAACAGATACTTTACAGGTTATTTCATTAGATGAAGATTGGGGTATTATAAGTAATGAATCTAATAATAATATAAATAAGTTATCTGGTTCGGAATGTTTAGCATATGTAATTTATACTTCTGGTAGTACAGGAAAACCTAAAGGAGTGATGAATGAACATAGAGGAGTTGTTAATAGATTATTATGGACTCAATCTCATTATAATCTTGATGCAAGGGATTCTATTCTGCAAAAAACATCATTCTGTTTTGATGTATCGGTATGGGAGCTGTTCTGGCCTATTATAAGTGGAGCTAAATTAGTTTTTGCAAAGCCGGAAGGGCATAAGGATGCACGGTATTTAAGAACATTGATAGAATCACATAACATTACTACAATTCACTTTGTGCCATCTATGTTGCGAGCCTTTTTAAGCGAGATAAATTTGGGAGATTGTAGTTGTCTACAACGTGTTTTATGTAGTGGAGAAGCTTTACTGGTGGATCATGCAATGTTGTTTAGAGAGAAATTTAATAATGTTAGATTGGATAATCTATACGGACCAACAGAAGCAGCGATTGATGTAAGTTTCTGGGAGGTTCCGGCGGAAGGAGATTTGTTAAGAGTTCCAATAGGGAAACCAGTTGCTAATACAAACCTTTATATTCTTGATAAAGAAGATCAGGTATTACCAATAGGAGTGGTAGGAGAGTTATGTATTGGAGGAATTCAGGTCGCAAGAGGATATTTGAACCGGAAAGAATTAACAGAAGAAAGATTTGTAGCAGATCCATTTATCGTAGAAGACCGTATGTATAAGACAGGAGATTTGGCCCGTTGGTTATCAGATGGTACTATAGAATATATAGGAAGGAAAGATGATCAGGTCAAAATTAGAGGATACCGTATAGAATTGGGTGAGATAGAAAATGTGCTATCTACAATTGAAGGCATTCATAGTTGCTGTGTTTTGGCCAAAGAAGATGGCAGTGGAGGTAAACGCCTGGTAGGTTATGTAGTAGGTGATTTTGATAAGGAAAAAGTTCAAAAAGAATTACGCTCAAGATTACCAGAATATATGGTTCCTCTGTTATGGGTCGAATTAGAAGAAATGCCATTAACCAGCAATGGTAAGTTAAATAAGAAGATACTTCCTGATCCAGATACATCGCAATTATCATCACAAGAATATGTAGCTCCTCGTAATGAGTTGGAAACACAACTGGTATTAATCTGGCAAGAATTGCTTGGTATTGATAAAGTTGGAGTGTATGATAATTTCTTTGAGCTGGGTGGACATTCTTTATTAATAGTTCAGTTAATTTCGAAACTACATGATCAAAACCTCCACATAGAGGTGAAAGATATTTTTGCAAACCCCACAATAGAGGCATTAGCATTAAGGTTAGGTACAGTTACTTCTCACTATGAAGTTCCGCCCAATGGTATTACAATAGATAGTAATAAGATTACTCCGGATATGGTTCCATTACTCGATTTTAGTCAGGAAGAGCTAGATATCGTTGTGAATCATATTGAAGGAGGTGTTTCTAATATCCAGGATGTATATCCCCTTTCTCCATTACAAGAAGGGATGTATTTTCATCATTTATTGAGTGATCGCACTAGTGGAGATCCTTATGTTTTGATTACCGGAATTTCTTTTGATCATCCCGATAAACGTTCAGAATTTATAGAAGCATTCCGCTATGTGGTTACTCGTCATGATGTACTTCGCACTTGCATTATAAATGAAGGATTACCAAATGCCGTTCAGGTGGTTTTACGTGATGTGAAACTTAAGGTGTCAGAATTACCTTTTTCTTCATCACAAAATGTGAAAGATGAATTAGAATCGATGATGGCTTCGGGTAAGCATTGGATAGATTTGTCAAAAGCTCCTTTATTAAACTTAGAGACAGCAGATGATCCTATCACAGATAATTATTACTTAATAATGAAGTATCACCATACTGTGATAGATCATGTTGGTTTAGAGAAGATCGTAGGAGAGATTGAAGTTTGTTTGTCTGGCGATAAGTCAAGTCTTTCAACTCCTGTTTTATATCGTGATTTTATTGGGCATGTGCTATATCAACAGTCTGCCAATGATAGCGAGTCGTATTTCCGTTCACGTTTAGGAAGTATCACAGAGCCTACTTTTCCTTTTGGCCTGTCTGATACGTTAGGAGATGGTAGTGGTATCGAAGAATCTCGTTATGTATTGCCTAGGGATTTATCGAATCAGCTTCGATCACTATCTCGTAGTTTAAGTATGACTCCCGCAGTTCTTTTTCATGCAGCCTGGGGGTTAGTTATAGGTAGATGTAGTAGTAAGGATTATGCAATTTTCGGATCATTATTTTCTGGCCGATTACAAGGCACATTAGAGGCGGGGCAATCTTTAGGATTGTTTATCAATACGCTTCCTGTAGTTCTTGATTTATCAGATAATGTACGAGATTATGTAGCAAAAGTAAAGATGGAGTTAGAAGGTTTATTACCTTATGAGCAGACTCCATTATCACGTATTCAGAACTGGAGTGGTGTTTCTAATGATACTCCATTATTTAGTGCCTTATTAAATTATCGTCATTCTTCTCCTGCTCCTGATCATCCAGATACAGATTTAGGGATGCGGTTATTAGGAGAGAAAGAACGAACTAATTATCCTTTTGAAGTAAGTGTAGATGATTTGGGAGAGGATTTTAGTTTAACTGCTTTTGTAGATGGTGACATTACGCCTGTACGTGTTATTAAGTATATGGAAATGGCCTTACAGGAACTTATAAAAGGCCTTGTGAGCGAGAATGTTATTGAGGTTAGTAGCTTGAGTATTTTACCAGATACAGAATTAGAGTTACTCAATAGTTTTAATACTACCGAAGTATCCTATCCTTTGGATCAAACAGTAGTTGATTTGTTTTCTACTCAGGTCTCTTCTACTCCATTAGCTATAGCTTTATCATATAAAGGTTTAGAATTGACCTATCAGGAGTTGGATGACCGATCTAACCAATTGGCTCATTATTTACAAGAAAAAGGAGTTGGGAATGGTGAGCTGGTAGGTATCTGTATCACCCGTTCTTTTGAGATGGTTATAGGTATTTTGGCTATTCTAAAATCCGGAGGAGCGTATGTTCCTATTAAACCTGATTTTCCAACCTCACGTATTTCTCATATTGTAGAGGATACGAATTGCAATTTGATTTTAACCGATAGTTCAAGTTTATCATCTTTGGATCTATTGGATGTTACCAAAGTTATAATTGATGGGGATGCTCCAGAATATGTAGAGTATCCTACCGCTTCTCCAGATATTACTACAGTTCCTGATGCTTTAAGTTATGTAATTTACACATCTGGCAGTACAGGAGTTCCCAAAGGTGCTATGATCGAGCATCGTGGGTTGTTAAACCACCTGTTGCTAATGATAGATGAGTTGGAGATGGACTTGAGTAGTGTTGTTGCTTTTACAGCACCTTTTACCTTTGATATTTCAGTATGGCAAATATTGAGTGCTTTATTATGTGGTGGTCGTGTTGTTATTTATAATGAAGATACGATTTTAGATCCACAGTTTTTAGAGAAGTCTTTATCAGAAGATGAGGTTTCGATACTTCAATTGGTTCCTTCGTATGTTTCAGAATTATTAGATATTGAAACACCTAAAGGCCTGAATAGATTGAAATATTTTTTAGTTACGGGAGAGGCCGTTTCTAGAGGGGTGTTACAAAAATGGTTTTCTCAATACCCTAATATTCCTGTTGTTAATGCTTATGGTCCTGCAGAGGCAGCAGATGATGTAACCCTACATAAAATGTATGAAGTGCCAGATGGTTCGATGATTTCTATCGGTAAACCAGTAGCCAATATGCAGATTCATATTCTAGATGCTGTTTTGAATCTGTGCCCGATAGGAGTAATAGGAGAAATTTGTGTTAGTGGAGTAGGAGTTGGGAGAGGGTACATCAATGATGCAATAAAGACCGCGAGTAGTTTTATCTCAGATCCATTTGTAGAGGGCGGTCGTATGTATCGTACAGGAGATCTGGGTCGTTGGTTAGAAGATGGTACCATTGAGTTCGTTGGTCGAGCAGATGATCAGGTAAAGATCAGGGGGTATCGTATAGAGTTAGGAGAAATAGAAAATGCATTATCAGGGATAGAAGGAATTACTCAGTGTTGTGTTTTAGCTCCCGATGATCATAACGGCAATAAACGTTTAGTAGGTTATGTTGTTAGTTTGAGAGCTTTTGATAAGGCTTTGGTTCAAGATTCTTTGTCATCACAGTTACCGTCTTATATGGTTCCTCAATTATGGGTTGAATTAGAGGAGATGCCATTAACAGGTAATGGTAAAATAGATAAAAAATCGTTGCCCTTGTTGGATACTTCTGCCTTGTCAGGCAAATCTTATGTAGCCCCCAGAACAGATATGGAAGAACAATTGGCTTTGATCTGGCAGGACCTACTTGGTATGGATAAAGTTGGGGTGTACGATAACTTCTTTGAGTTAGGTGGTCATTCACTATTGGCTACCCGATTGGTATCCAAACTTCGAAAGGATATGAGTATTGAAGTTTCTATTAGAGATATATTTATACATGGTCGATTAGAAGATTTGGGAGTTCATTTGCTATCTCGTCGTTCTGGAGTTGTATTACCAGCCATAGAGATTCAGCAACGCCCGGATCGTATTCCATTATCGTTTAGCCAGGAGCGTCTATGGTTTTTAGATCAATTAGAAGGTAGTGCTGCTTATCATATTCCGATAGTTTTATGGGTAGAGGGTAGTTTGGATATTGACATATTGGAGACTTGCTTTAGAATTATTGTATCTCGTCATGAGGTGTTGCGAACGATGATCCTTTCTGAGGACGGTATAGGTTATCAGGAAGTGATTGAGTCAGATAATTGGAAGTTAGATCGGGTTACAGATCAATCAGATGCTTCCCTAGAAATTTCTTTAATGTCTTATTTGAATATTCCTTTTGATTTAGCAAAAGATTATAAGTTTAGGGCTTGTATATATGAATTAGAGTCTGATCGTTATGTTTTGGCAGGAGTTTTTCATCATATTGCCAGCGATGCATGGTCAGAGGATATATTGGTAAAGGAGTTTGCAGAGTTGTATGAAGCATATCAAAAGAATCGTGAGGTAACCTTACCAGAATTAACGTTACAATATTCGGATTATGCGATTTGGCAACGTAACTATGTAGAAGGCGAAATATTAGAGCACCAATTATCATATTGGCAGGATAAATTACAGGGAGTTGCTCCTTTAGCACTGCCAACAGATTATGTTCGCCCGTCAGTTCAGGATTATAAAGGTTCTTGTATTACCTTGAATTTGAATCCGGATTTAAGCTCAGCAATTGAATCATTATGTAAGCAAGAAGGAGTTACCCTGTTTATGATGTTGTTGTCTGCTTTCAAAGTTTTATTATATAAGTATAGTGGCCAATCTGATATTTGTGTGGGAACTTCAATAGCAAACAGAACCCAGTCAGAGTTAGAAGGTATGATTGGATTTTTTGTCAATACACTGGCATTACGGAGTGATTTAGGAGATAATCCCGATTTCAAAGAATTTTTATCACAAGTAAAAGATACGACTTTACATGCTTATGATCATCAATTAACTCCATTTGAGAAAGTAGTAGATCGAGTTGTTGATAAAAGAGATATGAGTATCAATCCATTGTTTCAGGTAATGTTTGATATGCAAAACACTACTAATGAAACTTTGGCATTAGAAGGAATAACACTTTCACCATATGAGCATGAGGCAAGTACATCACAATTCGATTTAAACTTAGTAGCCGAAGAGAAAGAATCGGGTATTTTATTACGACTAGAATATTTTACCTCTTTATTCAAGGAATCTACGGTAATACGTATGTTATCTCATTATGAGGAATTGTTAAAGAGTATTGTAAATAATAGTACTTCTCCCATAGATTCTTTATCGATGTTACCAAAGCAGGAGGAGGAATTAATTTTGGGTCGA
>NZ_JACB01000097.1 GCF_000520975.1 Aquimarina megaterium XH134
AGGAGTAATGGTAATGGTGTTTGCATTACCTTTAGACAGATTAGTAGATTCAGCAGTAAAATCGCTGTATCCACCACTTGCTCCTGTCGATGTTTTATCGATGGTTCCTAATTTTACATTACTGATGTATTCATCATTTACACTTTGACCATTAGAGTCACAGTAGTTAAGTTGTACATCTGTAGTTGTAAAATTAATAGAGCTACTATAATTAGAAGTAGTTCCATCGGCACACTTACTTCTTACCTGTACTTCATAGGCAGTAGAAGGGTTTAATCCAGAAATCACTTTAGAAGTTCCGTTTTCGGCAGAAGTTGTCCAGTTTGTTGTTCCAGTTTGTCTGTATCTTAGATCATAGGTTGCACTGGCTACAGCAGTCCATCCTATAGTAGCAGTGTTTGATCCCACAGCCGAAGAAGATACTCCTGTAGGTACTGTTGCTGTACAATTAGTAGAACCACCATTATACGTTATCGTGACATCTGTAGTGTACTCCCAGGTACCATTATTTATAGTAAGTGTTATAGGAATTTGAGTTCCTGTTGGAGTGGTTGATTTTAACTGAAAATCAATAGCTCCAGTATCGGTTCCTAAAAGTTCGATACTACCATATTGCTTTGGTTGTCCTAAAGAACTTATATGTGAAGAATTGGAGGATAAACTAACTGTCCAGTTGGCTTGTTTAAGACTAAAACGTTTAATAGAATAAGCAACCGTTCCTGATGTATTTGTAATTGTTTGATTTGCATTATCAGGTGTTACTTTTGCATATTTGGCTGCCATTCTCATTATCTTAATGTTAAAAGGATATACCTCATTACATAAAGGAATAATTCTACTGGAAGCTGGCCAGAATCCATCATTTGAGGATCCTACTTCGGGAGTCATAGCAAAAACCTTGGGTTTAGAACTTTGTTCTCCATACATCCAATCATCAGAACTTCCTCCCGCTGTGTATCCTACTGTTTGATTAGGAGTACCATATGTATATGAGTTTTCTTCTGTCATGTATGTACATATTTTTACAAATGTACTTTGGTCAGGAGTAAATGTATTCGCCTTATATCCCCATGGATGAATCAACAGATTACTAAACGAGTGATAATTAAGCGCAGCTACAAAATTATGCTGATTTGTAAAATCTCTCATTGCCTGAGTTTCAGGTTCAGAAAATTTAGAAGTACCGTGATACGAATCACTGCTGGGAGTAGAAGAAGATCCTCCGGGAGCTGCCCATTGGTAACCATAGTTACGATTTAAATCAACACCATAAGATCCCCCGTTGTTTCGCCTGTTTTTTCTCCAATACCCTCCTCCGTTTGGGTTGGTTTGCTGATTATGGATGTATCCATCAGGATTAATAATAGGGATAAAATATAATTCGGTATTATCTACTAATATTTTGATTTCCGGATCAGAATTATAATTCTCTAACAGGTACCACATATAAAAAAGATTTTGTGAGAGCCCTACTGGTTCTCTGGCATGATGTATAGAAGTATATAGCATTTCATCTTCGTCTTCATCGGTATCTGCATTGTCACTTATTTTAACCATATAGATTGATCTACCTTGTATTGTTGTACCAATAGATGATTTGGCTGTGATGAGTTGAGGGTACAATTGTCGCATTTTATCTAAAGCGGCTATAGCCTCATCATGCGTATGAAAACCTCCCATACTTCCCAATGCAAAATTACTAGGAGAGGGCACCTGTTGCTGAATATTATTTTTCGCCTTACGTGCATTACTTCTATCCGTTCTTTTATTTATCCGGGGAATTCTTTTAGAGAGATTACGAATTTTGATTTTGTATTTAACGTTATTTTTCCTTAATAATTTAAGATCGCTATGTGAAATTTCTGCAGTAATTTTACCATTCTCATAATGAAAATGATCGGCTTCGAGTCCTTTTGCCTGTAGCATTTCTAGTTGCTCTTTGTTTGTGTCAAAAACAACTCGATAATATTTCTCTTGTGCCTGTAACATATACATGTTACATAGAAAAAAGATAGTGTATATCCATGGGATATAGGATTTTAAAGAATTAGTGTTTGTTTTCATTGTTTGTGTGTTTAAGAGTTAGTTTTTATTACTTTCTATGAAGAATATAGAATGAATGATGAAACATTCTTCATATGTATTTATCGAGAGTGTAGAAAAAATGTAATTAATTCTTAGGAACAGGTAGAAAGATTTCCAATACCAGGATACGTGTTACCAATATATACAGTAGGATAGTCTTTAGGGATTTCTTGATAATTTTTAGTGACTAGAGAACTGTTAGAACTAAGAATTAGTTTTTTTCTTGATAGTTTACCTTTTTTCTTTTTTTCTTGTAGTGTTAGATGAGAAAAAGTTAAACGAAATGCCAGTTGAGGGAAAGCATTTTTGTTATAATCTTTCATTATGACGAAGTTTGAGTTTTGTGTATGGTTAATTTACTATAAATATAATTTTAATAAATCAGATATACCCAACAATTATTATATATTTTATGTTGTAAGTGTTTGTTTTTGAGAAGTTAAATGTAATGATGATACAATTCTTTTACCTTTTCTTTTTTTATTGAACTTAAAGAAAAAATGAATTATTGTTATAAAATAACTATTACGTTGTTTGTGAAGAATACGTATCCTAGGAAATAATTTAACTAGATTCTGTTTACTTTTTCCAGACGATCATTGATACGTCATTAGCTAATGAATACCTTTTTGATACAGGTAAAAACTCCCCTTAAAACATCTCGTTTTAAGAGGAATTTAAATAAGATTTTATTGTTTAACGAATTGTGCAGTTTTGTCGCCAACTTTTACAAAATAAGACCCTGATTTTAATTCCTGAACATTAATTATGTTTATAAATGTTCCTTGATCAACAGTTTGCCCTAGTATATTAAATATCACATACTTTTTACTGTTAAGGTTGTGGGTATCGATATTAATAATAGTACCACTTACAGGATTTGGATATGTTTTTAATTGTGTATTAAAAGGTGGAGCGGTATGGATTACAGAGAATGCCGAGGCAAAAAATGCACCACATGCCCCAAGGTTATTCCATCCAAAGGTAGTACGTTCATAAAGATATCCTTGATAAGTTACACGATCACCAACCTGATAATTTACCGAACCATTATATGGGGTTACTCCTGCACAGGGGTCAGAACTTCCTCCTGTTGTAGTCACATTAACCGTATTACTAGAACCAGAAACATTTCCGGCAGCATCTTTAGCTTTTACACTAAACTGATATGCAGTGTTTGCTGTTAATCCAGTGATGTTAGTAGATGTCGAATTGGCACTTCCTAATAGAGTAGATCCTTGATATACATCATATCCAGTCACTCCTACATTATCAGTGGCGGCATTCCATGATAGTGTAAGTGTGGTTTGTGCAACATTAGAAGCTGTTAATCCAGAAGGAGCAGAGGGAGCTTGAGTATCACCACCAGTAGATCCACCACTAATAGTAACAGTATAATCTTCTACCTCACCATAATCAAAGGATTCACAAGAACTAGGAACAGTATTGTATCTCATAGAAACCCTCATTCTAGTGTTTCCATCTTTTGCGGCTGATGGTACCGTAAAATTACCACTTACCGGGGTTGTTTGAGAAGCGGCATTAGTCCATACTTGTTCTCCTGCATCGGCAAAATCCCCATCCTGGTTATAATCAATCCATACAGAGTATGCTTCATTGTATTGAGTTCCGGTCCATGTAGGAGTTATAGTTATTGTATTAGAATTTCCCTTAGACAATGAGGTTGATTCTGCAGTAAAATCACTATACCCACCACTTCCTGCGGTAGACGTTTTATTGATACTTCCTAATTTCACATTACTGATATATTCATCAGAAGTACTTTGACCATTAGATGCGCAGTATGTTACTGTTGTAGAGCAAGGTTCGCATGAACCTCCACAATCTACACCAGTTTCATCACCATTCTGTACTCCATCGGCACATGTTGGTGTACCACCACAATTAGCAGTTCCTGAAAATTGTTGACCAACCCCTACTGCATGCATTGCATTAGTAGCAGCTTTTACTTCACAAGATGAAGCTCCGTATAAATCTGTTGCCGCGTTGATCACTGCTGTTCTTGCTGCAGCATAGTTAGAGTTTTGAGATAAATAATTAGTCAAAGCACGAAATGCAATTTGTCCTGCTTTTTCTATACCAATAGCTTCTACAGTATATGAATTTCCGTTATCATTGCTTCCTTGACCGCCTTGAGAAAGAAGGTAAAACCAATGATTTAATACCCCCGAATTGGTGTGTACACCACAGAAGTCATTTTGACCGGTTGGAGTTCCACAATTTGGCTCTTTCCAGTTTGTTCCTCCGTAAGTATCAGGTTGATTATATTGTTTAGGATTGGATAAAGATCGTTTTAAAGCAATTTTATCTCCCAATGTCCATGTATCTTGATTTATAGTATTGAATGCAAAATATTCTACATAAGCTCCGAAGATATCACTAAAGGCTTCGTTTAATGCTCCAGATTCTCTCTGATATCTTAACTGAGCGGATGTTCCTGTTACTCCATGTGCAATTTCGTGACCTACTACATCTAAGGGAGTAAAAGGAGTTCCTCCTCTGGTGTTGTTACCGAAAAAGGTCCAGGTTCCTGCCCAAAAAGCATTGTTATCTCCTTGTTGTCCTGATCCGTTTACATATAAATTTATATTAGTACCATTTCCATCATAACTAGATCTATTAAATACACTACTAAACATATCCCAGGTTTTTTCCATACCCCAGTAAGCAGCCATATAGTATTTATCATTTCCACTAAAATTGAAAGTGGTGGATGAACTTGTAACTAAAGATGCATTAGTTGGTTCAACTTGATAATTTACATTTGCTCCATTCATATTTCTCATGGCAACACTTCTGTTTCCAGTTTGCCTGGTAACGTACCCAGATCCGCCTTGAGTTACAGTTATATTTTGTTGCCCATGATACCCTGTATCTGTTGTACCATCTACCGAGTGAATTTTTTGAGATGAAAATAGTATAGATCCATCACTAGCATCAACATAAACATCAGAACGCTGTAGAGGAGCAGCTGCATACATATCAAATTTGTAAGCAAGTTTAAGTTTGTCGGCATTAAGCTCATTATTATTTGTGAAATAGACAAGCTCTCCACGATCACTTACTTTTTCTCCCATAAAATGTCTTTCTCCATTTTTTTGAGCATTTCCTATTTCCCAGGCATATTTTTTAGCCTTTATTACGGTTTTTGCTTTTTCTAAAGCTTGAGCAGAAGTCAAAGTACTTTTTTTAGCATACAATGAAGCCGGCACTGTAGAAAACCATTCTCCATTAGCAGTGATTACTTTACCATCCTTAACATGAATTAGGTACATAGAATTATCTACAGGAATCCCATTAATGGTTTGTTGCAGACGATAATGAGTAAAACCTAATTTATCTTGATTTTTTTCTGTAATTAGGATTCCTTGATGAGGAGGGATATTAAAGAACTGTTTCATAAAATTTTCTGGAGTAGAAAAAGCTATAGGTTCTTGATCAAATTTAATTGCTCGGGGAATCATTCCTTGTTCCCCTTTTTGTAATACTTCATATTTTTCCTGCCCATATGAGGAAAAAATAAGTATAAACATTAATACTAATACATTGAAATTTTTTTTCATAAGTTGATTTGTGTGTTAGATTTATAATTTCGAAAACTACTTAAAAAGGTGTCGCAAATCAATCTATATACGTCCAGAAACATGTTTTAAGATGACTCAAAACATGTTTCTGGATTTTTTTATTATTGATAATGAGGTGGTTAGTTTTTATTGAAAGGAAAACAGGAATTGCTTAGTATTGTGTGTTAAAGGTCGAAATAAGTCTTGGTTGGTATTTTTTAATAAAAAAACCCTCTCCATAAAAGGAGAGGGAGTTCAGTAATTATACTTCTATTGTGTCCCCCAACACATTCGAATTATATCGGTACAAGACGGATCAATCCGACGATTTCCCTGAATATAATTACTAGTGAACAGATAAAAAATCTCTGCTAAATTATACTTTAGAGTATAGTCTAAATATTAAAAATGATGTGTAAAAATGAGTGTGAAGTTATTTTGAGGGGCGAATATATAGATTAATCTTAATAAAACATGTTTTTTTATATTAAATTACTGTGTACGCATAGTATTATTGTGGTTTTCTTATAAAAGAAAAGCATATGATTGAGCATTCTCTATTTTGAATTCGTTGCCTTAAAAACTACTATATAGATAGTAAGTGAATATGTTTTATTTAAATATATAAATTTACTTATTACTGAAAATAGAAAACCCCCGAAACAAACTGTTTCGAGGGTTTTAAAAAAATACTGAATGTATATTATTGCTTGATAATAAACTTCTTGGTTAATGTTTTATCATTTGATATAACAGAAAAGAAATACATCCCATCTGGTAAACCACTTAATTCTACCTTGTTTTCAGATACTTTACCATTTCTTACCATTTGTCCAATATGATTAATGATTCTATAGTTTGAATCCTTAGCATTGTTCATTCGAATTGTGATAAAGTTTTTTGCAGGAACAGGCGAAATCACAAATTCAGAATTTTTCAATTCTGTTGTTGCAATATCATTACTGTTGATATTATTT
>NZ_JACB01000098.1 GCF_000520975.1 Aquimarina megaterium XH134
GTAACGTTTACCAGAAATAAGTGGCATGATTTTAATACCGTTGTACGGTTATTTCTAAAGGAAAAGGTAGATGATTGATGGTAACTCATTCTTGGAAATTCATTAAAAAGATTTAAAATTAATTTTTGAATTGGATTATAATTGTTTTGCGGGTTAGATACAGTTGCAATGAAATACTTAATCACATACACTTTTAAATTGAGTATCAGAATCTTTTGTCCAATCGGCAATATAAGATGCCGAAGGAGTATCTACTTGCACACATAATGTTGATGCATTATTTTCTATGCGTACATTTTTTTCTAAATTGGCAGTAGCTCCATTTTTAAGATTTAAAAAAGTCAATTTGTTATTTGAAACATTTAATCTTTCTAACTCTGGATTATTACTTAGATCTAAACGAGTTAAAAGGTTCTGATAACAATCAAGGTTTTTTAATTTTATATTATTACTAAGGTCAATTTCTTCTATATTGTTATCGTTGGTTAATGCGAATACACCATAGCCAATATTTAATTTTTCTAAAAACACATTTTTAGTCACATCTATAGTCTTGAGTCTATTACTGCCGCATGACAAAACTTTTAGTTTTGTATTTTTACTTATATCTAGTGATATAAGTTTGTTTGTATTAATCGACAATTCTTCTAAATTAATACAAGAGCTAATGTCTATAGTCTCTATTTTGTTTACAGGTAATGATAATACTTTTAGCTTAGGATTGTTACTAACATTAATAGTTTCGATAGCGATAGTAAAAGGAGAATGAAATTCTTCTAGTACTATATTATTACTCAGATCTACTTCTTTTAACGTATTAGATTGTATACCAAACCATTTTAGGTTAGTAAAATTTTCAATTCCCGCAATATCTGTTATTTCTTCTGATATTCCGACTAAATTTATCTTTTCAATTTCTTTGGCTTCCTTAAATGAAATTTCACTATCATTATTTATATCTATAATGGGATCATCTTGCTTTACGAGTGCTTTTTTAAAATTTTCATCAGAAAAATGAATCTTATCATCACTATTTTTAATAATGATTTTAATAGTAGCTTCTTTACTAACCTGTTCATTCATTACTAATAATGAGGCAGTAAGTTTGGGGTATACTTTAGAATCAAATAAAGAAGCATTTTTTACAGTTAGTTTTCCTGTTGGGTCAATAATAACGGCTCCTTCAGGCTTTTCATCTATGAGTGTAAACAACAATTTTCCTCGGTTGGTTGTAGCCTCTATAATACCTATTTCATCATTTTCTTCTGGGGTTTCGGTAATAGTAGTTGTAAAATCTTTAATAGTAATGATAATTGGTATTGAATTATCATCGTTACTACAGGATACAACCAAAACGCATATGAAAACTATTATAAATGATTTTATGTTTTCCATTTCTTTATCTTTAGAATGTTTTTTTAATCTTTTATTTCAGGCCTTACTTCGGTATGGATACTAAAATTAATAATTGAGAAGATTAAGACTAAATGGATTGATTGGATTTAATGATTATGGACCGATGATTTTCATTTTTTAATGTTAATAAACAACAAAATTTAGGGTGTGTTATGAAAATGATTTATTTGTTGTAGATAGTATTTTTTATATATTAAAAAATAAATTAGATTATAAAATAACCGTTAAAGCTAGTTAAGCATTAACGGTTATTAAATTTTTTGTTGATTCAGAGATAAGCTAATATGTCTTAATTAATGATTAAGGATTGATTAAATGTTTTTCCTTTATCATCTTGTAGTTTAACGATGTACATTCCATTTTCTATACCAGTAAGTGATATCGTTTTGGTATCGGGTAAAGGTGTAGTAGATCGCACTTCTCTACCTGCTATATCATATACCGCATATGAGACTATATGTTGTGATGACACAACGGTAACGTGATTACTATCTTCAACAGGGTTAGGGATGATAGTAATGGTGCTAACATTACTTTTTAATGCAGCAGGAAGTGGTGTAGCAGTAGTAGAATTACTAGGCTCTGATTCTCCTCCTTCCGTATTTATAGCAGTTACGTAAAATGTATACTCGGTATTAGGATTTAGATCTTGTATAAAAGCAAAGGTAAATCTTGTTCTTTGCACCAATACATCATTTTGATATATGTTATATCTAACATTACTTGAAGGAGACCTATCCCATTCCAAAGATATTTCTAAGCTTTCTGGAGTACTTATTAAATTGCTAGGAGGTTCTGGTCTAGCAATAGGAGCACTAGTTGTAACCTCTACAATATTGCTAGGCTCTGATTCATCACCAATACTATTAGTAGCGGTTATATAAAAGAAATAGGTAGTATTGGGTTCGAGATTTTCTATAAGAGCAAATTCACTTGCTCCTCCTACAACTGAGACAAATTCAAGCTCACCTGCAGAAATACCTTGATAGATTCTATATTGATGAGGGGGAGTGTCAGGTTTATCCCATGCCAAAGCTACTGATCGATCAGTTTTAGAATCTTCTTTTAGATTTGTAGGAGATTCTGGTTTTTTAGGTCCTATAGTAAATTTTGTAGATGAAGAAGGCCCATTAAATGCTGCTTCGCTTACGATTACTTCTTCAGTTTCAAGATTAGTCAATGTATATGATCCAGGAGTATAAAACCCATCCTTACCAGTATCATATAAAACAAAGGTATATTCACCAGGGATTAAACAATTATAAATATACAGGCTAGTCAATGGTCCTTGTCCATCGTAGCTCGATCCACTTGCAATAACAATATCTTCATTGTCTATAATTTCCCATTTGATCTCTTCAGAATATGCATCATATAACATATGTAGGGCTACTTCTTCACATGTTTCTGGTTCAGGATTAGAAACAATAAAGCGAACATCATCTATGGCAATATCACTTAAATTGGTTTCGCCAATTACTCCTTTAAATCTAAATCGCACTTGTTTACCTCGATATTCACCATTTTGAATATAATCATTAAGGAGTATAGTTTCTTCTTTCCAAGAATTTCCTTGATCCCCAGATTTTTGCCAGATATCAAGCCAGCTTATTCCATTATCGTCACTTAGCTGTAGTGTAAGCGATCCCATCCCAGAACCAAACATATGATATTGAAAAGAAAACTCAGGATCTAAGGAGTTAGCGGTTATATAAAAACATTTTGAGTATAGATATGCAGTTTTGTTTGTAGTTATGTTAAATGAACGAAGTTCGGCAAAAGTTGATCCTTCTGCAGGTTCTTTGGGGCCAGTTAGGTCAGATGTAGATGTTCTTTCTACCCTCCAGTTAAAGACTCTTCCAAATTCTGTTCTATCATTGAGCCTGGAGTTCGTCCATTTATCAAAGCGATTAGAAAACCCAGAAAACCCATCAATAAATGGAAAACCTTCATTAAGAAAACCGCTATTAGAAGTAGAAGAAATCACTCCTCCTATACATTGTGATCCATCCGTAACTGAAGAAGGTGATGTAGTGACTGTTATCGTGTTACTAGGATCAGATTTAATCTCCTCATCTCCAATAATAGCTTTTATATAAAAAGAATAGGTTTCATCTGATTCTAAATCAGGGACATTATAGGTAAGCCCTATAGGAACACGAACTATTGTATCAATAGGTTCGTCATTTTGAAAAACCTCATATTTTACTTGAGTATTAGTTATTGCAGTAAGATTCATTTTCCAGGCAAGCTCAACAGTAGTAGTAAAGCGATTATATATTTTTAAATCTCTTGGGGCACCAATTTCTTCTAGTGATCCTATTTCAAAATTTTCTGAGAGAGCATAAAAAATGTTATCACTGCCTTTTACCATAACTCTAGCAATTTTTGAGAAGTTTAAATCTTCAGGTACTGTAAATGTATATGAACCATTATTTGGTACTCCTGTAGCTAGTTCTTTAAAGAAAAACTGCTCTATAAAACCTTTATTAGCAATCAAAATATCTACAGTAGCAGCGTTTATTGCATTGCCATTAGTATTAGCAACATCCCAGGTAATGGTTTGTTCTGTACCCGTTGGCCATGTAGTGGTGTTAGTGGGTTGCGTTACTTTAAAAGGACCAGCCTGATCAGTAACGGTTATTTTCATACTGTCTCCATTATTGGATTGCCCATCTTTTACGGTACATCTAAAATTTAATTGACCACTCTTATTAGGGAGTTTTTCCCACTTCTGATGGAGAGGATCAAATAAGCTAGGAAAATTTCTGGTATTAACCTCATTTTTAGGAAGGAGGGACCTAAAAAGAGGTCCATATACAGAATTGTCTGGGATAAAATCTTCAGCATCTATTTGCTCCCAGCAATAAGATAAAGCATCTCCTTCGGCATCAGTAGCAGTAGCCGTTAATACAAAAGGTGTTCCTTTAGGGATGATATAGTCTGGTCCAGCATCAACTATTGGGGGGGTATTGTTCGTATCTGCAATAATTCCACGGCAGTTTTCTGGATTGGTAATATTCTCTCTCATTTGGTGTATAGAATACGCATGAAAATATGTTCCAGGTGATGCCTGTACGATTTGATTTTTAGGAACATCAGTGGCTAAATTGTATCCCATGATAGTAGAACCACTACCAGGTTCCATCTGTGCTCCCGTAGACTCTCCATTTAGAGATATTTCTTCTCTATATGAAAATGTGTGATTTGCACCCAATTGATGAGCAAGTTCATGAGAAACAATATTTATATCAAAAAGTTCTCCTACAGGTTCAATTATACAAGAAAAACCTTTAGCCTTACTTCCTTGCTGGCAAAGTGATTTGATTTCACCAAAACTGAGTCTTTGTAGGGGACCTGTTCTTTTAGAAAACAGGTGTCCAATATCATAATTATCAGAGCCTATGTTAGTATCTATAACATTTTGTATTTGGTTTTCAAAAATATCAAAATCATCTAGTTGGTTATAAGGATCGTCAATTTCTGTATATACAATTTCCTCATTATCCACTAGCATAAACTGAACTCCAACTTCTTGTTTATAAAGCGCATTTACTGTAGTGATTGTAGCATTTATAGCCGCTATGGCTCTTTCTTTAATTTTTTCTTCTTCTGTTTCTTCCTCTTTATGAAATTGAGTATACTCATAGGTTGCAGAAACCGCAAGACGATAGGTTCTTAATTTACCATCATCATTATTTTGTAGATCAGTAGCAGATTTTTGATGATTCGTTATATGTATAGGACTTTCTTCATGCTCATGCCTGTGCCCAAAATTTTGAGAAACGGCTATGTTTTTCATATCGTTAGACACAGTGTAGGTGCTGTTTTTCTCAGATAGTATTTCTATAAATACAGAGGAACCGTGACCTAAACGTATACTTTGTACTCCTTTTGGAGAGATACTAAAACTAATTACTCCTGCTGTCGTAGTACTATATCCCTTATACGATTTAATATTAGGATATTTGGCAGCAAATTCAGGTTCCATAATGGGGTTTTCGTAGATGTTGTAATTTTCTAGAGTGCCATCTGCATTAGGAAAAGGAATAATAACATTAGAAACTACTCCTTTTTTTTGTAAAGAAGCTTTGCTAAGCGCCTTGTACATAGTTTCTTGATCAAGGGTAAAGACCGTTTTGGTAGGTAGATCGGTCTGGTTGGTAAAAATACCAAGGTTTTTTTGTGAGTCGACTCTCTGCCATAGTTGGTCTTGAGAGAACCCTAAACTTATTATGCATAAACATAATAAGACTGATAATTGTGTTTTCATAGTATATAGATTTAAGTGAATTGATCAAAAACTCCAAATTTTTGAAGTTGTAATTAAATATCGTGATATACTAGTATAAATACACAATTGATTGCTTTGAAAAAACATTGATATCCAGAGAATTAAATGATTTTTATGTCATAAACATTTAAATCAGTTTTTGGTATAAAAATCAAAAACTATTGCGTGAGTTTATAATAATAGATTAATGAAGTAGAAGAGTTATAAAAAATCAAAAACTCTGATCT
>NZ_JACB01000099.1 GCF_000520975.1 Aquimarina megaterium XH134
GCAAAACGGGATAATGTTTTGTTAGTTCATTGGGATTGGATTTGAGATTTTAGTAGGGTTGCTTTTTTTTAAAAAAAAATCAAAAAAAGTTTTGCTAGTAATAAAAGGGGTTATATATTTGCACCCGCTTAGCGAGACAGTACAAGTTCATAAAAAATACGTAGTAATGGTTTAGGATGTTTTGATAACATTTTTGGGGTTCGATTCCTTGAATTACGATCTATAATTGATAGCGATGAAGATTGCTTTATTGATTAAAAAAAGTTCATAGACATATTGATTGACAGCGCGTATTAAACTATTAATATAGTTTATTACATTTAGAATAAAGACTAGAGACATATTGAGATACGATTATAATTCCGTTGTATTGTTTTAAATAATATTTAAAGACAAACGATGAAGAGTTTGATCCTGGCTCAGGATGAACGCTAGCGGCAGGCTTAACACATGCAAGTCGAGGGGTAACATAGTTGCTTGCAACTGATGACGACCGGCGCACGGGTGCGTAACGCGTATAGTACCTACCTTATAGTAAGGGATAGCCCAGAGAAATTTGGATTAATACCTTATAGTATCCTAAGTGAGCCTTCACTAAGGATTAAAGATTTATCGCTATAAGATGGCTATGCGTTCTATTAGCTAGTTGGTATGGTAACGGCATACCAAGGCTACGATAGATAGGGGTCCTGAGAGGGAGATCCCCCACACTGGTACTGAGACACGGACCAGACTCCTACGGGAGGCAGCAGTGAGGAATATTGGACAATGGAGGCAACTCTGATCCAGCCATGCCGCGTGTAGGAAGACTGCCCTATGGGTTGTAAACTACTTTTATAGAGGAAGAAACCATTTCACGTGTGAAATGCTGACGGTACTCTACGAATAAGGATCGGCTAACTCCGTGCCAGCAGCCGCGGTAATACGGAGGATCCAAGCGTTATCCGGAATCATTGGGTTTAAAGGGTCCGTAGGCGGTTTAGTAAGTCAGTGGTGAAAGTTTTCGGCTCAACCGGAAAATTGCCATTGATACTGCAAGACTTGAATTATTGTGAAGTGGTTAGAATGTGTAGTGTAGCGGTGAAATGCATAGATATTACACAGAATACCGATTGCGAAGGCAGATCACTAACAATTAATTGACGCTAAGGGACGAAAGCGTGGGTAGCGAACAGGATTAGATACCCTGGTAGTCCACGCCGTAAACGATGGTTACTAGCTGTTTGGACTTCGGTCTGAGTGGCTAAGCGAAAGTGATAAGTAACCCACCTGGGGAGTACGTTCGCAAGAATGAAACTCAAAGGAATTGACGGGGGCCCGCACAAGCGGTGGAGCATGTGGTTTAATTCGATGATACGCGAGGAACCTTACCAGGGCTTAAATGTAGATTGACAGGTTTAGAGATAGACTTTTCTTCGGACAATTTACAAGGTGCTGCATGGTTGTCGTCAGCTCGTGCCGTGAGGTGTCAGGTTAAGTCCTATAACGAGCGCAACCCCTGTTGTTAGTTGCCAGCGAGTCATGTCGGGAACTCTAGCAAGACTGCCGGTGCAAACCGCGAGGAAGGTGGGGATGACGTCAAATCATCACGGCCCTTACGTCCTGGGCCACACACGTGCTACAATGGCCGGTACAGAGAGCAGCCACTATGTGAATAGGAGCGAATCTATAAAGCCGGTCACAGTTCGGATCGGAGTCTGCAACTCGACTCCGTGAAGCTGGAATCGCTAGTAATCGGATATCAGCCATGATCCGGTGAATACGTTCCCGGGCCTTGTACACACCGCCCGTCAAGCCATGGAAGCTGGGAGTACCTGAAGTCCGTCACCGTTTAGGAGCGGCCTAGGGTAAAACTGGTAACTGGGGCTAAGTCGTAACAAGGTAGCCGTACCGGAAGGTGCGGCTGGAACACCTCCTTTCTAGAGATTTTCTATTTTATATAGAGAAGCAGAAATGATACGATGGAATGTATCTTAGTTGTTTTTAGTCTTTATGCTGTTAATTAATTATTTAGTTGTTAGTTTTTGGTTGTTAGTTGATTGTTTCAACGATCAACAATTAACCACCAACACACAACTATGAAGAAGTCTCATAGCTCAGCTGGTTAGAGCGCTACACTGATAATGTAGAGGTCGGCAGTTCGAGTCTGCCTGAGACTACAAAGTCGAAAGACAGACGAGAAGTTTATCCTGAGTTTATCGAAGGGAGTCTGCCTGAGACTACGGTTTTTAATTCTGGATTTGTGAATTACGAATTACGGATTAAAAAAAAGTTCATAAAAAAATATTGAAAGGAAATTTTAGAAGTTGAGAATTCATTACTTCATCATTCGAGATTCTGGATTCGACATTTAGGATTTCAAATACTGGGGGATTAGCTCAGCTGGCTAGAGCGCCTGCCTTGCACGCAGGAGGTCATCGGTTCGACTCCGATATTCTCCACGATTCTTTAGATATAAGTATTGATAGATTATAAAGCACAGGATTCATGAGATGAAATAGTCTTTATAGTTGTTAATTTTATATTGTTATTAAGAAAAACGTTCATTGACATATTGATTTAAAAATACGAGCATTAATTGTTTACAATTAATGAAAATAAAAGAGGTTGATACTGATTTAGTTACTTTATTGGTATCGACAAAAACTAAAAGAGCAAGTTAAAGCAAGACGCATAAGCTAATTAAGGGCGTATGGGGAATGCCTAGGCTCTCAGAGGCGAAGAAGGACGTGATAAGCTGCGAAAAGCTGCGGGGACAGGCACATACTGATTGATCCGCAGATATCCGAATGGGGCAACCCGGCATATTGAAGATATGTCACCTAGCAATAGGGGCGAACCCGGAGAACTGAAACATCTAAGTACCCGGAGGAGAAGAAAACAAAAGTGATTCCGTTAGTAGTGGCGAGCGAACGCGGATTAGCCCAAACCTGTATTGTTACGGCAATGCAGGGGTTGTAGGACTACAATATAAGATTTGTAATGAATTAGAATCCTTTGGAAAGAGGAGCCATAGACAGTGATAGCCTGGTATAAGTAAAGCGCAAAGATTTAGTAGTATCCTGAGTAGTGCGGGGCACGTGTAACCCTGTATGAATCTGGCGGGACCATCCGTTAAGGCTAAATACTCCTGAGAGACCGATAGTGAACCAGTACCGTGAGGGAAAGGTGAAAAGAACCCTGAATAAGGGAGTGAAAAAGATCCTGAAACCATACGCTTACAAGCGGTCGGAGCCATTATTGGTGACGGCGTGCCTTTTGCATAATGAGCCTACGAGTTACTTTTACTAGCAAGGTTAAGATGTTCAGCATCGGATCCGTAGCGAAAGCGAGTCTGAATAGGGCGCCATAGTTAGTAGTAGTAGACGCGAAACCGTGTGATCTACCCTTGGGCAGGTTGAAGCTTTGTTAACCCAAAGTGGAGGACCGAACCCGTTGACGTTGAAAAGTCTTGGGATGACCTGAGGGTAGGGGTGAAAGGCCAATCAAACTCGGAAATAGCTCGTACTCCCCGAAATGCATTTAGGTGCAGCGTTGGTATAGTTTTATAGAGGTAGAGCTACTGATTGGATGCGGGGGCTTCACCGCCTACCAATTCCTGACAAACTCCGAATGCTATAAAATGTTTACCAGCAGTGAGGGCATGGGTGCTAAGGTCCATGTCCGAGAGGGAAAGAACCCAGACCATCAGCTAAGGTCCCAAAATATATGCTAAGTTGAAAAAACGCGGTTGAACTGCTTAGACAGCTAGGATGTTGGCTTGGAAGCAGCCATTCATTTAAAGAGTGCGTAACAGCTCACTAGTCGAGCGGTTCGGCATGGATAATAATCGGGCATAAGCATATTACCGAAGCTATGGGATAGAAATATCGGTAGGGGAGCATTGTAGTGACGTTGAAGGTGTACTGTGAGGTATGCTGGAGTATCTACAAAAGAAAATGTAGGCATAAGTAACGATAATGCGGGCGAGAAACCCGCACACCGAAAGACTAAGGTTTCCTCAGCTATGCTAATCAGCTGAGGGTTAGTCGGGGCCTAACGCGAACCCGAAAGGGGTAGTGGATGGACAACAGGTTAATATTCCTGTACCTGCTCACACTAAAAGTGACGGAGGCGAGAAGTTAGTGCGCACTGACGGAAATGTGCGTTGAAGCCAGTGGTAACACGGCGATAGTACACTAAGGCTACGGCCGAGGTGATAATCTAGCGGATCGACTTCCAAGAAAACCGAGTGAAGCAGCCCGTACCGTAAACCGACACAGGTAGTTGGGATGAGAATTCTAAGGTGCTCGAGAGATTCATGGCTAAGGAACTAGGCAAAATCGACCCGTAACTTCGGGAGAAGGGTCGCCTCGCTTCGGCGAGGCCGCAGTTAAAAGGTCCAGGCGACTGTTTATCAAAAACACAGGGCTATGCTAAATAGAAATATGATGTATATGGCCTGACACCTGCCCGGTGCCGGAAGGTTAAGAGGAGATGTTAGATTTATCGAAGCATTGAATTGAAGCCCCGGTAAACGGCGGCCGTAACTATAACGGTCCTAAGGTAGCGAAATTCCTTGTCGGGTAAGTTCCGACCTGCACGAATGGTGCAACGATCTGGACACTGTCTCAGCCATGAGCTCGGTGAAATTGTAGTATCGGTGAAGATGCCGGTTACCCGCTGTGGGACGAAAAGACCCCGTGAACCTTTACTATAGCTTAGTATTGACTTTGGATAAGTAATGTGTAGGATAGGTGGGAGACTTTGATCATGCGTCGCCAGGCGTGTGTGAGTCATTGTTGAAATACCACCCTTTGCTTATTCGAAGCCTAACGTCTAGCGACGGACAGTGCTTGGTGGGTAGTTTGACTGGGGTGGTCGCCTCCAAAAGAGTAACGGAGGCTTCTAAAGGTTTGCTCAGTACGGTTGGTAATCGTGCGTAGAGTGCAATGGCATAAGCAAGCTTGACTGAGAGAGATACAGCTCGATCAGGTACGAAAGTAGAGCATAGTGATCCGGTGGTTCCGCATGGAAGGGCCATCGCTCAAAGGATAAAAGGTACTCCGGGGATAACAGGCTGATCTCCCCCAAGAGCTCACATCGACGGGGGGGTTTGGCACCTCGATGTCGGCTCGTCACATCCTGGGGCTGGAGAAGGTCCCAAGGGTTGGGCTGTTCGCCCATTAAAGTGGCACGCGAGCTGGGTTCAGAACGTCGTGAGACAGTTCGGTCTCTATCTACAGTGGGCGTTAGAAATTTGAGTGGATCTGACTTTAGTACGAGAGGACCGAGTTGGACGAACCGCTGGTGTATCTGTTGTTCCGCCAGGAGCATTGCAGAGTAGCTACGTTCGGAAGGGATAAGCGCTGAAAGCATATAAGCGCGAAACCCACCACAAGATGAGATTTCTTTAAAGGGTCGTGGGAGACTACCACGTTGATAGGCTATAGGTGTAAAGGCAGTAATGTCATAGCCGAGTAGTACTAATAACCCATAGGCTTATGCGCACACTCCGATAGGCAACTATCGGAGTGGAGAATTGCTTTGCAAGCTATATTTAGTGTTCTTTTATCGTGTATTAAATCAATATGTCAACAATATTATGTTAGTAGTGAGATATTAGTATAGTGTATATAGAGATATAATCTCTGAATATTCCTTACTGATTACTCAGGTACTAATCAAGATTTAAGGTGGTTATAGCATCGGGGCTCACCTCTTACCATTCCGAACAGAGAAGTTAAGCCCGTTAGCGCCAATGGTACTACAATCGTGGGAGAGTAGGTCACCGCCTTCTTTGAAAACCCTTCATTATTTAATGAAGGGTTTTTTTTATG
>NZ_JACB01000100.1 GCF_000520975.1 Aquimarina megaterium XH134
ATTAGTTAATTATTATAAGACAAATCTATAAATCTGTTCTTTTATATCAAGAATCCATTTTCACTTTGATTATTTTACTAATAGTATATCCATTTTTATTATCCCCGGTTATAGTATCAACCAAGTTCTCAGATATACTATCTCTGAACTCATAATCTTGTTTATTATTTGTATCTACCTTACTTTTATAGTCTTTGCTTTTATATATAGTATCTGAAACTTCATCTGGAAAGGCAATCTGAGTAACTAATAAGGATTTACCTTTCTTATTTAGGATCTCTAAATGCAAATGAGGTGCTCTTCCTGGATACCAACCAGGGAAAATAGAGATAAAAGATACTTTACCATTGCTATCTGTAATTTGCCTGCCTCGAAGAAAGTGTTTACCTCGAAAATCACCATCTAATTGATGAGAATATTCTGAGTAGTTTCCTTTAGCATCGCATTGCCAAATATCTACATTTACATTTGGCAAAGGCTTGCAGTAAGTATTTACATCTTGAATAGTTAAATTAATAAGTAATGATACACCTTCTCTATCACCAACGATATTGGCTTTAACGAGATTTTCCGGTAGTTTATGAGGAAAAGGTCCTATGGTTTCTTCTGGAGTCATTATACAATTACTTCTTGTACTAATTGTTTGTTGTTTTGCTAGAGTACTTGCCAAAATTGGTGTAGCTACGATACCAACAGCTAAGCTTTTAATAAATTTTTCTCTTTTCATAATATACTATTTCAATTGATTAAGAATAGAAAGATAAAAGGAAATACAAGGCCTATAAGTGTTAGTTTCCAACCATACTTTTTAAAACTGTACTTACCTTTAGTTATAAATGTTCCCGTTATCGCTATCACAAGCATAGCAATACCAAAAATATCCGAAAACCATATCCACCATGTGTTTGTTGTTTGATGTAGTATTGCCATCTGTTTTAATACAGGAATCGGTTTTACAAACTCAATTTCTCCTTTTCCAGAATTTAAATCAATACTCACAAAAGCATTATCAAAATAAAGCCTTCCTTCTTCTCCTCTAGTTATATATGCTTCAAATTCGTTTTCAGGTGCTATTGATGCTGCTATTTTTTTAAAATAGGCCTCAGTAAGTATTGATTTGTCTTCTGGTAGTTCTAGTTGAATTGGTTTTATATTTACAGTATATTCTCTAGAACTAAAACTTTCTCTATGATTCAATGTGATTCCAGAAATTGAAAACGATATAATAAGTCCTAGAAAAAAATAAGCCAAATCCCTGTGTATTAAACGATTCCAGTATGCCTTTGTTTTTTTCATTTTTATATATATTATGAAGTACGAAATTAATTTCTCTGTTACTTTATTTAAATAAAATTCAGTGAACAGGCTATTTTTTTAAGTAAACACATTAAGCATTCTTTTTTCTAAATATCTTTTTAACATTTAAATAGTCTAAGAAGTAGGTAATTTTGATTGAAAAAATATGTGTTATAGGTTGCTTTAATAAATCATTTAAGCTCTCCAGATAATTTAATGCACTATTGTCAGTATTTTGAAAAATTGTATTTCTATATAAAAAGACAGCCTGACTTCCTGGAGCGAATTGCCATGAATAAGTAAGATCTAAATTCCAAACATTAAAATTGGTGTCAGGATTAAAATCAAGAGTTTGATTTGTTTCTACCAAGTTTCCATTTTGTTCAAGTATAAAAAAACGATTTTTATATTGAACGGTAGTCCATAAATTTCTAAAGTTTAAATTTATAGCGTGATTGTTATTATGGTTATAGGCAAAACGAACACTATTTTCAATTTTTTTGATATCGCGCCTTCCAAAAATTATATCTGTATCTGTAGTTGTGACAAAACCAGGCTCAGATTTATTATACTCACCATCAATCGAGTAATTTATTTTGAACTTGTTAGTTAAACGAAATTGTGGTCTAATGGCAAAACTATAATTACGTTCTGGATCATTAAATCGTTGCAATGTCCTAAATGTAAAGTCTGAAGACAATCGTCTTCCTCCATCAGTAGAGAAATCTGAGTTCCAAAAAAATCTAGGGTTTCGTTTTAAGAACCTTCCAGGCGTTCTAGGCTCAAAATAATCAAAAGATCTAGATGGGTTTACTCGAGCATTAAAATCATATGACAATTGTTTTTTAGTAACAAAAGATGCATTAACACCAATATCTGCACTTGTAAATATATGTGGTTTATATAGGTTACGGATAGAGGCAAATAATGAAAAATCATAATTATTGAAGCGTCCTTTTGGAGTAAACTTCTCATAACTAATGTCTCCAAAGAAATCGCTATAGTTGTTTCGACGTTGCCTTCCAAGATCATTGATATCAAACTTAGTATCTGCCATAAAATATCCTACAGAATATCTAAAATTACCTGATGCTTTTCTAAAATCTATACCACCACTAAAACCATTTTCATTTTCTGTATCATTTATCATACTATACTTAAAATCTCCTGATAAATTATAACTGTTTGACTTCGTTGAAATATCGTAAACCAGTGCACTTACATTAGCATCTCTAAACCTCCCATTACGAATTACATTTGTATTTATAAAGGATACCGATGAATTATTATTGAATTGTTGATCTAGTACTAAAACATTATAGTTAGTAAAAGGTTCTATTGTTTCTTTTCGTTGTATGTTAGTTTCTGTATTCAACAAAGTAGCTTCTGTTTTTTCTGTAATAGCATTTAAAAACCCTATTCCGAGTCCTTTTTTAGTTCTTCCAGAGATTTTAAAAACATTTAGTACTTTTACCTCTTTGGGTTTATTTATTATCTCTTCATTCTCTGACAGGTATGCAGATCCACTTGGCCTACCACCTATTCTTCTAGAAAAGAAAATACGTCCTTTGTTGAATAGTTCTACACCTTCAGTAAAAAATTGTCGCTGTTCTCTAAAAGTTTGTTCAAAAGGTCCTAAATTTAACGAAACAGGGTCGAATCCTACTTGTGAGAAATCAGGAATAAGTGTGGCATCTAAAGTGAAATTTTCAGAAATACCATATTTTATATCTAAACCTGTATTGATTTGATCTATAGAATTGCCTTTTGTGGTTTTATATTCCACAGAAACAAATGGAAAAAAACTTAATCGCATTGGAGGTTTTATATTCGTAATTCCTCTTAATATACCATTATATTGAGATTCTCTACCAATGGTTCGATCCACTAAATTCCATGAATAAATTTCGTTACGCTTCTTAATATCTCTCAAAAAATTAATCCCCCAAGTTTGTGTATCTGAATTCTGAAAACGTAAAGCTGCGTAAGGAATTTTCATTTCAACAGTCCACCCTTTATTTGTAATACTTATAGCACTTTCCCAAACAGCACTCCAATTAAAATCATTGCTACGTCTACTACTTTGTAATGTTTTAGAATCTGCTTGAGTCCCTGCGGCTGTAACATAGAATTTATTTTCATTAATACCATCATTAAACGTGTTAATGGCTACAGTAAATACATCAGCCTCTACAAATATATTATCGCGCTGACTATACTCTTTCAAGATAGTTTGTGGAGCATTATCATATAAATACGCTCCTATATAGATTGCTTCATCATTATATGCAATTTTAACTTCTGTTCTATGTGATTCTGGTGCAGATGGTCCATTATCGGGTTGCAACATTTTAAAATCTGTAGCAATTGGAACAGTTTCCCAAAAAGCTTCAGTAAGTACCCCATCTAATTTGACCGATATATCTACTCGTTTTGCTGTAAGTTCCTTCCTTTCTTGTGCAATACTATTAAATGTAATAATGAAAATGGCAGCTCCAAAATAATATTTCATAACTAAATAGTTTGAATTAAGGAGTCAAAACTATTTTGAAAATCATATGTTGTCTAAAAAAATCAGTGAACGAGTTGTTTTACTAAGTAAAATTTTAAGTTTTCTCAAAGTAGAGAATATTTTAATGATTCACTTAAAATTTATGAAATTTCACTTAACAAATCCACTATTCTATTTAATTAATATTTAATATTAACCTTGGGTGTTTATCTTTGAAATAATCAATAAGAACATATATTGAAAAATGCTAATCATATTTTATTCTGGGTACTTTATTCACTTTTTATCTTCTTCATATTTAGTGTGTTAAGTAATTTCATGGATTCCATGTTTAGAACTATTAGTATAATTAGTATGCAGATGTTGGCTTTTTATTTTAATTACCATAAACTCATCCCAAAATATTATGCTAGTAAAAAATATGTTATCTACGGTCTTACTAATTTTGTACTTACACTTTTTTCAGTTTTAGTTATCGATTTTTTTATAAGATTATCATATTATATTGCTCATTTAAATCGTGATCATTCTTACCCCTTGAATACTATTTTCAATTTTAGGCATTTTGATATAGAATCACTTGAGGTCATTTTTAACCACATGATGCCTATCATATTAGCAATATTCATTAGCTTTTTGTTTTATTATTTTTCAGAGAAAAAAAAGAGAGAGAAAAAAGAGACATTATTAGTAAAAGCTGAGAAAGATTTCTTGATTTCTCAAATCAATCCGCACTTTTTGTTTAATACACTTAACAATATTTATACATTATCATTGGCTAGCGATAATAAAAGTCCTAAAGCAATTATGCAATTGTCTAAAATGTTGGATTACTCGTTATACGGCTCAAAAAAAGAAAAAGTGAGTCTTAAAGAAGAAATACAATACATAAATAATTTTATAGGATTATTTAAATTAAAAGATGATAACATAAAAAGTGTTTCTTTTAATTTTTCTAAAGCAAATAATACATTAAAAATTGCACCAATGTTACTCATTCCATTTATTGAAAATGCTTTTAAGCATGGAAATATAGAAGATACTAAAAGTGGCTACATAACAATCATGCTTAAAACTAAATTAGATAATAAAGTACTATTTACAGTAAAAAACTCCTATAGAACCAAAAAATCTGTAGATAACTCTAGCGGAATAGGAATTAACAATGTTAAAAGACGTTTAGAGTTATTGTATTTTAATAAGCATACATTAAGCATAGAAGAGTCTCAAAATGAGTATTTAATATATTTAACATTAGAAATTTAACATGAAACTTAATGTAATCATTATTGACGATGAACAATTAGCTAGAAAACTTTTAGAAAGCTACATCTCCAAAATAGAACATCTTAATCTTTTGGGTTCTTTTAAATCTCCAATTAGTGCATTAACCATATTAAAAGAAAAAAAGGTAGATGTGATTTTATTAGACATTAGAATGCCCGATATTTCTGGGTTAGATTTTCTAAAAACCTTAGAGAATACACCCAAGGTAATTTTAACTACAGCGTATAGAGAGTATGCATTAGAAGGCTATGAATATAATGTTATTGACTATTTATTAAAACCCATAGAATTTTCTAGGTTTATAAGAGCTATCAACAAAGTTTCAAATAACAAGGGGGAAAATACTATTGCTGAAACTGAAAAACAAGGCGAGTATATAAATTTAAAATATAATAAAAAGACTTTTCGAATTCTAAAAGAGAATATCTTATTTATCAAAGCTGAAAGTGAATATGTAAACTATCATCTTAAAAATGGACAAAAACTTCTAATTTATGGCACTTTGAAGGAGGTTGAAACCAGATTATCATCTCCAAATTTTTGTAGAATACATAGATCTTATGTTATTAATCCAAAACATATCGATTATGTAGAAGGAAATAGAATTATTATACACGATCAAAAACTGCCTATTAGTGAAAGTTATAAAAAAGCTTTTCTTAAAATTTGGAATACCTAGTAAATGAGTTCTGGGAATC
>NZ_JACB01000101.1 GCF_000520975.1 Aquimarina megaterium XH134
GAGTGATGATGTTAAGTTTAAGCCAGCTGTTTTGAGTAAGCTGGTATTTGGCGCTCCATTACAGGTAGATGTTTCAGCTAACTTTTTATTGTATGATCGTTTAACACTTGGAGCTGCTTATCGATGGAGTGCTGCCTTAAGTGGTACTATAGGGTTTCAGATCTCAGATGCATTAATGATTGGTTTTGCATATGATCGAGAAACGACAGAGTTAGGTCAGAGTCAATTTAATGATGGGAGTTATGAGGTATTTCTCAGATTCGAACTCTTCAAAAAGTACAATAGAATGCTAACACCTCGTTTCTTTTAACCAAAATTACATAGCATATCAAATAACATCATACTATTTATTTACCATTATAATTTACTGTATAGAAATATTTTGTTTCAGTAGATGCAAAGGGTAAATGAAATGACATCTACTATAGTTTCTTACATATCTAATCTTTTTCTTACATCAATAACCAATTACATGATTATAATTATGGTAAAACCATATTTATTTTGAGTTTTTAATGTATTTGTAATTAAGGATTTATATATAAATTTATGATGTTGAGAAAAACATGGTATAAGTCATTATTTTTTAAATTATTGTTGCGTATATAAAAAAATTACATTCGATAAATATATTTCCTTGTATAATCTACTGATGTACTTTCTTTTTTAACGCTTAATGGCACTATTGTTAAAATTGTATAACTACATTCCAATGGTTTTCTTTCCAAATTAGAAACACATAAATTTTTAATGAGTAAGTGAATAGTGATTCACACTAAAAAATATCAAAATAGATAAGGAATAAACAACACTAAATACAAATAAAAAACAATCCAGCAATTATAAAACTTTTGGCGAGCCAGTAATTGTAAGGATTTGAATAACGATAATTTAAACTAAACCACCATTATGAGGTTCCTTTTTTTTATATCAAAAGATATATCTTCTTTTATTCAGAATATCTATACGAGCTATATTCTAAAGCAAGTTGATAACTCACCTAATTATAGAGCGTTATTTTTAACAGGAATAATTACCATTTTATTGGGAACATATTCTTTTATAGCATATTCCTTTTTAGAAACTTCTTCGGTTCTTATAGAGCATAAAAACTATCATAATACCCAGAGAAAAACAGGGGAAATTACTACCAATTTTAGTGATAAATGTGCTCATAGATTTCTTTCGGAATCTAACCTTCATAAAGAGAGATGTTTACGTCTTAATAACAAAAATTACAAGATATTTTGCTAGTAGAGAGAATAACCATTCGTCGAAATAAAATAGCTTTTTATCGATAAAAAGAGGCTTTTTGACACTATTTCTCGCTTTTTTAACAAAAAAAAAAGTTAATATTGCCCAAATATAATTGTTGGATTTTTATAGTTTTTTATTTCATAATTCATACCCCAAACAAAGAAATATGATGAATTTTACTCAGTTATTACATGATAAAAAAAGAATAATTTCTTTTTTATACATATACAACATATTACCCTTGGTAACTACATCTTTATTTCTTCAAAATCATAAGACTTGCTTAGATATAGGTATATACGATATTTCTAAAAACAACTATACTAATTCCTTTAAATCGTTCCAAAACAATAACACAACCAATTTACTATAACTAGCCTATGAAAATTTTTACTTTTTTTCAGACCAAAAACATCAATCAAAAAAGAACCGTACTGGTATTGGGTCTTTTTTTGATAGTAAGTAATTTTTCCTATTCTCAGGCAACTTTTGTAGGTAACCCTACCGATGCGGCTATGTTAAGTGTATTAGATGGTGATGGAGTAGGATTATCTAATGCCACTCTCGAAAATGGAAACAGAGCTTCGCAATTAGCAACATTTTCTAATGGTACAGCAGGAGCTAATCTTTCTTTAGATGGAGGGGTTTTAATGTCTACTGGTAGTGCTACTCAGGCATTTGGAAGTAATGGTAATGCGGCATGGCCTAATAATTCTGGAGTGCAGGCAAGTATTGATGCACTACCACTTGCTCCTGGTGGTGTTTATAGCGATCCGGATATTACTGCAATAGATGCAACTGCGGTACATGACGTGGTTGTCTTTTCATTTGATGTAGTTTTAGAACCTGGATTTACAGATTTAAAAGTAGTGTATCAATTTGGATCTGATGAATTTCCAGATTATGTGGGAAGTGTATTCAATGATATTTTTGGATTTTTTGTTTCTGGTCCCGGAATAACTGGTACTCAGAATATAGCTTTAGTGCCGGGAACAACAAGCCCTGTTGCGGTGAATACGATAAATGCAGGATTTGTAGGATGTAATGATGATGCCGCTACAGAAGATTTAACAAACTCTGCTTTTTATATTAATAATGGACATGACACATCGGCTGCTGCCTGTAATACTAATCCTGGACCTTTTACAATATTTACAGAATATAATGGTATAACACAACAATTAACAGGAGTACTTTCTGGGTTACTGCCAGGTAATACGTATCGATTTAAAATGGCAATTGCAGATACAGGTGATCCTACATTAGATTCTGGAGTTTTTATAAGTACAATATCTGGAGATAGAGATTCTGATGGAGATGGCCTTTCTGATGCCAGAGATCCTGATGATGATGATGATGGTATTTTAGATATAGATGAATCAGGAGCAGCAGGTGAACCTAATTTGGATGTTGATGGAGATGGCATACCGGCATATCTTGATGATAATGATAATAATTTTACAATTGGAAATGTAGATGGAGCTGTGGAAACTCAATTTGATTTTGATGGAGATGGTATTTCCAACCATTTAGATTTGGATAGTGATAACGATGGTATCCTAGATGTTATAGAAGCAGGAGGGACTGATCCAGATAATGATGGTGTTATCGGTACAGGAGTACCTACTGATGTAGATGGAGATGGATTAGCAGATACTGTTGATAATATAGATAGTGGTAGTGGAGCAGGAGAGGTTACAACGGGAACACCACTTCCTACTCCTAATAGTGATGGTTCTGGTAATGATAATTATCTTGATATTGATGCAGATGACGATGGAATAGTAGATAATATTGAAGCACAGACAACTACAGGGTATCTAGCCCCTTTACTAAACGATGCAGATTCAGATGGTATTGATGATCGTTATGATATAAATTCTGGAGGATTTCCGCTAATACCAATAAACACAGATGCAGGTACTCCTAATAGTGATACGGTACCAGATTATCTGGATTTAGATTCAGACGGTGATAATGAAAGTGATACTATTGAAGCATATGATACTAATGATGATGGTATTGCAGATACTGTACCAGCAGCATCAGATGCTGATAATGATGGTTTGGATGATAACTTTGATGTAGATGATGCCAATTTAGACCCTACAAATGGCGGTCAAACAGCGACCAATCCTTTTCCTAATACTGATAGCCCGGGAGGAGAATCTAACTGGAGAGAATGGATAGATATTTCACTTTTAAAGATAGACACTTATGTAGATACAAATACAAATGGTGTTATGGATGCAGGTGATACAATCACTTATGTCTTTACAATAACTAATACTGGAGGAACAACATTAACCAATGTGACAATTATAGATTCGGGGATAACTGTTAGTGGTACTCCAATTGCGAGTTTAGCTTCAGGGGCAACCGATAATACAACTTTTACAGGGACATATACACTTCTTCAGGCAGATATTAATACAGGTAGTTATAGTAATAGCGCAACAGTAAATAGTGTAGATGTTAATGGAAATTTAGAAACAGATACTTCAGATGATCCTGATAACGCTACTAATGTAGATCCAGATGGAGATAATGATCCAGATGATCCTACAGTGACTACTTTTACTTTCATCGATACAGATAATGATGGTGTTCAGGATGGTGTTGATTTGGATAATGATAATGATGGAATTTTGGATACAGTTGAACAAGAATGTACAACACTTACTTACATAGGAAGTGATCAAGTGGTAACTGTACCTGCAAATGCTATAGGTATGATTGTTAAAGCTTGGGGAGCCGGTGGAGGCCATGAAATAGTTGGTTCAGGTGGCTATGCAGGGGCAGGAGGGTATACGGAAGCAACTTTCGATAATACAGTGGTTATACCAGGTACACAATTTTCAGTAATAGTAGGAAGTGGAGGAAACCAGACAGGAAGACCGGATGAAAACAGCCCTTTAGCAGTTTATGGTTTTGGCTCTGTTTCCGGACATGATCAAGGTGGAGGATTATCGGGTATTTTTACTGGAAATACGAGTGTTTTAGAAACAGATATGGCTAGAGCATTAATCGTTGCTGGCGGTGGCGGTGGATATGAAAATAGTGGAGGAGTTCCGGATATTGGAGCAATAGGGAATAATGGTAATAGCCCAAGTTCTGGTGGAGAATCTTCTATGAGAGGTTCTTCTGATAATATTTTAGGAACAGGTTGTACTCCTTCTCCAACAACTGCACATTTCTCTGGAGGAGGAGGTGGTTATCAGGGAGGAAATCGAACATCAACTCTGAGTCCTAATTACTCGGGTGTATATGGAACATGTGGTAATACTATAGCCGCTGCAAATGGAGGAAGTGGTTTTGTTGCTGCTTCAGCTATAAATTCTAAACTATTATTCACTCCGGATGGAACTTCAACACCGCCTAACACAAATGATTCTGGGTATATTGCTGGAGTTGGAACTGCGGGAACTTTAGCTTCTAACCCTGGAGGAAATGGATTAGTAGTTATTTGTTGGATTATTGATACAGATAACGATAGCATTGGAGACTATTTAGATTTAGACAGTGATAACGATGGGATTTATGATGTTATTGAAGCTGGGGGAACTCTTAGTGGCGCTGTAGGACAAGAAGGTAGACATAATGATGATAATAACAATACAAATAATATGGCTACTAACGGAGTCCCTTCTTTTGCCAATGGCGGAGCAGGAAATACTCCAACAGATACAGGTAGTAATGGTAGTCTGGATTATATAACACTAGATAGTGATGGAGATGGTTGTAGCGATGCCAATGAAGCTTATGCCGATGCAAATGCTGATGGAGGTGATGGCGGAGTGTATAATCCTTCTAACACTGCAGCAGAACCATTAACAGTTGGAGCAGGTACAGTAAATACAAATGGAGTAGTGGTGGCAGCAGCGTATACCACTCCTGCGAATGCAGATGGTATAGCACCAACAAATAATACACAGTTTGATTTTCAACAAGCCGGAGCGGTACCAACTATAACTACACAACCAGTTAATATAATAACTAATGGAGTAGGTTCTGTTACATTTGAAGTAGAACCAGATATAAATTATTATGCATATCAATGGCAGGTTGATGATCAAAGTGGTGGCGGTTTTGTCACCATTGACCCGGCCAATGTCGTAGATATTTATACAGGTAGTGATACTGCAATATTAACATTAACAGGAGCAACTGCAACTGAAGATGGATATGTATATCAAGTGATTATAACAGATAGTTCTTACATTTGTTCGTCTACTACCTCTAATTCTGCGACTTTAACTATTGACACTACTGCTCCTACAGCAGATACGTTTACGACTAATGATATTACACCTACTTTAACCGGAACCGGAGAAGCAAATGAAACGTTAACGATTACAGTAGATGAAAACGGTGATGGTACTCCAGAGGTTACTTATACCGTAACGACAGATGCATCAGGAGACTGGAGTATTGATACTGGAGTTGCAGTACCAGATAGTGGTAGTTTACCAGTACTAACCGATAATGATACCTTAGAT
>NZ_JACB01000103.1 GCF_000520975.1 Aquimarina megaterium XH134
TTCTAATACATAAAGCGGGTTAAATAAAACTTTTATGGTAAATTTTTGTAAATCAATAAGTGCAAGTAAATGGTTTCAAAACCTGGTCACCATTGCAATTTTAGTTGCAGGTGTTCTGGTTGGGATTGCTACGTATCCCAGATTTTCTTCAGAGCATGAAATTGTATTAGAGGTATTAAATGAAATAATTTTAGGAGTTTTTATTATAGAAATCGTTGTTAAAGTCATTGCAGAAGGAAGAAAACCCTGGCTTTATTTTACAGATGGATGGAATGTTTTTGATTTTATCATTGTAGCAGCTGCATTTCTCCCTTTTGGAGGAAGTTCTATAGCCATATTACGTTTACTACGCTTATTAAGAGTTTTAAAACTTATAAAAGCATTACCAAAACTTCAAATGTTGGTAGGAGCACTATTAAAAAGTATACCATCTATGGGATATGTTTCTATCTTATTATTGTTGCTTTTTTATATCTACGCTGTAGCGGGTGTATTCTTCTTTTCAGAAAATGACCCCATACATTTTCAGGATTTACAAAGATCAATGCTATCCTTATTTAGGGTGGTAACATTAGAGGATTGGACAGATATTATGTACATCAATATGTTTGGGTGCGAGAATTATGGGTATGATGGTAATATGAACCTTTGTATAAATTCAAAGGGGTCTTTAGTACTCTCGGTTACTTACTTCGTGTCATTTGTCCTTATCGGTACCATGATTTTCTTAAACTTATTTATAGGAGTTATTATGAATGGTATGGACGATGCTAAAAATGAAATGCTACTCGAAAGTCAAGTGCAATCTGGAGAAAAAGATACAAGTATCGAAGATGTAGAAAGCAAAATATATGAACTACAAGAACTACTGGTGCTCTATAAAATTCAACAAAAAGATGATGAAATTTAAAAGTAAATGGGATTCAATAATTAAATAAAAACTAATAAAAATGGGATTTTTTGATAAAGTAAAGAATAAACTAGGTATTGGAGGAGTAAAAGTAACCCTACAAATTCCGGGACATGTTGCTAAAGAGAGTGAACAAGTAGAAGGTAAGGTGGTGTTAACCACCAAAAGCGAACAAGAAATTATCGAAGTCGAAATCAAATTTGTAGAGGAGTTTACAAGTGGGCGAGGAGATAATGCGAGTACAGAATCTTTTGATTTGGGTGTGGTTAAGTTTACTGAGACTTATGCTATTAAACCAGGGGAGGTAAAAGAAATCCCTTTTGTTTTACCATTTAAGTTGTTAAAGTCTAAAGCAGATTCATTAGCAGAAAAAGGAGGAACTCTTGGCGCAATTGGAAAGATGAGCAAGTTCGCATCTAACGAAAAATCAAAATATATGGTAGAGGCTAATGTAGATGTAAAAGCAGCTATTCTTGATCCTTCGGATAAAAAGGATATTAAATTAACCTAGAAATAGTTGCATCAAAATATCAATTATTAAAAACAAAATTGGGGATACTCCTCTGGTTTTTTGATCAGAGCGTAATCTTGATAAATTAATATACAAATGAAGAAACAAAAACAAATTAAGGTAAGTGTGTTGGCTTTATTTATAATAGCCATAATAGTAACAGGATGTAAAAGTGATGACGAAAATGTTGCGCCAATCATAGTGACAACAACTGATTTTACTGCAACCATAGATGAAAACCCAACGGCAGGACAAAATTTAGGGAAAGTAACCGGAAAAGCTAGCCAAGGGGAGGTGTCTTTTACTCTGACCAGTCAGGATCCTAAAAATGCGATGTCTATTGATGCTAAGACAGGAGAATTAAAAGTGAAAGAAGTGTCACTATTTGATTTTGAAGCTCGTACTTCAATTATTGGGGTAGTTACCGTAAAAAGTGGTACAATTTCAAAGGATGCCAAAATTACGATAGCAATTACAGATGTTGATGAAACTGATCCACCAGCAGTCATTGTAACCACAACCGATTTCAAAACAGAAATAAATGAGAACCCAGAAGATGGACAGAGTATTGGTGTGGTATCAGGAACGGCGAGCGAAGGAGATGTCACTTTCAGTATCACTTCTCAAGAGCCCGCAGACGCTTTAAGTATTAATAGTGCTACAGGAGAATTAAACGTAAAAAATCCATCTTTATTTGATTTTGAAACTCGTACTACTGTTACAGCAGTGGTAAAAGTAATGAGTGGAGAAGTATCAAAAAACGCTGCTGTAAACATAACACTAAAAGATATAGCTACTAGCTGGAAAATAGTAGGTAATGCAGGATTTTCGATAGGAAGAACCTATGAACATAGCCTGGCTATTTCTAATGGAATACCTTATGTTGCGTATGGTGATATTGGTAATCAATTTAAGGCTATGGTAATGAAGTATGAAAATGGTAGTTGGAAACATGTTGGATCAGAAGCTGGGGTTTCTAAAGGAGGAGCGGGTCATCCAAGTTTAAAATTCTATAATGGAATCCCTTATATGGCGTATAGTGATCACAATAGTGAAAGAAAAACTAGTTTGGTGAAGTTTGAAGGAGGAGTATGGAAAAATGTTGGTGTTGCCGGTTTTTCTGCTGTTAGAGCATCTCATCAAAGTTTGGCTATTAACAATGGAGTGCCGTATGTAGCCTATAGTCAGAATGGGAATGACGGAAAAACCACAGTAATGAAGTTTGAAGCTGATAAATGGATAAATGTAGGTGAAGAAAGGTTTTCTGCAGGTTCTGCCAGTTATCAAAGTTTAGTGATTGATAATAATATTCCTTATGTAGCATATACCGATCAGAAAAATGAAAATAAAACTACTGTTATGCATTTTAAAGATGGAAAGTGGAGTAATGTTGGTAATACCCCTGGAATATCAGCAGGACGAGCAGAATACCAAAGTATGGTAATTGATAATGGAATACTATATATTGCGTATAAAGATTATGCGAATGGCGGAAAAACAACAGTGATGAAATATGAAAATAATGCTTGGAGTACAGTAGGAAACCCTGGTTTTTCTACAAGTTCTGCAAGATATCAAAGTTTAGTGGTTCATAATAATGTCCCTTATGTGGCATATATAGATGGAGGTACTGAGGTTACTGTTGTAAAATTTGAAGAAAATAAATGGCAAAAAATAGGAAATGCTGCTGGATATACTGTATCAGAAGCAAGATCTGTAAGTTTGGTAGTCGATAATAACGTACCATACGTTGCATATTCGGATTCTGTAAATGAAAATAAAACTACTGTGATAAAATTTGATGAATAATTATTTTTTTGAGTCATTTTATACTTCAAAAAAGTGTTTTTCTGGAAAGGTTGCCATTATTTGGCAACCTTTATTTAAGTAGTGTTTCACTATAGTATCAGTTTTTATAATATTAGTAACTACGTATAATCAAATATCAAATAAAACATAACGAATAACTAACAGGATATACCGAATAAAAAACAACTTCTTTTCGTGATCATCATCTTTCTAGGTTTGTATCAAAATATCAAGTATTAGAAACAAAATTACGTAAGCTCTGAGATTTTCTCTACAGAAAAACCGAGAGTGAACCTCAAAAAAAGTGATGCAAAAATGATGAAACGAAAACAAGTAAAAGTAAATGTATTGGCACTATCGATGATAGCAATATTGTCTATTGGATGTAGTAAAGACGATGATGTACAACCTCAGGCAGGAACTCCTGGTGAAACCCCAACAGCAGAAGTTAATAAAGTACCAGAGATTAGTGCTCAAGCATTTACTGTAGCAGAAGATATTGCAGATGATATAGTTGTTGGTAAAATAGCAGCCACAGATCCAGAAAGTAAAGCACTTACATTTACACTTACCAAAAATAGTGATGCTCTTTTTGAGTTAACCGATACAGGAGAATTAAGCCTGGTAGCTAATAAAAAACTGGATTTCGAAACCGTTACTTCGCATACATTAACTGTAGAGGTATCTGATGGCACTCATAAAGCTAGTGCAGCTATTACGATTACTGTAGAAAATGTAGTAGAAGCCTTTATCACTACATGGAAAACTACTACTGCTAATGAAGAGATTGTTATTGGAATTAATACAGATTTCACCTATGATTTTACTATAGATTGGGGAGATGGAACTGTTGAAAATAACCAAAATACGCTTCCTAGTCATACTTACGTAACACCCAATACATATACAGTTAAAGTTTCAGGAAAATTTCCTAGTATCTCTATAAACTCGGGAAAAGATGCTCATAAACTACAGACCATAGAACAATGGGGAGATATTGTATGGGAAGTTTTGGATTCCGCTTTTGGTAGTTGTGAAAATATGACATATAATGCTACAGATGTACCTAATCTTTCTAAGGTGACTAGTATGGAATATATGTTTGTAAGTGCTACTTCTTTTAATGGAGATCTAAGCAATTGGGATGTAAGTAATGTAACTAATATGGAAGCTATGTTTAGTCATGCTACATCTTTTACAGGAGATTTAAGTAGTTGGGATGTAAGTAAAGTAACTAATATGGATTATATGTTTAATGATGCTACTTCTTTTAATGGAGATCTAAGTACATGGGATGTAAGTAAGGTTACTAATATGGCATATATGTTTTCTATTGCTAGATCTTTTAACTCAGACCTAAGCAATTGGGATGTGAGTAATGTGACAAATATGAAAAATATGTTTGCTAATACTAATTCTTTTAATAGTGACCTAAGTAGTTGGAATGTAAGTAAAGTAACCAATATGTATGCGATGTTTTCTCGTGCTGGTTCTTTTAATAGTGATCTAAGTAATTGGGATGTAAGTAAAGTGACCAATATGTATGCGATGTTCTGGAATGCTACTTCTTTTACCGGAAATTTAAGCAATTGGGATGTAAGCAAAGTAACCAATATGGAAGCTATGCTTACTAATACAAAAATATCTATAGCAAATTATGATGCATTACTTACCAAATGGGCAGCTTTACCAAATTTGCAATCCAATGTTACTTTTGGAGTAGAAGGATTGGTTTATTGTGATGCATATGCAGCTAGAAGTACATTAATAAACGATAAGAACTGGACACTCACTGGTGATAGTAGTTGTCCTAGATAGGTAATTGAGGGAAATTTGTAAAAAAGATAGGTTGTCTGATCAGACAACCTATTTTTTTATCAGGTTTTGAATGCTCTATATTTAAACCACTTCAATATCTGAATACTACAGATATCAAATAAACCGTAGCGAATATCCAACAGTGTATAGCGAATACAAAACAACTTCTTTTCGTGGTAAACATCTTGCTAGGTTTGCATCAAAATATCAATTATTAGAAACAAAATTACGTAAGCTCTTCAGGTTTTCTTTTTTTGAAACCTGGACGTGCGCCTCAAAAAAAAATGTACAAATGAAGAAACGAAAACAAATTAGAGTAAGTGTATTGGCCATGTTGATGATGGCTGTATTATCTGTTGGATGTAGTAAAGATGATGACGCACAACCACAACCTGTGATTAATAAAGCACCAGTGATTAGTGCTCAAACATTTACTGTAGCCGAAAATATTGCTGATGATGTAGTGATTGGTACTGTAGTAGCAACAGACCCAGAACAAGCTTCGATTACTTTCGAGCTTATTCAAAATAGTAATGATCTTTTTGAGTTGACAGGTGCAGGAGAAATAAGTTTGGTAGCGGGTAAAAAACTAGATTTTGAAACAAATGCTACCTATACAATTACCGTAGAAGTATCAGATGGTACACATAAAGCTAGTGCAGCGATTACTATTTCT
>NZ_JACB01000104.1 GCF_000520975.1 Aquimarina megaterium XH134
TACACATAGAAGTAGCCATAAGAGATATATTTATACATGCTCGGTTGTCTGATTTAGCAGTTCATATATCAGAACAGAAATCAGGAGTTTTATTACCGGCAATTGCTCCTCAAAAGAGATCAGAACATATTCCTTTATCCTATAGCCAGGAACGTTTATGGTTTTTGGATGAATTAGAAGGTAGTATAGCATATCATATGCCAGTAGTTTTACGTTTGGAAGGAGCTTTGGATATTGATGTGTTGGAGCAATCTTTTAGAGGAATTATATCAAGACACGAGGTACTACGAACAATGATTTATTCTGAAGAAGGAGTAGGTTATCAAAAAGTGATTTCGGATGATAACTGGAGATTAGAAAAAGACATAATAGAAGATAAAAAACATATTGATGAAACGATAGCTGCTTTTATAAAAATGCCTTTCGATTTATCAAAAGATTATAAGTTTAGGGCTTGTGTATATGATTTAGGAGCAGATGGGTACTTATTAGTTGGAGTATTGCATCATATTGCCAGCGATGGTTGGTCAGAAGGAGTATTCGTAAACGAGTTTAAAGAATTATATAGTGCTTTATACAAGGGACGCACACCAATCTTGCCAGAATTACCTTTGCAATATTCGGATTATGCTATCTGGCAACGTGATTATATAAAAGGAGAAGTTTTAGAAAATGAATTATCCTATTGGGATCAAAAGTTACAAGGAGTTACTCCTCTAACATTACCTACAGATTATGCACGCCCCTCTGTGCAAAGTACAGAAGGAGCTACAATAGATTTTCAACTTAATAAAGAGTTAGGAGATACTTTAGAAACATTGTGTCAGCAAGAAGGTGTTACCATGTTCATGATGTTATTATCAGCTTTTAAAGTTCTACTGCATAAGTATAGCAATCAAGAGGATATTTGTGTAGGTAGCCCAATAGCAAATCGTACTCAATCCGAGTTGGAAGGAATTATTGGTTTTTTTGTTAATACTTTGGCATTACGTACCGATGTAAGTGGTAATCCTGACTTTAAAGAGTTGTTACATAAAGTGAAAGAAACAACTTTAGAAGGATATGATCATCAGTTAACTCCTTTTGAGAAGGTCGTAGATAGAGTTGTGAATACTCGTGATATGAGTATTACCCCATTGTTTCAGGTATTATTTGTGCTACAGAATACTCCAGAGATTCATGGCGAAATGCTAGAAATGCAAGATGTATCTATAACTAATTATGAGTTTGGTAATACCACTTCCAAATTCGATTTAACCCTTAATGTACTAGAAAATCAAACAGGTATTTTATTAACGATGGAATACTGCACTGCGTTGTTTGATAGAACTACAATAGAGCAGATGTTGATACATTACAAGGAGTTGCTTGTTAATATTACAAAGAATATAGAAACACCTATACATGCATTATCCATTATAACAGAACAAGAGCAGGATAAATTATTGTATACTTTTAATAATGGTATCTGTAAGTATCCTAAAAATAAAACTATAGTTGACTTGTTTACAGCTCAGGCTCAAAAAACTCCTGATGCGATTGCTGTAGTTTGTGAGGGGCAGAAGCTGACTTATAAAGATTTGGACGAACAATCTAATCAATTGAGCCATTATCTAATCGAAAAAGGAGTGCAACCCGAAGAGCTAATAGGTATTTGTATGAATCGATCTTTAGATATGATAACTGGTATTTTTGGAATATTAAAAGCAGGTGGTGCTTATGTTCCTATTGATCCGGATTATCCCCAAAACAGAATCGAGTATATGATAAAAGATTCTGAGGCTAATTTAGTATTAAGTAGCTCTGATATAGCATCTGTTTTTGAAGAAATAAAAGGGGTAAATGTCGTATTTCTAGATAAAGAACGGGACTGTATCAATAACAAGTCAACTCATCCGGCAAATAGGCAGTTGAATCCTAATGGATTGGCCTATGTGATTTATACTTCTGGTAGTACAGGAAAACCCAAAGGAGTTTTAATAACCCATACTAATGTGGTGCGATTATTCGAACACGAATCTCCTTTGTACGATTTTAATTCTGATGATGTTTGGACACTGTTTCATTCGTTTTGTTTTGATTTCTCGGTATGGGAAATGTATGGGGCATTGTTTTACGGAGGGCGTTTGGTAATCGTCCCCAAAATGGTGACCAAAGACGCAATTTCTTTCAAGAAATTATTGATAGAAGAAAAAGTCACAGTTTTAAATCAGACCCCCGGAGCATTCTACGTACTTCAGGAGGAATTACTGCAGGGAAATGAACAAATATCATTGAGGTATGTAATTTTTGGAGGAGAAGCTTTAAATCCTAGTTATTTATCTAAATGGAAACGTACTTATCCAGCCTGTAAATTGATAAATATGTATGGAATTACTGAAACTACCGTACATGTTACTTACAAAGAAATTGAAGAAGCAGATACACTTAGTTCAACAAGTACTATTGGAGCTGCAATTCCTACATTAAGTTGTCATATACTTGATGAGCATTTAAATCTGGTACCTATTGGGGTAGTGGGTGAACTTTGTATCGGTGGTGCAGGAGTAGCTAGAGGGTACCTCAATAGAGAAGAGTTAACATCAGAACGATTTATTCCTGATCCTTTTAGTACAGAGAAAGAAGCCCGATTATATAAATCTGGTGATTTAGGAAGATGGTTACCCAATGGAACGATTGAATATATAGGTAGAAAAGATGCTCAGGTAAAGATAAGAGGATATCGAATAGAACTCGGCGAAATCGAGAATGTATTATCATTATTAGAATCTGTAAAACAATGCTGCATTCTGGCCAAAGAGGATATTAACGCAAATAGACGCTTGATTGCTTATGTTATTATTGCAGGGGATTTTGATAAACAAAAGATACAAGATGAGTTGGGACAAAAGTTACCAGACTATATGGTTCCTCAAATATGGGTGGTCTTAGATGAAATGCCATTGACAAGTAATGGTAAGATCGATAAAAAATCGTTGCCAGAACCAAATACTAGTCAATTATCTACACAAGAATATGTTGCACCACATACCCAAACAGAAAAACAGTTAGCCCAGATATGGGAAGAACTGCTAGGAATAGAAAAAGTTGGTGTATATGATAATTTCTTTGAGGTTGGAGGAGATTCTATTATTTCTATTCGATTGATTTCTAAAATCAATGAAAGTTTTAGTCGACAGACGCAACTGCAAGATCTTTTTAAACATAGTACCATCAAGAGTTTTTCAGACACTGTATTAGAGAATGACTATCAGAACGATACATTTGAAATTTTATATAAAACTGTTGAGACAGAAATATCCGAATTGAATTCTACAGTACAGAATGAAATGAAATCTTCTGATTTAATAGAAGATCTGTATCCCATGAGCGATGTTCAACAAGGAATGATCTTAGAATCTTTATTAGATCCCTCTCTTGCCATTTTTCACGACCAGATGGTGTTTCCTATCAAAGATTCTTCTTTTGATATTGATTTGTTTCGAGAAGCTATCGTATTACTGGTAAAAAAGCATTCTATATTTCGTACTAATTTTAACTTTTCTGATTACGATCAACCTATTCAGATTGTAAATAAAACTGCTCCTGTAGAAGTGTTGTTTGAAGACTTAAGCGCACTAGATAGACCAGTACAGGAAAAAACAATTGAAAACTTTCTTGAATCAGAAAGAAAAATTCCTTTTGATATTAAAGGAGGGGCTCTCTATCGTTTTAAGGTATTAACAATCGATGATTCTAATTTGTTATTTATATACCAATTTCATCATGCTATTATGGATGGGTGGAGTGTTGCTTCCTTCGTAACAGAATTGTATAGAACTTATTTTGAACTTAAAAAGAATACAAATTACATTCCTTCTGCCATAGAGTGCAGTCAGCGAGAATATATAATCAGAGAGTTAGTTGCCAAAAAAGATACTGATGCCATTTCTTTTTGGAAGGAAAAATTATCAGAATATAAGTACTTAGATGTTTTTTCGGATAGTAAACAACCGACGCAGTATTTTACCAAACAGTATGATTTATCCTATCTGGAAAACGTACATACCCAATGTAAGAAGAATAGAATATCATTGAAATCCTTGTTTTTTGGAGCATATGTATATGCTTTAAAAATGTTGACTCATGAAGATGAACTAACTGTTGGTTTGGTTGGTAATAATCGTCCTCAGATTATGGATGGAGATAAAGTATTAGGGTGTTTTTTAAATACGTTACCTGTTAAATACACTGCACAATCAGAAAAAAATTGGCTGTCATATTTTGAAAACATAACAAAGATTCTTAATGAAATAAATCTATACAGCCATTTAACCTTTTTTGAGATTAAGCGTCATTTAGGATTGAAGAAAGAAGATCTTGTTTTTGATACCCTATTTAATTTTATCGATTTTCATGTGTACAATGAGATTTTTGAAAAAGATGCATCACCAGATAGTTTGATAAGAGATGAAGATGATAAAAAAGGATTAAAAGTTAAATCTTTTGAGAGAACTAATTCTAGTTTAAACCTAACCGTAAATTTAACAGGAGGTAGAGGAGTAGAATTTTCATATGAACTACATAATAGTTTTAAATCCGGAATTTCCCTGGAGCGTTTCCATGCTTTTATAAATAATGTTCTGAACTGTTTTTGCGATAAAGCTGAAGAACCAATAGATAACGCAGCACTTTTATCTAACTCAGAACAGCAGAAATTACTTCAAGATTTTAATGATACCCAAATAGCTTATCCAAAGGATAAAACAGCTATTGATTTGTTTAGAAAACAGGTAGAAGAAACACCAAATGGTATTGCTGTTGTTTTTGAAGGAGAAACGTTGACATATAAGGAGTTAGATGATCGTTCTAATCAACTTGCAAATTATATTCTTTCAAATTATACTATTGAAAAAGAGAATTTAATAGGGATAATGTTGAACCGAAGTGATCAATTGATTATTTCGATACTAGCTATCTTGAAAACCGGATGTGCCTATGTTCCTATTGATACTAATTATCCAGAGGAACGAAAAGAATATATAAAGAAGGATAGTGAATGTGTCTTAATTGTTGATCAGGCAGTATTGCATTCTTTCAAAGAAAATCAGGATAAATATTCAGAAAATTTTTCAACCATAACTATCGAACCGGATTGTTTAGCCTATGTTATTTATACTTCGGGATCTACAGGGAAACCTAAAGGGGTTATGGTAGAACATCAAAATTTGGTTCATTTATGTTTCTGGCATAAAGATGCATATAATGTTACTTTGGAAAGTAAAAGTACATTGTTTTCGAGTATTGGTTTTGATGCTTCTGTCTGGGAAATTTACCCATACTTACTTTTTGGAGGTAGTTTATATCCTATTTCTGAAGAAGTTAGATATGATTTGGATCAGTTGCCGAAATTTTTGAATGACCATAAAATCACACATAGCTATATCCCTACTTCATTATGTCAGAGTTTTATAGATCAAGAAGTTTCATTACCACATACAACTGTTTTGACAGGTGGGGATACATTGCATTTAAATAAACCAACAGATATTACTCTTTATAATAATTATGGCCCTACAGAAGCCACAGTAGTAGCAACTTATTATAAAGTAGCTGATATCCAGGGTAATCAAAGAATTCCAATCGGAGTTCCGATTTCC
>NZ_JACB01000105.1 GCF_000520975.1 Aquimarina megaterium XH134
TCCTAAAAAAAGTTTACATATTTATACTTAATCCTAAAATAGATTTACATCTATATTTGCAATACACCATAGCGAAACTAAACACATATAACCAGATGTATTATGAAATATTATAATACCTGTTTATCTGACCAAAATATAATATTAGAGTTTCCCCGCTCCCGCTAGCGTCTCGCTAGTGGCACTACAGTTTTAGATAACCCAAAAAACATCAATCTCTACATGGTATAGTCATTCTTATATTTTTTCACACTACTATATTTACAATACACCATAGGGAAACTAACCACATATAACCAGATGTATTATGAAATATTATAATACCTGTTTATCTGACCAAAATACAATATTAGAGTTTCATTTTTTGATACTGGCATAAGAGATTTCAAGTAAAGAAGTCACAATTTTTTTATCAATTGTGACTTCTTTTATTTATTACTCTTACTTGCCAATCTTTGACGCCACTAGCCAAGAGGCATAGCGGTAGCGATCAATGACACGCTAGGAGCAGCGGGGGCATTATCCTATCTAGTTATATAAAAAATGCTCTGTATATCATCATTAAAAACATTATACAGATAATCACGAAAAGTACTAAATGTTTATTTTTATACTTTTCATTTTTTGATATCAATATTAAACCACATATTGTTGCCAAAAATGATAAGAAAAAACTTGGAATAAAAATCATTGAATTCAGAGGACTAACTACTGATCTATAAAAGTTTTCATTCCCTAAAAGTAATTTGCTAAATAAACCTATCATTGAAACACTGAAAAGAATAAATGCTACACGGTAAAAGAAAATTAAATTGATTTTCATTTTTTATATTTATTGATTAAAAAAACCTTTTTTTATTGCTTGTTGATCTGCATCAGCATCAAAAAAGAACTCGTTTGCTCTAGAGCCAAATCTAGTTTCTTCGTAACTAAAACCGGACATTCCCATTGCTCTTCCCCACATATAATTTCCAGCGTCATATAAATTATAAATATTGTTCGTATTTCCTAGTCTATAAAAAGCTGTTCCATCTACATAGGAAGCTCTACTTCTTGATAACCAACTATTTTCGCTACGTATTTTCTCCTTGGATAGGTTAATAAGATATCCTTCAGCAAAATCAAAATCTCCATGTCCTTTATTCCTAGCAGAAAATAAACTCCACATATAATAAACCCCACTTTGAGGACCACCTATTTTTGAAATCCATCTTTGCATAATAAGACCTGAACTTACTATTTCTTCATTCATTTCTCCTATAGATACTGAATAAAACAATCGTTCGCCTCTTCTAAATACCCCACTTGCATATGGTTTATCAACTCCTTCAGGATCATTAAATGATAACTCATTTCCATTCTCATCAAAGAACCTATTGGGTTGTCCATTTCTTACAACATTTGTTATAATACCTTCTGAATTAACAGTAATATCGTCTTGTGGGTCACTATCTTCTTCACTATCACTTGCTTGATAAACTGTTGTATAATCATTAGAATTTATTTCATGCCAATTACCACTTAAGTCTTGAATTCTCATTTCTCCATCTGCTCCACTTGGATCAGCCCAAAATATTGGGTTATTATCCATTCCAGTATATGTAGATTGAGAATGAAACGTCATAGGATCAATCCTTGTCCACCTTCCAGTTGTTGGATCATATGGACGCAATGGCATTTCATAAAGACCTAAATCTTCATTTAACTCAATACCATTATATCCATAATTATGTTTCCTACCATTTACGGCAAAATTGTAACCTTCATGTTGCAACCCAAATGGATAATAGTTCTTCTCCTGCACGATCTCATCTTGCGTTACAGAACCATTCTTATCAGCATCTTTGTAGGATAATCTGATATTTCCTAAATGGTCTTTGTACTGATATACATATTTATATCCATCGGCTTCATGCTCTACAATCCCTTCTGTATGGTTAAAGAATTCTAGTGTACCATTCTTATACACATAATTACCGGCATACTCAGTTGTTAAAGAACTTCCCTCTGTGGTAATCTTTTTTAATTTTACCCCAGTGGCGTCGTAAATATAGGTAATATTTCCAGAGCTATTCACAATACTAAATCCACAACATTAATGCTGTGGATTTGGTATAATTTATCTCTTACTCGTACCCCTCACTCATAAACGCCACTAGCCGGAGGCATAGCGGGAGCGATCAATTATTCGCTAGGAGCAGCGGGGCAATCAATTACACGCTAGGAACAGCTGGGGGTTGTAGTATTCTTTTCCTTCTTTCTGGTATGCTAGAGAACGGTTTTCTTAGTTCACTTTTATGCATAAAAAAAACAGCTACATTGCTGTAACTGTTTTTTACTTATATAATTTATTTGATAATCAAACTTTATAATGCTATTTCTCAAAAGCAGCGGTTTGAACTATTACCCCAGTTTGGGACATTACCCAGTTTATGCTTTTATAAAAACTCCATATATCATAATAATAAAAAAATAAATTAAGTAAATTAAAAATGGCACAATAAATAAGAAATATTTAATCGGCTGCTTAAATCTATTTTTTAAGTAATCCCAAAATATTATAAATGAAAAATAAGATGTAATAATTAACAATGGAATAAAAATAAAATAACCTACAATAGCTTTAAGTCTTCTGACAAAAAGACTAGTCTCTTCAGGAAGAAGCTGTAGCAAATTTATTGATAATAATATAGTAAAACCTATTATTGAATAAAGAGAATATTTTTTTATTTTAATACTTACCATTTTTGTTATTTAAAATTAAACCCATTACGTATAGAATTTTGATCCGCTTTGGCATCAAACCCATTTAAAGTTATTATCGAATTAACTTTTGCCGCCCTCAATGAAGTGCTTAAAGAGAGCCCTATTTTTCTAGCTCTATTCCCCCACATAAAGTTTCCTGCATCATATAAGTTGTATAGTGTATTATCATTACCAAATCTAAAATAATGTTGATCAGATATAAATGAGGATCTAAAAACTCCAACATCTAAATAAGATCTTTCTGTAGAGGTTAAATATTCCCATATCAAATACGAGTGTGTAAAATCAGCATTCCCATGAGAATCTAAAGCAATATTGGCAAAATCTCCAGGGATTTTACTTTTCTTCCGTGCTAAAGCAAGTACAAGATCAAAATAACTAATACTTCCATTAATAATACCATTTAGTTTCATAGATGATATTCCAAAAAATAATCGATCTTCTTTAGCATACCTTCCTGGCTTTAAATTATTAGCATCCGCTTCTCCTGGGTCATTAAAAAACAATTCATTTCCATTCTCATCAAAGAACCTATTGGGTTGTCCATTTCTTACAACATTTGTTATAATACCTTCTGAATTAACAGTAATATCGTCTTGTGGGTCACTATCTTCTTCACTATCACTTGCTTGATAAACTGTTGTATAATCATTAGAATTTATTTCATGCCAATTACCACTTAAGTCTTGAATTCTCATTTCTCCATCTGCTCCACTTGGATCAGCCCAGAATACAGGATTATTATCAAAACCGTTATATGTAGAATTCGAATGATGCGTCACAGGATCAATTCCTGTCCATCTTGCAATTGCAGGATCGTACTTGCGTAAATCCATCTCATAGAGATTCAAGTCTAAACTCTCAGTAAGCTCTATACCATTAAACCCATAATTATGATTTCTCCCTCGTAGTGTACTATTATATCCAGAATGGGTCATCCCAAAAGGATAATAATTCTTCTCCTGCACAATCTCACTTTGAGCTATAGAACCATCTTTATTAAAGTCCTTATACGATAATCGTATGTTCCCTAAATGATCTTTAAACTGGTATATATATTTATACCCATCAGCTTCTTTCTCTACAATACCTTCTGGGTGATTAAAGAATTCTAGTGTACCATTCTTATACACATAATTACCAGCATACTCAGTAGTTAAAGAACTTCCCTCTGTGGTAATCTTTTTTAATTTTACCCCAGTGGCGTCGTAAATATAGGTAATATTTCCGGTATGAGAAGCATTATTTACCGTTACTGTTTTAGGTAGATTTAAATGATTATAGGTAATCCCTGTAATCCCTTTGTTTTGATCCTGGGTCATATTGCCATTGGCATCATAGGTATAATCATTACCCGTATTGCTACCATCTTTAAAACCAAAACTGGTATTGCCGGTATCAGCTACTTTTAAGAGTTTGTTTCCTGCATCATACTCATAGTTGAGAATATCCATACCACCAAAAGCAGTTGAGTTCTGCCAACCACTTCTGTTTAATGATAAGATGTTACCTATCTTATCATAAGTTACTGCTCTCAAAGTATATTTGTTGTCATTGCCAGAAGCACTAATGATTCTGTTGAGCGCATCATACTGGTATCCATATCCTCTTTTGGTATTGTCATTTGCTGTTTTCCAGGAGGTTTCACTAATATTACCATTGTACAAAGCCGTTGCTCCCAGATTTTCTGTAGTGGTGTTGTAATTGATGCCGAATGCAAAAAGTTTGTTGCCAAGAGCTATATCAGGATCATTGATTTTAGTAAGCCAACCCCGTACATTATAGCTGTAATCCACCTCTTGTAATCCACCTCCTGTTTTCTTTTTTTCTAATTGTCCTAAAGCATCATAGGTGTTTTCAACAATAGTTTCAACTGCCTGATCATTGATCTTTTGGGTTTGGGTACGCATCCTACCTATATGATCATAGGTAAAGGTATCTATCGTTACAATAGCTGCATTGCTGTCTTTGGTATGGGTGGTTTTGGTTTGTGTTACCTTACCTGTAAAATCCAGCTGGGTTTCTACGATATCAGTAGTGTTAAGATATTCATTTTTACTGGCTACATATATAGGCCTTCCTTTTTTATCATATCCTGTAAGATTGGTGATCCAGTCATTGGTCTCTAATACCCGTACTTTACTACCGGTAGGCAGCCCTTTGGTTTTTATAGGGCTATTGTTATCATGATTGATAATTTCCTGCCCAAAAGCTGTAGTAGCGGGTAGATTTATAGAAGCCGTATCAAAAGTATAATTGTCATAGTAATTGATGGTATAT
>NZ_JACB01000106.1 GCF_000520975.1 Aquimarina megaterium XH134
GAAGTTTTAAGGTTTTTATTTGGTCTAGTTTATTACGTAAAGGAATAGTATTAAAACTAGTAATATAATTCCTAGTCCTATTTTCAAAGGAAATTGTGCTACACCAAATGTAAAGTTTATCACTTTTTCTAATCCCTTGGTAGCTGAAGAGATTGAACTTGAATAAACTTTTAGAGCACTTGATTCATTTTCTGTTTTATTAAGCTCTTGTTTTAACTTTTCTTCGTCAAATTTAACTTTATCAGAAACTAGCGTTAAAATCTTTTTTACTATTCTGTTTACAATTCCTCCAACCAATGGAACTTTATCTGATATTATTTTTGAAATCATTGGAATTGTAACTATGTGGATCACTCCTTTAAAAAGTAAACCAAGAACATCTTTTCTATTCTCTTTATTTACTTGATTGTTCACTTGATTTATATCAGTTACTGCAGATTTCATAATTTCTAAGGAATAGTTAATGATACTCCACATATCTGATTTCATTTTCCATATCAAGAAAAGCAATCCAGTAATGATTCCGACTACCAAAAAGAGAATTAGCCCAATGACTCCATAGATAACATATTCAATGTGAACCAAATCAAAAATAAAAAATCCGAAAATGAAAATTACAATTGAAATTAGAATTGGTCGAATTACCCAATTGATTACATATTTTGGAAAAACTAATAACTCTACAAAATTTTCAATAACTTCTTCATTTCGGTATTTTTGTACATCTATTCCTAGTTCTTCTTTTATTTTATGATCTAATTTTTCAACATCTTTTAGAGTTCTTATTCTCATTCTTTGGGTTTATCTTGTTCAATAATATACAAACAAGTATATATCGGTTTGTAGTTATATATAAGGGTCTGTTTATGTTATAAAACTAGTGCCTTTATTTTTTTAATTTCATAAATTCAATCAATTCATTAGTGTAATCTAAACATTCTACACAAAATAGTAAATCATTTTTTTTGGTTAAATATTTAATATTCTTCGATTCACAAAAATCGTTGATTGATGACAAAATTATTTTATTAATAGACTGATCAAGTTTTTTTCTCTTTAATTCAACAGCCTCAAGAGCTGATTTTCGAAATGATTCTATTTTTTGTTCTAATTTTTGAATTGAATCTTGAATTTTTTCTAATTCCTCGGGAGAATATTCAATATTAGGAGCATCCGAGATTTTTTTTTGAAAAGGACTAATAATTACTAAAAGTGAGTCGTTATATTTGGTCTCCAATTCCTTTATTAAATCTTTATTAGTTTCGTATTCCGGTACAGATTTTTTAACTTTTTCATAGTTAAAATACCCTCCGATATTTTGTCCAAAGCCAAAACTTGAAATAAATATAAAGAGTACTGAAATTATTAATCTCATAAACATATCACGTATCATAGTATTATTATCTCCCGTTTTTATGTTGAAGTATTTGTTTGTCTCTTAGTAATTATGAATGCATATATCGTATTGCAACCGGTTTTTAATTCAACCAATATTCTAATTCAACATCAAGGTAAAATGGGCCATAAGATATCTGTACTTCTCTGGCTCCACTTTTTGGAATTAAAAATGAAATATAAATTTTATCAGTTATCGAGTCAATTAACGTTTCTATTTTTAAATAATTTTCAATTACGATACCTTGGTTTTTAGCCATCTTCTCAATTTTTTTTGATTTTCTAATCGTGCGTTTATCTATTGAGCAACCTAATACAGCAGTGTATTTTCGTGGAAAAATTGTATCAATTTTGTGCTTTCTAATACTTGCTTCAACAAAATTTTCATAGTCATTGAAACTCACTCCCCATTCTTTTGAATTGTTCAAATAAGTGAATATTTTTCCAGTTGAAAAACGATATTCTTCAATAATTCCAAACTTATTCTCTTTAAAATCATAACCTTCTACTATTTTGATGACTCCTTTTGTTGAATCTATTCTTTTTTGCGTCTGATACTTTTGTCTGTTTAGAATTATAGATTTAAAATAGTTAAACTGTTCCTTTGTTAAATCGGGTTTAATTGTATTTAGAGCATCATAAGTTTTCTCATTCCAATTTTTGATTGATTGTGAAAATGATATAACAGGGATAAAAATGATTAATAATATCAAATTTGTATTCATATCTTAAGTAGTGACAAATTATATTGGCAATTATTATCAAAAATTGATCCGTTTATGTATATCATAAAACTTACATCTGTCAAGGTTTTTATGAAGACGTTATGCTGTATTACACGGATTGCAAATCCGCGCAGTCGGGTTTCAAATCCGCCTTTGTTGGGTTTAATCAGATTTATAAATAGCCCCATATCTAACAATGCCTTTAGTGTCAATAGATCTATATACATATCCGTTATTTTCTAATAACTTTATTATCTCTACTTCTATCTTTCCTCCAATTAAACTCCTTAATTTAGGTTCAGACATTCGTTGGTAAGTCAGAATATAAGAACAATTAGATGTCCATTCTATTTTGTATATCTGTCTGTCTTTTTCTCCTATTTCTTTTTGTATCCTTCTGTTTCTTTTGATTTTCGTGTTTTTATAATTTATATGATGATAATTATATTTTCCATATTTGTACTTTGTACATTCATCACAATCTTGAACATCCAATTTCATTTTGTCAAAACTCGGATTGATGAACGAAAAAGTCAGATTTCTACATTTATCAATTAATGGACCATCTTTTGGATATTCCATACTTTTAAGATAATCAATAAGCTTATTGATATTGTTCTTTGTTTTATGAGTGGTTCTCTCTTCAACTACGTTTACACTATTTATACCATTTGAAATATCAGCACAAAGTTCTAGAGTTACATAATCCACGATATCAACATTTTCAATGAGGTATCTGGTCATTATTTGTGAATGTAGATTGCATGCGAAAATAAAAATGGAAAGTAAAACTATATTCTTCATTTAGGTTAATTATGTGCAATGTTTAATATATGTGTCTTTGGGAGACAAATTGTTACCCAGCCATTGGCTTTTCTGCATTCATTTTATAACTTTATTACTATAAAATCTTTGTACCTCTCCAAATATATAAGAACCTTTTGAGTTATCACTTAACTATTATCACACATCGTACAAAGTGTCCTGCATAGTTACTTTTTCCAAAGGTTGAATTCGGTCCGTATTAATTCCAGAAACTCCGAAAAAAATATAAGTTCATCAATGTCGGGATAATGTTTAATATATTTTTCTGGATTGTTATAACGGATTTCTCTATGTTTTCCGTTTTGATTAATTTGAATTACATAACCAACACCATCCATAATCGCAACTTGTTCCCACATTATTTGATATTCACCATCTTTTAATTCGATTCCGCCTCGTTTTATCATCTTCCATTTAATATCATGCATATTTGGAAGATATTGAATATTTGTATTTAAAATGCTTGCCCAAACGAAATCAGAGTCATTGTTAGAAATTAATTCTCGTTGCTTGATTTTTTGCTTTGCTTTTTTCTTAACAGCTGCAAAATGTTCGAAGTATTCTATATTCCATTTTCCAGTTTTGTCCATATACATTCTAAAAATTTCTGTAAAATTTGTAATTCCAAAACCTTTATAAATACGAATTTCTTTTTCGTGAATCAAAGAATCAGTTAAATCAAGAGAATTATTTATTTCTGATAAGTTTTGACTAAAAAGACTAATACTAAAAAAGATAATAAATAAATTCAGGAGTTTTTTCATTGTTTGATTAGTTTATCCAAACCTACTATTATCTTTTTAATATAGCAA
>NZ_JACB01000107.1 GCF_000520975.1 Aquimarina megaterium XH134
TAAAGTCTCTGTTTGATCTACCTTACCTTGTGTGAGATAAGTAAATGTAGTTAAGTTATTCTTATAGGTAGTAAAACCCGATTCAAAGTCACTAAAAACGAAACTATTACTTTCAAAACTTAATGAGTTTAAAATATCTGAAGATGCTAAACTCGATAATCCAGAGGGAATACTTCCTGAAAACTTATTTATACCTAATCCTAAGTTTGTTAAACCAGGTAACTGACCTATAGAAGCTGGAATTGCTCCGGTAAGTAAATTTCTGGTAAAACTTAAAACTTCTGTCTTCGTTAGGTTACCCAATTCTAATGGGATCTCACCTTCTAGTTTATTCCAGAAAAGATATAATTTTGTTAAATTAGATAAATTACCTAATTCTTTTGGAATACTACCACTTAATGCATTGTTTCCTAGATTTAAGTACTGTAGAGATGATAAATTTCCTAAAGATATTGGAATTGAACCAGTGATAGTATTACGCTCAAAATGAAGTTCTTCTAAGTTTACTAAATTACCTAATTCTGAAGGCATTGGTCCTTCTAAACGGTTGATATATAACATTAACTTCTTTAGCTTAGACAAATTACCAATAGAGGGTGGAATTACTCCAGCAAGTTGATTGCTAAATAAATTAAGATATTCCAGATTGGATAGATTTCCTAACTCGGCTGGAATCGTACCAGTAAGAGTATTTCGAAATAAATTTAATGTAGTTAGGTTTGTAAGATTTTGTAATGAAACAGGGATTTCTCCTGAAAATTGATTAGAGCCTAGGTTTAACACCTTCAATGCAACCATACTACCAATAGATGTGGGAATAGCACCTGTCATAGCATTACGCTCAACAGTAAATGTTTCTGCATTCACTAAATTACCTATTGAATCTGGTAAAGAACCTGATAATTGATTAATAGCAAAATTAACAAAAGTCAAGTGCACCAGGTTTCCAAAAGATGCCGGAATTGTTCCTTTCAATCCGTTATTTGATAAAGCTAATTTTGTTACTTTTCCATTGGTAACTGTTACACCTGCCCAATCACAAACAAGAGAGTTAGGATCATTAACCAACCATGGTCTATTATTGGCCTGTGTATTCGTCCAATTAGCGCCATCGGTACTATTATAGAAATCTATTAACGCTTGACGTTCTGCAGCAGAGACCCCACAAGTATTCTCTCCTTGGGTTACCAATAACGTTATATCATTACGATAGATACTAAGTCCTGTTACTACACTGTTTTTAACAAGCATCTTGTAAACTCCTGCATCAGTTTCGCTTACATTTGCAATTGTATACTCTTTATTGGTTGCTCCAGGAATAATCGTAGTTCCTTTATACCACTGATATGTATTACTAGAATTTGTAAATACGTTTGATGTTAGTGTTACGCTCCCTCCTATAGATGCGCTAAGTGTTTCTTCGACATCTGCATTTTTCTGGTTATTATAAGTAAAACTAGATAAGTTTGCTTGATATGCAGTGAATTCAGATTCGAAATCAGAAAATATAAATTGATTACCTGAAATCCCAAAATTACTTAACTTGGGTAACGTACTCATTTCTGGAGGAATTTTCCCAGAAAGGTTATTATTATAAAGGTATAATGCTTTTAAATTAACCAATTGTTTAAATGATATTGGAATCGAACCGGTTAAGTCATTATTATGAAAGTGAATATGCTCTATTTTTGTTAATTGACCTAGTTCTGAGGGTATGTCACCACTAATTTTATTACTCGACAAGCCAATTCTCACCATATTAGACAATAAACTCATTTCTGAAGGAATACTACCGGTAAGTTGATTCTTTCCTAATTGTAAATTTTCTAATTTTGACATCTGTCCAAAACTAGAAGGAATGCTTCCAGATATTTGATTATCAGAAACATACAAACGCTTCATATTTACTAACTGTCCTAGTTCTGATGGTAATGTCCCGGTTAAATTATTATTATTTAGGCTTAGAGCATATAATTTTGATAACTGCCCTAATTGTGGAGGAATAATTCCTGTAAGTTGGTTACCACTCAGTGATAAAGATCCAAGGTTAGTTAATAAAGCTAGACTTTCAGGAATACCTCCTGTAAGTTCATTACTTGCCAAGGAAAGTTTTTGAAGACTAGTTAACTGTCCTAATTCTTGTGGTATAGATCCTGTAAGCTTATTATTTGATAAGTATAAGGATCCTAATTTTGAAAGCTGCGCCAGTTCAACCGGAATTGTTCCTGTTAACTGATTATAGCCCATATTAATAAACGTAAGATTTGTTAATTGCCCTAATTGAGGTGGAATCGTACCCGAAAAATTATTACCATCAAAATATAAACGTGACAAACCTGGTGCATTTAATAATGCTGTTATTGGTATTGCTCCAGAAAATTCATTACCACTCAAATGAAGTGATTGTAATCCTGTCATTTGCCCCAAGCTTGTAGGTAATTCCCCTCCAATATTGTTACCACTAAGTACTAATTGATTTATAGAAGATAAATCTCCTATAGAGTTTGGCAGAGTACCAGTTAGATTATTTTTAAAAAAACTTAATTTGGTAACCTTACCGTTTAGTACTGTAACACCATACCAATCACTTACTAAAGAATTAGAGTCATTGATCAACCAAGGTTGAGTTCCCTCTATCGTATTTTTCCAATTATTTCCATTAGTGGCATTATAAAAATCTATTAATGCCTGGCGTTCTGTCGAAGAAACCTGAGCCAATAAAGGAAATGTTAAAAATACTGTTAAGACAAATGCAATAGAATCACCAAAACGTGCTTTTATTTGCTTCATTTATTTTTTATTTTTAGTCAGTTAGTTACTTTTAATTAAGGTGAAAAAATGATTCAAAAATAAGCCAAAAATCTCCCTGTCCGATAACTTAAAGCTATCGGCTATTACTCAAATAAATCACTCAAAATCAAATACTTAAGTATTTTTTTCAAGCAATATTCTCTTAGGTATTTATGAAACTATTTGTAGGACTAGCATTAAAATTAATGGGGTTTATATCAATTTTATTGCTCGGGCAAACTTACTATTTTTTCAAATCAAAATAAAACAATTTATGGTTAACTTATCTTTAACAGAATTGGTGTTTTTAAGCAAAAAACAGTAAAACAATTGAATGCTAAACACTTCATCTCTTAAAATTTTATTTAAATCTATTAAGTAATAATAATCCAACATCACTGCACAAAAACTCTACCTGTTATCTAAAGTTTCTTTTCATTAGTGAAAGAGTTATTACATTAGTTTTAAATACTACAATATCAAAGTCTAATCTAAACAAAGAAGTTCTGAATTTGCTACTTTATAAAATGAATAGCTTTCTTCAAAATTGCCTCTCTATACCAGGTAATACTCTTTAGTTATTTATTACAGTACAAGAATACGAGTAATGAGTCCCATTTTTCGGGACTGAGGAATATTTTTTTTTATTTTTTTTAAGATGATCTTAAAAAAAACATAAAAACCTTAGCAAACAGTGGGTTTTACCACATAATCTTCTTAAAATTATTTT
>NZ_JACB01000108.1 GCF_000520975.1 Aquimarina megaterium XH134
AAAAAAATCTTAATTTTCTTTGCCAGCAAATTCAAAATACAAATGGTATAATATAATTTACATTACATCTTGATCAATCGTTTTTGAATTATAGTATCACCAACACTTATTTTTATAAAATATTGTCCCGTAGATAAATCTTGAGTAGGCACTTTAATTCTTTCTTGATTTGTATATGATTTCAAGAAAATTGATTGTCCTAAATTATTAAATATCTCGACTTCTGTATTTTGATCACTACTTTCTTTTGAGGTGATATATATGTGGTTTCCAAATGGATTTGGATATATCGAAAACATATCCTCTTTAGCTATCGTTGCTTCTGTTATTGCTTCTGGCTCTTCGGCTTGTACCTCTGGTTGCACTTCTGCTTCTGTAGATACATCATTAACAATTGTTGTGCTGATCATAGAAGCAGCTGGAGTACTACAACCATTAATCACTACATCATCTATATAAACCCAATCAGAATTACCAGATGCATCGGCTCTAAATCGAAGTTGAGTCGTTGCCGTAAAAGGTCCCGGGATTACCACCTGATCATTATAACGTTGATCATTTACAAATTCATCAGACTGATTCCATTCTTCTACAGTAGTAAAGTTTGCTCCACCATCTGTTGATATCTGAAGCCAGAAATCTTCATTACTATTATCCATACTTCTACAGTAATACGAGAAATTAATCGTTAACTCTTCATAACTTGTCATATCAAAATTAGAAGTAGTCATCACCGATGTAGAGGTGTTATCTTGTAATCGTATACAGTATGTTCCAGAATTTGCATATGCTGCATCACTAGCACTTCTTCTGGCATCAGATCCACCATCAGACCATACGCCCCACCCAGATTCGAAATCTTCTGAGTTAATAACCGCATATGTACATTGTGATGGGTTAGGATCTGGGAGACATCCAGATGTGATCACCTGCGCTGCAGAAAGTGCAAAATCATAAATAACAACTGCATCCATTTTTCCGGTATAAAAATTATCTGTAGTTTCTCCAAAACTATCTTTTTTCTGTACTCCGCCAATTCCTCCGGATCCTATATGTGTAGGAACAGAACTTGGTGCTGCACTACTTGAAGCAGCAGAAACACCATCAATATATAAACTATGACTGGTACTTCCGCCATTATACACCACAGCAACGTGGTGCCAATCGCCATCATTCGGAAAAGCTACACTATGACTATCAGAAACAGTAGAACTATTTCTTACTATAGATTCCAGATTTGAGCCGTTTAGTCTCAATACAACTCCACTAATCCCTCCTCCTTCTTCAAAAAGATTCTGGATACCAGACAGAGCAGTTGGTTTTATCCACATAGCAACACTTCTTTGCGACATCGATGCAATCAAAAATGGACCAGGGTTCTGGCTATATTGTATTTTGGTCGCTCCATCAAATACAGCAGATCGATCTCCTTCTTTAAAATCTACAGCATCGTAAGTTAACGTTCCTATAGTCGAAAGAGGATCATTATTATTTGAAGAAGCATCATTTGCATCTACTCCAACGTCAAAATTCCAAAGTGCCAAATACGTATCTGGCTCAACACAACTAACAACTGGTGGGTTGATTTGGATAATTTCTGGTAAAGGAACCGTAAGTCCACTACTTCTATAGGTAGGCAAAGGAGCAGATATATTAATCAGATAGTTACGAAGATCGGTACTTAGATCATTTGCAATAGTTAAGGTTGCATTATCAGGGCTTCCTGATAGTAAGTTAGTAGCTTCGCCAATATCGGTTATTAGGTTATACATTTCATAAGAAGCTGTTTCATAATTATGAATCAACTTATAATCTCCTTTACGTATAATAGATACAGGTCTTTGATCACGTTTAGAATCAATCAGGTATCCGGGAAAATGCCAGTAGATTGCATCTCTATTTAGGTTAGGATTCGTACCGGTTAGCATAGACCATTGGCTTACACCATCGATATCATATCCTGCGGGTAATGTTCCTCCTGCGGCTTCTACAAGTGTTGGGTACAGATCGAAAGCAACAATAGGAGTATTATTAATTGTACCCGTATTTGCTAATAAACCTTCTGACCATGCTATAGTAATTGATCTTACTCCACCTTCATAATGTTGTCCTTTCATTCCTCGTAAAGGACCATTATCTTCTGTTCCGATAGCGCCACCATTATCAGAAATAAAATATACCAATGTATTTTCTGATAACATATGACCAGGATTTCTTGGATCTGCCGTTGTTTTTAAATAATCGATAAGTCTGCTAATGGTTTGATCCATTCCTTCGGCAATTGCTGCCTGGCTTACATTAGTATGTCCCATCTGGCTGGGGTTTGTGTTATTTTTAGCCACATATTTGGCATATAAATCGGGCCTTGCATTTGCCTGTCCCCAAGGGCCATGTATTGCATAATTACTAAAATGCATAAAAAACGGAGATGTATTATTTGCATTCATAAAATCGATTGCGGCATCTGCCATCGCATCGGTTACATGTTTTGCTGTTCCTTCTAGAGAGTTATCTCCTGCTAGTGCCATAGATTCACTTAGTGTATAAGGATCTGCATATGGATCTAGTTCTGGACCTATCCTGCTATGAAAAGTCCAAACACCACCAGATTGCGAAGCAAAATAACTTCCTGGAGCACCATCTGAACCACCACCATAGTTAAAATCAAATCCCTGGTCGGTAGGTCCGTTGCTCATACTTCCTCCCGAGTGATATTTTCCAAAATGGGCTGTTGTATACCCGCTTGCTTTTATGGTTTCGGCTATTGTAATCGCGCTGGCAGGAATTTCATCTTCTCCGTTAGATAGTCCTTGACTAGGGCCTACTAATAAAGTAGAATTTCCTCCTCTATTTAAACCATTTACTGCAAATACATTATTATCGGGTCTTGATGCATATTGCCCACTTAAAATTGCTGCCCTGGTTGGTGCACAATTTGCTCCATTTACATATGCCTGCGGAAATGCAATACCTTGAGCAGCCAATGTTTCTAAAGTTGGCGTCTCATAAAAATCACTGGGATTATTAATGTTAGTTGCCCCCGTACTCACTTGTGACCACCCCATATCATCGGCAATAATGACCACGATATTTGGGGATTGAGAATAAATCGAACTACTAACGCCAATACAGAGTAGCAGTACTAAGAATTTGGTTGTTGTTTTCATAGATTAATGGTTTAAAATTTACAATCGTAATGATTGGATAGATTAGTTATTTATGTATTTGTTTTTTAATTGAAATCTAATACTGATAGTACACTACGAAGTCTAATGCCTCTATACTATCTTATTGTCAAACTGATCTTTGGGAGGATTCTAAATTTAGAAAGGAAAATTATTATCAGGTCTGGGAAACCACTAACTCAAAAAATAAGAATTCTGAGTGCTTTTTTAGAAAACATCATTAGATGTATTGTTTCTAAATTGTAATTAGTATTTGTATTCCAGACACTGCTTTTGTTGGCTCGCCAA
>NZ_JACB01000109.1 GCF_000520975.1 Aquimarina megaterium XH134
GGAAATCGGAACTCCGATTGGGACACGATTTTCTATTACCCCAGAGAATGTAGTGGCACAAATACTACTTTCTGTAGGACCATATGCATTAATATAGGTACGCCCTTCAGAAAATGCCTTTGCCAAATCTACAGATATAGATTCCCCTGCTGTAATAAGAGTACGTACACTAGATAGGGAATCAATAGCTAATACTTGCAAAAATGCTGGGGGTAAAGTAGCAACTGTAATCGAATGTTCTTTGACAAAATTTCCAAAAGAAGTTACATCTGACTTATCTTCCTCATTTACGATATATAATGAAGCTCCTCCAAGCAGTGAGATGAAAGTTTCCCATACAGAAGCATCAAAAGAAGAACTGGCAAATTGAAGGCACCGGTCATCTTTTGTAATTGAAAAAGCCAATATCTGTGAACAAATAGTATTGACAATACTACGATGCTCAATCATAACTCCTTTAGGAAGACCAGTACTCCCTGATGTATAAATAACATATGCCAAATGTTCTGGATTAGAATTTTCGGGTATTGCACTGATATCCAACTGCTCGATAACATCCCAATGCTCATCTAATAAAACTTTGCTTAATTTTTCTCTTTCACTAAAAACAGATACAATATCACTTGTAGTCAACACCATATCAATAGCTGCATCATCAAGCATATAATCAATACGACTCAAAGGGTAATTTGGATCAATCGGCACATATGCTGCTCCTGCTTTTAAAATCCCTAAAATACCAACGACCATTTCTATAGAACGCTCTACGCAAATTCCTATTAATTCTTCTGGCTTGGTTTTCTGATCAAGAAGATAACGTGCTAATTGATTAGAACGATCATCCAGTTCTTTAAATGTCAGGTTTTTTCCTTCAAAAAATACAGCTTTCCTTTCTGGGTGTTTTTCTACCTGAGATTCAAACAGAGTTACTAATGTCTGTCCTGATGGGTATACAACTTTCGTATCATTAAAACTATGAAGTATTGTTTCTCGTTCTTTTGATTCTAACAAGGATATGGAATGAATGGGAACTTTACTGTTTTGAACCGCTCTTTGTAGTAACTCCTGATAATGAACTAACAAACGTTCTATCGTAGCGCTATCAAATAAAGCTGTACAATACTCTACCTGTAATGAAATGTCGGAATCATTCTCTAAAACATTAAAGGTAATATCATATTGAGAGGTAGTTTCTTTGTGTTCATACGTAGAAATCGCAATCTCTTCTAAGGATAAATCCGTTTGTTCTGGGGTGTTTTGTAACACAAACAATACCTGAAACAGTGGACTCATACTCATGTCGCGTGTGGATACAACACGATCAACGACACGTTCAAAAGAAACTAATTGATGGTCATAAGCATTCAGTGTTGTTTCTTTAACCCTGGAAACAACTTCTTCAAAACTTGGATTACCTGTCAGGTCGCTTCGTAACGCCAAGGTATTTACAAAAAACCCAATCATATCTTCTAACTCTGATTGCGTACGATTTGCAATAGGAGTACCTATACAAATATCCTCTTGACCACTATATCGAGACAACAATACTTTTAAGCCTGACAGTAAGGTCATGAATAAAGTAACTTTTTCTTTCTGACAAAAATCCTGTAAAGAACGACATAGGTCGACATCCAATGTAGTGGTTATACTTGCACCTTCATAACTCTGAATTGATGGTCGCAGATAATCGGTAGGTAATGATAAAGGAGTAACATCTTTCAATTTCTCTTCCCAATAGGAAAGTTCTCCTTCTATTGTTTTGTTTACAATAGGTGATCGTTGCCATACTGCATAATCCGCATATTGTAATGATAATTCTGGCAATACAGGGGTTCTATTCTTTTGTGATGCACTGTACAACTCTATAAATTCATTGATAAACACTCCTTCTGACCAACCATCACTGGCAATATGATGAAAAACCCCTACGAACACATAAAGATCTTCACTCAAATCATACACAACAGATCTAAACTTGTAATCCTTTGATAAATCAAAAGGGAGCTCGATAAAAGAAGTTATTTCCTTTTCAATATCTTTTTCACTTTCTATTACATTTTTTTCTAAAGTCCAATGATCTTCAGAAATCACATTTTGGTAACCTATTCCTTCTTCTGAATAAATAACCGTTCGTAATATCTCGTGGCGAGCAATAATTGTTTTTAACGAACTCTCTAATACATCCAAGTCTAATGCTCCTTGTAGCTTTAAAACTACAGGTATGTGGTAAGCTCTATTGCCTTGTAATTGATCCAAAAACCATAAGCGCTCCTGACTAAATGACAAAGGAACTTTGTTGATAGCATCTCGATCGTAAGGTTTAATTTTTAAAGCATTTCCCTTCTTTTCTCCTTGATACTTCTCTATATATTGAATAATTGATTCTTTATTATTTCTAATTTTTTGAAGTAAATCAGCATCAATTGGATTTATGGATTTAACAGTTAGTGCCCCCTTATTTACTACTAATTTTATGTTATTTTTATTTGCTTCTTTTAAAATATTTAAAACTTCTCGTTTCATCGTTTATATTTTATTGTTTTAAAGGTCAGGTAGAATTTGCCAATAATCATGTAACTCAGTTTTCATATGATTTACAGAATTATCGAAACTTTGTTTTGATTGATCTTGGACTTAATAGTATAGCTCATTTATAGCTAAAGTCATTGCTGCTTTATCGTCTTTGGGCGTTCCCCCTAGGGTCGGGCTATGCGTTACAAGTCCTCATCCAATTAGCATTGGATTCCGGGCTTTACACTGCTATCCCTAACGCATTTCTAGCAAGTCATTTATAAGATGACAAAGTAGAATTATATTTCTATGGTTACATTATATTGTTCTGTATCCTCGTTTTGATCTTCATCCAGATCCAGGTTAATAAATTCTATATGTGATGCTAATTCGTCTATGGTATTAAATTCGAATATGTCTTTTATGGCTACTTCTATGTGTA
>NZ_JACB01000110.1 GCF_000520975.1 Aquimarina megaterium XH134
GTAAAAGCTAAAGATGCTGCCGGCAATGTTTCTGGTTCTAGTAATACAGTTAATGTGACTACAACAGGAGGAAATTCTGATCCTTGTGCAGGTGTGGCTCCATATAATAGTTCGGTAAATTATCAGGTTGGTGATCGTGTAACTTATCAAGGATATCTTTATGAACGTACTAATTCTGGATGGAATAATCTTGGGGCATGTGGTGCATTTGCCACGGCACTCTCTATAAACCCTACCGCTCCACCTTTTAATACGCAATTAAATAATATCAACAGTAATGACATAACAACAGCAGATTTGAAAAATTCTGAATTTGTAATTTCTCCTGTTCCTGCAAAAGACTTTATTATGATTCGAATGAATAATGTTAAGGATGTAAACTATAGAATCATTAATCATATTGGTCAGGTGGTAAGAAATGGTAAAGTATCTAAAAACAAGGTAGAATTAACCGGTTTACCAGATGGGATGTATTTCTTTTCGGTTTTATCATATGATAAAACACTAACTAAGAAGTTTATCATTAAGCAATAATATACATTCAGTATTTTTAAAAAACCCCGAAACAGTTTGTTTTGGGGTTTTCTATTTACAGTAATAGTGGCTTTTAAGACAACGAATTCAAAATAAAAAATACTGAATCATACACTTTTCTTTTCTAAGAAAAACATTACAATACTATGCACATATACCAATTTAATATAAAAACATATTTTATAAACCCGTTGTGCATTTCGTTTTGAAATAATAAAAGTTGCATAAACTACTAAATAAAAATAAAGTGAGATAACCACAATAAGTTAAGTAGACACTAAAAGAAAGATTTTTCTTGCAACATGGTTGCATTACAATGACCTTAATGTTTTATAAAGCAATTTTCTTTCTCTTCATCGAAAAACTTTTTTTTATTGCGAATAATTTAAGAAATTCGAATGTTTTCTTTGAATTCTTCAAAAAAACAAACATAACACTAACTCAAACTCAATAACAATGAAAAAAAGCTACAAAAGCCTTATTTCGTTGAGGGGCTTTAATGGGCAAGTGTCACCAAAATTAAATATCATTATTATTTCTTCAATGATATTTTTATCTGGTGGACTTTTCGCTCAGAATCCTTCACAAAAGGCAAAGATCGCTCAACAAAGTAATCTGGTAAAATTAAATCAACTACAGACTGAATTAGCAAGTAAAGCTGCATTACAAAAGAAAGAAGCTATAGCGGCTGCCAAAAGAAATGGATGGCAAGTCAAAATGACAAATGCCGATGGAAGCTTTTCTGAACTACAAAGATTAGCAAAAGATGGTACTCCTATCTATTATACTACATTTAATGTAGATGCTGCAAAGTCTACGCGAGCAAATCATTTAAACTCAGGAGGTTCTTTAGGCCTAAATCTAGATGGACAAAATATGACTGCTTATGTCTGGGATGGTGGAGCGACAAGACCTACTCACCAGGAATTTGATGGTGCAGGAGGAAATAACAGGGTTGCTATTAATGATGGTGTTACAACACTTAATGGCAATAGTTTTCATGCCCAGCATGTTACGGGAACAATAGTTGCCTCTGGAGTACAGGCCAATGCAAAAGGAATGGCTTCTCAGGCAAAAGCTAAAACACATGATTGGAATAATGACGATTCAGAAGCAACAACAGCTGCTGCAAATGGAATGTTATTATCTAATCATTCTTATGGTTTTAGAGCCAGTGCAGTTCCTGATCAGTATTTTGGAGCTTATATAGATGAATCCAGAAAATGGGATGAAATCATGTTTAACGCACCATTCTATCTTATGGTAGTAGCTGCAGGAAATGATGGACTTGATAACAATTCAAACGCTCAACCACTTGATGGAAATTCTTCTTACGATAAACTAACAGGGCATTCTACTTCAAAAAATAATCTTGTAGTTGCTAATGGTCAAGATGCCAATGTAAATAATGATGGTACCCTTAATAGTATGACCATCAATTCTCAAAGTAGTGAAGGTCCTACCGATGATTATAGAATTAAACCAGACATTACCGGTAATGGTACTGGTGTATATTCTACTTACGATAATAGTGATACTGCCTACAACAGTATCTCTGGTACTTCAATGGCTGCACCTAATGTAACCGGTACGCTTTTACTATTACAACAATACTACAATAGTAATAATGGAAACTTTATGAAAGCTGCAACCTTAAAAGGATTAGCGCTTCATACTGCTGATGATGTTGGCCCTTCTGGACCTGACGCAGTTCACGGATGGGGGTTATTAAATGCCAAAGTTGCTGCCGAAGCTATTACCAATAAAGGAACTGCTTCAAAAATAGAAGAACTAACACTTACAAGCGGCCAAACGTATACCGTAACTGTTGACTCAGATGGTACAAATCCTTTAATGGCTTCTATTTCCTGGACAGATAGAGCAGGAACTGCCGTAACTGCGACAAATTCTAATACAGCTGTATTAGTAAATGACTTAGATATTAGAGTTACAAAAGGTTCTACTACATCTAGTCCGTACAAGCTTACCAGTATTACTACAAATGGTACTGGAGACAACACTGTGGATCCGTTTGAAAGAGTAGATATAGCTAATGCTTCTGGAACATATACTATTACGGTTACTCATAAAGGAACATTAACAGGAGGGAGTCAAAATTTCTCTCTTATTGTTACTGGATTAACAGGAACTACTACGCCTTGTACTGCTTCAGTACCTACAGGAGTATCTTCT
>NZ_JACB01000111.1 GCF_000520975.1 Aquimarina megaterium XH134
GGGAATGTGTGTGGAATGGTATATTGCAGTTCATTTTAAGTTAACAAAACAATAATTAAGCTATTTTTAGGTTTAATTAGGTGAAAAATGACTTATATTTATCAAAAATTACAGTAATTAACCTATTTTTTAGCTTAAATGATAAAACTAGAAAAATACAAATTAACTGGTTATAAGAATATTAGAGAAGCAGATTTATCCTTTAACAATATTAATGTTATTATTGGACCTAATAATGCTGGAAAATCAAATTTCATACAATCAATCTCATTTATTAACTTTATTATTAATACTGCTTCTACTGATGATTTAGAAAAATACTTTAATAATGGTTTTTATAAAACTCATTTCGATGAAATAGTACCTATCTCAGATTTATTTAGTAATGAGCCAAAAGATTTTGATATTTCCTTTTCTTTTAGATTTATTAATACAGATACTAATAGAATATTTAATTATATTTTGGAAATCGAAGGCAAAGAAGATTTGTTTGATATCAGTTATAAAATCAAAAATGAATCTTTAGATGCTAAAGAGATAAATAAACCAGGTAAGGCAGAATCTATTTTTAAGAGAAATGGTAATAAAGTGGTATTCGGTTCTAAATTATCAAAAACTTCATTGTTTGAAGATGTCCCTAATTATTTTAGTGTTATAAGAGTCTTAAAATTAGTTTTAGGAATAGATAATGATTCCTCATATTTAGATGCTGTTAATAGTTTGAACTCAATAGTGAAAACACCTATTTTCTATTTTTCAAATTTAGAATTACTGAAAGCAGATAATAATGATAGGCTTAATTTTTATAATGGAAGAGTAGTTTCATTTGAATTAGAAGAAGAAATAATTAAATTACAAACTACTAATAGCTGGGATATATTTAAAGAAGCTCTATATGATATTTTAGATATTCATAAAATTGAGGTTGATGAATTACCATCTTTCGAAGACGATGATAAAACTAAAAGAAAAAAACATAAATTTCTAAGTTTTTATCATTTCAATACTAGAAAAGGTTTAAGAAATTTTTCAGATGGAACCATTCTTATTATTGCCTTGATCACAAAAGTTTTGTCTAGCAAAAATGATTTATTTTTTATTGAAGAACCTGAGAATTCAACACACCCAAAGGCTTTAATTGATTTATTTTCATTTATTAAAAGCTTTTCAGAAAATAAGCAGTTCGTTTTGACTTCTCATTCTATTGCCATATTAAACAAAACTAAAACGGAAAATATTATTATTGGTAGTGTGGATGAAGAAGGTAAAAGTACTTTATATAATATATCTAATAGGAAAGAATTGAAAAAGCGACTGAAACAAGGTCAAATTAATTTTAGTGATGAATTGTTTTTTGGAAATCTTGAAGAAGAAGAATTTGAATAAATAGAATATGAGTATTACTAAAAATCAAAACTCTATTCTTTTTTTATACGAAGGAGAAACCGAAAAAGAGTTTTATAACTTGTTTCTTAACAAGTATATTGAAAGAAGAAAAATAAGAACAAATTTTGGGAATCTTAATGGTGTATATGATATAAATAACAAAGTTGAAAGTAAGATAAAATCATATTTGGCGAATTCAAAGTTCTCAGATTGTAATCAAATTCACGTATTTGTCGCCTATGATAGAGAAGGTGATAGAAATACGGATACACTTTTAAATATTAAAGAATTAAATAAAAATTTTTCAGTTGGTGACAAGAAGTCTCGAATAATATCAATTAATGAAATTGTTGCAACACAGGATTTAGAAAGCTGGCTTTTCTATGATTTAAAAAATATTTATAGCTTTTTAAGAGTACCTAATTCACAAAGAAATCTTAAAGCATATCCAAATTGTGAGGCAGTTAATAATAAAACTTTATCTACATTATTTCATAGGTTTGGTAAACATTATCAAAAGGGAAAAAGAGTTAGGAATTTTATTGAATCCTTGGATTTAGAAATTATTTATAATAATGTTCAAGAGCTACAGAATGCAGTAACTATTATGAGATCGCTATATTAATTAATAACAATACATTATGTAAAATAGGACCTAAAAGTTTAAAACCGGCCTCAGAAAACTTTGGTCAAAACACGAGATATAATGATTGCTCCAGTGGAGGAATTATTATAGCTGCGAGATGATGTGGCTGGATAATGGTAGTCAATTAGATTAAACAAAACGATACAAATCGCCAACACGCCAGCTCGCTCACAAAATCAAAAGTCTACTAGACTTTCAATTTTATGCCGTCTAAAATATAGCGACTGCGC
>NZ_JACB01000112.1 GCF_000520975.1 Aquimarina megaterium XH134
TATTCGACACTTCATCACAGAAAGGAGCATCTAATGCCTCTACAGAAACTTCAAATGTTCCTGCTGGTAATAGATTTATCGGTTCTGGATTTGTTGCAGTATTAGCCGCAATATTTACAAAACCTGGAACATTGACTCCTGTAACCGTGTTTACAACTGTATAATTATAAGCTCCTGTATAACCACCAATATTTAACTCTAACGCTCCTGTAAGAGCTCCATTACACGATACATCGGTAACCGTAGTTAATGTAGCTGTGATCGTATCGAAAGGAGCAATCACATATGCTGGAGTATCTATAGAACATCCCGTACCCTGATCCGTAATCGTAAATACATACGAACCAACACTTGGCAAAGCAAAAGTAACATTGGTAGCATTCGTCTCAACTGCAACTGTACCTGGATTATCATCTGTTCCTGCAACAACTCCTAATGAAGATAATACCCCTCCTGCTTCTACAAAGTCAAACGGACCTGTACCTCCTGTAATCGAAACAGTAACCGTTTCTGGATGATCACATGAAATTTCTCCAAAGTTCGTAGCAACTCCTCCACTAGTATCTCTAGTTATAGTAGGGTCAGTCATAATTGGAAATGCAGGAACAATAACATCAAAATCGGCAAAAGCACAATTATTTTCATCGGTAACCGTAAACGTATAAGTACCTGCAACAATAGCTGTAACCTCATACTGAACTCCTGCTCTAACTCCATCTGCATCAGCCACATCGGTCTCTGATCCAGTAGCAGCACCACTGTAAGAAACATCATAAGGTTCCGTACCTCCTTCGATAGTTATCGTAATCACTGGGAATACATCTGCATTAGAAGCATTACAACCATAAGCACTTGGTGGATCTGGTGTTACTGTAAGAGCTGCCGTTGGACCTCCAACTGTTACCTGAATCGCTGGAGTATTAGAACAACCCTTATCAGAAACAACTACAATATCATATGTTCCTGCTTCTAAATTTTCAAATAAAGGATTTGATTGTAATGGTCGTGTTAATGGACCAGCTACAATTTGATATTGATATGGTGGATTATCGTCTCTTGTTGGGTCTAAACTCACTAAAATAGTACCGTCGGTTCCATTAAAACATGAAACAGGAGTCGATACTCCTGATGGTATCGGATCTAAGAATGTAGGTACTGTAATGTCAAAAGTAGCCTCACACCCTGGTACTGGACCAATGGCGCTATCTACAACTTCTACTCGATAATCTCCTGGGAAAATACCATCTGTACCCGCAACAGTACTACTAAAAGTAACCTGATCTGCTCCTGGTCCAGGGGTTTGAGTCACGCCAGGTACTGTTATTCCTGTACCAGCATTAACCAAATCAAAGGTAAAATTACCCGGATTAGCCGTAATATCTGAACCTCCACTAACCGTAGCAACTATCGTAGCATCATTATCACGACATGTCGGCTCTGTTAATGTAGCTGTAACCAATAACTCTGGATATACCGTAATCGTTCTTGGTGGCGAAGGACAACCGTTCTCATCAAAAACAACAACACTATACGTACCAGGACCTGAAACTGCAAAATCATGACTAGCTGTATTTGCTCCTGTAACCGTACCAGGTACTTGAGCACCTCCATCTATAGAAAATGTCAATGTACCTGTTCCTGGTGGTATAGGAACATTACTCGTAGCGGTAACCGTAAAAGTATAATCATTATCAAAATTACATGCATCATCTACAAAAGGATCTATAGTATTAATAACCGGAGCCGGAGTAACCGGTGGAATCGTAATTTCTCTTGATACAACACAATTGTTAGCATCCTGTACAAAAATTACCCAAGTCGTATTAATCGTAGGGTCTAAAGTAAACACCTCTGTAAGTGGATAAACACCCGGGTCTGGTTGTGGAGCTGATCCAGCAACCGCCGCAAAACTATAGCCAGGAACTCCACCATTAGCATCCATAGTAACTGTCGATAATGCTGTATTACAATCTGCTATCGTAGCACTTAAAAAATTTAAGGTGAGA
>NZ_JACB01000113.1 GCF_000520975.1 Aquimarina megaterium XH134
AGTTTCTCTCTTATTCGTTAACTATGTTTACCATAGAGTTTATAGAGAATATTAAACTAGCTTTCTATTTATTAGTATCTTGACCGACAATATAAATACCCCAAATGAAAAAAAAATTACTTTTAACTTTACTTCTTACTTCTGTATTTTTTATCGGTTATTCACAAAACGAACCTACCGATTGTGTTAATTCTATTATTGTTTGTGGAGATACTAATCTAGAATTAAACTCTAACGGTGTAGGTATCAACGATTTTGCATTACCTGGTAACAATGCTCCTGCTTGTTCTTTTACAGAAAGTCAAAGTTTATGGTTACGAGTTAATATTGTTCAATCAGGAACGCTAGCATTCACCATAACACCAGAATCCTCAAGCACTGCCGAAGATTATGATTTTGCAGTTTACGGACCTAATGTTACATGCTCTACTTTAGGTAGTTCTATTCGATGCTCCTCTACCAATCCTCCAGCAGCTGGAGTCTCTACCTTAACAGGGCTCAATAGCACTGAAACGGATCTGAGCGAAGGCCCCGGAAATCTTGGAAATGGGTTTGTACGTGCCATAGATGCCGTAGCCGGAGAAGAGTATTTTATTTTAATTGATAATTTTTCTCAGAATGGAGGTTTTGACCTTACATTTACAGGTACAGCAATACTTCCAGATAGCCCTGTTAATACTGCAGGCACTACGGTAAATCTTGATCTTACAGAATGTGATGTCATAGGAAACTCTGGTGACGGAAGAACAAATTTTGATTTAAATAGTAATACAGCTGCTATATTAGGAACACAGACCAATACAGCAATCTCATATCATAATACCGAAGAAGATGCCAGTATTAATAACTTGCCCTTAGCCAGTCCTTATCTAAGCACTCAAAATAATGAAACCATACATGTACGTATAGAAAATACAATTACTGGTTGTTTTATCATTGATACATTCACATTGATAACCATTCCTGGACCACAAATAACTACTCCTTCCCCATTCACGGTATGTGATAATGCCAATGATGGCAATGATACAAATGGATTTGTTTCTTTTTTACTTAGAGATAAAGACAATGAAATTCTTAACGGACTAGACCCTGCTATCAATATCATAACATATCATTCATCTCTGACTGATGCAAATACTGGAATTGGTATTATAGATAAAAACGCTCCTTTTACAAATACTGTGAATCCTCAGACGATTTTTGTTAGAGCACAATATGCCGCAACACAACCATGTATAAATACTATTAGTATTGTTCAATTTAATTTAGAAGTAAACCCTTTGCCTGTAGCAAATGCCATTTCTTTAATACAATGTGATGAATTTATGGATCCAACAGATGGCATCACTCTTTTTAATCTTAATGAAGCTAGTAATCAGATTACGGGAAGTACAACAAATAGAACTGTATTATTCTTTGAAGATATTGCATCTGCAAATGCAAATACTCCGGCTATTACAAATACAACCACATATCAAAATACTGCGATAAATCAACAATTATTCGTTCGTGTTACAGATGATCTTAATGGATGTTTTAGGATTTCAACTTTAGACTTAGAAGTAAGTGTTACATCTGCAAATGATGCAATTTTAAGATTATGTGATGATGACGGTACAGAAGATGGGTTTCGTGAATTTGATCTTTCACTGGCTAATCCACAAATATTGCTTGGCATAGCAACACCTAATTTAACAGTTATGTATTATCAAACTATAGCAGATGCTTTAAGTGAATCTAACCCTATAACAACAACAACTAATACCACTTCATTAACACAAGGGCAAGATATAGTATTTGCTAGAGTAGAAAACCTCAATCAATGTTTTGGTATCAATCAAGTACAATTATTTCTTAATCCTTTACCTAATATTGAACCTGAAGCACAATATTTCTTATGCCAAAACCAAGCAAACATTGAAATAGATGCTGGCCTCCCTACTAATGGTAATCTCAATGATTTT
>NZ_JACB01000114.1 GCF_000520975.1 Aquimarina megaterium XH134
ATAGTATAAAGATTTTAAATAAAAATATCAAAACCTGATGATGAGTGTATAGCGTGTCAAACTTAGTATGGACATTAAGATATAAACAAAGCGCATGATAAAAATTGGTTTTATCATGCGCTAAATAGGGTGTTTAACTAGTTAAGTGTATACTAAGTTATTTACACTGATGACCAGGAGGAGGCCTTCTTTCATTTTGACGAACTCGAATAATTTCGGGTGGCATATTAGGAAAATCAATTGCTCTAAATACCATTCTACCATACCTCTTTGGTCCACATTCTTCACTTTGGTTAAAAAATGAGGCTACTTTAACCAAAAAAGTGTGATTTCCTGCTCCTGTCGTTACTGGCCCCATATCAATCCAGCTACCAGAACGTGTAGCTTGCCATCTAAGGTTAGAATTCAGATTAACAAATGTACTGCCTCCATGAACTGAAGCTATTAGAAGTTTAGGATCGCCGTTTACACAACGAGCATTCATTTTTGGCCCATATAATTGTCTTAATGCGATAATATCCGCATTTGTAAAATTTGGTTTTGTATTTAATCGCCTAGGGCAGGTGGCAAAAATAGACCCTGGATCCCCACTAGGGGCTGCAGGTGTTCCTGGAATTAGATTTGCTCCTACACCAGTATCATCATTTTCGATTGGTAATTGAACTCCACATGATACTGCTGCATTCATGAAATCTGTATGTCTCAGTCCTAAACAATGACCTAATTCATGCACCATTGTTATTGTTGCCATGTCAAGTCCACGGCTAGTAGCATTAGGACCAATAAATATAAGCCCTCCGGGATTCCCTGTACTTGAAGGAAAACTGGCTCTTGCATTTGAACTAAGTGTGGGATTCCGTTGTACAATTATTTCAGTTCCTAAAGGTGGGTTAGCACTAAACTCTATAGTGAATTTTAGAGAAAGGTTAAGAGCATTATATTGATTTATAGCAGCTCTTAAGGCTTGTTGTGCGATATTGTCTAAAGCATTTGTTCCCGAACCTGTGACTCCGGCTACCCGGATAAATCTGGGTAAATTTTTAACTATATCGTTAGCACTATAATGCTTGGCGTTGGGACTATTACTATGTTTATTTGCCATTTCTTTTAATTGTTGTTTTGGCATCAATATATCTCCTTGTAACAAATAATATTCTTCTGTTTTTTTGGTAATAGGGTGAGTAATCTTTTCAATAGAAAGATCTTCGACTCCATCATATCCTAATCGAGCAAAATGTTCTTTAGCATCAGCTAATGGGTCAACAATAGTTTGTTTCGTTTCTATAGTGTCATCTTTACTGCAAGCAGCTGTAAAGAGTAAAACCATAATTCCTGCAATGAGGATAAATACATTAGTTTTTTTCATTTGATTTGTGTTTAAATTAGTTAATATAGTAGATGCCAAAATTAATAAGCTATATGTTTTGGGCTAAAGGCAATCTTCTGAAAAAGAGAAATAAAGAAGGGAGTTTATTTATTTTTTGTTAAAAAACAGGGTTTTTTAAAGAGTAGTCAAAAAAAGATAAAAAAAAACCTTGTTTTCAGAAAAAAAATTGGTTTAACTTATTTTGTAGGGAATATCTTATAATACTATAGTAAACAGTATTATATGGTATAAAATTTCACATAGTTTATTATAAAGTATTTTAGACAAGTTATGAAGAGAAAAGTAACTAAGCAGACCACGCATAATTAGAATGGATGATACATAAAA
>NZ_JACB01000115.1 GCF_000520975.1 Aquimarina megaterium XH134
GGATATTAATAATTGGGATGTTGGTACAGTAACAAGTATGATGGGAATGTTTGACAGTGCAAGCTCTTTTAATAGAGATTTGGATCAATGGGATGTTAGTAATGTAACAAATATGTTTGATATGTTTAGTAATGCTACTGCTTTTAATGGAAATATAAGTACATGGGATGTAAGTAATGTAACCAATATGGCACAGATGTTTATTCATGCCTCTTCCTTTAATGGAAATATAAGTACATGGAATGTTGGGAAGGTAGAGAGTATGCGTTTTATGTTTTTTAAAGCTACTTCTTTTAATGCAGACCTTAGCCAATGGAACGTTGGTAAGGTAAAAAATATGTCTACCATGTTTAGTGATGCTACATCCTTTAATGGGGATATAAGCCAATGGGATGTAAGTAATGTAACCGATATGATAGCGATGTTTAATAGAGCTACCTCTTTTAATGGAGATGTAAGTACTTGGAATGTAAGCAAAGTAGAAAATATGCGTATTATGTTTGGTGAAGCTACTGCCTTTAATGGAGATGTAAGCAAATGGGATGTGAGTAATGTGACGAATATGGTAAGAATGTTTAGGGGAGCTACTTCTTTTACTGGAGATATAAGCGAATGGGATATAAGCAAGGTTAAAAATATGAGTTATATGTTGGATGGTACAAAACTATCTACCGCTACTTATGATGCATTACTTACCAAATGGGCAGCTTTACCAAACTTGCAATCTAATGTTACTTTTGGAGTAGAAGGATTGGTTTATTGTGATGCATATGCAGCTAGAAGTACATTAATAAACGATAAAAACTGGACATTCACTGGTGATAGTAGTTGTCCTAGATAGGTAATTGAGGGAAATTTGTGAAAAAAATAGGTTGTCTGATCAGACAACCTATTTTTTTATCAGGTTTTGAATGCTCTATATTTAAATCACTTCAATATCTGAATGCTACAAATATCAAATAAACTAAAACGAATATCCAACAGAGTACTACGAATAAAAATCACCCTCTTTTTACAGTAAACATCTTGCTAGGTTTGCATCAAAATATCAATTATTAGAAACAAAATTACGTAAGCTCTTCAGGTTTTCTTTTTTTGAAACCTGAGCATGCGCCTCAAAAAAATGTACAAATGAAGAAACGAAAACAAATTAAAGTAAGCGTATTGGCCATGCTAATGATGGTCGTACTATCTGTTGGATGTAGTAAAGATGATGACGCGCAACCGCAACCTGTGGTTAATAAAGCACCAGTGATTAGCGCTCAAACATTTACTGTTGCCGAAAATATTGCTGATGATGTAGTTATTGGTACTGTAGCCGCAACAGATCCAGAACAAGCTTCGATTACTTTCGAACTTACCCAAAATAGTAATGATCTTTTTGAGTTGACAGGTGCAGGAGAAATAAGTTTGGTAGCGGGTAAAAAACTAGATTTTGAAACAAATGCTACCTATACAATTACTGTAGAAGTATCAGATGGTACGCATAAAGCGAGTGCAGCGATTACTATTTCT
>NZ_JACB01000116.1 GCF_000520975.1 Aquimarina megaterium XH134
GGAATCGGAACCCCATCCTTAAACCATTCATAAGTGAATCCCGGATCGGTAACACTAGTGGTTAATATTTTTACATCACTGGGACAAAAGGA
>NZ_JACB01000117.1 GCF_000520975.1 Aquimarina megaterium XH134
TTCTACTGTTGCTGTATCAAAGTTAAAAGAGGGATTACAACTTCCAAAGTTGACTTGAACTGTATAAGTTCCTACTTGGGTTACATTTTCAAGAGTATTACCCGATTCGCCAGGAACCACTGTACCATTAAAAGACCAAATATATTCTGGAAAATCTCCTGGTAAGGCTGTCAATGTTGCCGATTCTCCAACGCACAACGCTACTGTGTTAGCTTCGATATTCGCTCCTGTTAACGTGACACCTTGAGAAAAATCAAAATAGTAAATAGGAATATTTTCTTGTACTGCACTTAAAGTAGAACTTGCCGGTACATTAACTCGTAAACTATAATTCTCGCCTCGTAAATCTGTAGGAATAGCAAAAGAAGGAAATTCGATGTCTCCTCCTGGAGGAATCGCTATTGGCGTAGTAAATCGTGTTAAAACTCTTGTAGCATCATTAGAAAAAACACCATTCTCATCGGATAATTCTAAAACAAATTCTGTACCTGTAGCAAATAAAATGTTTGCCTTAGCTATAGCTTCTCGATTGGGAGTATTTTGATTTACACAGAGTATTGTAGCAGTAGATCCGCTAATAGAAAATAAAGGAGCACCAATATCCTGAGCATTAGCTTTCAAAGAAGAAAATAGAAAGCCTGTCACTATAGCAATTAATGATATGAGGTTAAGTTTTTTTTTCATGATATCACACTTATGATTAAGGTGAATATACTATATTAACTTTGCGATTTGGGGCGCTTGTTAATAATATTGTTAATATATTTTTTACCAAGACATAAAATTATAAATTAAATGTTTATATCAAACTAAAATTTAACTTTTTTTTGTAATAATTTTCTGACCTTTTGTTACTTGTTCAATTTTAACTAAAACAAATACGATCCTAAAAAACATTTCAATATACATAAAAATTTGTTAATCAATGTCTTGAGCTATTGTAAAAAATCATTTCAAACCAGTAAAAAAGGTTTAAATCTCCCCTATTTTTATAAAAAAATCAAAAGAATTTTGTATAAAAATCATATTATTTATGCGTTTTTGGGCGTATTTTCTATACATTAAATGTTCTAAAAAAGGTAATTTTTCTCGATTAAGTGTAAAAAACAGTATTGAGTTTTTGGTCATAGAAAAACGATTTTATATGAAAAATTAAAAGAAAATCTCCTCCTAAATACCCGTATTTCTTTGAGGTTCTTTTTTATAAAAATTATCTCATTATTGTTATCGAACCTTTTCTGACT
>NZ_JACB01000118.1 GCF_000520975.1 Aquimarina megaterium XH134
ATTGATATTGCTGCCGCAGGAGCAGAAATTACATCCTCAGATTTTACCTTAAGTAATAGTACGATTACTATTCCTGATGGGATGACCATGGGTACAGTGATTTTTACTATTGTTGATGATACTGTTATAGAAGGCATAGAAACAGCAACATTAACGATTAGCAACCCATCTACAGGTATTACCTTAGGAAGGACTACAACGCAAGATATTGTTATTACAGATAATGATTCAGAATCTATCCCTACAGTAAATCTTTCAGTTTCAGCAAATACAGGTACAGAAGCTGCAGGGACAGTAATAACGGTCATCGCTACTTCTTCGATAACTGTTGTAGGCGCTCAAACTATTGATATCGCTGCTGCAGGAACAGGAATTACACCTTCAGATTTTACCTTAAGTAATAGTACGATTACTATTCCTGATGGGATGACCACAGGTACAGTGACTTTTACTATTGTTGATGATACTGCTGTAGAAGGTACAGAAACAGCAACATTAACGATTAGCAATCCATCTACAGGTATTACTCTAGGAAGGACTACAACGCAAGATATTGTTATTACGGATAATGATTCAGCACCTATCCCTACGGTAAATCTTTCAGTTTCAGCAAATACAGGTACAGAAGCAGCAGGGACAGTAATAACGGTCATCGCTACTTCTTCGATAACTGTTGTAGGCGCTCAAACTATTGATATCGCTGCTGCAGGAACAGGAATTACACCTTCAGATTTTACCTTAAGTAATAGTACGATTACTATTCCTGATGGGATGACCACAGGTACAGTGACTTTTACTATTGTTGATGATACTGCTGTAGAAGGTGCAGAAACGGCAACATTAACGATTAGCAACCCGTCTACAGGTATTACTTTAGGAACAACTACAACGCAAGATATTATTATAGAAGATAATGACGACCTTGTAATATGTACTATAGAAGCAGGAGAAGATGAAGAGATTACAGAAGGGCAGGAGGTGCAATTAAATGCGACTGCTTCTGGTAATGGAAGATTTGTTTGGACACCCTCAACAGGTCTTAGCAATACAGATATTGCAAATCCAATAGCAAACCCAAATCAAACAACAACCTATACTGTTGTTTTTACCAGTGATCAAGGATGTATCGAAGAAGATACAGTCACAGTTTATGTAGAAGCACAAGAAGAAGATCAAACACGATATGGTTTTTCACCAGATGGCGATGGAATCAATGAATATTGGGAGATTTATAACATTGAAAATTACCCAA
>NZ_JACB01000119.1 GCF_000520975.1 Aquimarina megaterium XH134
TAAGGATGGGGTTCCGATTCCCGAATTTGATGGTCCATCCGAGATTTTACCACAGAGTAATTTTGCAGGTATTTACACTGTTAAAGTTACGGGAACACCAACATGTAATATAACTACTGCTCCTGTCGAGGTTATTAATTTAGGTTCGGATATTCTAACCCAACCTCCTCCCCAGATTATGTTATTACCTACCCAGCCTACGTTGGTTTTGTCTATTACGACAAATGCACCTTCTGCTGGCAGTACAGTAGAATGGTTTAGGAACGGAATAAGTATTCAAGGTCCGCTCGCGGTTAGTACACCGGGAGCTTTGTCAGTTAATGTAACCAACCCAGGATTGTATCGAGTAGATGTCTTTGCAAACGATACTTGTATGGATACTCTTCAGGCTACTACAGAGGTTTTTGAGCCTGTAGGTTTTAGGACTCAGATTTCTACGTTGTTAGATTGTGATGCTGATACTGGTACTTTGGGTTTAGAGAATTTATTTGGTATTACTTCTACGGGTTTAGAAGTTCCTATTACGACAGATCAATATTCTTTATTTGATTTTGAATGGTTTTTAGGCAGTCAATCTACTGGAGTTACCGAAACGACATTTACGGTTAATTCGTCTAACATAGGTGAGGTTTATGCTTTAGAAGCCACTTTACGAGGCACTACATTTCCTACTGCACGGTCAAATGATTTAACGGTTGAGTTTCTATCAGATGTTGTAGTAATAGAAGCTTCACCAACATTTATTCCATTTGGAGAGACCTCTACATTAAGTGTTCCAGAGAGTAGCAATTATGCTTATGAGTGGTTTATTGTTGTAGACGGCGAGAACCAATCTTTGGTAGATGGTTCTAGTGTTATAAGTGGTCAGGGCACAAGTTCTATAGAGATAGATACCACGGGAGATTACTTTGTAAGGATTACATTATTGGATTGTGTTATAGATTCAGAGATACTCAGTATTTCAGATGTTGCAGGTTCTTCAGAGATTATTCCAAATGTAGTTACGCCCAATAGTGATGGTATCAATGATAATTGGTTGCTTCCACCGAGTTTGTTTAATCAGCAATCTGTAGAGGTTACGATTTATAATGCACGTGGTCAGGTTGATTTTACATCATCGAGTTATCAGAATAACTGGCCCCGAGAGAATTCGAAATCATCGGGTCAGGACCCGTTTTATTATTATATAATCACCAAAAATAATTCCGTAGTCAGAAAAGGTTCGATAAC
>NZ_JACB01000120.1 GCF_000520975.1 Aquimarina megaterium XH134
TCTTGATTACGACGGTGATTACCCATGGAACCTGGATTGCGGTGGCAGTAATGGAGATCTAATCGACATTACTAATGATGGCGGAACAGTTTCTAGTCAATATAATGATTCCCCATCTAACGAAGGTATATCAAAATTAATCGACAATACTATCAATTCGAAATACCTAACCTTTAATGCATCTGCATGGGTACAGTATAAAGCCAGTACATCTTATATTTTATCTTCTTACACTTTATCTTCTGCAAATGATGCTCCAGAGAGAGATCCAAAAAACTGGACTTTACAAGGATCTACAAATGGAAATTCCTGGCAAAATATCGATCAAAGATCTAATCAAGATTTTCCGAACAGACATCAAAAAAGAAGTTTTACAGTTAACACTTCTACCGCTTACAAATATTACCGATTATCGATGGCCAATAATAGCGGCACTATTTTACAGGTTGCAGAAGTCGAATTATTTGGAAAAGAAAAAAACACACAACAACTTCCTATAGCCGATTTTAAGGCTAATAAAACCAACATAAAAGAAGAAGAAAGTATATCCTATACCAATTCTTCTACAGATGCTACTTCATATAATTGGACATTTGATGGAGGTAGCCCGTCTAGTAGTACACAAACTAATCCTGTAGTGACGTATAATAGAGCTGGAACCTATTCGGTAACTCTAAAAGTAATAAATAGAGATGGTTCGGATACTAAAATTAAATCTGAGTACATCACTGTATCTTCAAAAAATGATGGTGGAGAAATTATTGACATCACTAATGACGGGGGAACTATTTCTGATCAACATAATAATTCACCATCTTATGAGGATATATCTAAATTGATTGATAACAATCCTAATTCTAAGTTTTTAACTTTTAATGTTTCTGCATGGGTACAATATATAGCAACCAAAAATTATACATTATCTTCATACACAATAACTTCTGGAAACGATGCGCCAGAAAGAGATCCTAAGAGCTGGACTTTGCAAGGATCTACAAACGGAAGTTCCTGGCAAAATATTGATCAAAGATCTAATCAAAATTTCCCGAATAGAAATCAGAAAAGAACTTTTCAGGTAAGCACTACCTCTTCTTACAACTATTATCGATTATCTATGAGAAACAATAGCGGAACCATCCTACAAGCATCTGAAATCGAATTGTTTGGAAAAGGAGGTTCTACTGATGGAGGTTCTTGCTCATGGGGGAATGATTTTCTTACT
>NZ_JACB01000121.1 GCF_000520975.1 Aquimarina megaterium XH134
TATCTTTATTTTTTTCATCCGCTCTAATTTAACATTTTTATTTCACCCACGAGCAGATATACTGATACTCATGGGAATCTAAATTTTGATTGATTATCTGTTAATGTATAAGTAACCTGCTTTACTTTTACGTTCACCTGATTCTAAAACATACTCTAAAACATAATAGTAAGTACCTACTGGTAATCGATCTGTTCCTTCTATTGTAGTTCTTCCTTTAGAGATTCCTCTGAAGAATTGATCGTCTCTTCCATAATTTTTAGTTCCATATACTTTAACACCCCAACGGTTATATATCTCTAAAGTATTCTCTAATCTTTCTATTCCACTAATTATAAATACATCATTAACACCATCTCCATTTGGAGACATTCCTGTAAAGACTGTAATACCATCTTCCCCTTCTTCTATTGGCCCGTTAGGTTCTAAATAATCAGGAGTACCATTACCATCTGTATCAAAAGCATCATCTGGGTTTCCATCTCCATTAGAATCTGGATTCTCATCTTCTGTTAAGATTCCATCATTATCATCGTCAGTATCCAAAATATCAGGTGTACCATCACCATCAGTATCTTGAGGGTTATTTGGATCGTCTCCTATTTCAAATTCATTCATCACCCCATCACCATCACAATCACCTGAAGAAACAGCACCAGGATTTGGATCACAAGGATCCAAAGGATCTGTACCATCGTTTTCTTCATCGACATCATTAATTCCATCACCATCTGTATCACTAAGGTTTATCTCCACCAATCCAATTGCAATATTACCTCCGGGATCGGTAGCCACAACATCTATCGTATCCATATCATCAAGTACAGGGAATACTCCGCTATCAGGAATAGCTGTATCTGGGTCAATACTCCAATTACCAGTAGTATCAGTGGTTACAGTATACGTAACTTCTGGTATACCATCTCCGTCTTCGTCTACCGTAATGGTTAACGTTTCATTAGGCTCTCCAGTACCAGTTAAAGTAGGTGTAATATCATCCGTGGTAAAACTATCTACCGATATTGTGGTAATATCAATAGTTACTACTCCTGATCCGCTGTTGCCTGCAGTATCAGTAGCCACTACATCTAAAGTATCATTA
>NZ_JACB01000122.1 GCF_000520975.1 Aquimarina megaterium XH134
TACCCAATATAACCTGTTGCAAAAAACCTTCTTGTTCCTCTATGTTTGCTAGCATCAAAGCGCTTTGATAGAAATTTATGTTTAACAATTTAAAAATACAAAAATGAGAGATTTAACAGTAAACGAAGTGGCTTATGTTTCGGCAGGAGATGGTACTAATCATGCTGGAGTAATAGGTGGAGCAATTGGAGGAGGTTTGGCAGGAGCAGGAGCAGGAGCCAAAATTGGATCATTGGCCGGGCCAGCAGGAGCAGCAGTAGGAGCAGCTTTAGGCTTTGGTATAGGAGCTTTGGCTGGGATGCTTGCTTTTTCTTAAAATCAAATTAATTATATAAATCATTAAAAAATAACACAATGAGAAATTTAACAAATAGTGAATTGAATTCTGTAAATGGTGGTTGTAGTGGACAAACTGCCGGAGGTATTTTGGCGGGCGCTCTAGGAGGAGCTAGAACTGGTGCAGGTATTGGAGGTGCAATAGGAACATCGGCTACTCCTGCAGGAAGTATAGTAGGAGCAGTTGTTGGAGGTTTGTTTGGAGCTATCGCAGGCGGATTTATTGCTGCAAGCAAATGTTAATTCAGAATAATTAGATGCTAATCAGGGTAATTATAAAAATTACCCTGATTATTTAATAACTCATAAAAAATGTATAATGAATACCAATCTTAATGCCTTTTTTGAAAGCTTGTCTTCTGCCTATAAAGAAAGAAATCTGGATACAATATTTGATCTTCATCATCCAGATAACGTTTTGTTTAATGCAGGTAAAGAACAACTAAGAACAGTCTTGTCTAGTTATACGCTAGAGGCAAATTTTGAAGATATCAAAATATTACAGGAAGATAAAAATGTAAGCGTTGTAAGACTTTCTCAAAAAACTAAAAAAGTCGAAGGCCCGGATTTTAAGGATAACATAATCGATATGGTTATGATCTTAAAGTCGCATAATGATAATTTCAAAATATTATCAAGTGCTTCTATTAGCACAGACTTTATATAGCCATTTTTAAGTTTTTCTATAATTCTTAAGAGCAATATTTACTGTATTTCTAAAAACCTTAATTTTTTATGAAAAAACAAAAT
>NZ_JACB01000123.1 GCF_000520975.1 Aquimarina megaterium XH134
TTTGATTTCATAATAAGTTGAATTTGTGTTTACTATTCTGCCAAAAGTATTAGATGCCTAGAATTAAAAGCCCATATTCGTCAAACAAATAATTGATTTATATCAACTATTGGTTTGATATATGTTAGTTTTTCACAAACACAATACCACTTATACATTTAAAAAAACATCACATCTCAAATTAATTATTTACCTAAAATTAGCTGCTGCAATTATTTTTTTTGTATCCATAATAATAATCGTGTTTTTTTCAATTTCTATGATTTGTTCTTTTTTAAAATCATGCAGTACCCTTATCAAAGATTCAATTGAGGTACCTACTAAATTGCTATGATCCTTTCTTGATAAATTAAAACAACCTTTCTCTTCAAAGAATTCGTCTAATCTTAGTATCGATAAAGCGGTTCGCTCTCTAACACTATACTGAGCCAGAATTTTAGAGTTATTAATAAACACTCCAAACTCATGGCTAATATTTTTTAAAAGACCATGAAGTATTTCTTGGTTATTTTCGATTATTGAGAAGAAAATTTCTTTGGGGATTAAATGAAATAAGCAATCGGTAAGACAAGCTGCAGAATGAGAATATTTCTCTTTACAAAGCAAATTATGATGACCAAGAATTCCGTTTTCCTTAATTAGGTAAAAGATATGTTCTTTACCATTTAATCCTGTAGCATATTTCTTTGTTTTCCCTTTTTTTAATATATACACCCCACTAGGGATAGTACCTTCATAAAACAAGACTTGTCCTTTCTTTAGTCGTATAGGAATTATATTTTCTTCTATAAAAGACGAAACGTCATCCGGGATCATTTCAAAAATATCAGAACTCATAAAAGAATATCGTTTATGAGAAAAAAGAGTATTGATCATAATATTTAGGTTGAGTTTTGTTTGTCTAAAACAAGTCAAGCTAAAAATACCCTACTTCAATTTTTATTTTTTTTAATCCTTAAAGAAAAAAGAGATACTCCCAAATGGCAGTACCTCCTTTTACAACTATCAAAAACAATATATCTAAATTCTAATTATTAGTATTAACAACCCTTCCATTTAAAGCTTGGACT
>NZ_JACB01000124.1 GCF_000520975.1 Aquimarina megaterium XH134
TACTTCCTGATCTTTACTATAAGAAGTTCCTGCTACATATTGTGGTATTCCTGCACAGTCTCCTCCTCCGGTATCAGGAAGTGTAGTTGCAGTTGTGGTATTACTAAAACCAGATTGATTATTTGCAGCATCCTTCGCTTTTATTCTAAAAGAATAAGAAGTGTTTGCTGTTAATCCAGTTACTTGATGAGAAGTACCAGTTACGGTAGCAACAATAGTATTTCCTTGGTATATATCATATCCCGTTACAGCTACATTATCGGTAGCAGCATTCCAGGCAAGATCTACTGTAGTTTGTGTAGCATTTGATGCCCCTAGACCAGTAGGAACAGAAGGTGCCTGTGTATCGGTACCTCCTCCATCAAAATTGATATCACTAGTCGAATAAAATGCCTCTGGACTGTCTGATCTTTGCCAAATACTATAAATAACATGTTTACCCGTCCTAACAGGAAGTGTTACCGGAATATTAACAATCCTTTCTGCTGCACTTGGAGGTGTTCGTACTAAAAGTTCAAGACTATCCCATGTTAATGGCTGGTCGGGTGTCCAGCTTGCTTTGGTTATATAAACTTCATAATAAGCAGTCGCATGAGGAGCGTGATTTGTCCAAGTTACTGTAAATGGGCCCGGAGAAACTTTTGTCGACACCCAATCGGATCTAACTTGATCCATGCCTCCGTATTTTTCAGGCCTGCCACCGCTAGCCAGATTACCATCCATCACATATTGCTGATGATTACCATTAGCATTCGCCTGGTTAATTTCACTCCAATCATATAATGGCTGCGTGCCATGAGAAGCTACTGCTGCAACACAAGCCGCAGAATCTGGACTTTCAGGGTCTTCCTGAAAACAATTCCAAACACGACTTGGTGGGTATGTTACTGTGCCATGGGGGAAAACAGATAGAATTACTGTTAGAAATAGGGTCGTACAAATTAACTGTCGCCATGAACAATTAATTCTAATAAAATTTACTGAGTTTGTGTGTGTTTTAAACATGGTTTTACTATTTAAGTGTTATATCGAAATATACAAGCACTCGAATTGACGAATT
>NZ_JACB01000125.1 GCF_000520975.1 Aquimarina megaterium XH134
AATAGATACATTGATAGCTCCTGTATTGTCTTCGGGACAAAGTACAGGAGTTGTACTTACGATGTTGATTTCCAACAGATCTGGCTGTGTGATGTTATATACTCCCGATGATATTTCTACATTACTATCATCAGTTATAGAGACTGTGTATGCACCAGGTTGTAAGCCGTCTATAGTAGGATCATCGGGTCTGGAGAATAAAGGATCTCCTTGTTTAGTCCATAGGTAGGTGTAAGGTTGAACCCCTCCACTTACATTTACTGTAATTTTTCCATCATCAAGATCTTTACAACTCACATTGGTAATTGTAGTATCCTGAATTTCTAACAAATCTGGCTGTGTGATTACAATAGGTTGAGTTAATGTTGCTATACAGCCATCAATATCAGTAACTTCAATAGAGTAGTTTCCGGCTTCCAAATGTATTAATTTGGTATCAGTAGATCCGGCAGGAGGAGTGAAAGGGTTTCCTTCTTTAAACCAGTTGAATAGTGGTGTTCCTTGATTATTGATGATATTAATTTCGAGAACTCCTATATTACCTCCAAATACGATATTGTCTATGTGCGATGCAATGACCTCAGAGACTTCTATTCCTATAGGAGGTTCTGTGACTTCTATTGGAGTTCCAAAATTATTGATGGTACAATTGTTTTGATCAGTAATGGTATACTCATATGACCCGGCGGAGAGACCAGTTATATTGGCTCCGGATTTGTTGAAGGTATTATCGAATAGTTTAGTCCAGTTTACGGTATATTGTCCTGTACCTCCATTAATGGTTAATTGTATGGTTCCATCACTTCCATTTTTACATCCTACATTATTTACAGCAGGTATTGCTGTTATAGGCTCAGGTCCTTGTACCTGAAAAGATTTAGATAGGCTATTTCCTCCTTGATCAGAGACAGTTACCTGGTAGGTTCCTATTCCTACATTG
>NZ_JACB01000126.1 GCF_000520975.1 Aquimarina megaterium XH134
ATCAAGTTCTCTATCAAAAGTAACGGTAAAACTACCATTGTCATTATCATTAAGATTAATACTATTACTACATGAAGGCTGGATGTCAATTATAGGACCATCTAGTTTGGGTGAACAATTAATGATTGTTATGTTTCTAATATTTGTGAATTCTGTTCCATATCCGGTTTGGAATTTAATATTAGATTCACTTTGCCATTGACTATCAGGAATTCCACTTAGACTAAACAATTCTTTTAGCGTAAAACTTGTTACCCTTTTTGTATTAAGGGATGTAGGGAAAGAATTCCAGTTTATACCATCAAAACTAAATTGCCAATGGTATCCATATTTTAGAACGATCTCTTGATCAGGGCAGAATTCATTTGCTGAAGGTTCAATAATGTGAATTGGGTATACAATTGTAAAAAAATTACAATCTTTAGTATTGTATCCGACCAAATTGTTTATAAACTCATTTCTTGTATACGTGTAGGTATCGTCAGAATTACAGGAAACAGGGTCACTAAGAGAGATCCAATGGCTGTAAAGGTTAACAGTGGCAGTATTGAAATTGTTATTTAATTCAATAAAATCATAGTAAATGCTACCTACATTTTGTGGAGTAGAGTTATACCCTATACCCGGATAAACCTCAGGCGAATCAGTTACTACACTGGCGCTAAATAAGTTAGCGTGTGCAGTTGCCTGAACTTCTGTTTTAAACAGAAACCCATAATCTTGAGAAAACCCAATGTAAGTCATTAAAAAAAACACTATAAATGTTATTTTTTTCATTTTTAGATTTTATATCATTTTACTATCATCATTAAGATACTACTTATCAATTATTCCACAATTACTTTTCTAATATCATTTCCATATGGTGTTTCTATTACTATGGCATATACTCCAGAAGGCAC
>NZ_JACB01000127.1 GCF_000520975.1 Aquimarina megaterium XH134
TGTTGAATAGTGTTTTCATAAGTTGAATGTTTGTGTAAAATTAGTTGATGCTAAATTCAACAAAAAAAGGACTCAAATCAATAATTAGATGTCTCTAATCACGATTTAAGACATCTTAAATCGTGATTAAAGACATTTATAAAAAAGCATCAAACATAGTAAATATAGGAGGTAACAAAACTTTAATTAATTATAGCACACCTATCCAAAAGGAAAAAAATTAAAATACGAAAAGACTGCCTTTTCAGGCAGCCCCCTCTAAAAAAAATCAAAGTTCTTAATAAATTTATATTAATATAAGTACTGCAATGCAGTAACATCATTTCTATTTAGAGTCCCATTTTGAGGGTTTCCTTGTGCCGGACAAGAAATCATAAAAGATGTAATATCCACTCCAGTTGGAGTTCCCGGAATATGGATAGCACCATCAGCACCTTGACCTTCTGGTCGACCATCACATACTCTTCTCTGCCAATCTGTATGACGTAACCCTATACAATGCCCCATTTCATGAGTGATAACATGTTGAGTATACGCAACTCCTCTGTTTCTAACATTAGGTCCTATTCTTGCCCACTTATATGGTCTTCCACCAGAAGGGAATCCTGCTAATCCACCAGCTCCTAAATCACTTCTTACGTATACTACCAAATCAGCTGCCTGATAGTTGGTGCCAAAAGTGAGTCTCATATTAAGAGAAGTATTTAAATTATTATATGTATTAACAGCTCTCTGTAAGGCCTGCCTTCCAGTATTAGACAGTCCATTACCGCCACCACCTGTATAACCTAATACATTAATTGTACGGTTATTACTAGAGACAATGTTTCTCGTTCTATACTGCTTCATCCCGTTATCCAAAGATTCTAAGCTTGGCTGATCTGCA
>NZ_JACB01000128.1 GCF_000520975.1 Aquimarina megaterium XH134
ACTACCATTATCCAGGGTATACCCTATTTGTGCTCCAGCGATGTAAGTGTCAAAAGGGTTGTTTTCGGTATAATCACTAGGATTCATTACAGCAAGCATAGCAGACCATTTTTCACTTATCGCAATATCTGCTTTCAAACCAGTATGAGATAAAGGGCCATAGGTAAACATATATGAAGTAGAATAATTAAAATTTTCTGTTGGTGAAATCATTTCATATCCTATAAAAGTATTAAAATTACCAAAGGTAAGCTTAACGCTTTCGGTTACATTCCAGTAGACAAATAACTGGTTAATCATTTGAGCAGAATCATCAGAATTAAATACAGCATCTTCGCCCCTGGGACCAAAGACAAGATCAGCTACAAACCCAACTTTTTCGCCTTCATATCCCAAAATAGCGTTAGCCATACCTAATGCAAAACCGCTTTCATCTACAAAAAAAGTTTTTGGAGCTACCGAGTTGTCATTAGGGGCTGCAAAATTGTATCTGTAGTATCCGTCAATAGATCCTGATAAGCTTATTTTAGATAATAACTTATCTAGTGTTGATTTTGGTTTTTCTTCTTGACTAATGGCATTAAAGCTCAAAAGAAATAAAGTAAGGAGAGTTGCTTTTTTTAAAAATTCTGTGATAATCTTTACTTTCATAGTTAATTATAATTGTTGTAATTGTTTTTGATTAGGGGTGTAAAACTAT
>NZ_JACB01000129.1 GCF_000520975.1 Aquimarina megaterium XH134
GGCTGCAAAATTGTATCTGTAGTATCCGTCAATAGATCCTGATAAGCTTATTTTAGATAATAACTTATCTAGT
>NZ_JACB01000130.1 GCF_000520975.1 Aquimarina megaterium XH134
GGTGACTGTCCAGGTGACTGTAGTATCTCCTATTGGAAAGGCTCCCGGTGCATCATTAGTTACACTCGCCACTGTACAATTATCTGAAGTAGTAGGTGTACCTAAAGCAACTCCACTCGCAGTACATAAACCGGCATCTACATTTACATTTACCGTGGCTGGACAACTAATGGTTGGATCAATATTATCTATTACTGTTACCGTTTGGGTACAGGTAGCTGTATTTCCTGAACTATCGGTTACCATCCAGGTTACGGTGGTATCTCCTATTGGAAAAGTACCCGGAGAATCATTAGTAGTACTCACTACGGTACAGTTATCAGAAATTGTGGGTGTAACTAAAGTAACTCCTGTTGCGATACAACTTCCAGGATTTACATTCACACTTACATCTGCAGCACACACTATTGTTGGATCAATGTTGTCTATTACAGTTACCGTTTGAGTACAGGTCGCTGTATTTCCTGAACTATCGGTGACTGTCCAGGTGACTGTCGTATCTCCTATCGGGAAAACTCCTGGTGCATCGTTAGTTACACTAGCTACTGCACAATTATCTGATGTAGTCGGTGTACCTAAAGCAACTCCACTTGCAGTACATAAACCAGCATCAACATTTACATTTACGGTTGCAGGACAACTGATGGTTGGATCTATATTATCAGTTACTGTTACCGTTTGAGTACAGGTTGCTGTATTTCCTGAACTGTCTGTTACTGTCCAGGTGACTGTAGTGTCTCCCAGCGGGAAAGCTCCTGGTGCATCATTAGTCA
>NZ_JACB01000131.1 GCF_000520975.1 Aquimarina megaterium XH134
TGTTGTTCTCCTGTATTACCACCGCCACCTCCGCCGCCAGTAGTAACTGTAGCAACAACGATCATCGTCTTTGTGATTTGTTGACCTGTAAGATTATCTGTTATAGTCGCCTTAATGGTATATTCATGAGTGCCATTTGAAAAGTTAGAAAAACCAAAACTTGTACCACTGCCTGATCCTAAGGACTGAGAGAGGTTAATACTGTTATAGGCTTTCCAGGTGATCTGAGAATTGCCTGAACCACCAGTAAGACTCGTTACATTAAAAGTAACACTTGGGTTAGTCCCAGAAATAGAAGTATGAGATTGACTCGTGCTCGCCACCATACCAGGATAGGATTTTAAAACAGGAGCATTAGCACCCCACTTATAATTAGCATTTTGCAAGGTTAAGTCAACCACCTTAAATTTGATAGTATAGGTTCCTGCATTAGGAAAATGGTACGAGTACGTGGTTCCTGTTGCACTTTGTTTTACATCATTAACATACCACTCGTAGCTACGAGATCCCGAACCGCCTCCTATACCCGAAGCGGTGAAGGTTGTAGTTGTTCCTTGTACAATATGGGCTTTTGATGCACTTACTGTAGGTGTGTTTAAAGGATTATACGCGTACAGTTTTCGGGTAGCACTGTTTGCTGATTTACCACTTACATTATCAATAACTTTAAAATATACATCATAGGTTCCTGCGGTACCCGGGTTGTATGCCAATGTAGTGGTGGTACTGGCTTGTTTTACATTGTTTACAT
>NZ_JACB01000132.1 GCF_000520975.1 Aquimarina megaterium XH134
ATGACAAGAGTTAATAAAGTAGCAGTTTTTGGTAACAACACGCCCTATGTAAACCTCTTTCCCGGGTCTTAAGACAAGAGTCTATAGTTAGTTATTCTGAATTGATCAAAAATCACTTAGATTTGTACATGTTCATATCGATTACGAGGGATATAATAACAATTGCCGTTATAGGGTTGTTATGGTGCATTCCTACCACTACGAAAAATTAAGATTAAATAAATGACATTTGAAGATTTAAAAGGTAAAATCATCCAAATGGATGAAAATAAAGGTTGGTCAGATGGACAACCAGGAGATTTAGCAAAATCTATAATGCTTGAGAGTGCTGAATTACTGGAGCATTTTCAGTGGGATGACACAATTAGATTTAGAGGTCAGAAGGCTCTAAGTAAGAATAAAAATGAGATAGGTAAAGAAATGGCAGACATACTTATCTATCTTATAAAGATGAGTACTAAAATGGATATTGATTTAATACATGTAACGATCAATAAAATAGACGAGATACAAAAAAGATAAATATCACACCGCAACATAGTGTATACCTAATAGCGGTTTAAATGATAAAACAAAAAGTGTAAACATAAAACAAAGGTCTGTTCTAAACCGAAAGGTTTGTGAGTAAAAATCCACTACTACTCATACAAAAGGCCGTTAGCTACAAGTTGAATAAAGAAAAATGAAAATTATTTTAGGAATAGGTATTGGAATAAGACTTTTGAAGAAAAGTTAGACG
>NZ_JACB01000133.1 GCF_000520975.1 Aquimarina megaterium XH134
TTCTCTATAAAACTCTCAGAAGTACGATCTGGTAATCCTAAATATCCTGCACCTACTCCTACTCCGCTAACACCTATCTCGCCAATAACACCTATAGGACATAATCCTCCCGACTTATCCAAAATAACAGTGTTCATATTAGGAATAACTCGACCAATCGGAACCCGTACCTGGGTCTCCTCTAAAAAGTCGTTGATCTCATATTGGATAACATCATCTGATGCTTCGCAAGGACCATAGGCATTCCACAATCTTACCTCGGGATACAAACGTTTCAAGTCATTAACCATCGCTACAGGGATAGACTCTCCCACAAGCATAACACTCGAAAGATCCTCCAAAACAACTGCTTCATCCTGTTCTTTTATATATGACAATAATCCCCACATATAGGTTGGTACAAACTCGATAAGAGTAACTCTTCTTAGAATCAAGGTATCCAACAACTTGCCATACTCTAGTAACTCGTACTTATCAACAATTACACTAACTCCTCCTTTGAGTAATGGACCTAAAATCTGCCAAACAGAAATATCAGAACCAATACCGGCACTCTGTAAAAAACGGAAACCGTCCGGTAAATCCATAACAGCATACTCTGCCAAAATATGATTCATCGCACCATCATGACGTGTAATTGCTCCCTTGGGATTACCTGTAGACCCCGATGTATATAAAATATAAGCCCAGCTATCCATTAAATTCATGTTCGCAGGGTTATCTGTAGGTTTA
>NZ_JACB01000134.1 GCF_000520975.1 Aquimarina megaterium XH134
TGGGGGAATGATTTTCTTACTCCAAGAGTAGAATTTAGAGATTTTGATGGATCAACTGTCGGATCACAAATATTTAACCAGGTGATCCCTAATGCAGAAAACTACATGAAACAACGTTGCCTGGATGTAGCTAAAATCTTGTATCGTAATTCTGCTGATGCTCCCAAATTTAGGTTGTTAAAATTCAACTTGAAAAATGAAGATTTTGTAGCTCATAAATTTGGAGATGGTGATCAAATGACCATAGAAGTGAGCACACAACATCTGGCAAAAATCTATAGAGATTCGGGTAACAATTCACAGGTTATAAAAGATGAAATCGATGGAATTCTATTTCACGAAGTAACTCATGGCTATAATTACTCCCCTACTACAGGAGGAACATATGATGGGTCTTCTCCTTTTTGGGCTTATACAGAAGGTATAGCAGATGGGGTAAGGATATATGCAGGGTTTCATCAAACCAGAAACCCAGATGTAAATAATTCCAGAAAATGGCTGGGTGGATATACTACAACAGGCTTTTTCCTACAGTATGTTACTCAAAAATATGACAAGAATTTTATTTATAAATTTAATAAAGCTGCAAAAGACTTAGGAAACTCATGGTCTTTTGATAATGCTTTTAAAGATATCCTTGGAAAAGGTGTAGAAACGGTATGGAATGAATACAAAAACTATATCAATAATGGTAACACTCTTGATTACGACGGTGATTA
>NZ_JACB01000135.1 GCF_000520975.1 Aquimarina megaterium XH134
TATATAGCGGTTCAAAATGAATTGGTGGCAGCGTATACTACATTGCGTAATAGAGAAGCACAGCGTCTTTTTGGTAAGACATTTGAACAAATGGAAGCCGATTTTAAAGATGTAAATTATTCTGGAAGTAAGACTAAACTTAAAGAAGATATCAAAAAGATACAATTTTTGTTTCCTGAAAAACTTTCAGAAGCCGAGCCTAAAAAATAGAAATAACATAAAACAGAATTCTTATGTCTAAATTTAAAAAGAAAAAGAGTGGTGAATTACCTCCCGTTTCTACGGCATCATTACCGGATATTGTATTTATGTTATTGTTCTTCTTTATGGTTGCAACGGTGATGCGTAAAAATACGCTAATGATAGAAAATAAATTACCTTCTGCAGACCAGATAGAAAAACTAGATAAAAAAAATCTAATAATGTATATCTATGCAGGAAAACCTAGTTCAAGATATCGTGCAAGTGCTGGTAGCCAAGCTAGAATCCAGCTTAATGATAAATTTGCAGATGTAAGCGAAGTAAAAGCATTTATATTGGCCGAGAGAGCAGCAAAAAGAGAGGAAGAAGTTCCTTTTTTAATTACAGCTCTTAAAATAGATGGAAATACCAATATGGGTCTTGTAGGCGATATCAAAAAGGAATTAAGAGAAGTTCAGGCGTTAAAGATTAATTATACAACCAAATCTGGTAAAGCTTCAGATAATTTTAAGTAG
>NZ_JACB01000136.1 GCF_000520975.1 Aquimarina megaterium XH134
ACTTCAATTGTAAAAATGCCAACTCATTCTTTTTACTTAGTTCTAATTCTTTGTAAGCCGCTTCAAGATCTTGTTTGTTCTTTTTTAATTCAATTTCCTTTTTCCTATTTAAAGATTGCGAATAATTTAATATAACATAACTCGCAACAAAAATGGATAATATCAAAATAGGATTCATCGTTTTCTCTGGATACAGACCTGTGGTTATTACAAAAGGGATGTAATATAACCCCCAACAAAGTACCATAATTAGTAATGTTATCCACTTATTATCAATTAACACAAGAGCTATCAAGGGACATAAGAAGTAAAAATTCTCCATCAAAATAGAAGACTCTACAAAGTTTGCAAAAACAAATATGACAAAAATGAGCACCAAGATAAATAAGATACGTGCTAATAAAAGTTTTTTATGCTTTTGCAAGAAAACTATACTTACTATTGTAATAAAAGAAAAGAAACGCACCTTTAATCCTTCTATTAAAGTTTCTGCAAAAAAATAGTCAAAAGCTGTAAAAAAAATAAGAAACACAAACCATGTTAAACAAAAAGCATTTAATAATCGTATTCTTTTGTGCTCTATCTTATTATCTTGATAGATACCTGTATTTATAAGTTGTTTATATAGTTTTTTTATTTTAGTCAATTTATACATGATTATAAAACCTCATCAATATCTCTTTTGAAAAGGCATTCTGATTTCT
>NZ_JACB01000137.1 GCF_000520975.1 Aquimarina megaterium XH134
TCATATACACAAGCCCTAAACATATAATCCGATGACAAATCAAAAGGAAGCGCTATAAATGCAGCGATCTTATCATCTATAATTGTCTTATCTCCGATTATCTCTCTAGTTAATACCCAATCATCTGATGCAATCACTTTTTGATATCCTACTCCATCCTCAGCATAAAGTACAGTACGTAATACCTCATGACGTGAAATAATACTTCGTAAAGAAGCCTCTAAAATAACTATATCTAATTGCCCTTCTAAACGTAAAACCGCTGGAATATGATAGGCAATACTACCTTCTAACTTATCTATAAACCACAGTCGCTCCTGACTAAATGATAATGGAATACGTTCTGGCTTATCCTGTGAGATAATCGTAGGTAAAACAGTCCTTTCTGATACCTCTGATAAATGAAGCCCTAAACCAGATATCGTAGGATATGCAAATATATCACGAATAGCAATCTCGACAGATAACTCCTTGCGGATCATAGCAACCAATCGTGTTGCTAATAATGAATGACCTCCTAACTCAAAGAAATTATCAAACACACCAATCTTATCAACTCCTAATAACTCCTGCCAAACAACTACCAATTGTTCTTCAACCTCTGTACGTGGAGCAACATACTCCTGTACTGATAACTGTGACGTATCTATACTCGGTAAATTCTTCTTGTCAATCTTACCATTGCTGGTCAATGGCAT
>NZ_JACB01000138.1 GCF_000520975.1 Aquimarina megaterium XH134
GCAGCTACAGATAAAGTCTCTTCCTGATCTACCTTGGCTTGGGGAGCAACTTGAAAAGTGCCTAATTTATTTATGTAATTATTATAGTCAGCTTCAAAATCTGAAAACACAAACTTATTTGTATTCATTCTAAAAATTGTTAAACCAGTCAAATTACTTATAGAAGAAGGTATTTTTCCTTTTAGATTATAGTTGTAAGAAATATTTATCCTAAAAAGAGTATTTGAGAATTGTCCAAATTCGCTCGGTATAGAACCTGACAATTTATTTCGAGATAAATTGAGATCACGTAATTTTGATAAATTACCCAACTCTGGAGGAATCACTCCTGTAAGTTGATTACTAAATAACAAAAGATCAATTAGATTAGAAAGCATACCTAATTCAGATGGTATATTACCCTCTAAATTATTAGAGTGTAAAAACAAAAATCTTAGAAAGGATAAATTTCCAAAACTTGAAGGTATATTACCCGACAGATTATTCGAATGTAAATATATTGTCCTTAGTTCTATCAAACTTCCTAAAGAATTTGGTAAAGTTCCGGTAAGGTTATTTTCTGGTAGTGATATTCCTTTCACCTTACCTTCACTCACTGTTACACCAAACCAATCACATACTTTAGAAGTAGGGTCATTGACTAACCAAGGTTTGTTATTTGCTATCGTATTCGTCCAATTAGCACCAT
>NZ_JACB01000139.1 GCF_000520975.1 Aquimarina megaterium XH134
CGGATGAAAAAAATAAAGATAATAGTTGTGACAGCGTTTTTGAGCGTTACTTTTTTTACCAGTTATGCACAACAAGATGCTCAGTACACTCAGTATATGTATAACACGATAAGTGTAAACCCTGCCTATGCAGGTAGTCGAGGTGTACTAAGTATTATGGGTCTTCATCGTAGTCAATGGGTTGGTTTAGATGGAGCTCCCCGAACTCAGACACTTACTCTTAATACACCTATTGGTGGTAATGAGCGAGTTGGTTTGGGATTGTCTATAGTTAATGATCAGATTGGTCCTACCGATGAGACGTATTTTGATATTGATTTTTCATATACGATTCCGACATCAGAAACGGGTAAGTTAAGCTTAGGTATAAAAGCCGGAGGTCATTTGTTAAATGTTGATTTTCAAAAGCTATCACAATTTAATACCAATGATGCTTTGTTTGAGAATAATATAGATAATAAGTTTAGTCCTAATGTTGGAATTGGGGTTTATTATCATACTCATAAATTTTATGTAGGATTAAGTGCTCCTAATTTATTAGAGACGGATCATTTTGATGAGAGTACTACTACCAGTAGTAGTGATGCTGTTAGTTTTTTGGCCGAGGAGCGCATCAATTATTATTTGATAGCGGGTCATGTTTTTGAT
>NZ_JACB01000140.1 GCF_000520975.1 Aquimarina megaterium XH134
AGGAAATGCACTTCGAGATGCTTTAGATGTAAAAGAGTAAAAAAAATCAGGAGAACTGAATTCCAACTCTCCTGATTTATAACTAACTTGTTATATTTTATTATGCGAGGTGACAATAACCAATAAAACAAAGATAGTAATCATCATCAGGGCAATCTGATCTCCCTCTACACGGGATGCCACCCCCGTTAATCGTTTGCTGTTGTTTTTTGTTTAATTCTTGTACTGTGTCAAGATTTAAAATACTTTGTAACATAATTAATGATTTTATAGAGTTAATATTCCCTCAATATATTTATAGACCTGTGAGGTTTTAGTGTCTGTATTTTTATAGTAAATCAAAATAGCAGTCAATTTTTTATATTATGAAACTCAAGTTTTATTGGTAATACTATGATATTAAAGATAATTACTATACATAAACTAAACATTATTTAATGTATTGAATGATTACATGTTTTATGATAGATTCAAGCTTTTTTTTACTCATATACATTGAAATCAATCAAATGGATAAATAAAGAGTAAAAAGAATACTTTAGGAAGTCTTTTCTGTAAATTAGCTTAATTAGGATAATCTCAATTTTTAGCAAGAGATTTTAAATCAGAAATGGTATTAGACATTATGAGTCTGGTAATGGCA
>NZ_JACB01000141.1 GCF_000520975.1 Aquimarina megaterium XH134
AATGGTAATCTCAATGATTTTACAATCTTATGGTCAACAAATGAGTCTACAGAAACAATTTTAGCAAATCAACCCGGAGATTATACCGTAGAAATTACAAGCCAGCAAACCGGGTGTTCTAAATTCAGAACAGTAACTGTAATTGCATCCAGTGTAGCAACTATACGGTCTATTGATATCAATGATGCAAGGGATAATAATACTGTTACTATTAATACAGAAGGCCTGGGTAATTATGAATATGCAATAGAAATAAATGGAGTTTTGAGTGCATATCAGGATGATTCCACTTTTACCAATGTACCTCCAGGTTTTCACAGGGTATATGTAAGAGACAAAAACGGATGTGTTCCTGTAACCTCTCAGGATATTTCGGTGGTTGGATTTCCAAAATATTTCACTCCAAATGGAGATGGTTTTCATGAAACCTGGAACGTAGAAGGGATATCAAACCAGATTATGGGTAATTCTCTAATTTTTATATTTAATCGATACGGAAAACTAATCAAGCAGCTAAGAGCAGGTACTCCCGGATGGGATGGGACCTTTAACGGGCAACTAATGCCCTCTAGCGAATATTGGTTTCGTGTAGAATTAGAGGATGGTAGAATTCTTACCGGAAGTTTCTCTCTTATTCGTTAA
>NZ_JACB01000142.1 GCF_000520975.1 Aquimarina megaterium XH134
AATGGGATGTAAGTAATGTTATCGGCATGCCCTTCATGTTTATGGATGCTACTTCTTTTAACCAAGATATAAGTGATTGGGATATTCAAAATGTTATTTCAATGGGTAGTATGTTAGATAATACCAAACTATCTACAGTCAATTACGATGCATTACTTACCAAGTGGGCAGCGCTACCAAATATACAATCTAATGTAACTTTTGGAGTAGAAGGATTAACGTATTGTACTGCACAAGTAGCAAGAGAAAATTTAACAGGCAGTAAACGTTGGAGAATCATTGGGGACACTTCTTGCCCTAGATAGGTATAAGTAGAATTTAGAAGGAAGCTATCATATCATTTGGAAGCTTCCTTTTTTACCAGGTTTTGAATATTCTATATTCAAATTGTCAATCAGTTCTCTTTAAGAACGATATCCATGTTATAAATATCAAATAACATATAACGGATATTCAACACATATAAAACAGCTATATGCAAATTGTTATGTGCACAATACTTGGCAAAAACAACTGCTGTATTACCACTAATAACCATTCGTAATAAAATAAGAACAGGTATCTGTTAGCAGAGATAATATTAAAAATTTAAGCCTCCTTTTATCTATTCTAATACATAAAGCGGGT
>NZ_JACB01000143.1 GCF_000520975.1 Aquimarina megaterium XH134
AAGACTTGTAAATATTTATGTACTGATCGCTTTACATACTAGTATACTTTTTTATGTCGGAGATTTAATTTTTATTCAAAAACCTTTAAGTGCTCATATCATAAGTTATATATCCAATTTTTATTTAATTTTTGTATTGTTATGTAATAACAAAGGTTTTTTGGGTTTTGCAAAAATATTGTGGATTTTATATTTATTCATTTTTATAAATTTATCTACCGTAATGGTTAACCCTGGAATTTATACAGAGTATTATTTCCTTCTGATTCCGGGAATTAGTTTATCGATATATCAAAAAAAAACCTTGCCAATTATATATACATTGGTAAGTATAGTTTGCTTTTTTATTCCTTACTATTATCTTGATATATACCCTAAAGATCACCCAAACAGAATAAATGGTGTAGTGGTCATAATTTTATTTTACTGTATTTATGCCATAGTAAATTACTTTAAAAAACTTAATATTCGTAATGAAGAAAAATTAGCCCAGGCATATCAAAAACTTGAGGAATCTAAGAAAAGTGAGTTAGCCTTGTTACAATTGAAGTCGCTCAAGTCTCAAATGAACCCACATTTTATATTTAACTCCCTCAATTCTATTCAGGATTTAATC
>NZ_JACB01000144.1 GCF_000520975.1 Aquimarina megaterium XH134
TAATTGATCTCCATGATCTAAGTGCAAATATGATCTTTGCCGACCAATTATAAAAGAATAGGAACCTTTGGATTCGATCTTTAAAGTGTCAGAGAATGTACCATCTTCATTAATTGAGATTGTTTTCTTGAAATTATTACCATTTCCAAATACACTAATCTCATTTTCTACGACATTATTTACCTTTCCTGAGAAAAGCACATAATCTATTTTACTTTCTTTATTACAAGCAGCTAAGCATAGTAAGCAACTTAATACCCAAAGGAGTGATTTGATTTTCATAGGGTGTATATTAAATACTAAGCTCGTTAAAAACTTCTACAAGTTTAGGGTCGGATGGTCTTGGTGCACTTGCACTTACAATTTTACCTTCGGGATCAATTAAGATAAATCTAGGGATTCCTCTTATTCCATAATCAACAATAAATTGAGATCCCCAATTGTTGTCTGCAAATAATTGAACTCCACCTAATTCCTTTTCTTTCACCATTGCTTTCCAGGCACCGTGTTGTGGTTTTTTATCAATAGAAATACTTACAAATTCGATATTCTTATCGTGATATTGTTTTTCGATTTT
>NZ_JACB01000145.1 GCF_000520975.1 Aquimarina megaterium XH134
AAAGGAAGTACTCCAGGGTTTCTATCATAGTTTTTGTGATAAATACGTCTTCCTAACAGATCATATACACTCATAGTAAACCTTTCTTTTCCTAATTTGGTTAGGTCAATATTGGTCATTTCGGTAAATGAGTTAGGATATACTTTAACCAGATTCTCTGCTTTTTCTGGACCTGCTGCTGCTGGTCTTTTGGTCAACAATCCCTGACCTGCATTAGTGTTATATGCATAATCCAATATAGTATACGATAATCCATCGTTTGCTACAGTAGCATAAAACCATCCGTAATGTGTATTACCACTAATTTTAAAGGTAAATCCTATATAACCAGATTTACCATTCCAATTGGTATATGAAGAAGAACTTACTATGTAACTATGAGATTCTGCAACAAAATTACTAGAGGCTCCAACTTCTACTCCTTCACCAAGTATGGTTACATTTTTGCTACTACCTTCGCATACAACATCTTTATTATAAGTAACCAATCGTACCGAATTATTGGTGTACCATGCTCCATAATCGCTGTTGTCTCCAACTTCTATTCTAAAGAAA
>NZ_JACB01000146.1 GCF_000520975.1 Aquimarina megaterium XH134
TTTAAACTTTTTTGATTCTGGTGAAAAATAATGGTGAAATGTTTTTTGTCTTCGTTCTTATTTCGAAAACTAGTATTGAGAATATTGAGAGTTGAATTGAATTTGCTTTCTAGTTATGTTTTGAAATGCTCATTAAAATTATAGTAATGAGCATTTCTTTTTTAACCCGAATTATTACAGGGTTAGTTTTATAGATTTTTTTTCTTTTTACTCAATTATTGCATGTCAGTCATCAGTAAAAAGTTTTTTATAGCGTAATTGACCGATTTGTGATATTGATTGAATCAATAGTGAGTGTTAACTTTAGTTATTTTGACACGTCAAATAATGTGAAAATTAAAACCATGAAAAAAAACAGTATTAAAATACTATGTAATCTACTGCTATGTAGTACCCTCTTTTTGTCTTGTAGTAATGATGATGATAATACAAAGCCAAACACAGAAAAACTAAATACCCCACCAGCAGCATTCTCATTGATTGCGGTTGCAGATAAGACTGAAAATGTAGAGTTACTACCTACCTTTAGCTGGCAAGCCGCTACAGATGCAGATG
>NZ_JACB01000147.1 GCF_000520975.1 Aquimarina megaterium XH134
ACAATTCAGCAAACTTATGAAATAACACAACCCGATATCGTAGATGTGACTATCAAACCACTGGTATGTAACGGGGATTGTGATGCAGAAATTGAAATTGAAGTAAACAAAGGAAATGGTAATTTTACCTATCAATGGAATACCGGGGAGACTACAGATAAAATAACCGGATTATGCGCCGGATCATACACGGTAACCATACAAGGATTTGGAAACAAAACTTTAGTAAGAACCTATCAAATTACAGACCCTCAACCAGTCGATATTAATCTGGGAGACGATCAGTTTATTTGTTTAGGACAAACCGCTTCATTCTCTGCTCTAATCAATGACCCTAACGCAACATATCAATGGACAGCACAAAATGGATTCTCTAGTAACTCACCCCAAATAACAGTCGACCAAGCTGGAGAATATACCGTAACTGTGACTAATGGAAAAGGATGTACTGCAAACAGTAGTGTAGTCCTACATCAAGTTGATGCTCAAATTAATGCAGAATTCCTATATGCAAGCCAGGTATTT
>NZ_JACB01000148.1 GCF_000520975.1 Aquimarina megaterium XH134
ACTTCTTTAAAACGTGAAGCAAAAAAACGATATCCTGAATACGCATAATATGGAGTCTCTAAATTAATATTATCCTCAGAAGACAAAGAATCTCCTAATAAGTTTGGAGCAGAAACTCCTATATAAACATGCTCTCTATTATACAAAAATCCTACTCCCAAAGTAGGGATAACCGTATTAATATTATTTGCAAAATTAGGGTCATTATCAATACCTAATTCTAGTAAATTTTCGTTATAAATCATTGCACCTCCCGTAATCCCAAAAGATAATACATTGGGATTATAAGACCACCATCGCACCTGGTTATAATTATGGTCAAAAACTATTTTATAAGCATATGAACCAAACAAATGTGTAGCTGTAGTTACTCCTACCTGGTCACTATAAACTCCTGCTCCTAATCCCATATTTTTTGAACCCAATGGCGAATTGACTGTTAATCCTATATTTCTCGGACTACCATCTAACTGATTTAAATATCCTCTATTGGTCAGAGTAATATCAGAATC
>NZ_JACB01000149.1 GCF_000520975.1 Aquimarina megaterium XH134
CAGGATTATCAGACGATAGTCTAACTGGTAACTTATCAATAACCAAAACCAGAATATCCTTCAATTCTCCTAATTCTGACAATAAAGAACTTGTTGTAATTAGTACAGAAAACGGATTTGCTGATAACATCGAACCTATACGAGATGGGGGATTATTGGTATCCAAAGGAGTATAAACATGACCCGATTTGAAAATCCCCAATAAACAACCGACAAACTCAACACTACGATCCATATACACTCCAACTATAGAAGAAGCAGAAAGGTGTAATGACAATAAACTATGAGCAATCTGATTCGAATACGAATTAAGATCTCCATAACGCCAAGTCTTTTCATTGTGTACTAATGCTACAGCATCAGGATCAGTTGCTACTACGGATTCAAAACGAACATTGATCGGAGCCTCATTACCCAGATCAACCGCTCCCGGATTGAAACTTAATCCTGCTGGTGTAATACTTCGACCCAAAATTAATTCCTC
>NZ_JACB01000150.1 GCF_000520975.1 Aquimarina megaterium XH134
TATGCTCGCTGGTAGGACATGAAGTTGTAGGTGGTGTAGTGTCTGGATAAATGAAAGCATCAAAAGTAAGAACAGAATAGCCCCCGCTGGTAATAAAAAAAAGCTTGCCTTCGTTCTTATTGATTCTTTTAACCCGCACTGTTCTTTTATTATGAGTATTATCAATAATTTTAAAACCTCCGGTAGCTTCCCAAATTCCATCACAATTTGCCTCAGCAATTGTGATCGTATTTACATAAGGATATACTTTTCGGGTCCTAAAATCCATCCACATAGGGCCTTCATACCTTTTAATACTCCAGTTATGGCAACCATTAGCTGCTTTTGTAGCAGATTTATCTATTGTAGAAGTCTCTACAGATATATTTTTTGATTCTCCTTCAAGACCATCAAGAGTACCATCATCTGTCTCGCAACTACTAATAAAGGTTGCCAGCATTACCATAGTGATTACTTTAAAAATTGTTTTTTTCATGATT
>NZ_JACB01000151.1 GCF_000520975.1 Aquimarina megaterium XH134
TGGTCAAAGACAGGTGATTGTACAGTAAGAAATTCTGCGGTTAGCGTATTTCCGAATCCTACCGAAAATGGTATCATAAATGTGATGATAAATTCTGGAAAATCTAACTCTAATTTTAGATTTGAAGTACATTCCCTTAACGGAACTAAGTTATTAGATTTTGAAAATAATGTGATGAATGGGAAGAATGGTAAAACATTTGATATTAGTTCTTTAAAAACTGGTTTGTACTTATATACGATTACTATAGGAAAAGAAAAAGAATATGGTAAGATGAAAGTATCAAATTAATTTAAAATAGTTTTTGTAACCATAAAAGAGTACTTCTTCTACTCTTTTATGGTTACTATTAAGAATCTTATTATATAAATTACGATTACAGATTTTTTGATGGGTTGAATTATTTATCAACCCGTTGTGCGTATTGATGTTTTTGAATCTTAAAATTCGTCAATTCGAGTGCT
>NZ_JACB01000152.1 GCF_000520975.1 Aquimarina megaterium XH134
ATAAATATTTACAAGTCTTGTATGTTTATTTTGTATAATACCAAATTCGTCACTGGTACCAATAGCTATTATTTTTTTGTAACCGGCTGTTATTCTTTTTATCATCCTTTATCCCTTTATAAAATCAAATAACCTTACTAATCAGTATTTTTTCTGAAAAGGCATTCTGATTTCTACTTTTGTACCTGTAGCGAGCTTATTATCATATAAGTCTTGTACATGGTACCCTACCACTGTACCATATTGCTCTTTTAAGATTTCTAATCGTTGTTGTATAGCTTCCAGGGCAAAAGATTCATGACGACCTCCTTGTCGCTCCTGGATTTTCTTTGCTTCTTTTCTACCAATACCATTATCAGTTATAGTACATAAAAGATGGTCCGTAAATATAAAATCTATGGTAAGTTGTTTTTTACCTTCTTTATGTA
>NZ_JACB01000154.1 GCF_000520975.1 Aquimarina megaterium XH134
ATTGATGGTATATACTTTATATAACCCTGTTTTTGGGTAGGCATCGAGGCTATAATATGTTGGTGTCCCTGCAATGCTAATGGGAGTATTACTTTTGGTTTCGTACTGTGGGCCGTCAAAATTATTAACTCTACTCTGTAATACGTTTCTGTAACTGCCATTAATCACCGAGCCTGTATACACCACTCTACCAAAGGCATCATACTTGGTAAATAACCATTGATCCCAGGGTTTACCAGAATTCTCTTTTCTTAAACTGGCATCCTGGGTCATGATCGGTTGATCTAGTGTATTGTATACAATATACTCCCAATCTTTGCCAGGAATTTTCTTTTCGATTAATCGATTTTTATAATCATATCGGTATTGATAACAGAGTTCGGCAAGCTCAATATCTGATACGCCATCGCTAGTGGTTACTTTAGGAGGGATTACGTATGTTAAATTC
>NZ_JACB01000155.1 GCF_000520975.1 Aquimarina megaterium XH134
GGGCGTTGTATCTTTTTCTAAAAAAATTCAAAACCATACATAAAGACAAACTTTTAGGTTTGTCATTTTTATGATCATTACCTGTTCGTTCTGGTACAGTAGTATCATTGTAATCAAAATTGAATTATTAACTTTTTTAAATATTTTACAAAATGAAGGATATCTTAAACCTATCAGGAGTACAAAAATTAAGTAAAGAGCAACAGCAAAATATCAAAGGAGCGTTTGTTTCAGCACCATATTGTAAAGACAATAGATTTTGCTGTGTTAGATTTCCAAACGGAACCGAAATGTGCGATTACGGATATTGTGATCGTTGGGGACGTTGTACATGGGCATAACCAAAAACAATATTGTACATCATCACTAAAAGATGATAGTGAACCTCCTATTATTACTCTTTTAAAAACAATTTTTATAAGTTGAAATTTATAA
>NZ_JACB01000156.1 GCF_000520975.1 Aquimarina megaterium XH134
ATTACGGTTTTACCATAAAAATAGGTTGAAATCATCAATTTTCGGGATAAAAGGCAGAAATTTGAGAGAATCCTACGAATACGTAATACAATTTCTAAAAAAGTAATCCGCACCTTTTTAAGGCCATTTAGTTAAGAAATTAAGTAATACCAGTATCAAATTAAGTCTATTAAAATGTAAACAAGATTTACATTTTATTTTGATTTCGATAAGGCTCAATATTGCAACGATTTTCGTATATCAAAAAAACAAAAGAGGTTATCATTTTGATAACCTCTTTTTACTTTGCATTCGTACCTTACTCGTCATATGATCTAATACCATTTGCACTTTAAACCTACTGGAATAAAATGTTCTTTTTTCATCTCAGTTTCAGAATAAAAATAA
>NZ_JACB01000158.1 GCF_000520975.1 Aquimarina megaterium XH134
TATCCTATGATTATTTGATTTTTTAGACAATATTGGTTTTCCTTTTATAGATTCTCTAATTGGGTTTTCTTCTACATCAAAACCAATCGCAAAAACACTATTTAACAAATGTTCCTCCCAAGATTGAATACTTATCAAACGATCATCTTTTAGTATATATTTAGTCTCCTCTTTTATTAAAACAGAATAAATACTATCATTAACACTATTGCTTATAGTGTTTGCCATCATGACTCCTCCAACGGGATTTCTAACTTATCAGAAGAACGTAAAAAATATATCTATGACTTTATAGATATGTGTTTACGTGATTATAAAACACAAAAAGCTTACTCATCATAACACAATAAAAAAATCCACAACAGTAATGCTGTGGATTTATAATATTAATCAAACTCGGATTGCAATCCGAGT
>NZ_JACB01000159.1 GCF_000520975.1 Aquimarina megaterium XH134
CCTTCGAGAACCTCAGGGTACGAACATCAATGCTACGTCACAACACGGATATGCAATGCTATACGAAAAACCATATATTTATGACAATGAAATTATCTTATGTCTATATCTTAAAATGCTCTGATGATTCCTATTATACAGGAGTTACATCAAATTTAAATCAACGACTGTTTCAACACTCATCAGGCTTTTATAAAGATTGTTATACATATAAAAGAAGACCTGTTGAATTAGTTTTTAAATGTGAGTTTACAAATATCACTATGGCAATAGATACAGAAAAACAGATTAAAAAATGGTCAAGAGCAAAGAAAGAAGCTTTAATAAACAATGATTATGATGCTCTTCCTAACCTTGCTAAAAAGAGTTTTTGATATTAAAGAGGTTCTCGATAGTCCTGCTGAGC
>NZ_JACB01000160.1 GCF_000520975.1 Aquimarina megaterium XH134
CAGCTCAAAGAAATTATCATAAACCCCTATTTGATCTAGGTGTAATAATTCCTGCCAGATCTCAACCAGGTGCTCCTCTATTCCAGTACGGGGAGCTTCATAAACGTGTTGAGAAAGACTCACCCCATCATCATAATCTGATAAGAAAACCTCTAATAAGGCCTTACCATCTACCTTATCACTCAAATTCGACGGAAACTCTTCAACAATATGATAATGAGAAGGGTGCATATAACTTGGTAACTCCTCTTTACATAATAAATGGAAAACTTCGGTAATTGAAGAGTCTGAAGCATACGATAAACCTTCAGAACTCAATACAAGAAAACATAGTACCAAATCCTGACTGCCAACTCGGTGAACCAACACATGACAATCCTCAACATAAGCATCCTTACGTAAGGC
>NZ_JACB01000161.1 GCF_000520975.1 Aquimarina megaterium XH134
GCATTTCCTACACAGAAGTTTTTAGTATCTTCAGAAGTAAATGATCCACCAGAAGCTAGCACAGCACCAGACGCACTATTGGTTAATTCATAAGAACCATTACCATAACTACAGCAAATGCCATCACCGTATGAATCTTTAAATACTAAAGTATAACACCCTGCATCCAGAGTTTTAGTTATATTAAGGGTAGAGCCATCAGGTTGAGATGGATATGTTCCTCCAGAATGTACTACCTGGTTGTTCGCATCTTTGATTTCCCAGCTGGTTTCTTCAGGATAGTTATCAAAAGTAATACGCAGTTTTACATCATAGGTAGAAGATGCTCCTGCAGTAGTTACATTTAAAGTGTTACTTGCTGCAGATTCGTTTCCAGCCGCATCTTTAGCTTTTACC
>NZ_JACB01000162.1 GCF_000520975.1 Aquimarina megaterium XH134
AATGTAAATGATGAATATATTGGTAAAGTACAGGTTAATACGATTGATAATTCTTCGGGAGCTCAGTTTTATTCTGATTTTACATCGGTTTCTACAACCTTAAAAGAAGGACAAAGTTATGATATCACTGTAACCCCAACCTGGACAGGAACTACATACTCTGAAGGATATGCTGTTTGGATTGATTATAATAACAATGGTGACTTTACAGACTCTGGAGAATTGGTATGGTCCAAAGCAGCTTCTACCGATACTAACAATACTGGATCATTTACGGTACCAAGTGGAACGGCTCAAACTTCAGTAAGAATGAGAGTGTCTATGAAATATAACGCTATTCCCACTTCATGTGAAACCTTCACGTATGGAGAAGTAGAAGACTATACG
>NZ_JACB01000163.1 GCF_000520975.1 Aquimarina megaterium XH134
AACCTTATAAGCCGATGTATTTTCTAACTGATTTAAAATATCTTCTAAACCGGAAATAAGGGTTTTTAGTTTATAGTTTTTATCTCCTGTAGCTATCCTGATTGTGAGCACTCCCTCTATAGGGGACTCCAGTTCTATGTATTTGGATCGGGTGGTTACCACATTATCAGATCCTGTGAATTCATCTTCTGCCTTAAAAGTATTTACCTGCTTTAATCCTGCTACTTGCTTCTCTAGATCACGACCAAGATGTCGCTTTAATAAGCCAAGAGAAATTACAGGCTTTTCACTCAATGATAAGGCTAGATTTTCTACATATTGGTGCACTTCATTAGAAGCTACAATCGGAACACTCCAACCTCTTTTCTT
>NZ_JACB01000164.1 GCF_000520975.1 Aquimarina megaterium XH134
ATCTGTATAACCATATCGCGAGTCCTCACTACAAACCATAAAATCACATAAAGCTCCCAGTAAGAAACCTGATCCCATAGCATCTCCCTGCATCTCTGCTATTATTGGATAAGGAAAAGACACTATAGATTGGTAAAGCCCTTGAGTTATAGATTCATTATAAGCCTCCCGATCACCTTGAAGGAACGTTTCACCCGTGCCTGTTAATATCAATACTTTTAACAACGGAAGGGTTTTTACATAATCAAGACTATGCACCAATTCTTCTATTAATTCTTTAGAAAGTGTATTGCCTGTTTTTGTATCAATATCAAGACTGTAAACTCCCTGACTCCTATCATATAATTTTATAGAAGA
>NZ_JACB01000165.1 GCF_000520975.1 Aquimarina megaterium XH134
TTTCATAGATACTCTCATTCTGGTATTCCCGTTTTTGGCGCTAGATGGGATTGTAAAACTACCACTTACTGGTGTATCTTTTGAAGCAGCTTTACTCCATACCTGCTCGTCTGCATCAGCAAAATCTCCATCCTGGTTATAATCTATCCACACGCTATATCCTTCAGAATATACGGTTCCTGACCAGGTTGGGGTAATGGTAATGGTATTAGAAGCTCCTTTAGATAATGTAGTAGATACCGAAGTGTAATCTCCATATCCTCCTGTAGAACCCGTAGAAGAATTATCAATTGTTCCTAATTGTACTCTACCGATATATTCGTCTGATACACTTTT
>NZ_JACB01000166.1 GCF_000520975.1 Aquimarina megaterium XH134
AACAACTACCCCGAAGCATACTTATGTGGAGCCAGGTGTACATACTGTAGCTGTTTCTGGAGTACTACCTGCCATTAGATTTGAAAATCAATCTGGAGGTGGTGGTGATGAAAAAGAGAAAAATGGAGGAAAAGGTCCCGTTTTAAATGCTTCAAAACTACAAACGATAGAGCAGTGGGGAGATAATATTTGGGAATCTTTCGAAAGTGCTTTTTTCTCTTGTAAAAACATGACGTATAATGCTACCGACATACCAAATTTGTCTAAGGTAACAGATTTAAGATTTATGTTTTTTGGTTGTACTAAATTTGATGGGGATATTAATAATTGGG
>NZ_JACB01000167.1 GCF_000520975.1 Aquimarina megaterium XH134
CAATTATACTACAAGTACTACAACTATTGTTAATAATGGCCATACTTTACGTTTTGATTATACTTCTGGTAGTTCGGCCTCATTAAACAATATTGATTACGATCTTTTGCAGTTTCACTTTCATACAGGTAGTGAGCATACAGTAAATGGAAATAGATACCCTATGGAGATGCATCTGGTACACAGAAATTCAACTACGGGTTTACTGGCAGTAGTTGGTATTTTCTTTACCGAAGGATCAGAAAACGAAGTACTGTCTCAATTTATGGATAATCTCCCCAAACATAAAGATGAATATTACACAAGTAATGAGGAGTATCATATAG
>NZ_JACB01000168.1 GCF_000520975.1 Aquimarina megaterium XH134
GACCTTAGATGCCGTTTTTTTTGCTCTAGACGACCAAAAATAGTGCTCAAAATCACTAAAAAAAGTACATTTTCACACCAAAAAACATCAAAAAAATGGAGTGAAAAAACACTCTTTTTCTAGCTAAATTTTAATCCAAAAAATTATGATTTCAGTAAATTTTTAGCCTAAAATTCCCTGAAAAACATCTAGTGCAATTGCACCAATTTCTACACATAGTATATTATGAACTCGTTTAGTATATAACAAAAATGACCATAAAATGATAGCAGCATTAAAACCAGTAATTTAAAATTAAACATTTTAGACCTCACAGGTTTTAAA
>NZ_JACB01000169.1 GCF_000520975.1 Aquimarina megaterium XH134
AACAACTACCCCGAAGCATACCTATGTAGAACCAGGAGTGCATACTGTTTCTGTTTCTGGAGTATTACCAGCAGTTCAATTTAAAGATAAACCTGGTGAAGTTGAAGGAGATGGTGCTGTTTCAAATGCTGCAAAATTAGAAACAATAGAGCAGTGGGGAGATAATGTTTGGGAGTCTTTTGCCGAAGCTTTTATTTTTTGCGAAAACATGACTTATAATGCCAAGGATATACCAAACTTATCAAAGGTAACAGAATTGCATTCTATGTTTTATGGTTGTGCCAAGTTTAATGGGGATATTAATAATTGGG
>NZ_JACB01000170.1 GCF_000520975.1 Aquimarina megaterium XH134
TCAAAAGGAGCTAATTGATGATCATACGCATCTAATGTTGTTTCTTTTACGCTCTCTAAAACTTCCTTAAAACTAGGATTCCCTCCCAAATCACTGCGAAGTGCCAGTGTATTAACAAAGAAACCAATCATATCTTCTAACTCAGATTGAGTACGATTGGCGATAGGACTACCTACACAAATATCTTCCTGACCACTATAACGGGATAACAACACCTTGAAAGCGGATAACAAAACCATATATAAGGTAGCTCCCTCATCTGTACAAAGCTCTGATAGCATGCTACTCAAATCAGCATTCAACGTAAG